>DASZLX010000028.1:0-317121 GCA_035552155.1 Verrucomicrobiia bacterium | reverse complement strand
TCGAGCGCGTGGCCGTTGTTTTTGTCGGCGACATTGGCGGAGGTGAACGGCTCTTATGTGGGGCCGGGTGGAAATTCTTTTGCGCGGCTCGCTTCGAAGGGGTTCAATCTTCAGGAGCCGGCGGAGCTGGAAAAATTTCTCAAGGGTGAAACGCGGGAGGTGAAAGTTCCGCGGAGCAATCGCAGTGTGCAATACGATCCGCTTCGCCGGGTGGGAATCGGCATCTCGCGCCTGGGCACCAGCCATGCGATAGCGGTGGGCGCTTATGCGTTCGCGCTGCGGCGGCTGGATGATGCGGGGCGGAAATAAATTTTTCCCGGTGGGCGCGCCGTTCGGTAATGCGCGCTACTTTCGTTGAGGACGGTGCAATTCAATTCGGAGTGCCGCGGCCAATTTCCGATACTGCGGGAGCGAATTGTAAAGCTGCGCGGCAACACGCAGCACGCGCGCGGGCGGCGCGGGCCAGGAAATGACGGGCGCTTCGATTTGATGCTTCTCCCGCAGCGCGTCTTGCAGTGGCGATTCGTTGAAGGGCAGCCGGGGCAATTGGTTTCTGGCGGCGTTGGGCAGCGGAACCGCGGCGATTGAACCGATGAATTCCTCCGGACAGGGCTCGGCGATTTCCAGAGTCTCGCACAAAATTTTCCTCGCGGCCAAAACCAGCCCGCGATTGCGTTCCATCACTTCAGGCCAGCCGCCGGGCAGCAGCGCGCCGACGAAGCGAATTGCTTCCGGCACGCTCAAAAATGCGGAAGGATCGAGGGTGCCCTGCCAGCTGAATTCAAGCAGGAATCGCGAACGGTCCTTGCGCCGCGAGTTCGCGCCGTGACTGATGGTGAGCGGGCGAATGAGTTTCTGTTGGTCGCGCCGCACGTGCAGGAACGCCGCGCCTTTGGGCGCGCAAATCCATTTGTGACAGTTGCCAGTGTAATAGGCCGCGCCGAGTTGCCGCAAATTCAGCGGGACCATTCCCGGCGCATGCGCGCCATCCACCAGGGTTTCCACGCCGCGCGCGCGCAAGGCCTTCACGATTTTGGCAAGGGGCAAAACGATGCCGGTCTGGCTGGTGACGTGGTCCACGAGCGCGAGTTTGGTCCGCGGCGTCACTCGCTCCAGAATGGGTGCAATGAGTTCATCGCCCTGGCGAAAAGGAAACGGGATTTTGGCGACCACCACGCGCGCGCCCCAGCGCTGCGCCACAAAATCGAGCGCGTTGCGGCTGGCGTTGTATTCGTGGTCGGTGACGAGCAGTTCATCGCCGCGCTGAAATGACAGCGAGCGCAAAACGGAATTGACGCCGCTGGTGGCGTTGGGAACGAAAACCAAATCGTCCGTGTGGGAGCCGACGAATTGCGCGAGCGCTTCGCGGGCGGCGTCGAGGGCCTTTTCCGCTTCGCGAACGAGAAAGTGCACGGGCTGGCGTTCCATTTGGGCGCGCCATTCGTCTTGAAATTCGAGAACGCATCGCGGGCAGGCGCCGAACGCGCCGTGATTTAGGAAAAGAATTTTCGGGTCCAGCAGCCAGAGCCGTGGATTTGCGGCGGGCCTGGAAAAAGAGTCCTTCGACATCAAAACAGGATAAACAAAACTCGCCGGCAAATCATTTAAAATCAACGGTGAGGCCGGGCAATCCAGGCGGACGTATCCAAGTTCCGAAGGTTTCGACTAGAATTTATTGAGCCGTAAAATTGAGTCACGGGGGCAACCGCGAAAGTGTCGAAATCGCTTGCGTGAAACCGGCATCAAATATTCGAGGGCGGTGATTATGCCAGGGCACCGTTGCCTGTGTTTTGGGATTTCTCCAGCTCCGCGCCACTCGGGTATTGCACCATTTTGGCTCGATACTCGATGGGCGTGGTCTTGGTGACGCGTTTGAAGACGCGGCAGAAATAGGCGGCGTCGCGAAAACCGCAACGCACGGCGACGTCTTCAAGTTTGAAATTATAATTGCACAGGAGGAATTTGCTGCGGGCAATCCGGACATGGGTCAAATAGTCGATGAACGTCATGTGTCCGTGCCGGTGAAACACGCGCGAGAGGTGATTGGGGCTGACGCTGAACAAATGGGCGACGGAATCGCGCGTGATGTCGTTTTGATAGCTGCCCTGCAGGTAAACGCAGACGCGTTCGAAGAAGCTTTGGCCGCGATTTTCGGATTCCGCGGCGGGCGATTCGTGGACGAGCCGCTCCACGCATTGCACGAGCGCGCGGGACAATTCGGTGAAAGCGCCGGCCGGCTCCTGCACCGAATATAATTCCAGCATCGCCTCGAGGATGTGCGGAATGGGGCCGCTGACGGGCGCGGGCACGGCGAATTTGTGGGCGACGAGCTGGGGCATTTTGGGTCCCTTCGCGGAAACGATGCTGACCCCGAGCTGCTTTCTCCCAAACAACAGCGACATGACTTCGACCTTGCGTTCCCAGGTGGGATAATTCCAGCAGTTGGGCGGGATGAACAGGGCGCTGCCCGGGCGGAGGCAAACCGTTTCAATTTTGGCATCCCGTTCAATCTGATTCTCGTATTCGCCTTTGAGGGGAATTTCCAGGCGCGGAAAAGTGACGATGTGGCTGAACAGCGGCGGATGCAATTGCCGGCCGCAGACAAACACATCGTGCAAAGGACGCCGGGTCAGGAGATCCTGCGGCCACCAATCGAGGGGTACGGTCGGTTGCATAATTGGTTTCGCGACGGCGCGAGGCCGTCGTTTGGGGTGTTCCCATAGTTTGTTTGGTCAAATGGATATTAGACGTTACAAAAGTGAAATAAAAGAGACTTTTTTCTGCCTCCGAACGCATCCGATACTGCCTCCAACGACATCGAAAATGCGCCGAACTTGACGGAAAACGTAACTGCGAACGAGAGCGGCGTCCGGCTCAATCGCACATCTCGGTGCGGTTGAATCCTTGAGGCCAGCGCCGGGGGAGGTACAAAACTACCATGCGGGGGTGCGCCTTTCTGATTGCCTGGCCGCCGCGCCGTTACAAATGATTTTTAAAAATTGAGCGTGTCACGAACAAATCTGCGCGGTATCTTCCGAGCCACGTTCGTTTCAAACTTATTACAGCCATGACTCGAAGAGATTTTATTCGCAATACTTCACTCGCCACCGCCACGTTGCTCGTGAGCGCCAACACCTGGGCCCAGGACAGCAGTTTTCCCGTCGTGCGTGTCCCGGCCGCGAAACGCAAATTCAGGAGCGAGGCGGTGGAGCGCACGATCGAGCGCGTCCGCTCGTCCATCGGTAACAAGGAAATCGGCTGGATGTTTGAGAATTGTTTTCCGAACACGCTCGACACGACCGTGGATTTTGAAATGGTCGATGGCCGCCCGGACACGTATGTCATCACCGGCGACATTGACGCGATGTGGCTGCGCGACAGTTCGGCCCAGGTCTACCCGTATCTCTCGCTCCTGAAGGAAGACAACCAGTTGCAACAATTAGTGGCGGGAGTCATCAATCGCCAGACGCGCTGCATTCTCAAGGATCCGTACGCGAATGCTTTTTACAAGGATGCGACGAAGCGGAGTGAATGGTCCAGCGATCTCACCGACATGAAACCGGGCGTTCACGAGCGGAAATGGGAAATTGATTCACTCTGCTACCCGATTCGCCTGGCGCACGGTTATTGGAAAGCGACGGGGGACGCCGCGCCGTTCGATGAGCAATGGCAGCAGGCGATTGCGCTCACGCTGAAAACGTTTCGCGAACAACAGCGCAAGCACGGAAAAGGGCCGTATCATTTCATGCGCCGGACGGAAACCGCGACGGACACGGTTCCCGGTCGCGGTTATGGGAACCCGGCGAAACCGGTGGGGCTGATTTATTCGATGTTCCGGCCAAGTGATGACGCGACGATATTTCCGTTTTTGGTGCCCTCGAATTTCTTCGCGATGGTCAGCCTGCGGCAGGCGGCGGAAATGGTGGAGCAGTTGCGCAAGGATTCAGACCTGGCGAAGGAATGCCGCGCGCTGGCCGATGAAGTGGAGCATGCGCTCCATGAATATTCCATCGTCAACCATCCGTTTGCCGGAAAGGTTTATGCGTACGAGGTGGATGCGTTTGGGAATTATTACTGCACGGACGACGGCAACATCCCGAGCCTGCTTTCGCTGCCCTACCTGGGCGCGGTGAAGCCCGGTGAGAAGCTTTACCAGAATACGCGCGCGATGCTGTTGTCGCCCAAAAATCCTTACTATTGCGACGGGCGCGCCGGCCGGGGACTGGGCGGACCGCACGTCGGCATGGACATGATCTGGCCGCTGGGCATTATCATCCAAGGCCTGACCGCCCAGCATGACGATGAAATCAAGGAATGCCTCACCACGCTTCAGCATACGCACGCCGGCACCGGGTTTATGCACGAGGCTTTCAACAAGGACGATCCGAAAAAATTCACCCGCGCTTGGTTTGCCTGGGCGAACACGATTTTTGGCGAATTGGTGCTGAAAACTTTCAATGAGCGTCCGCAGTTGCTGAGTTGAAACTGCCGGCGCGCCGCACTTCGGAATTTGCGAATGAAAATCAAAAACACCGTCGTTCCCGCCATTTTTCTGGCGGGCGTTTTCAGTTTTCTGGTTGCCGGCTCACTGGTGGCAAAGGAAAACGAACTCACCATAAAAAGTCCGGATGGCAAAATCGCCGTGGCGGTGAGCGCGGGCGAACATTTGAGTTACACCGTGAATTTTCACGGCCGGCCGGTGCTCGGAAAAGCGGAGTTGGGAATCATCGTGGATAGCAAAGATCTGGGTGGGGATGTGACGTTGGAGGGCAAGCCGGAAAGAAGCGTTATTGACGAGCGTTATCCCACGCGGGGAGTTCATGACGTCGCCGTGAATCATTGTAATGTCGCCGTCATCAATCTGACAAGCGGCAGCACCCAATGGCAACTGGAAGCGCGGGTGTTCAACGACGGCGTCGCCTTTCGGTATCGCGTGCCGGGCAGCGGTACGCGTCATATCAATGGCGAAAGCACCGAGTGGACCGTGCCGGTAGGGTCGATGCTTTGGCACCAGGACGAAAATAATCCGTCCTACGAATCGAAGTTTTATCCGGATATCGTCGGCCAATTGCCGAAGGGCTTGAAGCTGATGGCGCCCGCGACGTTGAAATTTCCCGGCGACGCGGGTTACGGGATGATGACCGAGGCGAATCTGATTTCGTACAGTGACATGGCGTTGCAGGCGTCCGGTGAAAGCAGCTTTAAGGCCTTGTTTCATTACGATTCCGACGGATGGGATCACGAAGGAGAAATTATTTCGCCGTGGCGGGTGACGATTCTTGCGCGGGATCTGAACACGCTGGTGAACAGCGACATCATCAAGAATCTTTGCCCGCCGCCCGCGCCGGAACTGGCGAATGCCGACTGGATCAAGCCGGGCCGCTCGATCTGGCACTGGCTGACTGGCGGGCCGCCTAAATTGGAGGAACAAAATTCGTGGATCGATGGCACCAAACAAATGGGCTACGAATATTACCTGGTGGACGACGGATGGCGGAGATGGAACGGCGGCGGAGACAATGCCTGGAACGCCATGCGGGACGTCGTTGATTATGCCAAAAGCCAGGGTGTGAAGATTTGGGTGTGGGTGAATTCACAATATGTTTTCAAGCCGGAAGACCGCATGGCTTATTTCAAACGCGCCAAGGAAATGGGGATTGTGGGGTTGAAAATCGATTTTCCGCATCCCCCCAACACGGTCTGGGTGCAATGGTATGACGATACGCTGCGCGACGCGGCGTCAGCGGGGCTGATGATTGACATCCACGGCGCGGTCAAGCCGACTGGCCGCGAGCGGACGTGGCCAAATGAAGTGAACCGCGAGGCGGTCAGCGGCCGCGAGCAGGGCAAGAATCCCTCCGTGCACGACACCACGCTACCGTTCGTGCGCTATGTGCAAGGCCCGGCGGATTACACGCCGACACTGTTGATTCCGAAGCGGCTGGACGGTTCCTCCTTTGCACATGAACTGGCGATGCCGATTGTGTTCACGGCGCCATTCTTGTGCATGGGCGACAGTCCGGAACATTATCTGAAAAGCGATGCGGCGGATGTTTTGAAGGCGCTGCCCTCCGTGTGGGATGAAACCCTTGTCTTGCCGGAGAGTAAAATCGGCGAAATAGCCGCCTACGCGCGCCAGCACGGGGACCAATGGTTCGTGGGCGTGATCAACGGCACTATGCCGCGCCGGGAAACGGTGTCGCTGAATTTCCTTGGCAAGGGCAGCTATAAATTAGTGGAACTGGCCGACAGCGCAGACCGCAATGATGCGTTTGTGCGATCGGAGCGCACGGTCACGCGCAAGGATTCGTTGCTGATGCCGTTGCGGAAAGACGGCGGGTATGTAGCGTGGCTGGTGCCGGAAAGCTCTGGTAAGTAAATCGGCGCGGGCCGCGCTCCCCAAAAATTGCTCAGGGTTGGCGCGCGGCGGTGTCTTCTGTGTTAAACGGCTCCGCCGGCAAACCTGCTTTATTGCAAAAATTCGGCTGCGCGGTTTCGCGCCAGGCAAAGCGGACTGCCTGCGGCTTATCTACTTCAATGGAGGAAACCACCACCGTGTCGCCGGCAATGGTGGCATCGCCTTCAACGAATTTTCCGTCCGGTCCCGCGATACCAAACCAGGTCAATGGCTGGCCGTCGTGGCTCATCAAACCGCCATCCGCATTCTCGAAGGTCAGGATGGCTTTGTTGCCTTCGATTTTCATCTCTTGGAAAATCGGTCCGGACGCGACGACATCTTTTTCGCCATAAGTTCTGTTGCGCGCGAGCAGCGCCAGCCGGTGGCCGACGTCCTGTTTGTTGCGCGGGTGGATGTCGTTCAGGTCATCCACGAGATCGGTGGTGACGACCATGCCGGTGTTCTTGATCGCGCGCTCAGCGCGAGACTGGATCGCCCAGAACTCGGGCAACCGCTCGGGTGAGGGCGTGGCTTTGTCGCGGCCGTAATATCGGTAGGGCGCAATCTGGACGAAATAAAACGGAAAATCGCCTTCGTTCCAGACCTTTCGCCAGCCGCCGACGAGAGCCTCCATTTTATCGGCGTAGGTCAAATAGTCGCTTTCATTTGCAGCGCCCGAGCAATTGGATTCGCCCTGGTACCACAACGCGCCCCGGATGGCGAAGCCGGCCATCGGCGCAATCATGGCATTGTATATTGCCATGGGCGTCGTGGAGTGGACGGCGGTGGATTTTGCGACGGGGATGCCAAATTTTTCGAGAGAATGAACGGACTCAAACCCGACCGGCGGCGTCCAGGGCTCGATGCGCGTGCCGCCCCAGGAGGATTCGATCAGGCCGGCCGGCACGTTGAGGTTTGTGTGGATTTCGCGGCCAAAGAAATACGCGGCGGCGGAGAAATTGACTGTTTGCAGGGCGTTGGAATCGCAGGAACGCCAGGCCTGAAATTTTTTGAAATCGCTCAAGGGTTCGTGCGAAAGGGTTTGTTCGACTTTGAAAAGGCGAATGGCGGGAAAGGTCGCGGAGGCAAGTTCCTGCGTGGAATTGAAATTTGGTTTCCACCCGGGCCGGCCATCAATCGGTTTTTCCATGTTCGATTGGCCGGAGCAAACCCAGACTTCGCCGACGAGGATGTTGGTGAAAACTTTGGTGCCGCCGGATTCAATGACAAGCGATTGAGGAGTGAACGAGGCGGACAATTTGGCGAGCGTCACCCGCCAGAGGCCCTGCGCGTTGGCGCGGGTGGATTTGGACTGGCCGGCGAATTTCACGGTGACGTCCGCGTGCGGCGCGCTCCAGCCCCAGACCGGCACGGGTTGTTGCTGCTGCAAAACCATGTTGTCGCCGAAGACCGCCGGCAGTTTCAGGGAATCGGAATCGGCGGCAAAGGCGGCTTGAGAAAACGCCAGGCCCGCCAGGAGCAGTAATTTTGATGCGCCGGAGGGAATCTTCATAATTCGATTGAAATTGGGTGTGCCTATTTTAGACGCACACGGCTGCCGGCAAAGTTTCAGCTGGAGTCGCGATTTTTTGAGACATGAAAAATGTGACTTTTGTTGTGAAATTGTAACCTCAGGTGGACTTTTGGCATCCGACTGGAGTAATTGAGATTTCATGCGCCAAACCGCCGTATGCCCAGGGTCCATTGTCATTATGGGAAACCTGAGGCCGCCAATGAACAGGCATTTGCGGGCGGTGTCGAACGAATAATGTTAAATCGTTCGTAGCGCGTTCCACTTCAAAACACCATGGCCAGCATTGCAACGGCGGGATCTTCGATTGATATGAAAGTCACGAAACCATTTGGTAGCGGCCGGCGCCCATCGCGGTATATTCCGCTGCTCCTGCTGTGCGCTTTCGCGAGCGCCACGGTTTCCGCCAAGACGCCGGTGGAGTACGCCAACCCGCTGGTGGGCACGGCTTCGCTGGACAAGCCGGAGTTGCTGGGAAACGCGCCGCCGCCGGGTGAGGAGGCTTACACCGGTTTTGTTTTTCCCGGGCCGGCCTTGCCGCATCGCAACATTTTGCTTGGACCGCTGAACAAGGATTTGACCGACGCCGCGGGCAACCACGGGATCATCTATCCTTACATTCATTCGCGCCCGACGATGATTGGTTTTTCAGCGCCGGTGTCCGGTTTGACCATCATGCCTTTGGTGGGCGATTGGACGGTGCCGCCGGATCGCAGTTATGCTTCGCCGTATGACAAAGCTTCGGAAAAAGCGTCGCCCGGATATTATAGCGTGTTCTTTCCGGACAGCGGCATTCGCACCGAACTGACCACCAGCGAGCGCACGGGTTATTACCGGTTCACTTTTCCACAAACGGAACGTGGTGTGGTGCTGATCGACCTCGGGCCGGGAGAAAATTCAATTGAAATTGTCGGCGATCATACGGTGCGCGGGCGGGTGGGCGGTGGGCGCAGAGATTTCCGAGGGCGCTATTTTGTGGCCGAGTTTTCCAAACCGTTCAAGGCGTTTGGCACCTTTCGTCAAAACCAGCCGCGGCTGGAGGGCGCGCGGGTGCGGCGGGATGATGCCACGCAACCGGGTTCGCGCTCCGAATCGGCCACTTACGCCGGTTCCTATCTTCAATTCGCCACGAGTGCGGGCGAGCAGATTATGGTCCGCATCACCTCGGGCCGCACTGTCGAAGCCGCGCAGGAACAACTGACGGCGGATTCCGCCAATTTCGACGAAGTCCATCACCGCGCCGAGGAATTGTGGAGCCAGAAGCTTAATTTGATCGAGGTCGAAGGCGGCACGGAAAAGGAACGGACGCTCTTTTACTCCACGCTTTACAATTCACTGATGACACCGTGGCTGATCACGAAAAAAGGCGAGCCGGTTCGCGGCGGGCAGGAAGGCGAAGTCGCGCAATACGATCGGTACAGTCCGATGGCGTTTTGGGACACCGGACGCAATCAGACCATGCTGCTCACCTTGCTGGAGCCGGACGTGAAAACGAATATTCTCCGGACGCACTTGGAGATGGCGCGCGAGTCCGGCTGGATGCACACGTCCTTTTACGGCGATCATGCCGTGCTGACGTACCTGGGCGATTGGGAACGCGGTCTGCCGTTTGATTACGCTTCCGTTTATCCTTTTCTGCGAAAAAATGCGATGGACCCCGCCGGGCCGCGCGGCAACCTGGCCGAATACGAGGCCAAGGGCTGGGTGCATGATGATTTCATGGAGCATCCGAGTCCGCCTAATGCCAGCGGGAATGCGGGTGTGGACAAGACCATGGAATATAGCTGGGACGATTACGCGATGGCGCAATTCGCCAAAAAGCTCGGACACGACGACGACTATAAATTGTTCCTCGCGCGCGCGCATAATTACACCAATGTGTACGATCCTTCGACCGGGTTTATGCGCGGACGGAACGGGGACGGCTCGTGGATTTCGCCGTTTGACCCGCGCGAGCCTTATTATAATTACATGTCGAAGGAAGCCACCGGGTGGCAAAATTTCTGGCTAGTGCCGCATGACGTTCAAGGGCTGATCAACCTGGTGGGCGGGCGCGAAAAGTTCCAGGCCAAGCTCGATGAATTTTTCAACACGCCTTACAACCCCCAAGGCATCGCGCGGGATGTCACCGGGATGATCGGCCTCTATTGCCAGGGCAATCAGCCGGACCAGCAATCGGGTTATTATTATGATTATTGCGGGCAGCCGTGGAAGACGCAGGAGGTGATCCGGAAAATTTTGAGCCTGCTGTACGGCAGCGATAAATGGGGCCTGGCATTTCCAGGAATGGATGACCAGGGCTCGACTTCCTCGTGGTATGTGTTGAGCGCCATGGGATTTTACACCGTGGAACCTTCCAGCGGCGCTTACATCATCGGCTCGCCTATTTTTGACAAAGTGACGCTGCACATGGGCGGCGGCAAGGATTTGATCATCAAGACCGAACACAATTCGGACAAAAATATCTACATTCAATCCGCCACTTTGAACGGCCAGCCGTGGAACAAGCCCTGGTTTTATCATGCGGACATCGCCAACGGCGGCACGTTTGTTTTTGAGATGGGGCCGCGGCCGAATCCGAACTGGGGCAGCGCGCCCGAGGATGTTCCGCCGTCCATGACGCATTAAGAGGCCAGTGAGTTGCGCCGGGTGGCGGAGCGCGGAGCATTGCTCTGCGAATTATGGATGTTCGCGCGGAGCGAAGCTCCGCGCTCCAGTGGTCAGGTATTTTTGCAAATGTAGATTATCGGTTGCAGGAAAAATTGGAAAATGAAGGCATTGGTTAAGGCAAAATCCGAACCCGGATTGTGGCTGGAAGACGTTCCCGAGCCGCAGATCGGGATCAACGATGTTTTGATCCGGGTGGATCGGACGGGGATTTGCGGGACGGACGTGCATATATATAAATGGGATGACTGGGCGAAAAAGACGATCCCGGTGCCGTTGGTCGTGGGCCACGAGTTCGTGGGCGAAATCGTGGAAGTCGGTTCCAATGTGAAGGATTTTTTTCCCGGGCAGGTGGTGAGTGGGGAAGGGCATGTGGTGTGCGGGCATTGCCGGAATTGTCTCGCCGGGCGCCGGCATTTGTGCGCGGACACGAAGGGCGTGGGAGTGAACCGGGCCGGCGCCTTCGCCGAATACATTTCCCTGCCAATGAGCAATGTGTGGGTGCATTCGGCTGGAATTGACCGCGATGTGGCGTCCATTTTTGATCCGTTCGGCAACGCGGTGCATACGGCATTGTCATTTCCACTGTTGGGTGAGGACGTGTTGATTACCGGCGCGGGGCCGATCGGCATCATGGCGGCGGCGGTGGTCCGGCACGCGGGAGCGCGGTATGTGGTGATCACCGATGTGAATGAATACCGTCTCGAACTGGCGCGCAAAATGGGAGTGACGCTGGCCGTCGATCCACGTAAGCAAAATCTGAAGGAAGTCCAAAAAAAACTCGGCATGGTGGAAGGTTTCGATGTCGGCCTCGAAATGTCCGGCAACCCTTCCGCTTTTCAAGACATGGTTGCGAACATGAGCCACGGCGGGAAAATCGCGATCCTGGGGATTCCGGAAAAGGAAATGGCCATTGATTGGCGGACAGTTATTTTTTCCATGCTCACGCTCAAAGGCATTTACGGCCGCGAGATGTATGAAACGTGGTATAAAATGACGGTGATGCTGCAAAGCGGGCTGGACATCCGCCCGGTCATCACGCACCGGATGCATTACACGGAATTTCAGAAGGGATTCGACGCGATGCTGTCGGGCCAATCCGGCAAGGTCATTTTGAATTGGCGGCAACCGCCCCAGAAGACGGCCGGCAACTGATGCAAACGGCTTTCCAAAACCACCTCCACGCGCAGCTTGACGGCATTCGCGCCGCGGGCACTTACAAGAGCGAGCGCGTCATCGTCACGCCGCAGAGTGCGACGATCCAGGTGGCGAACGGGAAGCCGGTGTTGAATCTTTGCGCGAACAATTATCTCGGATTGGCGCAGCATCCGGCGGTGGCGGCGGCGGCGCGCGAGACGATTGACCAGTGGGGTTACGGACTGGCGAGTGTGCGGTTTATTTGCGGCACGCAGGCAATTCATAAGGAACTGGAAAAGAAACTCAGCGAATTTCTCGGCACGGAGGACACGATTCTTTATTCCTCATGTTTCGACGCCAACACCGGATTGTTCGAAACGCTGCTCGGCGCGGAAGACGCGATCATTTCGGATGAGTTGAATCACGCGAGCATCATCGACGGCGTGCGGCTGTGCAAAGCGCAGCGGCATCGCTATAAGAACAACGACATGGCGGACCTGGAGGCGAAATTGAACGATGCGGGAAATGCGCGTTTCAAAATGATCGCCACCGACGGCGTTTTTTCCATGGATGGCTCGATTGCGAACCTGGAGGCTATTTGCGGCCTGGCGGATGAGTATGGCGCGCTGGTGATGGTGGATGATTCGCATGCGGTGGGATTCATGGGCAAAACCGGGCGCGGCACGCACGAGCATCATCATGTGATGGGCCGGGTGGACGTGCTCACCGGCACGCTGGGGAAGGCATTGGGCGGCGCGAGCGGTGGCTATGCCAGCGGGCGGCGGGAGATCATCGAGTATTTGCGCCAGCGCTCGCGGCCGTATCTATTTTCGAATACGCTGGCGCCGGCGATCGTCGGAGCCACCCTGAAGGTGCTGGAACTGTTGACCGGCTCGACGGCGTTGCGCGATAAACTTGAGGCCAACGCAAAATTTTTCCGTGAAGGAATGTCGCGGAGCGGGTTTAATATCCTTCCCGGCACGCATCCCATTTGCCCGGTGATGCTGGGCGACGCAGCGCTCGCGGGGAAATTTGCCGACGCGATGCTGCAGGAAGGCGTTTACGTGACTGGGTTCTCGTATCCGGTGGTGCCGGAGGGGAAGGCGCGGATTCGCACGCAAATGTCCGCGGCGCATTCGCGCGAAGATTTGGAAATGGCGATCGAGGCATTCGGTACCGTGAAGAAAAAACTTAATGTTTAACTGGTTTAAAAAAGCAGGGGATGAAGTGAAGAGTCTCTGACGGAACGCAGACATCAGAGACTCATCACTTCGTCTCCTACGAGAAAATTTATTATGAAAGATACATTTATGAAAAAAGCAGCCGCTCGTCTCCTCTCCGGCATTCCCATTCTGGGAATGGTTTTAGCCTGCCACGCGAAATCGCCGGTGGATTACGTGGATACGCGGATTGGCACGGATGCGCACGGGCACGTTTACCCGGGCGCGACGGTGCCGTTCGGCATGGTGCAGCTTTCGCCGGACACGCGCGATAACGGCTGGGACGGTTGCGGCGGCTATCATTATTCCGACAGCAGCATCCTCGGATTCTCGCACAATCACCTGACGGGCACCGGTTGCCCTGATTTGGGTAACATCCTGTTGATGCCGACGGTGGGTGAAGTGAAACTCGTGCCGGGCAGCGGGGCGAGCGACGGTTATCGCTCGCGGTTTTCGCACGATCAGGAAACCGCGCGGCCGGGGTATTACGAGGTCATGCTGACGGATCCGCAGGTGAAGGTGGAATTGACCGCCACCCTGCACGCGGGTTTTCACCGTTACACTTTTCCGGCCACGGACGCCGGCCATGTGATCGTGGATTTGCAGCACGGCGTGGGTAACAACGTGACTGCGGCGCAGTTGACCATCGAAGACAATCATACCGCGAGCGGTTATCGCCGCAGCGACGGTTGGGGCGGGAGCAAGGTGTATTATTTCGTGATGGAATTTTCGCGGCCGTTTGATTCCGCGGGCGTCGCGCAGGCGGACAAGGATGTGGCTGGCAAGGAAACGACCGGCAAGGAGACCAAGGGACATTTTGATTTCAAGACCAAGGCGGGCGAACAAATCCTCGTGCGGGTTGGGTTGTCCACCGTGAGCGTTGACGGCGCGCGCAAGAATTTGCACGCGGAAATTCCCAAGTGGAATTTCGACGCGATCGCCAAGGCCGCCGGCAAGCAATGGAACGAGGCTCTCAGCGCGGCTCAGGTGGAGACGAAAGACGAGCACCTGGCCCGGACGTTTTACACGTCGCTGTATCACACGATGGTGGCGCCGACTTTGTTGAGTGACGTGGACGGGCAATTTCGCGGGCCGGACGGACATGTGCACCAGGCCGATGGTTTTAAATACTACACAGAATTGTCCCTGTGGGACACGTTCCGCGCGGAGAATCCGCTGATCACCCTGACGCAGCCGGAGCACGTGAATGATTTCGTCAAAACGATGCTCGATCACTTCACGATTTTTAATCGCCAAACGCTTCCCGTGTGGCCCGAGGGCGGCAAGGAAACCTGGTGCATGATTGGCAACCATTCGATCCCGGTGATCGTGGACGCCTACGAGAAAGGTTTTCGC
This sequence comes from Verrucomicrobiia bacterium, assembly GCA_035552155.1. Lineage (GTDB taxonomy): Bacteria > Verrucomicrobiota > Verrucomicrobiia > Limisphaerales > DASXHY01 > DASXHY01. Next base: position 302,813 of record DASZLX010000028.1, on the reverse strand, counting down.
AATTGGGACGCGCAGGAGGCGTTGCACGACATGATCGCCACCACGGACCGGAACCGCGAGCAAATGGATTCTTACCGCACCAAAGGTTACATCCCCACGGGCAAGGGCGTGCAAAGCGTTTCGAAGGTGCTCGAATATTCCTATGACGACGCGTGCATAGGGCGGTTCGCCAAGCTGCTCGGGCAGCAGGACGTCGCGCAGAAATATGCCCAGCGCTCGCACACGTGGGAAAATGTGTTTGACCCCTCAACCGGTTTCATGCGTGGCAAGACAGCGGATGGGAGTTGGGTGACGCCGTTCGGCGAAAACGAGCAGAACAGCATCAATTTCAACGAGTATACCGAGGCCAATGCCTGGCAATATAATTTCTTCGTCCCGCAGGACATTCCGGGATTGATTGCGAAGCTGGGCGGCGACGAAAAGTTCACCGCGCGGCTCGATGAGATGTTTGACACCAAGGAAACCATTCCGAACCTGAATTCGATTCCGGACGTGACGGGCGTGATCGGGATGTATTCCCACGGCAACGAGCCGGATCATCACGTGGCGTATCTTTACAATTACAGCGGCCAGCCGTGGAGAACGCAGGCGCGCGTGCGGCAGATCGCCAGCCTGCTTTACAACGACACACCCGCCGGCATTTGTGGCAACGACGACTGCGGACAAACGTCGGCCTGGTATGTTTTCACCACGCTCGGCTTTTACCCGGTGGACCCCACCAGCGGCGAGTATGTGCTGGGCAGTCCGCTGGTGGACCAGGCCACGCTCAAGCTGGATTCCAAGTTTTACAAAGGCCGCAAGTTCACGGTGGTCGCCAAAAACAATTCGGCTGACAATATGTATATCCAGTCCGCCACGCTCAACGGGAAGCCGTTCAACCGGGGATTCATCACCCAGAATGAAATTGCCGCCGGCGGCAAACTGGTGCTGGAGATGGGTTCGACGCCGAATAAAACTTTTGGTTCGGATCGCGCCGAACGTCCGCCGCAAATCTAAAACAAAACCGTCATCCGCCACTTCCACATGAAAAGAAATCATTCGCTTCCAACGCTGGGGTTGGCGGTTTTCGCCGCCGTGCAATTGATGGGATTCGTCGGCACGGCCAACGCCGCCGAGCGTTTGTCGGATTATATCTGTCCCCTCGTCGGCTCACAGGGCGAGGGCAACACATTTCCGGGGCCGTCCGCGCCGTTTGGTATGGTGCAGATCAGCCCGGACACGGACGTTACCAACTGGGACACAGATTCCGGTTATGAATATACCGACCCAACCATCATGGGTTTCAGCATGACGCACCTGAGCGGCACGGGTTGCCCGGACCTGGGCGATTTTTTGTTCATGCCGCAAGTCGGTGAGCCGTCGTTTGAAGTCGGCCGGAAAAATCATCCCGAGGAGGGCTATCAATCCGCTTTTTCGCACGCGGATGAATCCGCCTCGGCGGGTTATTATCGGGTGAAACTCCAGAAATTCGGCGTCACGGCGGAGTTGACCGCGGGCGAGCGCGCGGGGATTTTGCGTTTCACTTTCCCCGCCAGCGACAACGCATCGCTGCTGACGGATCTGAACCACGTCATCAACGGCGGGCGATGGCACGTGCCCGAATCGCGCGTGCGCATCGAGGACAATCGCACCATCACCGGTTTTCACCTGGTGAATGGCTGGGCCAAGGAGCGGTATCTTTATTTTGCGGCGCGCTATTCGCGGCCTTTCGACGAGGCGGAAATCATGAGCAACGGAAAGCCGGTGATTTACCACAGCTACGCGAATTACCGTTTTCGCAGCCGCAACGAAGCCGCCGGCACCAACCTGCAATTCCTCGCGAAATTCAAAACGCACGCCGACGAAGTCATCCAGGTCAAGGTGGCGGTCTCCGCCGTGAGCGCGGCCAATGCGCTGGAAAATCTCGATGCGGAAATTCCGGGCTGGGATTTTGACCAGGTGCGGGAGGCCACGCGAACCAAATGGGACCACGAATTGAGCAGCATTCAAATCGAAGGTTCATCGGAGCAAAAGAAGACTTTTTACACCTCGCTCTATCATGCGTTGCTGGTGCCGAATCTTTACGAGGATGTGAACGGCGAGTATCGCGGCTTTGACGAGAACATCTATCAGGCTAAAAAGTTCACGGAATACACGGTGTTTTCCTTGTGGGATACGTTCCGGGCCGAGCATCCATTGTTGTCGTTGATCCGGGAGAAGCGCGATTCAGACATGATCAATTCCATTCTCGATCATTATGACAAAAGCGCGGACCATCTGCTGCCGATGTGGGAACTGCAGGGGAACGAAACCTGGTGCATGATCGGCTATCACGCCGTGCCGGTGATTGTGGATGGTTATTTGCGCGGCGTGAAGGGCTTTGACGCGGAACGCGCCTACCAGGCCATCAAGACCACCGCCATGAATCCCGATTACGACGGGCTGGCTGCGTATCGGAAGCTCGGCTGGGTGCCGTGCGATGAAGAGGATGAATCGCTCTCGAAGACGCTCGAATACGCGTATGACGACTGGTGTGTCGCGCAAATGGCCAAGGCGCTGGGCAAGCACGACGACTACGACGAATTCATGAAGCGCGCGGCGAGTTACAAGAATATTTACAACTCGGAAATGGGCTGGATGTGTTCGAAGGATTCGCACGGGAATTGGCGCCCGGGTTTTGATCCGCACCTTTTTGGTGGCGGCGGCAAACTCCAGGACGTCACCGAAGCGAGCAGTTCGCAATATTCGTGGTTTGTGCCGCAGGACGTGCCGGGCCTGATTTCGCTGATGGGCGGCAATGACAAATTCGTGGAGAAACTGGATTCCCTTTTCAACGCGAAGCAATCCGACGCGTTCAAGAAGGAATTATCGGCGAACGACCTGCGCGGTTGCATTGGCGAATACTGGCATGGCAACGAGCCGAGCCATCACGTCATCTATCTCTACTGCTACGCCGGCAAGCCGTGGAAGGCCGCGGAACGCCTGCACCAGGTGGTATCCACTCAATACGGCAGCGGACCCGGTTCGTTGTGTGGCAACGACGACTGCGGGCAGATGTCGGCGTGGTATATGTTCACGTGCATGGGATTTTATCCGGTGTGCCCGGCGAGCGATTATTACGTGATCGGCGCGCCGCAACTTCCTTCGGCGGTCATGCACCTGTCCAACGGGAAAAAGTTTTCGATGACGGCGGAAAATATTTCCGACCAGAACATTTACGTCCAGTCGGTCAAGCTCAACGGCAAAAATTGGGACTCGCCGTTCCTGCCGTGCAAGGAGCTGCAGCATGGTGGAAAGATTGAATTTGTCATGGGCCCCCAGCCGAGCGAATGGGGAACCCACGCTTTGATCCCGCAATAATCCCGAACTCTAAACCAAAAATCCGAAAAAAATGAACTACCGAACATTCATCCTCGCAATGCTGCTTGCGGGAGGCGTAGCCGCGCGGGCCGAAGTGAAAGTAACCGTCGGGCACAACGAAGGTGACGCCGCCTCGGCCGCGTTTAAATTCAAGAATGTGCCGTCGCCGGCCGCGCATAACGCCGCCACGAGCGCGAAATTCAGCGTCGTTGCGGGCGAGATGGACCCGGCGAGCGGCGGTCTCTCCAAGCTCAATGACGGCAAGCTGCCCACCGAGGAAGACCAGCCGGACGAAAATTTCTTTTTCAACGAAGGCTCCCCGGGCGGACGGTTGGTGGCCGACCTGGGCAGCGCGATCAGCATCAAACAAATCAACACTTACTCCTGGCATCCGAGCACGCGCGGGCCGCAAATTTACAAATTGTACGGCAGCGACGGCACCGATAAGGATTTCAATGCCGCGCCGACGAACGGGGTAAACCCGGAAAGCTGCGGCTGGAAACACATCGTTTCGGTCAGCACCAAATCCAAAGGCGAGGGTGAGGATGGCGGCCAATATGGCGTGAGCATTGCGGATACGGACGGCGCGATTGGAAAATACCGTTACCTCTTGTTTGATACGCTCGCCACCGAGCATGACGACGATTTCGGGAACACCTTCTACGGCGAGATCAACGTGATTGATGCCAGCACATCGGGAGACAAGGCCGATGCGGGATCAGCGACGGATTCGTTCAAGGTCAAGACGGCGGACGGCAAATGCGAAATCACCATCGACACCACTGGCGCGCCGGAATTGCGAGACTGGGCCAAGGATAGTCTCGCGCCCGTGATGGCCGATTGGTATCCCAAAATTGTGGCGCTGCTGCCCAGCGAGGGATATGAAGCGCCCACCCATTTCAGCATCACGCTCAAACCCGTGCAGGGAGTCGCCTACACTGCCGGCACGAGAGTGGTTGCCAACTCGGAGTGGCTGGGGAAAGAGCTTCACGGGGAGGCGGTCGGGTCGCTGGTGCACGAGATGGTTCACGTGGTCCAGCAATTCCACGGGCGCAATCCCGGCTGGCTGGTGGAAGGCTCAGCCGATTATGTGCGCTGGTTCAAGTATGAACCGCAAAGCCACGGCGCGGACATTGTCTGGATGAAAAAGCGTCGGAACTTCACTCCGCATTACAACGACAGCTATCGCATCACGGCGGATTTCTTAAACTGGGTGTCTGACAAGTATGACGGGAAGATAGTCACGGAAATGGATGCCGCGATGCGGGCCGGAAAATACAACGAGGATTTGTGGAAGCAATATACCGGCAAAACGCTGACAGAATTGGGCGACGAATGGAAAAGTCAAATCGAGGCGCAACTCCCCGGCGCGAAGAAGCCCGATTAAGCCGAGCGGATCAACGTCACGACGAATGACGGAGCGTCGCGTGACCCGAAGATGTTCCCAATTCCAGGCTTCCGAGAAATTCCAAACCTTAATCTGAGTCCGCATCCCCGGGGTGCGGACTCTTGTGCTTTTAAAGTTTGGAATTTCGGATTGGAAAATCGAAATTTGGACTTTTCTTTTGTCGCTGTGGCCACTTCATGCCACATGACATCCTGAGCGGTAGCCTTAAAGTCGAGTCATGTTCCTGTTATCGGCCCGGAATGCAGAACCCGTCAGGCGAATCTACTCTTCCCACTTCGTTCGCCGCACGGAACTCGCCATCCCCGGCGGACTGCATTCCCCCAGCCGGAAACACATTCAGAATTAACCGAAACCGCATGAAAATCCCTGAAACCTCAAAGGCCGGTAGTGTCCCATCGATTGGTCGCTCAAACGGCGGTCGATCTGCTCATTCTATGAAAAAGAAATTATTCTCATTTTTAAGCGTCATGGCTGCTGTCTCGATGGCGCAGGCGACGGATATTTTTTGGACCGGAGGAACGGCTGATTACACCAACGCGGCCGATTGGACGGGCGGAGTGGTGCCCGGGGGAAGTGATAGCGCCATCAACGACCACGGCCTCAACAACGCGGTTCAAATCAGTGTGGGCAATCCGGATTGGAACGTAAACCAAATCCGCGCCGGCAATGGCTCCGGCGACGGCGCTTTCATCCAGAACGGCCAGGCGGTGACGCTGAGCGGAACCAACGCCGGGACTGGTTTTATCACGCCCGTTCGCCTGGGCGTGGCCGCCGGCGACACCGGCGTGTATACTTTGAACGGTGGCTCCATCAACTATGCCAACGGCGGGTTTGATGTCGGCGAACTCGGAACCGGCACCCTGAATGTTAATGGCGGCACCATCACTGGCACCGGCAATTTTGCGGCCAACCTGGGCACGCTCGCCACGCCTTTGGCAGTCAATGCCACCGTGGGCGGGGGAACGTCCGAAGGCGATTTCACCTGGTTTGAGCAGGGGCTTTCGACGGCCAATCCGTCGATTGGCCTTCCGGCGGCCGGCACGACGATTGTCAGCATGTCGCAGGCGGACCATTCTTACATCCTTCCGCCGAGCTACACGGCCAATAACGCGGTATTGCTTTCCGCCACGGTGCCGACTGCGACCATTACGCTGGCAACGCCGGCGCCGGTGACGGGCTTGTCCATAATGGGTACCGCCGGCAACGGGCCGGTAACGGTCAATTATGTCGTGCATCACGCAGACGCCACCACGGAGACGGGAAGTCTGTCCATGCCGGATTGGTTCGGGCCGGGAGCGGCGAGCGAAGTCATGGCGGTTGCCGGCCGCGTGGATGCGTTGGGCGTCAATTTTCAATTTCCGGGATCGGCCAATGGTTTCACCGGCAATGCGCCGTACCTCTGGTCGCTGGACATTCCCATCACAGACACTGCCAGCGCCGTCACGAGCGTTGATTTGACCTATACCAGTGGCGGGACCGCCACGTTCCTCGCGCTCAGCAGCCAGACGACGGGCGGTGGCGCTTTCAATCCTGTGGCCATCACGGGTTTCAACAAAGACGTGGTGGTGGAATTGGGCGCGGCCAGCACGGTTTCGCCGTCTGTGACGGACACGGTCAACCAGTCGAATGGCGCGATTACTGTGGGCGGCGGCGGTCAGCTCTTCGTTGGAAACGTCGGCGTGGGTGTCTATAACCTGAGCGGCGGCAGCGTAGATGTGAGCAACTATATCGCTCTTGGACGCAGCAGCGGCACGGGCACGCTGAACATGACGGGCGGAACTTTCAACCAGGACGGCGGCGGAAACCTGCTGATTGGCACCGGCTTCAATAACAATGGCAACCCGGCGATTGGCGTTCTGAACCAGAGCGGTGGAACTGTCACTTCACAAGGCCAGCTTCTGTGCCCGGAAAATTCTCCTAGCACCGGTACCTATAACATGAGCGGCACGGCGGCTTTGGTCGTGAATAACTGGCTGGCGATCGGCCGCAACGGCGGTTCCGGCACCCTGAACCTGACCAACGGGACCATTACGAAAACCGGAACGGGCGGCGACCACTTCACCATCGGCTCAGGCGGCTCGGGCACGTTGAACCAATTTGGCGGAGTCATTACGAATACTACCAGCGATTTCTTCCTGGGAGAGAGCGCTGCCGGCACGTGGAATATGAATGGCGGCGCAGCGGTATTGGGGAATGTGCTGATGGCGGTCAATACTTCGGGTACCGCCACATTGAACCTGAATGGCGGTGTTCTGCAGGCGCGCGGGATCACTTCCCCCACGCCCGGAACGACCGTGACCATCTTGAACTTCAATGGTGGAACGCTCCAGGCCAACGCCGATAACTCCACTTTTGTTTCCGGCATTTTCTCGGCCACGATCGGCGCCAACGGCGCGGTCATTGATTCGCAGGGCTTTAACATCAACATCCCGCAGGAACTCGACGACAACGGCGGCGGCAGCCTGACCAAAATTGGCTCCGGCACCCTTACGCTGAGCGGCCTGAATACTTATGCCGGCCCCACGATTGTCAGCGGCGGCACGTTGATTGTGGGCACGGGCTCGGCTGCTTCCGGCGATTACACGGTGGCGGACAACGCGGGTTTTGGCGTTTCGGTTCAAGCTGCCAATGCGCAGGTCAATGCTGCAAACCTCACGCTCGGCAACTCCACCGGGGCCTCGCTGAATTTCGCCCTCGGCAGTTTCGGAAATCCGGCGGTCGGCTCCGCCCCACTGAACGTCACGGGGACGCTTACGGTCAACGGAACCGTCACGGTGAATGTCGCGGATGGTCAGCCGCAGCTCGGCGAGTTCCCGTTGGTGCATTACGGGTCGCTGGCAGGTTTGGGTCATTTCGTGGTGGGCGCGCTGCCGACCGGCATCTCGGCCAACCTCGTGACCAACGTGGCCAACAGCACGATTGATTTGAACATTGGCACCGTCAACCTGCCGCGCTGGGAAGGACAGGCGGGAGGCACCTGGGACATCGGCGTGACGACGAACTGGATCAACATCGGCAGTGGTTTGCCCACGGTTTACAATGACGGCAATGCCGTGTTGTTTGACGACAATGCCACCGGCACCACAAACGTGAATATTACTACGACGGTTTCTCCGTCGAAGCTGATGATCAATAACAGCAATTTGGATTACACCTTCGTGGGCTCCGGCAAAATCAGCGGCGCGACCAGCTTGATCAAGCAGGGAACGAATGTGTTGAGCGTCTTGAATACCGGCGGCAATAACTACACCGGCCAAACGGTCATTTCGAACGGTGTGCTGGTGGTGACGAACCTGGCCAACGGCGGTTTGCCGAGCGCGATTGGCGCCTCCTCGGCCAGCCCGACCAACCTGATCATCAATAGCGGCGCGACCTTCACTTACGCCGGAGCCCCGGTGACCATCAATCGCGGTTACCAGGCAAATAGCTCGACTATTGACACCGAAGGCAACTTGACCCTGACGGGCCTGGGCCAAACGACTTCCGGCACGCTCCTCAAAGTTGGTCCGGCCAAGATGACCTACGCGGGCGTGGGCGTGAACGTGCTTTCGCCGGCGAATGTCGGCGGCGCTTACCAGGTCAACAACGGCACGGTGGTGCTGGATGGTTCGGCGGGCGGCCAGACCAATACCGTTGCGGGTGAAATGTGGGTGGGCGGCACTCCGGCCGCCGGAGCGAATGTCATCGTTTCGAACACGGTTCTCAATGTAGGGAGCTGGATCGCGATAGGCCGCGGCAATGGAACGGTCAATAACAGTTCCTCGATGTCCATCTACAATTCCCGCGTCAGCTTCGGCAACATCTCGCTGGGTTACGCCAATGGCATTGCCGGGAACCTTGCCCAGATGTCCCTGACGCTGTCCGGGAATACCACCGTCACCAACGGCGGCTCGAATAACTTCAGCGAAAGCCCTGGTTCGACCGCCACGGTGGTCGTCAAGGACAACGCGGTGCTGGCGACTTCGAACACCGGGCAAGGATTTTACCTGGGAATGAGCGCCGGCGCAGTCGCCAACCTGATCGTGTCCAATTCCGGCAGCGTGTTCGACAGCGCCTGGATGTCCATCGGCACCGGCAGCGGCACCGGTTCCTTGACCATGAGGGACAACGCGAAAGTCATCACCGGCAATGACTTCAACGTGACCGACACCGGAACCAGCACCGGCACGATGACGATCCAGGACAACGCGGTCGCCAGCGGCCCGACGTTCCTGGTCGCCAAGAGCGCGGGCACCGTGGGCACGGTGACGATGTCCGGCGGCACCATCATTGCCCGCACTGGCGATACGCAGATCGGCGCCAGCGGCAGCGCCACCATGACTCAAACCGGTGGCACGATGGTCGGCACCAACTGGATCTCCATCGGCCGCAACACGGGCGGCACGGGCGTTTACAACCTCTCGGGCGGCACCTTGATGAAGGTGAATCCCAGCAACAACACGCGCCTAAACGTCGCTGAAAACGGCACCGGCACGCTCAACGTATCCGGAACCGGCGCGGTGATTGTTGGCGTCGGCGGCTTCGCCGATTTGGATATCTGCTCGGCGGGCGGCAACGGCACGGTCAACCTGAACGGCGGCACGATTACCGCCGGACAGATCACGCACCTTGGTGGCGGCACGGCCACCTTCAACTTCAACGGCGGCACATTGGTTGCCTCGCCGTATGCCAATGCGACCTTCATGCAAGGTTTGACGGCGGCGAACATATTGACCAACGGCGCGTTCATTGACAGCGGCACGAACGTCATCAACATCGGCCAGGCGTTGCTGAACGGCGCGGGCGGCAGCGGCAGCCTGACCAAGCTTGGCACGGGCACGCTGTTCCTGAACGGCGTCAACACCTACACCAACACCACCTCGGTAAGCGCCGGCGCGCTGGGCGGCACGGGCACGATTGCCGGACCGGTGACGGTGGCTTCGGGCGCGAGACTTTCGCCGGGGGCAAGTTCGCTGGGCACGTTGACCATCAACAATACGCTGACTCTCTCGGGCGGCAGTTCGGCGTTGTTCCGGATCAACAACAACACGGGCGGCACGAATAATGACCAGGTCGCCGGCCTGACGGGTGTGACCTACGGCGGCACGCTGGTGGTGACGAATTCGGGCACCAGCCCGCTGGTGGCGGGCAGTACGTTCAAGCTGTTTAATTCGGCCGCGGCGGGCGGCGGAAACTTCAGCTCGGTGACCATCCTGCCGTCAGGCAGCGGCACCTTCAACCCGGCGACGGGCATATTGACCGTTACTTCGACCGGTTCGCTGGCCTTGGGCCGTCCGGTCATCAACAACGGCAATCTGGAGTTGACCGGCACCGGCACGCCGGGCACGGCTTACACGCTGTTGACCACGACCAACCTCGCGCTGCCGCTGGCACAGTGGACTACGAATGCAACGGGAACGTTCAGCAGTGGCGGAACCTCCACGAACGACATTCCGGTGGATTCGACCAATAGGTTCTTCCTGTTGCGCCAGCCTTGATCGAATAGTTTGAAACGAAACGGGGGCGCCTTCACGGGCGCCCCCGATTTTTTATACGGGGATTTTTTGAGATGAAAAAAATGATGATTTGGGCGGTGGTGTTCTGCGCCGTCACGCTTTTTTCTGTCGCCGGAGAGATTTCCGCCCCGCGCTCTTATCAAATTCGCAACTGTAAATTTGGCGACGTCTTGCGACCGGAGGACGCGAACAGCGCCAACGGCACCCACATCGTGCTTTACCCGGCGCAACCGTGGAAATGCATGACGTGGAAACTACTGCCAGCTGGCGACTCGGCGTTCCAATTGCAAAATCACTTTACTCACAAAACCTTTGCCGAGGGAACCAACGGAACCGCCGGGGCGATGGTTCAAATTCCGTTTGAGAGCGACGCTTCGAAGCGTCCGGCGTGGAAGCTCATGAAACTGGCCAACGGGTTTTACCGCATGGTGGACGTGGCTTCCGGACGCTCGCTGACGGCGGTTTCAAAAGACTCGGTGATTTTGACGCCGTGGGAGGACAAGCCGAAGCAACAGTGGGAATTGATGGAAACCGACCCCGCCACGTTGACGATGTAACGGGAGGCAAAATCGGCCTCCAAACCGTTGTGGCCACTTCATGCCACGTGACGTTTCCCCGGGAGGACTTACATTGTGACAAGATTGAAAACTGACTTTTATTCCGGCCCGGCAACGCGTTCGAACGATATGAGACCCATCCCCGAAATCCGCTCCGCATCTCTAAAAAGGCGCAGTGCCTTCACCCTGATCGAGCTGTTGGTTGTAATCGCGATCATCGCGATCCTGGCGGCGATGTTATTGCCGGCACTGTCCAAGGCCAAGGCCCGCGCCAAACAGACCAGTTGCATCAATAACATGAAGCAGATCGGCATCGCGCTGGTGATGTATTCGGGTGATTTTGCCCAGTATCCGTCCTGTTATGACCCGAATAAAAACATGTATGTCTGGCAACCGCGACTGTTGAGCACCATGGGAAATAACCGGAATGCCTTCAGTTGCCCGGCTGCGCGCCCGGAAAGCTGGTGGGATACGAATGTGAATTCCACACTGGCAGGCCCCTCGGGGCAGCCGAAAATTGGCGAAGACGGCAAAATCGATAATTATGCCATTTTGACCACGACGCTTTTTTCGCTGGGCTACAACGATTGGGGCCTGCAGAATTCGAGTTCCCCTCCGATGGGTATGGGGGCGGATGTCGGCGCGGGAGTGGTAAAGGATACCATGGTCAAGGCGCCTTCGGATATGATTGCGTTGGGGGATGTTCGTTCGGATACTACGCCCGGCAATGTTAATTTCAACGCCAATCTGGATCCGGTGATTGGCGATGCAGGGGACAACACAATTACAACGCATGATCAATGCCCGAGTAACCGCCACAATTACCACGTGGATTTGCTTTTTGCCGACGGCCACGTGGAAGGTCCCCGACGGAATGATGTCATTAATCCGAACGATCCCACGTGGCGTGCCCGATGGAACAATGACAACAGGCCGAACCACGGTCCGACCTCCTGGTCGACGGCCAACACAAGCGCGCTGGAACAATAACCAGTTCGCCCTTTTCAACAATATTCCACAAGCTCCCGCGATTTAATTCTGTGAAAGAAAACTCTGTCCCCACTCCCAAGTTTTTTGCGCTGTTAATCCTCTCCGTATTCATGGCTGGCCTCGCGACGGTATGCCGTGCCGACGCTTTGCGTCCGCCGTCCGTTCCCCTGGTGGCTTGTGACCCGTATTTCAGCATCTGGTCGCCGGGCGATAAATTGACCGATGTGGACACGACGCATTGGACGGGAAAACCGCAGCGCCTGACCAGTTTGATCCGCATCGACGGCCAGCCTTTCCGGCTGATGGGCAAAGAACCCGAGAGTGTGCCCGCGCTGGCGCAAAGTGGATTGCAAGTGTTGCCGACGCGCACGATTTATACGTTTGAAGGACAGGGCGTGCGGCTGACGCTGACCTTTATGACGGCGGACCTGCCGGAGTCGATCGATTTGCTGTCGCGGCCGGTCACTTATTTGACTTACGACTGCCAGTCGGTGGACGGCAAGAAGCACGAGGTCGAAACCCTTTTTGATGCCGGCAGTGAATTGGCCGTGAACACGCCCAACCAGGACGTGGTGTGGTCCACCGAAAAAATCAGGGGCCTGGCGACGTTGAAAGTGGGCTCGAAGGAGCAAAACATTTTAGGTCGCAAAGGTGACGACGTGCGCATCGATTGGGGCTATCTGTATGTCGCCGCGACCACGGGCCAAAAGCCGCAGGCTGCCCAGGGCGAGGCCGGCGCGGTTCGGGATGCTTTCGTTGCGCATGGAAATATTTCCGGCGTGGCGGCGTTGACGGACACGGAGCGTCCGGCTTCGAGCGGTCCGGTCTCCGCGATTGCCTTTCAATTCGGCAGTGTCGGCGCCAAACCGGTTTCCCGCTGGTTGATGCTGGCTTACGACGACCTGTATTCCATCCAATACATGAAGAAAAATTTGCGTCCGTACTGGCGCCGCAACGGCTGGGAGGCGGCTGATTTGCTGAAGGCCTCCGCCCACGATTATGAATCGCTCAAAAAACGCTGCGCGGCGTTTGATACGGAACTCATCGCGGATTTGACCCGCGCGGGCGGCGAGAAATACGCGGAGCTGGGGTCGCTGGCGTATCGCCAATGTTTCGCGGCGGGAAAATTTGTCGCCGATGGCAACGGCCAGCCGCTGCAGTTTTGCAAGGAGAACCATTCCAACGGCTGTATTGAAACGTCAGACGTTTTCTATCCGATGTCCCCGCAGTTTTTGCTGTTCGGCCCTTCGCTGGCCAAGTCGTTCATCGTGCCGTTCATGAACTATGCGGCGAGTGAGCGATGGAAGTTTCCATTTGCGCCTCATGATCTCGGCACCTATCCCGACGCGAACGGTCAGGTTTACGGCGGCGGCGAGCGCACGGTGCAAAATCAAATGCCGGTGGAAGAAAGCGGCAATCTGTTGCTGTTGATGGGCGCGGTGGCGAAGATGGAAGGCAACGCGAATTTTGCCAGCCTTTACTGGCCGCAATTGGAAAAATGGGCGGCTTATCTCAAGGACAAAGGTTTCGACCCGGAAAACCAGTTGTGCACGGATGATTTCGCCGGGCACCTGGCTCATAACGTGAACCTGAGCGCGAAGGCCATCTGCGCCCTGGGTTCATATGCGAGCCTTTGCGAGATGCGCGGAGACCACGCGCAGGCGGAGGAATATTCGAAGCTGGCGCATGACTTCGCGCAGCGCTGGGTGAAGGAAGCGGACGATGGCGATCATTACCGCCTGGCCTTTGACCGTCCCGGAACCTGGAGCGAAAAATACAACCTCATCTGGGACCGCATTCTCGGGTTGAATCTTTTCCCGGCCGAGGTCGCGCGCAAGGAAATGGATTATTACAAAAAAATGGAGAACAAGTACGGCCTGCCGCTCGATAATCGCAAGAATTACACGAAGCTGGATTGGGAAACGTGGACCGCCACCCTCACGCAGGACCGCGGAGATTTTGAGACGATCATCGCTCCGATTATTACCTTCCTAAATGAAACCCCGGACCGCTCGCCAATGACGGACTGGTATCAAACGAAGGACGCGCGGAAAGTCGGTTTTACCGCGCGGCCGGTCGTGGGCGGAGTATTTGTGCAGATGCTGTATGACAAGGCCGTTTGGTCCAAGTGGGCCGGACACGATCGCACCCACGCGGCGAAGTGGGCTCCGATGCCGAAAGCGCCGACCGTGCACGCGGTGGTGCCGGCGGCGGACACTGCGCCCGCGATATGGCGCTATACCACGACCAAGCCGCAGGGCGATTGGACTCAAACCGACTACGCCGATTCCGGCTGGCGCCAGGGCAAGAGCGGTTTTGGGACGACGGAGACGCCGGGTGCGTTTGTCGGCACCACGTGGGACACCTCGGATATCTGGCTGCGTCGCGAAATCAACATCCCGAAGGACGAGTTGAAGGACGCGGAATTTTGGGTGCATCACGACGACGACGTGCAAATTTATGTGAATGGCGTGTTGGCGCTTGAAAAGTCCGGATGGACGACCAGTTATGACGCGGTCCCGTTGACCGGAGCGGCCAAGGCGGCGCTGAAGGCGGGAAGTAATTTGATTGCCATTCATTGCCAGCAGACCAGCGGCGGGCAGTATGTCGACCTGGGTGTCGTCGATATCAAAAACAACTGATCATGCGCTCGATCAGCAACACTGTCGCGGGCGTGGTGCTGATGGGTTTGACTTACGGGGCGGGTTCGGCGCGGGCCTGGCAGATGCAGCAGGCGCCGTTGATGACCGATTTCGCGCAGCAGGTGGATACCAACAGCCCTCTGCCCGAATATCCGCGGCCGCAAATGGTCCGGACCAACTGGCTCAACCTGAATGGCATCTGGCAGTTTCAGGCAGGCGCGTCGAACGATCCCGTCCCGGTCAATCAAACCTTATCTTCGCAAATCCTGGTGCCGTTTCCGATGGAGTCGGCCATCTCCGGGGTCAAGGCTTATCACGACCGCGCCTGGTACCGGCGGACGTTTACGCTGCCGCCGGCGTGGAGTGGTCAAAAAATTCTCCTGCACCTCGACGCGATCGATTGGGAATCCGAGGTTTTCATCAACGGCGTCAGCGTGGGCGTTCACCACGGAGGATATGACCCGGCCACTTACGACATCACTTCTTATCTGAGCGGGAGCGGTCCGCAGGAATTGATTGTTCGCATTTATGATCCCACCGATGGCGGCGGGCAGCCGCGCGGCAAACAAACGCTTTATCCCGGCGGTATCATGTACACCTCGTGCAGCGGCATCTGGCAGCCGGTCTGGCTGGAGCCCGTTCCGGGCACGAGCATCGCGAGTCTCAGGCTCGTCCCGGACATCGACAACCAGCGGCTTGCCGTGAGTGCCACTATTTCCGGCCCCACCAATGGCGTTACTCTCAATGCCGTCGCCCGCATTGGCTCGACGGTTGTGGCCACGGCCTCGGGCAGTCCTGGCGCGAGCCTGTTATTGCCGGTGCCGAACCCGACGTTGTGGACGCCCACGAATCCGTTCCTCTACGACCTGGACGTGACGCTTTCCAACGCCGCGACCAAAGTGGATTCCGTGACGAGTTATTTCGGCATGAGAAAAATCAGCCTGGGCACGAACAACGGTTTCGTGAAAATGCTGTTGAACAATCAGTTTGTGTTCCAGTTCGGACCGCTGGACCAGGGCTTCTGGCCGGACGGCATTTACACGGCGCCAACCGATAACGCGCTACGGAGCGACATTGAAAAAATAAAAGCGGTCGGCTGGAACATGGTGCGCAAGCACATCAAGGTGGAGCGTCCGCGCTGGTATTATTGGGCGGACAAACTCGGCGTGCTGGTTTGGCAGGACATGCCCAGCGTGAATTCCTACACCGGCAACCCGCAGGTCATCGAGACCAACCAGTTTCAAACGGAACTTTTTAACATGGTGCAGAATCGCTGGAACCATCCGTCGATCATCATGTGGGTGATTTTCAATGAAGGCCAGGGGCAGCACGACACGGCCGCGCTTTGCCAGGAAGTCAAAGGGCTCGACCCGTCGCGCCTGGTCAACCAGGCGAGCGGCGGTAATTACGTGGGGGCAGGGGACATTCTCGACCTGCATAGTTACCCGAGTCCCGGATATCCGGTCAGCACGAATCAAGTGATCGCGTGCGGGGAGTTCGGCGGGGTGGGGCTCGGCATCACCAATCATACCTGGGCGCCCGGTTGGGGGTACGTGGCCGCCACGAACGGCGAGGACATGACTTCGAAGTTCGAGGGCTTTTGCTCGCAACTGCGGGATTTCGTATCGAACCACGGATTAAGCGCGGCGGTTTACACGGAATTGACGGATGTGGAAACGGAGTTGAACGGCTTTTTCACTTACGACCGCAAGGTCACGAAGCCGATTCTCGCACGCACTCGCGCAGCCATCGCGTCGCCCTCCGGCCAGTATAGTTTTACCACGGTGGTGCCTTCTTCTCAAAGCAGCGGCCAGCTTTGGAGCTACACCACCAGCACGCCGCCGGCGAATTGGTATGCGACGGACTTTTCCGCCAGCGGTTGGAGCAGCGGTCGGGGCGGCTTTGGGACGGCGGGCACGCCGGGCGCGGTCATCGGCACGACCTGGAACACGGCCGACATCTGGCTGCGCCGCACTTTCAACCCGGGTTCGCTCACGACGCAGCAAATCAGCAATCTCGTCTGGAATATTCATCATGATGAGGACGCGGAGGTTTACCTGAACGGCGTGCTGGCGCTTTCGGCGGCGGGATATACCAGCAGCTACGGACATCTCCCTTTCAGCGATGCGGCGAAAGCAGCGTTGCTGCTCAATGCAAATAATACACTGGCCGTGCATTGTCATCAGACCACCGGCGGCCAATACATTGACGTCGGCCTGGACGACGAGACTGTTTTAATGCCGCCGCCGCAAGTGACTCCGCCGCCGGCCTGGGTCGAAAACGGCACGGGTTTGCACGGCGCGTATTTCAGCGACACCGTGCTCGGCAACCTGGCACTGGAACGCACCGATCCGTTCATCAATTTCAATTGGGGTCTGAGCTCGCCCGCCGCTGGCGTTTCCTCGAATCAATTTTCCATTCGCTGGACTGGTTTCATTCAGCCGCGCTATTCGGAAGTTTACACGTTTCATTTGACCACGGACGACGGCTGCCGGCTCTGGGTGAACGGCCAATTGTTGATCGACAAGTGGCGGGATGATTCGGGCACGGAAGTCAGCGGCAGCCTGGCGCTCACCGGCGGCCAGCGCT
The DNA here is from genome assembly GCA_035552155.1 of Verrucomicrobiia bacterium. Classification (GTDB taxonomy): domain Bacteria; phylum Verrucomicrobiota; class Verrucomicrobiia; order Limisphaerales; family DASXHY01; genus DASXHY01. The sequence continues at coordinate 285,793 of DASZLX010000028.1, read as the reverse complement.
ATGACATCCGCGTCGAGTATTACGAAAACGGTGGATTCGCTAGCGCGAAACTCGAGTGGGATAGCGCCAGCCAGGCGCGCGAAGTGGTGCCGACGGGCGTGTTGTTCGCGGACACGAGTCCGCTGGGCGTTCCCTCGCCGACGAATCTGCCGCCGACGGCGATCGTGACGAATCGTTTGCCGCTGGTGGCCACGCCGTTTTCCGCGCTGCCGCTCGGCAGTGTGCGTCCGCTGGGCTGGTTGTTGACGCAATGCCAATTGCAGCGCGACGGTCTCACCGGCAATGCCGAAACGATTTATGCCGACGACCTCGGCTCGAACAGCGGCTGGCTCGGCGGCACCGGAGATAATTGGGAGCGCAGCCCTTATTACTTCAAGGGCCTGGTGGCGCTGGCTTACACGCTCAATGACGCCGGCCTCAAGCAGAAGGCGCAAAAGTGGATGGATTGGCTGCTCAATAATCAAGGCCCGGACGGTTACATCGGCCCGGTGTCCAACAACGATTGGTGGCCGCGCATGATAGCGACCTACGCGCTGCGGGATTATTACGAAGCCACCGCCGACGCGCGCGTGCCGAACGTGTTGAGCAATTACTTTCGTTACATGCAGGCGAACCTGCCGTCGCGCCCGTTGCAGGATTGGGGCAAGGCGCGGGCGGGTGATGAGATGGACACCGCGCTCTGGCTCTACAACCGGAACGGGGACCCGAATCTTCTGTCACTGGTGAACCTGCTGCGCCAGCAGGCTTACGATTGGCCGGGCATTTTATCGAGCAACAACTTCATGCTCTACGGCACGGATTTTCAGCCGAAACATAATGTGAACGTGGAGCAGGCGCTGAAATTTCCGGCGGTGTTCTATCAGCTCTCGCACAAGCCCTCCGATGAAGACGCGCTTTCGCAGGGCCTGGAACACCTGGACAGCGAGCACGACCTGTCGTGCGGCATCAACAGCGGCACAGAATTTCTCGCGGGCAACGCCAGCATCCAGGGCGTCGAATTGTGTTCCGTCGTCGAGTCGATGTTGAGTTTGGAAACCTCCATTCGCATCACGGGCGATGCCAGTTTGGGTGATCGTCTGGAAAAAATTTCCTTCAACGCGCTGCCCGCGGCGCTGGCCAACAACATCAAGGCCATCCAGTATTACACGCTGCCGAACAATGTTATCGCGATCTATGGCGGCCACGGTTTCAATCAGGATTATCCGAACGGCACGCTGCCGGGACCGGATTCGGGATTTCCCTGCTGCCGTTATAATTTCCACATGGGCTGGCCGAAGTACGTCCAAAACTCGTGGGCGGCCACGCCGGACGGCGGCCTGGCGGCCCTGGCTTACGGACCCACGGTGGTGAATGCGATTGTTGGCGGACAGCAGGTCGCGATTACCGAGGACACTTCGTATCCGTTCGAAGAGCAAGTGCGGCTGCGGGTGTCGATCGCCAGTTCGGCGAGTTTTCCGCTGGTGCTGCGGGTTCCGGGTTGGTGCAGCAACGCCACTGTGTCGGTGAACGGGCAATTGCAGCCGGGAGTCACCGCGGATTCCTTTTTCCGAATTTCCCGGACCTGGACGAACGGCGATCTGGTCACGGTCAATCTTCCCATGGACATCCAGACGCAAATGGGTCCGAGCCAGTCGGTCGCGATTGATCGTGGGCCGCTGGTTTACTCGCTGGCCATAGGGGAAAATTGGACGGTGCGCACGCCCGACCCGCTGGGAATGGGATTTGACGAGTTCGAAGTGCGGCCGACGACGCCGTGGGCTTACGCCTTGCAGGTTGACCCGGCCAATCCCGCCTCCTATTTCTCCATCACAAATTTTACCACGCCGGCGAATCCTTTCGACCCGGCACAGCCGTCGGTCAGCCTGATGGCGAATGCGCGGCCGGTTTCGGGCTGGACGAATGGCTGGCTGGGCACGCACGCCTTTGAACCTCCGGCCAGCCCGCTGGTTTCGGCCAATCCGCTCCAGGCGGTCAAGCTGGTTCCGTTCGGCTCGCAACATTTGCGCTTGAGCTGGTTTCCCTGGCTCGGCGCGCGGGCGGCGACGAATTCATTTGCGGAAACGTTCGATGCCGATTGGGCAGCGCGCTGGACGGTTTTTGGCGGAAACTGGTCCGCGCGCAACGGCGCGTTGAGCACCGAACCGGCCTCGGCCAACGGCGCCAAGGCGCTCGCCATGCAAACCGCGTTTACGAATTTCACCTACGAGGGGGACGTCTCGGTCGGGCCGGTGGGAAATGCCGGACTGATTTTTCGCGTGACCAAACCGGACATCGGCGCCGATGCCTACTGCGGCTACTACGCCGGTATCAATCCTCAAATCGGCCAGTTGGAATTCGGTTACGCCAGCAACTCGTGGCACGGAATCACGAATGTTTCCATGACTCTGGCGGCAAATACGTTTTATCATCTCAAGATCCAGACGCTCGGCCCGCGAATTCGCATTTTTGTCAATGACATGAACCAGCCCGTCCTGGATTTGCAGGACAGCACTTTCGCGGGCGGCATGATCGGGGTGCGCGATTATTGCACGGACGGCAATCAATCGCTTTCCAGTTTTGCGAATTTGACGGCGTCGGAGTTCGCGAGCACCACGGCCGAAGTTCCCACTGCCTGGTATCCGTTCGAGAACAATGTTCAGGATGCCAGCGGCAATGGCAACGACGGGACGATTTCGGGCACGGTGACATTTCCCCCCGGAAAATTGGGCGCGAGCGCCGCGCAGTTCAACGGCACCAGCAGCTACGTGAGTATCCCGCGCGTGATCAGCGATGATTTCACGATCGGGTTTTGGGTGAAAACAGCGGCCACCGGCGGAAGCGGCCAATGGTACAACGGCAAAGGGCTGGTGGATGGTGAAATGCCGGGGGTGGCGGATGATTTTGGGATTTCCCTCGTCGGGAGCAAGGCCGCGTTCGGCGTTGGCAATCCGGACACGACCATTACCACCACCGGTTCCATCAATGACGGGTCGTGGCATCACGTGACAGCGACGCGCGATTCGGCCAGCGGCCAGATGAATTTATACCTGGACGGCGCGCTGCAAGCGACGGCCACCGGGGCGACCGGCTCCAAGACCGCGCCGACCAACCTCCGCGTCGGCAGCATTCAAACCGGCGTGAGCGGCGGATTTTTGTCGGGCACCATCGATGACGTGCAAATTTTCAATCGTGTCTTCAGCGCTGCGGACGTGCCATCCCTGATGAATCACGCGCCGGCATTGTCGCCGATCTTCGATACTTCCATCCTGGCCGGCCGGACTCTGTTGGTGGGCAATGCCGCGACCGATGTTGATTCACCGGCGCAGACCCTTTCCTACGATCTTCCCAGCGCGCCGGCGGGAGCGTCCATCAATTCCACCAGCGGAGCAATAAGCTGGCGCCCGGCCATTTCGCAATCCGGCGCGGCCTACCCGATTTCGGTGCGAGTCAGCGACAATGGGACGCCCTCGATGAGCGCCACGCAAACTTTCACGGTCGCGGTTTCGCAACCGGCGCTGCCGTTCGTGTCGCAACCTTCGTTTTCGACGGGCGGGTTTCAGATGGAAATCGGCGGCGACACCGGCCCCGATTATTCCGTGTACGCAACGACCAATTTGACGTCAAATTTTGCGAGCTGGAATTGGCTGCTCACGAGCAATTCACCGGCGCTTCCTTTCCAATTCCAGGATCCGATGGCAACAAATTATCCGCAGCGCTTCTATCGAGTTCTTATTGGTCCATGAAACTAGAGTATTTCCGTCAAAGGGGTAGCGATGAACCGAAATCGTCTTACGGCGGCCTTTTAGGTTTTTGGCGTCGTTTCCGCTCGGTCGCAGGGTTTTTGAAACCTTGCATCGCGGTCGCGGCGGTTTGGGCCGGGGCGGTTTCCGCTCAAGCACAAATTACGGTGGTGGAACGCCCGCCCGCGAGCGAAACGAACCATTACTATATCGGCAATCGGCCACCGCTTCAGCCGGCCCACCTGATTCCGCTGCCGCCGGGGGCGGTGCAGCCGAAGGGATGGCTGCACGTTTACCTGGATCGCCAGCGAAGCGGCCTTTCCGGCAACCTCGGCGAAATCAGCGCGTGGTTGCAGAAGGACGACAACGCCTGGTTGAGCAAGGATGGCAAAGGCAAATTCGGCTGGGAGGAAGTGCCGTATTGGCTGCGGGGATACATCGAGCTCGCCTATATCCTCAACGACTCGAAAATGATTGCCGAAAGCAAGGTGTGGATCGAGGGCGCGATTGCCAGCCAGCGGGCCGATGGCGATTTCGGCCCGGACCAGCGGTTCGACGACGACGGATCGCGCGATTTTTGGGCGAACATGCTGATGATGTATTGCCTCGAAACGTATTACGACCATACGCACGACCCGCGCGTGACGGAATTGCTGACGAAATATTTCAGATATCAATTATCGGTTCCCGATGCAAAATTCCTGACGCACTACTGGCAGAAAATGCGCGGCGGCGATAATTTGTACAGCGTTTACTGGCTTTATAACCGCACCGGCGAACCGTTCCTGCTTGAGCTCGCCAGCAAAATCCATCGCTGCACCGCCAATTGGGAAATGAACGGCAACCTGCCGAACTGGCACAACGTGAACATCGCCGAATCCTTCCGCGAGCCGGCGACGCATTACCTGCAAACCGACGATCCCTCCGAACTGCGCGACACTTACGCGGACTTCGCGGAGGTGCGCCGCCGTTACGGGCAGGTGCCCGGCGGGATGTTTGGCGGCGATGAGAATTGCCGCGCGGGCTACGTGGATCCGCGGCAGGCGGTGGAAACGTGCGGCATGGTCGAGCAGATGTTTTCGGATGAATTGCTCGAGCAGATCAGCGGCGATCCTTCCTGGGCGGATAACTGTGAGGACGTGGCCTTCAACACTTATCCGGCCGCGCTCACGCCGGATATGCGGGCGTTGCGATATCTCACCGCGCCCAACATGGCGGTCAGCGATTCCAAAAATCATTCACCAGGCATCGAAAACTCCGGACCGTTCCTGATGATGAACCCGTTCAGCGCGCGTTGCTGCCAGCACAATCATTCGTTTGGCTGGCCGTACTTCGCCGCGCATCTCTGGCTTGCCACACCGGACAACGGCCTTTGCGCCGCGCTTTATAGCGCCAGCGAAGTGCGGGCGCAGGCCGGTGACGGCACGACGGTGCGCATCACCGAAGACACGCATTATCCCTTCGAGGAAGAACTACGGTTCGGCATTCACGTGGAACATCCGGTGACGTTTCCGCTTTACCTGCGCATTCCGGGCTGGTGCCGGGCGGCGACGATTTTCATCAACGGCAAATCGGCGGACGCCACTCCGGCGGGCGGCCAATACGCACGCATTGAACGCGCATGGAAGGACGGCGATACCGTCACGCTGACGCTTCCCATGCGGGTCTCAGTGCAGCGCTGGACGGCCAACCACGACAGTGTGAGTGTGAATTACGGGCCGCTGACGTTTTCGTTGAAAATCGGCGAACGCTTCCGGCGCGAGGACAGCACGCGCACCGCGATCGGCGATTCCCACTGGCAAAAAAATGCGGAAGCCTCGCAATGGCCGTCCTTTGAGATATTTCCCACCACGCCCTGGAACTACGGGTTGGTGCTCGATGGCGGAGCGGCGGAGGATGCTTTCGTGGTGAAAAAATTGCCGTGGCCCCGCGACGATTTTCCGTTCACACCGGACAGCGCGCCGATAGAAATGCTGGCAACGGCCCGGCGCATCCCGCAGTGGACGCTCGATAAATACGGTCTTTGCGCGCCGCTGCAGGAAAGCCCGGTGGCCAGCGATCAGCCGATCGAGACCGTGACGCTCGTGCCGATGGGCGCCACGCGGCTGCGGATTTCCGCGTTCCCGGTGATCGGGACCGGCGACGCGGCGCATCATTGGACGGCAACCAAGGCGCCGCAATCGCCGCTTTACCACGCGAGCGCTTCGCACGTTTTTGAAGGCGATTCGCTCGATGCCTTGTGCGACGGGTTGGCGCCCAGCAAGTCGAGCGACCATGAAATTCCGAGGTTTACCTGGTGGCCGCATCGCGGCGGCACGGAATGGGTGCAATATGATTTCGCCGCTCCGCGCGACGTTTCCGAGGTGTCCGTTTATTGGTACGATGACTCCGGCAACGGAGATTGCCGGGTCCCGGCATCGTGGAAGGTTTTATACCAGGACGGCGGCGAGTGGAAGCCGGTCGAAACGCAGGATGCTTTGGGGACGGCGCGGGACAAATGGAACGAGGTTAAGTTTGCGCGCGTGCATGCCGCCGCGCTTCGTCTTGAGGCGCAACTGCAGCCGAATTTCTCGGCGGGAATTCTGGAGTGGCGGGTAAGTGGCGGAGAGTGAGTTCCACCGGTTGGGAGTTGGCCGCGATCGCGCCGAACCGGCTGCATGAGACGGCGAAAATACAAATTGCGATGCGCTTCGCCAAAGACAACACTCGTACACATGCTCCGTCTTTTTTTCTCAAAGGAAATTATTTCTGCATGAAAACTTACCTGTGCCCATCTGCTTTCTTTCGAATGATGTTCCTGTTCGCCCTGGCGTGCAGTCCTTCGTTTTCGAGGGGCGAAAATCCGCCACCGTTTCCGGCCGACCTGGACCAGGCGCTGGAACGCACCTGTTTCCAGACAGGCGCCGCCTGGAGTCCGCACGGCAATTTGCGCTCGGACGTGGCGATCTGTTACGGCATCGGCACGAACCTGCCGTCGCGCATTGAAACGTGGCGCCAACGCGGTTATCGCATCCATGTCATGACCGGCGTTTCCTGGGGAAGTTACCAGGATTATCTTTATGGGCGGTTCGACGGCATCAATCACGAAGACGAGGCGCAAACTTCCCGCGACGGTGAGAAACGCAGCCACGGCGGCGACGTTTATTATATGTGCCCCGGCACGAATTACGGGAAGTTCCTTTGCGTCGGCGTGCAACGCGCGCTCGATGCCGGCGCGGAAGCGATTCATCTCGAAGAACCGGAATTTTGGGTCAGCAGCGGTTACTCGGAAGGGTTCAAGCGCGAATGGCAAAATTATTACGGCGAGCCGTGGCAGGCGCCGCACAGTTCCATCGATGCGCAATGGCGGGCGTCCAAGTTGAAATATTTTTTGTATCGCCGCGCCTTGCAGCAGGTTTTTGATTACGTGCAGGAATACAACGCGCGCACCGGGCGCAAAGTCCGCTGCTATGTGCCGACGCACAGCCTGTTGAACTACGCGCATTGGAGCATCGTGAGCCCGGAATCGAGCCTGGCGCGGTTGAAGGGTTGCGATGGATACATCGCGCAGGTCTGGACCGGCACTTCGCGCACGCCGAATATGTACGGCGGGAAGTTGAAGGAGCGGACGTTCGAGACCGCCTTTCTGGAATACGGCGCGATGCAAAATCTCGTGCGCGCCACGGGGCGGGGCGTGTGGTATTTGAATGACCCGATCGAGGACAATCCGGACCATGACTGGGCGGATTACCAACGCAATTGGGAATGCACACTGGTGGCGTCGTTGTTTCAGCCGGAGGTTTGGCAGTTTGAAGTGGCACCCTGGCCGGAGCGCATTTTCAACGGCCATTATCCCAAATCGGCGAGGCCGGAGGATCGGAAAGGAATACCGCCCGCTTACGCGACGGAATTGCAGACCGTGATGAACGCGCTGAATGACATGAAGCAGAGCCGAGTGGAATGGGATTGCGGCACGCGCGACATCGGCGTGATGGTGAGCGATTCTTTGATGTTCGAGCGCGGCGATCCGGCGCCCAGCGATTCGCACATGGGCCATTTTTACGGCCTCGCGATGCCGCTGCTCAAACGGGGCATCCCGGTCACGCCCGTGCAATTGGAAAATGTGACCGTGCCGCACTATCTCGACGGATTCAAAGTCCTTTTGCTCACGTACCAGGGAATGAAACCGCTGACGCCGGAGGTCCACACGCAATTGGCGCAATGGGTGAAAAGCGGCGGGGTGCTGGTGATGTGCGATGATGATTCCGATCCTTTCAATTCCGTTCGCGAGTGGTGGAACAGCAACGGCTTGAAGTACCGGACTCCGCGCGAGCACCTTTTCGAACAACTCGGTTTCAAGAATGACGCGGACGATTCGAAGGGCGAAAGCGAATGGCGTTTTGGCAAAGGAAAGGTGATTTGGTCGCGCGAGAATCCCGCAAAACTCGCGCGCGAATCATCCGGTCCGGAGCGCGTGGAATCATTAGTCCGCCGGGCGGCGGGCGAGGCGAAATTGAAATGGCGCGAAACCAATTATCTTTTGCTTCGGCGCGGCCCTTATGTCGTCGCGGCGGGATTGGATGAATCGATTCCGGGCGCGACCAACATTCTCCGCGGCTGGTTCGTGAATTTGTTTGATGCGCAATTGCGAGTGCAGACGGAGATTCGCATTGAACCGGGCGGGCGCTACCTGCTTCGCGACCTGGAATGGAAAGCGGAGTCGCAGCCCGGGGTGCTGGCGTCGGCCTGCAAAACGTTGGTCACGCAACGCGATAAGAAATTGATGTCGCTGGCCGTGGAGGGCGTGGGAGACACGCCGGCGGTGGTTTTGTTGCAAGGCGCGAAGGAGCTGCCGCGTGCCATCACATTGGACGGCGAACCGGTGAAGGATGTCGAGTATTCCGGGAAGGACAAGCTGGTCTGGATTCGTTTTGCCAATGAAGCCAGGCCGCGGGTATTGGTGGTCGGATTTTAAACCGCCTGTTTTAACGCAAAGACGCAAAGCTTTTGTGTTGTTCCGTTCCCCTTTTTATATTTCTTAGCGTCTGGCCAGCGGGACGCCGGCGCTCCCGGGCTATGGCCGTGATTCCGTTTTAGCGGGAGGTTGCGGCGTGGTGATGCCGACGTCGATATATTGGCCGCCGCTGGTTTGGTGGCAATGGACGGCCATGACGTTCGTGCCATTTTGCAGCACTGCCAATGACTTATCCGAGGGCTGAATCTCTTCGTAAGAGGTGATGAAGCCCGGTTCCTGCGCCGCCAGCACTCCATTGAAATAAATTTCCGCGCCTTCATCGTGGTGAATCTGAATTTGCGCGCCGGTCAGGTCTGCCTTGTTCAAGGTAAATTGCCGCCGCAGCCAGATATCGCTCGTGTTCCAGGTGGTGTGCACGACTGTTCCGGGGGTTTGTTCGGTTCCGAAGCCGCCGATACCTTCGCTCCATTTGGAATCGTCGAAGTCGGGCTTTGCCCAGTCATCCGGCGGTTGATTGGTGGTATATTTCCAGACCACTCGAGCTTGAAGCGCGTTGGGAACCAGGGCCCGAAATTGTTTGGCGCGTCCGCTGCGGATGGCAGCCGCCAGCACCGTCGGATCGATTTTTGCCCTCGTACGATCATAAGTGAGCAGTCCGTTGCACTCGGTTTCTACATCGGCAGTTTGAGTATAAACCGCGCCGCTCAGGCCGAAGGAATCGCGCAGGATGCGGAGCCGCTCCAGCAATCCGCTGCCGCGTTCAGCCAGCGCTTCCGAATTGGTCATCCGAAGGTAGCCCCAAAAATTCGTGGACCACATGTGCCCTTCAAGCCCCAGGCCGAGCCCGCCAAATTCTCCGACCACCGCGGCGCGGCCCGTTTCTCGTGGAGGCGCGTCCGGGCCGGGATAACTGTGAATGTCGAGGACATCGCCCACGTGTTTGTCCGTCCAGCCGCTGGCGTTGTCCACCAGGCGCGAGGGGTCGAGGGATTTCAGCCAGCCGGTGAGGCGCTCGGTGTCGTATTGACCCCAACCTTCGTTGAAAAGAATCCACATGATGATGGAAGGATGATTGCGCCGGCCTTCGATCATCCGTTGCAATTCGACTTCGAACTGGGTGCGTCCTTCCGGCGTCGTGTTGTAGGCGCTCGGCATGTCCTGCCAGACGAGTAAACCCAGCTTGTCGCACCAGTAATACCATCGGTCCGGCTCAACTTTGACGTGTTTGCGGGCCAGGTTGAAACCTGACCGCTTGAGGAATTCGATGTCATAGCGCAGCGCTTCGTCCGTGGGGGCGGTGTAAATTCCATCCGGCCAGAACCCCTGGTCGAGCGCGCCGATTTGAAAAACGAACTGATTGTTCAGCGCCATGCGCGTGACGCCGTTGGCATCCTTGCGCAAAGCAATTTTTCGCATCCCAAAATAACTTGAGACGGAATCCAGCGGCTTGTCCGCATCCAGCAAGGTCACCCGCAGATCATAGAGAAATGGATCGTCGGGCGACCACAGATGCGACGATTGAACGGGCAGAATGATTTCAGTGTTCGCGGGGCCCGTGGCGCGCGCGGCTTCCTGCCCATTGGTGTAGGCGACGACTTCAATTTTCAGCGACGGTGAAAGACTGTTGGCGGCGACGTTCAACCGAAGACTTTCCGTGTCCAGGTCGGGAGTCATTTGCAGGCCGTCGATGCACACCTTCGGGACCGGTTCGAGCCACACGGTTTGCCAGATGCCCGAGGTGGGCGTGTAGAAGATGCCTTCCGGTTTGCGGGATTGCTTGCCGCGCGGCTGGTCCCCTTCGGTTGGATCAAAGACAGCCACCGAAATTTCCTCGTTCCCGGTCCATTTGAGATAATCGGTGATGTCGAAAGTGAAGGCGTCATAGCCGCCGCGATGCCGGCCGACTTCGTGGCCGTTGATGAGCACGCGCGTCTGCCAGTCCACGGCGCCAAAATGCAATCGCACGCGTTTGTCGCGCCAGCTTTCCGGAACCGCGAACTGGCGGTGATACCAGAGAGTGCTTATTTCATCCAGGGGACGCCGGACACCAGAGAGCGCCGACTCGATGGGGAACGGCACCAAAATATCCCCTTCATAATTCGTGGCCGGAGCCTCGATGCCGATCGATTGAATGGCGTATTTCCAAAGTCCATTGAGGTTCAGCCAATCGGGCCGGACGAGTTGCGGGCGCGGGTATTCCGGGTGGGCGTTGGTGGGGTTGACCTCCGCCGCCCAGCGGGTCATCAATGACCCGGCCGGGGGATGCCAGGGAGCGGGGGCGTCCTCAGCCGGCGCGAGGCGGGGGATCAGTAGCAGGGAACTGAGGAAAAAGGCGGCGAGTTTCAATGGCGAAGATATTTTGCGACCGCCTCGGCGGACGTGCGCACGTGCAGTTTTTCGTAAATGCGGCGGATGTAATTGCGGACAGTGTGGATGCTGACGTTGAGTTTCTCGGCGATTTGTTTGTAAGCCTGGCCTTCCGCCAGGCCGTCCAGCACTTCGCGCTCGCGCGGCGACAATTCGGCGGTTTCATCGACACCAGGCGGGCGATGGGTCTGGAGCGACTGCACGACTTTGCGCGCGATGGGCGCGGACATTGGCGAGCCGCCTTCATGGACTTCGCGGATGGCGTCGAGCAATTTTTCCGGCGGCATGCGTTTCAACAAGTAGCCGCTCGCGCCGGCGGCGAGGGCGCTGAAAATTTTTTCCGTATCTTCGAACACCGTGAGCATCACCACCTGGGTGTCGCGCATCAACGGTTTCAATTGGAGGACGCACTCGATGCCGCTCATGCCGCCGAGGTTGATGTCCATCAGGACGACATCCGGTTTTTCTTTCGGCAAATGCGCGAGCGCTTCTTCGGCGCTGCTGTGGACGCTCACGCATTGGAAGCCTTTGGCGGCGTCCACGTAACCGGCGATGTTCTCGCGCAGGTCCACTTCGTCATCGACAATGGAAACTCGAATGGGCTTGTTCATGATTTGACGGCATCTGGTTTGGCCGCGATTTCCGGCGCTAGTGGGACACTTAGCTTGACGGTGGTGCCGTGTCCGAGGCGGCTGGTGATGGTGCATTGTCCGTCGAGGATGGCAAGTCTCTGGCGCATGTTTTGCAATCCATTTCCGGCGCGTCCGGAAACGGCGGCGGAAAGGGCTGGTTCCGGCTGCAGTTCGAAACCGCGCCCATTGTCCTCGATGAAAATTTCAAAGCGTCCGGGCGCGAGCTGCATGTGCACGCGAATGCGCGTGGGGCGCCCGTGTTTGAGGGCGTTATTGAGCGACTCCTCGAAGGCGAGGAACAAATTGTGGCGCGCCTCGGCGGAAAACGGGCAGTGCGGCAACCCGCGCGGGATGTGCAGTTCGCATTCGACGGCGGTGTTTTGCAGATATTCGGTGGCGTATTGGCCGAGGTAGGCGGCGAGGTGCTCGAGCGTGTCATTGTGCGGATTGACCGCCCAGACGATTTCATCCAGCGTCTGCAACAAATCGCGGGAGGTTCCCGCGATGGCTTCGAGCTTGCGGGCAACCGGTTCCTGGCCCTGCAATTCGCGTTTGGCGCGTTCGGTCATGAAGGAAATCTTGGTCAGCTTGGAACCAATTTCGTCGTGCATGTCGCGGGCGATGCGCATGCGTTCGCGTTCCATGGCGCGTTGAGCTGCAAGCGCCTCAAGGCCGCGCTGATAGCGGCGGGTCAGAATTAGGCGGACGAGGCCACCCGCGAGAAGCAAACCCGTTATGATATAAGCGGTCACCGCCCATTCGGTGCGCCAGAGGGGAGTGGGGATGACGAAACTGAAGGAGGCGCCATTGTCGAACCACGTTTGGTCGGGGTTGCCGGCCTGGACTCGGAAGGTATATGCGCCGTAGGGCAGGCGCCCGTAGTTCACTTTGGGTTCGTTGTCCAGAACCCAGTCGGAATCGACGCCGTCGAGGCGATGGCGAAACCTGATTTTTTCCGGGGCGGACAAATCGATGGCCGTGTAGTGGATATCCAGTTTGTATTCGGAGATTTGCAGGGGCGTCTCCGGCAGCTTGCCCGGCAACGGCTTGTCATTGACCAAAACCTGCTCGATCAAAACCGGCGGGGCCTGGTTGTCAGCCACGGGGGCGCTCGAATCAATCGTTATCAACCCGCCGTCGGTGGCGAACCAAAGCGTTCCGTTGGGAGCCTGAACCGCGCGCGGCCAGCCGTAGGTAGTGGCCACTTTCGGCACGGAATCCGCGCGGAAAATCCGCTGCGCCTTCGGTGGCGGCTGGGGCGGACTCCAAAGGGCAAGTTCCTTTTGGGCCAGGGAATAAACCGAGCGTTCGGTCCCGAACCACATGTCGCCATCCTGGGCGGCGATGATGCCAAGAATGGATTTATCCTCCGCTCCGGCAGGCAGGTCCACGGCGAGGAAGCGGTTGCCGATGACGCAGCCCAGGCGTCCGTTCTCCGCGCCTATCCAGAGGTGTCCGGTGGAATCTTCGCACAAGGCGCGAATAGGTTTGCTTTGAACGGCGCTCGGAGGCGAAACGCGGCGGAACTCGCCGAGATTTTCGCGGTAAACCGCGCCGTTCTCGAAACCAAGCCAGACGCCACCGCCGCGGCGGGCCGCGATCGCGGTGACGCGCTCCCGCGGAAGGCCCTCGGCCGCGCCGAAGCTGGCAATGAGGCCGTTGGCCATCCGCTGCAAGCGGGCCGCCGTGCCGATCCAGAGCGTGCCTTCGGAATCGGTGGCGAGCGACAAAATGTCGTTGTCGGAAAGGCCGTCGGCAGTGGTGAGGTGCATGCACTTTTGTTTTGCGATGCAGAACAGGCCGGCGCCCGGGGTGCCTACCCACAGATTCGAATCGGCGGTGAGGCAGATGGTGGACACGAGGTTTTGCAGGCCCGGCGTGGTTCCGTTGGTGGACGGCTCGAAACTGCCGCCGGCACTTTCGTACAGGCCCGCGCGGTCCAGGCCAATCCACACGTGGCCTTGCGGGCTGATGGCCAGGCAGACCGGCGGGCGATTGGGCAGTCCGGCATTGGCGTCGACCACGCGGGTATTGCGACGTTGCAAGCGCACCAAGCCGTCGCCGTAGGTGCCGAGCCAGAGGTCTCCCCGACGATCCTCGCAAATCGCGCGCACGTCGCTGGTCAGTTCGCCATTGTGGATGGTGACCGGAACGAAATTATTTCCGGCAAAACAATACAACCCCTTGCCGCTGGTGCCGATCCACAGCTCGCCGTTCCGGCCTTCGCACAGGCTCCAGATGCGGGTGGCGTCGCCGCTGCCGAAATGGTTGAGATGTTTGTTGTCGGTAAGATTGACCAGGTAGGTGTCGCCGAAGGCCCACAATTTTCCCCGGCGATCTTCATAGACACCGAGCGATTCCGGATTGCGTCCCGGGCTCTCGGTCTGAAACGGGTAGGGCTCGATGCGTCCGTTTTTGAACTGGCACATGCCGCTGCGGGTGGTGATCCAGAGCACGCCGGAGCGCGCGACGTGGACGTTGGAGACAAAATCATTCGGCAAGCCGTCCCGGGTGGTTAGGTTGGAAATTTTGCCGCCCTCGAGGCGCACCAGTCCGGAGGGTGTACCCACCCAAATAACTCCGTCGGTATCCTCGGCGATGCTGTTGATGGTCGAAGACTCCGAGAGCCGAAGCGCAAACCATTTGACCACGCTGTTCTCGTAGCAAAGCAGGCCGTTGTCCTGCGTGCCGATCCAGATTTTACCCTTCGAGTCTTCGCAAAGCGCCGTGATGGAGAGCGGGGCATTCGTTTTCCAATTTTGCGGCGACATGAGGGTGAATTTCATGCCGTCGAACCGGGCCAGCGCGGTGGAAGTGCCGACCCAAAGATATCCATCGCGGCTTTGCAGAATCGCGGTGACCGAATCATCCGGCAAGCCTTGCTGCTTGTTCCACGTGCGCATGGTGAGGTCCTGCGGCAGGGTGGTCACGTCGGACTCGGCCTGGGCGAATCCCGCCAGAAGTATCCAACACACCACCGGGATGGAGAGGGCAATCCCGCGCAGCAAAGTGGTTCGGGCCAAAGTCACTGTCACACTATATTCCGAATCGGCGCGCGGGAAACTTGAAATTATGCCGGCTACGCTCTGGGCGCCAAGTTGCCCGCGTATCGTAATTCGAAAAACAAAAAGGGGAAGCACGCAGTGCGCGTGCTTCCCCAAATCGTTGAGGCTTCGCTTACTGGCTGACCGAGAAGCGATAGATCAGGGTGTTGTGATAAACCTGTCCTGGTTTGAGCTCCACGGACGGGAAATCAGGATGGTTCGGCGAGTCGGGGAAATGCTGCGGTTCCATGCAGAACGCGTCGCGGAATTGATAGACCCAGCCGCCTTTTCCTTTCAGGGTGCCGTCGAGGAAGTTGCCGGTGTAGAATTGCAGGCCGGGCTCGCCCGAGAGCACTTCGAGGACGCGGCCGGTGGTCGGTTCGGTGACGCGCGCCATCAAGCGCACGGCGCCGGTGTAATCATTGATGACCCAATTGTCGTCATAACCGCCGGCGAACTTGAGTTGTTCATCATTCTGCCCGATGCGTGCGCCGATCGCTGTTGGCGTGCGGAAATCAAAGGGTGTTCCTTCCACGGGCCGGAGTTCGCCGGTGGGGATCAGCGTGCTGTCCACCGGAGTGAATTTGTCGGCATTGATCATGACCACGTGATTCAGGATGGTGCCCTTGCCGGCGAGATTGAAATAGGAGTGGTGCGTAAGATTGATGACGGTGTCCTTGTCCGTGGTCGCGGTGTATTCGAGCTTCATCGCGTTGTCCTCGGTCAGGGTATAAACGGCTGTTACCGCCAGATTGCCGGGGTAACCTTCTTCGCCGTCCTTGCTGAAATACGTCAGTCTCAATGACGGGCCGGACTCGCTTTCAACCGGGGTCGCCTGCCAGATGACCTTGTCGAATCCTTTCCAGCCGCCGTGCAGGGCGTTCGGGGGATTGTTGGTGGCGAGGGTATATTCCTGGCCGTCGAGCGTAAATTTGCCTTTCGCAATGCGATTGCCATAGCGGCCGACCAGCGCGCCGAAGTAAGGGCTGCTTTTGATATAACCCGCGACATTATCGTAGCCGAGCACGACGTCGCCGAATTTGCCGTTCCGGTCCGGCACTTTCAACGAAGTCACCAGCCCGCCGTAATTGCAAATGGAGACCGAAACGCCATTGCGATTGTGCAGCGTGTAGAGCGTGACCGGCACGCCGTCATCCGTGCCAAAAGGTTTTTCAGTAATGCCATCGCTCTTGGAAGGCCCGGACGTGGAACAGCCCGAGAGCCCCAGAGAGACAGCCGTGAGTGTCACTATCAGGGTGCGGAGGGAGAATGTATGCATGGCGTTTGCTTATCAGTTGTTCGCGGCGATTTCAATTTTAATTCGAGCGGACGTTTGAGGCATGAAATGGCCACAGGCGCAAAAGTTCCAGGTTCCAATCTCCAGCGAACATCCAGGATTCAAGCGGCAAAAAGAGCCGGGGAGATGAGCCGGAATTGGATATTCAGCTTCGGAACTTTTGGTGTTTAACGATTCGCGCGCAAATGGCATTTGCAATATTGGGCAAATCGGTATCATGTCCGCACCGCCAAATATTTCTATGACCAAGAACATTTTGCTGTTGTTGCTGGTGTCCACCGTTGGCCTTCGGGCTGCCGACGCGCCTTCCACCAATTCGCCTGTCGGGGAAAAAGAAGCCGCGGCGTCCAAGACTTCGATTGGAGCCCTTCCCGATGCCACGCATAAAGCTGTTTTCACCACAAATAGCATCACCGTCGCGGGCGAGACCGTGAAATATGCGACGGAAACCGGTATGTTGCCGCTATTGAAACCGGACGGTTCTTCGCGGGCCTCGGTTTTTTACGTCGCCTACACGCGCCTGACGGAAAGCCATGAGACGGCGAGGCCAGTCACGTTTTGCTTCAATGGCGGGCCCGGTTCGTCCTCGGTCTGGCTGCATCTCGGGGCGCTCGGCCCGCGCCGGGTCAAGATGAATGACGACGGGACCCTGCCGAAGCCGCCGTTTGGCATGATGGATAATCCGTATTCGATTTTGAACGCGAGCGATTTGGTATTCATCGATCCCGTGGCGACCGGATTCAGCCGGGCGGTGAAGGACGAAAAGCCGGAAGCATTTTTCGGGCAGACCGCCGACCTGGATTCCATTGGTGAATTCATCCGGTTGTGGACCACGCGGCATGAGCGGTGGCTTTCGGCGAAGTATCTTTGCGGAGAGAGTTACGGAGTTTTCCGCGCGGCGGGATTGGCGGAGCATTTGCGGTCGCGCTACGGATTATATCTCAACGGATTGATCCTGGTTTCCGGCGTGCTGGATTTCGCGACCATCGACGACGGGCCGGGGAACGACCTGCCGTATTTGCTCTCGCTGGCGGATTTCACGGCGGTGGCGCATTTCCACAAAAAACTGCCTCCGGATCTCCAGGCGGACTTGTCGAAGGCGCTGGCTGAGGCACATGAATTTGTTCGCGGCGAATATGCGAGCGCGCTTCAGCAGGGGAGCGCCCTCCCGGCCGACGAGAGACAAAAAATCGTCGCTGAACTGGCCCGGCTCACCGGCCTCAAGCCCCAGGTCATCGAAGATAATCACCTGCGAGTGGACAGCGCCGTGTTTCGCAAACAGTTGCTGCATGACGAGGGACTGATTGTGGGCGCCTACGATGGCCGCATTACCGGCCGCGATGACGAGCCCGCGGATCCGTATCCGGGGTTCGATCCGTCTTATTCCGCGACCTACGGGCCGTTTTCGGCGGCGATTAATAATTACGCGCGGCAGGAATTGAAATTCGAGGACGATTTGCCTTACGAAATCATCGCGGGTGTGCAGCCGTGGAATTACGGGGCGAGAAATTCGTTTCCACGTGTGGCCGATCAACTTGGCTCGGCCATGAGCCAGAATCCTTACCTGCGCGTGCTGGTGCTGGGCGGCCATTGCGATCTCGTGTGCCCGCCGGACACCATGCGTTACAGCCTGGAGCACATGCGGCTGGATCCTGCTTACCGGACGAATATCTCTTATATGGAATTCGACGCCGGCCACATGATGTACGTCAATTTGCCGGACCTGAAAAAAATGCAACAGACGCTGGAGCAGTTCATCAAGCCCTGAAATATTCGCTTACCGGGCACAAGGTGCCCAACATCTGGGCGTTGGGTTTGATGGGGCGGTGAGGAATGAGTTTTTCGTTCCTCCAGTGCTCAGAGCCAGTGCCTGACGACGAAAAGTTTCTGGATGCGTTGCGGATTAAACAATTGATGGTCAATTGTGTATGAATCCGTTTTGTGGAAACGGTTTTAGCAAAAATTTCCGGCCATTTGCCCTTCTTATTTCTGTTCGAACGGACAAAATGGCCCATTTTGTGCTAAAATTTGCTGAAATCTTGTCATCACATGAGCAATTTGAACATCGCCAGCATTGTATCCGGCCTCTTGGAGGTCGGTGTGGCGATTTATGCCATGCGGTTGACGCGGTTGTTCGGCAGCAAACGCGTGGGCTGGTCTTTGTTTACAGCTTTTTTCCTGTTGGCGCTGCTTCACATTTCGCAGTTCGTGATTCCGTGGCTGAATTTGAAGGCGGTGGGGGAACCATTCATTTACGCAATCGTGTCCGCCCTCCTGCTGATGGGAATGACGCACCTGGAAAGCACGCTCAAACAATTTGATCGCGCGGATTCAGCCGAACAACGCGCGCAGGCGGAGGTGCAGCAGCAAACGGCGGAATTAAGGAAAGCCAACGAGGAATTAGAGGAGAAAGCAGCGACGCTGCGAACGGAAGTGGCGTATCGAAAACAAATGCAGGAGCAAATGGAGCATACGCACAAGGAACTGATCGCCGCTTCCCGCCAGGCCGGCATGTCCGAGGTTGCGACCGGGGTTCTGCACAATGTCGGCAACGTCCTGAACAGCGTGAACGTCTCTGCCGCGCTGGTGGCCGATCATTTAACCGCGCTTAACATCGAGAACCTCGCGCGCGCGGCTTCCATGATGCGCGAGCACGCGGGGGACATCGGCCATTTTCTCACCAACGATCCCAAAGGCAAGCGATTGCCGGATTACTTGTCCCAACTGGCCTCCCATTTGTGGGATGAACGGACCTTGCTACTGAAGGAAATTGGATTTGTGCGGTCGAAAATCGAGCACATCAAGGAAATCGTGGCGGCCCAGCAGAATTACGGCAAAGCGCTCGGGGTGGCCGAAAAAGTGCGGGTCGAAGAACTCGTGGAGGACGTGTTACGCATCCACGCCACGGAACTGGCGCAGCACGGGGTGCAGATCCAGCGCGAATACGCCCCGGGTCTTCCGGAAGTCATCACGGACAAACACAAAGCCCTCCAAATCCTTCTGAACCTAATCACCAACGCCAAGCATGCGTGTGTGGAATCTCAAAAGGACCCGAAGAAAGTAACCGTGCGGGTGATCAATGGCGACGAGCGCGTTAAAGTATCGATGATCGACAACGGCGTCGGGATTCCGACTGACAATTTGAAGAAGATATTCAACCACGGATTTACCACGCGGAAGAATGGCGGCCACGGATTCGGCCTGCACAGCGGCGCGCTCGCCGCCAAGGAAATGGGCGGGGCGCTCGTCGCGCACAGCGATGGCCCGGGAACCGGCGCCACCTTCACCCTGGAAATCCCGCTCAAGGCAGTTTCAACTCCATCTAAATCATGAAGCCTACAGAAATGATTGCTCCCCGCATCCTCATCATCGATGACAACATCGCGATTCATGAGGATTTCCGAAAAATTCTTTGTGCCGGAAATTCCCCGATCGGCAACCTCGAAAATGAATTGTTCGAGTCGCGGCCGAAGGTTGCCGAGCGCATCCCGTTCCGCGTCGATTCGGCGTCCCAGGGCCAGGAGGCCTTGCATTATGTGGAAAAGGCGGTCCGGGATGAGGATCCGTACACGGTCGCTTTCGTGGACGTGAGAATGCCCCCCGGTTGGGACGGCGTGGAAACGATCGAACGCATCTGGCGCATTTGTCCCGAGATGCAATGCGTGATTTGCACGGCCTACTCCGATTATTCCTGGGACGAAATCATCTCGCGATTCGGCTACACGGATAATCTGCTGATTCTTAAGAAGCCGTTTGAATCGGCGGAAGTGCTGCAACTGGCTCATGCATTGACGCGGAAATGGGCGCTGGGTCGCCAGGTTCGCTTCTGTCTCGAAGACCTGGCCCTTTCTGAGCAGCAGGATAAAACGGAAAGCCGGTGAACCTTTTGCGGCGAAGCGGGAGATAAGGATGGGGTCAGACCTTCTCATCCTGGGTTCCAATCGCCCGGCTTCATTTTGACACAGCCTCAGAAACTGCGGAAAGGAGCGCGGCTGTGTCGCAGACCAGCCGCAGCCGCATGATACATTCAATCATCTCAAATATTCACTGAACCTTTCGTGTTGCTGCGGCTGGTTCCGCTGCGCGGAACACAACCGCGCTCCGGGGCAGCAAGATGCGTCCTTCCGGACCAATGCACGGAGGTATTTGTTGAATGATTAGTGATTTAGTTCTATTGTAGGTTAATGCGTCGGGTTTCTTTTACGAGCGTCCTTGGTCTGCATCGGTTTTTTGCCTCACCGCCGTCTGCCTTTGCGAGTAAAGTCAAATCACAGACCCTCATCGCCGCAGCCCTGCTTTTATGCATCCCGACCGTTTCGTTCGGAGCGGCGCCCGTGACGGCGCAGCCGCAGGTCGTGAGAGGCCATATGCAGCGGATCACCCGGAAACTTTCCCCGGTAGGCCGGCTCGGAGCCAATTATCAAATGGACGTGGCGATTGGTTTGCCGCTGCGCAATCGCCAGCAACTTACCAACCTGCTGGAAGATATTTATGATCCTTCCAGCCCGAATTTTCACCATTTCCTAAAACCGAATGAGTTCGCGGCTTCGTTTGCGCCGAGCGCGGACGATTATCAAGCGGTGATCGATTTTGCGAAGGGCCATCACCTGACCGTCACCCACACGGATTCCAATCGCACGCTGGTGCACCTCACGGGTTCGGTGGCGGACATCGAAAATACGTTTCATGTCCACCTGCGGACGTTCAAACATCCCAAAGAGAATCGCAATTTCTTCGCGCCGGATGCCGAGCCGTCATTGGATTTGAAGACACCGGTGCTGGCGATCAGCGGCCTGGATAATTATGTCAAACCGCGGCCGCATATGCACCCGACGGGCGCGTCTCCGAGGATCCGAATATTGGGCGGCGGCGGTGGAGGCGGGGGCGGCACTGGGGGGAATACGGGTCCTTTTGAGGGTTCGGATTTCCGCAATGCTTATGTGCCGGAGGCTTCGCAGGACGGCACCGGACAGTCGGTCGGACTTTTTGAACTTTTCGGTTACTCCGAGCAGGACATCGAGGACTACGAGGACGAGACCAGCATCTCTCCTTATGTTACGGTGCAGCCGGTATTGATCGACGGCGCCACCGCCGATGATTCGAGCGTCGATTGGATTGATAACCCGGGTTATCTTGATTATTCCTTTGAAACCACGGGCGATATTGAAATGGCCATTTCCATGGCCCCGGCTCTGAGCAAGGTGCTGGTTTACATAGGGCCGACTCCGCAGGACCAGCCGCCGCTCGGGACAAATTACGTCCAGGACGCCACCACGACGGCCCAAATCAATGATGTGCTGAATCGCATGGCCACGGACGACCTGGCCAAGCAACTGAGTTGCTCTTACGGGATGGATATTAATCTCTCGACGGTGCAAATCTTTCAACAATTCGCGGCCCAAGGTCAGAGTTTTTTCCTGGCCAGCGGCGATTTCGGGGCATTTTCGTCGGCCGTGGACGAGCCGGCGGACGATCCTTATATCACGGTGGTGGGTGGAACGTCGCTGACAACGACCTCGACCGGAGCCTGGGCGTCGGAAACTGCCTGGCTTACGCCCGCGGGTGACGATGGTTTAGGCGATCCCATTCCCGCGCAGGCGTCGGGAGGCGGAGTGAGTCTCGTTTACCCGATTCCGCCCTGGCAGCAAGGCATCAGTATGACCGCCAACCAAGGCTCGACCACTATGCGGAACATGCCGGACGTCTCCCTGGTGGCCAACAATATAAATATTGTGTGGGGCACTGATTTCATTGGCCAATCATCCGACTTCGGGGAAGGAGGCACGAGCCTGGCCGCGCCGTTGTGGGCCGGTTTCATGGCGCTGGTGAACCAGCAAGCCGCCGCCAATGGCCAACCGCCCATCGGCTTCGCCAATCCGACCCTTTACGCCATTGGAAAAAGCGCCACTTACTTGTCCTCGTATCACGACATCACCACGGGGAGCAATACGAACAGTTCCAGCCCAACGAAATATCAGGCGACGGCCGGTTACGACCTATGCACCGGTTGGGGCACCATGAACACGAATTTGATGCAGGCGCTGCTGGCACCTCCAGTGGAAACCCTGCGGGTGACATCTCCGGTCGGCTTTACTTCGCAGGGGCGCAGTGGCGGGCCGTTCAGTGTCACGAGCCAGAATTTTACGCTGGCGAACACCGGAGCGGCGCCTCTGACCTGGAGTGTGGCCAATAGCGCGAGCTGGCTGAATGTCTCCTCGGCCGGCGGTACGTTGAATCCCGGTGGCAGCACCACGGTGACGGTGAGTCTCAACTCGAATGCAAATAACTTTTTGATCACCCATGCCAGCGGCAATGTTACCTTCAATAATCTGACTGCGGGCACGTCGCAAAATCGGCAGTTTGATTTGTACGTCGGCAACGGCGGTTTTGAAAACGGGGGGCTCGATTACTGGACTTATGTGGGTGACCCGACCCTGTCATTCGCGCTGGCGGGCGATGACGCAGATGTCGCCGGACGAGAAGCGCTTCCGGGCCAGCCGGATGAATTGTTTGTGCATTCCGGCATCTATGGCGGTTACTTGGGCCAATGGCCCGATGACGGGACATTGTCGCAGGCCGTTCCGACCGTTGCGGGCCAGAAATTACTGGTTTCCTTTTGGCTGACGAGCATCTCTGATTCGGACGGCAACACGACTCCGAACGGTTTTGCGGCTAAATGGAACGGCTCGACGCTTTTCGCGGCTACGGACTTGCCGGCACTTGGCTGGACAAATATGCAATATGTTGTCTCTTCCGCCGGCGCGAGCGGAACGCTGGAATTCGATTTCAATAACACGCCGGGCGCGTTCGGGCTCGACGACGTGACGGTGGAGACTCTTCCTCCGCCGGTTCTGAATTCCACGGCAATGTCCGGCGGTAAGGTCAGCTTCAGTTGGACTGCTATTCCGAATGTATCTTATGTCCTTCAATCGGCGTCCAGTCTCGGCGGGTCATCCGGCTGGACCAATCTGGGGAGCCCAATCATTGCAACGAACACCGTTATGAATGTGTCCATACCGATTGGCAGCGCCCCGCAGGGATTTTATCGAGTCGGCATGTCGCCGTAGTAAACAATTCGAACCACTCGGACTATTCCGAACGCAGCCAGAAAAATTGCGCGGGCGCCGGAGGCGACGGGTTGAGTTGCATCTGCCAGGTTCTATTCGTCAGCACTGGCAGGTTGGTCCAGGCGCTGGCTGAACCCGGCATGGTCAAATTGGTTTGTGAATAAAGTTTAACGCTGACGGAAGTTTGCGGCCACGCGACCTCAAGTTGATCGTTATCAGAGTTCAAATGCAACTGCATCGGAACCGCGTTGGAAAATGTGACGTTGTCGAACTGGGCATTGCACTGGAAGGAGCGCACGCCGATTTGTCCGCGGTAAAAATTCGTGTCCGTCCAGGTGATTTTTGGCGTTACCAGGTCGTTGACGTAAATCTGCATGTTGTCCCCCGCCAAATGGACGCGAAGATGGTGCCAGACGTTGGTTGGCACGCTCATGGTCGCGGTGGCCAATTGCGTCCATGAGTTGCTTTCGCGCCCGAGCACGGCGAAGCCCGAGGCGTCGAGTCCGGCATAATAACCAAGTCCATCATCCGGACCGGTATAGTCCGGATTGGTCATGCGAAATACCAGGCCGGCGTTGCCGGTCGAATTCAGCATGACATCGGCGTCGAGCGTGCCGTCCGTCCAGAAACCATCACCGGCGAGCGCCTTGCCGTAGGTGCCGAAGTCATTCAGCAGAAATGCTCCCGTGTTGAAGGAAAAATTCCCGCCGTAGTGCGCCCAGCCCGGATCGCTACCGGAATCAAAATTGGCCACAAAGAGATTCGTCCAGGGCGGAATCGGAGAAACGGCGCCAAAACGCAGCCGCACTCCGTTGGTGACGACCATGACACCGACTTCATTGGTTTGGGTCTGATAAATCGCGGGCCAGGTGAAAAGATAGCCGGTCGGCCAGGCGGGCGGGTCATTCAATTGCCAGGTGTCTCCATAATCTTCACTGAACGAAATCTGGTTTTCACAGGAAGTAACGAGAAGCACGCCGTTGGGCAGCGACATAACAAAAGGGCCGCAATGCTGGCAGGGAATTTTTGCGCCGATGCCGTCCGGCCACGTCACGCCGTCGTCGGAAATTTTGCAATGGACGTCGGCGTTGCCGGAATTGACCACCTCAAACACGAGAAGATATTTTCCATTGGCCATCCGAACCATTTGGGGCATGCCCGGACGCAAACTGCCACCGCCGACCTGGGCCGCGGCGTAAATTTCGGCGCCCCAGTTCGTGCCGCCATCGGTCGAGACGCGTTCGGAGACCAACTGGCTGTAGCCGGGATGCGTCTCATTGGCGTACGTCACGACCAACCGCCCGTCATCGAGCACCCAGAAATCCGGCTCCCACAAACCCTTGCCCTGGGCCGCGATTGTTCCACTGCTCGTGTCGATGTTGCTGCGGTAGGTCCAGGTGGCGCCGTTATTGGCGCTGGCGTAAACGGGCAGCACATAGGAATTGCTGTCGATGAGCGAGCGCATCGTCAGGAGCACCGTGCCATCGAGCAATTGGATGATTTCGCCGTTGTCCAGCGTGCGGTCGGGCTCTTTAACGGACGCGAGAATGAGCCAGGAACGGCAATTGTCCGTGCTTCGGGAGATGCGAAGATAGCTGTTCGTTCCCGCAGGATATTGGGTCGTCACGCAAAGCCAGTTGCCGTTGGTAAGATGAACCATTCGGCCCCAGCCGCCGCCCATGGTTATCGAACTGCTCCAGGAAATCGGTCCGGCCGGACCGGCGCTGGCGAGGGATGCCGAAATGAACCAGATGGCGACTGAAATCGCAGCGGCGATTTTACGAATGTCCGGCCATTTGGGGTTCATTGTAATCAATCGCTTTTTTCATGGCGGTTTCGTCACCAGCCGGTCAAGCGGGTGGAAAGAAGGCTTTCTCCCCAACCTTCCGAATTCTATCAGCCATTGGGATCAATATTGCAACCGATAAAACGCAGCAGCTTTGGTGCTTAACTTCGGTATGGAACGGCTCCTTCCCGCCCGGCGGGCTAAACAGTTTTATTTTGCCGGCGCCGGCACTGGAGCAGGCTTGCGATTGCGCAAATAATTCAACGCGCGATAGCCGAGCAAAACCGCCAGCACCGCGATAAACACCAGCGGCAGGCGCACGTCGGCCTTCACCTGCATATAAAAATGAATTGCGCCGGCAACGGCAGCCACGTAGGCGAGCCGGTGCAACGCCCGCCAGCGTTTGCCACCCAGCCGTTTGATCATCGCATTGGTCGAAGTGATGGCAAGCGGCACCATGACGAGCAGTGCGGTCATTCCAAACCAGATATATTTGCGCACGACAATTTCGTGCAGCGTGCTGGAAAGGCTGAACGCGCGGTCGAGGCTGTAGAAACACAGGAAATGCAGGCAGGCGTAAAAGAAAGCGTAAAGCCCAAGCATCCGGCGCAATTGAATCACCCAATTCAAACCGAAAACTTTTCGCACCGGCGTCACGGCCATCGTGAGCGTCAAAAAAATCAGCGCCATCATGCCGGTGGTAAGAATGAGGAAATTTTGCGGGTTCGCGCCCAGCCGGTGATGAGCTTGATCCCACACCAGCAACGCCAGCGGCACTGCGCCGTTCACCAGCACAAGCCATTTGATGAACCGGATGTCGCCCTCTTTCATCGTCTAAAAATTCTTCCGCAAGTCCATGCCGGCGTATAAATGACCGACTTGCTCCTCGTAACCGTTGAACATCAGCGTCGCGCGCCGGCCCGGTTCGCCGATGCGCTGCTCCGTAGCCTGACTCCAGCGGGGATGATCCACGTGCGGATTCACATTCGCGTAAAAACCGTATTCGCGGGGCGCGTAATCGCTCCACGTCGTACGCGGTTGGTCGGCGACCAATTTGATTTTCACGATGGATTTGATTCCTTTGAAACCATATTTCCAGGGAACGACCAGGCGGATGGGCGCGCCGTCCTGCGCCGGCAATGTGCCACCGTAAATGCCGCTCGCCAAAATCGCCAGCGGATGCATCGCCTCGTCCATGCGCAAGCTCTCGACGTAAGGCCATTGCAATACATCGCTGTTCTGGCCGGGCATCCGCGCCGGGTCCAGCAGCGTTTGGAACGCGACATATTTCGCGCTGCTCAATGGTTCGACCGCATTCAGCAATTTGGAAAACGAAAATCCGATCCATGGGATCACCATGGACCACGCCTCCACGCAACGCATCCGGTAAATCCGCTCCTCCGGGGGCGCGATTTTAAGAACATCGTCGAGCGCGAAAACCCTGGGCTTGTTGACCAGACCTTCGACCGAAATCGTCCAGCCATCGGTCTTGAAGTTCGCCGCTTTCACCGCGACTTCCTCCTTGTCCGTGGAGAACTCGTAGAAATTGTTGTAGTGCGCGATGTTTTCGAACGAAGTCTCCTTTTCGTTCACGGTGAAGCCCGAATCACCATTGGTTGTCGTGACGGCGAATTTTTGCACGTCCGCAATTTTTTTCGTGTGAACGCCCGGGCCGGCGCGCGTGCCGATGGGATTCAATTTGCGATAAACGAGGCCGGTTGCCACGGCGCTGGTGGCGAGGATGCCGGCGCGGATGAAGTTCCGGCGGTTGAAATACAGCGCCGACGGTGTTACTTCGCGGGATAGAATTTTATTATCGTCCTTCAACACATGAAGTTTAGTGTTTTAAAATGTTACATTGGGATTTTACTGGTTCATTCATTCTGGGATCAACCCCGCTTTTTTTCAATGTCGTAAATGTCGAACCATCGGTAAACAACGCGGCCTGCGGGCAGGAACTCGTGGAGGTAACCTTCGTGGAATTCCGGAACATTTTCAGGCATGTCTCCCAAGCGTTTTTCGCGCATTTGGTTGTTCCACCTGGTGACTTCGATAACGACGATTATAGGCGGACTGGGCTGGGCTGCCTAATTGGTTTGCCCAACCGGTGTTGGTGCGAGCCCAACCCTGGAAGGTGCTTGCGCACGGCCACCATTTCTGGAAGCGGAGCCCTCGCCTGATAAGCGAGAGAACGCGGGGCTATGCTCCGCGCTCCTGTCCCTGTTTGTCAAAGGTACAATCCCCAAAAATTGAGAGGCGCACCATTCACGGCCCTGATCTTGCGTTGCCCTGCAAGAATTCTTTCTTTCCCACCGGAGGGGACAAGAAAGGCCGACGAACCATTTTTAAACTATGGATTCCACGTCGCCGTCGGCTGACCGCAAAAACTCGTTCCCCATCCGGTGGTCCCCGATACGTAATAGATTGTTGCCGCGTCCGAGTAAAATGCGTTGCCCGAGGTTGTCGGCGCATTGCCGGTGAAATAGACCGCCTTCAAACCATCGCAATACGCCAACGCAAAATCTGATATGCTGGTTACACTTTTGGGGATCGTAAGGCTGGTAAGATCAAAGCAGTTGAAGAACGCCGCCCTTCCGATGCTCACCATGCCATCGGGTATATTGATATTGGTCATCACGGCGCAGTCTTCGAATGCCTCGTTTCCTATGCTTGTGACTCCGTCGGGGACGACGATGTTGGTCAGGATCCAACATTCGAGGAATGCATCGTTTCCGATGGTGGTGACGCTGTTCGGAAGGGTAATGCCACTCAAACTCCCGCATTGGGCAAAGGCGGAATCTCCAATTCGGGTGAGATTCCCCAAGATATCAATTTCGGCCAGTGACCTGCAATTATTGAATGCCGCGTCTCCCATTTCCGTGACAGTCGCGGGAATGGTAATGTTTGTCAGGCCGGTTGATTGGAATGCCGCGCTCCCGATATTGGTAACGCCGTCCGGAATTGTGAAATTTATCAGATGGGCGCAGTCAAGGAACATATTTGTTCCGATCCTTGTAATGCCATTGGGGAAGCTGATGCCGGACAATGTCCAACATTCCTCAAATGCGGAATCTCCGATTTGGGTGATGCGTGCTGGAATTGCAATGCTTGCCAGATTGATACAAGACCCGAACTCACCCACCCCGATGCTCGTCACACCGGTGCCCAGACTGATGTTCGTCAAACCCGCGCCTTCAAACGCATAATCTCCAATGTTTGTGACGTTATCAGGGATGGTAATGTAGGTCAGGCTCCCGCAACCACTGAATGCGCCTTGTCCGATACTCGCGACGCCCTTGCCAAGGGTGACGCTGACCAGATGCCCGCAGGAACTGAAGGTGTTGCTTCCAAGACTGACCACACTATCTGGGATCGTGATATTGCTCAGACTGACGCAACTTTCAAAAGCGGCGTTTGCGATGTTGGTGACTCCCTCGGGCATCGTGATACTGGCCAGGCTCACGCAATTACTGAATGTGTCTTGTCCGATGCTCGCGACGCCCTTGCCAAGGCTGACACTGACTAGATGCTCGCAGGACTCGAAGGCGTTGCTTCCAAGACTGATCACACTGTCCGGGATCGTGATATTGGTCAGGTTCACGCAACCCTCGAAAGCGCTGTTCCCAATGTTCGTGACTCCTTCCGGGATCGTGATGCTGGTCAGATTCAGGGCGTCATAAAACGCGTAGTCTCCAATGCTCGTGATGCTATTCGGAACCGTCAAATTTGTCGCATTACTCCACCGATTAAAAGAGGCCGATCCGCCGATACCGGTCACCGGCAGGCCATTGATTGTGGCTGGGATATCCAACGAATCATCCGGGCCCGTGTAATCCGTGATAGTGATGGCGCCATTGGTGATTGTGTAATCATACGCGACGGGGGAGGCCGTGGTCAGGCGGTAAAACCGGGAGAACGAGTTGGTCCACGCCGCATCGCTGAAATACGATGCGCCGTCGACAAGGGTGTTCGTTCCCACGGGGGACCAGGTGGGATGGGCCAGGTCCGCGCTGGCCTCTACTACGAAGGGGAGATTCGTGCTGCCGGTGATCGTGAATCCGAATCCATTGCTGCGCACACCAAACAAAGGCTCCGTGGTCTGCGCCCGGGCATTCCACAAGATTGTTGGACGACCAGAGAAGGTCGGCCCCCAACCGGCGGTCCCGGGAAGATAGTAGATTGTCGCATGGTCATCCCCGGAAAACTCGGATTGATCGGCGGGCGCATCGCCGGTAAAATAAACGGCCCTCAAGCCCGGCCAACTGAACGCGCCGGCCCCCATATTGTTAATACTATTGCCCATGGTAATGCTGGCCGGGTTGCCGCAACCGCTGAAGGCATTGATTCCGATGTTGGTAACGCCGCTGCCGATTTTGAGATTGTTCAGGCGCCAGCAGTTTTCGAAAGCGAAATCTCCGATACTCCGGACGCTATCCGGAATGACAAGGTTGGCCAGACTGGCGCAGTGGAAAAACGCCGATGGCCCGATATTGGTGACGCTGCTCGGGATGTCAATTCCCACCAGTTCGACACATTGGGAGAACACGTTGTCTCCGATGCTGGTCAGATTCGTCGGCAGATTGACACCGAAAATCCAGATGCAATAAGAGAATGCGCCGTTCCCGATGTTCGTGACTGAGTTGGGAACTGTCACAACGTTCAGATTCGTGTCATTCTGAAAAGCATTGTCCCCGATGCTGGTCACGGGCAGTCCGGCGATCGTGTCGGGAATCACAATATTGCCGCCCGGGCCGGTATATCCCGTGATTGTGATCGCGCCGTTATTGTTGGTGTATTCGAACTGCGCCCGGACTCTGACGGGCGCCGCCCAAACAAACGTCACTGCCAGCAACCACAAAGTGCAGGCCGCTTTTGATTGTGTCCTCATTTTTTTAGTAGTTGTCCCTGCACTGGTGATTGCGCTGTCTTGCGCCCGGTCCTCTATCCAACGGTGGACGATATTGACACTCCAGGCATTGGGTCTCAATGGAGAGGTTACCCCGATTTGCCTGGGGCATTCTTCAATCGGCGGATTCCAACCTTGAAAAAACGACCGGGGAGCGGGAGCATTGCTCTGGGTACTTAGCGGGTAGTGGAGGAGCTAACGCCCGTTTTGTTAAGTTCCGACGGAGCGGCAAAACTGCCAGTTGTCACCTTGAAGATGGATTCCGTCCCGATGAAAACAACTGGATTAACTAAATTTTTTGGTGCCAGTGATGGTGCCTTTCGTATGACATGAAATCCGCAAAAAGTTGCATCGTCAAATTGTCAAAACAAGTTTTGGTTTCCACTTCCTCAGTAAATTGATAGCATAGTCACGGCTGGGGCGAGCGTTCACAAATTCTGTGTTTTTTGCGTTTCGTGCCATGAGGTTGCGTCCGCGCGCCTATTCTGCTAAAAGAACCCCAATTATGGAGTGTCCAAATTCGTAGTCTGGTTGAAATGCGACTTGGGTATGGGTTGCAATGAACTGATTAAAGCTATGAAACTCAAAACTTCCCTTCGTGATCGGATCTCGACCGCAATGCTATTCACGGTTGCGGTTGGCGTGGGCCTCGCGTTGAGCGCTGGCCAATTGCGGGCCTCCGCAAATTATGAGCCGTACACCTTCACCCATTTTGCCGGCAGCCCCGGCGGTCCTGGCAGTGACGATGGAACGGGGAGTGCGGCGCGGTTCAATTTCCCTTATGGAGCGGCTGTGGACAGCTCCGGCAACGTGTACGTGGCGGATACCTACAACGAGACGATCCGCAAGATTACGCCGGCGGGAGCCGTGACAACATTGGCTGGATCGGCGGGAAGCATCGGCAGCGCGGACGGGACGGGCAACGCGGCGCGGTTCTGGCAGCCCTACGGTTTGGCGGTGGATAGCTCCGGCAATGTCTATGTGGCCGATAGCGGCAACGACACGATCCGTAAGATCACGCCGGCGGGAGTGGTGACAACGCTGGCCGGCTTGGCGGGAGCCCAGGGCAGCGCCAATGGGACGAGCAGCGCGGCGCGATTCTGGCAGCCGTACGGTGTGGCGGTGGATAGTTCCGGCAATGTCTATGTGGCGGATCAGGGCAATGACACGATTCGCAAGATCACGCCCGCGGGAGTGGTGACGACGCTGGCCGGGTTGGCGGGAGCCCAGGGCAGCGCCGACGGAACGAACAGTACGGCGCGTTTCACCGCCCCAGCTGGCGTGGCTGTGGATGGTTCGGGCAATGTTTATGTGGCGGATTACGGGAACAACGAAATCCGCGAGATTACGCCGGCGGGAGTGGTGACAACGCTGGCCGGGAAGGCGGGAACTCATGGCCACACCGATGCGACGGGCGGCGCAGCGCGCTTCTATAACCCTTCTGGTATAGGGGTGGACAGCTCGGACAATGTTTATGTGGGGGATAGTAACAACGACACGATTCGCAAGGTCGCCCCCGGGGGTGTTGTGACGACGCTGGCTGGATTGGCGCTAAATAGTGGCAGCGCCGACGGGACAAACAACGTGGCGCGGTTCAATTTCCCTCTGGGCCTGGGTGTGGAAAGCTCGGGCAATATTTATGTGGCCGATTACTACAACGACACGATTCGCAAGATTACGCCGGCGGGAGCGGTGACGACGCTGGCCGGATTGGCGGTGCTCTACGGCAGTGCGGACGGGACCAACAGCGCGGCGCGCTTCGATTCCCCTGCCGGTGTGGCCGCGGACAGTTTGAGTAATGTTTATGTGGCGGATACCTTGAACCAAACGATCCGCAAGATCACGCCGGCGGGAGTGGTGACGACCCTGGCGGGGCTGCCAGCAGTTCCTGGCAGCGCGGACGGGACAAACAGCACGGCGCGATTCTACGATCCTTTTGATGTGGCTGCGGACAGCTCCGGCAACGTTTACGTGGCGGACAACGGCAACAACACGATCCGCAAGATCACGCCGGCGGGAGTGGTGACGACGCTAGCCGGGTTGGCGGGAGCCTCTGGCAGCGTCGACGGGGCAAACAGCGTGGCGCGCTTCAATGGTCCTTCGGGTGTGGCCGTGGATAGCTCCGGCAATGTTTACGTGGCGGATAGCAACAACGACACGATTCGCAAGGTCACCCCGGAGGGAGAGGTGACGACGTTGGCGGGGTTGGCCGGAGCCTTTGGGAATGCCGACGGGGCAAACAGCGCAGCGAGATTCAACGCGCCTTTCGGCGTGGCGGTGGATAGCACCGGCAACGTATATGTAGGCGATAGCGGTAACCAAACGATCCGCAAAATTACGCCCGCGGGAGTAGTGACAACGCTGGCTGGCTTGGCCGGAAACCTGGGCGGCGATGATGGAGAAGGCAGCGCGGCACGGTTCGATTTTCCCCGCGGTGTGGCTGTGGACAGCTCGAACAATGTTTACGTAGCCGACTACTACAATTACACGATTCGCAAGATCACGGCGGCGGGCGTGGTAACGACGTTGGCCGGATTGGCGCAAGCCTACGGCAGCGATGACGGAACGGGCAGCGCGGCACGGTTCTATTTCCCTCAGGGTGTGGCTGTGGATAGCTCCGGCAATGTTTATGTGGCGGACACTGACACCCAAAGTATTCGGAAAGGTATCCCCGCGTCGTTGGCCGTGTCGTTGCCCTTACTGAGCGTCACCACAGCCAATAACCAAATCGTCCTTGCGTGGCCGACCAACAATGCCGACTTCACGTTGCAATCAGCGTCCGTTTTGAATCCTGGTACGGTTTGGTCGGATCTCACCAGCAACCCGCCAGTCCTCGGCTCGCAGTTTGTGGTGACCAATCCGATTTCTTCAGGCGCTCAATACTTTCGCTTGAAAAAATGAGGCAAACCTTGAGCTAACCGCCCGGCTTCAGTTTTGAGTTTGAATGGCCATTGTACTCGACCTGCATGCGTCGGCATGGAAGAGGCGGCGGCCATTTTCGGTTGGCCTAATTATTATCTGCCCTTCCTGGTCAGGGCAGGACATCTCAGGCCGCTGGGTAAGCCAGCACAAAACGCCCGCAAGTGGTTCGCGACCATTGAGATCGAGCGGATGAGTGCCGACCAAGCCTGGCTCGACAAGGCCATTCGTATCGTGGAAAAGCAAATTCAGGAAATGAACAAAAAGCAACGGGGCAAGGAAATATCGGAAATGTGCCGGGTCCAGGGGTGAAAAATTAGAACCGTAGCGTACGTATTTGGGCGCAAACCACCAGTTCGTATAGGGTAATCTCCTTCTTGTAAGGCTTGCATCATCCGGGAAAATATCGGCTCAACAGCGGGCGCCACTCCCATTTACTCAATTTAACCGTTGCGAAGCGTTTTTTGAATTTATGAAAACCAAAGCTGGGTTTGGCATTGTTGCAGTTCAGTCGCTCTGCGCTTTCGGTTTCATAGCAAATGGTTCAACCCCGAGCATTTCGTATCCGCCACGAGATCAGACAGTAATTCTTTATCAACAAACTGCATTCGGTGTGATCGCGCATGGAACGCCGCCGCTGAGTTATCAATGGCTGAAAAACGGCGCACCCGTCCCCAACGCGACTAATGATCAAATCGTGTTCGAGCATGCACAATTCACGGATGAGGGCTGTTATTCGGTGGTTCTTTCAAATTCGGATGGTAGCATCACGAGCACGAACGCAGCGCTTACAATCAGGCTGCCAAAAGCAGGAGATGTGGATGGAAGTCTTGCCTCGGGCGGCGGCATGATTGATGGGACAGTGCGTTCGGCAGTCATCCAGCCGAACGGGAAGGTGTTGATTGGGGGCGATTTCACAATAGTTCACGGAGCGGTCCGTGGAGGAATTGCCCGGTTGAATGTGGACGGCACGACTGATGAGACATTCTTGAATGGAGTCTCCGGAGCCGGCGGCGGCATCAACAATGACGGGGTCAATTCCATAGCCCTTCAGGCTGATGGCGGGATAATCATTGGCGGGGCGTTTAGGGCCGTAAACGGCGTCCCGTGCGGTGGTATCGCGCGCTTGAATGCGGACGGTTCCCTAGACGGGACATTTAAAGGATATGTTTCTGGAACGATTAATTCAATGGCGGTTCAAAGCGATGGAAAAATAATAATCGGAGGCGACTTTTGGCAAACCAACGACTCTCCGCCATACCATTTGGCTCGCTTGAATTCCGATGGGACTCTGGACGCAAGCTTTGCTCCCGTCTTGGATGAGTCCGGTGTATATATCCAGTCCGTCGCACTTCAGAGCGATGGGAAGGTTTTGATCGCCGGTTATTTCTCCACTGTTGACGGAGTCAGTCGCAACGCGCTCGCGCGTCTCAATCCTGACGGAACTCTCGATAACACGTTTCAAAATCCCACCCTGACTATTTCGGGATATCCAAATGTCGGTGCACTGGCGGTTCAAAATGACGGTAAAATTCTTATTGGCGGTTCATTCGTCAACGTGGATGGGTATGCTCGCGGCAATCTCGCGAGGCTGAATTCCGACGGCAGTTTGGACACAAATTTTAATCCGAACCTTCCCACCAGCACGAGCGTATATGTCTCCGTTAAGACCATAGTTGTTCAAAGTGATGGAAAAATAGTGGTGGGCGGCGATTTTACCGAGTTAGACGACACTTACAATCTGGCCCGATTCAACGCGGACGGCACCACGGATGAGACCCTCAACCCCTTGGCCAACGGTGGCGTTTACGTGGTGGCTGTTCAATCGGACGGGAAAGTGGTCATTGGAGGGTCTTTCACCCTGGTCGAGGGAATGCCGCAGGCTTATGTGGCACGATTGGATGGAAACACAGTGGATGCCGGTTTTCAAAACGGAGTCAGCGGTGGGCCAGATCGGCTCGTTTCATCCCTGGCAGTGGAAACGGGAGGAACCATTCTTATCGGCGGAGGTTTTGACCAAGTTAATGGTCTCGCGCGTTCTGGCGTGGCACGTCTTAATCCAGACGGCTCGTTGACCGGTTTTTCGCCTGACATAGGTTTGAACCCCGCCAATAACCAATGGATCGATTGTGTCGCCCCGCTTGGCGGCGAAGTTCTCGTTGGGGGTAACTTTGAACTTCCTGAAGACCCTTACCTCGAGAATGGGTTGCTAGGACTTCTAAATGGCAGCGGCTATCCAGACACGAGTGTTGGAGTGTTTGGCGGAAAATCGGATGCGGTTCCGGCGCTTGTCGTTCAAAGCAATTCAACGGCTTATGCTGCCGCCTATACCTCTGATTACTACGGGCAAACTTCGGTGCGGCTTTATCGAATTACTCCGAATAGTAGCAGCTATCAGGTCAACTTTTTTGGGCCTTTTTTGCCGACCTATTCAATTGTTCTATCCATGGCCTTGCAACGGGACGGGAAACTTCTTGTCGGAGGGTATTTCGGTTACTCGAATTGTGTGTCGATTGTCCGGCTGAATGCAGATGGAAGTTTTGACAGCACTTTCCAATGTGCTGTGGTGGATAGTAACTCTCAGCCCAACGATCCTGGCTCGGTGGATTGTATCGCCGTGCAAAAGGATGGCAAAATTGTCATCGCGGGCTTTTTCCCCCAGGTAAGCGGCAGCAATTGCCAATCGATTGCGCGTCTGAACAGCGATGGAACTTTAGACACCAGCTTTCACAGCCCTTTTATATATTCAACCGAAATTGATGCACTTGCCTTACAGGATGACGGCAAAATGATCGTGGCTTCCGACTGGCTTGAGCGGCTTAATAGCGATGGCTCGGTTGATGATAGTTTCCAGGGGTATTCGCCTACCAGCATGGTTTTGTCCACGCGTGCTGTGGCTATCCAACCGGACGGCAAAATCTTGGTGGGTTGCGGGATGACGTCAATTCACGGCGTTCCGACCGGATACCTGACGCGGCTGTGGGCGTCGGATTTTCCGCCGGTTTTAAAGAATCTCACATGCACCGAAACGAATGTGAATTTGACATGGCACGGCATTTCCAATCGCACTTATCGCGTGCAATACACGGCTGATTTGGCGACCAATGATTGGAAAGATTTGGCGGGCGACATTTGCGCGACGAATGATATCGCCGGTAAAACCGATACGACTTGCTGTGGCGCGAAGCAAAGATTTTATCGCGTGTTGCAATTGCCGTGAGGGTTTTGGCCGCTATGCACGCTGCTTGAGGCGTACGTGGCTTGTGAGTGATTTTGCAAGCCTTCGCAGGAAAGGCCTTTAGCAGTCAAGCAGAACTACACTTTCCTTTCCGCGAGGTCGGAAAGGGCGCGTCAGCGTTAAAGCGAGCGCGAGCGGATCGAGGAGTCCAGAGGCGAAGCCTTTGGCGGCGGGGTTTGGGGCGGCAGTGGAGTCCCAACGGACCTGAACCGGCTGAATCATTTTCAGTTCCTCCGGCGGCTCAGTCATTACGGGCTCGCTGTTCGTAGTCTTCCAAGGACGGAATTTTCATCAAGGCTCGTTTCGCGTAGGCGCGATGAACGGCTTTGCTGTTGTGTCCTAATGCTTCTTGCGCGAAGCGTTCGGGATAGCCGACAGTCTTGGCGCGTTCTGCCCAAGCGTAGCGGTAACTGTGCAACGTCACGCCGATAATCCTAAGCTGGCGGCAACGCGAGGCAAATTCCGTGGCGCGGTCGCCAGCGCGTACGCTGGACAGATACGGAAACAACGGGCCTTCGCCGGGCAAATCCTTAAACAAGTTCAACGCCTCGCTGCCCAAGTGGACCAGCACCGGCACGCCGGTTTTCTTTCGCGTAAAACTGACGGTGCCGTTCGTCCAGTCCACGTCTTCGCCTTTCAAGCTGGCGATGTCGCCCTGACTCGCGCCTAGGTGCCAGCATAATTGATACAGTGTCTTGCGCTCGGGATTCACTTCGGCGGCGATTATCTTCTGGTGTTCCTCAAGGGTGATGGCGCGTTTCTCCTTATAATAAATCGCGGGCCATTGCCGGCGCGGGATGACGGTGGCGGGCAGCCAGTTCATGTCCACGGCAAAGTTGTGAACCTTCCGCAGAAACGCATTGGTTGAAACGGTTCCGGAGCGTAACACGGCCAACAAATGCTCGGCTTGGGTTTCAATCAGGACACGGTCGAGGATCGAGGCGAATGCCTTGTCTTTGGCGGCTGATTTCCAGCGCGCCTGCGTCGGGCCAGTTTTGAGCGCGATGATTTCATCGAGCACGTTTTGCCAGGTGCGCGTGGAAACCATCGGGTCGCTGTGGCGGAGATAAACGCGAGCCAGACTCAAATTCATGGCGGGCTGTTTGCCGGCCTCATTCATTGCCATAAGCAGCCGGTTCGCCTCGGCCTTGTCTTTGGTCTTGAGGCTGGTGAAGGTCTTGGTGGTGTCGTCGAACGCGTAGTAGACGCTTTTGCGGCGAAGGAATAGACGGTAACGCAGTTTCATGTTCATGCGTCATCCAGCCTACTTGGGCGAAGATTCCGGCAGTCAGGCAATAGCGGGAGAATTCTCCCGAATACTGGAACAATTTTGGAGCAATCCAAAAGTTGTTAGCGAAACTGTTAGCCATCGGCTTTTCAAACCTCCTAAACCGCTACTGCACACGCAGTTGGAATTGGAGGCGAGGGTCGGAATCGAACCGACGCATAAGGCTTTTGCAGAGCCCTGCCTTACCACTTGGCTACCCCGCCGTCTCCGGTGCGGAAAGTAAATCACTTTCTCGCAGGCGCAAGTTTATTCACACTTCAGCGCTGTGCGAAACCCAGTTTCTCCCGCTGCGCCCACAGTTCGCGCGGCTTGAAAATTCCCGCCGGCGTAATAATGCCGGTGATGAGTTCGGCGGGGGTGACGTCGAAGGCCGGATTGCGCGCGCCGCTGCCGGGATTGGCCACTCGCACGTAAACGCTTTTCGAGTTTGAACTTCCGCCTTCGCCCGGCTTCGGCGCGACAAGTTGGGCTGGGGACTTCGGATTTTGCGGCACGCCCCACGCGCCGAGCACTTCGCTCTCGTGCCGTTCTTCGATCGGGATGTCGAAGCCGGATTTAAGGTTCCAATCGATCGTGGAAAGGGGGATGGCGACGTAAAAGGGAATCTGGTGGCGCGCGGCCAGGACGGCTTTGGTGTAGGTGCCTATTTTGTTCGCGACTTCGCCGGTGCGGCCGAGCGTGCGGTCGCTGCCGACGATGACCAAGTCGATTTCGCCGCGCTGCATCAAGTGGCCGGCGGCGTTGTCGGCGATGATCTGGTGCGAAATTTTTTGCTGCGCAAGTTCCCAGGCGGTGAGGGTTGCGCCTTGGGAGCGGGGGCGGGTTTCATCGCAGAAGACATGAAATTTTTTGCCCTGGGCCTGCGCGGCATACAGGGGGGCGGTGGCGCTGCCGATGTCCACGAACGCGAGCCAGCCGGCGTTGCAATGGGTGAGGATTTTCATCCCGTTGCGGATCAACTTCGCGCCGTGCCGGCCAATGTCCTCGCAGTGTTGCGCATCTTCATTGGCGAATTCCTCGGCGGCGGCGAGGGCGAGGGCTTGTTGCTCTTCCACGGTTTCGCCGCGGCTCATCAGGGCGCGCAGGCCGTTCATGGCGTTGACGGGATCCACCGCGGTGGGGCGGGCGGCTTTGAGGGTTTGAAAAACGGTTTCGACGTGCGCGGAAAATTTTTTCAAATCGCGTCCGCGAAAGGCGCGCGAGCCCTGGGCCAAACCATAGGCGGCGGTGGCCCCGATAGCGCCGGCGCCGCGGACGATCATGTCTTTGATGGCCAGAGCGGTTTCCCGATAATCACGGGCGGGGATGATTTTAAATTGGTGGGGCAGGAGACGCTGTTCGATGAGCAAAACGTGGTTGTGTTTGGCATCGAAGGTCACGGTGCGATAATGCCGGGTTTGACCGCGAAGGGTTACGTTCATGTGGGCTGAAGAGTAATTCGTTAAACGGCTAAATCGGGAGGAGCTTCCGCGGATCAGCTTCGGCTGGCCGGCTCACGCGATCTTTACGTTCATCTTGCGGATTTTCGCTTCGATGTCACGGAAGAGCGGGTGCTTGCGCAAGATGCGCAGGTCCGGGTCCTTGGCGAGCCATTTGAAATCGCGATAGCCCAGGGCGAGGGCCTTGTCGAGAGCGGTGGCGGCCTGGTCGACTTCGCCGATGAGCGAGTAGCTGCAGGCGAGGTTGTAAAAAACGAGGGGATTGCCGGGTTCGAGGCGGGATAATTGCTCGTCCACCTTGAGGCCATCCTCATATTTTCCGCGCTGGGTGTAGTGGTCGCCGAGAAGTTGAAGGGCTTCGATGTATTGGGGATCGCGCCGTACGATTCCTTCCATGAACTGTATTTTGACATCGAGGTCTTTCGACTCGCGGCGTTTCATTTTTTTCCTGGCACTGCTCTTTTCCGGCATACAACGATTGAATTGTTTCCAACGGCAATGGGTAAGTCAAGAGTCCGCGGGAAAGTTGGGGTGAATTTAGTTTGGCAAAAGCAGCGAAAAGGATTTGCGCGAACGGGCCGGTTTTCGGATAATGAATGCCCTTTCCGGGTGTAGGCCAAAGACTGACAAATTCGGGCAGTTTCCCACGTAGCTCGTTCCTCGCAACCCTGGGCTTTGGGACACAATCCTTCAGGATTGCTGCCGGTGATCCGGGTTTTAGGCTTATGCGCGGGACGGAATATGGGGCCGCGCGGTTCTATCGGGACGGAAATTGGCGGCGGTCACAGACCGCCGCTACATGAGAAACGGCGGGCGCAGAAACTCTTTGACTCGCGGTCTTTAACTTTCAACCCTTCACGGTCATGAATTGTTTCGTCACTGGCGCTTCGGGTTTTATCGGCGCGAATCTTGTGCAGGAATTGGCCGCGCGCGGGCATCGCGTGAAGGCGTTGCTGCGCGCGGAGAGTGATGTGCGCGGACTGGCGGGCGCGGAGTTCGAGCGGGTCGTGGGCGATGTCAGCGATGGCGACAAGCTGGCCCGGGCGATGACCGGTTGCGATTGGTGTTTTCACGTGGCGGCAAGTTATCATTTGTGGCTGCGGGATTATCGGCCGATGTACGCGGCGAATGTGGAGGGCACGCGCAATGTCCTGGAGGCCGCGGGCAAGGCGGGTTGTTCGCGCATTGTTTACACGAGCACGGTGGGTTGTGTGGGCGTGCCGGCGACGTATCGCGGGCAAACGACTGCGCCCACGGATGAAACGGCCACGACCACGGAGGCAAAATTCCAAGGGAACCATTACAAGATTTCAAAGTGGCGGGCGGAAAAGGTGGCGCGGAAATTGGCGAAGGACGGGTTACCTGTCGTGATTGTGAATCCTAGTGCGCCGGTCGGGCCGCGCGATGTGAAGCCGACGCCGACGGGGCAGGTGATCGTGGATTTTTTAAATCGCAACATGCCGGCTTATTTGGATACGGGTTTGAATTGGGTGCACGTGCGCGATGTGGCGGTGGGACATATTCTGGCCGCGGAAAAGGGGCGGGTGGGCGAGCGCTATATTCTGGGCAATGCGGAGGGGAATTGGACGATGAAGCAGGCGTTTGCTGTGCTGGAGGAAATCACGGGTGTGCGCGGACCGCGGTTTCAGATTCCCTACGGTGTGGCGTGGCTGGCGGCGATGGGGGATGAATTGAAATCGAAATTTACGGGCAAGCCTCCGCGCGCGCCGCTGGCGGGGGTGCGGATGGCGTTGCACAAGATGTTTTTCAACCCGGCGAAGGCGATTCGGGAATTGGGCCTGCCGCAGACGCCGCCGAAGCAGGCGCTGGCGGACGCGGTGGAATGGTTCCGGGCGAATGGATATGTGAAGAGGTAAAAGTCGCCGAAGACACGAGTTTTAATCGTGAGCTATTTCGTCGGGTAACTCGTTGCGGTCATCGGGTTGCCGGGGGAAATGTTCGATCAAAAGCTGGCCGGCCCGGGTGACTCCGTGAATGAGGCCCTCGGTGAATTCGCCTTTGCGGAAGTAATCCGCCATGGAAGCGGCCAGTTCCCGCCAGAATCCATCGCCGCACTTTGCGTGGACGGCTTCATCACCGATGATCGCAAATTTATGGGCGCGCGGGGTCACAAAAATCAGCACACCGTTGCGCGCCCTGGTCTTATTCATTCCCAACGTGACAAACGCTGCCTGAGCTGCGGCCACGGGGTCGTCGATTTGTTTGCGGCTGATGAACACCCGGATTTCGGCGGAAGTTTTCAGTTCAGCCTCGCGAATCGCGGCGACGATGCGATCGTTTTGCAAGTGTTTCTTAAATTTTAGCGGGTGCATAATTACCAACTCCCTCCCGCGCCGCCGCCGCCAAAGCTGCCACCGCCGCCAGAAAAGCCGCCTCCCGAAAAGCCGCCACCGCCGGAGGAACCTCCGCTGCCCCAACCGCCCATGCCGCCGCCGGTCAACCACCAACCGGAGCCTCTCGCGCCGTATCTCGCGGCCCGGACGAGCCTCAGAAACAACAACAGCACAATAGCTATGACAACTATTAGATTCCATGCCGAACCAGAACGGCCACGACGGTCGGCCACGGTTTGGCCGTTGCCAGTGTATTCACCCTTGGTGGCCGAGATGATGCCCTGGACACCGGCGGTCAATCCGCCATTGAAATCGCCGGCCTTAAATCGGGGAGCAATTTGTTCGTCGATGATTCGTTTGCACAGCGCATCGGGCAATACGGCTTCGAGGCCGTAACCGACCTGGATAAACATTTTGTGGTCCTGGACGAAGACGAACAGGACGGCGCCATTGTTGGTGTTCGCCTGCCCCACTTTCCATGCCCGCGCCACGCGGACGGTGTAATCCTCGATTGAGGAATCGGATTGCATCGTTGGAAAAATCGCGACGAGAATTTGATCGGAGCTTTCGCGCTCGAAATTCTCGAGCTTCTGGTTCAACCCGGCGGCAATGTCGGGAGATACCACGTGGGCGTAGTCGTTGAAATACTGCGCGGGCTTCGGCGGAATGACTTCCGCCGCGAGGCAGTTGAACCAAAAACCGACGAGGAGTATTGCCCAACAGCAGCGTTTCACAAATCAGGGCTTGTTCGTTGCGGGGGGTGTGCTGCCGTCGAATTGAACTTTGGGAGGAGTTTCCGCTCCCGGTGTGGCGTTGAAGTAAGGCTTCTCGTGAAAGCCAAAGGGGGGGGCGTAGAGGACGGCGGGAAACGATTTGATGGC
The DNA here is from genome assembly GCA_035552155.1 of Verrucomicrobiia bacterium. Lineage (GTDB taxonomy): Bacteria > Verrucomicrobiota > Verrucomicrobiia > Limisphaerales > DASXHY01 > DASXHY01. Next base: position 243,902 of record DASZLX010000028.1, on the reverse strand, counting down.
GGTGTCGTAGGCCTGAACTGCCTGATTGAAATCGCGGCGCTCGACGCTGATGCGGTTTTCCGTGCCTTCGAGTTGCGCCTGCAAATCGCGGAAGTTGGCGGTGGCCGTGAGATTGGGATAGCGCTCCGAGACGACCAGCAAGCGGGACAGTGCGGAGCCGAGTTGCGATTGGGCGCGGTCAAACTCGGCGAGCTTGGCGGGATCAGTGGGGGCCGCGTTGGGATCCACTTTAACCTGGCCTACTGAGGCGCGGGCCTCGGTGATTTCGGTGAGGGTGGATTTCTCGAAATTGGCCGCGCCGGAAACCGTGGCCACCAGATTGGGAATCAGGTCGGCGCGGCGTTGATAAACATTTTGCACCTGCGCCCACTGGCTGTCCACGCCCTGGGAAAGTTTAACGAGATGATTATAGCTGCCGCCGGCAATCACGACCACGATGAGAACGAGGATGCCCAGCGCCGCCAGGATACCGCAGCCGATGCCAAGTTTTTTCATAGGTTGAACGTAGGTTAACAGAAGGTGCAATCTCAACCATTACAAAGCAAGCGGACCTTTGTAGTTCGGCCGCGCCATTCCAATGGCGATTACTGCCGTTCGAAATCAATAAAGCCCTGATTGATGTTCACGGAAACCAGTTTGACCCGCACGAAGTCGCCGACATTGAGTCCCGGCGCTCCGTGAATCACGCGGCCTTCGGCCGGTTTTTTCAGCAGGCGAACGTAGGTGCCTTTGGGGGAGGCGCCGGTGACGACGCCGTCGAACACTTCGCCGATGTGCTGGTTCAGGAGGCAGGCGGCGGCGACTTTGCGCATGAGGCGCTCGACTTTTTTGGCGGCGTCTTCCCGCTCAGTGCAATGGGTGGCGATGGCGCTTAATTCCGTTTCCGAATAAGGGCCGGGAGCGTTGGCGCAGATTGCTTTGAGCAAGCGTTGCGTTACCAGATCCGCGTAGCGGCGGTTCGGAGCGGTGGAATGGGTGTAGTCCTGCACGGCGAGTCCGAAGTGGCCTTCGTGTTCCGCGCCGGGAGTTTCGACGATGTATTCGCCGGGGCCGAGCAGTTTCACGATGGAGAGCGAGAGATCTGGAAAATGCGCGGGGTCGGCGGCCTGGCGTTGGGCGAGAAAATCTGAGAGGGCGCGCGGATCGGGTGTGTCCGGCAGTTTTACGCCGAACTTCGCCGCGATGAGTTGGATGCCGTCCCATCGCTTGGGAGTGCGCACGACGCGTCGGAGGGAGAGCGCGCCTTTCTCGCGCAAATAACGCGCCATGGCCACGTTCGCGGCCACCATGAAGCTCTCGATGATGTCCGCCGCGACGGTGTGCAGGGTGACAGCCAAGTCTTGGATTTGGCCGTTTTGCATAACAGGCATGGCTTCGATGGAACTGAAGGCGAGCGCGCCTTGTTTCTTGCGCAAATTGCGTAGGCGAACGGAGGTGTCCAGTTGCAGGCGGAGTTGCGCTTCCATTCCGGGCACGGCGGCAATCGCCGGCGGCATCGGGCCGTGTCCTTCCATCCACGCGCCGGTGGGATGATAGGCGAGTTTGGCGTGGTTTTGCAGCCAGGCGGGATAAATATCATGGCTGGTGACTTCGCCGGAATCGAGGATCCGCAGTTCAATGACGATGGAATGGCGATCCTGTGCGTCCCGCAGTGAGGTGAGGTCGGCGGACAACACGTCGGGGAGCATGGGAAAAGTGGCGACGCCGGTGTAAACGGAAGTCGCCTCCGCGGCCGCGTGCAGGTCCGTGGCGGAGCCTTTGGGAACGGAGGCGTCCACGTCGGCGATTCCCACGAGCAACCGGATCGAGCCGTCGGGAAGTTTCTCCGCGTATTCGACCTGGTCGAGATCGCGCGAGTTATCGTTGTCGATGGAAGACCAAAGGAGCGAGCGCAAATCGCGCGCGGCGGCGTTTTTTGGCGTCGCCTGGCCGAGGGCCTGCAGTTCGCGAAAAATATCCTGGGAAAAATCCGGGCGAAATCCCGCGTCGAGCATCGCCTGGTGCGCGCGGGCTTTCAGATCGAAAGGAGTGGTGGCCATGAAGCATTTTGAAGGGAATGAGGGACGGTCGGCAATTCGAATCAAAGGAGCGGGGGAATAAAAGAGCGAGGGGATGACTTTAAAACATCATTTTTTCACTCCAATATAAAATGGTTTGACGAATATTTTCGGCGAGACGCCGAAAACGGGATGCGTGCGCTCCCAGAATCCCGTTCTTGCGTTTGGCGCGCGCGTAAGGAAATATGAATTCTTTATGGCACATGTAAAATTGCACATTCCGGGCCCGGTCGAAGTCAGCGAGAAGACGTTTCGCGCGTTTTGTTCGTCGATGATTGGCCACCGCGGGCAGGGGTTCAAAGATCTTTACGCGAAAATGCAGCCGCAGATGCAGACGCTGCTGTCCACGAAACAACTGGTTTACATTTCCACGTCCTCGGCGTGGGGCGTGATGGAAGGCGCGATTCGGAATCTGGTTTCCAGGAAGGTGCTGAACTGCATGTGCGGCGCGTTTTCGGATAAGTGGTTTGATGTGTCGAAACGTTGCGGGAAGGAAGCGGAGGCGTTGCAGGTGCCGTGGGGTTCGGCCATTCGCGCGGCGGACGTGGACAAAAAACTGGCGACCGGCCAGTTCGACGTGCTGACGCTCATTCACAACGAAACTTCGACCGGCGTGATGAGCCCGCTGGACGAAATCGCGGCGCTCAAGAAGAAATATCCCGACGTCATGTTCGTCGTGGATGCGGTGAGTTCCATGACGGCGGTGCCGTTGAAGTTCGACGAACTGGGCATTGACGTGTTGCTGGCGGGGACGCAGAAGGCGTTCGCGATGCCGCCGGGCGCGGCGGTGTTCGTTTGTTCGCCGGCGGCGCTGGCTCGGGCGGCGGCGATGAAGGACCGGGGGTATTATTTTGATTTCGTCGAGTTTCAGAAGAACGCGGAACAGAACATGACGCCGAGCACGCCGAGCATCGGGCACGTGTATGCGCTGGCCTCGAAGCTGGAGGACTTTTTTGCCGAAGGCCTGGAGGCGCGTTACGCGCGGCACGCGAAGCTAGCGCAGATGACGCGTGATTGGGCGGCGAAGCACGGGTTCACGCTGTATCCGGAAAAGGGTTTTGAATCGGTGACGCTGACGTGCGTGAGCAACGGCGCTAGGCCGGGCGGCCGGACGGTGGACGTGGCGAAGCTGCAAAAACTGGTCAAGGACCAGGGCTTCCTGATTGACGGGGGTTATGGAAAAATCAAGGGCACGACGTTCCGCATTTCGAACATGGGCGATGAAACGGAAGCGACGATGAATCAGCTGTACGGTGCGCTGGATAGCGCGATGAAACAGCTCTGAGATCGAATTGGTAAGGACGCCGCGCTATTCACGTTGCGCTGCTGAACGCGGCGCAGACGGCGCAAGCGCGCCGTTCCGACCGCTCCACATCCGGCAAAACGGGTGTGCTGTCGTACGCACAGGGTGCGGAAACCCTTTGTTCGTTGACCGAAAAAACGGGCTGCGGCAGTGTTTCAGGCGGATTATTATGCGAGCCGCACCCCTGAAACACCGCTCGTGCCGGCAGGCGTTTACGCTGATCGAACTTTTGGTTGTCGTTGCCATCATCGCGATTGTGGCGGCGTTGCTGTTGCCGGCGCTGGCCGAAGGCAGAGCCAAGGCATCCCAGACGCAGTGCTTGAACAACCTCAAGCAACTCGGGTTGGGATTCCAGATGTATTGCCCCGACAACAACGACAACATGCCCGGTTGGGCTTCTTTGAGCGCAGGATTTTTTCCGGAGGACTGGATTTATTGGCGCAAGCCCGCTCCGCTCCTGGCGGACGGGACGGCCGCCACGATCAATATGAGCCCGATTGTTCTCGCCACGGGAGCCGGCACGGCGAATACGAATGGCTCAGTCTTCCTGTGCCCGATGGACAAGGGAGCCAATATCCGCCCGGGTTACAATTATAGTTACTCCCTTGATTCGCTGGCCGCCAATCGAGGCATGGCTTCCGGGCACGATGGGACGGGGCCTTATCCGTTCAAGCTGACCAAGGTCCATCGTCCGGGCACCAAAATAATGCTGGCCGAGGAAGCGGCGGATGCCTGGAAGACGGAAAATCCGCCGGAATCGACGAAGAGCGCGAACTTCCTGATGGATGGTCGCTGGGAACCTCACATTGGCCAGCCCGATGGCGACACCATAACGATGCGGCATCAAAAGGGTGGTAATGTGACTTTCGCCGACGGCCATTGCCAGCGGGTGGACATGGCTTGCGATTACGATTGGGCCATGGACGCGCAGTACGTGGATCCGCTCAACTGAATTTCCAGACGAAAACTCAGGCTTTATCGGCGCGGGCGAGGAGATGGGTGAGAAAGGCCACGTTGTCACATTGGGCGTATTTCATTTCGCCGCCCATGCGCGAAAAACTTTTGCAAAAGCGCAAATAATAAGCCGGGTTGTCCTTGGGCGGTTCGCCGCGTGACCAGTCCCAATTGCCGCCGTCCTGAATGTCCACGACGTAGATCGAGTGTTCATGGAGAATTTTTCGCCCGTTTTGCAGCCGCAGATTGTTGACGCAACTCACGCTTTTCTCGAACACCTGCGGCGCCATGATGGCTGAGCCGACGGACAATACCACGCCGCCGTCGAGCCGCTCGATGGAGCCGCCGAGCAAGCGAAAATCCATTTCTGCCGCGCGTCCGATGGCGGCGCCGTTGAATATGGGATGGTTGGCAATGATGTCGTAACCGATGCCGGGATGAACCGTGAACGCAATATCGCGGCGAAACGCCTGGGCGAGCAGGCAGGTTTCTTTCCAGGGATGTTTCACTTCGATCCGGCCGCCGGCCAGCTTTTGCGCCAGCATGGTTTGCAGGAGCTCGGCGCGCGCGGGCGACAGGGGATGGGCTGGCGCCTCGCGCAAAGCTTTTTCCAGCGCGGCCGGGTCGGGCAAACTGACGCCATTCTCGGCGACGAATCGGCCGAGGCTGCGGCCATAGCCTTCGCCGCGCAGCGCGCCGGCGAGTAGCGCGAGGTGAAGGCAACGGCTGGTTTCATCCCAGGTGCCAAAGGTGCCGGTGGCGACGTTTTCGCGCACGCTTTCCTCCGTGCGACCGAGGAACGAAAGCTCCCAATCGTGAATCGAGCCGGCGCCGTTGGTCGCAAGGTGCGTGATCCAACCGCGTTCGAGTAATCCGTCCACGATGCGTTGCGCGCCGTTTTTTATCAGGTGCGCGCCGTACATGAGGATGACGCTGGCGTCGCGCGCGCGGGCGGCGGCGATTTTTTCGGCGCAATCGGCAATTAACGGCTCGATTTCAGGAGGGCAGGGCGGGGGCGCTTTGGCCGGGTCCACGAGGATTTTTTCGATGGCGCTGAGGCTGCGTCGCTGAGAGAGGGGCAGGACTTTGAGGCGCTTCAAATCGAGTGGTTCGGCAAAACTCATGGGCCCATTAAAAATCAAAACGAAAAAAAACGAAGGTTAAATTTCGGGTTACGCAGAATAGGTGTTTCGCCTGTCTCTAATTATACCAAAAACGAAAATAAAATGGAGACAGTTAGGATGCCTGTCCCACGCAGCAAAATCCGTGTTTATTCGCGGCGGCCGATGGTTTAACTTGAGGCTAACACGACAGCGTATTTCAAAGATTATGAATGCTCCGATTTTGACTCCGGGAATGAAAATCATTCACGCCCACCATGGGGAAGGGATTGTGGAAAAGGTTTCGGCGGGTTCGGCTGAAATTCGATTTGGCAGCGAGCTGCGGACGATTGATCCGCGTTTGGCGGACATTAAAGTGCCGGAGCCGACGGTGAAAATCGGCGATGCGGAGGTGCCATTGAAACAGTTTGTCCAGGGCATCGTGGAATCGACCGTGGACCAGTTGGGTGTAGAAAAGCCCGGAGCGAGCGTTTCGGAACTCGGCCTCCGCTGGCATAATGGCAAGGCCGTTTTGCACCCGGCGGATCCCACGCTGCAAACGAAGGAAGTGCCGCTCGAGACGTTTTTTCACAAAATCGTGATGGTCCGCAACCAGCTTCGCGTGCTGGAACAGAAAATAAACGCCCACGAGAAATTGAGCGACGGCGAAAAAGTCGAGATGCAGCAATACATCACGCGCTGCTACGGTTCGCTGACAACTTTCAATGTTTTGTTCAAGGAAAAGGAAGATCAGTTCTGAAAGTCGTAACGATGTAGGGCCGGTTACAAAATGTCCGCAGGCCGTAGCGGTGGGGCGCTCATTGTGCGCGCCGTTTTTTCCTGCTAACCGTCAGCGCGCACGAAGTGACGCGTCCTACCGATTAGTTTACTTGTTGGAAACCCTCGGTTGGGAAACGCGAGGGCCCGTCCGGACGGATCATCTCTTCGCGGCGCTTTTGGTCGAAGGCTTTCCATTTTTCAATTTTTCCAATTCGCGCCTGAGCTTCGCATTTTCCGCGCGCGCCTTTTCCAATTCTCCCGTGGAGGTGTCGCGAGCTTCGTTGGCTTCAGCGAGTTCCCGGGAGTGGCGGCGGAGTTCGAGTTGGGTCATCACGTGGCGGGCGAGCACGCGCAGGGCCTGCTGTTGATCCGGACGCAACTCGCGTGGCACTTTGTCAATCACGCACAACGTCCCGAGCGCATGGCCGTCCGGTGTGATGAGCGGCGCGCCGGCGTAAAAGCGGATCTTGGGATCGGAGATCACGAGCGGATTGTTGGCGAAGCGCAAATCCTTGGTCGCATCGGGAATGATGAACAATTCCTGTTGCTTGACCGCGTGCGCGCAAAAGGAAATGTCGCGCGAAGTTTCGTTGAGGGTCACGCCGACCTTTGATTTGAACCACTGGCGGTCCTCGTCCACGAGTGAGATGAGCGCGATGGGCGCCTCGCAAATGCGCGCGGCCAACTCGGTGAGGTCGTCAAAAACCTCTTCCGGGACAGTATCGAGGATGTCGTACTGCCAGAGGACTTTGAGTCGTTTGACTTCGTTTTTTTTGGCCTGGGGCGTCATGGGTTTTTCTACTCCGGGGCAAGAGTAACGATTCGTTTACTTAATGCAATGTGCGTTTTGCGGAAAAAAAGCTACTGAAGGAAGCCGCGGATCGGACGGCAAAATTCCGGGGCGTTTTTGAAAATGGCCACAGAGACACAGAGACACAGAGACACAGAGGCACCGGGCAAAAACTAAAATGGATCTCTGCGTTCTCTGTGTCTCGGTGGCAGGTCCATTTGCGATTTGCCAATCAATCCCATTTTGACTAGCTTTCCCGCATGTTGCTCGGATTTAATACGACGACGATTTAGCGTCCTTCCCCCAATGGGACTGGACGCCGACGCCTCGCACTGCATGTTCGAGGCGTTTTTATTTATGAAATAGCCACAGAGACACAGAGCGCACCGAGGAAATCCGCAGACAAATCGCTGTTTTCTCTGTGCCTCTGTGGCAAACAAATCTTATGGCAGACGAAAACGAACAATCGAAGGAACGCAAAAGTCTCGATGACCGCGCGAAGATGACTGAACTGGAGCGCATCCGGCATTCCGCGGCGCACGTCATGGCGACGGCGATTTTGCAGCTGTGGCCGGACGCGCAATTCGCTGCCGGGCCGCCGGTCGAAAACGGTTTTTATTACGATGTGGATTTGAAGCATCGGATTTCGCCGGAGGATTTTCCGAAGATCGAGGAGGAAATGAAGAAGGAGATTAAGGCGAACAACGTTTTCGAAAGAATCGTCGTCACGCGCGAGCAGGCCATCAAGGATTCGGAGAGCGGGCGGTTGGGCGGCTTGACGGAGCGGCCGGGAAATCCGAGTAAGTTCAAGCTCGGCAATCTCGAGGCGATTCCTGAAGGCGAGCAGATTACTTATTACAAGAACGGCGATTTCATCGACCTGTGCGCCGGACCGCACGTGATGCGCACGGGAAATATCGGCGCCTACAAGCTGACCACCGTCGCGAGCGCGTATTACAAGGGTGACGAAAAAAATCCGCAGCTTCAACGCATCTACGGCACCGCGTTCAAGAATAAGACCGCGATGGAGGAGCATTTCAAGATGCTCGACGAGGCGAAGCGGCGGGATCATCGCAAAATTGGCGCGGAGATGGGTTTGTTTGCGATTGATACGGAATACGTCGGGCCCGGTTTACCGCTGTGGTTGCCGAAAGGCACCGCCTTGGTCGAGGAATTGGAAAAGCTGGCGAAGGAAACGGAATTTGCGGCGGGTTATGTGCGGGTGAAGACTCCGCATTTGGCGCGGGAGAAGATGTATAAGACTTCGGGGCATTTGCCGTATTACGCGGAGAGCATGTTTAAGCCGATAATTGTCGATGAGTTCGCGGTCGAGCGAAAGCGGCTTGAGAACGAGGTAATCGGGCATGAGGCAAGACTTTCCGATTTGGAAGAAACCATAATTCAAAAGGCTATCGACGAGGAAAGGATAAGTCGTGAGGATATTTCGGAGATCGATTTAGAGAACCGAATATCGCGATGGAAAGACATGGGGTGGGGTCCTCCAGAGTTGGATGAATGGTTAAAGAAACGTGAGAGCGCTCGGACAAAGCTAGGATCGTTGCCGCCCGCCGACCATTACTACCTCAAAGCGATGAACTGTCCGCATCACCATCGCATTTTTGCGGCGGAGCCCAAGAGCTATCGGGATTTGCCGTTGCGGTTGGCGGAGTACGGCACTTGTTATCGTTACGAGCAGAGCGGCGAGTTGTTCGGCTTGATGCGTGTGCGCTCGCTCAACATGAATGACGCGCACATCTATTGCACGGAAGGCCAGTTCGCGGAGGAGTTCAAGGCCGTGAACGATATGTATCTGAAATATTTCAAAATCTTCGGATTGGAAAAATATCAGATGCGTTTCAGCACGCACTCAAAGGAAGGGCTTGGGAAAAAATACGTGAACGAGCCCGAGCTGTGGCTCAAGACGGAGGACATGGTGCGGCGCGTGTTGCAGGAGAGCGGCATCAATTACGTGGAAGTCGCGAATGAAGCCGCGTTCTACGGCCCGAAGATTGACGTCCAGGTGTGGAGCGCGATTGGGCGTGAATTTACCATCGCGACCAACCAGGTGGATTTTGCGGTGCCGGCGAAGTTCGGCCTCACCTATCGCGACCGCGATAATACCGAGAAGACGCCGTTGTGCATTCATCGCGCGCCGCTGGGCACGCACGAGCGATTCATTGGTTTCTTGATTGAGCATTACGCCGGGAATTTCCCGCTGTGGCTCGCGCCCGAGCAGGTGCGCGTGCTGACGATTGGCGAGGAGGAGCCGTTGATTAATTACGCGAAGGCCATCGTGAACGAACTTCGCGCGAATATGGTGCGTGTGGATGCCGATTATTCTTCGAATAAAATCAACGGCAAAATCCAGGAGGCCGAGCAGGCGAAAGTGCACACGATGCTCGTCATCGGCGGTCGCGATATGGAGGCGGGAAACGTCAGCGTGCGTTTGCACGGCAAAGGCAATGTGGGCGCGAAGCCAAAGGGTGAGGTCGTGGCGGATATTCTGGCGGCGATTAAAGAGCGGCGGTCGTGAGCCGGCAGACGGCGGAGATGAACGCAGATTAAAACATCGGCGAAAATCGGCGTCATTTGCGGATCACCTTTTCGCAGTTGTTCCGAATCGATACATGAACATCCAAATTGTCTATTATCTCGATACTACCTCGTCGTGGTGTTACTGGGCGGAGCCGGCGTGGACGGAATTAAAGCTGCGCTACGCGAAAGCGCCGGTGGAATTCAGTTGGCAAATTGCGCTGCTCGATGAAAACAGCATGTCGAAATCGCGCGAGCAGTGCGATTGGTTTTATCGCCGTAGCGGAACCATTACGCGCTCGCCGTTCATGTTGAATTCGGGCTGGCTGGATCCAGTGCTGCCGGAGTTTCTCGCGCCGAATTGCGTCGCCGAAGCAGCAAAGGATTTGGGCGTGACGGATGATCGAGTGCGCCTGGCGTTAATGGAGGCAGCGATGCGCGAGGGCAAAAAAGTTTCGGATTGGCGTGTCTCGGTAAACATTGCGGCCAAAACTGCCGCTTTGGACGAGAGGGCTTTGATGTCCAACGCGCGTTCGGCGGAAATCGAGCAGCGTGTGCGAGCGAGCACGGCGGAGTTTCATGCGCTGAAAGTGACGCAGCGTCCGACGTTTGTTTTGGAAAGCAATATTGGTGATCGCGCGGTGTTTTCCGGATGTTGGCGGCCCGACCCGTTGATTGCGACGATCGACACGATGCTGTCGGATGCCGCCGCTTACGCTTCGTGGAAGGCGCATTGCGGTGAGCCGCCGGAAAAATAACGCGAATATTTTTTTTGGTCCTCCGGCCAATTACCAATCAGAATGCGGATGCGGTTCCGGAATTGACCAGGAAACACGAAGGTCGAAATTGCCGCGAGCGTTCCTCGGGTCGCGTGAAAAGTTCCGATAAAACTCTGCTGAAAAATTTGTCAGCGGCTGGAAAACAAATCCTCCGTTAGTGCGGATTTCGAAATGCGACTCGTAGTGCAAGTCGGTGAGGAGAACGCTTGCTTTCGTGATTTCCATAAGGGTCGGTTTGTTCAACTCGACGGTCTGGGGTGGAACGACCGGTTGAAACGGGTTCAAGCGTCTACGAAATTTCTCCAGATTGCTCCAACCGTCTGCAGCAAATTCTTTATACCCGTCAATGATTCCTGTATTGCCGGTATCCGTTTTATCGGGCTCAGTCTTTGTCACCAGCACTTCATAGGCGTCGGGCAGGCCATCCTCGTCGCTGTCTTCACCCCACCCCGCAACGAATTCGGGTTGGTCGACTACTGGCACGCATTTTACTGGCGGCATGGCCAGCGGACGTTGCCCGTCGGACATCATCCCTTTTGTGTCCACGTGTAAAAGCACCGGACCGCGGTTTGTCCCCGAGGTAAAATAGCCGCTGGCCCGCCATTGCGGATTGTTCTTGTCGCGCACGAGCAGGAGGTAATAGGCGTCTCTAATCGGATGCTGCACGCTTAGATCATAACCATTGGTCGAAGGTTGCGCGATGACGGGGATGAGTGTGTGTCGGATAATCGCGGTATTGACCTTGTCCAGATAGGCGTGAAGCAGATTGGTGGAAAAATGGCATTGCACCCGGTAAAGAGGTTGAAAAAACGTGTCAACGTTGGATTGGCTAAAATGATACTCTTGGACGCCCGGCTGTGCGGGAATCTTCGCGACGACCTGAGATGGTCCGGTAATCCACGTGTCTTCGTACGGCGGATACCGGCGGGAGGGCGGAAAATGCGGGGGGCGGTTTGTGGGCGGCCAAGAGGATTTCCAGTTGTTGGTCGTGCGGCGAAGAGTGCGGTTGGCGCGTTCCACGATAAAATATTCCACGTGCCCCTGCTGTGTCCAGGTAAGCGTGGCGATTCCGCTGCGGGGAATGGAGGAATTAGTGTTTTCGCGAATTGCGCAGCTCATTAATCGCGGTGGAGGTGGTGGATAGGGAAGGTATGGGTCCATGCCACGCTGCATTTTTTCGAAATAAGTCCAACCGTCGTTCATCGGACAACTGTAAGGGTCCGCGCCCGCATACGGATCGGTGCGCGAAACGAGATCTTCGTAAATATCGGAGAGAAGATTTCCATCCGTATCTCCGCCGTAACCCGCCACGAAAGTCCAATTTTGGAGATTGTCCGTGGTCAGTCCGCGAACATTTTTCAAGTTTATCACCGCCGATATGGTTCGACTCGGATTCCCTACGCAGGAATAGATATTTATCCAACGACCTTCCAGGCTGTTGGTACGGACGAGAATTTCATAAACACTATCGGTATACGGGGCGACCGGGCTTATGGTAATAGCTGCCTGAGTGGGTCCTCTGGGCGTAATGCTGAGATGAATCGGCGTCCCCGAAACAATGTTGGTGAAAATAAATCCGACCAAAGCCAAAAGTTTTCTTACGTCAATCCGCACAGGCTCATGTTGCGGCATGGATAATGCCGAGTCAATTTGGGTTCTGTTTGATGGCGAGTATTCAATTGAAGGACTGCGGAGACAGGACAATTTTCAGTCGCGGACTTTGATCTGTTCGATTAGTGTCGCGGCCATGAAATCCTCCTTGTTCGCCGCGGTCTTCCTGAGTGTTCTTTTTGCCGGGCGCGCTGATGAAGGCATGTGGCTCTTTAACCAGCCGCCGCGTGAAATTTTCCGTGAGCGTTATCAATTCGAACCGAGTGATGCCTGGCTGGAGCATTTACAGAAATCCTCCGTACGCATTGGCGCTTCGGGAAGTTTTGTGAGCGAAGACGGGTTGCTGATTTCCAATCATCACGTCGGCGCCGGGTCGCTGCAAAAGCTGAGCACGAAGGAAAAAAATTATCTGCGGGACGGTTTTTACGCGCGCACCATGGCGGAGGAATTGAAGTGCCTCGACCTCGAGATCAATGTGCTGCAATCCATCGAGGATGTTTCCGAACGCGTCAATGCGGCCATTCCCAAGGACGCCGATCCGCAAACCGCGTTTGCGGCGCGCCGCAAAGTGATCGCGGAGATTGAGAAGGAGTCGCTGGACAAAACCGGCCTGCGGTCGGACGTGGTCACGTTGTGGCAGGGCGGCACGTATCAGCTTTACCGCTACAAACGCTACACGGACGTGCGGATTGTTTTCGCGCCGGAACAACAGGCCGCGTTTTTTGGCGGCGACCCGGATAATTTCGAATTTCCGCGCTTCGATTTCGACATCTGCCTGTTTCGCGCCTATGAAAATGGCAAGCCGGCGAAAATAAAAGATTTTCTGAAATTTTCGGCGACCGGCCCGCGCGATGGCGAATTGGTATTTGTCTCCGGGCATCCGGGCGGCACGAGTCGGCAGTTGACGATGGCGGAATTGGACAATTTGCGCGACCAGGGGCTGCCGTTCCGGCTCGCGAACCTCAAGCGCGAAGAGGTTTTGCTGGCGAACTGGAGCGCGCGCGCGGAGGAGAATGCGCGGCGGGCGCGGGAGTTTCTGTTCGGCGTGCAAAACTCGCGGAAGGCATTCGATGGCCGCTTGGCCGGCCTGCTCGATCCGGATTTGATGGGCAAGAAAATGAGCACGGAAGCGGCTTTCAAAGCACAACTTGCGGATAAACCGGAATTTTCCGACGCGCGCGCGGCTTACGATAAAATTGCGGACGCGACCAAAACGCTGGCCGCGCAGTCGGAGCGTTATGCGTTACTCGAACGCGGCGATGGTTTTATTTCGGACAGTTTTCACATAGCACGCACACTTCTCCGCGCAGGAGAAGAGCGGCCCAAGGCGAACGGCGAGCGTTTGCGGGAATTTTCCGATTCCAGCAGGGCGACGCTGGAACTGGGCCTGTTTTCCCCGCGGCCGATTTACACGGACCTGGAAATTCTCACGCTCTCGGATTCGTTGACGTATTTCGCGACGCAATTCGGCGATGACGACGCGCTGGTGAAGAAAGTGCTGGCCGGCAAATCGCCGCATGAGCGCGCGGTGGAATTGATCAAGGGCACAAAAGTGCGCGATGTGGCTTTTCGAAAAAAACTTTATGAAGGCGGCGCCAGCGCGGTTTCCGCCGCGAACGATCCGATGATTGAAGTGGCGCGATTGCTCGATCCGGACGCGCGCGCGCTGCGAAAAGTCGCGGAGGAGCAGAACGAGGTGAAACAGCAAGCCCATGCGGCGATCGCCCGCGCGGCGAATGCGCTGCTGGGCACGGGCGGATCGCGTTATCCCGATGCCACGGGGACGTTGCGGCTGTCGTTCGGCACGGTGAAGGGCTACGAGGAAGACGAAAAACCGGTGCCGGCGTTCACGACCTTCGCGGGGCTTTACGAGCGGGCGACGGAAATGAAAGGGCGTCCGCCGTTCGATTTGCCGGCGAGCTGGGCAGCCGGACGTTCGCGGCTGAATTTGAAAACGCCGTATAATTTTGTGAGCACTTGCGATATCATCGGCGGGAATTCCGGCAGCCCGGTGGTGAATCGCGCCGGGGAATTTGTGGGGATTATTTTTGACGGAAATCTGCAGGGTTTGCCGTGGGATTATGCGTTCGACGATAAGCAGGGGCGCGCAACGGCGGTGGATTCCGCCGCGATCATCGAAGGGTTGAATAAAATTTATCACGCGAAGGAGCTGGTGCGGGAATTGCTGGACGGCAAGAGGACTTCGAACTGAAGTTTTAGCCACAGGTGAGCACAGATGAAACACAGATAAGGTCAAGGGAAGGGAACGAAGGAAACAAAGTTTTCCGTCGCCTGGGTTGCCTGCGGGTATGTTCCGGTCCAGGATTTGCGGCGGCGAGATGTGCTCTGAAAAAACTATGAAAGAAATCTCATTAAATTTTCAAACGGCGTTGCTGATGATTGGCTTGCTCGCGATGCTGGCCAGTGGTTGTGAGAAAAAATCGCCGGTGGCGCAATTGGCGCAGGATACAACAGACGCGACGCAAAAAGCCACCGATTCGGTCAAGGACGCCGCGAATAAGACTAAAGATGCGGTCAAGGACGCCGCGAATAAGACTAAAGATGCGGTGAAGGATGCCGGGCAAAAGGTGATGGAGGCCGGCAAGGAAGGCGCGCAAAAGGTCGGCAATTTTGCCACGAACGTGGCGGGCAAAACCACGTCGCTGGCGACGAATATGTCGGCCAAGGTGAAGGAAGGCGCGCAGAAGGTGGAAGATGTCGCCACGAATATCGTCGGCGAAATTAAGGCGAAGGTGCAATAAACGCGGGCCGTCCCCGGCCATCGGCGGTAATCACGTGCGACGATGCATTCCTACTGGGTGGCTTTCACACAATTGATTCGGACGCCATTTACGGAAACGGCGCTGATTTGGGGCATCGTGCCGCTGTACTTTGCGCTGTTGCTCAACGAGATGACTTCGTCGAAGGCGAATTTCCGCACGGCGATCCAGACGGGCTTCAGCTTCACGTGGGCGAGTTGCCAGTGGCTGTATCCTTACTTTCGGCCGCACGCGACGGGGGCAGCGCGGCTGGAACTTGGCGCCATGCTGCCGGTGAATTTATTCGTGACGTTCGTGGTGCTGGGGCTGGGAGTCGTGGCGTTTATCAGCGGGCTGCGGCGAAAGTATCCGAGATATGGAGCGTTCCTTGGGCACACGCGCTTCGCGAATTACTTCATGATTACCATTTTTCCGATCCAGGCGCGGGTGCTGGAGTGGCGATGGGAGTATGTGATGGCGATTGCGTTATTCGCGGTGCCGGTGTGGGTGGTGCTGCACTTTGGGTTGATGCCGGTGAGAGGGCGAAAATAAGATGGAGACAGGCAGGATGCCTGTCCTACGAGATTTCGTCTCGGAATATAAAGGCTGAGCAGCAGCTCAGCCCTACCGGCAGGAATTCTATTGCCCGGAGACACTGACTTCGATGGGCGAATTGATACCTTGCGCGAAGTCGCTCACGTATTTTTTCCAGGCGTCCTGGCTCGCGATTTTGCCGGGGCGATCCCAAGCGAAGCCGGCCCAATAGGAAATCGCGCCGTTCGCGTCCGTTTTTACGAGGACCAAATTATTCTCTTTGTCGTCCGTTTCCTTCACGAGCGCTTTCGGGTCCACAATGGCGGCGACGCCTTCCATGCCCATATTTTTTTCCATGGGCTCCCAACTGGCCAGTGTTCCCTGATCGCGATGGAAATCTTTTTCTTCACCGGAGACTTTCTTAAGACCTACTGCCGCGGTGAGCGGCCCGTTGCCGCCTTTGAACGTGGCGAGATAATGATCCATCTGGCTGCCGGCATCGAGCGAGACGCGCAGGGTCTCGGTGATTTTCGTGCCGTCCGCGTCGAGCGCTGGATAATCCAGTTCAAACAACACGCGAATGGGGCCGTTGGCCAGCACGCGCGAAGCGGTGAAGTTGAGCGGGGGCACGAGCCGGTCGGCGGCCCAGAGACCGATCCCGCCATCGCCTCGCGTGGAGCCCGCGGAATAATCATCGCAGCCCTCGCCCTGGTCGCTGTGATAATTGTCGATCATATACCAATCGTTGATGACGAGCCGGGAAGTGTCTTTCGACCAGACATCGATGGCGCTGCTGGTGAGTGGTTCGCCTTTCCAGGTGATGAGCGCGGCGCCGTAGGTGCGATGAGCGATGAGATCGTTTTCCCAGGCGAAATCGTCGAACCGTTCGCGCACGAACCGGCCGTAGGCTTTGAAGTCCTCTTTCTTGTAGGTGTGTTTTTTGCCGCCGCTCACGGTGAAATTTTTTGTTTCGCCGGGCGCGAAATCCGCCTGGAAGATAACCATGTCGGGCTTGTGATAGTCGTCGTAGTCCGTGTCGACGGCCTGGCAGAGGAGTTCTTTGCCGGAACTGTCCTTGACGTGGATCATCTCGAGATTTTTGGCGCCGAGCGGCGCGAGGTCTTTGCCGGAGATTTCGATGGTCTGGCTGGCGCGCGGGATTTGTAATTTATTGGCGGCTGTGACGGTCAAAGTGCCGGCGGCGGGGCAGGCGGCGGGCAGTGAAGCAATAAGCAGGACCGGCAGGAGTTTAATTTTCATGGAAAATTATTCGTTCAGTAATTCGAGCGCGATCATTGCGATCGTGACTGCGTTTTGCCCGGAGGGGCAATTTCCAGATTCTTTTTTCGTGAAAAAAGTGCCGGGAATCAGGGAGCCCAAAGCACTCGTGCCTTAATAAGGTTCCGTCACTGCCAGATAAATGCTTCCGAGGAGCATCAAAATCAATCCGAGGATGGCCACGCTGGCGGTAGTTGTTACTACACCTGCTGCTCCGAGAATGCTGCCGATAAAAGTGGCGCCGAAAGCGACATAATCTGCCGGTCCGCGATCCGTCGATTCTACTTCTGTTTGCATGAGGACATTCTAGTGCTTTGCCACGTTCCACACAAACACAGAGATAAATTTTTTTGAGATGCTTTTATGGACCATGTGTGACGGGTAGTGGGACGTGCTTCAGGTAAACCGCGTAGGCCACGCTGAAATAAATCACCACGCCCGTCACGTCGACGAGCGTCGCGACAAAGGGCGCGGATGATGCCGCGGGGTCGAGTCCGACGCGCTTCAGCACAAACGGCAGCATGGAACCGGAAAGGCTGCCCCAGAGGACGACGCCGATGAGCGAAAATAAAATGGTGAGGCCCACCAGCCACCAGTAAGGCCCATACATGCCGCCGGTGGAGCGATCAAAGACGAAATGCCAGGTGGTAATGCGAGCAAAACCGATCACACCAAGGATTGCTCCCAGCGCAAAGCCCGATAAAATTTCCCGCCGCATCACGCACCACCAGTCGCGAAGTGTTATTTCTCCCAGAGCCATGGCGCGAATGATGAGGGTGGTGGCCTGCGAGCCGGAATTGCCGCCGCTCGACATGATCAACGGCAAAAACAGGACCAGCACCACGGCCTTGGCGATTTCATCCTGGAAAAAAGTCATGGCCGTGGAGGTCAACATTTCGCTCAGGAACAAAATCACCAGCCAGGGCGCGCGCTTGCGCACCATGCCGATGAAATTGGTTCTAAGATAGGGCAAATCCAGGGCTTCGACACCGCCGAGTTTCTGAATGTCCTCCGTGGCCTCGCGTTCGGCGACGTCCAGCACATCGTCCACCGTAACCACTCCGACGAGCACTTCTTTCGAATCGACCACCGGCAGAATGGTGGAGTCGTATTTCTTAAAAGTGGCGACGGCGGTTTCCTGGTCGTCGGTGGCGCGCAGGAAAATTAATTGATTTTCCAGCAGCTCGAGCACGGAGGTTTGCAACGGCACGACCACCAGGTTCCGCAAGCGCACGTAATCGACGAGATGCCCCTTGCTGTCGACCACGTAAAGCTGGCTTACCGCTTCGCGCTTGTCGGCTTCTTCGCGCAAATGCGCCAGGACTTCCGCCACGGTCCAATTCTGTTGGATGGCGACGTAGTGAGGCGTCATGCGGCGGCCAATCGAGCCTTTGGGATAGCCGAGCAGGTCGGTGGCGATTTTGCGTTCCTCGGGCTGGAGCAGCGCGAGCAATTTTTGCGTGGCGGCGGAGGGTAATTCCTCCAGCAGGGCGGTGCGGTCGTCGGGGGCGATGTCATTGAGGATTTGCGCCACTTTTTCCGTGCCGAGTGCGTGCAGCGTTTGTTCCTGGTCACTGATCGGCAAGTATTCGAAAACCTCGGCAGCGACGTCGTTGGGCAGGATGCGCAGCAGGACTGCCTCGTCCTCCGGGCCTAAATCGAAAAAAATCTCGGCAATGTCCACCGGGGCAAAGTCACAGAGAATGGCGCGCAACTGCGCGAAGTCCCGTTTCGCGATCAAATCCACGAGCTCAGGTTGCAGCAAATTGCCAATCATGCGTTGCTTCGGCCCGCCTATGCCGCCGCGGAGCCAATTCGGACCACCGAGTTTTGTGGACAAGATGAGGGAATGCGTTCACATGGGCAATCAAAGTTTTGCGTCAAACGTGAAACGTCACGCGGCATGAAGGCTGCGCCCGCCATTACATCACGTTCTCCCATGGGGCAAAATCCCCAATGGATTCTCAACCCAAATGGAGGCACGGATTAATAGCCGCACGTTCAGCGGCCCAGCTGACAATCAATGCACAACACTTGATATTATGGCAACTACCGCAGGAGATGTTTTAATCGAGGTCCTAATGGAATGGGGTGTGGAAGTCGTGTTCGGTCTGCCCGGCGATGGCATCAATGGAATCCTGGAGGCGTTGCGCAAACGGCAGGAAAAAATTCGATTTGTGCAGGTGCGCCACGAAGAATCGGCGGCTTTCATGGCGTGCGCCTATGCGAAGTACACCGGCAAACTCGGGGTGTGTCTCGCGACCTCGGGTCCGGGCGGAATTCATCTCCTTAACGGCCTTTACGACGCCAAGATGGACGGTGCGCCGGTGCTCGCCATCACCGGACATCATTTTCACGATCTCATCGATACCCATGCGCAACAGGACTTGGACCTGGACCGGGTTTACATGGATGTAGCGGTTTACAACACGCGCGTGATGGGGCCGGAACACGTTTGCAACGTCACGCACCTGGCGTGCCGCACCGCTTTGAGCCGCCGGGGCGTGGCGCACATTAATTTTCCCACGGACACACAATCCATGCCGGTGAAGAAAGGCGTGCGTTCGGCGAGAAATATTCCCGGGCACAATCTTGAAGTGTTCGCCCGCCGCGCCGGGCTGCCATCCGATGAAGATTTGAAACGCGCCGCGAAAATTCTCAATGAGGGCAAAAAGGTTGCGATCCTGGCCGGTCGCGGGGCGTTGAATTCCACCGATGAGCTTATCGCCGCGGCCGACAAGCTCGGCGCGCCGATCATCAAGGCGCTGCTCGGCAAGGCGTGCGTGCCGGATGATTGCGAATTCACGACGGGAGGTATCGGGCTGCTGGGCACCCGGCCATCGCACGAAGCGATCGAAGCCTGCGATACGCTATTGATGGTGGGTACTTCGTTTCCGTACATGGAATTTTATCCCAAGCCGGGCCAGGCGCGCACGGTGCAAATTGATTTGGATCCGGCCCGCATCGGGCTGCGTTGTCCGGTTGAGGTCGGCCTGGCGGGCGATAGCCGGAGCACTTTGAGCCGGTTGCTGCCGCTCTTGCGCCGCAATGGGGAGCGCACCTTTTTGAAAAAGGCGCAGCGCGGAATGAAAAAATGGTGGGAGTTGATGGAGGAACGGGGCACGCGCGATGACAAACCGATGAAGCCGCAGGTGGTGGCGTGGGAGCTCAGCAAATATTTACGTGACGACGCGATCGTGTCCTGCGACAGCGGCACGATTGCGACGTGGTTCGCGCGGCAGATACAGGCGCGGCGCGGGCAAAAGTTTTCGCTCTCCGGGACGCTGGCGACGATGGCGAACGGCCTGCCTTATACCATCGCGGCGCAGATCGCTTTCCCGGAGCGCCAATGCGTGGCGTTCGTGGGCGACGGCGGATTCTCGATGTTGATGGCTGATTTCGTGACGGCGGTGAAATATCAACTGCCGATCAAAGTGGTGGTCATCAAGAACAATTCGCTCGGCCAGATCAAATGGGAGCAGATGGTGTTTCT
Source organism: Verrucomicrobiia bacterium (assembly GCA_035552155.1). Classification (GTDB taxonomy): domain Bacteria; phylum Verrucomicrobiota; class Verrucomicrobiia; order Limisphaerales; family DASXHY01; genus DASXHY01. The sequence continues at coordinate 223,932 of DASZLX010000028.1, read as the reverse complement.
CGGCAATCCGGAATTCGCGTGCGATTTGCACCCCATCGATTTCGCCGCGTTCGCGCGCGCCTGCGGCGGCGTGGGGGTGACGGTGAGCGAGCCGTCCGCGTGCGGCACGATCATTCAGGATGCACTGGCGGTGCCGGGTCCGGTATTGATCGAGGCGGTCGTGGATCCGTTCGAACCGCCGATGCCGCCGATGATTGAAGCGAAACAAGCGTTGCATTTTGCGGAAGCACTGGCGCGAGGGACGCCGAAGCGGATGAAAATTGCAACGACCATTTTGGAGGATAAGGTGAGAGAGTTGGTCTAACCCGTAGCGGCCGATGAGGGGCTCAATTTAATTCAGAGCCTCATCACCTCGGCTCCTACAATTTAATAAAAAGGAAATGACATATGGAAAATCAATTGAATGGAAAAAGAGTGGCGATTCTTGTTGCCGACGGTTTTGAACAGGTGGAATTAACCGGCCCGAAGGAGGCTTTGGAAGCCGCGGGCGCGGAAACGCACATCGTTTCACCGGTGGAGAAAAAAGTGAAGGCCTGGGATGAGGATGATTGGGGCAGCAAATTCAAGGTCGATGTCCCGCTGGCGGAAGCCAACGCGCGGAATTATGACGCGCTGTTGCTGCCCGGTGGCGTGATGAACCCGGACCACTTGCGCCTCTATCCGGAGGCGATTGAGTTCGTCCGGCAATTCGTGAACTCTGGCAAACCCATCGGCGCGATTTGCCACGGCCCGTGGACGCTCATTGATGCCGGCGCGGTGAAGGGGCGGCGCATGACTTCTTATCCATCTATCAAGACCGACCTGATTAACGCGGGCGCGAATTGGGTGGATGAGGAAGTGGTGACGGATAACGGCATTGTGACGAGCCGCAAGCCGGCGGACATTCCGGCGTTCAATCGCAAGCTGATCGAGGAAATCAGTGAGGGCGCACATGACCGGCAGGCCGCGCCGCAGAAAACGATGGCGGAGTGAAGGGTGGGTGCGGGAACAAATCCGAGGACCGAAATTCGAAGGTCCGAAAGAAACCCGGATACCGAAATCGAACGTAGTGCTACGAGCTTCGGATTTGGGTTTCGGCGCTCACTGATCTCACGTTTTCGTTGCCACGGTATTTGTCGCTGGCTAGGCTGGGCCAGCGATGTTGGCCTTCTTAAATTTTCTGAACGTCGGCTATTGGATGTTTTCTTCGCCGGTGTTCGTGCTGTTCAGCATTTTTCAGCTTTGGATGTTCATTGACGCGGTGCAGCGTCGCGAATGGATTTGGGCAGCCTTCATTTTCTTCGGGTTCGGATTGGCGGCGTTGTTGTATTACCTTTACGTGTATCGCGACACCCCGTCGGCCACGCGCGGCTTCGAACTGCCAGGCGCGGTCGACCGCCGCCGCATCAAGGAGCTTCAGGCCAAGATTCATCACCTCGACAAGCCGCATCATTACTCGCAGCTCGGCGATATTTATTTTCAACAGGGAAAACTCGACAAGGCGGAGCAATGTTACCGCTCGGCGATGGAGCGCGACCCGCAGGACATCGACACGCGGGCGCACTTTGGCCAATGCCTGCTGCGCGCCAAACGCCCGGCCGAAGCGCGGCCGTTGCTCGAAGGCGTGGTGACGGAAAACCCGAAGCACGATTACGGTTATTCGCAAATGGCGCTGGCCGAGACTTACACGGCGTTGGGCGAACATGACCGGGCGTTCACGATTTGGAAACAGGTCACCGAGTATCACTCGTATCCGCGCGCCAAAGTGCAGCTCGCGGAAATTTACCTCGCGCGCAATCAGCCCGACCTCGCGCGCGCGGAGTTGCGTGATGTGATTTCAGACGATGTGCATGCGCCGACTTTTCAGCGTCGCCGGGACCGTGTGTGGATACGGCGGGCGAAGAGTTTGATGGGGAAGTTGAAATAGGCTCCGATTAATCGAGAGCTTGCGCTCCCAATAGTGGGAGTTTACCCTTGGGAAATGAGTGAAATCATCTTTGAAGTGCGTGAAGATGAAGTGGGCGGAGGCTATACCGCGTCAGCTTTGGGTGTGGGTATTCACACCGAAGCGGATTCGCTCGATGAGTTGCGGGCCAACGTGAAGGAGGCCGTGGATTGCTACTTCGACGAAAATATGGCTGCCCCCAAAATTATCCGGCTGCATTTTGTTCGGGATGAAGTACTAAGCCGATGAAGCTTCCGCGTATCTTTCCGGTCCGGAATTGGTCAAGGCGTTGCGAAAACTGGGTTACGAAGTAAGTCGCCAAAAAGGTTCACATATTCGGGTGACGACTCAGCAAAACGGCGAACATCATGAAGTCATCCCGAATCATAATCCCATCAAACCAGGCACACTCAGCGGAATTCTCAAAAGCATTGCGAATCATCATCGGATGACTCTGGAGGAATTGTTGATCAGTTTGGGGTTGTAGCGTTCATCTAGCGTCGCCGAGACCACGTGTGGATCCGGCGGGCGAAGAGTTTGATGGGGAAGTTAAAGTAGGAGGGGGTAATGCGTCATTGCAGGTATACCGCCCGTTTCCATTATATTTTGTCGCGCCATGTGTTTTTGGATCTTCGCAACGAATCCGGAAAACGAGTGTTGAATGAATATGGGTCCCAAACTTCTCCTTTGCGGCGCGCTTGTTTTGAGTGGGGCTTGGTTCGTCTTGTCACCTGCGGCTTCTTTCGCGGATGAACCGGCAGCGCCGGCGGCAACTAACAGTTTTCCCCAGACGCCGACTAACATTTGGAAATACATTGATTATTATTCTTTTAAACCCCAGCAGGAATGGGATGGCCGGCCGATGTTTTTGCTTACTTCCGGCAAACAATACGATCAGGTATCGCTCGGTCTCCGTCTGGATATAATGGAAATTGCGCAGGGGTTTCGATTTTTCAAAACCAACGCCGTCACCGCGCGGCTTTATCGGGCGAATGGAGAAATTGTTGAACCGACTGCAGAAAGCAAAAAACTTCTCAATGCTCCGATTAGCGTTGAGACTTCGTCTTATCCGGGTGAAGAACCAATCCCGCAGGTGATGACTTATTTCCCTTGGGGCACAAATGCGATGGAAGAAAGCTGGATTGAGGTGTCGATACCGCCGGACCGGTATTGGCTGGAAGTCCCTTACGGCTTCGACCGGAATCCGGCGGATCCGCTTCCGCCGTCCGTCAAGGGTGGCGCTCCCCAATTTATTTCGGCCATGAAATCGCTGACTGAGCACGATCACGTGGTGCGCTGGGTGGATGTTCAATACGACCTGGGGCGGACACATGACGGCGGTGAATTATCTCTGATTCAGTCCAATCCATTCGATGCGGAGAGCAAAATTGAGTTTTACGCGGATCACGGGCCGAAAGATCTGTATTCGCCACGCACGGAGGCGCATATTTTAGATGCTGACGGCAGCGTGATTAAAAGCCGATGCGTCGATCTTCATCTCGGGGATAGCACGTGGGGCCGGACCGATACTTTCGACTTTTTTGATCGAAGCACGGATGACTTGAGAGGCTGGGGGCAGCTTGAAATCAATGTCGATAAGGAAGCTTTTAGCGTGGTCATTCCCTCAAGTCTTTATAAATACGTTCACGGACATGCCTTAAAGCCGACGACGATTGATTTTCGCGCCGGCTTGCGTGTCGGCATGAAATTGATGGAAGTGGATGGGGTTTCAAGAAATCACGATTGCGTGCGGGATTCTGTCGCCTCGGCCCCGCATCAATATCGGTATGCTTTCAAACACGATGGCGGCCAGGTCACGCTGCAATTCGACGAATCCGACCGGCTCGTGAACTGGAAATGAGACCGGTATGAAATCTAAATTCATCCTGTTCCTCGCACTTGTTTTATGCGGGGGTTTGTTCGGTTGCTCGACCGAGGCCCTGAACCCGCCAGCCGGTCTGCCGCTGCGTTATCACGACTCGCAATATGATCTCACGTTTTCCCTGCCGGCCAGTTGGAAAGGGTATTCGATTTTAAAACAGCAATGGACCGGTGAAGCGTATTCGCCGGAGAAAGATACGGACGTTGTGCGGGGGCGCGGACCAATAATTATATTCCGCAATCCGCAATGGAAAACCAACGACCGATACCAGGACATTCCCATTTATATTTTTACGCGGCAGCAATGGGACGATAGTCATCTGAGATATGACGCCGTCGGCGCTGGCGGCATCATTTTGGAACTGTGGCACGACGATAAATATGTTTTTGGGATGCATAGCCGCTATAACACGGATGACTCGGTGAAGGGATGGAAGGAAGCTGAAGAAATCGTTCGTCAGAATTGCGCCGCGCATCCCGGGCCGCATTTACACGACAATTAAAACCCCGCCCCCGGCTTAACGGCGAGCCGGCATTGGGGGTCCGCCGCGGAGCCGTGGGAAATCGTTAAGCGTACGTTGAACAGTGGTTGCGGGCGGTGTAGGTTCCGCACCATGAGAGGAACTCCGTTTATCCTGGCCGCTTTGGTTGCGGGTTGCGTTTTAGCCGTCGAAGCGTTTGTTCCGGCGGCCTACGCCGACGTGAATGTCCCCGAGCATCACAATCACGACACGCGCGACGGCCTCTATATCGATCCGGCTTTTACAATTGCGGCCGCTTCAAATTTGACTCGCGATTCGAACTTTAACGGAAAGATTGGCGGCGCTGTTTTCGCGCAACCGCTTTACATCGAAAATGGCCCGGGTGGGCGCGCCATGGTGATTGCGGTCACGGAATCCAACAATGTTTATGCGCTCGACGCGGCCAGCGGGAGTGTCATCTGGCAGGACAACGTGGGCGTGCCGGTGCGGGCCGCCAGCCTGCCGTGCGGCGATATCGATCCTCTCGGCATCACCAGCACGCCGGCGGTCGATCGGGCCACGCGGACTTTGTTTCTGGATGCGATGACCACGCCCGACGGTGGGACGACGAAACGGCATTTGATTTACGCGTTGAATGTGGACAACGGAGCCACCAATGCCGGATGGCCGGTGGATGTAAATGCCTCCGCGAAATGGGGCACAACCAATTTCAATTCGGGAACGCAGAATCAAAGGAGCGCCCTGGCCGTGCTCGGCGGTTACGTTTATGTGCCTTACAGCGGATTGGCGGGTGATTGCTCGACTTATTATGGCTGGCTGGTCGGCGTCCAGGAATCGGACCCGACCCATGTGCTCGCCTGGGCGACGGGCGCGAGGGGCGGCGGAATCTGGGGCGTCGGCGGAGTTGCGAGTGATGATGGTGTCACTCCCTACGTGGCCACCGGCAATACTTTCGGCGCGAGCAAATGGAGCGGCGGAGAAGCCGTGCTTCGTTTTCAACCGGGGCCGATTTTCAGCGGTTTGACCAACGATTATTGGGCAGCGACGAATTGGCAATCGCTGGATAGTTCCGACCTAGATATTGGCGGTTCCGGCACAATGATGGTGGACGTTCCCGGCGCAACGCCCTCCCAGTTGGTTGTGGCTCTGGGCAAGGATAGTAATATTTATTTGCTCAATCGCACAAACCTCGGCGGCATCAGCAAGTCAGTGCTGACGGTCGCCGCCGGCAGCGGGTCTTCGATCATTGGAGCAGGCGCAACCTATCGCACCGCTCAAGCCACCTATGTCGCGTTCAACTCGGGCGCGGTTTACTCTTATCGCATCATCGCGGGCAATCCGCCGACCATCCCCTCCAACTGGACCGCCGGCATATCCGGCCGGGGTTCGCCATTTGTCACTTCCACGGATGGAACCAATAACGCCATTGTCTGGGTCATGGGCTCGGAAGGCGACCAACGGTTGCACGGATTCAACGGCGATACCGGCGCGGTCATTTTCAATGGTGGCGGCGCCAATGAATTGATGTCCGGATTGCGGCGATTCAACACCGCCATCGCCGCGCGCGGAAGAATTTATGTGGCGGGCGATAACAAGGTTTATGCGTTTACCGTCCCCACCTCGCGTATTGTTTTGACGAATTTGACGGTATTGCCAAATGGCGCTTTTCAATTTGGGTTCACCAACACGCCGGGACTGAGTTTCACAGTTTACAGCACGACGAATCTGTCCCTCTCATTTACGAATTGGACGCGACTGGGCGGGGCGACGGAAGTTTCTCCCGGGCAATTTCAATTCAGCGGCACGGTTGCTCCCGACGGCCAGCGTTTTTATCGGGTCACCTCGCCGTAAATTATAGGTCCGGGTTGCTCCGCCCGTGCCGAAGAGCGAGACGTTGTCAATGCACAAAATCAATCAGGCCGTGCAAAAAATCGGGTAGCGCGGCTTATCATTTCTCCGTACTCTGGTGAGCGATGAAAACGATTCAAGCGGAAGCTGGCCAGATCCCCTTCGCGAAGCAAATCGAGGAGATCGTTATGTCGACGCCGGTTACGGACATTCATACCCATCTTTACGAGCCGGTTTTCAAGGACCTTCTGCTGTGGGGAATCGATGAATTGCTCACGTATCATTACCTCGTCGCCGAGGTTTTCCGCTATCTCGACATGCCCTACGACAAATTCTGGGCGATGTCCAAGACGGAGCAGGCGGACTTGATCTGGGACCAGCTTTTCATCCAGCACTCACCGGTTTCCGAAGCGTGCCGCGGCGTGCTGACAACTCTCCAGGCGCTCGGTCTCGATGTGAAAAGGCGCGACCTGCCCGCGCTGCGGCAGTGGTTCGCAGGCCAGGAGGTGGACGCTTATATCACGCGCTGCATGGAACTGGCCGGATTGAGCAAAATCCACATGACCAACTCGCCGTTCGACGATTTGGAACGGCCGACGTGGGAAAAGGGTTTCCAGCGCGACAGCCGTTTCACGGCGTGCCTGCGCATTGACCCGTTGTTTTTGTGGTGGCCGGAAGCGGGACCGAGACTGGGCAAATGGGGTTACCACGTGGACATGGGCACGCCCGGGCCGAAATTCTTTGACGAAATCCGCCGGTTCCTGGCGGATTGGGCGAAGCGGATGAATGCGCGTTACGTGATGGCTTCGATTCCGCCCGATTATAAGTTCCCGGATAAAAACATCAGCGCGCAGATCGTGGAGAAGGCGATTTTGCCGTTTTGCCGCGAACACGGCCTGGCGCTGGCGCTCATGCCGGGCGTGCGGCGGCAGATTAATCCGCAATTGAAGCTGGCCGGCGACGGTGTCGGCTTGAGCAATCTGGAGACGATCATGAATCTTTGCGCGCAATTTCCGGAGAATAAATTTCTGACCACAGTGCTCGCGCGCGAGAACCAGCACGAGCTGTGCGTGCTGGCACGGAAATTCCGCAACCTGCACATCTTCGGCTGCTGGTGGTTTACGAACGTGCCGCTCATCATCAACGAAATGACGCGGATGCGCCTGGAGCTGATCGGCCTGAGCATCACGCCGCAGCATTCGGACGCGCGCGTGCTCGACCAGGTTATTTACAAATGGACGCATTCGCGGCGCATCATCGCGCAGATATTGGTGGAGAAATATGCGGACCTCGCGCAGACCGGCTGGCACGTGAGCCGCGAGGAAGTGCAGCGGGATGTGAAGGATCTTTTTGGCGGGGCGTTTGAGCGGTTTTGCGGCTAAGGACCGAGGTCATGGCGACGATTGAGATTCTTGGTTGGAGGGATTCCGTCGGCGGGATGGGGTGGGATGCACATTTGAAATCGGAACTTCGAAGGCGGCTTCGCAGCGGACTTGTCGCGTCTGTCCACGACACAAAGCGTATGGCTCAGAAAATCCATGCTCGTGAGTTAATATCTTTACAAAATGTTCGCGAGGAAGCCGTTCTGGGCGTGACGCAAATTCTTCAGACAGCAGGCGCCGAAATCCGTGTAAAATTGGAAGAGGGTTATAGTGAACGGATATTCAAGAAATGGCCGAAGCGTTAGAACGGCGTTCGATAAGACTTCTCGTCCGCTTCAGGATGAAGCTGGACTTTCACAGCCCGGCAGCTTTGCGGGCACGAGCCAATGATTCCTCGAGGGGAACGCCTTTAACCTTTCCTGTCTCCATTTCCTCGATGCGCCGATCGATTTCATTTTTCCAAGATTTACCGACTGACGGTTCAATACCGCCGTGCCGGGCGAGCATGATGCGGTCGATCAACTCCGCCACGGTTTCGGGTGGCATTTCGCGCGTCTCTTCGACAATTTGGTCAATAGAAATCGGCATGATTCAGTGTGGCTTAACGGACCGATTTTGACAAGGTTGGTTTCAGTTGAGTGGTCGGCGGTCGCAGTTTTACTCTTCCGCTTCGATGCAAACTGGCCCATGCTGATAGTGTGCCTGATTTAATCGCCATCGTCGGCCGGCCCAATGTCGGCAAGTCCGCGCTGTTCAACCGCATCGTCGGACGTCGCATTGCCATCGTGCACGACCAGCCGGGCGTCACGCGCGACCGCGTGATGGCGGAGGCGGAATGGCGCGGGCGGCCGTTCACGCTGGTGGATACCGGCGGCATTGGTTTGTTGCGGCGGGAAAAGGCGACCGACGTCATCACCAAAGCGGCCATCGAGCAGGTCACTCTCGCGCTGGATGCGGCGAGCGTGATTGTTCTCGTGGTGAATGTGCAGGAGGGAATCGTGCCACTGGATCGGGAGGTGGCGCAGCGATTGCGCGAGAGCGCAAAGCCCGTCCTGCTCGCGGTCAACAAGGTGGACACCCACCGCGCCGAGTCGGGTGTGGCGGAATTCACGGGGCTGGGCTTCGATAAAATTTTTCCGGTGACGGCCATTCACGCCGAGGGCATCGAGGCGTTGATGGATGCGGCCATTTCCCTGCTGCCCGTCCAAAGTCCAAAGTCCGAAGTCCAAAGTCCGGAGGATGAGACTGCGGGCAATGCGGAAATGACGGGCCGGGATTCCGCTTTGAAACTCGCGATTGTGGGGCGGCCGAACGTGGGAAAGTCTTCCATCATCAACACTCTCACCAAATCCGACCGGGTGATTGTCAGTCCGATTCCGGGCACCACCCGCGATGCGGTGGATGTGCCGTTCGAGGTGGAGACCGAGGGGGTGCGGCAGAAATATATTTTGATCGATACCGCCGGGATGCGCAAAGCGCGCAGCGTGAATGACTCCATCGAATTTTTCAGCGTCAAACGGTCCGAGGATTCCATCGCGCGATGCGACATCGCGGTGCTGGTGATTGACGCGGAGGAGGGGATTACGGAGCAGGACAAAAAAATAGCGGACAAAATTGTGGAAGAGCGCCGCGCCTGCATCGTGGTGATCAATAAATGGGACCTGATGGAGGACGCCGTGCGCAAGGCGCGCGAGGAGGAAATCGAGCGGCGGAACGTCGGCACGGCCAAGCACGCGCCGAACGTGATGACCACGCTGGCCGAATTCGGCGAGTGGGTGCAGGAGAAATTATTTTTCCTGGATTACGCGCCGGTGATTTTCACGTCGGCGAAGTCGGGTTTTCAATTGGAACGACTGCTGGAGGCGGTGCGATATGTGGCGGCACAATTGCAGCAGAAAATTCCCACGGCGATTTTGAATCGCACGCTGCAGGACGCCGTGGAACGGCGGCAACCGATCAGTTCGGCCGGACATCGGCTGAAATTTTATTATGCCACGCAAGTGCGCCAGGCGCCGCCCACGTTTTTGTTGTTCGTGAACCGTGACGAGCTGTTCTCGGAGCAGTACAAAAAACATCTCGCGAATTCGTTGCGCGCGGCCTTCGGCTATGAGGGCTGCCCGATTGTGCTCGTGCCCAAGGCGCGCCCGAAGACGGTGGAGCCGGTGCGGAAATTCCGGCCTAAATCGCGGGACGAAAAAGGCCAGCAATCGCGTTCCGGCCGAAGGGTGCGAGGCGAAAGGCAGCAAAGAAGGGCGCGGCGGTAGCGGACCTTGAGGAGGGCGGAGCATTGCTCCGCAAGGTGGAGGTATTCGCGCGAAGCGATGCTTCGCGCTCCGGGTTATCCACCGTGAGTTATTCACCTCCGGGAACAACTCGAGAAACTCGTTTATCCACTGATAAAAAGAATTTTCCGAGGGTGAATAACATTTGTGTAACTTTTTTTGCAATTTTTCTTGTAACCCCAATCCGTAGTGATAAATTTACCCCTGTCCCCCACTAATAGGGGCTTGGCCCCTGGGTGAAGGGACCGTTTTTTTCAAGAAATAAGCCGGAATTCGGATAAAAAGCTGCCGTTTTCGCTGACCACCACGGTGAGGCGCGCCGCCAAAACAATCAACTAGAGAGGCACACAATGATCGACGCTCGCGAAGAAGTCCTGTCTTCAGCACCCCCGCAACACCGCCGTCGCCCGGCGGCATCGGCCGCGTCCACTCGCGGCTCCAAGGCGGCGGCTTTACCCGCGCCAAAATCAGAACGCATTGAGCGTGTTTTTAGCGACGCCAAGATCAAGCCATTCGATCAACTGGAATGGGAGCGGCGCGTGGCGGAAATCACCGATGACGCCGGCAAGGTCATTTTCAAGCAGGAAAATGTGGAAGTGCCAAAATCGTGGTCGCTGCTGGCGACCAAAGTGGTGGTTTCGAAATATTTTTACGGCGAACAGCACACTTCCGAGCGCGAAACCTCGGTGCGCCAGCTCATCCACCGCATTTGCCGCACCATTTCCGATTGGGGCGTGAAAGACGGCTACTTCAGCAAGGCCGATGGCGAAATTTATTACGACGAATTGACCTGGTTGTGCGTGAACCAATACGGCGCGTTCAATTCGCCGGTATGGTTCAACGTGGGCCTCTACCACGAATATGGCGTGGGCAAAACTTCCGGCAAGGGCAATTGGTTTTTTAATCGCAAGACCGGCGAGGCCGAGCGTGCCGCCACGCAATATGAGTATCCGCAGGGCAGCGCGTGTTTCATTCAGTCCGTGAATGACAACATGGAAGACATCATGCGGCTGGCTTACAGCGAAGCGATGCTTTTCAAATACGGCTCCGGCACCGGAACGGATTTGTCGCCGATTCGCTCGAGCAAGGAAAAGTTGAGCGGTGGCGGACGCCCCAGCGGTCCGATGTCGTTCCTGAAAGTGTACGACCAGGTGGCGAATGTGGTGAAATCCGGCGGCAAAACGCGCCGCGCGGCCAAGATGAACACCTTGCGCGACTGGCACGGTGACATCGAGGAATTCATCGATGCCAAGCAGAAGGAAGAAAAAAAGGCATGGGCGCTGATCGAGCAGGGTTACGACGGCTCGTACAACGGCGATGCCTACGGCAGCGTGATGTATCAGAACGAAAATCTGTCCGTCCGCGTGAGCGACGAATTTTTGCAGGCGGCGGTGGACGGCAAGGAATGGTGGACGCGCAGCGTGACGAGCGGCAAACCGCTGCAGAAGAAGGATGCGAGCACGTTGCTGAAAAAAATCGCCGAGGGCACCTGGATTTGCGGTGACCCGGGCTTGCAATATGACGGCGCCATTCAAAAATGGCACACCTGCAAGGGCACCGAACCGATTCATTCGACCAATCCCTGCAGTGAATACGTTTTCATCAATAATACAGCGTGCAATCTCGCGTCGTTGAACCTGATGAAGTTCAAGCGCGAGGACGGCAAATTTGATGTGGAGCGGTTCAAGGCGGCCGTGCGCATTTTCATTACCGCGCAGGAAATCCTGGTGGATAACGCGAGTTATCCGACCAAGGAAATCGCCGAGAATTCGCATATTTTCCGCACGCTGGGATTGGGCTATGCCAACCTCGGTTCGCTCATTATGAGCTACGGGTTTTCCTATGATTCCAACGAAGGCCGCGCGCTCGCCGGAGCCCTTACGGCCATCATGACCGGCCATGCGTATGAGCAGAGCGCGGTCATTTCGGGGAATATTGGCGCATTTCCGGGATACCGGGAGGCCAGTTGCGCGCATATCTCCAAGCCGCTCGCCAAGGACAATGTTGAGTCCATGCTGGGCGTCATGAAGCTGCATCGCGAGGCGGTGGAGCAAATCCAGCCGAGCCAGGAGTTCAATTATTTGAAGGACGAAGCGCGCAATTGCTGGAATCGGGCGCTCGAACGCGGCAAGAAAGCCGGCTATCGCAACGCGCAGGTGACGGTGCTTGCGCCGACCGGCACGATCGCCTTCCTGATGGATTGCGACACGACGGGTGTCGAGCCGGACATCGCGCTGGTGAAATACAAACTGCTGGCCGGCGGCGGCATGTTGAAGATTGTCAATCGGACCGTGCCGCAGGCGTTGCAACGTCTCGGCTACTCGGCGAAGGAAATCGAGGGAATCATCGCGCACATCGAGAAGCAGGACACGATTGAAGATGTGACGGAAAACGGAGAAACGATTCGCAGCGGTCTCAAGGCGGAACATTTGCCGGTGTTCGATTGCGCGTTCAAGCCGCACAAGGGCAAGCGCAGCATCCAATACATGGCGCACTTGAAAATGATGGGCGCGGCGCAGCCGTTTATCAGCGGCGCGATTTCCAAGACCGTCAACATGCCGAATGAGAGCACCGTGGAAGACATCCGCGATGCCTATGTGCAGGCCTGGCAGATGGGCTTGAAGTGCGTGGCGATTTATCGCGACGGCTCGAAACGCTCGCAGCCGTTGAACACGAAGAAAACCAACGAAGGCGGCGACAAAACCACCACCGCGAGTTCGCCATCGACTGATGCGCGCGTCAAAGAGCTGGAAGCCGAGATGGCGAAATTGCGCGCCCAGGTCGGCCAGCCGTTGCGCCGGCGCCTTCCGGACACCCGCGCGGCGATCAACCATAAGTTCGATATCGCCGGGCACGAAGGTTATCTGACCGTGGGCTTGTTCGAGGATGGGCGGCCCGGTGAATTGTTCGTCACGATGGCCAAGGAAGGTTCCACCATCGGCGGCCTGATGGACACCATCGGCACGCTGACGAGCATGTCGTTGCAATACGGAGTGCCGCTGGAAACGTTATTGAAGAAATTCGCGCACCAGCGTTTTGAACCTTCCGGCTTCACGAAAAACCCGGATGTCCGCAACGCGTCTTCGATCATCGATTACGTGTTCCGCTGGCTGGCGTATCAATTCATTCCGGATTATCGCGAAACCGTGAATGCGCTGCGCACGCAACCGGAGCTGGGCATCCCGGGAATTCTTGACGCCGAGAAAAAAAAAGTGAACCGGCCGGTGCCTGAGCTGCCGATTTCCGAAGACCAGGACGTAGTGGAATTGAAGTCCGGCAACGGCCATGGTAACGGCGGCGGCAATGGACACGGGAAGGCCTCGCTGAAAACGCTGACTTCGATGATCGTGAACCAGCAGGATGCGCCGACGTGCCCGAGTTGCGGCCACGTGGCCGTGCGCAACGGCGCTTGTTATAAATGCCTGAATTGCGGCGAAAGCTTAGGGTGCAGCTAAATTGGGAATAATGGACAAGGCAGGCCGGAGAGCATTGCTCTCCGGCCTGTGCTTTTTTGAGATGGCGGGATGAGTTAAACGGCCCGCGGTTCAGCCGTGATCCCAATAATCAGGCGGCGGCTGCGAAGTTATGGATGAGGTCGGGGCGGCTGATTTTTTGAAAGGCCTCTACGAACCTTTCATAAGGGATATTTTTTAGGAGAAAGTTGATTTTCTCAAAAAGATATTCCGGGTCCTTCGCCAGCCTGGGGAAATACAGGAGTGTCGTTGGGATATTGTGTTCAGCCAGCGTATGAAGCAACTGGTAGAAATATTGCGCGAGCACACTCTCCTGCTCCTGGGGGCGGCGAATGCGAAATTTTTTAATTCCCAGAAAGGTCCGCGGCATGAGGAAGTGCCGGACCCCTTTTCGCTCCACAGTCCTGCGGCTTTCGGCAGCGGAGTAAAGGTCCCGGACTGGAATAATCGCATGGTCAATCACGAAATCTTTCTCCTTTTTGAGAAGCGGGGCCAATTCCTCACAAAGCGCGGGGCTTTTGACGATGTAGGGCGCAGTGGCGATATTCTGGCGGTTCCATTCCATTCCGGCATTTCGATCTTCACGAAAGCGCTCGTAAGCGTTCGAAAAACCGGTATCCAACCCCAGTTCAGTGAGCAGTTGAACTAGAAACGTCGTTCCCGCTCTTCCGGTTCCGGAAATGATGACGTGATGTCTTTTGGTTTCAGTTAGTTTCGATTGGGTCTCGCAAAGCTCTAATGGCATTCAGCTTCAGCCTGCAAATTACTCTGCATTAGGTAAATAGGGTATAAACCCACCTTTTGAGAAATCTTGTGGTCGCAAATTGGGAATGTTTTGAGTGGGCAATGAGGCCGGTAATTTGCGAACGCCTCCAATTAACTCATTTAACTAATTTCACATTCCCTGTTACCCTGCCGCCCATGAACGACGAGACGAAAGTCACTTTCATCAAGGAAGACCCGTGGCGCATTTTCCGCATCATGGCGGAGTTTGTGGATTCATTCGAAACGTTGTCGCAAGTCGGTCCGGGCGTGACGGTTTTTGGCTCGGCGCGAGTGTTGCCCACCAATCCTTATTATAAATCAACTGTGCGGCTCTCGCGGGAATTGGCCAAACACAACCTGGCGGTGATCACCGGCGGCGGCCCGGGCATCATGGAGGCCGCCAATAAGGGCGCGGCGGACGCGCACGGAAAATCGGTGGGCCTGAATATCCAGTTGCCGCATGAGCAAAGGGGAAATCCCTACGCGAATATCCCGATGCATTTCCATTATTTTTTCGCGCGCAAAGTTTGCTTCGTGAAGTACAGCATCGCTTTCGTTTTCATGCCCGGAGGTTACGGCACATTGGATGAATTTTTTGAAGTCATCACGCTCGTGCAGACCGGGCGCATCCCGCAATTTCCGCTCATCCTTTTCGGACGCGAGCATTGGAAGGGATTGATTCGTTGGATGAAGGATCGCCTGCAGAAGGGGAAATACATCAGCCCCGGCGACCTGGATTTGTTCACGCTCACGGACGACCCGCAGGAGGCGATTGATATCATCCTTGATTACAAACAACGCGTCGGTCCGCCGGAAGTGGTGCCGAAAGCCTTTGCATAATGCGGCCGCTGATTCAGGAAATCCAATCCGGGGAGACACCGGAGTCGCTCGTGGAGAATCTGGGCGGCGAACCCGGCGTGGTTCTGCTGCGCACGTCATCGTTCGATTCGCCATTGGCCCGTTACTCATTCGTCGCGGCGCGGCCGTTTTTGACCTTTCGTTCCAGTGGTTCCAAGTGCGAGATCGCCGCGGTAGCCGCCGACGTAAGGAGGCGGATGGTGCCGCGTTCGTGCGGTCCGCCTCCTCACGTCGGCGGCTATGTGCAGTTTGGGAATCCGTGGCACATTTTGGACAGCCTGATGTCGCGCTGCGAATTACTGGAGGAAGTGGACCTGCCGTTTCCATTGGGCGGCTGTTTTGGCTATTGGGGTTACGACTTGAAAAATTTTGTCGAGCCCAGGCTTTCGCGCCGCGCCGCGAACGATTTGGAATTGCCGGATTGTCACGTGGGGTTTTACGACAGTCTCGCGGTTTTTGATCATCAACTTGGCAAGACGTGGATTGTTTCGACCGGCCTCGCGGCAGACGGGTCGCGCGATGAGCGGAGGGCAGGGGAACAAATGGAGTTCTGGCGGAAAATGCTTTTGGCAAAGCCGGAGGCCCTCTCCCATCCGATGGGAAAGGGAGAAATTGTTCCAGCGTTGGATAAATGCGATGAACAGCGGATTTTTCGCGGCGCCCATGAAGTTCCCGCTCTCCTGGGGGAGAGCGCTGGGGTGAGGAGGAACATATCTTCAAACTATTCCCGCGCTGAATTTATTGCTGACGTAAAACGCGCGCAGCAATACATCCGCGCGGGAGACATTTACCAGGTCAACCTCTCCCACAGGCTCACCGCGCCTCTCGACTTGTCCGGCTGGGAATTATTTGAGCGATTGGGCGCGGTCTCGCCGGCGCCATTTTCCGCATTCCTGAGTTGTGGCGATTTTGAAATCGCTTCCTCATCGCCGGAACAATTTCTGCGCATGAGCGGTTCGCAAATCGTCACGCGCCCCATCAAAGGCACGCGTCCGCGCCACGCCGATCCCACGCGCGACGCGCAACTGGCGTATGAGTTGCAGACCAGCGCGAAGGAACTGGCGGAATTAGTGATGATAACCGATTTGCTGCGCAATGACCTGGGCAAAATTTGCGAATACGGTTCCGTGCAAACGCCGGACCTGGCGCGATTGGAGAAATTCGCGCATGTGCAGCATCTGGTTTCGACGGTCGAAGGCCGTTTGCGGCCGGACGTGACGCACTTCGCCGCGCTGGCGTCCTGTTTCCCCGGCGGCAGCATCACCGGCGCGCCGAAAATCCGCGCCATGGAAATCATCGACGAGTTGGAGCCGCTCTCGCGCGGGCCTTATTGCGGCTGCCACGGTTTTCTGGGATTCAATCGCGAGAGCCAGTTGAGCATCACCATCCGGACGGCGGTTTGCAAAGATGGCCTGGCCCATTTCAACGTGGGCGCGGGCATCGTGGCGGATTCCAGTCCGGAAGCGGAATACGATGAGACGCTGGCGAAGGCGGCGGGTTTTTTGGCGGTATTAAAACTAAAAGCGCCTATTTCGCTTTTTCCACGACCAGCATTTTGACGGGTTCACGGGCCGGCACGAGTTCAAGCCCTAGGTCGGCGAGTTGGCTGCGAATGGATTGTCGAAGGGTCTCCCCGTGGAGATCGTAAGCCACCTGAAATGTGAAATCATAGCGTCCCGCCAAATTATTCGGCTCAATAACTGGCCGGTCGAAGTACGCCTCAAAACGGGTGGCAACGTCCTGAAGCGTTTTATTTTTGAAGATGTAACTCATGCTGTTATTCGTGCCGACAACTCCGTATTCGGTCGGCTGTCCCCCTTTTGAAATGTACGAGCGCAACGGCGCCGGATCTGCGATTTGCAGTCGGAACAGATCGGAGTCGCGCATTTCCATGTGCCCCGCCAGGCCAAATTGCTTTTGGATTTCCTTTTGCAGCATCAGGTTGTTCTGTGCCGCGGGCAGCGTTTCCATTAGATCGAACCCCCCGCTCGGAACATCCGCCAGCCAGAGGATCCGACTGGGAACAACTTCATAACCAAACTGCACCAGTTCCTGGATGGTAGCGTTCACCCAAACACCATGACCGATGCGCGCGTCTGTCCAATACCCCTGGCTCAGATGGGTGGCGTAATGGGTCGGACGTACAATGAGAGCAGGCGGAGCCTGGGTGAGCGCTTGGGTCGTGCTCGCATCAGGGCGCGCCCAAAGCTGCTCGAAAATCGCGTCGGTGCGCGACGACACGACTTTTTTCACAACAATAGTAGTCGTTCCAGTTGCCACTGCCGCAGCGATGGCGATGACAATCAACGTTTTTGCCTTGGACCACGCCATAAGTTTCAATGCTTCTTTAATGAGGGTTAAAGTTGAACTGCTGACGGCGGCGCTTTTGATTGCCACCGCCGTCGCGGATTTTGCGAGCGCAATTGGAGCGGCCTGGGCCGAATTGGCGGAAATCTCTCCCGCAATAATCGCGGACGTTGAAACCACGCCGCGCCTGGAAAAATACTTGCGCAATTTTTCCAGGGCGCGGGCGACGCGTTTGCGCGCGGTGTCCTCGCTGGTTCTCAATGCGTTCCCCACCTCGGCCAAATCCTTGTTCTCGAAAAAACGCAGGAGAATCGCCTGCCGATCCGCTTCACTGAGCGACGCCAGGGCTCCGTCCAGCATCGGAGACATTTGTTCCCAGAGCGGGTCGGGCGCGGCCTGTTCAATTTCAGTTTGCAAATGCGCCTCCTGTTCTCTTTCGCGGCGTTTGGCGGCGGCTCGCGTTTGCGCCAATGCGGTGAAATGTGTCGTTTTAAAAAGCCAGCCGGTCAAAATGGTTTTGTCCGAGATCCGCGGGGCTTTTCGCGCGAGGATGATGAATACCGCATGAGTCACCTCCTCGGCCAAATAGGGATCCCGCACCTGCCGCAGCGCAGCCGAATACACGAAACCCACGCGCCGGGAAACCAGTGTCTCAAAGGCGGTTTCGGAGTGGCGCGCGGCGTATTCACGCAGCAGCGTCATGTCATCCATTTCGTCCATTCACATATAGATGCCTGTTTCGCTGAAAATCGGACAACCTTTTTAGGAAAATTGTGCCAGAGAGAATAGTCTGGCAAGCCGGGCCATTTTGCGCCTTTGCCTCTTCGCGCCTTTGCGTTAAAAAACAGGCGTGCTGATTTTCCTGAATGGCCAGTTCGTGTCTGAAGAACGGGCGGTTGTCTCCGTCTTTGACCGAAGCTTTCTTTATGGCGACGGCTTGTTCGAGACGATGCGCGTTTTCAACGGAAAGCCGTTTCGCTGGGCTCAACATATGGAACGGCTTCAGCGCGGCGCGGAGTTTTTGAAAATAAAACCGCCTTTCTCTCCCGAAGCGCTGCGCAATTTTGTCGATGAGCTAATCGCAAAAAACGAAATGCCCGATGCGCTCCTGCGCCTGACGCTTTCGCGCGGTGTCGGCGTGCGTGGCTATTCGCCGAAGGGCGCGGAGAGCCCGACGCTCGTCATGTCTTTGCATCCCGCGCCGGCGAACGCGGTGCTGCCGTGCTGGAAGCTAATCACCTCCTCGCACCGCCTGCCGGCCAAAGAGCCGCTGGCGCAGTTCAAAACCTGCAACAAGCTCGCCCAAATTCTTGCGCGCACTGAAGCTGACGCTGCTGGTGCGGACGAGGCGTTGCTGCTGAACACGGACGGCTTTGTGGTGGAAGGCGCGAGCAGCAATTTGTTTTGGATTGAGGGCGATGCGATTTGCACCCCGCCTCTGGCGGCTGGTGTGCTGGCGGGAGTGACGCGCGCGGTTGTGGTGGAAATTTGCCGCACGCTGACTCTGAAGGTGAGCGAGAAGAATATCACCACCGACGAGTTGAAGCGCGTCGACGGAGTTTTTGTTTCGCTGAGCTCGTTTGGAATTGTTGAAGCGGAATCGCTTGACGGCGAGCTTTGTAATCAATCTCCGTTGTGCGGAGAAATTTCCAGACAGTATTTGGAATTGCTCATGCGAGAAGGCGTAGAGCGTTGACTCCTGGCGGACCATCGCCATCTTATGCTGCATGATTACCCTTCTCATCGGCACGAATCGTCCGGGGAACAATTCGCGCAAGATTGCGCGGCACATTGAAGAGATTTACGCGGAACTGAAGGTCCCGGTGCGCGTGCTCGATCTTGCGCAGTTACCGCAGGAGATTTTTTTGCCGACGAGTTATGCCGAGAAACCGAAATCGTTTCAGCCGTTTGCGGAGGCGGTGCTGCAATCCTCGGGTCTGCACATCATCTCGCCGGAATACAATGGCGGGATTCCGGGGGTGTTGAAGTATTTCATCGACATGCTGAAATTCCCGGAGAGTTTCGAGCGGCGCCCGGTTTGTTTCACCGGCTTGTCGGCGGGTATCTGGGGCGCGCTGCGGCCCATTGAGCAGCTCCAGGCGATTTTCGGCTATCGCAACGCCTATATTTTTCCCGAGCGTGTTTTCCTGGCGCAGATCAATTCGTTGCTGGATGAAGGGGGCTGGTTGAAAAATCCGGAATTGCTCGACCGCTTGCGCAAACAGGCGGAGGGCTTCGTGGATTTCGTGGAAAAATTGAAACCAGTGAAATTGCGTGGAACCGCGCGCTAAGCTCATCCATCTCATTTGACAATAATCGCGCCAGGCGTTATGTGAGAACGGTTCAACCAATCAATTAATTATGAAATTGCACGCAATTGCCATTGCTCTCGTCGCCGGTCTTTTTGCCGGCATGTCCGTCCTCGCCGCGGAAGCGGCCGCCATGCCCAAGGCCGGGGATACCGCACCGCTGGTGGAAGGCAAGGACCAGAATGGGAAGGACTGGAAATTGTCCGATGAAATTGGGAAGAAGGTGGTGCTGCTGTATTTTTATCCGAAGGATTTCACCGGCGGTTGCACGGCTGAAGCCTGCGGTTTTCGCGATAGCATTGGCGACTTGAAAGACAGCAATGTGCAGGTCATCGGCGTCAGTTTTGATTCCAGCGACAGCCATCAGAAATTCATCACTAAATACAGCCTGCCGTTTCCTTTGATCGCCGATACCGACGGGAAGATCGCGGATGTCTACGGGGTGCGCATGCCGGACAGAAACATGGCTCAGCGCGTTAGTTTTTTGATTGGCCTCGATGGTAAAATCGCGCATGTGACCAACTCAGGCAAAGCGGACGTTCACTTGAAGGAAATGAAGGAAGCTGCCGCGAAGCTGAAGAGCTGAACCAAAATTCTTGCGAAAGCGCCCGCGCGCGAGTAGATAATTCCGGGGCTGTGGCGGAAAACCAGCCTGTTAAAAAACCGCATGACATCCGAACTTTCCATTTTCGCGGCGCGAGTGGCTGATTTTATCGCCATTTGCGCCGCTGAACTTTCCAGCGAGCACCACCAGAATCCCGAGTTTTGGGCGACGCACGCGGATGCCGAGTTCAACGGCATGGCGTTGATGCTGTTCACCCTGCAATTCGAGCACAACCTTGCTTATCGCAAATTTTGCGAGGCGCGAAAGTTGACGCCGGAAGTGGCGACGCATTGGACGCAGATTCCGGCGGTGCCGACCTCGGCATTCAAAGAGCTGGCAATTTCCTGTTTGCCGCCGGAGGAGCGCGCGCGGGAATTTCATTCCAGCGGAACGACGGCGCAGCAACCGAGCCGACACTTTCACAGTCCTCAATCGCTGGCTATTTACGAGGCGTCGCTGCTCGCGTGGTTTCGATATCATGTTCAACCGGAGCGCCGGCTGGCAATTCTTACGCCGTCCCCGCCCGACGCGCCGCATTCCTCGCTGGCCTACATGTTCGAAACCATCCGCCGGGATTTCGGCGCGCCGGAAGAAAGTTTTTTTGGCGCCGTCGCTGGGGATGGTTCCTGGATTTTAAATTTTGAATCGGCGGCGAAGGTGATTGAGGATGCCGGTCGCGGCGACCAACGCCTGGTGGTGCTGGGCACGGCATTTTCGTTCGTGCATTTGTTGGATTATCTGGCGGAGAAAAATTTGCGCTTCAACCTTCCGTCAGGTTCCCGCGTGATGGAAACGGGCGGCTACAAAAACCGATCCCGTGTTTTGCCGAAGGCCGAATTGCACGCATTGATTACGGAGCGGCTGGGCGTTCCGTCATCGAATATACTCTGCGAATACGGCATGAGCGAATTAAGTTCGCAAGCCTACGATGTTGAAGCGACGGATTCACCAATCGCCAGTCGTTATTTTCATTTTCCGCCCTGGGCACGCGTGCAGATAATTTCGCCGGAAACCGGCCGGGAGGTGCACGATGGCGAAACCGGTTTGGTGCGGGTTTTCGATCTGGCGAATGTTTTTTCGGCGATGGCGATTCAAACGGAGGACCTGGCCATTCGCCGCGACGGCGGATTTGAATTGATTGGTCGCGCCGCACTGGCCGAGCCTCGCGGTTGTTCGCTGATGACGACATGAGTGCGTTGCCCGCAAATCATAAGGGTCGCACGCTTTGCCTCACGGCGATGCTGCATTGCTTCACGCATCTCTACGGCGTCGCGTTGCTGCCGCTGTATTTATTAATGCAGCGCGACTTGAAACTCGACAGCGTCAGCAAGGCGACTTCGCTGGTCACCATCATGTTGGTCGCGTATTTCCTGCCGAGTTATCCACTGGGAATTTTGGCGGATCGCCTGAGCCGGAAAAAACTGCTCACCTGCGGATTGCTGGTCAACGCCTGTGCCTTCGTCGGCCTCTCCTTCGCGCCCAATTATCCCTGGGCCGTGGCGTGTGTCATTCTGGCCGGAATCGGCGGCACTGCTTATCATCCCGCCGCCACCGCCATGATTGCGCGGCTATTTCCCAAAAATACCGGCCGCGCGCTGGGGTTGGCAGGCATCGGCGCGGGCACCGGATTTTTTGTGGGGCCGCTTTACACCGGTTGGCGCGCGGCAACGCTCGAGCCGATGTTGGGAGCGGCGGCGTGGCGCAGCCCGGTCCTGGAAATTGGAATTTTAGGAATCGTCGCCGCCGGTTTGTTCGCGTGGTTGGCGAGCGAGGAAGCCGCAATGGTAGCGGATCAAAAACCGCAAATGTCCGGCGGCGGCCAATTATTTCCCACGCCCGCGCTTTGGTTGTTTTTTTTGCTGACAAGTTTCTTGTTCAGCCTGCGCGATTTTGCCGGGATGGGGATGGCGAGTCTCAGCTCCTTGTTTCTGCAGAATTCCGAAGGCTACGACACCCGACGCGCGGGCATCGCCGTCAGCGCTGCATTCATCGGCAGCATCATCAGCAATCCCTTGCTCGGCAGCCTAAGCGATGGCCGGCGAAAACGGTGGATCGCAATTGTCATTGGAACGGGGTCCGTGCTGATTATTCTTTTTCCCCATGTGCCCGGGCATTGGACCATTCCCTGGCTGCTGGCCTATGGATTTTTTCTCATCCCGAGTTTTCCCATCGTGGAAGCCGCGCTGATGCAATCCATTCCCGACGCCGTGCGTGGACGTGTGTTTGGCATTTACGTGACGATCACCGGATTCGTGGGCGGCCTGGCTGCGTGGGTGATCGGCCTGCTGGTGAAACATATGGGTGAAGCCGTGGGCGACGGGCGCAATTACTTCGCGCTTTATGCTGCGGTTGGGGGATTAGGCTTGTTGTCACTCGCCGGAATTCCGTGCCTGCACGCGATTCGCAGGCGGGAGCATCTGGATGAAAAAGACGCCAATCTTGCGCCTGCTCCGGCCTCGACGGCGCAACGGAGTGCTTCCAAATGAACCTGCCAAATTATTTTTTAGCGGATCTGCCGGCGGACGCAATGCTCACCGCCGCGATGGTGAACGATGCGTGCCAGACGCTGAAGCAAAACCGCGAAAAATATCTTGCCGCGCGTTCGACGCAAAGTCTCGTGGAGGTTCTTTGCGGACTGGCGGAAAACTGGCTCCAGCCGGAGTACGCATTTCGGAAGCTGGCCCTGGAACAAGGCCCAGCGGCGACCGGTTTTTCCCGCGGGACGCTCGCGAACGGGCTGGATGATTTTTTCAAACGGTTCACACCGGAAAATTTCAACGCCTTGCTGTTGCAGGAACTCGGCCATGCGCGGCGCCTGGATGGAATCGTTTCCAACAGCGCCGAGGAAAAAAATGCGCGCGGGGCGTTGGCGCGAGGGCCGGAACTGCTGGCGCACATCACGGCGGGGAATATTCCAAACCCGGCCTTGATGAGTGTCGCGCTGGGACTGCTGACACGCTCGGCGCAATTCGTGAAATGCGCCAGCGGCGCGGCCTGTTTGCCCCGATTGTTCGCCCATTCGCTTTACGACGCCGAACCGAAGCTGGGCGCGTGCCTGGAAATTGCCGAGTGGCGCGGCGGAAAGGCGGACATCGAAAAGGCACTATTTGAGCAGGCGGATTGTGTGACCGCGACCGGCAGCGATGAAACGCTCGCGGCGATTCGTCAGCAGCTTCCCGCGCGCACGCGCTTTCTCGGGCACGGTCATCGATTGAGCTTTGCTTACCTTGCCGGCGAAGCGTTGAGCGGATTTCAGGCGAAGAAAACGGCGGCGCGAGCGGCGGCGGATGTGGTGGCGTGGAACCAGTTGGGTTGTCTTTCGCCGCACGTGATTTATGCCGAGCACGGCGGCGCGGTCGCGGCCGAGCATTTCGCCGAGATGGTGGCGGACGAGTTGGCGCAGCGCGAAGAAACGGAACCGCGCGGTGAAATTGCGGCTGAAACCGCGGCGACCATCGCTTCGCGCCGGGCGTTTTACGAAGTGCGCGCCGCGCATTCGCCGGACACGCGTTTTTGGCGCAGTGAAAATTCGACGGCGTGGACGGTGGTTTACGAGGCGGACGCGCGGTTTCAGCTTTCGTGCCTGAATCGTTTTATTTACGTCAAAGGCGTCAGTGATTTGACGACTGCCTTGCAGGGGGCGGACGGTGTTCGCGGCAAGGTATCGACGGTGGGTATTGCGGCGGGCGAAGAAAAGTCGGCGGAACTGGCCGGGCAATTGGCCGCCTGGGGCGCGACCCGCGTTTGTCCCCTCGGCCAGATGCAGAACCCGCCGTTGACGTGGCGGCACGACGGCCGGCCCGCGCTGGGCGATTTGGTCACGTGGATGGATTTCGAGAAATGAAATTTAACGCAAAGACGCAAAGAAACGAAGACGCCCGGTTAAGACCTTTGCGACTCTGCGCCTTTGCGTTAAAGAAGATTTGAATTTGAATGAGCATGGAATTAAGAAAAACATTTCAATTTGAGGCGGCGCATTTGCTGCCGCGTTTGCCGAAAGCGCACAAGTGCCGGCGGTTGCATGGGCACAGTTTCAAGGTGGAAATTGCCGTCGCGGGCGAGTGCGACGCGGAGCTCGGCTGGGTGATGGATTATGCGGACATTTCAGACGCGTTCAAACCGCTCTGGGAAAAGCTCGATCATCGTTACCTCAATGAAATTCCGGGACTCGAAAATCCGACGAGCGAAAATGTGGCGCTGTGGATTTGGAAAAAATTGAAACCGAAACTGCCCTTGCTCACGGAAATTGTGGTGGCGGAAACCTGCACCGCGCGGTGTGTTTATCGCGGGGAGAATTTTTGATCGCGCTCTAACGTTTACGAGTCACGTCCGCGTAAAGCGCCTCGTATTGCGAGACGATATTTTGCGCTGAAAACTTTTCCCGCGCGCGTTGTTGCGCCGCTTTTCCCATGGTCTCGCGGAGTTCCCGGTTCTGAATCAGCTCTTCGGCGGCCCGGGCGAGCGCATCGGCATCGCCGGGCGGCGCCAAACGTCCACTGACGTTGTCTTCAAGCACTTCGGGAATTCCGCCAACCCCGGTCGAAACGCTGGGGCAGCCGAAACACATTCCCTCCAAAATGCCGAGGCAAAAGCTTTCCGTTTCGGACGTGAACAGTCCCAGGTCGGCCGCCTGCAAATAATATTCGATCTCCGCGACCTTTTCGCGAACGATTACACGGTCTTCCAGGCCGAGCCGTTTCATTTCGGAAACAAAGGGCGCGAAACTTTCCCCGGCCAGCACGAGGAGCTTGAAGGAATCGCGCGCGCGGATTCGCGCAATGGTTTCGAGCAACAGATCGATGCGCTTCACGGGCCGGAGATTGGAGGAATGGAACAGCAGCACTTCGTGGCGCAGCCCGAGCTCGCGGCGAACGTCTTCACGGGACCATCTCTGCGCGCGCGGCTCGAAAAAATTATGGATGACCTGCATCGGACCTTCGAAGCCGAGGACGCGCTGGGTTTCCTGTTTCAAAAATTCGGAAACAGTCGTCACCGCATCGGAGCAGGCCAGCGCGTGATGAATTGCCGGACCGTAACCGGGATCACAGCCCAGCAGGGTGCTGTCGGTGCCATGCAGAGTCGTGACGACGCGCGGTTGTTGCTCGAGGGGCAGCATGGAGCGGGCGAGGATTGCCGCGGTGGCGTGCGGCACGGCATAGTGCACATGAAGCACGTCGAGTTGATAGTCGCGGCTGACTTCGGCCATGCGGACGGAAAGGGGCAGGGTGTAATCGGGGTATTTGAACAGGGGATAGTCGTTCACCACAACGGGATGAAAGAAAAGGCGCGGCTCATTTTCCAGCAGGCGAAACGGACGTTCGTAGCTGATGAAATGAACTTCGTGGCCGCGCCGGGCAAGCTCCTCGCCGAGCGCCGTCGCCAGGATGCCGCTGCCCCCGACCGACGGATAACACGTGATGCCGATTTTCATTGCGTGCAGGTCAAAATTTGCGGGCGCTTCGACCGGCCTCCGCGAGCGAATCGAACACGAGCGGATCGTTGGGAAACAGAGCCATGGCGTGACTAACGCCGGCGCGTAATCCACGCAATCGCGCCCGGGTGATCTGCAGTTCGACGTAGGCGCGGGCACTGGTTTGTGAGGCGTGGGCTTCCATCGCCGCGGTCCAGGCGCGCACGGTTTCCGGAGCGGAAACATCCATCAGCACGGGAGTGATGTCGGTGGGCTCGGCTTCGGGCGTCACCGCGTAAAAAAATAATTGGCCGAGGGTATGAGCCGGCGTTTTGCGCAATTCCCTGAGGCCGCCGAAGCGGGCCAATCGCGCCGCGTCGCGCACCAGTTTTCCCAGCCGCCAGTGATCCGGGTGCTGGTTCTCCACGAGACTGGGGGCGAGCACCACGCCGGGTTTTACGCGGCGAATAATTCCCGCCAGTTTAATGGCGTGAGCGGCGCGAATTTCCAGATGACTGTCGCCGTCGAGTTCCAAAAATTCGATGCTCGCGCCGAGCAAGGCGGCCGCTTCCCGAGCCTCGGCGGCGCGCTGGCGGGGAGTGCCGTGAGTGCCCGCTTCGCCGCGCGAGCAGACGACGAGATGCGCCTCGCGCCCGGCGCGCGTTTCCCGCGCTATGACCGCCCCGCAACCGAATTCGATGTCATCGGGGTGCGCGCCGAAAGCGAGCAGCGGCGGGAGATTATAAGTCGGTCCAGGCTTCATCGGAGCGCTCGATTTCATCGCGGGTGACAAAGGTAATTTCCGGCGTTTCTTCGGTGTGAAGATAGGCCCTTTCGCCAAGACCGGCAATGTAATGCGTGCAGTGGACGAGCGATTGCATCCAGCGGAGCCGGGAATCGCGCGTGGGGCTGATTTGTTCCTTCGTGAAAGGCGCGGGCGGCAGGGTAACGAAGGAATCACCGCCTTCGTGTAGGGTCAAGGCTCCATTCACAAACCGCGCGCGGACAATTTCGTTTTCGTGCGGAACGTCCACGAAAAATTCTGAAATGTCGCACGCGGCGCGCCGCACAGCGGGGTCGCTGGAGCGGACGACGCGAACGCCTTCGAGCAGGCCCATGGCGCGGTAGGTTTCCAGGCAAAAATCGGCAATGTTCGTGGCGGTGATTTTCTTAAAAACATCGATGAGTGCATGCCCCACATAATTCGGCAATTGGAGCGCGGTCTTGTTTTGCCAGTCGCCCGGAATGTGCTTGAGGGAGAGCGGTGAGAATTTGCGCTGCAACTTGTTTGCGAAAGCGAAATTCAGCACCGCCGGTTCATCGGTCGTGCGGTGGCGCAGAATAGTGCGGGTTTCGCGCGGGTCGTGATCGCTGTCGTGGCAGAAAAAAACAATCTCCCCGCCGAGCTCGGATTGAAGCCGGCGCGCGGTCTGGATCTTGGCGACCAGGAAACGTTTCGGAAAAAATCCGCACGGTTGCTGTCCAAAACAAATGACGGGCGCGGTGCTCATGCGGTGCGCGCGGGCGCGGGTTTGAGCATTGGCTGGAGCGCGGCACTGACGCAGACGCAAACGACGCAGCCGATGACATTATACCAGGGATAACTGAGGCGATTGTCGGGCACGGTGAAGAACAACCCAAGAACAACGACTTGCGCGACGAGGCCGCCGCAAAAAACGGCCGTGCCGCCAATGCGGCGCAGAAAGAAGCCCACGACGAACAGGCTCAGCATCACCGGATAAAATATTGAGCCGACAATGTTCACCGCCTGGATAAGGTTCTCGGCGAGGCTGAGGCAGAGCGCGAAAGTAATGGAGGCGCAACCCCAAAGAATCGTGAACGCCTTGGAGGCGCGCAGGTAATGTGGATCGTCGGCGTCCGGTCTGAACACGGGTTTATAAATATCCACAGTCGTCGCGGAGCCAAGCGCATTCAGTTCGGCGGCTTTGGCGGAGAGCGCGGCGGCGAAAAAGGTGGCGACGAGAAGGCCGATGAGTCCATGCGGGAAATGATCCAAAATGTAGGTGATGAAGATGTAATCGACGTCGTTTCGTTTGTCGTGCGGATCCACGGCGAGCCGGGCTTCTTTGCGGATGGATTCGACATCCGCGTTCGCCTGCAGGGCGGTGGAACGAGCGGCGGATGCGGCAGCGGCATCGCCGGCATGGCGCGCGTTGACCCAGGCTTCGAGTTGCTGCTTTTCTTTTTCGTGTGCGGCAGAGAAGCGGGATTGGATGTTGTGAAATTTGGTGGTGTTGTGGGCAGCTTGTTCGTTCCAGGCAACCTGGTCGAAATAAACGGGCGGGCGCTCGAATTGGTAGGTGACGAAGATCAGGACGCCGATGGCCAGAATGAAAAACTGCATCGGGATTTTAAACACGGCATTGAACATCAAGCCGAGGCGGCTTTCGCGAATGGAACCGGTGAGGTAACGCTGCACCTGGGATTGGTCGGTGCCGAAATAGGTCAGCATGAGAAACGTGGCGGCGAAAAGGCCGGACCAGAAAGTGTAGCGCCGGCCCGGATCGGGAGAAAAATTAACCGCTTCGAGTTTGTGCATGCTGCCTGCGATCGTGAGCGTATCAGAAAGCGTAAGGTTGTGCGGCAATTTCACCAGCAGGAGCACCAGGGCGGCAATCATGCCGGCGAAGATGACGGCGAATTGATATTTTTGCGTGGCGTTGACGGCGTCGCTGCCACCGATGGCGGTATAGATGACCACGATGATTCCACTGCCGATGATCGTGGCGTGGAGCGGCCAACCCAGCACTTTTGAAAGCACAATCGCGGGCGCATAGATGGTGAGGCCGGCGCCGATGGCGCGTTGCAGGAGGAAAACGGCAGCGCCCAACAAGCGCGTTTTCAGATCGAAACGCTGGCCGAGATATTCGTAGGCCGTGATGACATTGAGCTTTTGATAAATGGGCAGAAATACCGCGGCAATGATGATGAGCGCGATGGGCATGCCGAAGTAAAATTGCACAAAGCCAAGGCCGCCCTGATAGCCCTGGCCGGGCGTGGAGAGGAAGGTGACAGCGCTGGCTTGCGTGGCCATGACGGAAATGCCGATGATAAACCAGGGCGTGTCGCCGCTGCCTTTGAGATAGGTCTTGAACGTGTGGCGGCCGCGCGTGTGCCAGGCACCATAGGCGGAAATGCCGAGAATCGTTATCAGCAGGATGGCGTAATCCAGCCCGTTCACGAAAACGCCCTCGTCAACGCGATCAACAGCGCCACCCAGAGGGCGAAGGTGATGAGCACGAACGTGTAAACTCGGCGCCAGGTGCGCAGGCCCGGAAAACCGGTCTGGTCATCGTTCGGGTTCTGCTCCGGCGTCATTTCCCCAGCGAAATGAGGTTGGCAAAAAGGCGATACGCGCCGGGCACGCCCGCCGGGAGCTGGCGGAAAAACGCGAGCCCGGTGTAAACGAAATGTCCCTTGCCGTAATCGGCGACCAGCAGGCTGCCTTTCAGCGGCGATTCGCCCGGGTCGTTGCACGCGAGAATCGGGGTGAAATGGTCGTCCCATTGGTTCGGAAAATAAGTCCCGCGCTCCTGCACCCAATTTTCAAAATCCGCGGACGTGATTTTATTGGGCGTGTTCAACACCGGGCTGTCGGGAACCAGAAATGTGACGGGCGCGTGCTCGTCCGTGACGCGCTCCTGGGAGATTTTCAAGGTCAGCGGCGTGGATTGCAAACCGTCCACGCGGTTGTATTGCATCACGACAGTGCCGCCGCCTTCGACGTAGGCGAACAGCGCGTTTAATTTTGTCCCGAGGTTCCGGTGCGTATCGAACAGGCGCACACCGGTGACGACGGCGTCAAACGTCTTGAGCCGCTCGGGCGTGAGGTCGTCCACGGTCAATTCCGTGACCTGGCAGCCCATTTGTTTCAAGCAATCATCGACGGAATCGCCCGCGCCCGGGAGATAGCCGATTTTCCCGCCGCGAATGGCGAGATCGAGGCTGACGCATTTCAGCCGCGCGGGCGGCTGGAGCAATTGCAGCGGAATATGCGAGTAATTGATTTCCTCGCGGTCATTGCGCCAGCGCGCGCCGTGAATTTCCGCGCTTGCGCCGATTTTGGCGGTGGCGGATTGCGCGGGTGCGGTCACGGAAAAGCTCAATTGCGTTTTATCGCCTGCTTTGGCCAGCGTGAAGGATTGTTTCGCGGGCGTGACTTTCCAGCCTGCCGGTGTTTCGAGCTGCAACGTGCCGTTGGAATCCGGGCGCGCGGCAGTGATTTCGATTGCGACCGGATGCGATGAGCCGGGGGCGAGCAGCGTGACCCCGGAGGTGAAGTGAAGCGAGACCGGGGGAATCACGTCCAGCTTTCGGCGGGTTTCCTTGCCGGTTGCGTCGGTGGCGACATTCATCGGCTGATCGGCGAGCACAAGAGTTTCTCCCTCGACTGAAAAGATTTGTTTGATGGGAAATACCGGCGGATTTTCAGGGCGGCCAATCAGAGACGGGTCATCCACCTGAAACAGGCCGGGCGTTCCTTCTTCGCGCAGCCAATACGGTTGTGTCACCGGTGTGCTGGTCGGGAGGGTTTCCTCGGAGTCGCGGGTGACGGGTTGATTGGGGCGGAGGTCGAGTGTTTTTTTCAGGGCGGATTTAATGGACGGATATTCCGTCGCGGTCCAACGCACGGGAATATCCGAGTGAACTGTGGCCGTTTGATGCAGTGGCAGTTTTTCGCCGGGGACAAATTCGGCCTGCGGAATGGTCGTTTCAATTTCGAGGCCGAGGCAATGCTGCACAATATGGTCAAGTTGTTCGCGTTTTTCGGCCACCAGCGGGTCCGAGGATTTTAACTCAGCCAGTTGCCGGTGCAGTTTCAGCAAGGCGGGCACGCTGGCGGCGGGATTTTTCGCGTCGAACTGCGCGATGATTTCATCGGCAAGTTGGCCGATGGCCGCTCCGCCGGGAAAGCGGGTCCAGGTGGTGTCCACGCCTTCGAAAATGTTGTTGGTGGCGGGCTCGCCGGCGAGCAGTTGAAAGGATTCGGTCCGCGGTCCGCCACCGCCGCCGCCAAATCCGCCGAAGCCCTGGGTCTTATGCATCGCGCGGCTGCGGCCGGCGAGTTCGACGAAGGAAAGACCGGAGACGGGATCATCGCCGCTGATTTCCATGTGCAAACCATTTTCGCCGCCGCCGCGGCCATTTACGAGAATGCGTTTGGGTTGCCAGGGCGCGAGCGTCTTAAGTTGGTCGGGGTAGGCGGTGGGGTCGCCCGCCAGCTTAAATGCCTCGAGCGCCAGCACGGCTGAAGCGGTGTGATGACCATGCGTGCCGCCGGGTTGCGTCGAAAAGCGCGTGATGACGACGTCCGGGCGGAAGGTGCGAATCACGCGCACAACGTCCGACAGAATCGCATCCTTGCCCCAGATGTTCAATGTCTCGCGGTAATCCTTGGAAAATCCGAAATCGACCGCGCGGGAAAAAAACTGGCGCCCGCCATCGAGCCGCCGCGCCGCGAGCAATTCCTGCGTGCGCGCCACGCCGAGCTTTTCATCGAAGTCCGGGCCGAGGACATTTTGCCCGCCATCGCCGCGCGTCAATGACAGATACGCCGTGCGGTAATTCATTCCGCGCGCGAGATAGGCGATGAGGACGGTATTCTCGTCATCTGGATGCGCCGCGACGTACAGCACGCTGGCCGTTTCGCGAAAGCTGCGCAGGTCCTGCAAAATGGCGGCGGGCGTGGGTGATTCTTCCGCGCGTGATGCGGCGGGAGATAACAACAGTGAACAGGCGGCCACAAAAGCGAGTCCCCGGCGTGGATTGATCATGAGTTGCGAGGCGCCAACTCTCACCCCGGCCCTCCCGTCCGAAGGGAAAGGGAGAATGTCGTTCTGCCGGGAGAGAGCTTGCGCGAATGGTTACTTCTGGACGGTGAACCGAACCGAGTATTGCGTTTTATCCCAGCTCATTTTCAATTCGCCGTCGCGCGTGACTGTCATGGTGAATTCCTCGACCGGCGTGTCCAGCGTGTCTTTTTTCAGATCAACGCGCGCGAGGTCCTGCTTTTCATCGTAGGATCCCGGTCCGACGCCCCATTGGCCAATTTCCTTATTGATGATCAATTTCGCCGAACCATCCTCGTTTGGAAGAGTGAACAGCGTGTAAGCCCCGGCGGGAATGGTGGTGTCGCCGATGGCGATGGGTTTTTGCGTGATGAACACCGTGGCTTCGTCTGAGCCGGTGCGCCAGACCTGGCCATTGGGCACGAGGCCGCCCCAGATTTGACGTCCCTTCATGTAGGGCCGGCCGTAGGTGATGGTCACCCGGTCGCCATTGACGACCCGGCTGGTGGTTTCGTGCGGGCTTTTTCCACCGGAAGAGTTGACGTGGGTTTCTTGAGCCATCAACGGCAAAGCGCCGAGGAGAGCGGCAATAATGAGAGAGGATTTGATTTTATTCATAATAGGTCGCGTTGGTTCCGGTATATGGACGTTTCAATCCGGCTCAAGGTAACCGGCGTCTTCATCCGCGCAAGTCGGCTATTGGAGGCTGTCGATGAGATCCTGGTTCAATTTCACATAACCGCTGGCGCCTTCGGTTTTGGCGGCCAGTTCGGAGGAACGTTTCGCCGCGGCAATGGCGCCTTCTTTATCGCCCAATTTCGCGAGGATTTTGGCCTTTAAATTGACGACGTAATAGGTCTCGTTGCCCTTCGCCGCCGCTTCGATCCACGTCTTCGCCTTCTGCAAATCCAGGTCGTGGTCGTAGTAAAACATGGCGGCCTGGTAATATGGCTTTTTGTCGCCGGGCGCGGACATCGCGGCTCCGATTTGCGGTTCCAGCGTGTCGACCAGATTCAGGGTGAGATGGATCGGCACGGCGGTGTGTTCCCAGATTAATTCAATCAGCGCCGAGTCGTCGCGAATCGCATCGATCATGATGCCGAAGGTCTCGACGTTTTCGGCAATGTCCACCGCCGGCACCGTGACGCGCGCGACATCGTTGCTGGCATTGTAGGCGAACGGACTGGATTTGGTGTCTTTGTTAATGATCACGGTCCATTCGCTTTCACCGGGGATGGTGAAGAGCGAATATTTACCGGCGGGGATGTCAGTCCCGTTCAATTTGACGGGTGTGCTGAAGGAAATCGTGGTTGAGCCGTTGGCGCCCGTGCGCCAGACCTGGCCGTAAGGGACTAGCCCGCCAAAAACCGGGCGGCCCTTGGCGCTCGGACGAGAGTAAACGATTTCGATGTCCGTGAGGCCCACGCGCTGTTTCAGCGTGCTCAACGGGCTGGGCGATGGGAAATCCAGCCGCGCTGTTTGTTGCGCCGGCGCGGAAGTTGACAAAAGTACGCCGGTGCCGAGGGCGAGGGAAAGAAGGAGAGTTTTTGTGTTCATAGGTTTGCGCGAGCTTAGGAGAATCAGGATGGAGTTAAAGAGCAAAGTTGTCCAAAAGCCGGCGGGTCCGGAACAACGCGGTTGGATGGCAACAAAGGCGATAAGAGAAAAGACCGAAGGGTCCGCAGGGGTGCATCTTGACACTGGTCCGGAGCGCGGCTGTGTTCCGCGCAGCGGAACCAGCCGCAGCAACGCGAAAGGTTCAGTGAATATTTGAAACGACTGGATGTATCACGCGGCTGCGGCTGGTCTGCGACACAGCCGCGCTCCTTTCCACAAATCTGTGTCATCTGCGGATGCCTTTCTCCGCTTCTTCCCGTTCCGCGAAAGCTGATACGATTACGGAACCACATTCCAGCCCTCGACTTGCACCGAGGGATCCTTGTTCTTCGACACGTCTGCGTAAGTCGCCGAGATTTCGCGCTGCTCCCCCGGTAATAACGAAAAGTAGTTGTCCTCCCAAATCACCGGCAGAATTTCCTCGCCGTTTTTATCTTTGACCTTCAGATGGATGAAGAAGGCGAGAGACGTGGTGGAATTTGTCACGGTCACATGAGTTATGCGTTCTCCTTTGCTGCGTCCGGATTTCGCGAGCACGCTCAATTTTATGGGAGGCAGTTTGTTCAAGGCCGTGAAGTCGGCGAATTGTTTGGTGGGAGTGTAATACCAGTCCGAGCCTTGACGCGGTTTATCCATCGTGTCGCCTTGCGTGGAGAGCCAGTAGAAATTTTCGCTGACAAGTTTTCCAGCGGCGTCTTCCAGCTTGAGCTTCACGAAATAAACGGGACTGAGGTCCTTCGCTTCCGGCAGCGTAAAAATCCGTTTCACGCCGTCCGCGGCAATGTCCAGATTTGTTTGCGCCGAAAACTTTTCCGTCATGTCGAGATTGTAAATCTTCGCGCTGGCCTTGAGCCCTTTGAATTCGTCATAAAATCCGTTGGCCACAACCACTGAACGGTCGTCGTAGGAATATTGAATGTGCAAGGGCTCGCAGGCTTTTTTGGCGCCGAAATAGCCGCCGCCGGGCCGCAGGTAATAGTCGTAGAGATGCCAGATCATCGAGGGCCAGGCGTTGTTCATCATCCATTGAATCACGCCGGTGGATTTGTATTTGTTGCGTCCGTAAGCCTCGAACATGGCGCGCTCGCCGTCATAAGCCATCACCTGCGCCTTCTTCTCGTAATCTTCCAGACTGGTGGCTTTGCCGAAGCGCTTGTTCAATGCTTCCGTGAAAATATTCACCGTCTTGAATGAGCCGCCGCCGCAATGGAAATTCCAAAATTCGTCGATGGGCCAAAGATGTTCCTTCGGCAACATCCGGCGTAGCGAATCGAGCGGGGGGATCGCCGGGCCAGGACTGGTCTCGGTGTTGAAACTAAACGCGCCGCCCGCCTGCTTGTCGGTGTACCAATACATCGGCGGGACGTATTCGTAAGGGCCGCTCATCTTCATGCCGGTCGGCTCCGAGAGGGCCGGCTTGTGCGCGCTGGCGGAGGATTGCGCGGGATTCGGCCAATCCATCTCCTTGAGCACCGCGAGATAATTGCTCTCCGCGCGCGCGTTGGGCGGGTTATCGCTGCCGTACCAAAAGCTGAGCAGGGAGGGGTGATTCCGAAGGCGCCGGATCTGGTCGCGCAATGACTCGGTCGCGATGACGTAATCGTTGTCCTTCCATTGGCTCCATTGCTCCCAAAAATCGCAACAGCACCAGCCGGCAATCACCAGGATGCCTTCGCGGTCGCATAATTCCAGGAACCGGTCGCTCTCCATTTTGCCCTCGAAGCGGATGGCGTTGAGGTTCATGTCTTTCACATAGCGGAGTTCCTCGATTTCGCGCTCGGCCGACGGACGCAAAAATATATCCGGCGTCCAGCCGCCGCCGCGCACGAGAATCGGCTGGCCGTTGATTTTGAAAACGCGAGCGCCCTTTGCGTTTAATTCCGACGTTGCCTCGCGAATGCCGATGCGCATGCGGTCTTCATCCGAGGTGACGCCGTTGACGGTCAGCCACAGATCGAGGTCGTACAGGTTTTGCGGCCCCATATGGACGGGCCACCACAAACGCGGTTTGTCCAAAATCATTTCGGGAATTTCAATGTGCTTGATTTCGTAGGGCGCCATCACCAAGTCCTTGCTGAAATGCAGCGGCCCGAGCGTTCCCTTCAAAGTCGCATCCACGTACCGAAAGCGGGTGTTCTGGACGTCCACCGAAATGGTCACATTTGCCTTGTCCAGCGAGGACTGGTCCAGCTTCGTGATCACGTGCGGAGAATGAAGGGAAACCG
The DNA here is from genome assembly GCA_035552155.1 of Verrucomicrobiia bacterium. Lineage (GTDB taxonomy): Bacteria > Verrucomicrobiota > Verrucomicrobiia > Limisphaerales > DASXHY01 > DASXHY01. Next base: position 188,755 of record DASZLX010000028.1, on the reverse strand, counting down.
GCCCGGCGGTGGTGATATAAACATCACGCCACAGGCCCATGCTTTTGTCCGGAGGCGTGGGGTTCCAATCCACCCAATTGATGCCCAGGCTGTTTGTACCCGGGGGAAATATCTCGACCGCGATGACCGTCGGCTTTCCCGGCGCGACGACGTCCGTGATATCGAATTGATAAGTCCGATAGGCGCCCACCACCTGGTTGGTATCCGCGATTCGTTTTCCGTTCACCCAGATATCCGCGAGATAATTAATGCCGTCAAAATGCAGCCAGATTTGCCCGTCATCTGGATGCCGGAGCTTGAACTCTTTGCGGTACCACCAGGGCCCCCGGAACGCGTTGTTGGTGGAAAGTGCCTTGAGATTCATGCCGAAGAACGGGTCGGGATAAATTTTGTCGTCCACGAGTGTACCCACGATGGTGGATGGAACAGTGGCCGGGTGCCACTTCTCCGGCTGGAACGCGGGCGTGGAAATTACCCCGCCCGGTTTGGATACGTGGTCGGCGGATTGAATGGCCCAATCATCGGTGAGGAGAACTTTTTCGGTTGATTCCGCGCGCGACGGGAAACTCGCGCAACAAACGATGGCCGACAAGATCAGGGCGGTGATTTTAAGTGCTGACATTATTTGCGCGTTGTTTGAACAGTTTTGAACCCGGAATGCCGATCACGTTGGTGACGGAGAGATGTTGTGATAGCCACCCAGTCGGGTCAAGGACGCACGCCGTTCAGGACAGGGCGGACGCATCTTAATTTTTCAGCACGATGTTTCGTTGGACATTTGGTTTGACATCAGAATCATCACAATTAAAATTCGCCTACCCATTTGCCCCAAGCTACAAATGGGTAGGCGATGGATTTTTAGGGCCGCGACATCTTGAATACTTGGGCGGGTTTCGCACATGCGGTTTCGGGGTTTCGGCAGGTTGAACCTCGGGCCAATTCCCTAATCAATAATTTCTCGTTGGAATCTTTGGAAGTTAGATGCGTAAGCCCTGCCGTTCAGGAGACATTTTCCGCTTCGAGCCGCTTCGCCAGATCACTCGCCGGGTCTGCGGCGGTGCATTTGTAATATCTGTTGTCGTATTCGATGCCGACCGAATCCTGCTGCAGCGTCGATCGAATATTTTCTGCCACACGAATGGCCAATCGCGAATCGGTGGTGGCGATTTTTACAAACCACATTGATTCAAGGGTGCCGCGAAAAACTCCCTTTCCTTCGATGAATGTGAAGGAAGGAAAACTCTCGCCCAGGATGCGCAGGATATTCTCCCCGGCGCCGGGTTCATTCATCCCGATATACAAGGTGAAAATTTTCATACGGTTCGTCGGGTTGCCTCTCCGTTGCCTGTCGCGAATAGATTAAAACGTGAAAAGAGCGTGTGTAATGAGGAGAACTACGCATTCCAACCCATGGAACGGCCCCGCGGACAAAGGGATATTCGGGCATGTCCACCCTCCGCTTTCGCGATCTGGTAAAGACATCCGGAAGGCCCGAACCAAAATCCCTTTGGACAGATCCGAGGCAGGACCGTGAGTTCCGGCACGCCGTCGAGGCGAACCGCGTGCTTACGATGGTTCAACCCCCGGCGTCAAAGAAAACGGATTTTGGAGAGATCGGTTTTCATCGGCAACCGCACGCGTCCTATTTTATTTTTCCAAAACCCTTGCCGGCGAAGCAGGGGAAGGTCATTGGAATAAAATATGACCTGGTGGAACAACCCGAACCGGAAGACCCGGTCTCAACGGAAGATCTGAAGCCCGCCTCCAAATCGCAGCGCGCGAAGCCGGTGCGGGTTGAAAAGAAAATGCCGGTGGAGAAGACCTTCGAGGTGCGAGTGCGCCGGGTGGCAATCGCCGAAACCAGCATTTCAGTGAAAGCACAGACAGCGAGCGAGGCGAGGAAGAAAGCCATTGAGATGGCGAAAAGTCAGAAGTTTGACGCCGCGAAAGAAGACATCAAGGCGACAGCCGTGACCCGGAAGTGACCACCATTTTGTGAAAATAACTTAAGAAATGGTGCGCGCTGCAGGTTTCGAACCTGCAATCTGGGTAGTCTGGTCGTTACTCATGGTTGCCGTGTTTTGCATTTACCTGCTATTGCTGATACGCGCATTCACTCGTGTTTGCAAGCATTCTTTCGCATCTGGTGGCAACAATGAGTAGGAAAATGTTTGGATAAGTTTGGAGACTATGACTGTGTTTTTGAAATGTTTTGGACAGGCAAACCGTCTCAAAATCTTTGGGAGATCTTTGGCCCATGGAAAGCCGCTTGGTAGCCTCCAACCAGTTCTAGACCCCGGCTCGAAGCGGGGGTGCCGGCAGGGTGCGACAAATAGGGCGTAGGCGTAGCTGCTGGCCTCAGAGTTTTTTTTGGATATTCCACGATTGTTAGACTTATTGACTCGGGCGACTCGCTCCCAACTAAGGATCGGCTTTGAGAATTGTAAATCTCTGTTTTGAGTTGAGACACATTGCTAATTCGTGTAATGTTGCGATGCCTCATGAAAACCGCGCAAATTCTCGATTTTAAGCTTCGCCATCCCCGACGAAACTTGCCAGAGACAGTCTCGCGTAAACGCGGTGAGTCGAATTTCGTTTCAGCGTTTTCAAAAGCTTATATCGCGTCTTTCGCGCCGTGTGGCATTGGGGGTAGCGAATTTGCCTTGGCCGGTTTCGGCATTGCGGATTTCGTCTGGCTTTCGTGGAAGCAATCGTCAGGTGGTAGCGACGGCACCGCGTTATCGCTTGAAAAAATCAAATCTGAATTGGCGCGTCGGCGATTGACCGCGTTCGAAATGAAATTGAGTGACTGGCGCAAGGGACTATCGCAGGCATACCGATACGGTTATTTCGCAGATCGCACAATTGTGGTCTTGACGGTTGAAACCGCCAAACTCGCGCGTAAAGAATTGGCTTTGTTTCGGAAATTGAACGTGGGCCTTTGGGGTTTCGATCAGACGACGAATCGGATTTGGAAGTGTTTCACGCCCCGGGTATCGAAGCCGCGAAACGCGAAGGCAAGAGAAAAGGCGCTTGACCTACTTGGAACCTTCGTCAAGTTCCGCAAGTTTAGCGAATAACCGCAGGCCTTCGGCGAGCGGTTGCAGGTGCTCTGCATTGGATTTTGAATCGAGCCGAATCCCGAGTCCCTGAATCATTTCGTACGTCGCACCTGCCGCACTCACAGCCGCCGCGCAATTTCGGAGTGATTGTTTCTGCCCGCCCACCGTCAAAACACTGTTCAGCTTTTTAACGGCGTCCCAGGACTGAATCACTTCCAAATTCCGCTGCGGTTCTGAGCCGTTCGTCTCGTCGTAAAGTGCGTCGCTCGGCAGTTTGTTGACAACAACCGGCGTAAGTTTGCGGAGTTGGTCGAATTCATAAAATGCCAAACGGTTCAATAGAGCGACTGACAAGTATCGTTGAATCGGCAATCTTCCGCCTCCTGGCGCGGGCGCAAAGCGGTCAAGTGAGAATGCTCGAAGATTCGACCACCACCCTAATGCGCCGGCCGTGCCTCCGGCCGCGCCAAGGAACGGAGTAAGAATATCGGAGTAGCCGTTGATTACATCGAATCCGTTCACCTTCAGCGTATGGTTGATAAACATCCACGCGGCAATTACGTCAGTATTGTAAATGTCGGATCGTGCTTCGGTATTGCGTGCCGAAATCAGCAGGTAGAATCCGCGTGGTGGTTCATCCAGCAGCGTGATTTCGTTTAGGAATTCAACCAGCTCCTGCTTGTCGCCTAGCGCGTTTCGAGAAATAGCGAGCGTTGCGTACATCGGGCGTTTATCGTTGAGCTTGGCATATTGGCCTGCAGCAAGCCGGATGAAGTGTTTTGCAATTACCGCTTCAATCGAATTGAGCGAATTCGGAATGAGGATATTCGGCGCGATAATTCCCGTGACCGGCAAGCCTGCTTGAAACTCTAGAGCGGCAGGCAAATCCTGTTGAATTTGGCTTTCCCGTTCCAATTGGCCACGTCGTCGTGGTTTGAAATACGCGGCATAATCTTCCAACAAATAACCGAGCCGGGCCTCCTCAGTGCCGTTCAGAAAAATGGAATAATACTGAGGATCAATTAACCGTTCCGCGTGCGGATATTCGTTGGCAAGCAATCCTAGTTTGCTCCGAAGAGTGTCGAGCGAAACGTCTCGCGGACTATAAATGACACCGTCGATCAAGTCGCGGGCGAAACCTTCATTGATTTTCTCGCCCTCCTGCGCGCCATGCTGTGCAAATAATTTCATACTTTGATCTCCATTCGATTAATCAATAGATTCAAATTCGCGGGCCGAAGCGCCGGTTTCTTTTTCAGCATTTGATCAATCATCTGACAAAAATCGGCAGAAAGGTCGGGGCGCAATTCTGTCAGTGGTTTCGCGGGTTGGTGCAACGCGCGAGAGATCGTTCGCATCATGTCGTCGCGGTCCTGCGCCAGCGGATGGCGTTGGGCGGCATATTCAAACACCGTCATAGCGGCGGTGTAGAGATCGCTACGAAAGTCAATGGTATCTCGGAAATGTGCGTTCATCATTTCGGGCGCGAGATAGCGGTACGTGGCTAGCGGCATCCGTTCGCCGGGGTTCACCGTTAACGCTGTCTCTAAAACCGAATATGCAATGCCCAGATCCAGCAATACAAACTGGCGTTGCGCATTGTTCAGCTTCATCACGTTTTTAGGTTTAATGTCGCGATGGATGTAACCATGGACCCATAAATCGCGGATGGCTTTTAGGAGGGTGGCGAAAAGCAGTTTCAATTCATTTTCCGGGGGCTTGGCGATCCCGGAATTCAGCAACTTCCAAAGATCGTTGCTGTCTAAAAATTCTTCGGAGTACCCGACGTAGTCAGAGGCGGCAATTTGAACAGAAGCCAAAGGTAAAGAACCGAGCTTCACCGTTTCAGGTCCGGGACAACTGGCAAGTGCCGCGACCTCGCGCCGCACGCGCGCGATGCATTCCTGGCGAAGAGAATCGGCATCAGAGTTTCCGGCATACGACGGAATGAGAAGCAATTTGAATGCTTCAATCTTGTCGCCGATGGTCACTCAGTAAACAGCCTTAAAGCCACCTTTATCAATCAGTGTGAGATCTTGTATTTGTGGGAATGCTTGTCGAATCAGATCATTGTTGGGCGGTTCAAAACTCATATCATTTCGAAGGTGATCGTATCATAATCCCTGATTCCAGCCACGTAGATTACTGTTAGGTTAAAATTTATTCCTGTTCGAACCCATGGCTCGTGAATTTCAAGGTCCGACTGTTCTCGGTCACGGTTCGCATCAGTTGATCCGTGGCACCTTGAGGAAGCCTGGCATCAATCTCAATCGTAACGGTCACTTCCGCGCCTGGTTGACTGACCAGGTGGGCCAAAATTTCGTCGGCGATGCGACTGGCATCACGGCCGGCCCGTGTTGCATCCAAGTTTGCTGTTCCGTGGAAACGCTTTAGCTTCGCCTCGGGCACGGGCGGAGTTGGGACGGGCTTCTTCCCACTGGATCCGGGCGCAATGGGACCGGGTGCGGGCGGCTCGGGTTTCACCTCCGCTTCCATTTGCTTGCGCGCCACGTCTGGCTTTACCAACAAACCTGTGCTGTCGCTCATGATCGTCAATGTTTGGCCGGCGCGGAGGCCGCGATAGCGTTTGGCCGTTTCGTCGTAGCTCTCGGCGTAGGCGAATGTATCTGACGACCAGGTTAAGAAACTTACTCCGTCTCGAATGGCCTGCGTCAGGACTTCAGAATCGGAGAGGCGCGGCAGATAGAGATAGCGGGCAAAGTCATCCACGAGTTGACGAACCGGCACATGGTCGCCACGCCATAGCGGAACATCATCCAGGTGCTTCCGCAAAATGGTTGAGCCGAGAATTGTAATCAACAATTCGTCGCCGCGAAGTTTTTTGCTGGCGCGCACGGCGAGAGCATCGCTGCCCGAAACACGTGTGGCCGGCCATTGAACCGGCGCTTGGGGATTCGCCTGCTCAGGGACGAGCAGCCATTGATAAACTTCTGGCAAGCGCGCGGTCACGGCTCCGTCTGCGGCATGTTGTTGCGTCTCGGCCTGCTTTGATTGGAACGGTGAAAGATTGAGTGATTCCTTTTCAGCAAGGATAGACGCCCACGCGATATATTTGCGCAACGCATCTTCGAGGTCTTGCAAGCGCGTTTTATCGGCGGCGAGAAAAACCAGCGTGTTCCGGTGGAGACGGGGCGTGTTGCCTCGTGATTCCAAGATGGCCCGGGCCGCACTTTCAGCGGCGTTGTCGGCCTCCTTGGTGTAAGGGTGTTCCGCTGATAAGACAATCAGGCGAGCATCCATGTCGTCCGGGACATCCGCACCCGAACGTGGCAGAGGGTGAATGCGGTTGAAATCACCCATCTTGCGCAAATCTTCACGCAATCGGTTGTCCAATTCCTGCATGACCTTGTCCGGGTCGCGCTTCAACTGTTCCGCCCGATCTTCGGCTAGTTTGGTTACGGTCGCTTGCGTGTCATACCAAAAACGATTTCCGTCCTGGTAAAGATAGGTGGCGGCTGCGGCCAACCTGCGCAGGCCGTCGCCGAAGATCGCCGCGGTTTCACCGGGCATCACGCAACCGAGTTTCACGTGGCGGTCTTCAATGCCGCGATGAACTGAGCCGGCGCTCGGCGCCGAACCCAAGTAAATGGTGCGCGCCACCCGCCGTGTGGCAGATACCTTTCCGAGATTGGGTTGGTCGCCATCAATGCGGAGCGGCAGCGAGTTTGGCCCATCCACGTCTTTTTCAATAATCGGCACCCAATTATCCGACAGGTAGCGCGTGAGTTCGTTTTGCACACGCGGGTCATCAATGGGAATCATTGAAGGCAAAATCATGGGGCTGTGGTCGCCCTTTTCCCATAGGCTGTGAATCACGGCCGCCATGAGGCGCAGCACGCCGCGTGTGCGCTGGAATTTGACCAGCGTACTCCACGCGCCATAAAGCTGGTCAAAGATTTCCGGGTGGATCGGATATGCCGCCCGCATCCGTTTTTCGTAGTCGCCGCCGCGACACTCCGGTGGGAATTCCGCACTTTGCGAGTGATACAATTCTGAAAATGCCTGCGCCGTCACGTCTCGGTTCTTGAACTGGTCGCCGGCAATCGGTTCGAACAAGCGTCGCCGCACGATTTCAAAACCTTCCTCGGCGGTGGCGGGACGCCAAGATGACTCCACCCGGCCGACAACGTTGCGCAACCGATTCAGCGCCTCGCGTCCGCGCACGCCGCCGACCTCGACGTCATCCGCTTGCGTGTGCGGTGAACCGGCGGTATCTGACGCAGGGAGCGAAATGACCAAAAGGCAATTGCCCGCGAGCTTGGCCGATTCGGTCAACACCTGGGCGAATGAAAATTGCGTCTCGAATCCGCCTGCCGGCAAATCGCTCTGGTCGTGAAGTTGCCGCGCGTAAGCTACCCACTCGTCAATTAAGATGAGACAAGGACCATATTCGATGAATAATTCACGAAGCGCGTCACCGGGGCTGGTGGCCTTTTCGTCGTCGGCTTTCACGCGGGCGAACGCCTTCTTGCCGCCAAGCTGGTAGGCGAGTTCACCCCATAACGTGCGGACGATGGTTCCATCGGGTTTCTTCGCCGGATTACCGGGCGAGATTTTGTTGCCAACCAGTACCACGCGGTTGGCCTTGGGCAACGTTTTGACTCCGGCTTCAGCCATTACGTCGTCCACGCCCGGAAGGTCACCGGGCGACACGCCGGAAAACAGATGGTAAAGGGCGAGCATGGAGTGGGTTTTGCCGCCGCCGAAATTTGTTTGAAGCTGCACCACCGGATCACCGCCCTTGCCGGAAAGGCGTTGCACACCGCCAACTAGCATTTTTTTCAGGCTTTCGGTGAGAAACGTGCGGCGGAAAAATTCTGACGGCTTGCGATACTCGTCCGAGCCTTCGCCCAGATGTACCTGCCACAAGTCAGCGGCGAACTCGGCCTGTTGGTAACGTCCGCTGGCGACATCGGCATGGGGGGTGATGACCTCGCGCCACGGTTTGAGCGCACCGGTGGCAGCAGCCTCGACTAGCGAGCCGCCGACTTTGCGTTTCTCGCCGCGCACCTGTTCATCAAAAACCTGTCGGCGCAGTTCCAATTTCATGGCGCGCACAGCCTCGGACTGCGGCGCGGATATGGCTGACAATAAGCGTTCCGATGAATCCAGCGCCCGGTCAGCGTCGTCGCTGGAGAAATTCTCCTGGTGCGCCCAACGGTCGCGCACCGTACGCAACTCGGAGACCAGCGTCCGTTCGGCATGGCCCAACGTCTGGCGGAAAACGTCATTCCACGATTCCCACATTAACCGGAGCAACGCGGCGGCATCCCACTCCGCGATGGGTTTCGTTCCCTTTAGTCGGTCGGTGTCCAGAAACTTTTGAGCCTCTGCCTGGGCGCGTTCTTTATACTTGCTTTGCAATTCCCGCTGAATGAAACCGCCCAGACCGTCCCGGAGTAAATCCAGTGCCTTGCCGACGCGTTGCTGATTAGTGAGTGCCATATTGCTTGGATACTGAAATTAAATTAGGTCGGACTGGGCCGGCGAGGTTTGCGGTTTTGCGCCGGACTGCGCCAGGCGGATCAATTCCGGCCAGCTCTGAACTAAGCCGTTATAGGCCAGCGCCTCAGATGCGCGCTTTTTACGCTCGCAAAGGGCGTAAAGGCGATAAGCCAGTTCCCGCGCGGTTTCGGCTTTGGTGCCGAGTTTGGAAACAAGTTCCGCTGCCGCACTTTCGCCGCCGCTGCCGAGCACGCGGATGAGGTGATGCACCGTTTCCCAATTCGTCAGGCGATTGTCCGTTTCGGGACTCCAATCCGCCGGCAATTCTTCCGGCTTGAGCAGGCGGACTTTACCGTGCCCTTGTTTAAGAATGCCAGCCTCCTCCAACCCCTGAACGCTGGTGTTTTTAGCTTTACTCAAGGTTTCAGCCACGCCGTATTCGCCCTCGGAAAATCCAAACTGCTCGAACCACGCGAGCGCCCAGCGGCTGTCGGAATCAAAATCACCTTCCTGCTCGGTGAGCGCTTCATCCAGCACTTCATTGATGACGGCAGTTCGCGTCTATGGGTCGTGCTCGGCTGGCTTCGATTAATTTGCGGCAATGGGCTGGTCTTAGGCACCACGCGCTTGAACGTCCGGCAGATTCATAACGGTAGAATTGACATTGCAGTTCTGGGGGAGTCCTTACTGAAGGCATTGACCGCGATCCGGCGGGAGCAGGAAACAATCAAGGTGTGGATGGAAAAGGAAGTCACACCAAAACAGTTAGAATCTTTTGCGGATGGGCCTCTGAAAAAGAAATGGGGAGCTCATGCGGTCGCGCGCTTTTTATTGATTTGTACCACTGGACACGACGGCGTGCTGAAAGATCCTTTTCAATACGCAAAACCGAGCCAATTGAGAATGAGAGAAGGCCGAGCTGTGCCTGGGTCTGTGGTTGCCCAAAATGCCTTGGCAGCCAGCCAGTCATTGGCTTGGCTCGCGCAGCAGAGACGCGACATCCAAGAGCAAATTGAGCGAACAAGGGAAATTCCCGGTTTGATTGCCGCACTGCTTCGCCAGAAGAACTAAACCGGAACCAATGCAATAATTATGAAAGCCATGCCCGTTCTGTCGCTGTGCCTCTCAATCGGTCTGTTGTCCGGCTGCGCCGGTGGTCCCACGCACGATTATTACAGTCCTTCTCTTGTTGACGGTCCGAAGTTCAAAGGCCCAATCACTATTGACCTCGTCGATAATGTGCAGGTCGAGAAACAGAAATGCCTTACGGCCGGGTACGTGCTGATCGGCACGAGCGATTACACCGGCAAATACCCGGAGGCATCCGAATTGAAGGCGCAGGCGTATCGCGTAGACGCAAACCACGTCATTTACAGTGTCAAGGACGTGTCAAAGCCGGATAGCTGGCATTTCCGCTTCGGCAGTTGGGGCGGCTCTGGTGGAACCAGCGACGACAACGAAGTCCATATCATTTTTATGGGGAGATAAATGCGTGCGAATGGCGACGTTTTTGTTTCTGGCGGTCGGGTATCGGTTTGTTTTAGTAGAGTGGGCAAACCATTGGCGAGGAGTTAAATCGAGTCATCACAAAGAGGGCTTCATAAGAATAAGTTAACAACGCGGCGCGAGAGATGATCCGCTCGATTCTAATTTGAAATCGTGGCTCTTCGACAGCGTAGCATTTGGTTCGTGAAGAGCGAGCACCAGGTGTTTTAGTTTAGCTGGACTACTGTGTGAACGATTTGCCAGAAAGTGCTTGCACAAATTTTTCATGAAGAGTAGAAAGGTCTTCCGACGGAAGTGATCTACATCTCCGTTGGAGTGGGTTGGGTGGCAATTGGAATAGTGGGTGGGCATATGAGAATCGGAAGGCAACAAGTTGGGCAGAAGCTGCGCTGCAAGTGTGGGACTTTAAGGAGGTTCCGTTTTTTTCTAGAGATTTTTCCCCTATCTTTGACTTTAAATTGTATGAAGACTCCATTGTTGGTTCTGTGCTCGATTGCACTAACTGCGAGCACCTTTGCGCAAACGGTAAACTCAAGTTCTGCAGCTCCACAGGACACGCCATACGCTGTTATTCAAAGAGACGCAAACAGCCGCGTTTGGGAGCGGACTACTTATGAGCAAGGTCCGTCCGGCGAGGTGTTTCCTCATGTGCATCGTGTCACCGAAATGGCCACCGGACTAAACTATCAAAAGGACGGCCAATGGGTGGAAAGCAAAGAAGAAATTGTCATTTCATCGACTGGCGGGGCGCAGGCTACGCAAGGACAGCATCAGGTTTACTTCCCCTATGACATTTACGACGGAGTTATTGAAGTGATTACGCCGGATGGAAAGCACCTCAAAAGCCGTCCGTTAGGCGTCAGTTATTACGACGGCACTAATAGCGTTTTGATTGCCGAACTGAAGCATTCGATTGGACAGATTCTTCCTTCTGGGAACCAAGTGGTGTATACAAACGCTTTCACGGATTTTGCAGCGGATCTCGTTTACACTTATCGTAAAGGCGGCTTTGAGAGCGACCTGGTGTTGCATGAACAACCGCCTGTACCGGAGGCTTTTGGGCTTATGGAGGGGGGGAGCCAGTTAGAATTATTTACCGAATTCTTTGATACGACTGATCCGGAGGAAATTTCGGGATCGGCAACTGTTTCCCCCTCTAAAAATGGAAGCCTTGGGGAGAGCGATGATACCTTGTCAGATTCTAGTTTGAAGTTTGGAGCTATGACAATGGTCCATGGCAGAGCATTTTCAATCAATGCAACCAAATCACAACCTGATCATTCCAATGTAGGAGGACAGATTCTCGTGAGCAAGAGCTGGGCGCAGATCGACGGTCGTAAATTTTTGGTCGAATCTGTACCCGCATTGAGAATTCGTCCAAAATTACAAGTATTACCTCAACCAAAAACGTCTCTTGCCTCCCACTTGTCGAACTCAAGGGTGAATCGGGTTTCACGTTCCCAGTTGCTCCCCCCTCGGAGGATCGCGCAAACGAGCACAAATCGAATGCAAGTGGCGATTGCCGAAATAAACCAGCGCGCATCAAGCTTAGTCTTGGACTACAACCTGATTAATTCAACTACGAACAATGTTATTTTTCAAGGAAACATGACATATTTTGTGACCGGCTACTTTTTTCTAGGCGGAAGCAATGTCATTGAAGGTGGAACCGTCGTCAAGTTTAGTCAGACTAATGCATGCGGTTTAATTTTTGACGGAGGCACTGTAACTTGTCAAACCTCTCCATATCGTCCCGCAGTGTTTACATCCCTGGATGACAATTCAGTCGGAGAGACAATAAGCGGCAGTACGGGCGCGCCTGTTACCGATACTCAGAATATTTACTTATACATTTATTCGGCAACGACGGGGTTGCACGACTTGCGGCTGTCTTATTGCTACAGCGGCATAGAGGCCTTCGGGGTTACAAATGACGAATTTAGGGACTTGCAATTTGTACATGCGACATGGCCGTTTCTCATTTACGGGGATACCACTAATGCTCATAGCAGTGTCCGAAATGTATTGATGACGGATGTCGCTGGAAGCGCTTTTGAGTCGTACGGAGCCAGTGTAGGTATCGAACACCTGACTTTAGATCGCTGCGCCCAGTTGGGATGGAATGATGGCAGCGCAAATCTCGCGCTAACGAACAGCTTGATGACGGGCGTGGGCCTGATGGGAGATATTCCGTATACAACGAATGCAACCGCAGTGCTTAGTACAAATACAGGGATTTTTCAAGCTGCTGGCGGAGGCAGCTATTATCTGGCAACCAACAGTCCCTATCGCAATATTGGTACTACGAATCTCAATTCCACCCTGCTCACCGAGTTAAGACGGAAAACGACTTATCCTCCAATACTATACTCAAATGTTTTGGTGTCTAGTAACATCGTGTTGAATCCTCAAGCCCAACGTGATTTAGACGCTCCGGATTTGGGCTTTCATTATGACCCGATCGATTATTTGGTGGATCTTCTCTGGGTCACCAATGCAAGCGTGACTGTAACCAATGGTTCGGTCTTGGCCGGGTACAATGATTCTGATATTCTTGTGACCGATGGGGCCTCGATTATTTCGGTTGGGACACCCCTTCTACCCAACTGGTTCACCCGCTATTCTGCCGTACAAGAGCAGTCGCTTTCCTTAGGGAGCGGAACCGCCGTACCAAGTGCGGGTCTTATGGTGAATTCCTGGCACGCCGCCAATGAACCATCTGGGATATTTCGCTTTACCAAATTTAGTTGCCCAGCCTCTGGGGGGTACCACCTTTACCACCGTGATTCCTGGGCTTACAGCAATCTATTAGTGCAGGACTGCGAGTTTTGGAGCGGACAAAGCGATTTCAGCGGCAACAGTTCGACGCTGGCGACCCTTAAAAATAATTTGTTTGCCCGGTCTACAGTATCAATGACTGGCTTAGGCTATACGAACAATTCATTGACGTTTTCAAATAGTTTGTTTTGGAATGTGTCATCGACGATTCGCCCGTTTGGAAATTCCAACACATGGTCTTTCTTTAACAATGCCTTTGACAACTGTTCGCTCGTCGTCGCCCAACTGACCGTAAACGGTTACAATGCTTACCTGGTCAATACTAACCGGCTGAATCCGCCGAATGCATTTGATGTGGTCAATACCAACCATCTCATTTATCAAACCGGGCCATTGGGACAATTCTATCAACCAGCCAATAGCAGCCTCACGAATGCGGGCAGCGTTACCGGCAACCTGGCCGGCCTTTACCACTACACAACAACCACGAACCAAGTGAAAGAGACAAATTCGGTGGTGGACATCGGTTACCATTATGTGGCGTTGGACCGCTTTGGAAATCTTACCGACACCGACGGCGATGCGCTGCCGGATTACTTCGAGGATGCGAACGGCGATGGAATTTATGATTCGGGCGACCCGGCAAACTGGAATGCGACTGATACAGATATGGACGGCATCAATGATTACTTGGAAGTTTTAAGCGGCACCGACCCTGCGATATTCAATTCGGTGGTTTTGGGTACCTGGAGTTTTGACAATACAAATTCATTCCAGGCGGACACGGGGCAATTGCCGATATTAGTTACGAATGTCCTTGGCATGCCTTCATTGTTCACGAATGGCGTGATGTTGGGTGGCACTAATATAGCGGCGCTCGCCTATCGTGACACGGAAACAAATGGTATGCCAAACATTAATTATCGGTTTGGCACGATCCGATTTTGGTTCGCGCCTAATTGGAGCAGCACCAATGGAGGTACAGGTCCGGGGAATACAGCGGTCTTATTTGACGTGGGGAATTTTAACGCCACCTCCAATAATAGTTTTTGGGCTATGACAGTCAATTCGAATGGCAATAATTTGGCCTTTACCTCCGCTAGCAACGGGGTTCTCGCCACGAACGTTTCCACATCGATCTCTTGGCAATCTAATATGTGGCATGAAATTGGGCTCACGTATGATGACAGCGGAACGCTCCTTTACGTCGACGGTCTGCCCGTTGCGAATGGCGCGGCAATCACGAATGTACCAGGCCTTACAGCCCGGTCACAAAGCGGGATCCGGATCGGAAGTGACGACGTTGGGAGTCATTTAGCAAGTGGTATATTTGATGACTTGCAGATCTTTAATTATCCGCTGGATGCGGCCAACATGTTTATTCCATCAGCGGAAGAACCAACTGGCATTGGCGGCGGTCTGAGATGTTTTCCACTCGGTGCATGGCAAATATCTGGTTGGATATTGCCCGCTGTCGTAAGTGGCGTGAATTGTGTCCCGGAACCTGCGGTAGTAAATGATACTATAACAATTGAGACATACACATCGATTGTCAGTTACGGAACTTTGATAGCAAAATCCATTAATACTTGTGGATACTATAGCTATACAAATTATCCGTGGGGAGTTGATTGGGTAGACACCCCTCCCCTTACGGCTTCGGCTTCGTCGGTAGTGACTTTGGAACTATTCCCGACGACGTCGGCGCCGCTTGCTGGCACTCCCATTCCCCCCGGCGCAGTGTTCCGAGTGCCAGTAACCGTACTTCCTCCTGAACGCTTAGGAATGTGGGCGTTCGATAATAATTCACTGGTAAATAGCGAGGGACAAATTCCAACGACGGCCGAGAATGTCGTCTCAGTAAGCACTCCTTTTGGAAATAACGGTATTAACTTTGATAACTCAAGTGATATCGATTTGGAGTACCCTGCATTTCGCGGAGATACATTCTCCGTAAACCAGGCAGATGGATCCGTTCTTACAAGTACCGGAACCCCGAATATTAGAGCAAATCGCGGGACTGTCACGATGTGGTTTAAGCCGAATTGGAGCAGCGGCAGCGGTCCGTCTGCTGGGGGAACATTGGTCGATATGATAGAGAATGACGGATGGCGTGTATTAGATTATTGGGTGCTTAAAGTTACCGCCCACGGTAATGGAATTGAACTGGATTGGGGCACCACGGTTTCCTCAATTAGCATCAGTTGGACCGCCGGACAATGGCACCAAATCGCGGTCACGTATATGGAAACTCAAACCGTTTTTTATATTGATGGAGTTCTGGTGGGGACGGGAAGTGGATACCCAAACAGTCCATGCAGTGTGCTAACGAGTTTGCGCATAGGCAGTGACGGCCATGTCCAACAAGCGCGCGGAGTAATTACTTCGTTAGAAACGTTCAATTATCCCCTTACTGCTGCAGAAGTGCTTAGCGACTATCAAGCGAATGCAAATCTGGATTCTGATAGTGACGGAATTCCGAATCTCGTGGAAATAGCAAATGGAACGGATCCATATAATGCCGATAGTGACGGAGACGGAGTGCTGGATGCGGTAGATTGTTTTCCTCTCGATCCCACTCGTTGGGATTGTCCTCCGGGTTCAAATCCCAGCGATACTACCCCGCCGGTGATTCTTCTGCTCGATCCTAAAACGGCCGTGTTTGTCCCTTAAATTTTTCCGAGATATGAAAATCAAATCCTGCTCTCTCGTATATCGGGTTACATCGCTGCTGCTTGCTTGGACTTTAATCATTGAATCCATGCCGGCGGTGGCGGCCATCACCCAGGCTGATAACGGTCGGGGGCCATCGGCAACTCAAGCTGAGAATGGCTCCCCCATCCATGTTATTCGCAGGCCCCCCATCTCGCAATCAAAGTCTGTGCCGATCACCTTTTCCGAGTCGCCGACTGACGAGGAATTTTTCCGGACCCGGGTTCTTCCATGCCCATTATTTCCGTCGGAAATCACAACGGCAGCGGAGAACAAAGCACTGGCGAATGCGCTATTGGAATATGATCGGCTGGAGCAATCCGGAGATGGTACTTCGGTGCTGTCTGGTTTTCTCAAAGCGCATCCCAAGTCTCCCTGGAAACCGGCGCTGCTCGTCAATTTGGGAATCGTCTGGCGGGAGAGGGGTTACTTTTCCCGGGCGATGAATGCGTGGGATGAGGCTTGGGAACTGACCAAAACAGCTTCGGATATAAAAATTAAAAGCATGGCGGATCGTGCCCTGGGTGAATTGATCCAGATCAATGCCTGGGTGGGCCGCTACGAAGAATTGGCTCCACTTTTAAAACAGGTTGAAGACCGCCATGTAATGGGCGGCGCCACGGAGATGCTGGCTGGAGCCAAAGAAGCGCTCTGGATAATGGACAATCATCCCGAGGTGGGATTCATGTGCGGACCCTACGCACTTAAGCGGCTCGCCCTGGCGGAGAGGGTCGAAGCCAACGCTCTTGTCCCGCTCAATCAGGCGAAATCGACCAAGCAAGGGTTTTCTTTGGCGCAACTCCAGGCATTGGCGACGGCTTCGGGAATGAAATACCAGATCATCAAGCGTCAACCGGGAAGTGAAATCCCGATTCATTCGGTCATTCATTGGAAACTTAACCATTATGGCGCCGTTCTGGAGGAGCGCGGAGGGCGGTATTTGATTCAGGACTCCACGTTTAGCCACCTGTATGGACAGCAGCTTTGGGCAAGCAGGGCGGCAATAGATGAAGAAAGCAGTGGCTATTTTCTCGTCCCGGAAGGCGCTTTGCCACCGGGCTGGCAAGCGGTTTCCCTTGAGGAAGGCGCCACAATACGGGGGAAAGGCGTGACCGGCGGGAGGGATCCGAGCGCTTTTACGCCGAACGACCCTAAAGGTTGTGACGGACAGGACAATTTTGGAATGGCGAGGGCGAACACCCACCTAATGTTGGTGAGCCTCAATATCGTGGATACTCCGCTGCGCTATTTTCCGCCTCTCGGCCCCGCTGTAAAATTTAAGCTTACGTACAACCAGAGAGACGTTACCGCCCAGGTAATCCCGAATTATTCGAACATCGGAAGCAAATGGACTTTCGACTGGTTCAGTTACATTACGGACAATGGAGTTTCCGGAGATAGAAGCCAGGTGTCACGTTATGTAGGCGGCGGCGGAATATTGACAAACGCGGGGTTTAACTCCGGCACAGGCTTGTACGCCTCAGACAGGGACGGAAATCTTCTCCAATATGACAGCGTGAATGATCGGTATACTTTGACCTTTCCCGACGGATCGCAGCAGGAATTTGGGTATAATATTGGAACCTCCACCGAGAGGAAAATGGCCCTGACGGCAATGAAGGACTCATTTGGACACACGTTGACGCTATGGTACGATAGCCTTGGTCGGCTCGGTCGGTTATACGATGCGCTGGGCCAGACAAACTTGCTGCATTACGATCTACCGAGCGATACGTTTAAAATTACGAGCGTAGAAGATCCGTTCGGTCGCATTGCATATTTCAATTACGACCAACTCGGACGGCTGTTAAAAATCACGGACGTTGCCGGTCTGACTTCCACTTTCACGTACGATTCTGGAGATTTTATAACATCCCTGACGACTCCGTACGGTACTACGACATTTAGCTCATACGAGAATGGTTATACGAGGGCTTTGTTAATCACGGAACCGGATGGTGGCCAACAGTACATCAATTCTCAACATGGAGCGCCGGGAATCAGTGACACTGACTCCGAAGCGCCTTCAGTCCCGGATGTATTAAATCAATATCAAGAATATAGAAACACGTTTTATTTCGACAGAAACATAATGGCCCAGGCGGGAACTAACGATTTTAACAAGGCGATCATATACCATTGGCTGCATGATGCTCAGATCATGAGTGACGACGGCCTTCCTTTCACCTCGGGAATTTTGGAAAGTTTAAAACCCCCTCTTGAAAGCCGAATTTATTTCGTTTATCCTAACCAAAGTGCTCCCGCTTATGAAGCTGGAATTACTCTGCGTTCGCCAAGTGCCAGCTATCGACTTATTGATAATCCCGCCGACTCCCTTCATCCGTTTATCCAGACTAATCAATACTCGTATAACAGCGTGGGGCGAGTGACGCAATATACCGATCCGGCGTTTCGCCAGACGACGATCGACTATGCGGGTAATGGAATTGACGTCTTGAGAGTTCATCAAACAACCGCGGGCATTGATGAAACCCTTGGAATGGCCGGCCCCTACAGCAATCATTTACCCCAATATTACACCAACGCCTCCCGGCAAGTATATTCCTTCACCTACGAAAATGGCAATCAACTGCATGATATCCTTGATCCCCAAAGCAATCACACCTATTACGACCATGACGCGAACGGTTACCTACTGAGGATCCGACGGCCGTGGAGCGGGGGAGTTTGGACGAATTCCTTCCATTACGATACTTATGGCCGAGTGCAATATGCCACAAATTCATCGGGTTATTATATTAAATACGATTACGACCCGTTGGATCGGGTCACGAAAGTGACCTTTCCCGATGGCACATATAATCAATACGATTACTCGCGGCTTGATCTGGTGCGCATCTGGGACCGCACGGGCCATCCCATACAAATCACGTATGATTCCCTCGGGCATCCTCTCACCGTTCGCGACCGGCTTGGGCGGGTAACGCAATATGGGTGGTGCGGCTGCGGTTCTCTTACCAGCATCACCGACCCGCGGGGTGACGAGACCAGTTGGACCCGGGACTTGGAAGGCAGGATAACAGAAAAACAATTCGACGATAGTACAGCGATTCAATACGCTTACGAATCCAGGAGCAGCCGGTTGACATCGATTACCGATGCTGAAAGCCAGGTGAAAAGCTATACGTACGGTATTGACGATACGCTTACGAACATCAGCTATATTGATCCTATAATCGCCACTCCATCCGTGAGCTTTTCTTACGATCCGCATTATCGGCGATTGGCGTCAATGACGGATGGCACAGGACAAACAGTATATCACTATAACTCCATTCTCGGTACGCTCACCACCGGAGCCGGTCAGCTGGCTTCAGAGGTTCAGCCTGGGAATCATCACACCATTAACTATACTTACGACGCCCTTGGACGCGTTGTCGGCCGACAGGCGGGTTTGGCCAGCAGTGAAAGTTTTACCTATGACGAATCAGGGAGAATTATGACGCACACTGCTCCCCTGAATACGTTCAGCTTATCGTATTCTAACTCCACTCCATTATTGACTGGGATTGCCTCTTCCATTTCGACAAACCTGTTTGGCTACAATGACATAGCGCACGATGAAACACTGGCGGACATCGAACATGTGCAACCAGGAAATCGTTTTAAAATCTTTCATTACACTAACGATGTGCTTGGCAACGTAAAGCAGGCCACGAGTCTTATCGGCCATGTAACCGGTGGCGTCCTCGTCGCGAATTCCGGGACCATCGAAAACACATTCATGAACTATGATTTGGAGGGACAGCTTTTAAGCGCGACCGACCCGAACGATAGCACGAATCAAACAGTAAAAGCTTACGATTATTCTTATGATGCCTCGGGTAATCGTAAAAGTTCAGAATTCGACGCTGTCGGACAAAACTTAACGGTATTTCAGTACGGCTACGATGGCATGAATCAACAAGAATTGATTCCTGGGGCCTATCTTCCGGTGCAGATAACCGGGACGATTAGCGAACCCGCGACCGTGACGGTCAATAGCCAGGCTGCGCTGATTCAAGCGAATACCGGATCCAGCGGCGCAGAGACTTTTTCGGCGAATGTGACACTGGCGACCGGAAGCCAGGCAATTCAAGTGATTGCCAAGGATTATGGTGCCAGTGGCGGGAACATTACGACCAGCAATTACACGGTAAATGTTGTCAAGGGTAACCATAAATCCTATTCGTATGATGATAATGGCAACTGCACGGGATACACACCCGACTCAGGAAGCAGTGTAAGCTATGAATGGGACGCTGAGAACCGGCTCGTAGCAGTCACTACGGGTAGCGGACGGAGCGAGTTTACCTATGATGGATTTGGCCGGCGGGTCAGAATCGTTGAAAGGGGGAGTAGTACGAACCATCTGTTGTGGTCTGGCACCCAGATTGTTCAAAGCTCCAGCGAACCGGATTCGCCGAGCGTCGGCAACACGTTCACGACCAAAACCTATTACCCGGAAGGCTTTTTAACCCAATCGTGGACCGAAACCTCCGGCAGCCCAACCGACACTGGCGATGCCGCGTATTATTACACGCGCGACCGGCTCGGGAGTATCCGAGAAGTGATGGACGATGTGGGTGTGATTCGGGCTCAATATGATTACGATCCATATGGCACACGAAGCGTAAACCAGATAACAGTCAATCCAGTGGAGGCTGATTTTGGCTTTGCTGGTTACTATTATCATGCTCCAAGCGGGCTCTCACTGACATTATTCCGTGCTTACGACTCGGACAGTGGGAGATGGTTAAATCGGGATCCCATTGAAGAACGAGGCGGATTGAATCTCTACGAGTTCGTTGGAAATAATCCGATCAACAAGATTGACTTTTTAGGGTTACAAGTTCCTCCAGAGGCAATTGATGAAGCATCGCAATTTGCGGATGAATATGGACCTGAAATTGAGGCTGACATAGAACAAGCTGCTGAGGCTGCCGAAGCGGACCTACAGAGCCTGATGCAAAAGGCAAGAGAACTTTATCCTAAATTATGTAATAAATTTCAATTGCATCACATTACGCCAAAATATCTCGGCGGCGATCCGAATGGTCCGATGATTTTGTTGGAAGCACCTTATCATCAGCTAATCACGAATGCATTTCGTAATCAATGGGCTTATGGGCAGAGCATTCCTCCTTCCACTACCGTCGTAAACATTGTAAACACTGTCTATTCACAACTTCCATTGCCAAAATAGCAGCATGAAAGAAATTTACGAGTTTCGAGTTCAAGAAAAATATGCGAGCCAACTCTTTGAGCCGAACGAGGGGGAAAAACTTGGTTGGACAAAACAATTCGGAGACAAATTTGTCACTGTCCGCAAAATTAAACTCACTGCCGATGACCCTAAGTTCAATCGAATAGGTGAATTAAATGCTCTGATTCAAAAAAGGCGTGGTGATTTCTTTTTTGCCGGTTGGGAAATTCAGCGTCGCTACACCGCTGCTGATGTTTTAAAAGCGAAATTGTTTCTTCTGTGCAGTATTGCCACCTTTGAACCAGCCGGCGAAGAGTGCGGCACTCAATATGATGAATCGTTGGCTTGTCCAAGTTGTAAAAGTGGAGCGAGGCAAGTCTCGCCATTGTTTCTTGATTGGAAACGAATCCCGAAAAGCAAGGACATTGCTAGAACAATTGCAGGCGAAATTGTGATGTCAAAGCGAATGGTGGACCTTTGTGACAAGCATTCAATAACTGGAGCAAAATTTGGTCCGGTTTGCCACTCGTTAGCTTCAAATACCGAATCAAAGGACTGGTTTCAACTCCTAGTCAAATCATGCGAAGCAGAAATTACTGCGCCCACCAAAATGGGTGTCAATCCATTCGATGAAGACATGGCAGGACAGTATCGCTGTCCGCGTGCGGATTTAATTGGATTGGCTCGCTTATCTGAGGTTTCGATCAGCCGTTCAAGTCACAATGGTTTTGATATTGTCGCATCGCGGCAGTTTGTGGGGACTCGCCGCGGACTTCTTCGGCCAGAACGATTACTATTAGTGTCGCCGAAGCTCCGGCGAGTGATTAAAGAGGAAAAACTAACCGGCTGCGAATTTGAGGTCGCTCATTTCGTTTAAAAGTGCGAAAGGGCAGGGCAAAGGCATCTAAATTTTGGATGGTCTTGTCGAACACTTTGCCACCCTCAGCGATCCTGGCGTCAACCGCACCAAAGATCATCATCTGGTGGATGTTTTAATTATCGTAAGCGTCACGCGTAGCGCCTATTGACGAGGAGGAGCGAGTTTCTGGCGACTATCGTAACTATGATAGTTACGATACTTGCCGTTGCACTTGCAGAGCGGCTTTGCCCCATGCGGCATGAATGACTTCGGGGATTTGCCAGTTGGTCATGCGGGGCAAACGAGTGAGAACGTCCGGAGTAAGCATACGGATCGATCCCGCGCCGGCGGCGGGATTCGATAATCGTGTAGAGGATGGCGCTGCGATCTCCCGCGTTGGCTTCTCCAACAAACAACCAGTTTTTCTTGCCGATGGCGGTGGACCGAATGGCGTTCTAGACCAAATTATTGTCAATCTCGACCCGGCCATCCCGCAAATACACCTGTAGCGAGGTCCACTGGCCCGGTGCGTAATCAATCGCGGTTCCCAGCGGACTCTGCGGCAGATACCTGCCGCAGGATTTCAGTCGCAACAGAACTCGTGCGAGTCGTTCCACTATCGGCTGGCTTTGATGCGCACGGACTGCCTGACGCAATCGGGGGCCAACTTTCCTTTTTCGGAGCCGGGATTCGATGAGATACAGGTGCTGCAACTGGCGCATGATCCAAGCAGCCGTGCGTGGTGAAGATTCCAACGCTTCAAAAAACTTCCGGCGCACATGCGCCCAGCAACCGGCCAGCGCAATCCCGTTTCGTCCGTTGGCAAAGGAGCGGTAGGCCGCATAGCCATCACACTGGATGGTGCCGGTGAAGTTTACGGGAATGATGTTGTCCAGGCACGCGGCCGATCGGCTGGTTTCCCACCGAAAGAACACATCGCCACCGGGACGGCTGCTCGTCCAGAGATAACCTTGTTTACTTTTGCCGTTTCCCGGCTCCAAATGGTTGATCGGTGTCTCATCGACCTGCACATAGCCGCCGGCCATCACTCCGGTCCGGATGTTTTCTTAAATCGGTTTCAGCCAATCGGCCGCCAACTCCACCCACCGCGCCAGCGTCTGACGTGGCAGATTGATTTTGTGTCTTTGGGCAAAAACTGCTCCTGCCGATACAGCGGAAGGTGATCGCAATATTTGCTGACGAGCACATGGGCCAAAAGACCGGGAGCCGCCAGGCCGCGCTCCTGCAAACAGGGGGGCAAGGGCGCAATCACCGAAGTCGCATCCGGGTCCGTGCGATGAACGTATTTGCCGCGAACCGTGCGCCGGCGCAGAAAGCGGCCGGCTTCGTAATTGAGTTGTTCGCTGACTTCCTGCCCAATACAGCGCCAGTTCCACTTGTAGATATCATAGCTCTCAGAAGTATGATACCTGTCAGAATTTAACCAGAGGTGCTACGGTTGAGGCTTACAAAGCAACATCCAAAATGCGATCCAAATCGTCTCAATGGAAGTCTGGCATACCACGACCAGAGGAGTTGAAGAAGAGAGGGGTGGATTTGTGTGGCACAAGGGCTCTCAATTCAAATCGAAAAACAGTTGTTAGCCATCGGGTTGAGCGAAATGCTGCACGAAAACCATACCAAACGCCCCCAGTTCGCGGTGAGCGTGGCATTCCCGGGTCTGCTGTAAGTGCTTTCTCCGCTTTTCCTGCAAACCTGCCCCTCAGCTCGCAGTTAAACCACTTTATTACAGGCAATTACATAAAACTACAGTTTGAATTGCAGAGCCAACTCCTGTAAAAAGTGAAACAAGGGCTATGATGTAGGCGATGAGCGACGACAAAATGCACGATCATGCGTCCCGGCAGCCAGATTTATCCACGGATATTTCAAGATTGATCCGGGAGTTCCCTGACGGAGAATCCCGACGGCGGCTGGCGGCCCTTCGTTTGGTTGTAGCGGGCTTTATCAAACCAGCCCGCATTGCGAGGCAGATCGGGATTTGTCCTCGCACGATCTACTATTGGATCAACCTGTTGAAATACCAAGGAGTTGAAGCCGTCTTGGCCCGCAAACGCAGGAGCGGAAGGGCACCGCGGGTCCGTGGCGGTGCATTGGAGGAACTCCGTGCGGGATTGCAAACAAGGCGCTGGAAATCAGCCCGGCAGATCCAAGAGTGGCTGCGCCAGTCGTACCAGGTAAATCTGACATTGAATGGTGTTTATTACTGGTCGGCGAAATTGGAGCGGAATTGTGAAGAGGACCGATGTCATGCTAACGATGTGGTTCGATAATTCAGACCCGCGCATGGACAGGTTGGACAACGTAGTAGCCGCCCGTGGACTACCCCTCAGGGAACTGGGGATTATCCATTCTCACCGTCCTTCCAAATGTAACGGTATCGTGTAGCCCGTTTCTCATCCCCACGTTGGGTCACTTGAATGTATTCGAGCTTTGCCAACGCCCCGAGCCACGCTACGACAGTTGTATGACTTTTGTGGCCTAATAGAGCCGCACAGTCCCGGTAAGTGATATAAAACGGCTCTGTGCCCTGGAGCACTTGCATCTGTTTTAGAAACGCGACCAGCAATCTCATCTCTGGGATTTCAAATTTCAGTGCCTCGGCTGGCAACGGCAGTGACTTCGCCTTCTCAAAAACTGTCGCAAGCTTCGTCCCGCCGAGCGGATATTTTGCCCTTTCACATGCGTTCATAAACTCTAGGAAGTAATGCTCCCGCGTTCTGCCCTCACGGAGAAATGGAATGGCGCCAGTGTACCACAGATAAAAAACACGTTCGAGACTCGGCAGAGCGAATTTTTGACCCTTATTTTGTAAAGCCAAGAGAGCGCGGGCGAGTTTAAAGAGAAGGGCATTATTTTCGCGCTTTTTCGTAGGCTTGGAAATTCGCAAGGCGTCCTCAACCGAATTGATGGAGGAATGAAAATGTGGACTGACGCTGTGAATGGATGACTTCGGTTCATCTGTTCTTCTGTACATAGGTCAAGTGCTGGTTTGTTGGAGATCTCCGTCGGCCAAGCAATGGACCCAAATCCACCTCGACCACTTTCTGCCGTGCGACGAATTGATAAGGGCGCTTCGTGTCCGGATGAATTCCCCAAACAATGCTTTGCGCGCCGTTGGAACGGAATTCCCCAACATCGTCGCCAGAATTTGTTTTGAGTTTCGTGGTGTGTTTGGGGTAATCACTCTTGAACCGCAGCCAAAAAACCCGTCCGCGCGCGCCGCGCGTCTGCAATGTGGCCTTCAAGTGCGGATTTAGCTGAAGGAATGGTTCAACCAATTTATCATCGTCCAAATCGATGGCGCAAAGTCCGCCGGATTTTTCACCAAGCGCAACGCCAATGTTACCGGACGGGAGTTTGCCCAGGTATTCGGGCGTCATGTCTTCGACTGTCAAATATCCCCACTTGCGGCGATTGGCTTTGACGCCACGCGGCCACTTGATGAACACCACCGGCGTCCCAAGTAACTCCTGCAATTCAGGAACAGGATCGGGCGTTGACTGCGGGTTTTGCTTGTGTAAGTGTGACACTTCGATCCATCAAAACGTCGTCGCGTCCGTGGCAACTTTCGCGGCGGCGTTTTTTATTTGCGGCGTGAATCACTCAACGCCGGCACGGTCATCCATTTCACAAAATTTGAGACCGGGGCGACGGTGTTATTTAATTCGAAACGGCCTTACGTCCCACAGCGGACAAGCGTAGGACGCGCATTCTCGAACTGCCTTTCGATCAAAGCCGAGGCATTCCAAACAGAAAGCTTTAATTCTTGCTCTGGGAGAGGCTTTTTGACCGTACACGCGCTCGAAGAGATGTTTGGTTGAGGCGGGCGCGGTAGCAAGCCTCCGAGCGCGCGCTTGACTGATTTTCTCGCTGAGGGAAGTAGGTTCAGGAGAAGAGTTCATTCTGCACCTCGTTGTTGACGCAGCAGCCACTCCCGAACTGAAGGAACGTGGAAGATTACGCGTTTTCCGAGGCGAACGTGGGGCAACCCTTTTTCGCGCAGGGAGAACAATGTCCTGCGAGATACCGGGATAATTCTGAGGATTCCCGATTCACCCACGAATTCGTCGCCCAGAGGAATTCCCTTGATTGGTTGTGCTGCCAAGAATTGCTTTCGTGTCCGGTCGGGCGTGTCACATATTCCGTTTGCTCCGCTCGTTCCGGGTGGTTCTTTCTGTTGTGTGCTCATAGGAGACCAGCAATACCCAGAAGAGCCAGGATCCGTGAAGCCGTGATGTGTGACGCTAATGGTAAAGATTTATCGTCAAAAGCTGATGTGGAAAGCCAGTTCAGTACCCCAATCCCGGGATTGCGTTTCGAGGATATAGTGGCAGTAATCGAGAATGTCGTGGCGGGAAAATGAAATCCGATCGACTGCACGGCGGTAGCAAACAAATGGGTCCCGTTTTAGCCTTTCTGCCTTGAGATGAATAGATTCAAATGAAGCAATGACCTCAAGCCAATTCGCTGCCTTGGAGCGCTGCTTTCCGCCGGTAATTTTTCGGTGCTCGCTGAACTTCAAACCTGCTAAAATAGCTGCCTTCTTGACCGGTAATTCTGAGGCAAAAGACACTAAAACATGGTCTTCGCGATAGCATCTAATCGCCTCATTGGCCACCGCAGATTCGATTTCCTTTGCTGAGAGTGGGTTGCGCTCCAAATTCCGCTTCACGGCTTGGATCAGCTTACCGAATGCACCAGACTTGCCGGAGCTTTCGGATTTTAAAGGCCTGGCGCGCTCTAAGATTAAATGCAACGCAGCTCTTTCAAGTATTGAAAATGACTTTTCACATTCACCGCGAGATTCCACCCCTCGCATACCGCGCACATGGCTCCGCCACTTATTACGTGCGCGTTCTGTCAAATTTGGCCATGAACTCATTCCGACGGAAGACAAAAAGGCAAGCGCTGGTGGGGCTCCAGACAGATATCGATGAGCTCGCAACAACATTTCGTCGTCGTAATCACTTTGGCTAAAACGCGGACGGCAAATGTGCTCACTAAGTATTTCGGCATGGGGACATTTATGATGCAGCTTTCCGACTTCCGGATGCCGGCGCGCAAGTTCGTACAAAGCCGCCACGGGGTCAACTTTCATTTTAGCGTTTCGTTTCCACCAGTGATCGGCATCAAATTTCGTGTCGTAAGGCGGCCGGAGATGCCAATGGTACCGTTCTCGTTTGCTAGACCGCGCTCGCCTCATGAACTGTTCCTCGATTTCACTGGAAACGAAATGACTTCCGCTATTACCGGTTTGCTTGGTCGGGTGCTGAACCATTGTTTGGTTTCGGCTCTGGTAGCCAAGCCTTTGTAATGCCCGTGGATCATCCCAGGCGAGTTACCGGCCTGCTGAGAGGTTAAATTCTCGTTAGCGTGGAGTGCGAAGTGGTACGTGCAGAAGCTGTGGCGCAAGGCGTTCTGCTCACGCTTTACCTTCGCACGCTCGCACAGGCGACCGAAGCGTTTGTGAAACTTATGTTCGCCGGCTTTCCACAAAGGGCCATCCGGGAACTTGCTAAAGGGGCGGAGCCATGCGGCTAGGGCCGGGCAGATTTCCACGAGACGACGTTGACGGGTTTTGGATTTCCGAGCCGTCACTTCGATGTGGCCGCGCACGCGCCAAACGTCCGCCCAATCCAGCCGGAGCAATTCTGCTGTGCGCAAACCCGCCAGTCCACCGATGGCGATCATCGCTCCTATCTCGCCTTCGGCCGCTTCGAGCAGCTTGCTGAAATCCGTCGGTGTGTAAAACTCAGTGGGTGCGCCGTTGGTCTTTTCTGGCCGCATTGATTCGGATTCGGACAGCCTGTGATTAGCTTGCAAATAATCGTTCCTAACGGACCATTGCAGAAATTGCTTAACGACCGTCCGGTGATGATTACGGCTTTTCGGGAAGATAGCGGGGCGATCCTCACGTTCTCGAATGTGCTTGAAAAACGTATCCACGAGCGCTTTTGTTAAATCACTCACCGCGTGACCTGGAAACAACTGGGCAAATCCTTCGAGTATTTTGACCTTTTGC
The DNA here is from genome assembly GCA_035552155.1 of Verrucomicrobiia bacterium. Classification (GTDB taxonomy): domain Bacteria; phylum Verrucomicrobiota; class Verrucomicrobiia; order Limisphaerales; family DASXHY01; genus DASXHY01. Next base: position 161,120 of record DASZLX010000028.1, on the reverse strand, counting down.
CGATGAAAACCGGGAGAGAGTTCCGGCCTTTGACCGTCGGGGGAGACTGTGCGCGATTTTTCGGCGGCCGCGAAGTCCTGTACGGCCTCCGCCAAATCCTTGCGCTTTACGGTGACCACCCCCCGTAAATAGCCCTCGACGGCCTCGCTTAATAATCGGTCGCCGAGCTTGCGTGTTGCCGCGACGAACCGCGCCGCCGCCTCGTGCAGCGATACGCGCTTGCCGGTATCGACATAAAACTTATTCAGCGTGTCGAGCGCAAGTCGGGCGTCGCTGGCCTGCCCCGGCGAGAGCGTAGCGGCCAGCGCCCCCGTGGCGAGGTCGGCTACGATTTTGTCGCCCGCCTTCTTTGCGGCGCTGTAGGTCGAGAACGATTTGAAGCGACTGCGCGGCTTCCCGTCCACCCGGACGCGCCAGTAAAGATTGTAAGGCTGAGTGGGGTTGTCGCTTTTGTAAATCGTGGCCCATGCCTTGCCCTGTCTCCGATACCGGAGCCGCTTGGGGAACTTCACAGTCGCCTCGCTTTCTTCTTTAAATCCATCCCCAATGTTTTGTGTTTCTTTTGGTGGCAGTGCCGATTCACCATTTTCAAAGGGAAAGATGGTGCGCGCTGCAGGTTTCGAACCTGCGACCCCTTCCGTGTGAAGGAAGTGCTCTACCACTGAGCTAAGCGCGCAATTTGTTGACTTGCCTGCGGACAGTGCTCATCAACTGCCGAAAGACTAAAGCGGTTAGTCGCAACCGGCAAGATTTTTTGGTCTCACCAGATTCGCCGGGTGATGGGCGGGTGTCGAGGAAGCATGTTCTCAGACAAACATCAGCTTCGTCGTGGCCGCTTTTTCATCCCAGCCGCGCGTGGGTTCGGCGGTAACGGAACTAATGTCTTTGATTGAAATCTGGCGGCCGCGCGTTTTCGCGCCTTTGATTTCGATTTCCGCTGGGTCGCAGGTTTGCTGCGAAATTTTCTGGTGCGGCGCGGGTTTGTAGCGGATGTAAAGCACCTTGGGCGTGTCGGGGGCGAAAAACAGAATGCGCGATTTTTCCGGGATGCACGAATACGCCTTGTTCAAAATGGTGCCGCCGAAGGTGAACCGTTTGAGAAAACTCGCCTGGCGATTGGTATAGGCGCACGTGAAGACGCGTTCGCGATCCGGCAACCCGCAGTAAAACAGCTCCGGTCCCACGAACATTTTTTCGGGCAGTTCGGTCACCTTGTAAGTGCCGTCCTTGAACACGAGCAGGATCTTGTCGAACTTGGTGCACTCGTTTTTGAATTCCTCGCCGTTGACTTTGTAGCCCACGTAGCCGCTTTCGCGGTCGTAGGAAATCTTGAACGCCTTGAAGGCGACGGCCTTCGCGTCCACTTCTTCGTGGCGCGCGGATTTGGTCGTGAGACGCGGATATTGCGGCCCGTATTTTTCCAGCAACGCCTCGAGGTGCGCGATGACGAACTTCGTCAGGTTTTTCAAGTCCTTGCGCGTCTGCTCCAAATCCGCTTTGACCTGGTCGGTCTCTTCGCGATGCTTGTTGATGTCGAACAACGAAATCCGGCGGATGCGCACGGACAGCAATTTCTCGACATCCGCGTCCACCAAATCGCGATACATTTGTTTGCGAAACGGTTTGAAGCCGTCGTGAACCGCGGCCATCACGGCCTCGTTGGTCTTGCACTTCTCGATGCTTTTGTAAATCCGCTCCTCGATGAAAATGCGTTCCAACGTGCGAAAATGCAGCTCGTCCTCGAGCTTCTTCAGCTTCAACTCCAGCTCGCGCTTGAGCAATTCGACCAATTGGGCCGTGTTCTCGCGCAGCACTTCGCTCACGGTCAATTCGACCGGGCGATTGTCTTTGATGATGACGATGCGGCTGGCAATGCTGACTTCGCAATCCGTGAAGGCGTAGAGCGCGTCCACGAGTTTTTCCGCATCCACGCCCGCGGGGCATTTGACTTCGATCTCGACGTCCTCCGAAGTGAAATCATTGACGGACTTCACCTTGAGCTTGCCCTTTTGCGCCGCGTCCTCGATGGAAGTAATCAATGAATCCGTGGTCGTGGTGGGCGGGATTTCCTTGATGACGACGGTGGACTCGTCTTTGACTTTGATTTTCGCGCGGACCTTGACGCTGCCTTTGCCGTCCTGGTAATCCCGGGCATCCATGAGGCCGCCGGTGACGAAATCCGGCAGGCACTTGAACGATTCTTTTTTGAGGATGGCGATTTGCGCCTGGAGCAATTCGGGAAAATTGTGCGGCAGAATTCGCGCCGACAGACCGACCGCGATGCCTTCCGCGCCGAGCATGAGTGTGAGCGGCAATTTGCAGGGCAGAGTAACCGGCTCCTCTTTACGCCCATCGTATGTCGGGATGAATTCGGTGATCTGGTCGTTGAATAATTCTTCGCGGGCCAGTTGTGTCAATCGGCACTCGATATAGCGCGGAGCGGCGGCAGGATCGCCCGTGAAGATATTTCCAAAATTTCCCTGGCCTTCGATGAGATAACGCTTATTCGCCAAAACAACGATCGCATCATCAATGGATGCGTTCCCGTGGGGATGATACTTCATCGTTTCACCGGTGACACTGGCCACCTTGATGAATTTTCCATCATCCATGGTGTGCAGCACATGAAGAATCCGCCGCTGCACCGGCTTCAAACCGTCGGCGAGGTGCGGAATGGCGCGGTCGCGAATGACGTAGCTGGCGTATTCGAGGAAATTCGTGTTGACGCGGCGATGCAACGGCAGCTCGATCTTGCCGGGATTGAACGGGCGATGGGCGTGCGCAAGATTCGTCGGCACGGCTTCGGCGACGATTTCCGTGTGGCCGTTGTCGCCGTCTTTTTTCTTTGGGGCGTCTTTGGGCGCGCCATTTTCCGGTGCTTTTGCGCCCGGGATGGGCAATTCCGGTTGATCCGATTCGTTCTTACCTTTTTTCGCCATGTTCAGTCAGGATGCTGCAAACAAATTGCGCAAAAGAAAAGAATTCTTTGAACAACCGACAAAATGGATAATCCGCGTTCACAGCCTTTTCCGGTGGAACGCGGATGTAGTTGAAGAATTTTGACGCGAGCGTCCTGCCTCAGGGCGCAAACTCCGCGGGCCAAAAGGGCTGGTTGACCACGATATTCTTGTGTTTCCATAGCACCCGGCGAAAGACAATATATTGGAAGTAATTTCGGAATTCGGTTTTCTCAGACCCTATCGTCACCTCTTTTTCACCCAACCGCCGCCCAGCGGTCACACGCTTTCGCCAGCTTTAACGCATGAAACCGCGCGTGCTGGTCGTGGACGATGAATCGGACTTCATCCAGTTGTTGAAATACAACCTGGAGAACCAGGGCTTTGATATTCTTACCGCCGGCGACGGCGTGCAGGCACTCAATGTGGCGCGCCGCGAATTGCCGGACGTGGTGCTCATCGATTTGATGCTGCCGGACATCGACGGTTTTTCTGTGTGCGAAATTCTTCGTTCGCAGCCGTCCACTTCGAAAGTGCCCATTATTGTCGTGAGCGCGCTCGACGGCGAATACGTGCAAAGCCGCGGAATTCAGGCCGGTGTGGCGTGCTGTTTCAAAAAACCGGTGGACATGAAGGTGCTCGGGGAATCCATCCGCTCCAATTACGAGATGCGGCTGGAAACCATTCGCTCGGAACTCGCGGAAGACGACCGGCGAAAAAAGTAATCTTTTGTAGCGGCGGTCTATGACCGCCGCTGGACTCAGGAAATTGGCGGCGGTCGCAGACCGCCGCTACACGCCGGCTTCGGGAAAACGGTCGCGGATTTTTTTTCGTACATCTTCCTCATCGGCCGGTTGATAGCGCCGGCGAACAACCATCCGTTGGATCGCGTCGAGCAATTCCAGCCAATCCTCCAGCGGTGGTTCCGGCACGGCCAGCCATTGATCGAATCGTTTTTCGCGGTGAAAAAATTTCCATTCGCGCCCGATGTGTTGCGCGTACACCTGGAGCTTGACGCCATCTTCCGTCACCCGTTTCCAACTGATTTCAGCTTTGGCCATGAATTGTTTTATTTTCAGGGCAAATCCACGCTCGCCACCGCCATGGCGGCGATGCCTTCCTCGCGCCCGACGAATCCCATGAGTTCATTGGTCGTGGCCTTCACCCCGATTTGTTGGATGCCCACGCCCAACGCTTCCGCGATGCGGATTTTCATTTCGTGAATGAACGGATAAATCTTCGGCGCCTGTGCGATGACGGTTGCGTCGATGTTTACGATTTTCCCCTTTTTGAATACGACCTGCCGCGCGGCTTCCTGCAAAAAAACCTTGCTCGGCGCGCCTTTCCAGCGCGGATCGGTGTTCGGAAAAAAATGGCCGATGTCCTCTTCGCCGAGCGCGCCGAGAATGGCGTCGCAAATCGCGTGCATGAGCGCATCTGCGTCGGAGTGGCCGTCAAGGCCCTTGGTGTGCGGAATTTCCACGCCGCCCAAAACGAGTTTGCGACCGGCGACCAATTGATGAACATCGTAACCAATGCCAACGTGAACCATGGGCGCAGGTTAACGCCGCGGCGAAATCTCACCAAGCAATTTGTGTCCCGTTAAAGCCGTTCTATTCAGCGGAGAAATTGGGAGACTTCGAGAAAGGCAGTCCGCAGATTGCGCGGATTAAAAGCATCGGCGAAAATCTGCGTAATCTGCGGACCCTCCGATTTCCCTTTGTTTTCACGGGGGCGAGTCGAGGACAAATAATGGTTCCGCTCACTTTCCATTTAACTTTCGAACCATTCTTGTTGTGAAACGCGTCGGCATAAAATTCGACAGCGTGGCGGTGAGTTTATTGAGCGCGCCCGGAATCACCACGCGTTTGCCGCGCATCAGGCCGCGGTAACCAGCCCGCGCCACGACGCCGGCATCCATCATCAGCCCGTCGCGCCGGAAATTTTGCATTTTGGCGCGCTCGAAGAATTCCGTGCGCGTGGACCCCGGGCAAAGCGCCGTCACGGTCACGCCGGTGCCTTCCAGTTCCTCCGCGAGCGCGTGGGAGAACGACAGCACGAACGCCTTGGTCGCGAAATAAATGTTCGCAAACGGCCCCGGCTGAAAGGCCGCGGTCGAGGCGACATTCAGGACGCGCCCGTGTTTGCGCCCCAGCATCGGCGGGACGAAGAGCCGCGTGAGCGCCACGAGCGCGTCCATGTTCACATGCATCATGTCCAATGCCTCGCGCTGCAAATCGCATTCAGCGAAGGCGCCGCGCCAGCCAAAGCCGGCGTTATTCACCAGCACGAAAATGGGCGTGTCGCGGAGCGCGTCAAAAATTTCCTGCGGCACATTTGGCAGCGAGAGGTCTTTGACGAGAATTTTGGTTTCGATTCCGTGCTGCGCCCGGAGTTCAGCCGCGACTTGCGCGAGCCGCGCTTCATTCCGCGCCACGAGGATGAGATTGAATTTATTGGCGGCGAAAACCTTGGCCAATTCGTGACCGATACCCATCGATCCGCCGGTGATAAGAGCCCACTCGTTCATGGGCGGGAGTATAAGCGACAGTCGGCGTGTTGACGACCCCTATGCCGGATAAAATGGAACTATTTCAAGGATTTTAACGCAAAGACGCAAAGGCGCGGAGGCGCAAAGGTTTGTTTTCGGTCGGGGTTCCTGAGATCGCGAATGGTGAGTAGGCCTCTCGGACCGGTATGTGTGGATTTTGCCATTCCGGTTTGCGTCTTTGCCTCTTCGCGCCTTTGCGTTGAATTCCCCTCCCGACTGCCAGTCGGCAATTACACGGCGGCCAGCTCGCGGGGCGCTTTGGCGAGTTGTTCGTGGCCCCAGCGCAACATTCGTTCGGTGGCTTCCCACGAAATGCACGCGTCAGTAATGGAAATGCCGTAGCGAATTTCCGACAGCTTTTTCGGAATCGGCTGGCTGCCTTCGTGCAGGTAACTCTCGATCATCGCGCCGGCGAGCGATTTGGTGCCGCCAACCCGTTGCTCGATGATGCTGTGCCAGACGTCCTCCTGCCGGGCCGCTTGCTTGCCGGAATTCGCGTGACTGCAATCCACCATCATCACCGGCGGCAATTTGGCCTGCGCCAATTTGGTTTCCGCCTCGGCAATGCTCTTGGCGTCGTAATTGGTCTGCAACCGTCCGCCGCGCAAGACCACATGGCCGTCGGCATTTCCGTTCGTGCGAACGATGCTGGTGAAGCCGTCCTGGTCGATGCCGAGGAAACTGTGCGGCGTGCGGGCCGAAGTCATGGCATCGATGGCGATTTGCAAACTGCCGTCGGTGGCGTTCTTGAAACCGACCGGCATGGAAAGACCGCTAGCCAGTTCGCGATGCGTCTGCGATTCCGTCGTGCGCGCGCCGATGGCGGACCAGGTGATGAGGTCGGCGATGTATTGCGGAATAATGGGATCGAGAAATTCCGTGCCGGCCGGGAGGCCCATGCCGGCGATATCGAGCAACAGGCGTCGCGCAATCTTCAGCCCGGCTTCGATGTCCTGCGAATTATCCAGGTGTGGATCGTTGATGAGACCCTTCCACCCGATGGTGGTGCGCGGTTTCTCGAAATAAACACGCATCACGATTTCCATCTGTCCGGAAAATTCCTTGCGCAAGACGTTCAGTTTTTCGGCGTAATCCATCGCGCCTTTGACGTCGTGAATGGAGCAGGGGCCCACGATGACCAGCAGGCGCGGATCCTCCTGGTGAAGAATTTTTTTCACCGCCTCGCGGCTATGGAACACGGTCGCGCCCGCCGCATCGGTGATGGGCAAAGCGGCTTTCAACGCCGCGGGTTGAATCAGCCGGACAATTTCTTTTACGCGTAAATCCTGAGTGCGAAACATCGCATCCAGTATAGGGATGAAGCGCGGCGATGAAAGTCTGAATTGCAGGGGGCAAACCGACCCTCGTTTCTGGTAACAAACTCATATCTCTTTCTGCCCCGGCTTGCAGACGCCCTTCAAGGACACGCTCCCAACTCTTTGAAATTTTGGCGCGCTTGGGAAAACTCAATTGACCGCCCGGACCGCCTTTCACGGTGTCGGCATCCATCGTCTTAGCCCGCGATACGACGGCGCCAACCGGCCCAAATCATAATTGCACTTGCCAGGAATAGTGTGATGCTTGATGGCTCTGGCACCGGCGTAATCTGCCCAGTGTAGCTGGCGCCGCTGTAGGTCACATTGGCATACCACTTCCCAGCCAACAGATTCTGGATTTGGTTGTCGGTCAACTGCCTGGAATCTTCGTAATCGTTAGCCGGACCGCCGCCGGGATAGGTGGCAAAAACCAGATTCGAGAACTGAAAAACAGTCGTGAACGTCCCGCCATCCAACTCCTCAATCGAACCCGAAATCGGAACCGTCGTATCGAGGTAAAGAATGGAAGAGAATACATCGCCTGTGAGGGTCGCTCCGCTGAAGGGATCGCCTGGTGTATGCGGTGGCGGATTCGCGCCGAAATCGATGTTAAAATTGACGGTGCCTTGCGATAACGCTGAGATTTGTGAAAGCAGTCCGATAACCAGAACGATGAGGATGTTTTTCATGCGCTGTGCATACCCTGTGACGCCCAGTGACTAAAGCTCAGCCACGCGTGAACCGCAACCTAAAAACAGTCCGCCTCGGTTTTCTGACCGGAACCATGCAGAAGTAAACACAACGATCCTACCGGTGATAAACAACTGCGTCGGAATCATGGTCGACAATGCATCGGGAAATCCACCGATTCCTCAAACATTTTATCCGGGCGATTCGTCGTCCGTTCGAAATGGCTTAACGGCCGCCTTGCCGGCCATTTCCATCAGCATCTTCGCGTTATCCGGCGCGTGGACATTCAGATCATTGTTGAAATAGGCGTAAACGTTTCTGCCGGCCCGGACCTGCTTGCGGATGAATTTTGCCCACGGCTCCAGTTCCGCGCGCGTGTAATCGTGCCGCGCGCCGTCCTTCAAACCGTGGAAACGGATGTAAACAAAATTCGCCGTGACCGTGAAGTTGGCCGGCATGCGGAGCGAACTGAGATTCGCGTGGGCCGCTTTATATTTTCGGAGAACGTCGAAGGCGTCGTTGTCTTCGTACCAGGACGGATGGCGGAATTCGACGGCGTAGCAATAATTTTTCGGCAGGATTTTCAGGAATTTCTCGAGCCGTTCCGGATCTTTTTTAAGGAACGGTGGAAGCTGCCAGAGGACCGGGCCGATGCGCTTCTCCAACGGTTTGAGTCGGCTGAAATATTTTCTCAAGCCCTTGCTCGCGCCGCTGATTTTCAAAATGTGCGTGATGAAACGGCTGCCCTTGACCGCAAACACAAAACCCGGCGGCGCTTTATCGCGCCAGCCCTTGCTCATTTTCAGCGTGGGCAGCCGATAAAACGTGGCGTTGATCTCAACGGTCGGAAATTGCGTGGCGTAAAATTCAAACTGACGCTTTGCCGGAACCTCTTCCGGATAAAAGTGCTTCTGCCACTCCTTATAAACCCATCCACTAGTGCCGATGTAAACCCGGTTCATGTGCTGTTCTAAAAATAATTGCGCCCGCAAATTAAGACAGGGAGGTGACGACCTATCCCCCGGTGGTTATCCTGGAAAACTTGCTCCGCGACCGGATATGAGATTCAATTTGAGGACGCAAATGAGACAGGTTATCAGTGGCACACAAAAATTCCTGATCAGAGGGGTTCTTCTTTTTGTTCTCTTCAGCTGTTCCTTCAGGGTGACTGCTGCCGCTGCGGAGCAGGAATTTACTATTGAGCCCACTCCGTCGTGGACGTCGTCGGTTGAAATTGACACCAATAAGAATGCATTGGAAGAAACGGCTTCCGGGGGTGTCTTTTACCTGCTGGTGAATGTTGAAATTAATGGCGCGACGAAGGAACGTTATTTGCATTTCGCCAAAAAGTTTCTTTCGTCAGCCGGAGTGGAGGAAAATTCACAACTGTCGTTCGATTTTGATCCTGCTTATCAAAAATTAATTCTCCATAAAATTGTCATCCATCGCGGCAATGAAGTGTTGAACGAATTGGATCCGGCAAAAATCCGCGTGATCCAGCAGGAACGGGATTTGGATCGTTTGCTCTACAACGGGACCAAAACGGCATTTTTGTTCTTGGAGGATGTGCGAGTGGGAGATTGGGTCGAATTTGCCTTTACGATCCGAGGTCGTAATCCGCTGGAGAAGGAATATTTTTATGACACCATGCAAATGCGGTGGTCGTTCCCGGTGCAGACTGAAAATTACCGGTTGTTGTGGCCGCGCAGTTATCGGCCGCTGTGGGTTCAGTTGACAGGAAACGCCCCCCATAATCGCAACGTTACGGACCATTTTTATGAATATGCCTGGCAATGGAAGAATCGGCCAGGCCAGGAATTTGAGGATTTTGTTCCGACATCCCTTATGCCGTATTCGACTGCGCAGTTCACCGATTTCGGGTCCTGGGAAAACGTTGCGATTTGGGCGGGCGAATCATTCCACGCGCAGTCGCCCTCCAAAGAATTTCAGGACAAGGTCCTGGCCATCCAATCCGGAGCGACGTGGGGAGAAGAGCGGGTCGTAAAAGCGCTCCAATTTGTGCAAGACGACATCCGTTACCTTGGCATCGAGAACGGAATCAATGCGCGCACACCCACGGATCCTTCGGTCGTGCTGGCCCGCGGGTACGGTGACTGCAAAGACAAAGCGCTGCTCTTCTGCACGATTCTTCATGCGATGGGCATTGAAGCCGCTCCGGTTCTGGTCAGCACCCAGCTTATAGGACGGGTTAAAGATCTTAACCCCAGTCCCTGGGCATTTGACCACGTCATCGTGCAGGTAGTTCTCCTCGGCAGGACCAATTTCGTGGATGTCACCCGAACTTTCCAACGCGGCCCATTGAGGAAGCGATATATTGACGACTTCGGCGCCGGTCTGTTGCTCAGCGAATCCTCGACGGGATTGATTAACATCCCGTACTCACGGGCAGGCTCCCCCACCACGGTCGTCGACGAATATTTCAATATCCCGACAAATGCTCCAACGCGGCTGACGATTGTTAAAACCTACGAAGGCCGCGACGCGGATTTTGTCCGTGGGCAACTTGCCACGGCCAGCAGTGACACGCTCAACAAAAATGCGTTGGCGTATTATCGGAAATATTACGCGGACATGACCTTGGGCGGAGCGCTGGAGACCGAGGACGATGAGAAGGCCAATCGACTTCGTGTCACCGAGCATTTCGTGATTCCTGCCATTTGGAAACCCTCGCAGCGGACCAATTATATTGCTTGCACCTTTTATGCCGACGGCTTCATGGATCGATTGATTGTGCCGGCAAAAAAAGATCGCAGACTGCCGTTGGCAGTTCCCTTTCCGGAAAATTATTTGCAGCGCATTCAAATCGACACCCCGGAGGTTTGGCGGATTGTTCTCGAAGACAAAAAAATTCAAACCAAAGGGTTTCTTTTTCATCATAATACGAGCTACACCAACAACGGGCTTGTCATCGTCAATCAATTGGTGACGTTGGATCGCGGGGTGAACGCGGCTGATGTTCCCGGCTATCTGGAAGCCCTCGATCAGATCCCGCAATTTTTGGGGCTAACCATCAGCAAACCCGTTCGCACCACGCTCTTTGCCGGTTCGCCAAATTGGACGATTTTGATTGCCGTGGCCTCTTATTCAATGGTGCTGGTGATGTTGTCTGTTTTCGTTTACCGGTTCAAATTCCAGGAGCCGCCGGTGCTTTTGAATCCCGATTCGGCGCTTGCAGGGCTCGGAGGATGGTTGATCCTGGTTGGCATCGGGCTGGTGGGTGGGATGTTTATTCTCCCGGCTCGAATTGCAAAGCTCAGCCCGGTTTATTCAAGCGAGCGCTGGCGAATCATCACCGATTCCGCAGACGCGAGATACAATGCAATGTTGCCGCCCATTTTGCTTTTCGAACTCTTTACGAGCATCACGGTGTTGATTTTGCTGATTCTGCTCACCATCTCATTCTTTCGAAAACGCCGGATATTTCCCATCCTGTTCATCACCTTTTTAATATTGCAGTTTGTATTTGCGGCGTTGGACGCGATCCTGGTCGGCTACATGCACCGAAACTCCGTCATGACTCACAGCAACGCCGTTTCCACCGCCGCCCTGGGTCCGCTGATGATTTCGTTAGTTCTCTGGACTCTCTACATGCTGCGTTCCCGGCGAGTGAAATTAACCTTCGTAAACTGACTCCGCCGGCTGGACGGCCGCCTTGGTTTGATTGACCTGGATAAGCGCAGTTTCTGCCTGTCCGACGGACGGGAAAATCGATTGGTGAAATCTTCGCTTATTTCCGTTTGAGAAATTTCTGAGTGCGGCGGTCGCGGAGCGCCGCTACATTGGCCGGAGGTTATGCCTAATGAAATCTTAAGTCCGCACCAGAAGGCGCTGCGAATCAACCTCGACGCCAAACGCTACGGCACCTTCGCCGAGATCGGCGCGGGGCAGGAAGTCGCGCGGTGGTTCTTCCGCGTCGGCGGCGCGTCCGGCACCGTGGCCAAGACCATTTCGGCCTACGACATGGCCGTGAGCGACGCCATTTACGGCCCGGCGGATCGTTATGTCAGCCGGCAGCGCCTGCGCTCGATGCTGGACCACGAATATATTTTGCTCCAGGAGCGACTCGGCGAAAAGCGCGGCGACCAGGTGGCATTTTTCGTTTTCGCCGATACGGTCGCCACCGGCAGTTTCAAGCGCCACGATGAGGGGCACGGCTGGCTGGGAATTCGTTTTCAAAACGAGCCGCACGCGCCCTACTCGGAAATTTTCATCCACGTGCGCATGCTCGACCACGACGGTCTCCGCCAGCAGGAGGCGCTGGGTATCATCGGCATCAATCTCATCTTCGGCGCGTTTTACTCGTGGGAAAATCCGGAGGCGCTGATCGCCTCGCTGATCGATAATCTCTCCTGGGAGCGCGTGGAAGTGGATATGATACGCTTCGCCGGACCGGCGTTTGCGGAAGTGGATAATCGGCTGATGGCTTTGAAACTCGTGGAGAAGGACCTGACCGAGGCCGCGATGTTCACCGCGGAAGGCGAGGCCGTGCAATGGGGCGAGGTGCTCTACAAAAAACCCGTGCTGGTGCAGCGCGGCAGTTTTCGTCCACTGACCAATCCCATGCTGGAAATGCTTGAGCGCGCCCAGGAGCAGTTCGTCCAGGAGGATTCGCTGCAAGGCGAAACGCCGTTTGTAATCCTGGAAATGACTTTGCGCCAGTTGCAGGTGGGCGATGCGATTGATTCGCGCGATTTCCTGGATCGCGTGGACATGCTGAGCGCACTCGGCAAGCCGGTGCTGATTTCAAATTTTCTGCGTTATCACCGGCTGCTCACGTATCTCTGGCGTTACACGCAAAAGCCCATCGGCCTGCCGCTGGGTCTGGTGCGGTTGCGCGATATCATGGATGAGAAATTTTATACCGACCTGCCCGGAGGCATCATGGAATCGCTTGGGCAATTGTTCCGCAAAGGTGTGAAGCTTTATGTTTATCCCTCGCTCGACCGCAACGGGAAACTGAGCACCGTGGAAAACATGGAGGTGGCGCCGCATCTCAAGCACCTGTATGCGCACCTGGTCGATAACGGCTACGTGGAAGACATCCGCACTTACAACCGCGATTATCTTTCGATCTATTCGGGTGACGTTTTGAAACAAATCCAAAGCGGCGATCCGATCTGGGAAAAAATGGTGCCGGGACCGGTGGCGCAGGTCATCAAGGAAAAGCATTTGTTCGGTTACGGCAGGAAATAAAAGCCTGGCTTGGGTCCGGGCTTTTCTTCTTGGGAGACGCAATGACTGGTCCCCGTTACTTCCGCGTGGAATATTGAGTTGGAGACTCGTTAGCTCGTCTCCCGCTTTTCCACATTTCTTACGGCCCGTTAGGTGCAAATACGGTTCAAGTTGTATGGAAATGACCCGATATGAGTACAAAGCTTTGCACCGCGCCGGGAAGCGGTGTAAATTTACTTAACAAGCATCGCAATTTCACCCGGCCGTTCCGGGCTGCTGATTGCCGTTGCGCCCGAGAGCCAGGCAGGCCTGGCCAAATGTCGTATGAGTCTGTTAGATTTGATCAAAGCGACCATCGTTTGCGGAGGCGTGGCGTTCCTGTTCTACAGTTTCCCCGTCCTCGGCCAAATCATGGCGATCACCCTGCTCAGTCTGCTGTGGCTGTCGTATGCCCGAAAGACGCTCGTTCGCGTCCGGGCGCGCCGGCTGGTTTGAGTAGACCGAATTGTAGCGGCGCTGTTGGCGAGCCGCTCGGTTAGATCACGCCCCGCGAAGTTGCGGTGACGCTGAGGGTATAGCGGCTTTTTTCCTTCTTCAATTTCGCGCGTTCGCCAAACGCCTGCGAAAGCAATCTACCCGTCAACGCAATCTCTTTCGCTCCGGACGCCAGCGCCCGGCCGTTTTTCAAAATCAGCACGTGCGAAAACACCGGCATGATTTCCTCCACGTGATGCGTGACGAGCACCAGCGTGGGCGCATCCCGGCGCTGGCCGATGCGTTGCAGGAATTGCAAAAAATGTTCGCGGGCGGCCGGGTCCAGCCCGGCGCAGGGTTCGTCCAGAATCAACAGACGCGGCTTGGCCATAAGCGCGCGGCCAATCAATACGCGCTGGCGTTCGCCTTGCGACAGCACGAGCCAGGGGCGCTCGGCCAGATACAGGCACTCAATTTGACGCAGAATATGGCGCGCCTCGACGCGATCGCGCGCCTGGGCGCGGCCCCAAAAATCGATCATGGCATATTTGCCGCTGATGACTGTTTCCAGCGCCGGCTCTTCATCATGCATCATCTGGCGGACGGATGAGCTGACCAGCCCGATATGTTTGCGCAACTCGCGCCAGTCCGATTGCCCGTAGCTTTCGTTGAGCACGGAAATTTCGCCGGCGGTCGGCATGAGGTAACCGGTGAGCGCGCTGAGCAAGGAAGTTTTGCCGGAGCCGTTGGCGCCCAGGATGACCCAATGTTGCCCGCGTTCCACGCGCCAGGAAATATCATCCAGAATGACCGTGTGCCCGCGCTGGATGCGCAGCCCGGAAATCTGCAGGATCGGTCGGGTTCGTTTTGTCGTCATTGGCCCATAGAAAAACCTGTGGCATGGAAAAGAGCAAGGGCGAGTGATGAGTGATGAAGTCGTGTCGGAGGGTGACGGTCCAACGTTCTTCAGCATCGAGGAGATCATTCCTCAATTGAGGGCCGGCTTTTTCGGGATTCAAATGCTTTACTATCTATCGCCTCGGCAAATCCCAGGTCGGCTCCTACTGGTTTCCCCGCGTGTTTGCCAAGGGGGGAATTATTACTGTGTGGGAAAAACGCCCCTAAAGCCGCACTCTGTTTTATCGGTGTTTCTGCCAGTACTTTTTGTGCGAGGCCGATTTGGGGACTAATCTCTGATTCTCTAAATCCTTGGCACCTTCTCTTCGGCCAATTACTCTCATAAGCGATGGTTTATGCTGTTAAGAGTCCGGTCGCGTTGCGTCTCGTTCGTGGGATAGTCCGTTTTTTTTTCGGCCTGGCTCTTCTCGCGACCGTGCGCGCGGCGGAGACTTTGCCCCCATGGCGGCCTTTCGTGGGGCAACAGGCGGACGGGCAATTGGAGGTGTTCACGGTGGATGACAGCGGCCAGTTGCGGCATCGCTGGCAAAAGCATTCCAATGGCGATTGGTCGGCGTGGTCGGGCTTGGGCGGCGCGATTCTGCCTTCCCTGGCAATCGCCAACGATACCGAGGGGCGCATGAATGTTTTTGCCGTGGATCGCGCGACTCATTCGCTCACATTTATTCAACAACAAGGGAGCAACTCGCCCGACTGGCGCGCTTGGGTTCATGTTGGCGGCGCCATTGAACCACCGATAGCAGTGGAAAAGAATGCCGCGGGCCGGCTGGAAATTTTCGCCCGCGACGCGCGCACTCATTTCGTCCGGCACATGTGGCAAACCAATGACGACGGCGCCTGGTCGCCCTGGGTGGACGTGGGGGCCACGGCGCTGGATGACGTGGCGGTCATGCGCAACCAGGACGGGAGGATGGAGCTTTACGGGACCGCCGCCAACGGCGCGCTCGAACATTGCTGGCAGACAAATGCCGGCGGCTCGGGCGATTGGACCGATTGGACCAATCTGGGCGGAACCATTTTGCCCGGTCTTGCAGTCGGCGAGAATGCTTTGGGCCGCCTGGAAGTATTTGCGGTGAACGCCACCAATGGCGCGGTGAACCGGATTTGCCAGGCTGCGCCGGGCGACAGCGCGAATTGGTCGCCCTGGAACGATTTCGGCGAGGACATAAAACCGGGGCTGGCTGTTGGCCGGTGCGGCAATCGCCGGCTGGAGATCTTCGCGGTCAACGCCACCAATCAGACTCTCATGCATCGCTGGGAAACGCTGGTCACCGGCGCGGATCATTGGTCCACCTGGGCGACCCTTGGTTCCACTTCCCGGCCGTATCCCGCCATCATCGCGAACGAGGACGGGGACTTGGAAGTGTTCGCAGTGGATGTAAACAACAGCGATGTCATCAATCATCGGCGCCAGATCAGCAGTGCCAGCGATTGGCTGGATTGGTCGAGTCTGGATACGCCCACGTTCCAGTATGCCTCGCGCACGTGGCACATCGATGAGGGCCTGCCCGACAACCTCGTGCAATCCATTGCGCAGACACCCGATGGTTATCTCTGGGTCGGCACGCGCGGAGGATTGGCGCGCTTCGACGGGGTGGATTTCACTTCCTACGATTCTAAAAACACGCCGGCGCTGAAAAATTCCTCCATTACGGCCTTGTGTGCGGACCGGCAGGGAGCGCTATGGATTGGAACGGACGGCGGCGGCCTGGTGTGCCTGCGCGATGGAGCCTTTTCCAATTTCAACACCACCAACGGGCTGGCCGGCAGTCATGTGCGGGTGATTTTTGAAAGCACAGACGGCTCGCTTTGGATTGGCACCACCGAGGGCATGAGCCAATTCAAGGACGGGCGATTCCGCACTTATACTGAAGCCGATGGGTTGCTTTCCGATGCGGTGAATTACATCTACGAGGATCGCGATGGCAATCTGTGGATTGCCACCGGCAAAGGGCTGAACCGCTTGCGGCGAGGCGGGATCATGGACCGATTCACCATGCCCAATGGTTTGCCCAATGATTCCGTCCGCGGGATCTGTCAGGACACAGGCCATCGGGTTTGGATTGGCTCGAATAACGGACTGCTCTGGTACAATCAATATTGGCAAAACAGTTTTTACGCCTACAACACGCGCTACGGCTTGTCGGACACATTTGTCAGCGCCATTTGTGAAGACCGCGAGGGAAACCTTTGGGTCGGCACGTACAGCGGCCTTAATCGTTTTCGCGAGGGGCGATTCTATAACCAGCTTGATAATGAGGGACTGCCGTTCGATCACGTGAACGCGTTGTTTGAGGACCGGGAAGGGGACTTGTGGGTCGGCTCCAAGGAAGGCTTGATCCGGCTGACGCCGAAGCGCTTTTTTGCTTACACCAAACAACAGGGTTTGACTCACAACAACGCCATGGCCGTGATGGAGGACCGCGCGGGAAGCGTTTGGATCGGAACCTGGGGCGGCGGCTTGAACCAACTGAAGGACGAACGAGTCACCGCTTACGCGCCCACCAACGGTCTCTCGCAGGATTTGATTTTGTCGCTCTGCGAGGGTCATGACGGCAGCATTTGGGTGGGCGCCGATTTTGACGGCGGGTTGACGAAGTTGAAGGACGGGAAAATAACCCGCTACACGGTCAAGGACGGTTTGCCCGACGCCGGCCTGCGCGCGCTGTGCGAGGATCGCGCGGGAAATCTTTGGATCGGGACGAGCCTGGGATTGAGTTGCCTGCGCCATGGGAAATTTTCCAATGACCTGCACGAAGGCGTGCGCGCCATACTGGAGGATCATCGCGGCGCGCTCTGGTTCGGAACCGAGAATGGCCTCGAGCGTCTCGAAAACAAGCAGTGGACCGATTTCAATAAAAAGGACGGCCTGTCGGATGACACAGTCACCGCGCTCTACGAAGACAAGGAGGGAGTGCTGTGGGTCGGCACGGCTAACGGCGGGTTGAACCGGCTGGAGGGCAGGAAATTCAGAGTCTACACGGCGCGCGAAGGGTTGTTCAGCGACGAGATTTTTTCCATTGCGGAAGACGATGAAGGCTGGCTGTGGATGAGTTGTTCGCGCGGCGTTTTTCGCGTGCGCAAACGGGAGTTCGACGATTTTGACGCCGGCCGGGTGAAATGGATTTCCAGCATTGCGTACGGAAAAACCGACGGCATGGAAAGCCCCCAGTGCAATGGCGCGGGAAAGCCGGCGGTGTGGAAAAGCCGCGATGGGCGGTTATGGTTTCCCACCAGCAAGGGTGTGGTGGCCGTCGATCCAGGCACCATGAGAGTGGATCACGTGCCGCCGCCTGTTTATGTGAGCCAGGTGCTCGTGGACAACAGGCCGATGGCACTGCGCGGCGCCGGAGAGCCAGTCCGCATTCCGCCCGGTTACGGCGAACTGGAATTTCGCTACACGGCTGTCAGCTTGTCTGCCGCGGAGAAAGTGCGCTTCAAATACCAATTGCAGGGCGTCGATGCCGGCTGGGTGGACGCCGGCGGACGCCGGACCGCCTACTATAATAATGTCGCGCCCGGCCCGTATAAATTTCGGGTCATCGCCTGCAACAAGGACGGAATCTGGAATGAGATCGGCGCAGCGCTGCCGTTTGAACTGGAGCCGCATTATTGGCAGACTTGGTGGTTTCGCGGCCTGATGGCTTTGCTGGTGGTGGGTGGCGCGAGCGGCACGGCGTTGTATGCGACCCGAAGAAGAATGCAGCGGCAGTTGCAATTGTTGCAACAACGGCACGCCATCGAAAAGGAGCGCGGCCGCATTGCCAAGGACATCCACGACGATCTCGGCTCCAGTCTGACCCGCATCATGATGCTGGGCGAGCGCGTGGAGGAAGGATTGGACAAGCGCGAGGACGTGGGCATGCACATCAGCAAGATCGTTTCCTCCGCCCGCCACACCGTCCGCTCGCTTGATGAAATCGTCTGGGCGGTCAATCCCGAGAACGACACGCTGAACGGCCTGCTGGAATACATCGGGCACTACGCCGACGAGTTTTTTGAAAATACCGAGGTGAATTGCCGGCTGGAATTGCCGGTGGAACTGCCCCCGTTCACTCTCGCCGCCGAGACCCGGCACAACTTATTTCTCATGGTCAAGGAGGCGTTGAATAACGCGTTGAAACATTCCGGCGCCACCGAAGTGCGCGTGGAAGTCACAGTGGAAAACGGCTCGATACAAATCATCGTGGAAGACAATGGCCGGGGATTTGAAATGGGGGCATCGGGGGCTCGCAAAGGCAACGGACTGGAAAACATGCGCAAACGCATCGAGAATCTCGGCGGCCAGTTCGAAATCACCAGCGCGCCGGGGGGCGGCACCACCTTGAAAGCCGTCCTGGAGTTGAAACTCGGGCCGTCCCGCGCGATGATGTGACCAGCACGCGGAGCAGTTTTTGGCATACGTTCCGCCCCGTATGTTTATATGGATTGCGATTGTTACGGCGGTGTTACAATCGCTTCGTGATCAGTAATCTCAGTATTGCCAGTAATAGCGTTGACGGGTTGGACCAGACAGTGCCGATTAATGTTGCCATTGTGGAGGATGACGAGGAAATCCGGGCGAACCTCACGCATCGGATCAACGGCAATGCCGCGTTCAAATTGTTACAGACTTTCGCCGACGGCGAGGCCGCGGTGGCCGAACTGCCGAAGTGCAAGCCGGACGTCGTGTTGATGGATATCAATCTGCCCCGGATGGACGGGGTGGAGTGCGTGCGCACTTTGAAGCCGAACATGCCGGACACGCAGTTCATCATGTTGACAGTGTACGAGGACAACAACCGGTTGTTCAAATCGCTCACCGCGGGCGCGAGCGGTTATCTGCTCAAGCGCACTTCACCGGCGAAACTGGCGCAGGCCATTCGCGAGGCGTTCGTGGGCGGTTCGCCGATGACGCCGCAAATCGCGCGGCGCGTGGTGCAATATTTCCGGCAGATACGCGAGCACACCGCTGAATTTGAAAAACTCGCTCCCCGCGAAATGGAAGTGTTGGACCAGCTTTCCAAGGGTTTTCGTTATAAGGAAATTGTGGACAATCTCGGCATCAGCCACGGGACGCTGCACAGTTACATCCGGAACATCTACGAGAAATTGCACGTCCACTCCCGCACCGAGGCGGTGGTAAAATATTTGAATCGTTAACTCCGGCTGCCCTTCGATACGCCTCGCCTCGCGCCGCCCGTCCCATTTGAACCCACGGAAAAAAAGTGCCGCGCCGGCGTTGCTCAGCCATCACTTTATCTGATTCCACCCGTCACCTTCTGATTCGGGTAAGTTTCAGTGAGATTTCCACCATATAATCCTATGACTACGCCCGAGAGAGCCTTCGTGGCAGGCTTTCATCATGCAGCCCAAGCAGACCCGTGACAGTGCCAGCTTCAAGTCCTTTCGATTGAAGCGCGGGTGGGACGATATTCTGCAGGGGCGCCGCATCTCGAATCATTCCGCCCATAGCAGTTTTTAGACTCAGCCATTCGTTCAGTGAATAGAAATCCGCTCGGAAAACCCCAGAACTAAATCGCAAGTAAATTATGACAAAGCGAATTCTCGTCTCCCTTGGCTCGGCAGTATTGGCCCTGGCGGCTGCGCTGCCGACCCTGGCGCAAAGCTATTCCAACGCCGTCATGTCGTTGAATCCAGTTGCCTACTGGCCCCTCAACGAAACCGTCCAGCCGCCGTTCGGCGCTTACATTGCGACTAATATTGGCACCGCCGGAGCCGCGGGAAACGGATATTACCAAACCTGGTTTCAGCCGTTGAAAACCGGCACCAACGTCATCTATTACCAGACCAACAACGTCCAGCATATCCCCGGACCTATCGGTGACGGTGATATGGCGTTGAACTGCACGCGGAGCGCCGCCGGCGCGGGCGGATACGTGGTGTTTCCCCGCACCACGAACGGCGTGGTGAATTCCGCTGTCAGCCTTGTCCCGCCGTTCTCGATTGAATTCTGGTGCATGCCCAGTTCAAACCTGTCCCAGGTCATGTCCATCATCAATGAAGGACGCGTTCCGGAGCAGCAGGGCGCCAACCTCAATTTTTCCACCAATGAAACCGGATTTGGCATCGGCCAATTCGGCAATAATTTCTATTTCGCGACCTGGAGTGGCAGCGGCCAGGACTCGACGAAGGCGGAGCTTGATACGCCGCTCACGACGAATGTGTGGCAGCACATGGTGATCACTTTCGACGGCACAAATCAGGTCTGGTACAAGAATGGCGTCAAAACCAAAAACGCGGTGATTCCGGCCTCGAAGGGGAACGCGCTGGGCCAGCTTTACCTGCCGAATCTGACCGCCCCGTTGCTGATTGGCACCGGCAGCATCATCGGCTCGGGTAACGGCGCATCCGAATATTCCGGCGCGATCGACGACGTCGCGATTTACACCAACCTGCTCGACCCCGGCGCCATCGCCAATCATTACGCCGCGGCCACGGCCACCGACAGCACCTATCAGAACACCGTGCTCGCGGACAACCCGACCATCTACGTCCGTTTGGGCGAACCCGCTTATCCGATCAGCAACTATCCCGACCCGAGCACGTATCCGGTCGCGACCAACTACGGTGTCATCGGTGCGAGCGGCAACGGCTTTTATCAACCCGGCACCACGCCCGGAGTGGCGGGACCGGCCTTCGCCGGTTTCGGCGGCGCGGCGAGTCGCGCGGTGGCCATCAATGGTTTTAGTGGCGCGGTGGATGTCGGCGCGGGCAATTTGCCGGCCGAACTGAATCCCACCGGCAAGGCGCCGGTGACCGTTACTGGTTGGTTCCAAGGCAATCCCGCTGACGCCCTCTCTCGCTTCCAGGCCATCGCCAGTCACAATGCCAATTCCTGGCGTATCGCCATGGACCACACCGCCAACAATGTGCGGTTCAATCCCGGCAACAATCCGGAGCTTCAATTCGCCAATGTCACGGACGCCGTGACGAATGGGTTCCTGGTAAATGACGGCAATTGGCACTTTGTGACCGGCGTTTCGGACGGCACCAATGATTATCTTTACATCGACGGTTTGCTGGCCAAGAGCGGCACCGGCGTCGGAAACATCGTTGGCACGAATGGTGATGCGCTGCTGGGTGGCGATCCCGGCAATCTGGTTCCTATTTTCAACGGCAGCGCGACTTCGCAACCGCGCTATTTTGACGGTCAGATTGCGCAAATTGCGTTCTTCACCAATGCGCTTTCCGGCCCGCAAATCCAACAACTGTATTCGGTCGCGGGCGTTCAGCCCTTTTTCATCGTGAGCCCAAAATCGACCACCAACAATGCCGGGGCGAACGTGACGCTTTCGTCCAGCGCGCACGGCAGCCCACCTTTGTTTTATCAATGGTATCAAGACGGGACGGCGGTTGCGGGCCAGACTAATGCGGTTTTGAGCTACACTCCCGCCGGCACCAACAATTCGGGCAACTACGTGGTGGTAATCACGAACAATTATGGCGCGGTGACCAGTTCGGTGGTGACTCTCTTCCTCTTTGGTCCGCCGGTCATTCAGCAGCAATCGCTGAGTGACGTCCAAGTCTTTGCCGGGACGAGCCCCACACTGCGTGTGACTGCCGTCGGCGCACAGCCCATTTTTTATCAATGGAGCCTGGGCGGCACGCCGATTCCGAATGCGACGAATTCGACCTACACGATTGCGAACATTCAAGCAGGTGGAACCTATACCTGCACCCTCACGAACTCTGTGGGATCGTCGACGACGACTTTCAGCCCGGTGACGGTCACCGTGGTGCCCGCTCCCACCGCGCCTTATCCGACCGCCGTGCTCGCCAGCGGACCGATGGCGTATTACCGGCTGGACGAAGGGCCTGATGATGGGCAGGGCGATAACGGCGTAACGGCTTATGACAAAGCCGGCGGTCTCAATGGAGTTTACACCAACGCCTTTCTCGACCAGCCCGGATACAGCGTGGCCAGTGATGCAGGGGATTCCGCCGTCGAATTTGGCGATTATCCTCAACAAAATCCCGTCAACGACTTTATGGGCAATGTGCCGACCTACCTGAACTTCGGGACGCCCACGGGCAATGCCCAGTTTACCGTGGAAGCCTGGATCTTCGAATATTTGTTCAACCCGCAGCGCCTCACCAGCGGCTTTGGAAACTCCATCCTCGCGGTCGGTTACGGCAACGGCGGCGAACAATTCGTCCTCGATACCGGCGGGAGTTCGGCAGGCACACTGCGTTTCTTCGTCCGCAACGCGGCGGGCACGTCCTTTGGCGCCAACAGTTCCTACGTGCCGGCGCAGGACAACAAATGGCATCACGTTGTCGGGGTTTGTGACGAAGCCGGCGGCCAGATTCGTCTCTATATGGATGGTGTATTGATGGCGAACACGGCGATCCCGCCCGGGAGCGGCCTCTTGAGTTCCACCATGCCGTTTACCGTTGGTGCGCGCGAGTCCTCCAACTTTCAGACCGTCAGCAACGACTTCCAATTCCTTGGAAAAATTGACGAAGTGGCCGTTTACAATCGGGCGCTGAGCGCGGCGGAAATTCAAAACCACTATTTCGCCGCGGGTATTGAGCCCGTGATTACGCAAGTATCACCCCAAACCTGGACGACGAACCTGAGCGCCAGCGTCACCTTCACGGCCACGGTCAGCGGCACCGCGCCGCTGGCGTATCAGTGGCTCGATCCTAATTTCCAGCCGCTGGCGGATCAGACCAACTCCACGCTCACATTGAGCAACCTGCAGGTGTCGCAGACTGGCCAATATACCCTCCAGGTCACCAATCCGTATGGGAGCGCGAGCACGAACGTGAACCTGACCGTCAACCAGGGCCCGCCGGTGGTCACCTCCGACCTGTCTCCGCTCAATCAGACGGTATTTGCCGGCTCGGCGCTGAGCTATTCTGTCGGCATCTCGGGCACGCCGCCGTTGTTCTATCAATGGTTCCAGGACGGCGTCGCCGTGACGGATGCGACCAATTCGAGCTATGGCTTTGCCGCGTTGCTCGGCAGCCACACTTACTTCGTCTCGGTGACCAACGCCCAAAGCGGCGGCACACCCACGGTCAGTTCGACGGCAACCGTCGTCGGCATGGCTACGACTACTCTGAATCCGTCGGATTACAGCGACCGGATGAAGATTACGTTCTCCGGATATAACCGCAGCGAAACCCTCCAGGACTTCCCGGTGCTGGTGAAGTTGAACACCGGCATCTCCGGATTCGACTACTCGCATTTCGCGTCCGGCACGGGCGGCGACCTGCGGTTCACCGATTCCGGTGGCACGCGCGTGATTCCGAGCGAAATTGACGAATGGAATCTGAACGGCACCTCGACCATCTGGGTGCAAATGCCCGCGCTCACGGGTAACAATGACTTCATCTGGGCCTATTGGGGTAATCCTTCGGATACCACGGCTCCGGTGGGCACAAATGTCTGGGTGCCTCAGTCATTCGAAAATCTGCCGGCCTATCAGGTCGTGTATCACTTGAAGGAAGGCGCGTTTCCGTTCGTGGATTCCACGCTTCAGCATACCGCGACCAACGGCGTGGCGCCGGGCCAGACCACTGGCATCGTGGGCACGGCCGGCAACTTCGATGGCACCGACTGGCTCGAGGCGGGCACCAACGACACCGGCGACGCATTTACGTTGTCGGCCTGGGTGAACATTCCGACAGCGACCAGCGACATCCAAACCCTGTGGGACACTGCCGCGGGCGGGTTCGCCATGCCGGGATTCGCCCTGTTCGTGAATACATATCAAGTCTCCGACCAGAAAATTGACTTCGCCACCGGTAACGGCGGCGTAGGCGCTGCGGGCGGGAACGAAACCACTACAGCCGCCGGCGCTGTGCCGTTCGGTTCATGGCACTTGGTTAGCGCTGCCGTCAATCGGACCAACGGCACTGTCCAACTCTACGTGGATGGCAATAATATGGGATCAGGCACCCAAATCAAAACGGACTTCCCAACCCTCAAGGACCTGTATCTCGGCCAGTTCGCGAATGGAGGCTTCGACTTCCATGGAGCAATGGATGAGGCGCGGATCCGGTCGGGCGTCAGTTCTTCGAACTGGGTCTGGGCGAGCTGGGCGACGGTGGCGCAGAACTCCAGCCTGGAGAGCTATTCGACGGTCACCAGCACGGTGCCGAACCCGATCACGGTCCAATTCCAGATCTCGGGAGGCAACCTGGTCCTGAGCGGCAGCGCCGGCGCGGCCTACGCCAACAAGACCTATCACGTGCTGTCCTCAACCAATGTGGCCCTGCCGCTGGCGCAATGGACGCCGGCAGCGGCCAGCACCTTCGACAACAACGGAAACTTTAACACGGCATTGCCACTCGATGCCGGTGTGAAGTCCGAGTTCTTCCGCGTTGCCATACCGTAACAAACCATGCGAGGGCCATGCGTTAAATTGGATTGAGACCAATGGATTGGTGGCCGGGAGCGGCGCTCCCGGCCATCGTCCGCACAAAAAAAGAAAATTGATGAAAAATTTGCCACGCCAAACGAGCTTGCCGAACCAATCGGATTCCCGCGGGACTGAAGGCTTCACCCTGATAGAATTGCTGGTGGTCATCGCCATTATCGCCATTCTCGCGGCGATGTTGCTGCCGGCCCTCAGCCGGGCAAAAATGCGCGCGCAGGCCGTCCAATGCATGAACGACACCCGCCAAATCACGCTGGGTTGGATCATGTATAACAGCGACAACGGCGGTAATTTTGTGGTGAACCATGCCGGCACTTCCTCCAGCGATACCACTGCCAGCTTCGTGACGGGATGGGAGGACTACAGCGGAAGCCCTTCCAATACGAACGTCGATTACATCATCAACGGTTTGCTGGGAGCGTATGTGAAATCGACCAAGGTTTATCGCTGCCCGGTGGACAACAGCTTGACTTTCGGCCAGACGGGCGAGCCGCGCCTGCGCACCTATTCCATGAACGCGGCGGTAGGTCCGGACGGGACCATTCAGCCCGATCCCCATGACAAGCCAAAAAGTTGGCTACCCTATCCCACCTACCGGAATTTTATCAAAGAAAGTGAATTGAACGTTCTGGGCCCGTCGGACTTGTGGGTGCTGGTGGATGAAAGTCCCGACAGTGTCAACGACGGCTCCTTCGCGGTTCAAATACCGGGCACGGCCGCGTCCACCGAATGGATCGATATACCTTCCAAGGCGCACAACAATGCCTGTGGCTTTTCCTTCGCCGACGGCCATTCGGAGATCCATAAATGGGAGTCGCCCGGCAACATTCCCAGTGTCACTTACACGCTGGCATCGAAGAGCGGCATATTTGAATTGCGCGACCCGGATATCCTGTGGGTCGCCAAACACACCTCCGTTCGCATGGACGGCACTCCGCTGCCTTACTGAGGTGAGAACCGCGCGATGATTGCCGCAGGACGTTTTTGGTCGGGGTGCCCCGTGACTCTTCCGCTCCGTTGGGCCGCCGTCTTATTGCTATTGTTCACGGTCAGCCAATCGGCCCCGGCCGCCTCGCTTTCCGATCCGGCAGTGGATGCTTTCAACCCGCGCATCGGCACGGAAACATTCGCCGGGATGTACCAGTTCACCACGAACACGCTCCTGGTCGAAACTGCCGAGGCCATCACGAATCTTGGCAGCGATGTCATCAAGTTTTATTGCGGCCCGAATACTTCCGGCCAAAGCGGTGTCACCCTCACTCCGAATATCAAGAGCCTGCTGAACATGGTCCGCGATGAGCCCAGCTATCGCCAGGTCTTCGACATGCCCTTCCGGCACATGATTATCTGGGCGTACCCGCTCGCGAATCCCGAGCCGCCGTTCACCGATGGAGATTATTCCTCGTCCGAGCAAACGGTGGATTACCGGGAAATGTACGACCTCACCCATTATCTGCTCACGAATTATAATAATTCCGGCCGGGAATTCTTCTTGGGCCATTGGGAAGGGGACGGTTATCTCAAGGTCAACGGGTGGACGACCAATCCCAGCCCGGCGGTCGTCACCGCCATGATTGCGTGGCTGAACAATCGCCAAAAGGCGGTGGACGATGCCCGCGCGGCGACGCCGCATGCGAATGTCGAGGTTTACAATTACACCGAAGTGAACCGCGTCCGCGACGCGATGCTGAACGGGGCGAATAACAACGTGCGCGTGGTCAATGCAGTGCTGCCGTACGTCACGAACATCGATTGTGTTTCTTATTCATCCTATGACGCGCAAAACCTGAGCGCGGCGAATCTTGATGCGACGCTGGATTATATCCATTCGCACATCCCGACCAACAAGAGCGGCGTGGTGCCGGAACCGCGCATGTGGATCGGCGAATACGGCTGGGGCTCGCAATCGACCGACGCGCAGGAGCCCTTGAACCGCGCTTATATCCAGCGATTGTTGAACTGGAATTCCAGCGGCCAGGCCTTGCGCTTCATTCTGTACTGGGAAATGTACAGCAACTTCAACCCGGGCGGCGGCACCAACTACAGCCTCGTCGATTATACCGGTAATAAAACGGCGTCCTGGTACCTGCACCATTATTTTTACAATGAAACCCGCCTGTTGGCGGCGCAGTTCCAGGAAACCAATGGCCGGCTGCCGACGGATGCGGAATTTGTTTCCCTGGTCACGCCTTTGCTGAGCCAGCCGCTCACCGCGCCAGTCAGCCTCTCGCTCACCAACCTCGGAATCACCTTCACTTCCAGCAACAGCGCCACCGCGTCCGGTTCTGTCGCGCAGGGGATTTATGGCGATGACGAAGCCAGCGTGTGGGTCCTGTGGGGCCGCGCGGACGGCGGCACGACTTTCGGCTCGTGGGAGAACAGCCGTTTTATCGGCGTGAACACTCATTTTAATCCCGCTGTCTTCGCGACTTCGCTCGCGAACCTGGCGCCGGACACGACCTATTATTTTCGTTTCTTCGCCATCAACGACCATGGCTCGGCCTGGGCTGCGAGTTCGTCGCAATTCAGCACGGCGTTGCTGAATCCGTCCGACTTTGGCTCGCGATTGAAAATTTCCTTCCCGGGTTACAATCGCGGAGAGACGCTCATTAATTTTCCCATGCTCGTGAACCTGAGCACCAATCTGGCGGGTTTTTCCTACGCGCAATTTGCCTCGCCGACCGGCGGTGATTTGCGTTTCACCGACGCGAGCGGTTTCGAGCCGATACCGCATGAGATTGACGAGTGGAATACCAATGGCACGTCCATCGTGTGGGTGAATGTGCCGGTATTGTCCGGCGGAAACGATTTTATCTGGGCTTATTGGGGAAATCCGAACGCGACCAATCCGCCCGCGTGGGCCACCAACGGCGCCGTCTGGCCGAATCATGATTTGGTCTGGCATTTGAAGGAAACGACGCTGCCGTTCGCCGACAGTGCGCAGCAGCATCCGGCGTTATCCGGCAACGCGCCGTCTTCCACCACCGGTCAAATCGGCCGCGGTTCGTTGTTCAACGGCAGTGCGCAATTTCTCAACGCCGGCCCGGTGAATCTCGGCTCCTCATTCACGCTCTCAGCCTGGGTCAAAGTGGACCCGTCCGCGAGCAGCATTCAAACCATCTGGGCCAACAAAGCCGGCGGCTGGAATTCGGCCGGATTTGCGCTCTACGTGAATAGCTATAACACCAGCGACCAGCGCGTCATCCTCGAAACCGGCGACGGCGTCAACGGCATCAATGCCTCGACCGTTGCAAACGTGGTCGCTCCCGGCCAATGGCACCGCATCACGGCCGTGGTGAACGAGACCGGCGGGACGGCGCGACTGTACGTGGACGGCACGGATTACACGCAGGCATCGAACATTGACTCCGCTTTTCCCAACGAGACCGGAATCAATCTCGGGCGCTTCACGAACAACGCGTTGTTATTCAAGGGCTCGATGGACGAAGTGCGCATTGAAGCCGGCCAGCGGTCGTCGAATTCGGTTTGGGCGGCCTGGATGAACGTGGTGTCGAACACTAGTCTCGCAAATTACACGGGCGTGACTCGAACCGCGCCCGCGCTGTCCATTGGCGGCTCGGGTGACGGCGGCACGGTGCTGACCTGGCCGGCCAGCGGCGTCGGCTTCTCGCTCTATACAGCCACTAACCTGACGGCGCCCGTCGTTTGGACCCTGGCCACCAACCAACCAGCCCTCAGCAACAGCCAATGGCAAATCACGCTGCCGCAGGACGGCGACGTGTCCCGTTATTATCGTCTGCAATCCCAATGAGCACCCATTACTGGAAACTCGTCATCCCCAATACTCCTCTACAACTTTTCAAACGCGTTCTGGTCGTCGCCCTGCTGGCCGCCGCGGTGGTTTGTCTAAGCCGGGCGTCCACGCCAGCCGTTCAGGACAATGCCGCCTTGTGGCGGCCGCGCTATGCCACGCCGGCAATTGTCGCGCTCGACAATGACACGAACCGGGAATTCGTGGCCGAAGTCAAAGCCCCGTCGTCGGCGACCGGCTGGCAGGCAACGCTCACGAATGATTTGCGAAGCTGGCCGTGCCAGGTTGTTTCCGCCACCTACGCGAAAATCAACCGCGAGACGGAGCCGGGCTGGCAAATCAAAGTCCGCGTGCCCTCCGATATTTCGCCGGAGCTCTTTGACCTCGTGGTGGCTTCGAGCCAAAGCGTGAGTGCTCAAAATCAGTGCGTGAGCATTTCGCCGGCTTTCGCCACGAATTTTTATCTCCTGCATATCACTGATGAACAAATCGTGAATCAATATCACACCGATCCCTCCGGCCAGTATTACAAAATGGTCGGCACCTGGGAGGAAATGAAATGGATGCAGGAACCGGTCAACCTCATCAATCCTCGCTTCGTCCTCATCACTGGCGACCAGATTGATTTCAACGGCGCGCTCGATGGCTGGAATAACTGGGCCAATTGGGGATACACACCGAAGGGAAAGAAAACATTTACGGAGGAGGAAACCACGCAATTGGAAACCCGCTTGAGCGATATGTACAAGGATTGCCATAAGGGCTATCACGTGGCTTACGCCGAGATGCCGGGCAACCACGACGTCACGCCGCCCGGAAAATTGCTGCTGGGTTCCAAAATCAATTGGCATCCCATTTCCGCGCGGTTTTACGAAACGCAATTCGGGCAGCGCACTTACTCCTTTCGCATGGGTGATTTTTACGTGCTGATGCACGATTGGAGCGATGCGGGTCTCCGGGACTGGGCTACGAAGGATTACGAAGCTGCCTCGCAGGATCCCGGCGTCAAATATCGCCTCATCGGCCAGCACTACCATGCCAAGTGGGATGGGGCGAAAACGGGCAACGCGGCGTTCATGCCCTCGACCTGCGACCTGATGTTGATCGGGCACGGCCACACGGAAAAAACCATCCAGACGTCGCCGTTTTACATTTACGAAGACGGTCCCTCGTTCAGGTACGGGATGACAGGTTTTTTCAACTTCCGGCGCACTTCCGGGGGCTGGACCTGCGACCAGACCGCCGCGCCGCGTAACTATACCAATGATGTCTGGCCGTTGTTCACCGACAACGGCGCGGTGAAAAAAGTGCGGACCGACCAGCCTGATTCGCGGAACATCACGGCGAAGTCTGTGACGATCACCAACGATTTGCCGCAGAATTTTTATGACGGGCGCGTGCGTTTTGTTTTGCCGGAAGGCGTTTATCGCACGGTGAAAAACGGAGAAATCCTTTCGGAGTACGACTCCTCTGATAAAACCAAAACCGCCGTTTTGGTGCGCGTCAATATCCCGGCCAAAGACACGATTACGGTGAGCGTTTCCAGCGGCTCGAACTAAGCGGCGGGTCTTAACGCAAAGGCGCAAAGATGCGAAGACGCAAAGGAAGATTGATTAGGAAAACAGAATTCAGGAATCCGCCGGCAAACCTGGCCTGTGTCTTTGCGTTGAAGCGTCCCAATTGCGGCAGCTAAAAGAGCATTCCATTTCAAAATGAAAATCCGAACTATATCGCGCGGGCTTCTATTAGGCGTCATCACGAGCGTTGCTTTGGGCGTTTCAAATTCAAGGGCCGAAGTGCCTGGCGAATTTCGCCCGAAGCCAATTGAATTTCCGAGCGAGAACGCCGGCGCGAAGGGTACCAATGTCCAGCCGGTCGCCACTTATCCCCGTTCGCGCGCGCCGCTGGCCAATACGGCCACGCGCAAACCGAAGCTCGCGCATCCCGGCGAACCGGCGCTGCGCGGCGATGAACTGGTCTTCAATGCCGGCTGGGAACTCATCGAAGCGCCCCGGCTTAAGAATGCCGACGGTGCGGCAATTTCAAAACCCGGGATCGACACGCGCGATTGGTACGACGCGACCGTGCCCGGCACTGTTTTGACGACCCTCGTCGATGAGGGCGTTTATCCCGATCCCTATTACGGGCTGAACAATCTGCTCATTCCCGAATCCCTGAACAAACAGGATTACTGGTATCGCACCGAGTTCACGGTGCCGAAAGATTTTTCGCAGCGAAAACTCGCGCTTCAATTTAACGGCATCAATTATTACGCCGAAATCTGGTTCAACGGCGAATATCTGGGCCATATCACCGGCGCCTTCATTCGCGGCGATTTTGATGTCACGAAACTCGCGAAGGTCGGAGAAAAAAACGTGCTCGCGGTGATGGTCGTGCCGCCGCCGGACCCGGGCATTCCCAGCGAGCAATCGATCAGCTACGGCCCGGGCGACAACGGCGGCAAGCTATGCCTCGACGGGCCCACGTTTGAATGTTCCGAAGGCTGGGACTGGATTCCGGCCGTGCGCGACCGCGACACCGGCATCTGGCAGGATGTGATTCTTCGCGCCGGCGGCGCGGTCACGATTCACGATCCGCAAGTCATCACGAAATTGCCGCTGCCGGATACGTCGAGCGCCGCCGTCACCATCGAGACTGAATTGAACAACGCCTCCGATGCCGACCAGCGCGGTGTGTTGCGCGGCGAATTTGAAGGCGTGAAATTCGAGCAGCCGGTCGAATTGAAAGCCGGTGAAACGAAGAAGGTGGCGTTCACGCCTGCGGAGTTCAAGCAGTTGACCGTCCAGCATCCGCGTTTGTGGTGGCCGAACGGCTATGGCAAGCAGGAGCTGTATCATTTGAAACTCAATTTTGTGACGGCCGACAAACAGGAATCGGATGCCGCCGCGCTGCGTTTCGGAATTCGGGAGATGAGTTATGAATTTGAGGTGAAGGAGTCCGGCGGCTCCAAAGAGCGCGTTGAGTTCACGCCGACGGTTGCCCGCGGGTCGGCGGGCGGGATCATTGATAATCGCCGCGACACCATGGTCTGGGGATTGGAGAACAAAGCCAAACGCGATGCGGCGATTGTTGTCGCCGGTGGCAAGCCTTCCGACAAGCCGTTCTGGTGGGGGCAGCAGCAGGAAACCATCGTGGGGTTGTGGCCGGGCGCGGAGCATTCTCCGGCGCTGCGCGTGGTGGACGATAAAAAGATGGGGCGGTATCTCGTCATTAAGGTCAACGGCGTGAAGATCGAATGCCTCGGTGGCGACTGGGGCATGGACGACGCGATGAAACGCGTTTCGCGCGAGCGGCTCGAACCGTATATCCGCATGACGCACGATGCTCACATGAACATGATCCTGAATTGGGCCGGCCAGAGCACCTCCGAGGCGCTCTACGATTTATGCGATGAATACGGAATCCTCGTCTGGAACGACTTCTGGCAGAACACAGAGGCTTTCGATTATTCGCCCGTCGATTACGATTTGTTCGCCAAAAATGCGGAGGACTGCATCAAGCGCTTCCGCAATCACCCGAGCATCGCGCTTTGGTGCTCGGGCAACGAAGGTGTTTGCCCCGAACCTCTGCACGAAAAACTCGGCCAGCTTATCTATAGCCTCGATGGCACCCGCTATTTCCAGCCGGACTCGCGCCTCATCAATATGCGCAACAGCGGTCCGTGGTCCAACCGGACACTGGAAACCTATTTCCATGACCTGAACCAGGGCTTTAGCACCGAGATTGGCGCCAGCTCCATTCCCTCGGCGGAAGTCATGCGCTCGTTCATCCCGGCCGCCGATTCGTGGCCTTACAACGACCTTTGGGCTTATCACGACCTGCACAGCAAGGACGGCGCCGGTGATCGCAAATCGACCTTCGAACGGCTCACCGCGCGCTACGGCGAGCCCACCGGGCTTGACGATCTTTGCCGCAAGGCCCAGATGTTGAACTTCGAAACGTTCCGCGCGATCTACGAAGGCTTCAATAGCCGCATGTGGAACGATTGCAGCGGCGTCGTCGTCTGGATGAGCCAGCCGTCTTGGCCAAGTCTCGTCTGGCAATTTTATTCCTGGGACTACGATCCCAATGCGTCGCTCTTCGGCGCCAAATCGGGCGCGGAGCCGGTGCACATCCAGATGAACCTGCCCGAATGCAAAATCGCGGTGGTGAATCATCGCGCGGAACCGCTCGCGGAGGTCACGGCCAGCGCCACGATCTATGACTTGTCCGGCCACGAAGAGTTGAATCGCAAAACGATTTTGAACGCGGCCGCCGATGCCTGCTCGGACGCCTTCACGCTCGATTGGCCCCAGACCGGCGCCCACCTGGCGCGCCTGGAATTACGCGACAAAAACGGCCATTTGCTTTCCGAAAATTTTTACTGGCACGCCCGCGACGAACATCAATTGCAGGAATTGAATTCCATGCCGCACGTCGCCCTGTCCGGCAAGACGCGGGTGAAGCACGCCGCGGAAGGATTGGTTGCCGAAGTCAAAGTGACGAATGCGGGCAAAGTCCCTGCGTTGGCGATTCGACTCACGTTGCGCGATGCGAAGACCGGCGAGCGCATCCTGCCCGCCTACTATGAGGACAATTATATTTCGCTCCTGCCCGGTGAGTCGCGAACGATTCGAATCGACACTCGCAGTTCCGCCAAAGCCGTGCGTGTCACCACTGATGGGTGGAATATTGAGCCGGGCGCTCTCGAATAATCTCGCGGGTGTTTTGAGCAGTTTTCTCCGAGCGCCGTTGTCGCGAACGTATATTAGATATTCTTGTCTTCCGAATGTTGAAGGAGAAAATTATCTCATATAACTCTTGCTCGTATCCGCCCGGCATGTCACGGTTGAGGCAACCAATTTCCCAAACCGATGGCGTGAGGTGTGAAGTCCTTTTGTCTTTCATCATGCGTGCTGGCCATGGCATGGGCCGCCCAGGCGGTCTTGCCGACGCTCTCGATTTCCCGCGTTCCGCCGTCCAACCTGCAGTTTTCCTGGCCCAGCAATTTCTCGAATTGGCAATTGCTCTCCGTTTCGAACCTGTCGTCCACTAACTGGCACGCGGTGACGCCGGCGCCGGTTCCTTTGAGCAATCTGCTCGTCGTTCAATTGCCGATGACCAACACCAGCGGCTTCTTCCGGCTTCAGCAAACCAACAGCGGCGGAGGCTGCGTCTTCCAGGCCAATCCGCCCATGATCAATTCCGGCGCCTCCAGTCTCCTGACCTGGTGCCCGGTGGCGGGCCTGACCTACCGGCTCACTCCCGGCCCGGGAATTGTCACCGGCGGCAGTGTCAGCGTGTCGCCTACGGTGACGACCATTTACACCCTCACCGCCAGCAACGCGCTGGGAGTGGTCACGAATTTCACGCCGGTCATCGTCAACCCGTGCGGCTTCGCCAGCGTCACCAACTGGAATGCCACGCTGACGTTTACCTACAACAAAACGGCCACGGCTCCGGGCTACAGTTTCAGCGTGAACCGCTCGCTGAACGCCACCTTTCATTTGACGGGATTTGAGAATTCGGGCGCGACGGCGATATTTACCTTCGACGGCATCTCGGGAAACGCATCGATCAACGACCGGGAGGATGACACCAGCGGCGGCGACCTCGTGACCTCCACGACCGTTGGCTCCGGCACACCCAATCCGCAGCTTTCCGTTTTCCTTTTGTCCATCAATTGTTCCGACGGCACTTACAATTTGTCTTCGATCGTGGGAGTGGATGCGATCGATACCGAAACCAGCGACGGAATCTCTAGCTCATCTCCGAGAACGGCGATTGCGGGGCAAGTCACAATATTTCCCCGGCCGCTGCCGACCTCGGGCAGCACGCTTTCCGGATCGGAAACAGTGCCGGTGGTGGGGTTTTCGGTTCCTGCGAGCGATAATTACATGCCCAACGACACCATCGCCAATGACATGTGGTTTTACGGAGCGGTCACCGACGCCACCGCCGGCACCGCAAGCGTCAGTTGGAGCATTTCACCCGCGCCGTGATGGGCCACCGGAACACGCGAAAAAGGGGTCAATGGTAATTTCATATATAGAAAAAATCTCGCCAATTCTCCATGATTTAGAGGAAGAATTTCGTAAGATTTTAGGACTCATTGACTCCATTTCCGTCTCCTACCCACCCATTAAAAGGAAAAGAAAGATTTTAGGGACCGTGGTCCTTTTTTGTGTGACTGGCAGGAGAAAATTTAATTAAAATCCGGGCTTGCAAATAAGTTCCATTGGGGAGAAAAATCGGTTCAATTGGGCGGGATGTCTCTGCCACAGAAAGGTCATCGGGATATGAAAAAAACCATTCAAGGATTATTCCTTACAACATCGCTTCTTTTAACAACTCATGCCTTCGCTATTGAAGGCTTAACCGTATCAGTTCAGTGCACAAACGTTATTCTCTCATGGCCGTGTCTTGATGACGGCTCGGAACAATTCATCATTCAATATCGCCCCACTTTGCAAGCCACGGACTCATGGCAAACGTTGGAAACATCTTTGCCAGCCGTATATGGCACAAATCAAATGTGGTACACGAATTATGGAGTTGTCCTTAATCCCGTGAATTGTGACGGAGGCATGGAAGAAATGATGGTGGAAGGCGGGGGAGGAATGATGCTTTCATCTTCACAACCTGCCGTCCCACTGGCCACGCCTAATGGCGGTGGTGACTCCGTTCCTGTAAAACTTTATCCAACGGGATTTGATTTTTCCAATTTTACAATCACGGTTCCGGGTACCGCCGGAATTTTGAGCGGTTCGCAATTTATGGCAGAGGATGAAGATGGTCCTCCTGATCCGGGCGGCGGTGATGAGACGCCAAGTGGAGATACGAATTCAGTCCCGCCCGATGTTGGATTTTACAGAGTCGTACGAGTGGGGCCGCACCTTATGGGTATCACAAACGGACAAGTCCTTTCGGGTGTTGTTCAAATCCCTGTTGAAATTGGAGGGGCGCAAGACGGGCAATTGGCAAACGTGACACTTACAGAAAATGACTCCCCCATCGGCAATTCAATCCACTCTGCCCCGTTTGAATTGCCAGTACCGATTATGACATTGGACACAACCAGAATGACAAACGGCGTTCATCAAATCGCCGCTATTGCCTCATGGGATATTCCTTTAGACACTAATGATGAGGGAGGCGGTAACTATGAATATGATTGCCCTCCAATTACGGTAACAGTTTCAAACGAAATTTCTTTCCCGGGCTGGTTTGATACATTTGGTGAATTGGGAGACACACTTTTGATTTCCGCAGTATCGGCTCACACAAACGTTGATTATGACATTGATATTTTCGGGGCAAATGCTGGGTACATCGGAACAATTTCCGGACATAGCGACGATGGAAACATTTACGGCTATTGGGATTTGATTGGGCCACCGCCTGACAGCATCGTTTATACAAACGAGCCTTGGTTTCAATTTGAAATTTCAACTCCTTACATTGATCCGCCGACTCCAAAAACTTACAAGCAAGTAGACCCTTGGCCGGGCAACGGGGGATTTGTTATGGCTTGCCAACATGCTTGGGATAGCACCATTGACAGTGATCTTCTTTACGGAGAATACGGTCAGTTTTTGAGCGGTGCGATAGGTTCAAGTTTTCCAGTCGGCCCAACACCCGCTGGTGGCGAGCCTTTTGCAATCCATTTAGAGAGTCTCACGGTGGACTCTGGCCCCGACTGGCATACGTTGCGTACGTATTTGTATAATAGCATTTCAAGAAATTTTGTTTATATGGGACATGGGGGCCCTAATGGGATTGGCCATGACCAAAGCACTACAAATCATTCTATTCGGGCTTCTGAAATCGGTAATATACTCCACACAATTCCAGCAGGACAAACAAACCGCCACGCTTTCCGTTTCGTATTCATAGACGGATGCAGCACAGCGGCAGGTTCATTGTGTGCAAGTTTCGGAATAAGGCATGACGAAAACGTGCAACAGATTGATTATATCAATGCCTCCATGCGTCCATCCGCTTTTGTTGGATGGAGTGCCGTAAAGTTTATCAACTTTTTATCTGGAGCAGCCGTCAACTATGACCACATAAATTACATCAACGATGTGCAAAAGGAAATGGTAGTTGATGGACGGGGCATCCATGATGCCGTTATCAATGCCGCGAATTATCCAGACGTACACGCCTTCATAAATACAAGCGAATTGAAAGTATATGGATATTGGGATTTGAGTTTCACGGCTTTCAATAATTGAATAGGTTATGATGGAACTAATTCACATGACAGCCGCATACAGTAATGCGGTACTTGTTGCGGTCCTTCCCCACGTTTCTGATTTCGCAAAGAAATTGGATTTGCCATTGCCACAACCAATAACCGCTCAAATGGTTAAGGAGTTTCGGCCAAACCCATACAAGGATTACATTGGAGGAGGCATATTCTTTTCTAATTGTCTCTTTGCGTTTGAAAATGGCACGGTGGATAATTTTCGTTCAGCCGACAATGTATTTTACGATGACGATCCCGCAGCCAACATCAACAAGTACATTGGTAAGGATAATATGACTACCAATCAAGCAATTGCATTGGGACGGGATGCCTTGCAAAAACTTGGATATGACCCGAAGGTTTTGGCTTGTGACGTTTCACCCCGTTCATTTTACGGTCCCCAAGACTTAAAGGACGGAAAGCACATCCCTTATTGTAAAATCCAATGGGAACGCTACGCAGAAGCCGAAGTCACATCGAGGGCAATGCAGACGAACAATGATATTGTCACCATTGAAATCAACATGGAAAAAAAGACGATTGTGGGTCTGCATTTCACCAGTAGAAAAATCTGGCGTGATCCTCCACAGGTTGATGTGGAACCAGTAATGGAAAGTGACGTAAAGAAGCACAAGTTCGGCCCGATGTTCAAGAAGACAAACGCCCCGCCCATGCCGAGATAAATTTCAGAAGGGTACAAATAAAATCCCCAAGGCAACTCAACCTTGGGGATTGTTCGTTTAGGCTTGAGGGAATACAGAGAAGTCTTTCCCGCTGCCTTGGCCCATCTTGCACGAGCCGCAGCCGCAATTTTTGCACGTCCGGCCGCACTCATTTTCCGTTTTGGCTTTGCGGTCAAGCCGGGAGTCTCTTTGAATTTGTCAACGTCCCCACCAAGTTTGGGTTTGCGCCCACGGCGTAAAGGGGTCAATGGTAATGTCATATTGTTGTTTTTCTTCAATCGCTTCGATTATTTCGTTAGCACCGCGCCCGGCGCCATTAATGAACAATTAGCAGAGCGGAAAAGGGCCGAGCTGACCGACGACGGATTTGCCAGCGCCAAAATCTAAATTGAACTTCGTCCGGAACTCCCCCATAACTTCCGCATGTTGTCCAAGGTCTGTTCGGCGGCCGTCAACGGCATCGACGCGTATCCCATCGAAGTCGAGGTGAACGCCGGCTGGGGCGATACGAAAATTATTATCGTGGGCCTGCCCGATGCCGCGGTGCGTGAATCGCAGGATCGCGTCTCCACTGCGCTCGGCAATTCCGCGTTCAAATTTCCCTTGGGCCGCACGACCATCAACCTCGCGCCGGCCGATGTCAAAAAGGAGGGGCCGAGTTTCGATTTGCCCATCGCTATCGGGATGCTCGCGGCCAGCGAGCAGATTGAAACCGATCAGCTTGATAATTTTATCGTCGTGGGCGAACTCGCATTGACCGGGGCGGTGCGGCCGGTTAAAGGCGTTTTACAAATTGCGTTGCGGGCGAAGGCGGAGGGAAAAGTCGGCGTGCTGGTGCCCGAGGAGAATGCGCCCGAGGCCGCGGTCGTGACGGGCCTGCAAGTGATCCCAATTCAAAACCTGCGCGAGGCGGCGCAATTTCTCGAAGGCGAAATCAAGATTGCCCCCATCAAAGTGGACCTGGCGCAATTGTTCGCCCATCACCACGATGAGGAAGTCGATTTCGCGGAAGTGAAAGGCCAGGAGAACGTCAAGCGCGCTTTGGAAATCGCCGCGGCTGGCGGTCACAATGTCCTGCTCATCGGGCCGCCCGGCACTGGCAAATCCATGCTCGCCAAGCGGCTGGCGACGATTTTACCGCCGCTCACTTTGGATGAAGCGTTGGAGACGACGAAGATTCACAGCATCGTGGGCCTGCTCGGGCCCGGCCAGGCGCTGGTGACGCAACGGCCTTTCCGCGCGCCGCATCATACCGCGAGCGACGCGGGGCTGTTGGGCGGCAATATCAATCCCACGCCCGGCGAAATTTCCCTGGCGCACCACGGCGTATTGTTCCTGGACGAGCTGCCGGAATTCAAGCGCAGCGTGCTGGAGACGATGCGTCAGCCGCTGGAGGAAGGCCGCGTCACGATCTCGCGCGCGGCGGGCACGATGACGTTCCCCTCGCAATTCATGCTGGTCGCCGCGATGAACCCGACGCCGGACGGAAAAATGCCGCACGAGAGCAAATCTTCGCCGCGTGAAATTCAAAATTATCTGGGACGCATTTCCGGGCCGTTGCTCGATCGCATCGATTTGCACGTGGAGGTGCCGCAGGTGAAATTCCGCGAAATTTCCGGTGAGCGGAATGGCGAGAGTTCCGCCGCCATTCGCGAGCGGGTCATCAACGCCCGGCAACGTCAGTTGGCGCGCTTCAAGGATAAACCCAAAATCACCTGCAACGCCCGCATGGGCACGCGCGAACTGAAGCAATATTGTGTCTTGGGCGAGCAAACGAAGGACTTGCTGAAATTTGCCATGACCGATTTGAACCTCAGCGCCCGCGCCTACGACCGCATTTTGAAAGTGGCGCGCACGATTGCCGATTTGGCGGGCGCGGACGGAATCGCCGGCGAGCACGTTTCGGAGGCGATTCAATACCGTTCGCTGGATCGGCAATTGTGGACATAATGTTGGGGGGACAAAAAAAGCCTGTCTTGTTTGCACAAGACAGGCTCGGGTGAAAGATGAGTTTTACTTAGGCCACCGAACGGGTGAACCGGCGTTTCATCAGGAACAATCCCAGGAAAGCCGCTCCCAGGAGGGTCGCGGTCGAGGCAGTGTCCGGCGCCGCCGCGCCTCTGCCGGCAACAACGGTGATGTTATCGCTGCCGATGAAGCTGCCCGTCACGGTGGACACGCTCAACGTGAAGTCGTAGGTGTCGTCCGCGTTCGCATTATAACCCAGCGGCCCGCCGTAGGTGGCGAAATCGAGTCTTTCGGAGTTACCGAAAGCATTCGGCGCGCCCCCGTCGTCGGCGATGGTCGCGGGATTGAAGCTGAACGTATGGCCATTGGCCGTTTCCGTCAGCGTGAACACATAATTGGCCAGGAGGCCGAGTTGGGAACTGCCGTAGAAGTCAAAGTTCCATACGGACTTGCCGCCGACGAGGCCAGTGTTGACGAAGTAAGTGCCCGCTTTGTCATTTCCTGGAGCCGGATTGGAGCCATTTTGCGTGGCTGCCATTGCGATCGTCAGGGTGTCGCCGCCGCCCAAGCCGGTAAATTGGGCGTATTCGGACGTATCGATCGGGATGCCGTGGCCGCTATAAGGATTCTGGGCCGCGGTGGTTCCGGGAATCGTCCCGAAGCTGGCTGCGGAGGCACTCATGGCACTCGCCATGCAAGCGCCGGCGACCGTTGTTACTAACCATTTGAATTTCATTGGATGGGTTTGTTTGGGGGGAGAGTTAGGGGGCTGTGACTAAGTGGTTGTCGTATAAGTCCTAACACGGTTTTGTTACGCAAATTTCCAAGCAGGGGTAGTGCCAACCTACTTATTTTGTTATAAATAATCATATCACAATACATATCAAACAGTTATATAAATAAGAAAAACCAACATCTACGAATTAGTTTATGTGATAGCGGAAGCTTTTCCGACATCTTTAGTTAAATCCGGCTAATTAACGACGAAAGCGGCGACTTTCTAATGTAAAGTTCCCCAACAGTTTAGGTCGGAAGCACCGAATCCCGGGGACACGCGCTGTTTCGGTGCGGGGGGGTCGGTGGCGCCCATTGGTGATTCACGGCGGGGATATTTGGACCCGGGTCTTCAACTTAGGGGCATTTTTATCCTCGGGCGGTCACGGAAAACCATCTGAAATGATAGGCAGTACAGGGAGCGGTTTTCGCGGGTGGAAAGGGCGTGACTCGGACCCCGAATTACTCGCTCGCCCGGGGGAAAACGCAGGCACTGTGCGGCTATTACACTGCAGCGCAAGCAACGGAAGTTTTTTTATCGGAGGATCATTTTTGTATCAATGGGGACTACACCCCATATTTCCGGGATTTAGTTCTACTACCCTCGGTTTTACAATACTTTCATGTCTGTATGTCCTAAGTGCCCGGTTTGGAATCCTCCACAGCAAGGTGGAATTCTTGAAGAACATTCGCGTAACGGCTCTCTATGAAAAAACCTACCTCCATTTTACTCCATCCGGTGGCTGAAGCGGGAAGCCGGGAAACCAGCCGCGCATCCGCGCGCAAGCGCACGGCGTCCGAGAACGCGAACGGCAATGATTCCAAACACCTGAACGGCGAGAAGGAGAGACTCATTCCTTGCGGCGATGTCCTCGACATGAACACCATGCTGGTGGCGCTGTCCTCTTTAAAAAAAGGCGAGTTTTCCGTGCGTTTGCCGGTGACCTTTACCAGCACGGAAGGCAAGGTGGCTGACGCTTTTAATGATGTGGCCGAATTGCTGTCCGGCACGACGCGTGATTTAAGCCGCATCAGCCATGTGGTCGGTCAGGAAGGAAAAATCAACGAGCGCCTGAGTATTACCGGCGCCAGCGGCGCCTGGGCCGAACGCGTGAATTCAGTCAACGCGCTCATCGCCTGCCTCGTCACCCCCATCAGTGAAACGGCGCGCGTGATCGGCGCCGTGGCCAAGGGTGATTTGTCACAGAGCATGGCGCTCGAAATGCAGGGCCGGCCGCTGCAGGGTGAATTTTTGCGTACCGCCAAAACGGTGAACCTGATGGTGGACCAGTTGGGCGCGTTCGCCTCGGAAGTGACGCGCGTGGCCCGCGAAGTAGGCACGGAAGGAAAACTCGGCGGTCAAGCCCTCGTGAAAGGCGTCGCCGGCACGTGGAAGGATTTGACCGACAACGTGAATTTGATGGCGTCCAACCTCACGTCCCAGGTGCGTAACATCGCGACCGTGACCACCGCCGTGGCGAACGGTGACTTGACCAAGAAAATCACCGTGGACGTTCGCGGCGAATTTCTGGAACTCAAGGACACCATCAACAAAATGGTGGATCAGCTTCGCTCGTTCGCCTCGGAAGTGACCCGCGTGGCGCGCGAAGTCGGCACCGAAGGAAAACTCGGCGGCCAGGCAAAAGTCGAAGGCGTGTCCGGCACGTGGAAGGACTTGACCGACTCGGTGAATTTCATGGCGTCCAACCTGACGTCCCAGGTGCGTAACATCGCCGCGGTGACCACCGCGGTGGCCAATGGCGACCTCTCCAAGAAAATCACCGTCAACGTCAAAGGCGAAATCCTCGAACTCAAGAACACCATTAATACCATGGTGGATCAGCTTTCGTCGTTCGCGGCGGAAGTGACGCGCGTGGCCCGCGAAGTGGGCACGGAAGGAAAACTTGGCGGCCAGGCAGTGGTGAAAGGCGTGGCCGGCACGTGGAAGGACCTGACCGACAACGTGAATTTCATGGCCAGCAACCTGACCGTGCAATTGCGCGATATGTCCAAGGTGGCAACGGCCATCGCGAGCGGCGACCTGACGCAGAAGATCACGGTGGACGTGCGCGGTGAAATTTTCCAGATTAAGAACGTCATCAACACGATGGTGGACCAGCTTTCGTCGTTCGCGGCGGAAGTAACCCGCGTGGCGCGCGAGGTGGGCACGGAAGGAAAACTCGGCGGCCAGGCGGATGTGAAAGGCGTGGCCGGCACGTGGAAGGACTTGACCGATTCGGTGAACTTCATGGCCGGCAATTTAACCTCGCAAGTCCGCAATATCGCCGAAGTGACCACGGCAGTGGCGAATGGCGACTTGTCGAAAAAAATTACAGTCAACGTCAAAGGTGAAATTCTCCAGCTCAAAGACACCATCAATACCATGGTGGATCAACTGCGCTCCTTCGCGGCGGAAGTGACGCGCGTGGCGCGTGAGGTGGGCACGGAAGGAAAACTCGGCGGCCAGGCGCAGGTGCCCGGTGTCGCCGGCACGTGGAAGGACTTGACCGACTCGGTGAATTCGATGGCGTCCAACTTGACGTCGCAAGTGCGCAATATCGCCGCAGTGACAACGGCCGTGGCGACGGGCGACTTGTCCAAGAAAATCACGGTGGACGTCAAAGGCGAAATTCTCGAATTGAAAAACACCATTAATACGATGGTGGATCAGCTTTCATCCTTCGCGGCGGAAGTGACGCGCGTGGCGCGCGAGGTGGGCACGGAAGGCAAACTCGGTGGCCAGGCGGATGTGAAGGGCGTAGCCGGCACGTGGAAGGACTTGACCGATTCAGTGAATTCCATGGCGTCCAACCTGACGTCGCAAGTGCGTAACATCGCCGAAGTGACAACCGCAGTCGCGCGCGGCGATCTCTCGAAGAAAATCACGGTGGATGTGAAGGGCGAAATTCTGGAATTGAAGAACACCGTCAATACGATGGTGGATCAGCTTCGCTCCTTCGCGGCGGAAGTGACGCGCGTGGCGCGCGAGGTGGGCACGGAAGGAAAACTTGGCGGCCAGGCGGATGTGAAAGGCGTCGCCGGCACGTGGAAGGACTTGACCGACTCGGTGAATTTCATGGCGTCAAACCTGACCGCGCAAGTGCGTAACATCGCGGCGGTGACGACCGCCGTCGCCACCGGCGACTTGTCCAAGAAAATCACGGTGGATGTGAAAGGCGAAATCCTCGAACTCAAAAACACCATTAACACGATGGTGGACCAGCTTTCCTCGTTTGCGGCGGAAGTGACGCGCGTGGCGCGCGAGGTGGGCACGGAAGGAAAACTCGGCGGCCAGGCCAATGTGAAAG
The DNA here is from genome assembly GCA_035552155.1 of Verrucomicrobiia bacterium. Lineage (GTDB taxonomy): Bacteria > Verrucomicrobiota > Verrucomicrobiia > Limisphaerales > DASXHY01 > DASXHY01. Next base: position 117,874 of record DASZLX010000028.1, on the reverse strand, counting down.
GCGTGGCCGGCACATGGAAGGATTTGACGGATTCAGTGAATTCGATGGCGTCCAACCTGACCTCGCAGGTCCGCAATATCGCGACCGTGACGACGGCGGTGGCGACGGGTGACTTGTCGAAGAAAATCACGGTGGACGTCAAAGGCGAAATTCTCGAACTGAAAGACACCATTAATACCATGGTGGATCAACTGCGCTCCTTCGCCTCGGAAGTGACGCGCGTGGCGCGCGAGGTGGGTTCGGACGGCAAGTTGGGCGGCCAGGCGGACGTGCGCGGCCTCGCCGGTGTGTGGAAAGATCTCACCGACAACGTGAATTTCATGGCGTCGAACCTCACAACCCAGGTGCGCAATATCGCCGCAGTGACAACCGCCGTGGCCAACGGCGATCTTTCCAAGAAAATCACCGTGGATGTGAAGGGCGAAATTCTCGAGTTGAAAAACACCGTCAACACGATGGTGGACCAACTTTCATCGTTTGCCGATGAAGTGACGCGCGTGGCGCGCGAGGTGGGCACGGAAGGAAAACTCGGCGGTCAGGCGCTGGTGAAGGGAGTTTCCGGCACTTGGAAAGACCTGACCGACAATGTGAATTTCATGGCGTCGAACCTGACCAACCAGGTGCGCGGCATCGCGAAAGTCGTGACCGCCGTTGCCAAAGGCGATTTGAAACGCAAACTGCTGGTGGAAGCCAAGGGCGAAATCGCCGAGTTGGCCGATACCATCAACAGCATGATTGACACGCTCGCGACCTTCGCCGACCAGGTGACGACCGTGGCGCGCGAAGTCGGTGTGGAAGGAAAACTGGGCGGCCAGGCCAACGTGCCGGGCGCGGCGGGAACGTGGAAGGATTTGACCGACAACGTCAATCAGTTGGCCGCGAATTTGACGACGCAGGTGCGCGCGATTGCGGACGTGGCGACGGCGGTGACCAAGGGCGATTTGACGCGCTTCATTCAGGTGGAAGCGAAAGGCGAAGTGGCCGCGCTCAAGGACAACATCAACGAGATGATCCGCAACCTGAAGGACACCACCATCAAGAACAACGAGCAGGATTGGCTGAAAACCAACCTCGCGAAGTTCACCCGCATGTTGCAAGGCCAGAAAGACATGCTTACGGTCGGCAAGCTCATCCTTTCCGAACTGGCGCCGGTGGTCGGCGCGCAGCACGGTGTTTTCTACGTCATGGAAAAGGACGAGAACGTCGAACCCGACAAGAACGAGACCTATCTCAAATTGCTCTCCAGCTACGCATTCCGGAATCGGAAAGTCATCGGCAACAAGTTCTCGCTGGGTGAAGGCCTGGTGGGACAGGCGGCATTGGAGAAGGAGCGCATCCTGCTCACCAATGTGCCCGGCGATTACGTCCAGATCGGTTCCGGCCTGGGCCACGCCTCGCCGAAGAATATCATCGTCCTGCCCGTGCTCTTCGAAGGCCAGGTCAAGGCGGTTATGGAATTGTCATCGTTCGAGCAATTCAGCCCGATTCACCAGGCGTTCCTGGATCAGCTGGTGGAATCCATCGGCATCGTGTTGAATACCATTGAGGCGAATTCGCGAACCGAAGATTTGCTCAAGCAATCGCAATCCCTGGCCAAGGAATTGCAAAGCCGGCAGGAGGAATTGCAGAACACGAACCGCGAGCTGCAGGAAAAGGCAAAATTGCTCGCCGAGCAGAACGCGGAAGTGGAACGCAAGAACTCAGAAGTGGAACAGGCCCGCCAGGCGCTGGAAGAAAAAGCCGAGCAGTTGGCGCTTACTTCCAAATACAAGTCCGAGTTTCTCGCGAACATGTCCCACGAATTGCGCACGCCGCTCAATTCGTTGCTCATTCTCGCCGATCAGCTCGCACAGAATATCGAGGGCAACCTCCAGACGAAACAGGTCGAGTACGCCAAGACGATTCATGCGTCGGGCAACGACCTGCTCGCGCTCATCAACGACATTCTCGACCTTTCCAAGATCGAGTCGGGCACGGTCACGGTGGACATCGCCGAAGTGCGGTTCCGCGAATTGCAGGATTACGTCGAGCGCACGTTCCGGCACGTGGCGGAAAACAAGGGTGTCGATTTCAAAATCGATCTCGACGAAAACCTGCCGCGCCACATGCTCACCGATTCGCAGCGGCTGGAGCAGGTCATCCGCAATTTGCTCTCGAACGCGTTCAAATTCACGGAACGAGGCAGCGTCACGTTGAACATCGCGCAGGTCACCGAAGGCTGGAGCCCGGACCGCGAGGCGCTCAACCACGCGCGGTCGGTCATCGCGATTTCCGTTGCCGATAGCGGCATCGGGATTCCGCCCGACAAACAGCAAATTATTTTCGAGGCGTTTCAGCAGGCCGATGGTTCCACGAGCCGCAAGTATGGTGGCACCGGCCTCGGGCTGGCGATCAGCCGCGAAATTGCGCGGCTGTTGGGCGGCGAAATCCGCCTGGCGAGCGCGGTCGGTCAGGGAAGCGTGTTCACGCTGTATTTGCCCCAGACCCACGTGCCGCCGCGCATCAACCGCCGCGATTCCATCGTGGCTCCCGTGCGGCCCGAATCGGAAATCCCGGTGGCGGGCACCGAAGCGGTGTTGCCGGAACCGGTGGTGGAAGACATTGCCAACGCCGAGCTGCTCGTCGAGGACGATCGCGGAGAAATTCACCAGGGCGACCGCGTGCTCTTGATCGTCGAGGACGACCCGAACTATGCCAAGGTGCTCCTGGAAATGGCCCGCAACCGCGGGTTCAAGGCCGTGGTGGCGCAACGCGGTTCGGCGGCGCTGGCGATCGCACGCGAGATCAAGCCCGATGCCATCACGCTGGATATCCGGCTGCCGGATTTTGACGGCTGGCGCGTGCTGGACCGCTTGAAAGTGGATTTGGCCACGCGCCATATCCCGGTGCAAATTATCACTGTCGACGAGAATACCGAACCGGGACTGACGCAAGGCGCGCTGGGATATCTCGTGAAATCGGAGAACAAGGACATGCTGCAAGGCGCGTTTAACGAGTTGAAAGACTTCGTGGAGCGCCCGATGAGAAACCTGCTGCTGATCGAGGATGACGAAGCCCAGCAGATGAGCATCCGCGAGCTTATTGGCAACGGCGACGTGAAAACGACCGTGGTCGGTTCCGGTAAGGACGCGCTGGAAGCGCTGCACACCGGAAAATTCGATTGCATGGTGCTGGACCTTGGCCTGCCGGACATGTCCGGGGTCGAGCTCCTCGAAAAAATCAAGAACGAGCCGCAGTCTCGCTCGGTCCCGATCATCATTTATACCGCGCGCGATTTGTTGCAGGAAGAAGAGGTGCAGTTGCGCCGCCTCGCGGAAAACATCGTGCTGAAGGACGTCCGTTCGCCGGAGCGGTTGCTGGATGAAACCGCACTGTTATTGCATCGGAACGCTTCCAAGCTGCCTGATCGCCAGCGGAAAATGCTGGAGACGCTGCATCAGGGCGTGCTCGAGGGCAAGAAAGTCCTGCTGGTGGACGATGACATCCGAAACATCTTTGCGATGACGAGTGTGCTGGAGCGGTTCAAGATGAACGTCATCTCCGCCGAAAATGGCCGCGATGCCATTCAGTTGCTCATCGACAATAAAGACATCGACGTGATTCTGATGGACATCATGTTACCCACGATGGATGGTTATGCTACGACTCGCGCCATTCGCCAGATTGAAGGGTTCGAACATTTGCCGATTATCGCCGTGACGGCCAAAGCGATGAAGGGCGACCGGGAAAAATGCATCGCGGCGGGCGCCTCGGATTATCTGTCGAAGCCGGTGGACACCGAGCAATTGCGTTCGGTGTTGAGGCTCTGGTTGCATCGATGATCATACGAAATAATGTCCCATGTCCGGCATACCCGCCGGACAGCGTTTAATCCGGGCCGGCTATGAAAATCGCTAAACTTGCCATCAACGATTCGGTACAGGAACTTGTTTCGGACCTGGAAGAGCCGGTCACAAAAAACGGCTCGGTGGCGGGCCCGGACCCTGCGAAAAAAAATGGCGTGGATAACGGCAAACCAATAGGCAAGTTGAACAGCAAAGTGAATATTCTCCTGGTCGATGACCGAAAGGACAAATTGCTCGCCCTCGGCGCGGTTCTCGCGCCGCTGGGACAAAACGTCGTCGAGGCGCATTCGGGCAAGGAAGCGCTGCGACTGCTGCTGAAAAATGAATTCGCGGTCATCCTGATGGATGTTTCGATGCCCACCATGGATGGTTTTGAAACCGCCGCGATGATCCGCAAGCGGCCGTCGTCGGAACACACCCCGATCATCTTCGTCACGTCCATCGGGAATTCGCCCGCGCAAATGTATCAGGGCTATTCGCTGGGAGCGGTCGATTACATCCTGACGCCGATTGTTCCCGACGTGCTGCGCGCCAAGGTCAGCGTTTTCGTCGATCTCTGGCGCAAGACCGAGCACATCAAGCAACAGGCCGAACGGCTGCGGGAAGTGGAGGAAGCCGAACACCGCCGCCGCCTGGCCGAGGCCGAGGACAAGCTCGAGGCTGAGACCAAGCGCAACCGGTTTTTTACGCTCGCGCTGGACATGCTGGGCATTGGCGATTTTGACGGACACTTGTTGCAGGTAAATGCCGCGTGGGAAAAAGTGCTGGGGTATTCGGAAGAGGAACTGAGGGGAGTCACGCCGGACAAGCTGGTCCATCCGGGAGACCTGCCGATGATTCTCGATCGGGTGCAAATCCTGAAGCAAGGATTGCCGGTGGAATACTTCGAACTCCGATGTCTGCACAAGGACGGTAGCTATCGGTGGATTGGCTGGACGGCCGCGCCGTTTCCGGCGGAAAAGCTGATTTATATTTTTGGCCGGAATGTCACCGCGCGCAGAGAGGCGGAGGAAAAAATCCTCCAATTGAACGGTGAATTGGAAAACCGCATTGCCGCGCTCACCGAAGTGAACCGCGAACTCGAGACCTTCAATTATTCCATCTCGCACGATCTGCGCGCGCCGCTCCGCTCCATGAGCGGATTTGCCCAGGCCTTGATGGATGGCGAAGAAAACAAGCTGGGCGCCCAGGGTTCGGATTACGTGCGGCGCATCGCCAACTCGGCGAAGCGGATGGATAGTTTGTTGCAGGACCTGTTGGAATACAGCCGGGTGGCAAGGGCTTCCATGCCGCCCACTAAGGTCAATCTGGACGGAGTCGTGAATGAAATTGTGACTTTGCGCGAACGCGAAATCCAGGAAACCCGGGCCAGCATCGATGTGAAGTCGCCGCTCGGAATTGTCACGGCCCATTTGCCCACCGTGCAGCAAATCCTCGCGAACCTGATTGATAACGGATTGAAATTCGTCGGCAAGGACCGCTCGCCGCAATTGCGCATCTGGACGGAGGAAGTGGCCGCCAACGGGTCGTCCGGGGAAAAGCCGGAAAACGCGCCCGCGCCCGTCCCCGGACACCAGCGCTCGCTCCGCATTTGGGTCGAAGACAACGGCATCGGCATCGAAAAGGAATTTCACGAAAAGATTTTCGGATTGTTCGAGCGGTTGCATCCCTCGCACGCATTTCCCGGAACGGGCCTGGGCCTGGCGATCGTGCGCAAAGGCGTGGAACGCATGGGCGGACGCGTGGGCCTGGAATCCCAGGCCGAACGCGGCACCCGCTTCTGGGTGGAACTTCCCGCCGACACAGGCGAAAACGGATTCAAAGCCCGGCGCGAATCAACGACCCCTGCAAATTGACAATGGAAAATAGAATTCTTCATGTGGAAGACAATCCCGACGACGTCGTGCTGATGAACCTGGCGTTCAGCCGCGCGGGCATCGCGGCGAGATTGCACGTCGTAAACGATGGTGATGAAGCGATCGCGGAACTGGAAAAAGGCGCGCGGGGAGGCGGTCCGCCGGTGTGTGTGCTGCTGGACGTAAAGCTTCCGCGCGTTTCGGGCCTGGAAGTCCTGGCGTGGATACGCAATCAGCCCAATTTGAAACGGCTGCCGGTGATTTTGTTGACTTCCTCCAGCCAGACGACGGATATCAATCGCGCTTACGATCTGGGAGCGAATTCCTTTTTAGTCAAACCGCCGGATCTCGACGCGCTCACGCAATTGGTCAAAACGGTGGCTCATTACTGGGTCCAGACGAATGTCCGTCCGGTAGCCAGTATGTAATTATTTCTCCCTGGTAGCACTGACGTTCAGCCGGCGAGACGCCGGCGCTCCCAGGCGAGGCGGCCTCCGCGTGTCCTAAAACTTCACCGGCGAGTAATCCATTCCGTGTGCCTCGGCGATGGCTTTGTGCGTGACGCCGCCGTTCATGATATTGACGCCGCTCAGCAGCGCCGGCTGCTTTTCGCACACTTCCGCCAGGCCGTAATCTGCCAGCAACTCGATGTAACGGTAGGTGACGTTTGTCAAAGCCTGCGTGGCCGTGCGCGCGTAAGCTCCCGGCATGTTGGCCACGCAATAATGCGTCACGCCTTCCTCGACGAACACCGGGTCGTGATGTGTGGTCGGGTGCGAAGTTTCCGCGCAGCCGCCCTGGTCGATGGCGATGTCCACCAGCACGCTGCCGGGGCGCATTTTTCGCAGCATGGCGCGGCCAATCAATTTCGGAGCCCTGGCTCCCGGCACCAGCACCGCGCCGATGAGCAGGTCCACGTTCGGCATCAATTCCAGCAGGTGCGATTCGTTCGAATACAATGTGTGCGCGGTGTGCAGCGTGATGTCGAGGAAGCGCATTCGTTCCAGGTCCATTTCGAGGATCGTGACGTCCGCCCCGAGCCCCTGCGCCATGCGCGCGGCGTTAATGCCGGCCGCGCCGCCGCCGAGCACCACGACTTTTCCCGGGAGCACACCCGGCACGCCGCCGAGGAGCACGCCGCTGCCACCAAAATGTTTTTGCAGGAAATAACCGCCCACCAGGATGGACATGCGCCCGGCGATTTCGCTCATCGGCTCGAGCAACGGCAGGCGGCGGTTGACTTCCACCGTTTCGTAGGCCAGCGCGGTGACGCCGGATTTCATCAGCGCTTCCGTGAGCGGTCGGCTGGCGGCGAGGTGGAGATACGTGAACAGCACCTGGCCCTGGCGCAATAAATTGAATTCCTCCGGCAACGGCTCCTTGACCTTCACGATGAGGTCGGCGCGGTCGAAGATTTCTGGGTGCGAGCCAAGCATCCTCGCGCCGGCCTGCTCGTACTCGGCATCGGGATAGCCCGCGCCGGCTCCCGCGCCGCGCTCGACCACGACTTCATGGCCGCGCTTGATGAGTTGATACGCACCGCTGGGCAACAGCGCCACGCGATATTCCTGTTGTTTGATTTCCCTGGGGACGCCGATGATCATAATGGAAAATCCCTTTCTTCGTCGGTGACGGGTTCAACCACGGGTTTGCTGCTCGAAATTTTTTCCACTGGTTTCGGCGGCGCGGTGGGAGTTTCCGCCTCCGCCGCCGGTTCAGGTGCCGTCGCCGCGGCTATTGGTTGAATCTCGCCGTGTTGCAGCGGGAGCGGGGAAGCCTCGGCCTGCGGTTTTTTCGCCGGCACCAGTGCGGGTGAGAGTTCCACCGTTTTCTCTTCTCCATCGGAGACCGGCGGTGCGAGTTCCAGCCGGGCCTCCGCGCGGTGCACCAGCGCCAGCATGGTCACCGACGAGGCGGCTTTTCTTTCGGCTTCCTGGATGCGCGCAAACTCGCCATAGACCTCCTCGCGCACCGGTTCGTCGCGCGTGAACAACTCCTGTCCGCGCGCGCGCATTGCCTGCAAAATATGGTGCGCGGTGATTTGTTCCAGCGGGCGCGCCGGGGTATAAGCCGGTTCTTCGCCGGCGATTTCAATCACCAGCCGCGCCGCGATGAGCGTTTGCAGCACCTGATGCACCAGCCGGCTGGGGATGCACAACTCCTCGGACATTTCCTGGCTCGTCAGCGAGCGCAGGCCGCGCTGGAACCGCTGGCCGATGCATGTCATCAGGCGCAACGCCACGAATTCGCGCCCGCGCTGGTTCACGTTTTCGGTCAGCCGCTCCTGCAAATAGAGCGCGCGATTTTGAAAAGCGTAGGCCACCTGCGCGCCGAACAGCAGGAAGAGCCACGACAAATAAATTCCCGCCATGAAAACCGGCACCAGCCCCAGGCTGCCGTAAATTCGGCTGTTGCTGACCACGCGCGAGACGTAGAGGAAACCGAACAGATTGTTCACGTGCCAGATGGTGCCGCCCACAATGCCGCCGACGAGCGCCGCGCTGAAGCGCACCTTCGTGTTCGGCACGAGAAAATAAAACAGCGCGAAGGCGAACCACAGGATGATCAAGGACAGGGTTGGAAAAATCATCGGGCCGAACACGGGCATTTCGGCGATGAGCCGGTGCGTGGTTTTTAAATGAGGACCGCTCGTGAGCGCTGCCGCACCCGTCAGCAGGAAGGGGCTTACCAGGATGGTCGTGCAATAAATCAAAATCCGATTCAGCCAATTTCGTCCGCGTGTCAGGCCCCAGATGTCGTTGAAGGTGGATTCGATGCTGCCAAACATTCGTATCCCCACCAGCACCAGCAAAATCGCGCCCGTGACACCCAGCGTGCCGCTGCGGGTATTGTGGATGAATTCGTGGATGCGGCGCGCGACTTCCTTTTGCGCTTCCGTCCTTTCGTTCTCGCCGGCTGCCGGCGCGTTGGTCTCGGAAGATTTCGTCGCCATTGCCGGGGAACTGTTCGTGATGACGATCTCAGCCGTCGCATTGGTTCCGTTGACCCCATTCATTCCCTCGGTTGACGGCGGCTCCACGCCATTGGTCCCGGCGGAACCCGTGAGCAAATTCGTGTTGATATCCGTTGTGGAAGGCGGGGAATTCGTCACCGTCCCCGGTGGTATCACCGCGGAAACGAACCGGTCCACGAAATGATAAATTTGTTCTTCACCCTGTTTTTTCAGCAGCGCGCTGGTGATGCTGATGGCCACCGCCAGCACGGGAATTAACGCGAGCAAGGTGGTAAAGGACAGCGCGGAAGCGCGAATGGGGCAGCGATTGCGGTTGAAACTTTTTGCGACCAGCACCCAAAAATGGAGGAACCGGTGAAGGCGCGAGAGCTCCTGCTCGGCATGAAAACGCTCATCCCACAAAGCCAGCGCGTCCTGCTTGAGTTTTTGCAGCCTGGATTTGCCTTTCGCCATCGCGAAAAACCTAACAGGGCTTGGGTCGAGGGTCGAGGGTCGAGTGGCGGCACTGGGACCGGGGCGGCTCGGAGGCGGACGATTGGTCCGTGCCGGAGCGATTCTGAAATACAATTCAAATTTCCGGTTTACATACATTGTTAATCAATGTATAGGTCATCTATGCTTTCGAGAGATTTGGTGGCTGCCTCGTCCAAACCGCTGGTTCTGTCCATTTTGGCGGATGGCGAAAGTTACGGGTACGAAATCATCCAAAAAGTCCGCGAATTGAGCGGGGGCCATATCGAGTGGAGTGATGGGACGCTTTACCCGGTATTGCACCGGCTCGAACGCGATGGGTTGATCGAGTCCGAATGGCGGCAGGCAGAGAGCGGACGCGATCGGAAATATTATTCCCTGAGCAAGGCGGGGGGCAACGCGTTGAAGGCGGAACGCCAACAATGGCTGACGGTTCACAAAACACTCTCCAAATTATGGCGACTCAAAAACGTTTCGATCTGAATGCCGCCATGGAAAATTGGCGGCAGGAACTGGCGGCGCAGCCGCATCTTTCATTCGATCACCGGCGGGAGTTGGAGGACCATTTGGCGAATTCAATGGACGAATTTCGCAGGCGCGGCCGGGATGAGAAAGAAGCCTTTCGATTGGCGTGCCTTAGAATCGGCACTCCGCGAAAACTGAACCGGGAGTTCGAGAAAGGCCACGGCTTCGGTTGGGATTTGCCATACGCAATGACCGCTGGCCTGCTCCTGTTTCTCGGTTGCCTCTGGGTTTGGAGTCATTGTGCCAAGCACTCTTTGTTCTATGGCCGGCCCAATGAAAATATATCGGTTGTTATTGATCGAGGCATCGTGCAGTTCCAGTTGAACCGGCGTAATGTGGAAGATGACGTCCGCCATGTGAACAGCTTCCTGTATAATCCACGCGCGGGGTTCAATTCCGGGTTCGAATGGGATGAGCATCGGAGGCACGGCGCTTCCGGCAGGGAGAGCCTGAAGGCCTGGGGGCCAAAAACGGGTATGGCCGGATTTTTAGCGAAGTGCGGTTTCGCTTCCTGGTCCTCGACCTGGGGGCAGGCCTTTTCGTTCGGCTCCTCTTTCCGCAGTCGTGAAATATTCGCGCCGTTTTGGTTTCTGGCATTAATGGCGCTTTTGCCGGTATTCGCCCAACCCATTGCCCGTCGAGGCATCCGGGCCATCAAGCTTTTGTGGATTCGCTGGCGAGGGGAGCCATCAAACCGGTCGTTGGCGGTAAAATCTGCTTTGATTAACCGCGAACCGCGGCTGAAAAATTCGCGTCAATTCGTGCCATTCGCGTAAAGTCCGTTCCTTCCCAATGGAGTTTTCACTGAACCCGCAAGCGTCACCGCCCGGGGTTTCGAACTTACGGCCTACGACCAGCGGCTGGTGGCATCCGCCCCACTCATCACTTGTCACGTACAACTTCCGGCTGTTACTCTGGCCTCATGTCACGAAAGGCAGACTCCGGCTCTTCGCGCGGTTTTGATGATGTCATCGGCGTGGTGTTGCTCCTTGCAGCACTATTATTGCTGCTGGCGCAATTGTCTTTTGATCCGCATGACATTACTTATTTGTACAACCCGCCCATCCGTCCGGCGCACAATTTCATCGGGCCGCTCGGCGCGTACATCGCGTGGTGGGTTTTTTTACTGCTCGGAGTGGTCGGATATTTTTTGCCGTTTCTGGTGGCGGTTTTCGGCGCGGCTTACATGTTCGGCTTTCTGCATTATCTGCGTGAACGATTGCAATGGTCGTTGCTCTGGTCGTTTGGGCTGCTGATTTCGCTCACGGGATTGCTTTTCCTGGCCGACCGTGGCGGGATTCTCGGAAAAGTGCACGAGAGCATCGGCGCGAACAGCGCCGGCGGCGGCCTCGGCTATCTGACCTACGGTGAATCCGCTCGTTACCAATGGGGTTTCTCACTGCTCGGCCCGATTGGCGCGACGATTGTTTACGCCGCGCTTTGTCTCGTGAGCCTGCTGTTCCTCACGGCGTTTCAACTTGGTGACTGGCTGCGCAACCGAGTCGCGGGCGCGGAAGAAAAATCCACTGCCGCGACTCCCGAGGAGGCCGTGCTGGAGCGCAAGGCGCGTGATTTGCAGAAACAGGCGAAGAAGCTCCAGGAAGAAGTCGAGCGCACGGGCGACCGCACGGCCGAGCGTAGCGGTATCGGCGCGGACTTGCAACCGGTGCCGGAACCGACCGTGCGCGACTTGAGCGTGCCGCAGGCCAAGCCGCGCGCGAAGAAAACCGCGCCCGAGCCCGCGAAGGAAATTACGCCGGTGGTAGAGGGCGAGGTCATTCCCGCCCGCGAAGTCGCCGCCGCCACGACGGCGGAAGTTTTAGGAAAAGAGGCGGAACCCAAGCCGGATGAAAAAGATGCCGCGAAGGCCGACACGGGGGACAAGCCCGCCGACAAACCGCCCGAGCCAGCGCCCGAGCCAGTCGTGCACATCGCGGATGGTTCGGCTCCGCCCGCGCCGCTGCCGAAACCGAAACTGGCGCCCCGCAAGCCGAAACCAATTACGGTGGCATCGACGCCCTTGATTGGAAATTACCAGTTGCCCTCGCTTGATTTTCTCCAGCACCCCGACCTGACGGTGAAGCCAACCGAGTCGAAGGAGGAGTTGATGGCCAATGCGCGGCTGATGCAGCAGACGCTCGGGCAATTCGACATTGATGTGTCCCTCGGCGACATCACGAAGGGGCCGACGATTACGCGCTACGAATTGCATCCCGCGCCCGGCGTGAAATTGGAAAAAATCACGGCGCTTTCGAACAACATCGCCGCCGCGCTCAAGGCCGAGCGCATCCACATTCTCGCGCCGGTGCCGGGCAAGAGTTCCGTGGGCGTCGAAGTGCCGAACGCGGTGAAGACTAAGGTCATCATGCGCGATTTACTGGAGTCGGAGGAGTGGCGCAATACGAAGTGCAGAATTCCGCTGGCGCTGGGCAAGGATGTTTACGGGCATCCCATCGTGGCCGACCTCGCGGAAATGCCGCACCTGCTGATCGCCGGCAGCACCGGTTCGGGCAAATCGGTGTGCATCAATGCCATCATCGCGTCGCTGCTCTACAAATTTTCACCCGACCAGTTGCGTTTCGTGATGATCGATCCCAAGGTGGTCGAGCTGCAGCATTACAACACGCTGCCGCACCTCGTTGTGCCGGTCGTGACGGACCCGAAAAAGGTCATCCTGGCGCTGCGCTGGGTGGTGAACGAGATGGAAAAGCGCTACCAGATTTTTGCGAAGGTGGGCGTGCGCAACATCGCCACCTTCAATTCGCGGCCGAATAAAAAGATTGTGCCGCAGGAGCCGGAGCTGCCGTTGATGGCCCGGAAGGAAAAAGTCGAACCGGGCGCGGAGGGTTTCGCGGTCGAGGTGGATGAACAAATCGTGGTGCCGCGCGAGGATGACATCGTGATTCCGGAAAAGCTTTCCTACATCGTGGTTATCATCGACGAATTGGCGGATTTGATGCTGGTGGCGCCGGCGGACGTGGAAATGGCGATTGCGCGCATTACGCAGATGGCGCGCGCGGCGGGAATTCATTGTATCGTGGCCACGCAACGCCCGAGCGTGGATGTCATTACCGGCGTCATCAAGGCGAACATTCCGGCGCGTATCGCGTTCCAGGTAGCGGCCAAGGTGGACTCGCGCACGATTTTGGACGCGATGGGCGCGGACAAATTGCTGGGCAAAGGCGACATGCTATATCTGCCGCCCGGTTCGGCGAAATTGATTCGCGCACAGGGCGCGCTCATCACCGACCAGGAGATTCAGGACGTGGTGGATTTCATCGCCAAACAGGGCAAGCCGAATTACGACGTGGAAATCCATCAACAGCTTTCCAAGCCGGCGAACACTTTTGGCGACGAAAGCGGCATTGATGAGGACGAGGAAATCATCCAGCAATGCATTGAGGTGATCCGCAGTGAGCAGAAGGCGAGCGTGTCATTGATGCAACGGCGATTGCGGCTGGGCTACACGCGCGCGGCGCGCATCATGGATGAGTTGGAAAACCGCGGGATTGTGGGGCCGAGCAAGGGAGCCGAGCCACGGGATATTTTGATAGATTTGGATGGCGGCGGCGCGGACGGCGGCGGGCAAAGCGCGGTTTGATTGAACCGAAGAGAGCGCAGACAAGAACGGGTGCGAAAAATCCGCAGATTCCGCGGATTTTCGCAAATGTTCTTTAATCTGCGGTAATCTGTGAAATCTGCGGATGGTTTTTCCAGAAAGCAAATAAGGGTTTCAGCGAAAGGGAATGGCGCGAAGCCCTCTTCGTTTTCTTCGTCCCTTCTGTGGAAATCAGCTTGGTTTGGGCACAAAACCCCAGCGAACTTTGATTGCGAAAGGCTTACGTTTGCTCATGAAAGCATTAACCCAAACCATGGAGGTCATATGTTAAGATGGGCAGCCATATTCTTCGTCATTGCGATCATCGCGGCTCTGCTGGGGTTCACGGGGGTGGCGGGCGCGGCGGCCAATATCGCAGTGTTTTTGTTCTACCTGTTTGTCGCTATCTTCGTGGTCCTGCTTTTGGTGGGGCTTTTCGCCGGCAGGAAACTTTAGCGATCAATTTGGCTCGGCACGCGGACCTTTCCACGGCATGGATGCGGCCCGCGCGCCGGCCAAAAATCATCGGGAAGCACTCGCCTTCAGAAGTTATGAGGCGCGAGTGCTTCCCGGGTTCCAATCTTTTTAAGCGCTCACTGCAAGGGCCAGGTCTATTCGAGTGTCTGAGTTATCAGAAAGAGTCTCTGGCCGTGCGCGTCCCAGTAATTCCAACACTTCTTCTCGCGTTAGGGTTTCGCGTTCCAACAAGGCTTGCGCCAGCTTTTCCGTATTGTCCTTTTGCGCCTGAATAATGTCATAAGCGTCCTGGTCGGCGATTTGCAACAGGCGATTGATCTCCACTTCGGCATCCTGTCTCTCCGGCTCGTAATAAAGCCGCTCGCCCATGCCCCATTCGTGGATCATTTTTCGGGCAATTTTTCGGGCCACGTCGAGGTCGCCGGCGGCGCCATTGGTGGTGGAACCGTAGAACGTTTTTTCCGCGGCGCGGCCGCCCATCAGCACGAGCAGTTCTTCGAGCAAAAACTTTTTGCTTTGCAGATTCTGGTCTTCATCCGGCAGCAAGGTGGTGACGCCCAACGCCTGGCCGCGGGGGACGATGCTCACTTTGTAAAGCGGCGGCAGCGTGGAGGTTTGCAAATGAATGAGCGTATGGCCCGCTTCGTGATAGGCGACCATTTCGCGCTCCGTTTTTTTCAAGACCATGGATTTGCGTTCCTTGCCGAAGCGCACCTTGTCGCGCGCGGATTCCAGGTCTGACAGCGTGATGGTAACGGCGTCCTGCTGTGCGGAAAGGATAGCGGCTTCGTTGATCAAATTGGCGAGATCCGCGCCGGACATGCCGGGCGTGGTCTGGGCAATGAGATCAAGGGTCTTCTCGCCCTCGATGGGCTTATCGTGGGAGTGCGCGCGCAGAATCGCGCGGCGGCCTTTCATGTCAGGGTAGGGGACGAACACCTTGCGGTCGAAGCGGCCGGGGCGCGTGAGCGCGTCATCCAAATCTTCGGGACGATTGGTGGCGGCGATGACCACAATGCCGTCGCTGCGCTGGAAACCGTCCATGGCGGCGAGCAAGGCGTTGATGGTCTGCTGATGTTCACCATGGGAATCGAATTTGCGGCTCTTGCCCACGCAATCAATTTCATCGATGAAAATAATCGCCGGTTTGTTCTGTCGCGCCTGGCGGAAAAGCTGGCGGACGCGTTTGGCGCCGACGCCGACAAAGACTTCGGTGAAATCGCTGCCGTGGGCGCTGAAGAACGCGGCGTTTGCCTCACCCGCGATCGCTTTGGCGAGCATGGTCTTGCCGGTTCCCGGCGGGCCGATGAGCAACACGCCTTTGGGCAGAGTCCCGCCGAGGCGCTGATATTTCTTCGGGTTGCGGAGAAAGTCCACGACTTCGGATACTTCGGATTTGGCCTCTTCGATGCCGGCGACGTCGCTGAAGCGAATGGTGGGGCGTTCCTTGACGCGGGCGTTTTTGGCGCGGCCGATGTTGGATTGATAAGCGACGAGCCCCACGACCAATCCGCCGACGAACAGCAGGGACACCATGTTCACCCATTGCCCGCGCGCTCCCGCTCCCGGCATTTCAATCTTCACGCCAGTCTGGGCGAAAAGCGCCTGGACCTGGGAGTCATCGAGATGCGTGGTTACGTAAAATTTTTCCGTGTGGCCATTTACCTTGCGCGTGCCCTCGACGCGATAGATCCCGTTGTAAGGCGTCGGGGTCGCATGGGCGTCGCCGAGTTGATTTTGCTGGATGAGCCGGGTCAATTCAGAGCGGGTGATTTCGTGCGAGGGCGTTCTCAGAAAATACGCCGCGGTCAGGCTGCAGCCGAGGACCACGAGGGCGACGCTGATAATCAGTTTTAAATTCTTCAGATGTTTCATTGGTTATGAGGAGTGATTTGGTGAAGCGAGGAGACCTGGGTGGAACGAACCGGCAGGGTGTGAACGTGTTTCAAGTGCGCTGCCAATGCGTTGGCGGTGACGCACAGAACAACTGTGAACAAAACACTCAATATCTTCATAATGTTACACTCGTCCTTTTGAAATTTTACGAAATCGGATGTGCGCCCTTTTTAGTGTCGGTGTTTGGCTGACAAGAACATGAACAGGAGCAAATGGAGAGAATAGAGAAGTAGTTTACATAAAAAAGGAGACGCTTTACCCCGTTTCCTTTGTTTGTGCTTATTAAATCCCATTCCGGATAAATCCGTGGTTGCAAAAGGCCTCAAAAAACCGCAAAAAGAGGCCATGCCCACAGTTGCCGAACAACTCCGACAGGCGCGCGAAGCCCAGAAACTGACGATTCAGGAGCTGGCGGAGATCACCAAAATCCGCACGGACCACATCCGCGCGCTCGAGGAGGGCAACTTCAACGTCTTTTCCGCGCCCGTTTATATCCGCGGTTTTGTGCGGACTTGCTCCACGCTTTTGAAAATGGACGTGCCGCAAGTGATGTCGAGTCTGGAAGGGGAATTGGGGCAGACGGTGAAGTTTCGCGAGCCTCCCCCGCTGACGGACCAGCCCAAGACGCCGGTGGATTTCGTGATGCTCCAGCTCTCGAAGGTGAACTGGCGCATGGGTGTGGTGATCGTGGGCGGATTGGCGGCGGTGGTGATAATCGTTTTGTTCGTCGCTCTCGGCCGGCACTCGCGAAGGACTGACCCGCTGTCCGGGTTGAAGCCGGGGGTGTATCAGCCGAATAATTCCGGCGAGACGCTGCCACTGCCGGCACATCGTTGACGGAATTTGCGGCGATGATTATTTTTGCGGCGGTCACAGACCGCCGCTACAGAGGAGGACAAGAATTACCACCACGTTGACATAAACGGCGGCGAGGGCGTCATCCACCGTGATTCCCCATCCACTGGGCAGGGACTGGCTTTGTTTGACTGGCCAGGGTTTGAGCACGTCAAAAAAACGGAAGGCCAAAAAGACGCCGGCTACCCCCAGCCAGTGTTGTTTGGAGAAAAAGTATGCGGGCGCGGGAAACGAACCGGTTTTTGAATGGTGGACGGCAATCCACACGATGAAGCAAACTGGGATGGCTGCGATTTCATCAAAGACGACTGAGCCCGGGTCCTTCGCCTGAAGGACCTTTTCGCCAACGCCACAAAGCCACACCGAAAGCGCCAGGCCGATGGCGGTGCCGAGCAAAAATAGTAACGGATTTCCCGGCAGCAAGAGTAACGCGAACCACAACAGGCCGATGACGGAGCCGAATGTGCCGGGCGCCTTGGGGATGCGGCCAATGCCGAAGCCTTGCGCAAGCCAGAGGAGGAAGGCGTTCACATGTCGTCCAGGTAAAGCGCGCGGTTTTTCCAGAGATAAACCCAGCCGGAAATGAACGTGAGCGCCACGGAGAGCCACTTGAAAATTTCCGCCACCCACCAGGTCCAGCTATGTTCGCCAAAAAGGTGCCAGCCAAAAATCGCCTGTCCGACCGAACCCCACTGATTTTGCCGCATGATTTGATCAATGAAAATGGCGATGACAGCCACGATCTGCGAAATGGTTTTGTGTTTGCCGTAACGTTCGGCGGCGAGCACCACATTTTTGGAGGCGGCGAGCAGGCGCAGGCCCGTGATGGCGAGTTCGCGCGCGACCACGATGACCGCCATCCACGCCGCGAACCAGCCCAGTTCCACAAACGCGATGAAGGCGGAGCAGACCATGATTTTGTCGGCCAGCGGGTCCATGAGAATGCCGAAATTGGTGATGAGATTGCGCCGGCGCGCAATCTGGCCGTCGAGAAAATCACTGATGCCCGCCGCGACAAACAGCGTCAAGGCGATCGATTCGTGGTACGGCATGCGCGAAAACATGACCACGAGGAACGCCACGGTCAGGGCGAAGCGCGAGAGCGTCAGTTTATTCGGCAAATTCACGGCGAAGTTTTAACGCAAAGACGCGAAGAAACAAAGACGCAAATCAAAGCGGGGTGTTGAAAAAACTACACAGGTATTGTTGGGGAACCGGAGCGCGATTGATAACCGGCTTTGGGCCGGGTGGTTGGTTCGTTTTCGAGCGGTAAGCCGGCTGCAAGTCGGCGCTCCTTTAAATCGGCGTCGCAATCAAATCGTAATCGGTGTGGCCGATGATTTTCACGCGGGCGAATTCGCCGACGGGCACTTTGCCGCGCACATAGACGCGGCCATCGATGTCCGGCGCGTCAGCTTCGCCGCGGGCGACGAAGTAGTTGCGGGTTTCGAGTTTTGGATTTCGAATTTCGCTGTTGCGAAGCAGGCCGTGTTCCCAGGAGCTGACGTTGGCGGATTGCAATTGTTTTTCGTTCGCCTTGCCTTCGACCAGCACTTTGATCTCGCGGCCGACGAACGATTCAGAAACCTGCGCGGCGATTTCGTGCTGCGCGGCCATGGCAAGCTGGCGGCGTTTTTGTTTCACCTTATCCGGAAGCTGCCCGGCCATCTGCCCCGCGCGCGTGCCTTCCTCCTGCGAATAACTGAAAATCCCCAGCCGTTCGAATTTTGTTTCACGGATGAATTCGAGCAGCGATTGAAAATATTCCTCGGTTTCGCCGGGAAAACCGACGATGAAAGTCGTGCGCAAGGCGATGCCGGGGATGCCCGCGCGGATTTTTTTCAGCAATTCAACAATGTATTCCTGCGAGGTTTCGCGCCGCATGCGTTCGAGCATGTTCTGGTGAATATGCTGCAGCGGAATATCGACGTAGCGCGCGACTTTGGGGCATTCGGCGATGGTCCGGATGAGTTCATCCGTCCAATGCGCGGGATGCGTGTAGAGCAGGCGAACCCAAAAATCACCTGGGAGCGAATTCA
The DNA here is from genome assembly GCA_035552155.1 of Verrucomicrobiia bacterium. GTDB lineage: Bacteria > Verrucomicrobiota > Verrucomicrobiia > Limisphaerales > DASXHY01 > DASXHY01. The sequence goes on along the minus strand of DASZLX010000028.1, from coordinate 99,338 downwards.
ATTCGCGCAGCAAGGTGCTGATGGTGGTGGCATCGGCGGAAAGCGATTTGGTGGCGGCGGAGAATTTTTCGGGCGACGAAATGGCGCGGCTGTGATTCGGGCGCAGGTCCAGGCCGTAATAAGTCGAGTCCTGGGAAATCAGGTTCAGTTCCTTCACGCCGTCGGCGATCAGCGCTTTGGCCTCAGCGACAACGTCCGACTGTTGCCGGCTGCGATGCGTGCCGCGCATTCTCGGGATGATGCAGAAGCTGCACGGGTGATTGCAGCCTTCGGCAATTTTCACGTAGGCAAAATGGCGCGGGGTGAGGCGGAAGCGAGGCGTTGCGAAATCGGGGATGAAGATGGGACGCGCGGTGATTTCCAGAAGTGGCGTGCTCCCGCCTTCGCTCGGCTTCGGCGCGGCAGGGCGCGGGGGATGTCCGGTGACCGCGGTTTTGGTATTTCCGAATTTTTCGGTGCCGCGGAGGGATTCAGATTCTTCGTGGTCGGTGGTGGAGCGGCCTTTGTCCAATTCATTTAGCCGGTCGATGACTTTGCCTTTCCGTCTTTGAACCTTGGACTTTGAACCTTTGACTTTTTCCGCCCTCCTGGCCATTGCCTGGTCAACGATTTGAGACACCTGTGCGACCTGGTCGATGCCCATGAAAGCGTCCACTTCCGGGAATAATTTCGGCAGTTCGTCGCGGAATCGCTGGGACAGGCAGCCGGAAACGACCAGGCCCTGGCCGCGATTGTTCGCTTCGCGCACTTCAGCGGATTCGAGAATAGTATCCACGCTCTCCTCCTGCGCGGAGTCGATGAACGAGCACGTGTTGACAATCACCACATCGGCCTGGGCGGCGTCATTGGTGATTTCCACGCCGCTTTTCAGGAGGGAACCGAGCATGATTTCGGCGTCCACCAGATTTTTGGCGCAGCCGAGGGAAATCAAACCCACCCGCACGGGCCGTTCTTCAGAATTTTCTTTCATCAAAGACGGTCAGCTTACCTCATGGATGAGGTGGAGGCAACTGCGGCGGGCAGTTTCAAATTCCAAGATCTAAGTTTCAGCAAAATCCGAAATTTAAAGCGAACCTAGGGCCATAAATCACCCACCGAAAGCAACTTCCCTCCACACCTAATCCCCAAGCCAACCCGCGGCTTCTCGATGAACCGAGAGCAATGCCCCGCGTTGGCTGCAGCGATTTGTTAGGCCAACGCGCTTGCACGATGTTTCAAATCCAAAACTGAACTCTTCCATGCTTCAAATTCGTCCGACTCCTCCCACAACTCCAAAAGCTCGGAAGGCTGAACCAAAACGCGGTCTAGCGCCTGAATGGCCACTGCAACCAAATCGGGTGGCGGCTGCTGTGGGTGAGCCGCGACCCAAGTGTCTGTGGACTCTGAATAGGAATCACGCAACCCAAAGTTCCCCCTGAGACGGGCAATGACCTCAACTGCGGCGATGACCTCCGAGGCTGCGTCTGCCTCAAGATACTCTTCGCCTGCATCCACTACTTTCTGAATCGTCTCGCGAACATAGCCGAGGTCGGACGCCTCTGCCAATCCGTATGCCCAGTCACAGGCTGTGTCATTCCCAAAGCTCTCTTTTGACCATGCTCCCATAATCATGCTCCTTTCATTTTTTTCTGGTGTAAAGTGGCCTAACGACTAGATCTCAGCCGCGCGGTACTAAGAAATAAAACAATCCGCGACTTCTCGATGAACCGAGAGCGTCTCCTCGCGTTGGCTGCAGCGATTGGTTAGGCCACGTGTGTCTCATCCCACCGAATCTCTATCTTGTTGCTAAAAAAAACTCCGCCAAAATAAGCGCCACAACGCGCCCAACCTGATCGCTCGTGACCGCCCCGGTCGCGTATCCTCAAGAAATAAACGACCTGGTTCCGACCATTCGTCCAGAACCTGAATGGTCCCGTAAAAAACATGTACCGCTGCCTCTTCTCCACAATATCAAAACCATTCTCATCAGCCCACTTCTTCAAAATGATCTTCGACCGTCTGTCGAACCACCAAGACGCGGCGACAACGAACACAACCATCAAGGGGCCTACCACAAAAACTAAAATGGTGTCTGTGTCCATGTGCGTTGATATGGCCTAACGACTAGAGCTCAGCCACGCGGGGGCTGCAGCGATTGGTTAGGCACATGGTTACTCATATACCTGTGGCAACTTCATCCCACCGACAACTCGGGAATGACCCAAACATACCAATGACCGCCGATCGGCTTAAAGCCAAAACCTTCCTCGATCGACGGGAACCGATTCGTCCGCGGATTGTAAGCAACTCCTCCATAATCATGATGCCAGCCCTCGTTGGAGAGCACGTACAGAATCCCCTCGTAAGTCAGTGCTTGAAACTCCTGATTCTTGAGTTTCGTCCACGGCAAACCGTGAATGTAATGTGGCTGTATATCCTCCCAGCGCCACAGATTTTCAACGTTTGTGGACATGGTCCAGCCGTTTGTAGCAATGAATGCTGAGACGCCAGTCATCGCATTAGTGCCTTGAATATAACGGCCAGGTTTTCTGTCCCAGCGATTACATCCAACCGTCAGAGCCGCGATGGCCAAAATTGTGAAGCAGCGTGAAATCACAAAATGCGCCTAAAATGCGGTAGGCCAAACATGCATTCGACCTCGCTTGCCTTTGTTTGGAGCGGCTCCTCTCGACATAGGAATATTTACCGATGATTTTTCGCGGTCGGCAAGTGATTTCTGCTGACCTTACCGGGCTCGCAGACTCGGTTTTATCTGTTTCGGATTTTTAGCCTTTTGACTCGTGTTTATCCGTGCCGCCCGCGGTTAAATCTTTCTCTGAATCCAATCCATCGTATTCTCCGCCAATTTGTCAAAGGCGGTCACGCACAATTCCAGGTGCTCCTCTTTAGTATCTTCGATTTTGTTGTGGCTGATGCCGTGGAGGCTTTGGACGAACATCATCACCGTAGGCACGCCGGTGGCAGCGACTTCGGCGGCGTCGTGCAGCGGGCCACTCGGGAGGCGATGCGATTTGCCGCACGTCTCGCGGATGGCGTCGTCGCAAAGGCCGATGAGTTCCTCGTTGAAGGGGCGGGGAGCGATTTGCCAGAGGCGTTCCCAGGAAACAGTGACGTTGCCTTCACGCGCGAATTGTTCGCTGGCGGTTTTTGCTTCCTGCAACATGCGTGCGAGCGCGGGGGCGTCGAGATGGCGCTGGTCGAGCGTGATGCGGCATTCCTCGACCACGCTGGTGACGATTCCGGGTTTTGTAGTGCAGGAGCCGATGGTGCAAACGCCGTTACCGCTGCGCGCGGCGATGCGATAGACCTCAGGGCTCATTTTGGCGGCGGCGAGGAAGGCGTCTTTGCGGCGGTTCATGGGCGTGCTGCCGGAATGCGCGGCCTGTCCGTGAAAGGTGATGGCGTGCCGCTCCACGCCAAACGTGCCAAGCACCGCTCCGAGCGGCAGGTCGAGATCGAGCAACACCGGGCCTTGCTCAATATGCAGTTCGAGGTAAGCGGCGGCATGTTTGAGTTCAACGCCGGAGTCTTTTACCCGCTCGAAATCGATGCCCACATTTTTCAAGGCGTCCGGAAGTTTGATTCCCGCTTTGTCCACCAGCCCGCGCGCTTCGTTCATGTCCAGGTTGCCGGAGCAGGCGGAGGAGCCGAAGAGGCTTTTGCCGAAACGCGCGCCTTCTTCATCCGCCCAGTCCACAAGGCGGACGGTGACGGGAGGCTGGCCGCGATATTGCGAGTGGATGCGGCGGAGAATTTCCAGGCCGGCGAGCACGTTCAGGCAGCCATCCAGCCAGCCGCCATTCGGCACGGAATCCATGTGGCCGCCGATGAGCAAGGATTTCTCGGATGCGCCGCGCAGGGTAAACCAGGTGTTGCCGGCGGCGTCATTATGGATTTCAACTCCCGGCAAATCGCGGACGGCCTTTTGCCGGAGCCAGCCGCGCGCCTTAAGCCATGTCTCGGTAAACGCGACGCGTTGGGCGCCGTCGGCATCGCCGGTGAGCGCGCGCAATTCCTTTAGTTCGGCCACGGTGCGTTTGGGATCCAGTGAGCTGCTCATGGGGTCATCATGGGCGTCAAACACGTTTTTTTTCAAACAAATCCCAAGCACCATTCACGGTATATATTTCTATTCCATTTCGGGGTCTGGTGCCTTAAAATTCATGTCATGTCTACCTTGGTAACCACAGTAGATGGTCTCAAACTCCCCAATCCGTTCGTCATTGGCTCCGGGCCGCCCGGCACAAACCTGAATGTCATTACCAAGGCGTTTCAGGAAGGGTGGGGCGCGGTGATTGCCAAGACGATCAGCCTGGATGCTTCCAAAGTCGTGAACGTCACGCCGCGTTATGCCAAGTTGCAGGCGACGGATGGCGAGGTCATCGGTTGGGAAAATATTGAGTTGATCAGCGATCGGCCGTTCAAGCTCTGGCTGGATGAATTTAAAAAATGCAAGGACCAGTTCCCGAACGGGGTGCTGATTGCGTCCATCATGGAGGAATATAGAAAGGACGCCTGGATTGAGATTGTGGAGAAATGCCAGGAGGCCGGGGTGGATGGCTTTGAGCTGAATTTCTCGTGCCCGCACGGTTTGCCGGAGCGCAAGATGGGAGCGGCGATGGGCGAAAATCCGGAAATCCTGCGGGAAGTGGTCGGCTGGGTGATGGGCGTGGCAAAAAAACCGGTCTGGGCGAAGATGACGCCGAATGTGACGCACATCGAAGACCCGAGTCGCGCGGCGTTGAAGAGCGGCGCGACGGGCCTCAGCGCCATCAATACGATCCGCAGCGTGATGGGCGTGAATCTGGAGACGTTGCGGCCCGAGCCGTGCGTGGAAGGCTTCACGACGCCGGGCGGTTATTCTTCGCGCAGCGTGAAGCCGATCGCGTTGCGCATGGTCATGGAGATCGCGCAGGTTATCCGTAAGGAATTTCCGGGACGTTCGCTCTCGGCCATTGGCGGGGTGGAAAGCGGCAACGACGCGGCGGAATTTATTTTGCTGGGCGCGGACACGGTGCAGGTTTGCACAGGCGTGATGAAATTCGGTTACGAGCATGTCAAGCCGCTCTGCGAACAATTGCTGGCATTCATGGAAAAGCACAAGTTTGAGAAGCTTTCCGATTTCAAGGGGAAGAGCCTCGATTATTTCACGACCCACGCGGACCTGGTCAGACGCCAGGCGGAACGCAAGGCGGCGCAGAAAGCCGCCACGGCCGCCAAGACGGTAAAGAATGACGCGGAGTGGCGCGGGGATGATTTTGTGAAACAATCGCAATCGCTGGCGAGCAGCTAATGGATCGCCACGCGGCATAAAATTCAATCTCTGCGTCTCTGCGGTAAAATCTTTCATGACAACTCAACTGGATACTTGTCCCCTTTACATTGGCGGCGAATGGATTCAATCCAAAGCCTCCGGCACGCCCGTTCACAATCCTTCCACCGGCGAGGTCATCGCGGAATGCCCGTCCGGCAACGGCACGGAGGTGAATGCCGCGGTCGAGGCCGCCGCCGCCGCCTTCCCCGCATGGATGGAGACACCGCCGGTTGAGCGCGCGCGAATCCTCGGGCGGTTCAAAACGTTGCTCGAAGAAAATTTCGACGAACTGGTTCGCAGCAACACGCGCGAGCATGGCAAGACGCTCGTGGAATCGCGCGGTGACGTGAAGCGGGGCATTGAAGACGTGGAGTTCGCGCTGGGCGTGCCGTCGTTGCTGATGGGTGAGGTGTTGGAGAATGTGGCGCGGGGCATCGATTGCGAGGCGATTCGCCAGCCGCTCGGCGTGTGCGTAGGCATCACGCCCTTCAACTTTCCCGCGATGGTTCCGCTGTGGATGTATCCCATCGCCATCGCGTGCGGCAACACGTTCGTGCTCAAGCCCAGTGAAAAAGTTCCGTTGACCGCGATAAAAATCGCGAAGCTGCTGGAAAAGGCCGGCCTGCCCAAGGGCGTGCTGAATATCGTCCACGGCGGACGCGAAGTGGTGGATGCGTTGCTGACGCATCCCAAGGTGAAGGCGATTTCGTTCGTCGGGTCGACGCCGATTGCGAAATATATTTATGAGGTGGGCGCGAAGCACGGCAAGCGCGTGCAATCGAATGGCGGCGCGAAAAACTTCGTTTTACTCATGCCGGATGCGGACGCGGAGAATTCGACGCGCGGAGTCATCGAGGCCGCGTTTGGTTGCGCGGGTGAGCGGTGCATGGCTGGTTCAACGGCCATTGTAGTGGGCGCGGCGGAGAAAACCATTTTGCCGACGCTGGTCGAGGCGACGCGGCGCATCAAGGTCGGCCCGACCGACCGCGACCCGCAGCCGGACATGGGCGCGGTCATCACGCGCCAGCATCGCGACCGGGTTTTGGAACTCATTGAAACGGGCGTGAAAGAGGGCGCGAAAGTTTCGGCGGACGGACGCGGCGTGAAAATCAGCGACGCGCCCAACGGTTTTTTCGTCGGCGCGACCATTTTGGACCAGGTGGATCCGGGCATGACAGTCGCCCGCGAGGAAATTTTCGGGCCGGTGCTGAATGTGATGCACATGGAAGACCTGGACGCTGCCATCGAACTGGCGAACCGCTCGCCGTTTGGCAACGGCGCCTCGATTTTCACGCGCAACGGCAAGGCCGCGCGCGAATTCAAGCACCGCATCAACTGCGGCATGGTAGGCATCAACATCGGCGTGCCGGCATCGATGGCGTGGTTCCCTTTCAACGGCTGGAACGATTCATTTTTCGGCGACCTGCACATGCAAGGCCGGGAAGGAGTGCAATTTTTCACGCAACAGAAAGTGACTACGAGCCGGTGGTTTAGTTATGGGGAAGGGGATATTTGGCATCGGGAGAAATGATATGAGACAAGTGACGAGTGATCGGTGATGAGTGATCAGTTTTCAAGCCGGCCGGTAAATGCAAACGGTAAAGCTCAGAGTTACCGTGATCTGCTGGTTTGGCAAAAAAGCATGACACTCGCCAAGGCGATCTACGAACTTACTGCTGAATTTCCGTCCGAGGAGAAGTTTGGATTGATTTCACAAATGCGCCGTGCCGCAGTTTCTGTTCCTTCTAACATCGCCGAAGGGCAGGCCAGAAATACGACCGGTGAGTTTATCTTGTTTATTTCACATGCCGAAGGTTCCCTTGCCGAGCTTGATACTCAACTGACACTTGCTGTTGAACTGGGATTTCTTACAGCTGCAAAATCAAAACCTTCGTCTGACTCCATCGAGGAATTGCGTCGAATGCTGAATGGACTCCGCCGTGCCGTCCGCGGCCAAAAGAAACCTGTCGCACAAGACAATCATTTTTAACTCATCACTCGTCACTTATCACATGTCACTGCTCATCAAAAACGGCGAGATAATCACTGCCAGCTCCCGCTACGTTGCGGACATCCTCTGCGACGGCGAAACCATCACTCGCATTGACCGGGGCATCACGCCGCCGCGCGGGGCGGAGGTGATCGATGCGACAGGGAAATTTGTCTTCCCGGGTTTCATCGATCCGCATGTGCATATTTATCTGCCGTTCATGGGGACGTTTGCGAAGGACACTTACGAAACGGGCAGCCAGGCGGCGCTGGTCGGCGGCACGACGACGCTGATCGAGATGTGCTGCCCGGCGCGCAAGGACGATGCCCTCGCGAGTTTCGAGCTTTGGATGAAGCAGGCAGTCGGCAAATCGGCGTGCGATTTCTCATTTCACATGGGGGTGACGAAGTTTGACGATGGCACCGAAAAACAACTTCGTGAAATTGTGAAGCGCGGCATCAGTTCCTTCAAAATTTTCCTCGCCTACAAAGGCGCGTTTGGGGTGGATGACACAGAACTGTATCGCACGCTCAAGCTGGCGAAGAAACTCGGCGTGATTGTCACGGCGCATTGCGAGAATGAAACGCTTGTTGCTGAACGCCAGAAGGAACTGCTCGCGGTCGGAAAGACCGGCCCGGGCGAGCATCACGAGAGCCGTCCGCCCGCGGTCGAGGCCGAAGGCGTGCATCACTTCATGACCTTCGCGGAACTTACCGGCGCGGCGACTTATATTGTGCATTTGAGTTGCAAAGAGGCGCTGGATGAAGCCATTGCCGCGCGGCAGCGAGGCGTGCGCGTCAGTATCGAGACGCTGATTCAATATTTGACCCTGGATAAAAGCTACGCCGAGAAGCCGAAATTTGAGGGCGCAAAATACGTGATGTCCCCGCCGCTGCGTGACCAGCGCAACCAGGAGATTTTGTGGAACGGTTTGCGCGATGGTTTGATTCAAACCGTGGCCACGGACCACGCGCCCTTCGACTTCAAACGCCAGAAGCCGATGGGCAAAAATGATTTCACCAAAATCCCCAACGGCATTCCGTCACTCGAAGAGCGCATCAATTTGCTCTACACCTACGGTGTGAAGACGGGAAAAATCGATCTGCACACGTTTGTGAACGTGGCAAGCACGCAAGTGGCGAAAACATTCGATCTGTTCCCGCGCAAGGGCGCCATCCAACCGGGCGCCGATGCGGATCTGGTGGTGTTCGACCCGAACTATCGCGGCAAAATCTCCGCGAAAACGCAGCACATGAATGTGGATTACAGCGCTTTCGAAGGTTGGAAAATCGAAGGCCGCCCCAGCGTGGTGACGGTGCGCGGCGAAGTGGCGGTGCGCGATGGCAAATTCGTTGGCAAACTCGGCCGCGGTAAATTTTTACAACGCAAGCCGAGTCATTTCTGATTCGCGGTCGATTGGGAAATTCTTCTCGTCGGCCAGGATTTTCACGCAGGATGCGGTTGCTGCTGGAGAGCAAGTTCAGCCAGCACGCCACGGACCGCTTCCCAGTCAAACTTGGATAGGTATCCACAATCTCTGCAATCGATATGTGTGCGGCAAGCGATTCCGGGATAAGCGACGCAAATCGCCCAGAGTGAATTCGGTTGATTTGGCAGTTACTAACGAAAATATTCATCCTGCATGACCAATCATAAGGTCAAAGTTTATCCGTCCAAAATCGCGCTGCCGAAGCCGGAGCAATTGGCGTGGAAACTCGCGGCGGTGGCTGCGGACAAAGCGCCAATTCTTCCCGAGGTGGCGGAGATGGCTGCCAATCGATTGATTGATAATGCCGCTGTGGCGATTGCCGCGATCAATCGGGAACCGGTGGCGAACGCGAGAACGCAGGCGCTGGCGCATCCGCGCGCGGCGGGCGCGACGCTCTTCGGCGTGGCGAGTGAGCAACGATTCGAATGCGAATGGGCCGCGTGGGCCAATGGCGTCGCGGTGCGCGAACTCGACATGCACGACACATTCCTCGCGGCGGATTACTCGCATCCCGGCGACAACATTCCGGCGCTGCTCGCCGTGGCGCAACAGACCGGTCGTTCGGGCGCGGAGTTGCTGCGCGGAATTGTCGCGGCGTATGAGGTTCAAATCGATCTCGTGCGCGGCATTTGCCTGCATGAGTTCAAGAAGGACCACATCGCGCATCTGTGCCCATCCGTCGCCGCGGGGCTGGGCGCGATGCTCGGCCTGGACACCGACACGATTTACCAGGCCATTCAACAGGCGGTGCACGTGGGTTTTTCCACACGGCAATCGCGCAAGGGAGAGATTTCAAGTTGGAAGGCTTACGCGCCCGCGCACGCCGGCAAGCTGGCTATTGAAGCCATGGACCGGGCGATGCGCGGCGAGAAAAGCCCCTCGCCAATTTACGAAGGCGAGGACAGCGTGATTGCCTGGATGCTGGGCGGCGCGAAGGCGAGTTATGAGGTGCTGTTGCCCGAGCGGGGGGAGCCGTGCCGCGGGATTCTCGATTCGTACACGAAACAACATTCCGCCGAATACCAGGCGCAGGCGTGGATTGACCTCGCTTTTCGCTTGCGCGGGAAAATTCCGGACCTGGGCGCAATCCAATCAGTGACGATTCACACGAGCCACCACACGCACGCGGTCATTGGCAGCGGCGCGAATGACCCGCAGAAATACGATCCGTGCGCGAGCCGGGAGACGCTCGACCACAGTTTGATGTTTATTTTCGCCGCCGCGCTGCACACGGGTTTCTGGCATCACGTGAAAAGTTACGCACCGGAAGTCGCGCAGCATCTCCAGGTGGTCGAGCTTTGGAACAAAATCAAAACCGTCGAAGACCCGGAATGGACGCGGCGATATCATTCGACCGACCCGGCGCAAAAAGCGTTCGGCGGCCGGGTGGAAATGGTGTTTAACAATGGGCGCAAGCTGGTGGATGAAATTGCCGTGGCCGACGCGCATCCGCTGGGAGTGAAGCCGTTCGCGCGCGCGGATTACATTCGAAAATTCCAAACGCTCACGGAGGATTTGATTTCGCCCGCGGAGAGCGACCGGTTTATTGACGCGGCGCAGCAATTGGCGGGTCTGAGCGCGGAAGAACTCCCGGGCTTGAACGTGGTGTTGCCGGCGGGACGATTGACTGGCGCGGTGCGGGACATGAGGGGGATTTTTTGAGGACTTGGATGAGACGTGCGCTTGTGTGGGCCGGGCTATCATGTTTCAGGCTTTCAGCCCTGCTGACGCAAGACGGGATTCGCTTGCGGGGTCAGAGATAAACGTGGCATTTTCCAACATGCTGTTCTCCAGAAAATCGCCCGCGGAGAAACGCGCTGATTTCCGCGCGGCGCTGAAGTCCGGAAAACTGCTGCGGTTTCCCGGGGCGTTTTCACCGCTGGTTTCCCTGCTCATCGAGCGGCACGGGTTTGAGGGAGTTTACATTTCCGGTGCGGTACTTGCCAATGATCTTGGCCTGCCCGACGTCGGGCTGACGACCCTCAGCGAGGTTTCCCAACGCGGCCGAGCCATCGCGCGCGCAACGGACCTGCCGGCGATTATCGACGCCGACACCGGTTTTGGCGAGCCCATGAACGCGGCGCGCACGGTGCAGGAGTTGGAGGAATTCGGATTGTGCGGCTGCCATTTTGAGGACCAGCAAAATCCGAAGCGTTGCGGCCATTTGGACGGCAAGGCCCTGGTCGTCACGGGTGACATGGTGAAAAAAATTCGCGCTGCGGCAACCGCGCGTCGCGATCCGAACTTCGTGATTATTGCCCGCACCGATGCGCGCGCCGCCGAAGGTTTGGAGGGCGCGGTTGAGCGGGCCAAAGCGTACATGGACGCCGGCGCGGATATGATTTTTCCCGAAGCGCTTGCGGACGCGGGCGAGTTTGAAAAATTCAAGAAGGCCGTGCCGGTGCCGTTGCTGGCCAACATGACCGAGTTCGGCAAAAGCAAATTGCTGACGACTCGGCAGCTCGCGGACGCCGGCGTCAGCGTGGTCATTTATCCGGTGACATCCCTGCGCCTCGCGATGAAGGCCGTGGAAGCTGGGCTGGCTGTTTTGAAAAAGGATGGCACGCAGGAATCGCTGTTGAAGGACATGCAGACGCGCGCGGAGCTTTATGAATTGCTGCGCTACCAGGATTACGAGCAATTCGACAAGGACGTGTTTAATTTCAAGCTGTAGCGCGTTAACCGCAGGACGAGCGTCTCGCTTGTTTCCATCCGTGCTCGTTTCAATGTGAATATGTTTTTGACGAATTGAATGGAGCCTTCATACGTCGGCTGCTACGACGGAGATTATGAGCGAAGAAGTCATTCATTACGGCCTGGATGGAGTCGTGGTGGATACCTCGAGCATCTCGAAAGTGATGCCCGAGATCAATTCGCTCGTCTATCGCGGTTACCCGGTGCAGGAACTCGCGGAGCATTGCCGGTTCGAAGAAGTGGCGTGGCTGATCTGGAAGGGTGAATTGCCGTCGCAGACTGAACTGGCCGGATTTATGGAATCGGGACGGAGCCAGCGGGGCATCAGCCGGGATTTGTTAAGTGTCATTCAGAAATCCCCGCGCACTGCGCACCCGATGGATGTTTTGCGAACCGCGGTGAGTTTTCTCGGGATGGAGGACGCGGAGAGGGACCAGGCCGATGCGGCCGCGAATCTGCGGCGCTCCATCAGCCTCATGGCGAAGATTCCGACGATGATCGCCGCCTTTCATCGCTTGCGCAAAGGGCAGGAATTTATTCCGCCGCGCGATGATTTGGGATTTGTCGAAAATTTTTTCCACATGATGTTCGGCAAAGTGCCGGCGCCGCCGCTCGTAAAAGTCTTCGAAGTTTCCCTGGTGCTTTACGCCGAGCACGGTTTCAATGCGTCCACCTTCACCGCGCGCACGGTGGTTTCGAGCCGGTCGGACCTTTACAGCGGCGTGGTGGGCGGCATCGCGTCGCTCAAGGGAGCGTTGCACGGGGGCGCCAACGAAGCCGTGATGCATATGCTGCTGGAAATTGGCGAGCCGGCGCGCGCGCGCGAATGGATGCTGAAGGCGCTGCGCGACAAACGCGTGGTCATGGGCTTTGGGCATCGCGTTTACAAGAGCGGCGATTCGCGCGTGCCGACGATGAAGCGTTACGCGCGCCAGGCGGCGGAATTTACCGGCCAATCGAAGTGGCTCGAGATTGAGGACATCCTTGAAGCCGTCATGCTCGAGGAAAAGAAGATTCATCCCAACCTGGATTTTCCGTCCGGCCCCGCCTATTACCTGATGGGTTTCGACATCGATCTCTTCACGCCATTTTTTGTGATGGCGCGCATCACCGGCTGGACGGCGCACATCATGGAACAACTGGCGAACAATCGTTTGATCCGGCCACTTTCAAAATACACCGGCCCGGGTGAGCGGCACGTGATTCCGCCGGCGCAAAGGGGATGAACCTCGCATGAGCCAAATCGATTCCGGTCTCGCCACCAACGCGCCGGACGTGGAGGCGGACATCCGGCAGAGCCGGCTCTATAACGACGACCTCGCGCCCGTGCCGGCATCGCGGCGGAAATGGGGAATGTTGAGCTTCGCGGCGTTGTGGATTTCCATGTCGGCTTGCATCCCCACTTACATGCTGGCCTCCGGGCTGATCACCGGCGGCATGAATTGGTCGCAGGCGATACTCACGATTTTTCTGGCCAACGTGATCGTGCTCATCCCGATGATTCTCAACGCGCACGCGGGAACGCTCTATGGAATTCCGTTCCCGGTGTATTGTCGCGCGTCGTTCGGAATTCTGGGAGCGAATGTGCCGGCAATCTTGCGCGCACTAGTCGCGTGCGGGTGGTTTGGCATTCAAACGTGGATTGGCGGTGAAGCGATTTACAAAATCTGCGTCACCGTTTTTAATCTGAACTCTGCTCAACCAACAAACTGGCTGGGGATCACTGGCGGGCAGTTCGCCTGCTTCCTTTTCTTTTGGGTCGTGAACATGGCCGTCATCTATCGCGGCATCGATACCATCCGCTGGCTGCTGAACATCAAAGCGCCGTTGCTTATCGCGTTGGGCTTGCTGTTTTTGTTCTGGGCCTATCGCAAGGCTGGTGGCTTCGGGCCGATTCTATCGCAACCGTCTCAATTCGATCCGGGCCAGCCGAAGGCGGGAGAATTTTGGAAATATTTTTTCCCCGCGCTCACCGGCATGGTCGGCTTTTGGGCCACGCTTTCGCTGAATATTCCTGATTTCTCGCGCTACGCAAAAACGCAGCGTGACCAGATATTCGGCCAGGCGCTGGGGCTGCCGTTGACGATGGCGCTGTATTCCTTCATCGGAGTGGCCGTGACTTCGGCGACAAAAATCATCTTCGGCAAGACCATTTGGGACCCGGTGGACGTGCTCACGCATTTTGAAAACCGCGCGGTGCTGGTGTTTGCCATGGTGGCGCTGTGCCTCGCCACGCTGGCGACAAACATCGCCGCGAATGTCGTCAGCCCGGCGAATGATTTTTCGCATCTTGCGCCCAGGAAAATTTCGTTCCGCACGGGCGGATTTATCACCGGGATTGTGGGAGTCGTGATGATGCCCTGGAAACTGCTGGCGAATCCGGACAGTTATATTTTTCAATGGCTGGGCGGTTATGGCGCGTTGCTGGGGCCGATCGGCGGAATTCTTATCGCGGATTATTTTGTTTATCGCCGCTGCAAACTGAACCTTTCGGCGCTCTACAAAACTGATGGCGAATACAGTTTTAAAAATGGATTCAGTTACGTGGCGATCATGGCGTTCGTGCTGGCGGTGCTGCCGAGTTTGCCGGGCTTTCTGGTGACGGTGCATCAGCTCAATCCCGCGAATGTCCCGGCGGGTTTGGTTGCGCTGTTCGATTACGCTTGGTTCATTGGTTTTGCCCTGGCATTCACAATTTATCTTGTCTTGCGCAGGCTCGCGCCGAAACTTTGATGCTTTATGAAAGAAATACCGTTGCCGCCGACGAACCATAAACCGCGGACGTATTCCGGGCCGTCCGCCGAAGAAGTGCTGGCCGCGCGCAAGCAGTTCATGAACCCCGGAATCATTCTCTACTACAAAAAGCACATCATGCTGGTGGAGGGAAAAATGCAATATGTCTGGGACGAAACCGGCAAACGTTACCTGGACGGTCTCGGCGGCATTGTGACGGTGAGCGTGGGCCATTGCCATCCACACGTGGTCGAGGCGGCAAATCGCCAGAATGAAACGCTGCAACATGCGACCACGATTTATCTGCATCCGAACGTGGCGCTCTACGCCGAAAAGCTCGCCTCGAAAATGCCCGGCGATTTGAAGATGTGCTATTTCGTGAATTCAGGCTCGGAGGCAAACGACCTGGCATTGTTGATGGCGCGGGTTTCGACCGGGAATTACGACGTGATTGCGCTGCGCAACGCGTATCACGGCGGCAATGCGTCGGGGATGTCTCTGACCGCGCACAGCAATTGGAAATTCAATGTGCCGCACAGTTTCGGCGTGCATCACGCGCTGGCGCCGTATCCGTATCGCGGGCCGTTCGGCTACGACGATCCGGACGCGGGAAAGAAATATGCGGACGACGTGAAGAGCCTGATCGAGTATGCGACGCCTGGAAAAGTTGCGGCATTCATCGCGGAGTCCATCCAGGGCGTGGGAGGTTTTGTCGAGTTTCCCCAAGGCTATCTCAAGAGAGTTTACGAAGACGTTCGCGCCGTCGGCGGGGTGTGCATCGCGGACGAGGTGCAGACCGGCTTTGGGCGCACGGGCACGCACTTTTGGGGCTTTGAAACACAGGGCGTGATTCCGGACATTGTGACGCTGGCGAAAGGCATCGGCAACGGGTGTCCGTTGGGGGCGGTGGTGACGACGCCGAAAATTGCACAGTCGCTCACGGGCAAAGTGCATTTCAACACGTTCGGCGGCAACCCCGTGGTCAGCGCGATCGGCAAGGCCGTATTGGAAGTGATTGAAAAAGAAAATCTGCAGGCGAATTCGTTGAAGATCGGCAATTACATTTTTGCCGGGTTAAAGAAGCTTCAGGAAAAACACAAGGTGATCGGCGATGTGCGCGGCAAGGGATTGATGGTGGGCATCGAAATGGTGAAGGACCGCGCGACGAAAGCGCCGGCGACTGCCGAGTGCGCGCAGGTGGTGGAGACGGCGAAGGACCTGGGTCTGCTGCTCGGCAAAGGGGGGCTGTGGGGCCAAACGATTCGCTTTGCGCCGCCGATGTGCATCACGCAGGCGGACGCGGATTTTGTGCTGGCAGTGTTGGACGAGGCGTTTGGCGGTGTTTGAGGTAGGGACAGCGCGCTGCGCTGTCCGCGCCGCGTCCAGCGGCGCAAGCGTGAATGGCACCGAGGCTGACGTCTGCAGCCACCGTATTTTTTTAGTCGTGCCGCAAAATCCCCTCGCGCAGCCAATCCTGTTCGCCGGCCAAAACTTTTTGCGCGAGACGATAGCCCTGGCCGTCGGCGTTGTGATGGAGTTCGCGGAAGAGATGGGCGATGCGCAGGCGGGCGGAATTGCAGAAATAATCCGTCATCTCGCGGACTTCAGGCGAACTCCCTTTTTCCTTCATCAAGGCCTGCGCGCGCAGGCAGGTCGCGGTGATGGCAAACAGTTCCGCGCCGATGTCCACGAAGCGGCCGAGTAGAACCTGCTGGCGCTCGAGCTTCGGGCCGAAACGGACCATGGCGTGAAACAAGGCGCGGGCAAGCTTGCGGCTGGTCCTCGCGGCGTAGCGCAGGTGCTTCTTGAGCCGCGCGTCCATGCCGGGAACATGAACGGCATTGAACGGCAGCCATTGACGCGGATACCAGCCGGCGTAAAAACATCCCGCTTTGAACGCGGCGCGGAGGCGCTTGGACATAGGGAGCCGCGAGTCGAGGGCGGCGGCGGCGATTTTCAAATGCGGGTCGAGCGCTTCGCGCGCGACGAAGAGACGCATGATTTCACTCGAGCCTTCAAAGATGGTATTGATGCGGCAATCGCGCATGAAGCGTTCCACCGCCACGGGCTCGTCGCCGCGCGCGCGCAGGGATTCCGCCGTCTCGTAGCCGCGGCCGCCGCGAATTTGCATCGTGTCGTTCGTGATTTGCCAGGCCATTTCGCTGCCCCACAATTTGCACATCGCGGCTTCCAGCCGGATATCGGCGTGCTTGTCACGCGCGACCAGGCCGGAGGTAAGCAGCGTCATCGCTTCCATTGCGAAAGTGTTGGCGGCCATGTGCGCGATCTTGTCCGCAATGGCGGCGTGCTTGCCGATCGCGGCGCCCCATTGCGAGCGTTCGGCGGCCCATTTTTTTGAAATTTCCAGGCAACGCTTGCTCAGGCCCACGCACGCGGCGGGGAGGGTGAGCCGTCCCGTATTCAAAGTCGTGAGCGCCACGCGTAGGCCCTTGCCTTCGGCGAGCACGATATTTTCGCGCGGCACCCGGACGTTTTTGAAACGAATCACGCCGTTGTAAAGCGCGCGCAATCCCATGAAATGGCAGCGGTGCGCCACTTCGATTCCGGGCGAATCCATCTCGACGATGAAAGCCGTGATTTGTTTTTTCGATTTGCCGCGGACCATCTTGGCCGGCGTGCGCGCCATGACGATGATGACGCCGGCCTTGGTGCCGTTCGTGCACCAGAGTTTTTCGCCGTTCAGGATGAAAAATTTCCCGTCCTCGGTCGGCTCCGCGTGTGTTTGCATGTTGGCGGGATCGGAGCCCACGCCGGTTTCAGTGAGGGCGAAGGCGGAAATTTCCCCTTTGGCGACGCGCGGCAGGAACTTTCGTTTTTGTTCCTCCGTGCCGAATAGAATCAGCGGTTGCGGCACGCCGATGGATTGATGAGCGGAAAGCAGCGCGGTGAGATTACCGCAGTAACTGCCGAGCAGCATCGCGGCGCGCGAGTAATTGGTTTGCGAAAGGCCAAGGCCGCTGTAGGCCGTGGAAATTTTTATTCCGAACGCCCCCAGGCCGCCCAGACCGTCAATAACGTCCTGTGGAATTTCACCGGTGCGATCGATTTCGTCCGGATTCACGCGCTCGCGCAAAAACGTCTCGAGTTTTTTGAGAAATACATCGCCCTGCTCGCGGTCCTGCGCGCTTTGGCCGGGGAAGGGCGAGATGCCCGACAGGTCCAATTTGCCCATGAACATGCGGCTGGCGAAACTGCCGGAGGCATTTTCGCGCGCGGCCTCAGTAAGTTCGAGGGCAGCGCGCTGGCCGGCGGACATTTTCGAGGTGTCGATCAACTCCGGGGCCTCTTCGGCATGGTTGGAGCGCGGCTCGGGAAGCGGTTCCGCGACGACGTGAGTTTGTGCGGGCGCCGCCGCGACTGGCCGCGGCAAAGAGGCGGAGCCGCGCTCCGTTTCAGGGGCCAACGCTTTTTGGAAATTTGTGCCGCCGTAAAATGTCTCCTTACGTGCGGCCATGTGTTTCAACAGGGCACACGGTTCGAAGTAAGCCGCTCCCGCCCGAGTCCAGCGTTCCATGGCGGCGACAATTTTTTCGCTGCCCTCCGCGTCCGCATAGCGTAGCGGGCCGCCGCGGAACGGTGCGAAGCCGGTGCCCATCACCATGCCGAAGTCCACGTCTTCCGGGCTGCTCACGACCTGTTCCTCCAGGCAGCGCGCGGCTTCGTTGATCATCAATAACACCATGCGTTCCTGGAGTTGCTGGCGAGTGAAGGCGCTCGCCGAATTTCCAGTGCGAAATGCGTCGGTTTGCGAATTCAGATCCGTCTTGCCGCCCTTGGAATGAACGTAAAATCCGCGGCCACTTTTCTTTCCCAGGAAACCAGCCTTCAACATTTTGTCCAAAATTTCCGGCACGCGCAGGCGATCGGGAAATTTTTCCGAGAGCGTGATGGAAATGTGATGCGCGACATCGAGGCCGACTTCATCAAGCAGACGAAGCGGCCCCATGGGCATGCCGAAATCGAGCATGGCGTCATCGATGTCTTTCGCGTTAGCGCCGGCTTCGAAGAGCAGCCCCGCCTCGACCAAATACGGCACCAGGATGCGGTTGACTAGGAAGCCGGGGCTGTCGTTCACGAGCAGCGGCAGTTTGCCGATCTGCTGCACAAATTGGATCGCGCGCTGGACTGTAGCCGGGTTGGTGGCAGGCGCGCGAACCACTTCAACCAGTTGCATCCGGTGCACTGGATTGAAGAAATGGATGCCGACGATGCGCTCGGGATGGGCGGCGCTGGCGGCGAGTTCGGAAATCGAAAGGGCCGAGGTGTTCGTGGCGAGAATGGTTTCATCGCCGGCGGCGGCTTCGAGTTTGCGAAAAACCTCCTTCTTGAGCGCCATGTTTTCCACGGCGGCTTCGATGACAAAATCAATCGTGTGCAGCGGCACTTCCGTGGCGGCTGGAGAAATGCGATCCAACCCCGCGCGCGCTTCGGTGGGAGTGAAAGCGTGGCGTTTCAGGCCTTCCGCGTAGAGGCGCGAGATGTTCGACATGCCTTTCGCGATAAATTCCGGCTTGATGTCGCGCAGGATGACCGGCAGGCCCTTCGCGCTGAGCCATTGCGCAATGCCCGAGCCCATCACGCCCGCGCCGACGACGGCGCAATGCGGCACGGATTTTCCCGGCTGGGCCAGAGCCGTGGCCACGCTCAATTTCTTCGCGCGTTCTTGGAGAAAGAAAAGCTGAATCAAATTGCGGGTGGTCTGGCCGCGAGTGAGTTCCATGATGCCATCGACTTCGAGCCGCAACGACTCCTTCACCGGTCGGCTGATTCCGCGCGTAACGACTTCGAGAGCTTTCTGAACCGCCGGATAATGGCCGCGCGTTTTTTTGTTCAGTTTCGGGCGCAGCCACGCAGACACGGCCGCGGCAGTGAGAGCATTGTTCTTCAGCGCGTGGCGCGGACGATGCGGCTTGCCGGCATGGACTTTTTTCAGAGCGGTTGCGAGGAGGTATTCGCGCGGGACCAACGCGTCCACCATTCCATATTTGAGGGCTTGTTTTGCAACCACGGTTTTTCCGGCGAGAATGACATCGAGCGCTTTGGGCAGGCTGATGAGGCGGGGCAGGCGCGTGGAGCCGCCCCACGCCGGGATGAGTCCGATTTGTGTTTCGGGTAAGCCAATGCGCGTGGACTTGTCCGTCGAGGCCATGCGCCAATCGCAGGCCAGGGAAATTTCAAAACCGCCGCCGACGCAGGCACCGTGGATGGCCGCGACGGTGGTCATCGGCAATGCAGCGATGCGATTGAAGACCGCCTGGCCGAATTCAATCAGTTCGCGCAATTTGGCCGGGTCGGTTTCCGCGGCGATGGAATGCAAGTCCGCCCCTGCGATGAAAATGGATTTCTTGGCGCTGCACAGAACCAGCCCCACAAGTTCGGGATGAGCGGCGACGAAATTGAGATGTCCGTTGAGTTCGTTCAGTGTGGCGCGGTCGAAAATATTCGCCGACGAGCCGGGCCGGTCGAAAGTGAGGATGCAAATTCCCTCGGCAGTGACCTCGCGGCGCAAATTGGGCGCGCCGATATTTTGCGGGATTGTCTTGGGGGAAGGCTGCCGGCGCTCCAAATGGTTGGAAGAACTGTTGGGTGCGGGTTCCACTAGATTGGATTGTATCATAAAGCCTCCAATAAGATAGCGACGCCTTGCCCGCCGCCGACGCAGGCGGAGACGAGGGCGTATTTGGCATTGCGACGGCGCAATTCCTTCAGGCTCGTGAGGATCAGCCGTGCGCCGGTGGCGCCGACCGGATGGCCGAGCGCAATCGCGCCGCCGTAGACGTTCAGTTTTTCGGACGGGATTTCCCCGAGCGCGCGATCGCGGCCCAAGTTTTTGCGGGCAAACTTCGTGGATGCCGCGCAATTCTGCACCGCCAGAATTTGCGCGGCAAAGGCCTCATTGATTTCGATGAGGTCGGCGTCCAACGGGTTCACGCCACTTTCCTCTTCGAGTTTCGCGATCGCGTAGAGCGGCCCGAGACCCATGCGCATCGGGTCGCAGCCGGCATACGCGAAGGCGTCCAGAGCGCCGAGCGGACGCAGGCCGAGGAGGGAAGCCTTCTCTTCGCTCATGACCAGCAAGGCGACTGCTCCGTCGGTAATTTGCGAGGCATTGCCGGCCGTGACCGTGCCCGTGCGGCGATCGAAAACGGGTTTCAATTTGGCGAGCGCTTCGAGGGATTGATTGGGGCGCGGGCCGTTATCGTGAAGCAGGGCGGCGGCAGGTTGATGACCGTTGACGTAAATCGGGCAAATTTCTTCGGCGAGCCGGACGGTGGCGGCGGCGGCGCGGCGATGCGATTCCAGCGCAAAGGCGTCCTGCTGTTCGCGGGAGATGTTGAATTCGCGGGCGAGCACTTCGGCGGTTTCGCCCATGTTCAGCCCGCAAACCGGGTCCGTCAGTCCGAGCTGTAAACCGATGCGGGGCTTAAAATCGGAAGCACGAAACGAGGCGAGGGTGCGGACTTTTTGCCCGAAACTTTTGGCTCGCGTGAGCCGGCCGAATTTCTCCGCCGTGCTTTGTTTGAACAGGAGCGGAACTTGCGACATGCTTTCCGTCCCGCCGACAATGAAGATGGAGCCGCGCCCGGCTTCGATTCTTTCCGCCGCCTGCGTAAGCGCTTCGCAGCCGGAGGCGCAGTTGCGGTGGACCGTCATGGCCGGAACATTTTGCGAAATCCCGGCGCGCAGCGCGATGACGCGCGCGACGTTCGCGGCGTCGGCAGGCTGGGAGACGCAACCGAAAATGACTTCATCCACGAGAGCGGGGTCGATCCCGGTGCGAGTGAGCAGTGCGTTGACCGCCACGCGGCCCAGCTCCTCCGGGCCCCGATGCGCCAGCTCGGTGCCCGCCTTGCAAAAGGGTGTGCGGACACCGTCGATGATGACGAGTCGTTGAGTGCTCATTTTTCTACCTCCAGGATGGCAGGGGCATCCTGCCCGTTGGTTTCGGTTCGCACGGGCGGCACGCCCCCGCCACCAGGACGATGATCCACGATTTTCTCTTCCTTCAATTTCGCGCCGATGCCGAGCAGTTCGGACATTTCAATGCCGTCATGGAAAACAATCCGGTTGGGTTGAATTTCAGTTTTGTCCGTGAAACAACGCCGCAGTTCGCGCGCGCATTTGGCGTCGTCGAGCGAATCGGATTTGTGAACGTGCAAAATAAGCTCGTCGAGTTCCAGCGGATCGTCGTTGTGCTTGCGCAACTCGAGCTGCCAGGAATCGAGGTGTTGCGAGTCATCGAGCACGTGTTCCAGCACGTTGAAGTCCACGAGCGTGCCTTTGATTTTATCGAAGCGCATGGTTTTGATTTCCGACGCGCGGGAAATATTGCCGACCAGGCGCGGGACGTTGCGGCCGCAGTGCGGGCAGGGTTCGTGAACCAGCCCGCCCTCGATGAGATCGCCGGTGCGATAGCGCAGCACGATGCTGCCGCGGGAATCGAGCGGCGTGAAAACGATTTCGCCCGGCTGTCCGGGAGGCATGAGCGCGCCGGTTTTTGGGTCGACAACTTCAACGATGCCGAGGTCGGGATACAAATGATAACCGGTCTGTTCGCCGGGCGGGCAGGGGCATTCGGTCCAGGCCATTTTCGCCTCGGTGAAACCATAAGTCGCCACGATGTTCACGGAGTCAGCGCCAAGTTCGCGCGCGAGCCGCGCGAGTTTGCGGCGCGTGCCAGGCGCGACTTTTTCGCCGCCCAAAACGATCTCGCGCAGGTTCGGGCATTTCACGCCTTCTTCCACGGCTTGTTGCAGGACGTGATAGAGAAACGTTGGCATGCCGATGAGCACCTGGGGTTGCAATTGGCGGATGAAGCGCAACTGGCCGTCGGTGCCAAGGACTTTCCCCCCGCCGCTGCTGAGGACGAAATTGTTGAACTTCATCCCGCCGTAATGCGTGAGCCAAAAGGCGAGATGCGGCGCGTAGGGGAAGGTGCTCAGCAATCGAAAATCGGGCTCGGCCTTGCAGACCTCAAAAATGCGTTTGCCGGCCAGCGCCAGAATATCCAGATCGTGATTGCTGTAGGTGAAGGCGACCGATTCAGCGGAACGTCCGGTCGTGCAGGTCATGAACACGGGCCGAAACTCGCGCTCCAGGCGGCGCGTGACGCTCGCGCGCCCGCGCAGTGCCGCCTGCAGAATGGTCGCGGGGCGGCGGGCGAGCTGGCGCGGGTCCGGGGCGAGAATGAACTCGCGAATTTTCTGTGGATTATCGGGCGTGCTGAGTAAATCTGCTTTTGAGGTAAAGGGGACGCGCTGCAAATCTTCGAGCGAACGGAAGGAATCGGCGTCGAGATTATTTTCGCGGAATAATTCCCGGTAATGGCTCGAGAAGGGCAGCACCGTTTCGCGCAGGTAGTGCCGCAATTTTTCGGCCTGCAATGCGCGGACGGTTTTTTCAGGCAACTGCTGCCAATGAGTTGTTAGCACGCTCGTTTTCATGGCGTGAGACTGGTTTTCGGACGAGAGCTTTCAGTTCGTCCAGGTGTTGCAGGGCGACTTGCCGCCCCAGTTCGATGTATTTGCCGGGATGATTGAAATCGTGCCATTGGGCATCGATGGCGAGCGGCCGCAGGACCACACTGGCCCGGCGGCCGGATTGTTCGGCCACGCGGATTTGCGAGCCGTGCACCGCGCTCATCAGGATGTCGAGGATGTTTCCATTCGCGAAATAATTCACCTGGCGCGTGACGAGATTGAGCGCGCCGGGTTCCTTGCGAAGAATTTCCGCCTGCTCCTTTTCTTTTTCGCGGCAGCAGCGCAGGAACGTCGATGGCGGCAGCGCGTTGACCGCGATTATTTTATCCACACCCATCTCAAATAAAACGTCCACCGGCAGCGGTTCGGCAACACCACCGTCAATATAAGTTTCGCCGTCGATCTCCACCGGCACGCACACACCGGGAATGGCCGAACTGGCGTGAACGGCCTGGGTCACTTCGCCGCTGCAAAAAACGACGCGGTCGAGCGTGTTAAGATCGGTGGCCACGATGCGCAAGGGCCGGGCGAGGTCGGAGAAATGGGCGTCGCCGAGGGTTTTGCGGAGGCGGGCGATGACCGCCTTGCCGCGAATAAATCCTTTG
Source organism: Verrucomicrobiia bacterium (assembly GCA_035552155.1). Classification (GTDB taxonomy): domain Bacteria; phylum Verrucomicrobiota; class Verrucomicrobiia; order Limisphaerales; family DASXHY01; genus DASXHY01. The sequence goes on along the minus strand of DASZLX010000028.1, from coordinate 76,012 downwards.
CGCGGCGGGAAGGCGGGGTCGATCAATTTCCAGCGCCCCCAGCGGCCTTCCACTTCGCGGGCGAGTCTTTCCATTTCCGGACCGTCGCAACCCATCGCCCAAACGGAGGCGACGTAAGAGCCCATGCTGGAGCCGGCCACCACGTCCACCTCGATGCCGTTTTCCTCCAAAACCTGGATTACGCCGATGTGCGCGAGGCCTTTGGCGCCACCGGCGGAAAGCGCAAGCCCGATGCGGCAATGGCCGATTTCGCGTGCCAGTCGGCGGATATCGCGCGTGAATGCCGGGGTTTCGATTGCGCGGGTGAATCCGCTCGCGGGCGTGAGCGGACAGTCATGCACATAGGCATGGGCGCAGCCATTATTTAATTTGAGATGATCGTCGAAACGTTCTCCCGCCGCGAGGCAGATGACGGGATTGATGTCCGAGCAATTTCCCCGCGCGCGCGAACGGAGGTCGCCGAGGAACGAACCAAAATCGCGGAGGTCATCCGCATCGGGATGAATGAACAGGTAGCTGGCATCGGCTTGAATGACAAATTCGAGCAGGGGCGCGAGCGAAATGTCTTCCGTATCCGCCTGCACGAGCACGTAATCGAAATGACGGCTGAGATTGCCCAGTAATGGAGCGACGTGTTTCGCTTCGCGCGAAGTGCCGGCGATTTTCAAGGTCAGCCGCGCCACCGAACCATTGGCTTTCGGCAGGCACTGGCGAAAGCGAAAATCACTGCCGATGATTTCATCCAGACCGGGGCAGGTTTTTGAAGAATTTTGTTTGGCGGAAACGATTCGCAGCAACAGGACTGATTCAGCGGTTTCGGCCAAAAGCGATTGCGCGAGTTTTTCAACGATTAAATTATTGGGCAGGCTGCGCGAAAAGGAAAAGGCCGCCACGATCCGCGCGGAATGGGAAATGGAGCATTCATCCGTCACTTCCGCCGCCGAAATATTTTCGGCCGGAGCGGCTGGTTCGTGATTGCCGGCGAGCAGATTTCGGAGATCGGCGCAGGGGATTCGCTGCAGGACACTGTCGGTGATGACCCGGGCGGAGGTTTCATGATGACGCCGGCCGGAAAAATCAGGCTCGCCGATATAATCATCGGGCCCAAGAATCGCGCAGTGCTTCACGACGCCGTCGGTGAGGACCTGGTAGGATTCGCAACGCCCGCTGATGATGCGATAGAGATTTTCGCAGGCGTCGCCTTCCTGAAATAGAACCGAGCCTTTCCGGTAGGTTTCGACGGACGAGTGATCGAGCAGTTCCTGGAGGCCGCGTTGGGGCAGAAGGGTGAGTAGCGGGAGGGTTTTTAAAACGTCATTTCTCACAAATCGTTACATCGCTCTCAGCGACGAACGACACCCTACCGGCATCCCTATTAGGCCAGAACCGCCCTTGCGAGCGTTCGTCCGTCACCGAGTTTGTTTATGTCTGCTAACTTCATTTGTCCTGCCTAATTCTTAATGGAATGTAATCAATATTTTTCATTCGTCAAATGAGGGGAAATACTCATCTTTATCCCGGGGAAAAGCTGACGCGCAAGTGATCGATTTACAGGGAATGCCAATGTGTAATCGGCTTTCTCCATGCGCTGGCCCTGGCGTAATCATGCCAAAAGCCGACTGCAAGTCGGGGCTCCGTGTCGGCTGGTGCCGGAATCGAACTTGACGCGCGCCCGACGGGCGCGTTCAAATGCAAAAGGATTTCAACCATCAACTCGATAACTTTATGGCCGTCCCAACACTTTTGCCGACCCGGGCCCAAAATGAAACCTTTGGCGGTGTGACGTATCACATCGAAGGCGAACTCGTCCCGGCGTTGCACGTCGAGTTGAGTTCCACCGGGATTTATTTTGAGCATCACATTCTGCTGTGGAAAGACCCCGCCGTGCAGATTGCGTTGCATCCAATCAAGGGCTCGTTCAAGCGGATGCTCGCCGGCATGCCTTTTTTGGTGACGGGCGCGTGCGGGCCCGGCCGCATTGCCTTCAGCCGCGACGGAGCGGGACACGTGTTCGGCTTGCATCTTGAGCGCGGCATGGCGGTGGACGTGCGGGAGCATCAATGGCTCGCGGCCACGGACCACGTGGAATACACCTTCAGCCGCGTGCGCGGCGTGGCGAACATTCTTCTGGGCGGCACCGGCTTTTTCATCGATACGTTTTCCTGCCCGGATCGGGAAGGCATCCTGTGGCTGCACGGTTACGGGAATGTGTTCGAGGTGACACTCGCGCCGGGCGAGGAAATTGACATCGAGCCCGGTGGCTGGATTTACAAGGACCGCAGCGTGCAGATGCAAACGATGCTGCAAAAGCTCTCGACCGGCCTGTTCGCGAGCGCAGGGCAGATTTGCTGGAACCGGTTTACGGGCCCGGGAAAAATCGCGCTGCAATCCATGTATTACCACATGGAAGGCGGCGAATAGGGCCTGTGCCTGCGCCAATGGCTTCGGGACGCATTGTAATTGTCGGCGGCGGGGCGGCGGGATTTTTCGCGGCGCTGGCGGGTGCCGATGCGGGCAGCGCGGCGGAAATCGTGATCCTCGAGAAGACGGCGCAATTTCTTTCCAAAGTCAAAATCTCCGGCGGCGGCCGTTGTAATGTCACCCACGCCTGTTTCAACGAGCGCGATTTTGCGACGCGATTTCCGCGCGGCGAGCGGGCGTTGATCGCGCCCTTGAAACAATTTTCCGCGAGCGGCACCGTGGCCTGGTTCGAAGCGCGCGGCGTGAAGCTGAAAACCGAAAGTGACGGGCGAATGTTTCCCGTCACGGACTCGTCGCAAACCATCATTGATTGCCTGCTCAATGGCGCGCGGGCGGCGGGCGTGAAGTTGCGAACCAACTGCGGCGTGGAACGAGCCACGAAAAAAACCGGCGGCGGTTTTGAACTCGTGTTGTCCAACGGCGAAACCCTTTCGTGCGACAAACTGCTTCTCGCCACCGGCGGATGCCGCACTCCGGCGCTGGGGCAATTGGCGGTTTCACTCGGTCACACGCTGGAAATGCCGGTGCCGTCCCTGTTCACCTTCCACGTCGCGACACCGTGGCTGCGGTCGCTGGCGGGCATTTCAGTGGAGAACGCGGAAGTGTCGGTCGTGGGCACGAAGCTCCGCGAGCGCGGGCCATTGCTGGTCACGCATTGGGGTTTAAGTGGGCCCGTAATTCTGCGTCTTTCGGCGTGGGGCGCGCGAGTATTGCACGAAATGAATTACCAGTGCGTGCTGCGAGTCAACTGGCTGCCGCGGCTGAACGACGAAATGCTCGCGAAAGAATTCGAGATGCGGCGCAAATCGCAGCCGGCAAAATTAGTGGTGAATTTTCCGGTGACGCCACTGCCGTCGCGGCTCTGGGAGCAGTTGGTCCTGTCGGCGGATGTGGCGCGGGAGACGCGCTGGGCTGCGCTCTCGCGTCCGGCGCAACACCGGCTGGTCCAGCAATTGTTGCGCGGCGAATTTCCCGTCAGCGGAAAAAGCCTGAACAAGGATGAATTTGTGACGTGCGGCGGCGTGAAACTAAGCGAGGTGGATTTCAAAACGATGGCCAGTCGCCTCTGCCCGGGACTTTTCTTCGCCGGCGAATTGCTGGACATCGATGGCATCACGGGTGGCTTTAATTTCCAGGCGGCCTGGACGACCGGATGGATCGCCGGCCACGCGATGGCGCAGGAGACGCGGAGCGCCGATTTATAATCGGCTTGGCGGACGTGCCTGATTTTGGTTTTTCGTGCGGTAAGCCAACTGCAAGTCGGCGCTTCGCCGAAGCAATGGCACGAGAGCTTCCGTGACCCGGAGCGCCGATTTATAATCGGCTTGGGCAAACCTAACGCTCCTTCGGCCAGGGCACTTTTTCGAGCGGCGTTTCGGCGGGGCCCGAGAGAACTTCGCCCGTCGGCTTGAATCGTGAGCCGTGGCAGGGACAGTCCCAGGTTTTGTCCGCCGCGTTCCAGCGCACGATGCATTTCAAGTGCGTGCAGACGGGCGACAACAGAATCAGCCGCGTACCTGAATCCCGATAGGCGGCGACTTTTTTTCCGTCGAGCTTCAGTATTTTTCCTTCGCCGACTTTCACGTCGTTGGGCGAGTCACCTTCCGCGCCCTTAAGCCGGTCGCGTAGCATGTAATACGGGTAATCGAGATTTTCCGTGATATAACGCCAGGCGCCACCGTGAAATTTCCGGCGATCCACCCGGAAGAGATCGAACCACGGATTTTTTCGGCCGAGGTATCGGTCCCGCGCCATGACGGCCGCCAATGTGCCGAGCGTGAAACCGTTTCCACAAAAACCGGTGGCGATGAATTGACACCCGCTGCTTTCGCCGATGAACGGCAGGCCGTCGTTCGTCTCCACTACCTGCCCGAGCCAGCGTTGTTGGACGTCGGCGGCCGGCAAAATGGTTTTCAATTTCGCCTGCAATCCCGCGAAGACGGCGTTGGGATTATGCTCCTGGCCCGTCTTGCAATCGTCACCGCCAAAAATCGCGTACTCATGATCCGCGTGCCGGTCCACGCGCAGGTAATAATAGGGATCGCTCGTGTCCCAGAAGAGGGCTTCCGGGAGGGTGCCCCGTGGCAATTTGGCCCCGAGCACGTAACTGGTGTAGAGAGCGAGCTTGCTCTGGAAAAGCGTGCCTTTGAGCAACGGAGTTTTGCCCAGCAACGGCGTGTGGGTGGCGATCATCAGATATTGGCAGCGAATTTTGAATCCGCCGGCGTGAACTGTCAGCGGCTCCGACTCGACTTCGGTTGCTTCCGTATTTTCAAAAACGTGGCTGCCATCTCCCGGGATCGATTGCAGGAGCGGCGCGAGATATTTGTAGGGATGGAACTTTGCCTGGTGCGCGAAACGAACTCCCGGCCGATTCGCGAAGGGCACTTGGGCGAGGAATTCAGCATCGAAGTCCATTTCGCGCGCCAGCTGCGCGTCTTCCTCGAGTGACGCGCGGTCCTTTTCGTCACTGTTGTCCAGGCGTCCATGGAGATAACCCGGAAGCCATTTGAACTCCGCATCCCCGCCGCTGCTCTTCACGATCTCATAAATTTGATCGATCGCCGCCACGCCCGCTTCCCAGAAAGCGCGGGCTCCGTCCTTGCCGAAATTTTTGACCAGTGTGCGGAGCCGCTCATCCGTGACGTAGGTGAGATGCGCGGTGGTGTGCCCGGTATCCCCGGCGGCGCATCGCTGCCGGTCTAGCAACACCACCTTGGCGCCTTCGCGCTTCAACAGCCACGCGGCCGTGATGCCCGTCAAACCGGCGCCAATGATGACGACATCCACCTCCAGATCGCTGGTCAATGATGGGAACTGAGGAAGTGTTTCGGTGAATTGCCAATAGGACCCTGTCTTCATAGATTCGCGTTAGTGAAATCTAACGTCCGTCTTTTTGAAAACAACCGGGGTAAGTAGCTACTGAAATTTACGATTAGCGATTTACGATTGAAGCTCGTGGCGGGACGCAGTGCCGTTCTTAAGTTGCCAATCGCATCGGCTATTCGTGCAGGGTTTTGGCTTCCAGATGGGACGCATCGGAATCTTTCTGTCCGTCGGTTTGCAACGCGGCCTGGTTTTCTTCGGGATCGGGAGCTGCCCCACCTGAGAGAATAAACGAGAGGCGGGGTTTGACGGGCTGGCCGCCCTGCGCGGCATGGACCTTGCGCGCCTCGGCGATCTGATGTTCGCGTTCGGTGACAGGGATCGAACCCAGCTCAGGGTGCCCCGCTTCCTCCCGAAGATTTTCCTCCAGCGTCGGGAATACCTCGGCGGTTTTTTCCGGCTCGGCTGGCGCGTAGGAGGCTTTTTCTTCGGAGACACTTTCGGTTGCCGGAATCGGTTTCACCACAATGGCGGCGTCAGCCGGGACGCGGGTCAAAACTGCGCATGCAGGACAGGGAAGGTTTTCGCCAGCGTGCGAGGCATCGCACTGGATATGCTGGCCACAGGCCGGACAAGAAAATCGTAAGTCGCTCATAATTTTTTTTCGGTAATGAAATTGACTGTAATTGAAATCAGAATCCCATCCGTACCTTAGGCCGCATCGAAATGGACGCAAGGGGGGAAATCCGAAAAGTTTTCCAGGGCAATTCCGAGGACAAGATTTTTTACTCTCGGTGTGTTTCAACGCGGACCAGATAAAGACAGCCAGGATGGCGGCTCCTACGCGGCCTGGTTCAGGCGTTTTCGCAATTCTTCAAGTTGATGGCTCAATGCGGCCGGCAAATGACTGCCGAACCGGGCGTAATTTGCCGCCACGTCATCGATTTCTCTTAGCCACCCCGGCACATCCACAGCGGTGAGCGCGGCGATATTTTCCGCGGGCAGACTGAGTCCGGACAGGTCCAGCGCATCGGTTGCGGGCAGGTTGCCGAGGGCGGTCTGCTGCGCTTTGCCGGCGCCGTCCACTCGCTCGCTAATCCATTTGAGCACGCGGCTGTTTTCGCCATAACCGGGCCACAAGTATTCCTCGCCCGCGCCGCGCCGGAACCAGTTCACGAAATAAATTTTCGGCAATTTGCTCCGGTCTGTCCGTTGCGCCAACGAAAGCCAATGTTTGAAATAATCGCCCATGTTATAGCCGCAGAACGGCAGCATCGCGAAAGGATCCCGGCGCAGCACTCCGGTTTGTCCTGCGGCAGCGGCGGTTGTTTCCGAGCCGCAGGTGGAACCCAAAAACACCCCGTGCTCCCAATCAAAAGCTTCGTTCACCAGTGGGATCGTGTTCGGGCGGCGACCGCCAAACAGAATCGCGGATAACGGCACACCCTCGGGATTCTGCCAGTCGGGATCGATCACCGGGCATTGCGAGGCCGGGGCGGTGAAGCGGGAATTCGGGTGCGCGCCTTTTCTTCCCCTGGCGGGCGTCCACTCGTTGCCTTCCCAATCGATGCCTCGTTCCGGCGCGGGCACGCCCATGCCTTCCCACCAGACGTCGCGGTCCGGCGTGAGGAGGACATTGGTGAAAATCGTGTTCTTCTCGCAAGTCTTGAGGGCATTGGGATTGGTTGTCGCCGACGTGTTCGGGGCGACGCCAAAGAAGCCGGTTTCCGGATTCAGCGCATACAGCCGGCCGTCTTTGCCGATGCGGATCCACGCGATGTCGTCGCCGAGCGTCGTGACTTTCCAGCCGGGAAGAGTCGGGCGCATCAGGGCAAGGTTGGTTTTTCCGCACGCACTGGGGAACGCCCCGGCGATGTAATATTTTTTTCCCTGCGGCGATGTCAGGCAAAGAATGAGCATGTGTTCCGCCATCCAGCCTTCGCGTTTCGCCATGGCGGAAGCGATGCGCAGGGCGAGACATTTTTTGCCCAGCAGCGCGTTGCCGCCGTAGCCCGAGCCGTAGGACCAAATGGACGGGTCGTCGGGGAAATGGACGATGTATTTATTTTTCGGATCCGGCGCGCAAGGCCAGGGAACGTCCGGCTGTCCCGGTTGCAAGGGCGCGCCGACCGAATGAGCGCAGGGGATGAAATCGCCGTCCACGCCCAGCTTATCGAGCACGGCCTTGCCCATGCGCGTCATGATGCGCATGTTGGCGACGACGTAAGGTGAATCTGAAATTTGAATTCCCACTTTGCAAAGCGGCGAGTCGAGCGGTCCCATCGCAAAGGGAATGACATACAGGGTGCGGCCCTTCATGCAGCCTTTAAAAAGGCCGATCATCTTTTGTTTCATCTTGCCCGGTTCGATCCAGTTATTCGTGGGGCCGGCTTCCTCTCGCGTTTTTGCGCAAATGAACGTGCGATCTTCCACGCGGGCGACATCGCTCGGATGCGAGCGGGCGAGATAGGAACCGGGGCGTTTTTGCTCGTTGAGCTTGATGAGTGTGCCGCGGCTGACCATGAGATCGCACAGCGCCTGGTTTTCCTCCGCTGAACCGTCGCACCAAAAAACCTGTTCCGGGGCGCAGAGATTTTTCATCTCTTCCACCCAGGCAATAAGTTTTTTGTGGGTGGTTTGGCAGCGGCCCAGGTTCGTCATAGTGTGCATTTTTGTGCGTCCATCCTCCGCCGGACTTCGCGCGCAGGGGAGATACCAGCTGGCGTGCGAATATGCCATAGTCGAGTTGTTTTGCAAAAGTGGAGCGGACCGCGGCTGTGTCGCAGACCAGCCACAGCCGCATGATAAATGCAGTCGTTTCAAATATTCACTGAACCTTTCGCGTTGTGGCGGCTGGTTCCACTGCGCAGAATACAGCCGCCAGTGTCGAGACGCGCCCAGTGGGAAAACATCGCCAAGTTTGTCGTCGCTTCAAATGCGTTTTTGTGCTACACGTAAAGTGATTTGTTTATGGGCCAAACGAGCGAGCCGCAGACATCCCCCGCACCGGACAATTCCACTTGTCTGGCCCGCTCGGTCGTGGACGTGTTGAGCCAGGAACCGTCGCTCGAAGCCGTCACCATCAACCGCACGGAACAGAAAATTTCCGTCGCCACGCTCGGCAAGACGGACGAGCCGCGCCTGACGGAAACGGTCACGGGCCGCATTCAACAGGCCTATCAAAAAGGCCCGATCGCTCATTGCCGATTGCTGGACGGCGAACTCGATTGCCACACCTGCGACGCGCCACTTTCCGAGAGTGAGCGGCGACGAATCACCATCCAGCACCAGGGCGATGTCACCACGATCGCGCGCGTGACCTGTCCCACCGCGCCGAAATTCTGGCGGTGGCGGGATTTGCCGCTGCCGAAAGTGGTCCCTCGCGAGGTGGAATTTCTCGAAGAAGCTGAGGACATTGATGAACACATCAATGAATGGAAAGCGCAACTGGCGGCGGCGATTTTCTGCGGGCTGTGCGGAGTCGCCGGCTATTTTTTTCATCGCGCGAATATGCCCATCCCGTCGTTGATCAGTTTTATCGCGGCCTATCTCGCCGGCGGTTGGTTCACCGTGGAGGAAGTTTGGGAGCGTTTGCAAAAGCGCGCCATCGATGTGCATTTTCTCATGCTTGCGGTTGCCGCCGGGGCGGCCTGCATCAATGCCTGGGCGGAAGGCGCGACCTTGCTGTTCCTGTTTTCTTTTTCCGGCGCGCTGGAACATTTCGCGCTCGGACGCACGCAAAAAGAAATTCGCTCGCTGTTTCGCGAAGCGCCCAAATTCGCGACTGTACTGGATGAACGCGGCGGCGAGCGCGAGGTGAAAGTGGAGCAATTGCGCGCCGGCACGCGTCTGCTCGTCAAGCCCGGCTCGCAGTTCCCGGTGGACGCGGAAGTCGCGAAGGGCAAAACCGCCGCGGATGAATCGAACCTGACCGGCGAAGCTGTGCCCGTGGAAAAATCCGTGGGCGATTCGGTGCTGGCGGGCACGATCAATTTGTGGGGCGCGGTCGAAGTGGTGGTGTTGCGTCCCGCTGCCGAGAGCGCGCTGCAAAAAATCATCCACCTTATCCGCGAAGCGCAGCATCAAAAAGCGCCGGCGCAACGCTTCACCGATAGATTCGGAACTTATTACACCTACTTCGCGCTGTTGCTCTCGCTGGCCATGTTCTTCGTGTGGTGGCTGGGCTTTCACCTCGCGCCGTTTGCGGTGGCGCGCGGCGACGCCGAATCGCACAGCGCGTTTTATCGCACCATGACGCTGCTGGTCGTGGCGTCGCCTTGCGCGCTGGTGCTCTCGATACCCTCGGCTGTGCTCGCGGCAATTGCGTGGAGCGCGCGGCACGGGATTCTCTTTCGTGGCGGGGCAGCAGTGGAAAAACTGGCGGCGGTCGACACAGTGGCGCTGGACAAGACCGGCACGCTGACGACCGGGGAATTGAAAGTGGAAGCCGTCGAAAGTTTCCCGCCGGGTTCGGAAGCGGAAATTGCGCGGGTCGCGTACTCGCTGGAAAAACTTTCCACCCATCCGCTCGCGCGCGCCATCACGCGTCATGGAAAACAGCAGGGTCTGGAGCCGATCGCGCTGGAACAGTTTGAATCGGTGACCGGCCAGGGATTGCGCGCCAGCCGCGACGGCGCGGTTTGTTTGCTGGGGCGGCGCGATTGGGTGGAGCAGCAAACCGGCGCGGCGATTTGGAGTCCCGCTCACAAGCGGTTGGAAGGAATCGGGAGCGACCGCCTGAAGACGGAACTGCAAACCGAACGGGGCATTTCTGAAATCTGGGTGGCCGAGCGCGATTTGCTGGGAAGAATTTTGTTGCGCGATGACGTTCGTCCGCAGGCCCGGCAGGTGGTGAATGAATTGCGCGAGGAAGGCCTGCAAACGGTCGTGCTGACCGGCGACCGCCAGGCCGCCGCCGAGCACATGCGCGCGGAATTGCAGTTGGACGACGTTCGCGCGGAGTTGAAACCGGAAAATAAAGTTGCCGAAATTCGCGCGTTGACGAAGGCAGGGCGAAAAGTGGCGATGGTCGGCGACGGCGTGAATGACGCTCCCAGCCTGGCGGTGGCGCACATCGGCGTGGCCATGGGCGCGCGCGGTTCCGATGCCGCGCTGGAGCAGGCCGACGTGGTGCTGATGCACGACCGCCTGGAAAACTTTCTCGCAGCCTTTCGTTTGAGCCAGCGCGCCCGAAGTGTAATCCGGCAAAACCTGGTCATCTCGCTCGGCACGGTGGTCGTGCTGGTCACTTTCGCCATGCTCGGGAAAATTCCTTTGACGATTGGCGTCGTCGGGCATGAAGGCAGCACGGTGGTAGTGGTGATGAACAGCCTGCGATTGCTCTTTGGCAAAATCGGAGCGCCGGCCTCCGCCCCGGCGCGAACGAGTCCCTGAGAAAAGGGAACAACTTCTGCCGAATTTCATTTGTCTTGCCTCCCGCCATCTGCATTTATCTGCGGCTAAATTAATGAACAAAAATTTCATGCGCGAAGCGATTCGCCTCTCGATCCGGATGATGCGCCGGGGCAAGGGCGGGCCGTTCGGCGCGATTATTGTCCAGGGCAACAAAATAGTGGGGCGCGGCAGCAACCGGGTCACTTCGGCCAATGATCCCACGGCGCACGCGGAAATTGTGGCCATCCGCGAGGCATGTAAGCGCCTGAAAACTTTCAAGCTCGACGATTGCGATTTGTACACGAGTTGCGAGCCGTGCCCGATGTGTCTCTCCGCGATTTACTGGGCCCGCATTGGCAGCGTGTTCTATGGCAACACGCGCAAGGACGCCGCGAAAATCAATTTTGACGACGAGGAAATTTACCGCGAAGTGGCGTTGCCGATTCGCCGGCGCAAGTTGCTGATGAAACCACTGCTGCGCAACGAAGCGTTAGTGGCATTCAAGGAATGGGAAAAAAAGGCGGACAAAGTCTTGTACTGATTAGTCCCGCAGGGACCACCGGGAATAGCCCGACGATTTAGGGCGTGTTGCCCAAAACGAAATGCACCTATCGCGGTGGGGCGCGTCGCTCCGCGCGCGCCGCATTTCTGAGCAACCCGCCCTGAAACGCCGGGAATATTTTCAACGGTTCCTTCAAAAGCAACTCACGGTTTCAGTGGCTATCTCCCGCTTTCCAGTACATAGTGTGGCCGTGCCTTATCGTCCGAAAAAATCTAAGAAGCCCCAAACAAAACCGGGCGATCCTAAAAGCGGCCAGTCCAGCGATTACCAGTTTCTGGACCAGCGCCGTCGTGACTTCACGACCCGCAACATCCTGTCCCGCCTCCGCAATCGCAAGTCGGACATCAAGTGAACTTCGGCAGTCATCGGGATTAAATTATGGACGAGGAGATTTTGAAATTGCTGGGCGGCGCCGATTATGCGCCGGCCAATGTGCCGGAATTGCTCCGGCTCTTGCACTGGCCGCCCAACCGCCAGCAACCCTTGCAACAAGCGCTGCGCCGGTTGGAACAAACCGGCCGCATCTCGCGCATCAAGGGCAATCGTTACATTCAATCCCATGTGGCGGATCTCGTGCCGGGCCGGATTCGCATCAATCGCCAGGGAAAAGGTTTTTTAATCCCGGACGATGCGAAGCTGAAGGAAATCATGATTCCGGAAAGCGCCACGGGCACCGCGTTGCATGAAGACCGCGTGCTCGTGCGGCGCGACGTGAAGAAGGGATTTCGCGGCGATGGCCTGGAGCAGCAGACCGGCGCGGTGATTCGCATTCTGGAACGCAAGCGCACGCAAATCGTGGGCACGTTGCAGCGCAGCCCGCGTTTTTTGTACGTCATTCCCGACGACCCGCGCATGCCGCACGATATTTATGTGCCGCCGCCGCGCGACGTGGGCCGGCCCGCGAACGTCGGCGACAAGGTGGTGGTGGAATTGCACGAATGGGAAACGCGCCACACGAACCCCGAGGGCGAAATCGTCGAGGTACTCGGCTCGCCGGACGAGGAGGGCGTGGACATGCTGTCGGTGCTGCGCCAATACTCGCTCCCGCTGCATTTTCCAAAAAATGTTTTGCAGGAGGCGCGCGCCATCGGGACCACCGTCCAGCCGCAGGAATTGGCCGGGCGGGAAGATTGCCGGGCGCATCCCGTGGTTACCATCGATCCCGATGACGCGAAGGATTTTGACGACGCCATCTGTCTGCAACGGACCGGGCGCGACGAATGGAAGCTGTGGGTGCACATTGCCGACGTCTCGAATTACGTGAAGCCCGGCACCGCCCTGGACGACGAGGCCCGGGTACGCGGAAATTCCACTTATCTTGTAGACCGCGTCATTCCCATGCTGCCGGAGGCGTTGAGCAACGAGCTCTGTTCGCTGAAACCCAATGTGGATCGCCTGACGAAGTGCGTGGAGTTTTTGATTTCGGCCGAGGGCCGGGTGTTGAAGACGAAATTTTACCCCGCGGTAATCCATTCCCAACGCCGGTTCACCTACAAGGAAGTGCTGGCGGTTTTGCAGCGCGAGCCGTCCGGTGCGATTGAGCGGATGTTGCATGACGCAAATGCGCTGGCGCAGAAAATCCGGCGGCTGCGATTCAAGGCGGGCTCGCTCGATCTGGATTTTCCGGAAATGAAAATTCGTTTGGACGAGCGCGGGCGCATTTCGAGCATCGAACGCGTGGAGAACGATGTTTCGCACCAGTTGATCGAGGAATACATGCTGCTGGCCAATGAAGCCGTCGCGGGCCAACTCATGGCGCAGGGCGTGCCGGCGATTTATCGCGTGCACGAGCCGCCCGACGAGCGGCGCTTGCGTGAATATCGCGAGGAAGTGCTCAGCCATCATATTCCGGCGGGCAACCTGACGAAACGGGTTGAAGTTCAAAAGCTGCTCGAGAAGCTGGGCACGCTGGCCATCGGCCCGGCGCTGAAAATCGGTTTCCTGCGTTCGCTCATGCGCGCGCGTTACGCGGTCGAACCGCTGGGCCACTATGGCCTGGCCAAGACCAAGTACGCGCATTTCACCTCGCCCATCCGGCGTTATGCGGACCTGGTGGTGCATCGCGCATTATTTCAAAAGAGCCACGGCGCGGCGCATTCACTCAAGGAAACCGCCGACCATATTTCCGACACCGAAAGAAATTCCGCGGATGCGGAGCGGGACAGCAAGGATGTGAAGCTCTACGCGTTTCTCAAGGCGCAATTGAAATCGCCGAATCCGCCGCGTTACCCGGCGCTGGTGATCGATGTCCGCAACTTCGGATTTTTCGTGGATGTGTCGGGCCTGGCGATGAGCGGCCTGGTGCCTATTTCGAGCCTCGAAGACGATTTTTATATTTTCGACACCGAGCGCAGCCAATTGATTGGCCGCCGCAATCGCCGGATGATTCGGCTTGGCGATCGCGTCGAGGTGCAGGTGGCCAAAGTGGACAGTTTCAAGAAACAGGTGGATTTCCGGTTGGCGAAAGAAAGCGGGGCGCAATCGAAACGTCCGCTGCCCGCGGGGCGCTCGGGAGAGAAATCGCGTTGGGACCGTAATCCACAACCAGGCGCTCGGAAGTTCGACGATCGGAAACCGGGCGGCGGTCGCCAGCGAAAGTCCCGACGTCGCTGACCGGTCGCGGCTAGGGTAGGGACGGCGCGCTTGCGCCGTCAGCGCCGCGTTCAGCGGCGCAACGTAAGGCGTGAATGCGCCCAAAGAAACACGAGGCGAGCACGCCTCATGAACTCGCAGGCGAGACGCCTGCGCCCCACACCACGACATCGCCAGTCCGGCTCGAACGTGGATTTTACAGGCGTTTTGAATTTCACCTCCGGGTAAAACTGCGCCTTGCCGGTTGTGCAGGCGGCGTATAACTTCCTTCCAGAATCTCGCGCGAAAGGAATTTTGTTATGTCGCAAACCGGCCGGCAGACGATTAATACAAGCAACGTGCTTTCCGTCATCATGGGTGGCGGGCAGGGCACGCGGCTGTTTCCGCTCACCAAGGAGCGCGCCAAACCAGCCGTGCCGCTGGCGGGCAAATACCGCATCGTCGACATTCCCATTTCCAACTGCATTAATTCCGGCCTGCGCCGGATTTATTTGCTGACCCAATTTAACTCCGCCTCGCTGCACCGGCACATCTCGCAGTCCTACAAGTTCGATCATTTTTCCGGCGGGTTCGTAGAGTTGCTGGCGGCGGAACAAACTTTTGCCGACACCTCCTGGTATCAGGGCACCGCCGATGCCGTGCGCAAAAACCTGATGCATTTTCTCACCCACGATTTCGAGTACCTGCTGATTCTGAGCGGCGACCAGCTCTACCGGATGGATTTCCGCGACATCATCAATCAGCACGCCGAAAGCGGCGCCGACATCACCATCGCGACCATCCCCGTCTCGCGGCGCGATTCGCAGTCCTTCGGCATCATGCAGATGAACGAGGAACGGCGCATCACGCGCTTTGTCGAAAAGCCCAAGGACCCCGCCCTGCAGGACTCGCTGAAGCTGCCGCCGGAGTGGTTTTCCAAGCTGGGCATCGCCGATGGACGCGAATTGTTTCTCGCCTCGATGGGCATTTACGTCTTCACGCGCGACGTTCTGCGCAAGCTGCTCGAAAACACGCTCACGGATTTCGGCAAACACATCATTCCCAGCGCGATTGAAACGCATCGCGTTTTTTCGTACGTCTTCCAGGGTTACTGGGAGGACATCGGAACCATCCGCTCGTTTTTCGACGCCAACCTGGATGTCACGGCGGAGTTGCCCAGGTTTAATTTTTTCGACATGAGCTCGCCCATTTTCACCCGGCCACGGTTTTTGCCCGGCTCGAAAATCAACGGCGCGCAAATCGATCATGCGGTGATTTCCGATGGTTGCATCCTGAACCACGCTCACATTCACCATAGTATTGTCGGCATTCGCAGCGTGGTGGGCGCGGGCACGGAATTGAACCGCGTGATTTTGCTGGGTTGCGATTATTACGAATCGAGCGAGTCCATCGAATCCAATGAAAAAGCGGGCCACCCCCGCATCGGGGTGGGTTCCAATTGCCGCATCGAAAACGCCATCATCGACAAGAACGCGCGCATCGGAAACAACGTGGTGATCTCGCCGGCGGGCAAGCCGGAAAACGCGGACCACCCGTTGTATTTCATTCGGGACGGAGTGGTGATCATTCCCAAGAATGGGATCGTGCCACATGGGACTGTGATTTAGCGGAACTTGCCGCCGTCGGGAGAATTGTTAGAAAAAATACTGGCGAGGAGGCCGATAGTCGGGCAAAGTAGTTGATATGATTTTGTTTCTTAAGCTGCTGGTGGCCGCTGCGCTTGGCTTCGCCATCCTGGTTTTGTTGTGAAGAGGTTCCGCTATCTCGGTGACGGTTTGTTCCTGGTTTCCTGTTCGCTCTACGCCCTGAATCGCTGGCTTATCAAACCCCACGTTCAGAGTCCCTTCCTGCGGTTTCATTTCAACGACATGCTCCTGATTCCCTGCGCGCTGCCGGTGCTGTTACTGTTGCAACGCTGGCTTCGCCTGCGCACCACGGACAACGCTCCGACCTGGGGAGAAATCGCGCTCTACACCGTCTTCTGGTCGATTCTTTTTGAAGTCATCGGCCCGCATTTGATTCGGCGCGCCACAGGCGACCCTTGGGACGTCGTGGTGTATGTGGTCGGCGCGGTGGGCGCGGGATTGTGGTGGCATCGGCGCGAGATTTTTTCCCGGTGGATGGTTCATGAGCTTTGACCTCCTCGCGCCGCATTACCGCTGGATCGAGTTCGTCTCGGCCGGGGAGCAGCTTCAGCAGTGCCGCACGGCGCTTTTGGAGCGCGTGCTGAAATCAAAGAAGGTGCTAATTTTCGGCGAAGGCAACGGACGTTTCCTGGCGGAATGCGGGCGGCAATTGCCGGATGCTAAAATCACCGTTGTGGATGCCAGCGCGCGAATGCTCGCCCTCGCCCAACGGCGGCTGGCCGGGCAGGGGACGAGCAGCACGGGAATTGATTTTATTTGCGCGGACGCCCTCACGTGGACGCCGCCGGCGCGCGAATTCGATTTAATCGTCACACATTTTTTCCTCGATTGTTTCCGGCGTGAACAGGTTGAGATGCTGATTGGCAAGCTCGCTCAGGCGGCAGCGCCGCGGGCGAACTGGTTGCTCGCCGATTTTCAAGTACCCGCGTCGGGGTTGGCCCGCCAGCGTTCGCGCCTGATTTTGTGGATGCTCTACCGGTTCTTCCGCGTCACGACCGGTCTGCCGGGCTCAGTGCTAACGCCGCCGGATGATTTTCTGCGGCAAAACGGCTTCGCATTGCGCGAACGCCGCCTGTACGACTGGGAATTGCTTCACTCGGACTGGTGGCGTTTGCCGGATTAAACGAGAGCAGTTTCAACAGCGTAATTACGGTTTGGCAGGGCTGTTGGTCGGCGCCATCGCTGGTTTATAGAGTCCGGCTTTGATGAACGGTTCAAGCTGCGCGCTGTAACCCTGTTTTGCCATGTCTTCCACCGGGATGAATTTCAGCGAAGCCGAATTGATGCAATACCGCAAATGCGTCGGCCCCGGACCGTCGTCGAAAACATGGCCGAGATGGGAATCGGCGGCCTTGGAACGCACCTCAGTCCGTTCCATGCCGTAGGTGTTATCGTCGTGCTGGACGACCTTGTCATTTGAAACCGGCTTGCTGAAGCTCGGCCAGCCGCAGCCGGAATCGAATTTATCCAGGGAGCTGAAAAGCGGTTCGCCCGACACGATGTCCACATAAATGCCGGGCCGATGGTTATCCCAATATTCATTGTCGTGAGGCGCTTCGGTGGCCGCGTGCTGGGTCACGCGATATTGCAACGGCGTCAGCCGTTTCTTCAAGTCGTCGTCGGAAGGTTTTTGATAATTGTTCATATCGGTGGAATTGGTGCCGGTAAACGTCGGCGTCATGGTTTGCGACGGTGAATTGGACGGCGCCGCCAACAAAACCGCGGCGCAAAGGGCCAATACGCCGGCGACGGAGGCAACAGCAATGAGAGTTCGGTTGGCAATCATATTAATCTACCCTGTTTGTCGCGGCTGCGAGGTCGAACCTTACGTACATTTAATGAGGAATGACAAATGTCAAATGGAGCACCGCGCCCGTTTGGCCATTGGCATCCGTCACTGATGCGGTACCGCCAAAGAGTTGGTGCCTGAATGGCCCGGCGCGGCAGCGGAAGCCGGTGCGGATTCGGTTTCATTCACGAAATTTTGCAGGATGCTCAAATAACTATCCAACGAGTCGTCGGCCTGCGGGCCCAATTCGCGTTTGAGCTGGTTAATCTGGTCGATGGATGCTTTCGCTTCGTTGCGCAGATCGCCCAGGTTCATGCTGCCGCTCATCAAACCGTTGACGAGTTGGTCGTATTTTTGGTTCGCCGCCGGATCCGCGCCGGTGAGCATTTGTTGGCGGACCTGTTGGATGAAATTTGTATTGGCGCCCAGGTTGCGAAAGGCGGCGACCAAATCGGCGTTCGTCGCCGCGGCATTGGGGGAGGGAGTCGTCACGACGCGAGTCGCGGGAGAGGCGTTGGTGGCGGCCGCCGTGCCGAACATCAGGAGGGAAACCTTGTCTCGCGGCAGCGTCACCTTGCCCAGCGCATCGCTCTCCAGGACGATGGAATTGGAGCTCATGGACAAAATTTTGCCCGTGTAACGGTCCCCATTTTGCATCTGCAATTGGTCGGCGCGGAGGCCTGCCGCCGCCAGTATTAGAACGAATAGGGCCGAAGCGGCAAGGCAGACGGGAGTTCTCATTCCAGCCCATCCTACCATGAAATCCCGGCAAAAGACAGCTTGGGAAAATTTTGGAAAAAGAGAGGGAATATTCTTCCCAATTTACGCCTCAGGCCGGGGTGGCATTCGCAGCCGCGACCCTTGCAAGGCTCTCCACCACAATCGGGTGGAGCAATGTTTCGCGCTGACGTTTTGAAGAAAAGGGCCGTGGCATGTTTTAGGCTATTGCTATTCAGACAATGGGGTGTAAGCTCCATAATCTTCCAAGATTTGGAATTCTTCTGGTCACCGTAAGGGTGCCAGTTTTAGTGGTTTTTTATTATGATTGATGATTCAAATTTGAGTGGCGAAACAAGAGAGACGGAAGCGGCGAACTGGAAACGCATTGTCGCCCGCTATCAAAAGCCATCCGTGGCGCGGGCAGTGTGGCAAATCATCAACACCCTCGTCCCTTACGTGGGCCTCTGGTGTCTCATGTATTTCACCATGTCCATTTCCTGGTGGCTCACGGTGCCATTAGCGGTGCTGGCGGGCGCCATCCTGGTGCGCGCGTTCATTATTTTTCATGATTGCGGCCATGGCTCTTTCTTCAAATCGGCGACCGCGAATCACATCCTGGGAGCGGTCACGGGCGTTTTGACCTTTACGCCTTTTTATCACTGGCGCTGGGAGCATGCGATTCATCATTCGAGCTCGGGCGATTTGGACCGCCGCGGCACTGGTGACGTCTGGACCCTGACGGTGCAGGAATACCTGGAGTCCTCGCGCTGGAAACGTTTCTCCTATCGTCTCGCGCGCAACCCGCTGATTCTTTTCGTCATCGCCCCGCTGTTCCTGTTCCTCATTCAACAACGCGTGCCGAAACTCAAAGCTCCCGCGCGCGAGCGTTACTCGGTTTACCTGACGAATCTGGCGCTCGGAATCATCGCCGCCGTCCTGATACGATTCTTCGGCTTGAAAGCATTTCTGATCATTCAACTGACCGCGCTGATCACCGCCGGGGCCGTGGGCGTGTGGTTATTTTACGTGCAGCACCAGTTTGAAGGGGTTTATTGGGAGCGCGGCGACGACTGGGATTATGTGCAGGCGGCCTTGCAGGGAAGCTCGTTCTACAAATTGCCGCGCATCTTGCAATGGTTCTCCGGCAACATCGGATTTCATCACATCCATCATCTCAGTCCGCGCATTCCGAATTATCACCTGGAAAAATGCCATCAGGCCGAGCCGCTCTTTCAGGGCGTGAAACCTGTGACGCTATTCGGCAGCTTCAAGTCGCTGACGTTCCGGTTGTGGGACGAGCAGCGGCGGAAACTGGTGGGTTTCGGAGCGGTGAGAAACCGGATCCGCATCCCCAGAAGGCGCAGCAGTGCGCAGCAGGCGGGGTGAAGCCGCCTTGTTGAAACGGGTGGAGAATTAACCCGCCGACTTTGTAACCCGGCGCGCATCAAGTGACGCGCCCTGCCGATTCCCCTTAGCCTAAAGTATCTCCCGCTTTTTGGACGGAAAGCGGGAAAAGACGGGCCGACGTCAATTACACGTCAGCGTAGCGGGCCTTGAGCATGGCCGTAAAGCGGGCGGCCTTTTCTTTGCGGCGTTTTTTCGCGCTCGGTTTTTCGAAGCGGCGATGCAGGCGCACTTGCACCAGGGTTTGTTCGCGGTCCAACTTCTTTTTGAGCCGGCGCAATGCTTTATCGACGGGCTCGCCTTTTTTCAGGTGTACTTCAGACATATCCGAGGGTTAGTTTATAACGCAGGAGGTTGTGGCAGGGTCTTCTGCCATCTTTTGGTTTGGCGCGGGTGCCCTGGCATCGAATTTCGCCCTCCGCGATTTTGCGCCGGCCCACCACAGCTTCTGTGACCGCGTCGCTTAAATCAAAGTCGCCGGCCAGGCATTCTCCGCTCTGGCAGACAAACGAGAAAACTGATTTGGCGTGCTGGACATTGACCTTGTATCTCAGCTCGCCGGTTTTATTGAGGCCATCCGGATCGAAATAGACCAGATCGACCCTCAAAGTCTTCAATTTGGGAAATTTTTCGGCCAGGCTCACCGAGTTATTGACGCGCTGGATCTCACTCAAGCGGTATTCCGCTCGAGGATTGGCTTTTCTCGGAGGCATCATGGTTAATTGTGAATTCGGCCGAACACGGAACAGGCGGCATTCAAAACCGCCCGCAAAAGTTGGTCAAAGTCCACCCGAATATATCTGGAAGCCAACCCCACCACAACACTGAACTGAGATTATTTGGTCAAGCCGTTTGACGACAATTCATTCGTCCTGTTCCACTCCTGTTCCTGTGTGGTATTCCCCGGGCATTAAGATTGACGCTCGGACGCGCCGGGAACAAAATGAACTTAAGTTTGAAACAACTTGGAAAGTAAATACCTGTGGGCGCACAATGGAAACAAGCCGGGCGCGAAGAGAGCGCGCAGAAAAAAGGCCAGATGACCGCCAAACTGGTCCGCGAACTTATGGTCGCGGCCAAACTCGGCGGCCCTGACCCTGACCTCAATCCCCGCCTCGCTGCCGCCGTCGAAAAGGCCAAAAAAGCCTCCGTCTACCGCGACACCATCGAGCGCGCCATTAAAAAGGGCTCGGGGCAGACCGACGAGAAAGTCAATTTCGAGACGGTGGTCTACGAAGGATTCGCGCCGCATAAAGTTCCGGTGGTCGTTGAATGCCTGACCGACAATCGCAATCGCACTGCGCCCGAAATCCGGAATATTTTCAAGGCCGGTTCCCTGGGCGCGCCGGGCAGCGTCGCCTTTTTCTTCAACCACCTCGGCGTCGTCGAAGCCACTCACTCGGACCCCAATCGCGATGCCGAAGGCGATGCCATCGAAGCCGGCGCGGAGGAAATCGAACCGCTCGAAGCCGGGGACACGCCGGAGGGCACCAAAGGCGCGCGATTTCTCACCGGGATCAAGGACCTCGACGCCGTTTCAAAAGCGTTGAAAGCCGCCGGTTGGAATGTCACCGCCGCCGAAATTCGTTACGTGGCCAAGAATTTCACCGAAGTCACCCCCGCCGCGCGCAAAGAAGTGGTGGATTTTCTGAACGCCCTCGATGACCACGACGACGTGCATCGCGTCTACGCCGCGCTGAAGTAATTTGCTTCACAGTAACACGACGTTCAACCGGCCCAATTCCCTTCGACGCTGAAACAACTTCTTCCTGGGAATTGCTTAAACCAAAACGCGGTAGGGCGCGCCACTCCGTGCGCGCCGTCGCACTGAAAAATCGTCCGTTTTGCTCAGAAATGCGGCGCGCACGGAGCGACGCGCCCTACCACGAAAGGTGGATTTCGTTTTGGGCAACACGCCCGAGGCCGGGGTGAGGGCGAGCGTAAGCGCACAACCGTTCGTTGGCAGATCTATCGGTGACTCGCGAGCAACGCAATTATTCCCGCCACGGCCAATCCCGCCAGCACCGCGAGCATGATTTTTAACCAGCTCTTCGGATACGCCCCACTGATGAGGCCGGTGTAGCCGTTGATGACCACCTGGAAATTGCGCGCGCCGTAATTGTAAGTGAGCAGCCAGATCGGCACGAGGATGTGTTTGAAAGTCTGGCCCGAATAATCCGATTGCACCTGCAAATTCCGCTGGGTATCGCCCGGCACCTCCGCCGAGCAAAGGCGCAACATCTGGGTATCCATTTCCTCGCGCGCCTCCTTGGCGGCGGCGATGAGGTCGATTTGATAACGCTCCACCACCCAGCCGGACAAGTAACCGGCGTTGTAAGCCGTGAGATCCTTGGTCGGGAAAGGCTCAATTTTCCGCAGCCGCTCCTCATGGACACCGCGCGAGGCGGGCACGAGTTCATCATCGAAAAAATGATTGAGCGTGCCGGCGCTGGGCTCCCAGCGGACTTTTTGCACCTGGTGCGTCTGGGTTTTCCCATTCGCGTCGGTGTAGGTTTCCGTGACGTAATAATAATAGCCGCTCTCTGCGGTCCAATCGGCGTGCACCTGAGCGTCGAAAGTCCAATAGGGAATGTAAAGACCCTTGACCGTGTCTGTGAGCGCGGCGTGCTTGAGCTTGTTGGGCGCGAACCACCGGCTGCCGTACCATTGGCGGATTTTGTCGCGCACCTGGTTCTCGGCGAGTTTCATCGGCAGCAGGCTCTCGGGCGAAAACGCCTCCTTCACCTCCGAGTAGGGTACGAGCGCGGTCGAGCCGCAAAAGTCGCAACGCTGCCCGACCCGTTCCGGATCAAAAACGGAAATCGCCTGGCAACTCTGGCAGCGGACGGAAATCTTTTTCGCCTGCCACCCGCGTTGTTCATCCGGAATCCCGCGCAGCGCCGCCACCAAATCGTGCTCGATGATTTTGGTTTCGCCGGTGGCGGTCAGTTCAGTTTGCGCCGGCGAAACGGTCCCGCAGAACGGGCAGACGAGCGCTTTTTTGGATGGGTTCCACTGCGCCTCCGCGCCGCAAGCCGGGCAGGAGAACTTTTTTTGAGCGATGGCCTCAGGCATAATAGCTAAGATGGAAAATTGGCAGGGGAATGTTTGGCAGGGGAATAAAACAGCACTTTCCGATTCTTTTGACAATCATTCCCTTGACGATTTGGTGATGGTTGTGAATTCGATTTGCGCATGATTCAGGTTGATCCATTGTATTGCTTTGAGTTCGGTCACTCTTAGGAGTCGACTTAGATGGGATTCGAGATGGTTCTGATTTTCAGTGAATGCAGTCACACGAAAGGCAACTCCCGGAGCATGAAGAAACATCCTCTGTCCGCCTAAATCTATTAAATTTCTACGTAGGCTTACCCGTTGTTCAACCTTGCTCGCTCCGCCGAGGAGATGTGTGAGCGCTTCCTGATACAAATTTATTTCGAGAAATCCACCCCAGTCGTCGAGCAGGTCACACATTGTTTCTCGAAGAGTGATGCACGCAGTGGTTAAATCCTGCCAGCGTTTTGTGAGGGCTTTCAAATCGCGGCGGGTTTCCTGAGTCAAACTTGTGGCGATAATCTTTCCGTGAAGTTTGGGCGGACGAAAATTGAGCAGCTTGGCGCGCGGAATCCCGACCAGAAACATGTAGTTGAATAATTGAGATTCGTGTTCCCCGACGAGATTGGCGTCGGTTTTCAATTCGTAAAGAGCGTTGTCGGCAATCAAGTCGAGAAAATATTGCTTTGAGAAATCACGATGCGTGACGGTTATCGGAACTTCGGTCAGAACCGATTGGAAACCATTTGCGAGGAGACGCGCTTTTAAATCGGAGTGGTAGGCGCATTCGTCGCAGAGCCGGCCTAATTCATTCTGGCTGGCGTACGCCTGACCCATCACACGGTAGTCCAACTTCTCGAACTCAGCTGCGCTCAAAGTTTTGATATTGATTGGGCAATGGATTGGCATTTATTCGAAGAAAAAGGCGGGGACATCATTAGGGGAATGATTGTCAGAGGAATGGCGACAAGCAGGCGGCTTGAAATTATTCCCCTGACAAACATTCCTCTGACCATTTCTTCCGACTGCCGGCCAAGAGAACTTTTTTTGGGCGATGGCTTCGTTGATAATGGGTGGTTGGTCAGCCATAAAAAATTTCAAACGACGAAGGGCAC
This sequence comes from Verrucomicrobiia bacterium, assembly GCA_035552155.1. Lineage (GTDB taxonomy): Bacteria > Verrucomicrobiota > Verrucomicrobiia > Limisphaerales > DASXHY01 > DASXHY01. The sequence continues at coordinate 52,429 of DASZLX010000028.1, read as the reverse complement.
GAGCGCTTTCACTTCACGCTTATAAGTCGGATAGGAATCTGGGAAATGTCGGAGCAGGAGGCGCTCTTCCTGGTGCAGTTTAATCCAAAATCCGATGGTAACGAGCAGCAGACTGATGACGCCCCGCAGTTCGGCAACATAAATCACCGTGCCCACCCACATCACCAGGAGGCCCGTGTAGATTGGATGACGCGCGAAGCGGTACGGCCCGGTGCGGATCAATTCGTGATCCTGTTTGAAGGTGACATCGCTGCTCCAGTTTCCAGCGAGCGTTCGCCGTGCCCAGAGCGTGAAAAGCAATCCCACGATGCAAATGACCGCGCCGCTGATTTGCAGAGATGCCGTGCGCGGGAGGATATGCCGGTTCAGGGGCTCGGGCCATTTTGGAATAAGCATCATCCACCAGCCGATTCCCAGGGGAATGCGGTGGGCCATCATGGACGCCACGCTTTGTTTTTCCGCCGTGCGTTTCGTTCGATAGGCCGCCACCCACCAAACCACGACGAAAATGCACCAGCAGGTGATGATGATTTCGCCAGTTGTGGGCATTGTCTAAATCTGATTTCGACGCACGGGGTCAATGGCCAGCTCCACTCGCACATTTTAAGGCCCGGATTACGACCTTGAATGTGCTCGTATCATCAAGACGGTGTTATGATTTCAAAAACTCATCCAGTGCCGCCTTCGTCACTCTCCACGTCGACCCGATTTTTTTGCCTTTGAGATCGCCTTTTTCCAGTGTGGCCACCACGTCGGCTTCACTCACACCAAGAGCTTTGGCAACTTCGGGAGTGCCGAGCAATTCAGGCATCCCGCCGCCAATGACCGGCGGCACGCCGGGGCCCGCAGGTCCGCCGGAGGGCGTGGTGGGGGCGGCGTTCATCGCCGCCATCATTTGCTGGCCCATGGCGAGTCCGGCGCCCAGTCCGGCGGCGGTGTTGGCCATGCCGGCGCCTTCGCCGCTGCCCTTGGTCATGCCTTCGGCCATTTGGAACTTCACGTAATCGTTGAGATTGCCAATCGCCGCCATGCTGCTGCGCTTGTCGATGGCTTGTTCCACTTCCGGCGGCACGGAAATGTTTTCCACGATGAAGCTGGTGATCTCGATTCCGTAACGCGTCGTCACCGCCGGGTTGATCAGCGGCAACAATGCCGCACCGAGTTCGGTGTAACGCGAGGCGGCATCGAGCACCGGTACCTTGGCCGACGCCAGCGCATCGGTGAACACGCTCACGATCCGCGAGCGCATGGTGTCGGAAAATTCGTCCAACCGGAAATGATCATCCGTCCCGGCGACTTCCTTGAGGAACAATTTCACGTCCGTCACATGGAAATCGAAAATGCCGTAGGCCCGCGCGCGCACGATTCCAAAATCCGCGTCGCGCAGCATGATGGGATTCGCCGTGCCCCATTTGTTGCCGGTGAACAGCCGCGTGTTGACGTAATAAACATCCGCCTTGAAGGGCGAATGCAGTCCGTATTTCCAGCCCTTGAGCGTGGACAAAATCGGGATGTTGTCGGTGGTCAGCGAGTATTTGCCGGGGCCGAAGGTATCGCCGAACTGGCCGAGATAGACAAATTGCGCGGTCTGCGATTCGCGGACGATGAGTTGCGCGCCGTTCTTGATTTCCTTGTCCATGTCCGGGTAACGGAAGGAAATCGTGTCGCGCGAATCGTCCTGCCACTCGATGATTTCGAGGAACTGGGTTTTGAGATAGTCGATCAGGCCCATATTAATTGTCCTTTCTTGTTGGGGGCATCATTGTGGCAAAACCGGCTTCTGTGAAGTACAAATTCAGTCCGATTATGTAATGGGTTGGGCATTGGCAACGCCCGCCTTTCCGGGTATAACGTCTGGCAATGCCAGCTCCGGAAACAATGAATTGTCCGACGTGCGGCGCGCCGGTTTCTTCCGACGCCACCCAATGCGAGCATTGCGGTTCCCGCCTGGCGGTGGTGGCGTGTCCCTCCTGTTTCGGAATGGTTTTTGCCGGCTCGAAATTTTGCTCCCATTGCGGCGCGGCCATTGCGCGCACGGAAGTGGCGGCGACGAAGAAGCTGCCCTGTCCGCGTTGCAAAGGAGACATGCAGGCCGTGGTGATCGGGAAAACACATTTACAGGAATGCCCGAAGTGCGAGGGCATCTGGGCCGATACGGCGTCGCTGGAACAAATCTGCGCGGATCGCGAGCAACAGGCCGCGGTGCTCGGCACGGCCGCACCCTTGCCGGTGGATGATAATACGTTAGAGAACGTTCGTTATGTCCCATGCCCCGTGTGCAGCACGTTGATGAACCGGGTGAACTTCGCGCATTGCTCGCACGTGGTGGTGGATGTTTGCCGCGCGCACGGGACATGGTTCGACAAGGATGAACTGCGGCGCATCGTGGAATTTATTCGCGGCGGCGGAATGGAACTGGCGCGAGCCGAGGAAATCGCGGACCTCGAGCGACGCCGGCAGGCACTGCAAAGGGCGCAACTTGGCGGTTTATCCACGGAGCCGCAGATGTTGTCGCGGCAAACGCATTATGAAAATCTAGGCGGGGGAATTGCCTCCGCGGCTGCGAACTTAATCGGTTCGGTTTTCTTTGATTAGCCGGAATGAAAGGCGCTCACGCAAAAAAGGAATTGCCGGCAAAAGTGCGCGCAGCACTACTTAGAACACTGCAAGCCCGCTTTGAGAAAAACCCGAACCGCCATCAAAATCTCGAATGGGCCAAAGTCCAAGCCACACTCGAAGCGAATCCCGAAAAGCTCTGGTCCCTCGGCGAAATGGAGAGAACGGGCGGCGAACCCGACGTGGTTGGCCATGACAAAAAAACCGGCGAATACATCTTTATGGATTGTTCACCGGAAAGTCCCTCCGGCCGCACCGGTTTTTGTTACGACCGCGAAGCGTTGGATTCCCGGAAGGAACATAAGCCGAAAAACAGCGTCACGGACCTGGCCGCCGCCATGGGCATCGAGCTTTTGACCGAAGAACAATATCTGGAACTGCAGAAGCTGGGAGAGTTCGACACGAAATCGTCGAGCTGGATTAAAACACCTCCTGAGATCAGAAAGCTCGGCGGCGCGCTCTATGGCGATCGCCGATACGGCCGCGTCTTTGTGGGGCACAACGGCGCGCAGTCTTACTACAGCGGCAGGGGCTTCCGCGGTTTGCTGAAAGTCTGAATATTCCCGGCCCATAAATTCTTTGGCCACGTGGGGCGATGCGTAAATCTGTTTGGAGAAAAAGCACCTTTCCCTGTCCGATTTCTGACCCGGCGGCTAACCTGCAATGAGTGACCGATCAGACCGACAGCTTATTGCTGAAAGCCTACGTCGAACGCCGGCTTGAAGCCGCGTTCAACGAACTCGTCCACCGCCACGTGGACCTTGTCTATTCCGCCGCCCTTCGCATGATTCGCGATCCGCACCTTGCCGAAGACGTGACCCAGAGCGCATTCATCGCGCTGGCCAGGCAGGCTTCCGAACTGGTGAACCGGGCGACTGTGGCGGGGTGGCTGCATTGCACCGCGCAAAACATCGCCGCCCAGACCGTCCGCGCCATCGAACGCCGTCGGGCGCGCGAACAGGAGGCCTTTGCCATGAGCGAACAGATTTCAACTTCACCGGATGCCTGGTGGGAGCAGATTGCACCGCACCTGGACGCCGCGCTGGGCGAATTGATGGACGCCGACCGCGATGCCGTCGTCCTGCGCTATTTTCATAAGAAATCCGCCGCCGAAATTGCCGCCATTCTCGGCGTGAGCGACGATGCCGCGCAAAAACGCGTGAGCCGTGCCGTGGAAAAACTGCGCGAGGTTTTTGCGAAGAACAAAATCACGATCGCTGCGGCCAGCCTGGGAATTTTGATTTCCGCGCAGGCCGTGCAAGCTGCCCCGGCCGGACTGGCTGCGAAAATTTTAACCGCAACTTCTGGAATAACCGCCACCGCCGGAATAACCATGATCCAAAAACTTTTTATCGCGGGATTTGCGGCTGTTGCGATTGGCGGCGTCGTTTACTCGTTTCATTTGCGAAAGCAAATCGCCGCGTTACAGGAGCAACAAACCTCGTTGAACCAGCAACTGGCGCAAATCAGCCAGGAACGCGACGACGCAATAAATCAATTGGCGGCCGCCCAGCGGGAAAATGAGCAGCGACAAAACAATCAGGATGAACTCTTGCGCTTGCGCGGTGAGACCGGCGTTTTGCGGCGGCAGTTGGACGAAGCGGCTAAAAAAAATCGTGCGTTGCCAGCCGCGGTTGTGGCCCGGAACACCAATTCGCCCCCGCCGGAAGTCACTATTAAAGCCAGGGTTTTGACGCTGCCGAAAGATGGATCTGCCGGTTGGTATGACTCGGCCAGTGCCGGTATTCTTACCGACGAAAACTTTTCAATGGCCTTAAAGCAATTACGCTCGCGGAATGATGTTGAAATCCTCGGCGAGTCTCAAGTGACGAGCCTCAGCGGACGGGAGTTTCAAATGCGGGTAACCCAGGTGATTTCTGTCGTCACCAATTTTTGCCTTCAAGAAACAAATGGCGCTTCCAGCATTGTTCCTCAAGCGGAGCCGGTCGAGTGCGGCCCCATTCTCGACGCGGTGCCGAAAGTCTTGTCCGACGGTTACACCATCCGATTACCCGTCATCGCTTCGATGGTTGAATTCCTGGGTTACGCGCCCTCTATAAACACAACCCCGGCTTACAATTCGGCCGGGCAGAAATTTGACGTGCCGGCGGTCTCGCCTCAATTTCGCGTGCAGCAAATAACGAATTCAGTGGATATGCTGGACGGCCAAACGATGGTTTTTAGATTGAATGATAATCAAATGCCTCCGGCCGCCGCGCTGGCAGAACCGGATGCCGGCAACTCCAACACTCTTAACCGGCGCACGCTCGTGTTCATGACCGCAACCATCATTGACACTGGAGGCAATCGGATGCACACAGAAAGTTATACGAACATTCCGCCGCAACCGGTCAGCCAGTGATTTTTGTTTCCTGATTAAAACACTTTCGCCGTGATGTGGCGGTGGGTGGAGACATTGCCATGGCCATCCTGCGAGTGACATCATCGGCAATTCATGCCAACTTTTACGCCAAGGATAAGCGGAAGATCAGGGAAGCCTTGGATCGAAAAGGTCACCATCCGGAAGGTGGAAATCGACATAACCTTCTCGTGCGTGCCTTGTAGAACAGGGATCCTGCCTGTTTCCATATTCCTTTCCTTGCCCCCGTGGCAAATTTGCTACCAGAAAAGGTGGATTGGCGATCGGCCGAATATGCGTTCGATGCTGCGGATGCTGTTCCCTTCGCAAAGGAGACTTACCACTTGCGCCTTGTTTTCAGATTTTAATTCGTGGTCATAATTTTTCGGGTTGACGTAGCGTTAATCTTGATTTGGTATTACTAAATCAAGTGAATATGTCAAAGAGAAAATCAAAGAAATCGCAGTGGGGTGGTCGGCGTGTAGGCGCAGGGGTTGATGGCAGGGAAGGCGGAACTATAAAGTTTTGTGTTTCCGTTACTAAAACCGTTTGGCAGGATGCCTCGGAAATGTGGACTGGCAATCGCTCGCAACTCGTTGACCACCTGCTACGCAGCTATGTGGCAAAAAAGGAAACGATATGAATGCGACTCTTAATCCAAATGTCCTGCAATGGGCGCGAAAAAAGGCTGGTTTTTCTGAAGAAACTCTCGCCGAAAAAATTGGCGTCCAATTGGGTCTTGTAAAGGAATGGGAAACGACTGGATCGATCCCATTGGCAATGGTTGAAAAGTTAGCAGAAAAAACGCGTACCGCGTTTGGATTTCTATTTTTGCAAGAGCCGCCACACCCAAGCCTCCCAATTGCGGACTTCAGGCGCATTGACGCCAGCCAACCCTCCGCGCCAAGCGATGAACTTCTTGACATTATTTACGCGGCGCAACTCAAGCAAAATTGGTATAGGGAGTATTTAATTTCCACCGGCGCCAAGCCCTTGCCGTTCGTAGGAAAAGCTTCGATAAAAACTCCAACGAAAGAAATCGCTGACGACATTAGGGCGACTCTTAATATTGGGTCAACATTGTCCGCAACGATGAGGACATGGGAAGAAGCGTGGAGCATGACGATTGAGGCTACGGAAGAATCTGGAATCTTAGTTTTATGTGCTGGATATGCAGGCAGCTTTACGCAGAGAACTTTGTCGGTTGAAGAATTTAGAGGGTTTGCCCTGTCCGATAAATACGCTCCCCTCATCTTCGTTAATGGTGCTGATGCCCCTGTCGCGAGATTATTTACACTTGCTCATGAAATAGCGCATATTTGGATTGGGGAAACGGGCATATCTAATCTTGAAAGGACGTATGCCGCTGGCAACACAGTTGAAACATATTGCAACAGTGTCGCCGCAGAAGTCCTTTTACCTTTAAGCGAACTGCGCGCGGCTTGGCGGGGGGAGATAAACGATATTGGTGAGGTGCAGCGGCTTTCCGACAAATACAAGATAAGCAAACTTGTTGTTGCTCGCCGCGCCCATGACGCTGGATTTTTTACGGAAGAAAAATTTAGCGATTATTACAGAATGCTTATCGCACAAGCAAAAGCGAAAAAGGCAGAAGGCGGTGGTGGAAAATGGTATATCAATGAGAAGTATCAAAACAGTCGCAAATTTTCCGTTACGATAATTCAGGAGGCTTTAGCGGGGCGGTCAACGCAGCGTGAAGCAATGCAGCTTTTGGGCATAAAAAAGGATACAACTTTCCGAAAATATGCCAAATCTCTTGAGAGTGGTGTAGAATGGCCTATCTATTAGACTCAAACGTTTTTATTGAAGCAAAGAACCGTTACTATGGATTTAATTTTCATCCAGGGTTTTGGAAATGGTTGGATCATGCCCATGCAAAAGGTTCGGTATTGAGCATCAAGCAGGTTCGTGACGAACTAATGGAGCGCGAGGACAGACTTACTCTGTGGTGCAGGCACAGAAAGCCGATGTTCGTTGAAACAGAGGAGCCCAAAACATACGAAAGCATGAAACTTTTGGCTCCGTGGGTGTGCCAAAATTACCTTCCGGCGGCACAAGCCAAATTTCTCGGTTGCGCAGATTGTGTTTTGGTCGCATATGCCCATGCGCACAACCATACGGTCGTAACCATTGAAAAGGCAAAAAAAGGCATGGAGGTCAAAATTCCGAATGCTTGCAGGGAAATGGCGGTGCCTGTAATGACGCCTTTTGCAATGCTGGCAGCCGAAAACGTCAAGTTTCACTTTAACCCGTAGATTTCAATTAGTTCACTACCAACTCTTTCCGCCATTGACACTCATGCTATAACGCAAATAGCAAAAGGAGGGGAAGAAAGGACGAATGGAAACCGGAGCAAAACGGGTTTGGGTTCGCGGTCATCGCGAAACCGTGAATGGAACGTCAACGCGCGAATTTCGTCTTTATAAGCACTTCATTTCGAGTCTGATCCGGCTAAATCCGGCCAAATCCGGGATAAAAATTAAAAATCGGCATTTCGGACAGAAATCTCCTTCGGACTCCCGCCCGGTCTCCCGCGTGCCCGGCTTGGCTTTTTCAAGCATGCGGAAAACGCTGAATTTCAGGCATTTAGAAAATGGTTCAAGTCTATTCCAACCTATTCAAGGGGGGAGGGGTGGGCGGCAAAAGGCCCTCGATTGCCGGCGCGAGCCCTTTTCCTCAGGCTTCGTCCTTGCACGGGCGGTCCCACGACGGCAAGATTATCAACTTAATGCTTACACTTTCGGGTATCAGTAAAGCCTACGGCGGCCGCGTTTTGTTCGAAAACGTGACGCTGCAAATCAATCGCGGAGACCGCATCGGCCTGGTCGGGCCGAATGGGGCGGGGAAGTCCACGCTGTTTTCGCTCGTGCTGGGCGAGGAGGAGTCGGATGAGGGTGAAATCATCCTCGAACGCGGCATTTCCCTCGACCATTTGCCGCAGGAAAGCACCCCCGTGGGCGATGAAACGGTGGTTGAGATTGCCACCGCCATCACACCGGAATTCACCAAGCTCCGGCGCATCATCAAGGCGTGGGACGAAAATCATCCGGTCGAGGCGCTGCATCCGGAGGAAATTCACGACAACGTCCATGATCGCTTTCATGAGTTGGGCGGCTACCAGATTGAGGCCAAGGCCAAGCAAATCCTGGCGGGATTGAGTTTTCGCGAAAAGGATTTCGAGCGGCCGGCGCGTGAGATGAGCGGTGGCTGGGTCATGCGGGCGCACCTGGCGCGCTTGCTGGCGCGCGAGCCGGATTTGCTGCTGCTGGACGAGCCGACGAACCATCTCGACCTCGAAGCGCTGTTGTGGTTCCAGGATTATTTGAAAAATTATCCCGGTTCGATCCTGATGATTTCCCACGATCGGGAATTCCTGAATCAACTCGTGGGCAGCATCGTGGAAATCCGGCAGAGCAAGTTGATGCGGTATCGCGGCAATTACGATGATTACCTGGTTCAACGCGAGGCGGCGGAGGAACAACTGCTGGCGGCTTACAAAAATCAGCAGCGCGAAATCGCGAGCCTGATGGAATTTGCGAATCGTTTCCGCGCCAAGGCGTCCAAGGCGTCGCAGGCGCAAAGCAAGCTGAAGCAGATTGACCGCATGGAGAAAATCGAAGCGCCGAGCGGTGATGACAAAAAGGTCAGCTTCTCCTTTCCCCAACCGCAGCGCAGCGGGCAGCGGGTGATTCGGTTGCAAAATATTCGTTTCGCGTACCCGGCGCGTCCCGGGAGCGCTCTCGCCGATGCGCCGGCGGAAAATCTCATTTATGAGAACATGGAGTTCGAAGCGGAGCGCGGACAGCGGGTGGTACTGGTGGGGCCGAACGGCGCGGGCAAATCCACGTTGTTGAAAATTCTCGGCGGCGTGCTCAAGCCGCAACAAGGCACTCATGAATTAGGCTACAATGTGAAGGCCGGTTATTATTCGCAGTATCGCGTCGAGATGCTGGACCTGACCCGGACGGTTTTGGAGGAAGCGCTGGATACGCCCTCGCGGGTCACGGAGCAATTCGTCCGCACGCTGCTGGGCAGTTTTCTTTTCATCGGCGATGACGTGTTCAAGAAGGTGAGCGTGTTGAGCGGTGGGGAAAAGAGCCGGCTGGCGCTGGTGAAGTTGTTGCTGGACCCGCCGAACCTGCTGCTCATGGACGAACCGACGACGCATTTGGACATGTCGAGCATCGACGCGCTCTTGTATGCGCTGGATCAATTTGAGGGCACGCTGGTTTTCATCAGCCACGATGTTTATTTCATCCGCGCGCTGGCGAACCGCGTGGTTCATGTCAATGCCGGCCTGCTCACGAATTATCCCGGAGGCTATCAGTATTATTTGGACAAGACGAAAGCGTCGTCCGCGCGGGAAGCTCTGACATCGGCGGGCCGGAATACGGATTCAGCAGTACGGGGCCGCACCGACAAATCGTCCGTGCCAGCCGTGGATCGCAAGGCGCAAAAGCGATTGGAGGCGGAGCAACGGCAGGCGCGTTCGCGCGTGCGCAAGGAGCAACAGCAACTGGTGCATCGGCTGGAAAAGCAGATCCAGGATTTGGAAAAGCGCCAGGCCGAAATCACCGCCGAGTTGGAAAAGCCGGAAACCTACCAGGCCGGCGGAAAGGCGATGGATTTGAACCGTGAATTTCGGCATAACACGGATGAAATCACCCGATTCACCGCGCAATGGGAGAAAGCGGCAGCGGAATTGACGGCGTCGGAGTCGGCCTGACGCCGGGCGAATGCCGAATGAGCCTGCGCGCCCGCGGCATCCAGAACAGCCGCTGGTCGTGCGTCATTCGTCATTTTTCTCGCGCGCCCCTCGAGCAATAAAGTTTGCACTCGCCGGCCAGCTTGTTGCATGATGCCATCACGTTGGCTGGCCGCTGCTTGGACTCAGAAGCAACCTAAGATTTACGCCATGGCGCAAGCAAAGAAACGCGAAGTCAAAGAAAGTGACGGGAAAACCCGCATTCTACTCGTGGACGACCATGCCGTGGTCCGTTTCGGAATCGCCCAACTGATAAACCGCCAGCCCGACATGGCCGTTTGCGGCGAAGAGGAGGATGCTTCCAAGGCGATGGGCGCCATCGAGACCCTCAAACCCGATCTTATCATCGCGGATATTTCCCTGAAAGATAGCAGCGGGCTGGAATTGGTCCGCAATATCAAGGCGCAATGTCCCAAAATGCCCGTGTTGATTGTCAGCGCGCATGACGAATCGATTTATGCGGAGATTGCGTTCCGGGCGGGAGCGCTGGGTTATTTGATGAAGGAAGAGGCGCTGGAAAAGGTGATCATGGCGGTGCGCCGGGTGCTGGGCGGGGCGATTTATGTGAGTGACTCGCTGGCGGCCCGCATGTTGCAACAGCAAATCCGCGGGCAGAGCACTATCAATGAGTCGCCGGTCAAAGATCTCAGCGATCGCGAGTTGGAGGTTTTTCAGTTGATTGGCCAATGGAAATCCACCCGGGAAATCGCCGACGAATTGCATTTGAGCGTCAAGACGATTGAGTATTACCGGGAGCAGATCAAACGGAAGTTGAACCTGAAAAACGCGGCGGAATTGACCCAGCGGGCGACGTCGTGGGTGGGTCGCGAAGCGGCTCGCTGAGGGACGCAGACCATCGGAACCCAGTTTTCTCCGTGCTTCCAAAATTGGAAAGACCGTCTGGTCGAAAGTCAGTCCCGGGAAATCCCTTGGGGTTCGACGCGGAATAACTCCGGGACTTCAAATATGGGTTGCACCGATTGATTAAGGGCGCAGGTGATGATGCAATGTAGTCGATGTTAGCGACTCAAGTGTTATGAACCTAACCAAAGCCTGGAAACTGACTGGCGCACTACTTTCTTTCGCAGTCACGACGGCCGGTGCGGGAGGTGTGAGTCATAATACATTGACCGCCATAGGAGACAAAACCGTTTGCCCAGGCAGCACGGTGACCTTCACGACCACGGCGGGCGGGCCGACGCCTTATAAATTCAGCTGGTATAAAAACAGCACCCTCATCCCCAACCAGACGACGGACAATTTGACGCTGGCGAATGTGAGTTCGTCGGATGCGGCCACCTACAGCGTGGTGCTCAAGGGTGGCGCCAATTCGGTCACGAATAAGGGGACGCTGACAATAGCTACCAGCATCAGCGCAACACTGCTGCCAAACCTGCTGCGTTATGTTGGCTCCATCGCGGTATTCAGCACGACGCCTTCCGGCGGCGGGCCATACACTTTTACCTGGCAGAAAAATGGAACCAACATCAACGGCCAAACCGCCAGCAGCCTGGTTTTGAGCAATCTTACCATCGCGGATTCGGCCACCTACAAGGTCATTGTGACCGGAGCGTGCGGCAATACGGTGACGGAAACTGGAACTTTGGTGGTGGATACGTGTTTCCCGGCGGTGGATGTGATGCTGGTGATTGACCGTTCCGCGTCCATGACCGGCAAGCCGTATTTCGATGCCCTGGCGGCGTGCAGTAACTTTGTCCAGAACCTGCACTACACCAACGGCGACCAGGCGGGCCTCGTTTCCTACAACAGCTCGGCCACTTTGGACCAGATGCTGACAAATAGTTTGTCAAAATTAGACAAAGCCATCGGGTCAGTGCCTGGAGCCGGCGGTTTTACCTCCATCAGCCTGGGATTGCAAACGAGCCAGAACGAACTGGCGTCGGTGCGGCATGATTCCGGGTCTTTGCCCGTGTTGGTGCTTTTGTCGGACGGTATGCCGACGGGTTCAGACAATTCGAGCAATGCATTGTATTGGGCCACCCAATCCAAGATCGCCGGCACGCGGATATTCACGGTCGGTCTGGGTTCGGTGAACGCGGGCTTGCTGCGGGGAATAGCGTCGGCAACCAGTGATTATTATTTCACCACGAATTCATCGGAGTTGAAGGGGCTTTTCAACGCGATATCGACGGTGATTTGCCGTCCGCCGACTAACATTGTGGTCACGGGACCCGCGAACCTGACGGTGTGCGCGGGGAGCACGGCTAATTTTAGCGTGACTGCGGCGGGTTGCGATTCGTTCCGGTATCAATGGTTTAAAGGCACGAGCATCCTGGCCGGACGCACCAACAATGTGCTTACCCTGAGTAATGTCAGCGCGTCCGACGCGGGGATTTATTCGGTGGCAGTGTTGAGCGATTGCCAGAACGTTACCAACAGCGCCATGCTGACGGTGAATGCCGCCACGGTGGTGACTGTTCCGCCGTCGGACGCGACGAATTGCCCGGGGCAGACGGTGGGTTTTTCCGTGAACGCGACGGGCACGGGATTGACTTACCAATGGTACAAAGGCTCGAGCCTATTGTCGGGCCAGGCGGGTAGCACGCTTACGTTGAATAACATTTCCGCGGCGGACGCGGGAATTTATAGCGTGGTGGTCAGCGGGACTTGCAGCAATCCAGTGACGAACAGCGCGGTGTTGGTGGTGAATTCGACAGTGACGGTGGCCACGCCGCCGAACGACACGACGGTTTGTGCGGGAATGACCGCGAGTTTTGCGGTGAACGCGACGGGCATGGGTTTGACGTATCAATGGTATAAAGGGACGAGTTTGTTGGACGGAAAAACGGGCAGTACGCTGACGTTGAATGGCGTGAGCACGGCGGATGCGGGTGTTTACAGTGTGGTGATCAGCAGCGTGTGCGGCGCGCCGGTGACGAACAGCGCGACGCTTTCCGTGAACGCGAGCATGATTGTTTCCGTGCCGCCGAGCAATGCGACGAATTGTCCGGGCACAACGGCCAATTTCAGTGTGAATGCCACCGGGACGGGATTGGCCTTCCAGTGGTATAAAGGGACGAGCTTATTGAGCGGGAAGACGAGTAGCACGCTGGTGTTGAATAGTGTGAGCGCGGCGGATGCGGGGGTTTATAACGTGGTGATCAGTGGCGCGTGCGGCGTGCCGGTGACGAACAGTGCGACGTTGTTTGTGAATGCGAACACGATCATCACGATGCCGCCGAGCAACGCGACGAATTGTTCTGGCACGACGGCGAATTTCACTGTGAATGCGACGGGCACCGGTTTGACGTATCAATGGTATAAGTTCGCTGTGGGACCGCTCAGCGGTCAGACCAATAGTACTTTGAGCCTGCCGAATGTGATCCCGCCGGATACTGGGACCTACACCGTGGTGGTGAGTGGTATTTGTGGGTTGCCAGTGACCAACAGTGCGGTGTTGATGGTGTACTCGAACACCATCGTGCTTCAGCCACCACAGGACGTCACTGTATGTCCGGGCATGACAGCGAATTTTACGGTTGGCGCGACGGGTACTGATTTCACTTATCAATGGTATAACAGCGCTGGTTTGTTGAGCGGCCAAACCCATAGCACTTTGAGCCTCACAAACGTGAGCGCGGCGGATGCGGGAGTTTACCGGGTGGTGGTCAGCGGCGTGTGCGGCGTGCCGACGACAAACAGCGCGACGTTGTTTGTGAACGCGAACACCGTCATCAGTGTGCCGCCGAGCAACGCGACGAACTGTCCGGGCACGACCGCGAATTTCAGTGTAAATGCGACGGGCGCAGGTTTGACGTATCAATGGTATAAGAGCACAGGCCCCCTGAGCGACCAGACCAATAACACCTTGAGCCTGGCAAGCGTGAGTGCAGCGAACGCGGGAGTTTATAGCGTGGTGATCAGCGGCGCGTGCGGCGTGCCGGTGACCAACAGCGCGACGCTGTTTGTGAATGCAAACACGATCATCACCATGCCGCCGAGTAATGCGACGAATTGCGCCGGCACGACGGCAAATTTCAGCGTGAACGCAACCGGCGTCGGTTTAACGTATCAATGGTATAAGTTCGCTGTGGGTCCGCTTAGTGGCCAGACCAATAGTACTCTGAGCCTGCCGAACGTGATCCCGCCGGATAGTGGAACCTATATCGTGGTGGTGAGTGGTGTTTGTGGGTTGCCGATGACGAACAGCGCGGTGTTGATGGTGTACTCGAACACAATCGTGCTTCAGCCACCGCAAGACGTCACTGTATGTCCGGGCATGACAGCGAATTTTACGGTTGGCGCGACGGGGACCGATTTCACCTATCAGTGGTATAACAGCGCGGGTCTGCTCAACGGCCAAACCAGGAGCACTTTGAGCCTGAGGAATGTGAGCGCGGCGGATGCGGGAGTTTACCGGGTGGTGGTCAGCGGCGTGTGCGGCGGTTCGACGACGAATAGCGCAACGTTGTTTGTGAACGCGAACACCATCATCACGATGCCGCCGAGCAATGCGACGAATTGTTCGGGCACGACGGCGAATTTCAGTGTGAATGCGACAGGCGCAGGTTTGACATATCAATGGTATAAGAGCACAGGTCCCCTGAGCGGCCAGACTAATAGCACCTTGAGCTTGGCAAGCGTGAGTGCAGCGAACGCGGGAGTTTATAGCGTGGTGATCAGCGGCACTTGCGGAGTGCCGGTGACCAACAGTGCGACGCTGTTTGTGAACGGGAACACGATCATCACGATGCCGCCGAGCAACACGACGAATTGCTCAGGCACGACGGCGAATTTCAGCGTGAACGCAACCGGCGTCGGTTTGACGTATCAATGGTATAAGTTCGCTGTGGGACCGCTCAGCGGTCAGACCAACAGCACTTTGAGCCTGCCGAACGTAATCCCGCCGGATAGTGGAACCTACACCGTGGTAGTAAGTGGAATTTGTGGGTTGCCGGTGACGAACAGCGCGGTGTTGATGGTGTACTCAAACACCATCGTGCTGCAGCCGCCGCAGGACGTCACAGTATGTCCGGGCATGACCGCGAATTTTACAGTGGGCGCGACAGGCACTGATTTTACTTATCAATGGTATAGTAGCACGGGGCCGTTGAGCGGCCAGACGAACAGGACTTTAAGCCTGACGAATGTGAGTGCGACGGACGCGGGAGTTTACCGGGTAGTGGTCAGCGGCGTGTGCGGCGCTCCGACGACAAACAGCGCGACATTGTTTGTGAACGCGAACCTCGTCATAACGGCGCCACTCTCTCGATTCGAAACCAATTGCCCGGGTACGGCGGCATTCTTTGCCCTGAATGCGACCGGAAGCGGCTTGAGCTATCAATGGTACTTCAACCCTGGAGCGCTCAGCGGCTCGGGTTTGCTGTTAACTGGAGAGACGAACAACATTCTGGTGTTGAGTAATCTCACTTTTAACTCGGCTGGATTTTATGCGGTCGTCGTGAGCGGTGCCTGCGGAACCCCGGTCACAAATAGCTCGTTTCTGTTTGTGACTTCCCCTGGATCTGTAATCACGCCACCGTCAAATGTCACTAATTGTCCCGGCACAACCGCCAACTTCAGCGTGAATGCCACCGGGGAAGTGACCTTCCAGTGGTATAAAGGAACGAGCCTATTGAGCGGGAAGACAAGTAGCGCGCTTGTGTTGAATAACGTGAGCGCGGCCGATGCGGGAATTTATAGCGTGGTAATTACCGGCGATTGCAGCGCGGCGGTGACGAATAGCGCCACGTTGTTTGTGAACGCGAATGCGATCATCACCATGCCGCCGAGTAATACCACGAATTGTTCGGGGACAACGGCGAATTTCAGTGTGAATGCGAGTGGCACCGGCTTGACGTATCAGTGGTATAAGGGAGCGACCTTGTTGGGCGGCCACACGACGAATGTTTTGACGTTGAATAATGTGAGCGCGGCGGATGCCGGGACTTATAGCGTGGTGGTCAGCGGGGTGTGCGGCGTGCCGACGACGAACAGCGCGATGTTGTTTGTGAACGCCAACACCATAATTACCATGCCGCCCGCCAACACAACCAATTGCCCTGGCACAACGGCAAATTTCAGTGTGAACGCGACCGGCAGTGGATTGACCTATCAATGGTATCGGGGCGTCGCACCGCTGAGTGGCCGGACGGACAGCACCCTGGCCCTGCCGCATGTGACTTCGGCGGACGCGGGAATTTACAGCGTGGTGGTGAGCGGCGCGTGCGGCACACCCGTGACCAACAGCGCGACGCTATTTGTGAATGAAAACACCGTGGTAGTATATGGCGCGTCCACCAACGAAACGGTTTGCCCGGGGATGACCGTGAATTTCTTTGAATACGCCACCGGCACAGACCTCGCGTATCAATGGTATAAAGGAACGACTCCGCTCGTCGGGCAGACGACGAACTTTTTGACGTTGACCAATGTGAGCGCTTCGGACGTCGGGACATATAACCTCGTCATCAGTGGCGCGTGCGGCGCGCCGGTGACGAACAGCGCGACGCTCTTTGTAAATGCGGTCACGATCGTCACCACGCCCCCGGCCAACACGACGGTTTGCCCGGGCATGACCGCGAATTTCATCGTGAACGCAACCGGCAGCGGGTTGACGTATCAATGGTATAACGCCACGGGTGCGCTTGCAGGTCAGACTGGCAGCACTTTGAGTATGCCGGCCGTGAGCGCATCGGATGCGGGAGTCTATACCGTCGTGGTCGGCGGCGCGTGCGGTGCACCGGTGACACTCAGCGCCGTGCTGACGGTCAACCAGAATGTGTCAGTGGCGGCCTTGGCCAACGTGACCAACAATATCGGCTCGAGCGTGACCTTTACGGCGGTGGTGTCGGGGACAGGACCGTTCGGTTATCAATGGTCCAAGGGAAGCACGGCATTGGCCGGCCAGACCAATAGCACGCTGACGTTAAGCAATCTGCAGCCGCAAGACGGCGGAATGTATAGCGTGTCAGTGAGTGGCGCTTGCGGCCACGCGGTGACCACGGCCGCCGTATTGACGATTAACCTGCCGCCGACCGCCGTTATTGTATATCCGACGAACGGGGCGGTCTTTGTCGAGCCGGCGACATTCACGGTATTGGCGGGTGCCAGCGATCCGGATGGCGTGGTGACCAATGTGGAAATCTTTTCATCCACGAATGGAACAGACTTCGTGCTGCTCGGGGAAACCAATTACCCGCCGTATTTGACCATCGCGAGCAACCTGCCCGCAGGTCATTACACCTTCGTGGCGCGGGCGACGGACAACTGGGGCGCCACCGGCGACTCGGCGCCGGTCAGCGTGGACGTGGTGCCGGTGACTCCTCCAGATATTTTTACGGTGGGCGCGATCACATTGAATACGCAGGATGGTTTTCAATGGCTGACGAACGTGGCGTGCAACCCACTTTATTCGCACGCGAACGCCCTGCGGATCGATATTCACAATATCACCAACAGCACGATCCGCGTGGTGAACGCCAGCGGCACGAACAATGGAGTGCCCTTCGTGATTTCACCGGGAGCGATTCAGCCCGGCACGTGCTGGACGAATGTCATTAAGTTCTATGATCCGCAAGGGATCGCATTCTTCCCGATTCTGACCGTGCAGTTGGCGGATCCGATTGGCGTCGGTGAGCCGGACGGAACTCCGCAGGCGATTTTCAGCGGCAAGTTCCTGCGTGATGGGACGTTCCTGGTGGAATTTGCCACAGTGCCTGGGATCACGTATTACGTGCAATACAGCAGCGATATGGTGCATTGGAAAACGGTGTTGCCGCCGTTTGCGGGTACGGGCCAGCATTTGCAATGGATTGATAGCGGGCCTCCGGAAACGGAAAGCCTGCCCTCGACGAAAACGACGCGGTTCTATCGCGTGCTGTTGGCGAACTAATCAGAACCCACTCATTCTATGACCAAAAAACTGTTCAGGCGCTCGGTTTTGCCGCTGTCATTGTGTGCCACTTCGGTTGCGTTCGGCCAGTCAGGACCAGTGTCGGCCGCAGCCGGCCAGCCGGATACCTTCACGCCGCTCCTGCTCGAGCCGACGCCCGTGTCACGGAACCATATCAGCATGGGGTTTCAACTGGGTTTCAATATTCGGACATCGTTCAAGCACATCGGCCGGTTCGCGCCGGCGACCAATCCGGGCTCGACCAACGGGTTATCCAATCATTTTTATGATGACGGCTATAATCTGGTGGACAGTTCCGGCAACCGACACTTTGCCGGCAATGACGGCGAGGGGAATCCAATTTACCAGCAAGGCACGTGGAATTTCGGTTTCAATAATGCTGCCAACCAGCTCCATGGCAATGGCGACGCGGACGGGACGATCGACATGCACAGCACGTCTTCGTCCGGCGGCACCTCGGCCAACCGGTCCGACGATCCGCGTCCGGGCTTTGTGCTGACGTTTGGGCGGGAACTTTACCGGGATGGAAAGGATCGCTGGCGCACGGGGTTGGATTGGTCGTTCGGTTACACGGATTATGTGGTCAATGATTCCAGCGCGGTGAATGCCAAGGCGACGCAGTTGACGGATACGTATTCGCTGTTCGGGGACCAATTGCCGACGCAGCCGAGTTATTCGCAGGATGCGGGCGGTAATCCCAATCACAATATCATCAGCGACACGCCGACGCGCAGCCTGTCCTCGTCGATGGTGCCGGTGTCCGGCACGCGGAAATTCGGAGCGGACATTTTCGCATTCCGGCTCGGGCCGTATTTTGAAGTGCCGCTGAACAAGACGTTTTCCTTCAGTCTTGAAGGCGGTGGCGCACTGGTTTACGTTTACAGCCGGTTTCAATATAATGAAGAGGTAGCCACTCCCGGAGGCTTGTTGAACGTCAAAGGGAGCGGGGTCCACGACGGGATCCAGCTCGGAGGATACCTGGGAGGAAAAATTTCCGCTGCATTGAGCGACAAGTGCGCGCTCTTTGCCGGGGCGCAGTGGCTGGATGCCGGCGATTATGTTCATCGCAATCGTTCATCGGGAGAGTCAGCGGTGCTGAATCTCAGCCAGTCGGTGTTTTTCACCTCGGGAATCGGGTACTCATTTTAAAAAAATATGAAAGTTATTTCAGGGACACCAATGGCCGCCGTTCGCGGAAGCGGGGCGGAAATGTCGAATCAACCGGGCGGATTGGCTGGTCATATCCAATCCTCCCTCGCGGCTGGCAATGCCAGCCCGAGCAAGGCTCCGGGCAAAGCGCGCATCAAAGTCATGCTGGTGGACGACCATCCGGTGGTCCGCAAGGGAGTCAGCTCCTGCCTGGCGCGGCATGAGCATTTGCAAATCGTGGCCGAAGCGAGCGACGGACGGGAAGCCGTGGCCAAAGCGCGCCAATTGCTGCCGAATGTCATCCTGATGGATATTGACATGCCCCACATGAACGGGCTGGCGGTGACGGAATTGCTGCGCAAGGAATTGCCGGAAATCAAGGTGCTGATTCTCTCGATGCACAGCAACACCGATTACGTTATGCGCATCATCCAATCCGGCGCACGTGGCTACGTGCTGAAAGAGGCGCCGACGGAGGAATTGGTGCGCGCGGTGGACGCCGTGCACGCGGGTGAGGCGTTTTTCAGCCCGGAAGTGGCGCATGCGGCGCTGAACCAATTCGTGCGCGGAGTTTCCAACCAGGGTAACGAGGCGACTTTGACGGCACGCGAGCGCGAGGTGCTGGTGCAAATCGCCGAAGGGTTGAGCAATAAGGAGATTGCCAGCCGGCTAGGCGTGGGCGTGCGCACGGTGGAAACACACCGCGAACGCATCATGCGTAAGCTGGACATCCACAGTGTTGCCGGGCTGACGAAATTTGCGATTTCACGAGGGTTGGTTTCGTTGAGGAGTTAGTTGTTAGGCCATAACTGCAAAAGGCCGGCTTCGCTGCCGGCCTTTTTTTGTACACAGGGAATACAGCAAGGCGGCAATCAATCACATGACGAATGGAATTTTTCTTCTTTTCATTCCTCTTACATTTGCAAATTGGCTTTTTGTCCTCTTTTTGTGAACATCATGTGCATCGAAAGAAATAACTTCGGTTTGTGTCGGTTGATTTTTTTTTGTTACGTAATGGCATGATTGATTCTGTCTCGAATGAAGGCGCGGGCGCTGCGGATTTGAAACGCGCAAAACGCGTCCGGCGATCACAGACCGTCGGCACCTCGGTCGACCGGCTTCCGCCACACGCCATCGACATGGAGCAGGGCGTTCTGGGCTGCATCCTGATTTCGCCGAACGAATGCATGGGCGAATGCATCGAGAAGCTCAAAAGCGGCGGCGAAGTTTTTTATGATCTTCGCCACCAGACCATCTTTGCTGCGCTGGCCGAAATGTATGATTCCCGCCAGGCCATCGAAGTCCTCACACTCCAGCAGCGGCTCAAAGACAAACAGCTCCTCGAACAAGTGGGCGGCCTGGCGTACCTTTCCTCCCTGCCGGACAAAGTCCCCAGTGCGGCGAACCTGCCGTACTATCTTGATGTCGTTAAGGAAAAATACCTGCTGCGGAAGATGATTCACGTCTGCACGGACGTCGTCAGCCGGGTTTATGATCATGAGGGGGAAGTGGACGCGCTCATGGATGAGGTGGAACGCGATGTTCTGCGCATCAGCGAAGCGCGCGTGCAGGCGCACACGAACAACATCAAGGAGCTGGTCAAAAAGGCGATCAACCAGATCGAGGACTTTCATCAGCGGCAGGGGATGCTCACGGGCGTCGGCACGGGGTTCACGGATTTGGACAAGATGACCAGCGGATTTCATCCCGGGGAAATGATCGTCATTGCGGCGCGGCCTTCGATGGGAAAAACCTCATTGGCGATGAACATTGCGGAGCACGTGGCGCTGGAGCAAAAACTGCCGGTGGGGGTGTTCAGCCTGGAAATGACTTCGGAATCACTGGTGCTGCGCATGTTGTGTTCGCGCTCGCGGGTGAACCTGCGCAATATCCGCGACGGGTTCCTGGCCGAGCGGGATTTCCCGAAGCTGACCGGGGCGGCGGGCAAGCTGGCCAACGCGCCGCTGTTCATCGACGACACCTCCGGCCTTTCCATTTTGCAACTGCGCGCCAAGGCGCGGCGGATGTCCCAACAATATGGCATCAAGCTGTTTGTGATTGACTACCTGCAACTGCTCCATTCTACTGCGCGGCGAGCCGAAAATCGGCAGCAGGAAATTGCTGACATTTCCAGCGGCGTCAAATCGCTGGCCAAGGAATTGAACGTCCCGGTCATCGTTTTGAGCCAGTTGAACCGCGAACTGGAGAAGGACAAGAACCGCAAGCCGCGGATGTCCGACCTGCGCGAATCCGGCTCGATTGAACAGGATGCCGACCTGGTCGGTCTGCTGTATAAGCCAAGCAGCGGGGATGACGAAGATGGCGGGGGCGGCGGCGAAGAACAGGACGCGGTGCCGGTGAATTTATTGATTGCCAAACAGCGCAACGGTCCGACGGGCGACGTGCACCTGACGTTCCTGAAGTCTTACACACGATTTGAAAATGCGGCCAAAGTTAGCGACGACGACGTGCCAAACTGAAGAATGAAATTTTTGCTTCGCCTATGCGGACTTTTGCTTGTCCTCGCCTGCCTGCCCGCCACGGCGCAGATATCATCCCTTAAAGTTTCCAAAATCGTCATCAAGCACATCGGCCCGCAATCGGTGAGCGATGAGTTGATTCGCGCGAATATTCGCGTCAAGCCGGGAGACCCGTATTTGCGGGCGGCGATTGACGAGGATGTGCGCACGCTTTACGCGACCGGGCAGTTTTATGATATCCGCGTGACAGACGATATTTCGCCGGAGGGGGTGACGTTGACGTACGTGCTGCAAGGCAATCCGCGGGTGGTTTCGATCAAGTTTGAGGGCAATAAAAAATACAAGGACGCCAAGCTGCGGAAAAAAGTGACGTCGAAGGTGGGGGAGCCGCTGAACGAGCGGAAACTTTTCACCGACGGCCAGGAGATTGAAAAATTGTACCAGAAGGCGGGATATTCTGGCACGACCGCCAAGTATTCGATCGGCATTGACGAAAGCACCGGGCGGGCGACGGTGACGTTTAACATTACGGAGAGCCTGAAGGTAAAGATCAAGGAAGTTGATTTCGTGGGCGCGCATGCGTTTTCCCAAAAGCAGTTGCGCAAGGTGATCAAGACCCGGAAGCACTGGCTGTTCTCCTGGATCACCAGCGGCGGCGTTTTCAAGGACGAGCAGTTTGAAGACGACAAGGACAAGCTGGCGGAGTTCTATCGCGACAAAGGCTACATCGATTTCGACATCAAGGATGTTCAGTTCGAGCATCCCACGCCGCGGACGCTGGTGATACAGATTGTCATTGATGAAGGGCGGCAGTACAAGGTCGGTTCGGTCAAGCTGACGGGAAACAAGATTTTTAGTGCGGCGGACATCGCGGAAGGCATCCGCCGGGCGCAACCGCACGGGGTGGTCAAACAGGTGAAGCTCGGTCCCAACGGTTTGATGATGGATGCCGGCGATATTTTCACGCCGGAAGGGCTGAACAAGGACATGCAGGCGATCGGGGATTTTTACGGCGCGAAGGGATATATCGACGTGACGCCTTATTCGCGGAATCTCACCGTGGAGCGAATTCCCAACACCGACACGGGCACGATGGACCTGGAATTTCAAATCGATGAAGGGCAGAAGAATTACATCGAGAAAATCGAGATTCGCGGCAACACCAAGACGAAGGACCGGGTCATCCGCCGCGAACTGGCGGTGTCGCCCGGCGAAACCTTCGACATGGTCAGGGTGAACCTGAGCAAGGCGCGCCTGGAGAATTTGCAATATTTTGAAAAGGTGGATGCGAAGCCCGAAGCGACGGATATTCCGAACCGAAAAGACCTGGTGATCGGCGTAGAGGAAAAAAACACGGGCAACCTGACCATGGGCGCGGGATTCAGTTCCGTGGATTCAGTCGTGGGATTTGTTGAGGTCAGCCAGGGCAACTTCGATCTTTTCAACCCGCCGAACTTCACCGGCGGCGGGCAGAAATTCCGGCTGCGCGTGCAGCTCGGCACGGAGCGGCAGGATTATGAAGCGTCGTTCACGGAGCCGTGGTTCCTGGGGCGGAAGCTGCGGCTGGACGTTGATTTGTATCGGCACGATTTGAACTTCCAGAGTGTTGAGAACCTGTACGACGAAGTCCAAACCGGCGGGCGGGTGGGGTTGACGAAGGCGCTGGGCAGCGACTTTCTCATCGGTGGGGTCGGTTACACGCTACAGGACGAGGGGATTTTGTTCAATGACCACACCTACCGGACAAATAACATCGGCGTCTCGGTTCCCGGCCAACGCAATATCCCGGATGCGTTGACGCGGGAGGGCGGTTATAATGTGCTTTCGAAGCTGGACTTCTCCCTAGCCTACGATACGCGCAACAGCGTGACGCTGCCGAACAAGGGACAACGCACGGAAGCCGACGCGATTCTGGCGGGACCGTTCCCGGGCGATAGGAATTACTATAAACTGGAATTGAAGAGCGCCTGGTATTTCAAAGGACTTTTCCCGGGCCATGTGATCGAGTTGCTGGGTGAGACCGGGACGGCGGATTCTTACGGTGGAACGCCGGACGTGCCGTTTTATGATCGTTATTACCTGGGCGGACTGTACTCCTTGCGCGGATTCCGTTATCGGAGCGTCAGTCCCCGCGAAGGAAAATTCGAGGCTCCCGGCACTTCGAAGGAACCGGTGGGCGGCGACACGTACTGGTTTGGCTCGGCGGAATATAGCCTGCCCATCATTCAGAGTGACAAGGAACGCGGAATCGGTCTGCGTTTTGCACTGTTCTACGACATCGGCAATGTCATGGCGGACCCGTATACGTATAACTTCGATAAATATCTCGACAACTGGGGCCTCGGTCTTCGTTTGAATTTGCCCATTGGCCCGTTGCGGCTGGATTACGGCATTCCGATTCACCATGACCAGTACAACTCCGGATCAGGTCAATTCCAATTTGGCGTCGGTTACACGCGCCAGTTTTAGTTTGAATTATGAGGTCTTTCGTTAAGGAAACTTTGGCGCGGCGGCTTTCGCTCGCAGTGACATTGGCGGCTTGTGTTGGGGTTGGCGCGCGGGCAGCGGAAAACAAGGCGATGCACCCGGTGAGCCTGGCCTCGTTCGCGAACGCGCCGCTCTACTTCGAGGAAAACGCAGGCCAGGGTGGGGATGTGGGGCAATTTATTGCGCGTGGCGCCGGATGCGGCGTGCGGCTCGCGCCGACTGAGGCGCAAATTATCCTTGGCACCGCCGAGGATGAAACCGCGATGCGCACCGTGAGCCTGGAATTGGTGGGCGCGAATCCGGCGGCGAAGATGAATGGACGCGACCAGATGCCGGCCCGGGCGAATTATCTTATCGGGAACGAGCCTTCAAAATGGCGCACGGGCGTGCCGCTTTTTTCCAGGGTGCAGGCCAGTGACGTGTATCCGGGCGTGCAGGTGGTTTATTACGCCAACCGATCCGAGCAATTGGAATATGATTTTCAATTGCAACCGGGCGCGCGTCCGGGGGAAATCCGCTTTCGCATCGAAGGTGCGGACAAGGTGTGGGTGGATGCGGCGGGAAACCTGGCGTTGAAGATTGGCGCCCACGAAATCCGCCAGCACCAGCCGGTAGCTTACCAGGAAAGGGGCGGCGCCCAGCAGGAAGTTTCCGCCAGCTACCACTTGAATGCGGACGGCACGGTTGGTTTTACTCTGGGGGAATATGATCACAGCCGTTCCCTGGTCATCGACCCGGTGCTGGATTTTCTGACTTACATGGGCGGAAAAAAGCTGGATATCGGCTGGGCCATTGCTTTGGACGGAGATCAGAATGTTTATGTGGCGGGTGAAGCGTTATCGTCGGGCCTGCTGACGACCAATGCGATTCGTTTTGGGAACACGAATTTTGCAACCTTCCGCGGCGGCGACAACGCCTTTGGGGACGCTTTCGTGGCGAAATACGACCCCTCGGGCGCGCTGCAATTCCTGACGTATCTTGGTGGCAGAACCGATGACGCGGGGCTGGGAATTGCTTTTGATTCGGCGAATAATGCGGTGTGGGTGACGGGCTTTACCGACTCGACGAATTTTCCGCTTCGGAATCCGATTCGCGACCAGTTGACGGGACCTAACAAGAACGCGAGAAAGATTTTTCCGGTGGATGCGTTCATCACGAAACTGGACCCGAGCGGCACGAATTTGCTGTTCTCCACTTATTTCGGGGGCGAGGAAATCGATGAGGGCATAGGCATCGCGGTGGACGCCAACGGCAATGTTTACGTGGCCGGCCTCACCAGTTCGACGAACCTTTCGGGCATGCTCCCGGGCGCGTTTCAAACCACGCAGGCCGGGCAGTTTGACGCGTTTGTCACCAAGCTTACGAGTATCGGGCCAAATATTTACACCAACGTCTACACGACATTTCTCGGCGGCACAAACGTCGATTACGCCCTGAGCATTGCGGCGGATTCCAAACAGGACGCGTGGGTGACGGGCATTACGTTCTCGACGAATTTCTTCACCACCAACGCGATTGAATTGACGTACGGGTTTTACCCAGGCGGGCATACGTTCAATAATCTCAACACTCAAAGCAATATCTCGCGGCGCGTCACCTTGCACTGCGATGCGTTTGTGGCGGAGATAAGCCCGGACGGCTCGACGGTGCCTTTCTCGACTCTTCTCGGGGGCACCAATGACGACGTGGGCGAGCATATCACCATCGATGCGGCGGATAACGTCTATGTGACCGGCTACACGTTCTCGCGCGAATTTCCAACCAATGTGATTACGATGCCGACGACCAATACGGTTACGGTCGTGACTACAAACGCGGAAACACTGGCGCTCGAAACGAACACCTACGGACCGGATGTCTTTGTTTTTCCAAATCTCGCCACCAATTTCATTTCGCATGTTTTCGTCACGGAACTGACGAACAGCCCGCCATCCTACGCGCTGGCCTACTCGACGCATTTCGGCGGCAACTTCGCCGATCAGGGGCTCGGCATCGCGGTGGATAATAATGGATTGATTTACGTCACCGGCTCGGCTAATTCGACCAATTTCTTTTCGACCAACATCATCGTGCTGACCAATAGCATCGATAACGCCGTGACCAACCATCATAAAATAGAGTATCCGGGTTTTTCGGTGAGTAATCCGATTTATACGAATCTGGCCCGCACCAACACGACGAAACTCACGCGCAACGGCGGCAATACCAATGATGTTTTTGTGGCTGTGCTCGCACCCGGTATGGGCACCTTTGTGCAATCCATCACCCTGGGCGGTCCGGGTGAGGATGACGCCAATGGCATCGCGGTGACTCCCGCGGGCGACGCGGTTTATATTGTGGGCTCGACGACGTCCATCACGAACATTGCGACGACGAATGCGGCGCAGGGAGTTTTCGGCGGCGCAAAAAGCGGCCGCAGATATCCCGATGCTTTTGTGGGCAAAATCCAGATTGTGCCCAGCCCGTGAGGGACGCAAAAAGGATGAACGGTTTCGAGGGAACGCGTGTCTCAGTTTTGTTCGTCGTTCCACGTTTACGCGTTCGGCACCGTTGCGACCCGGTCCGCTTGAATGAGGAGGGGCGTCAATCTGCGCGGTTTGTGTCGTAATTTGAATTGGCAGTGCGCGGGAATTCTGGTTTGTTGATTTTATGAGAAGATTGTTGAAAAAATTGATTCCAACTTTGATTTTATTGGTGGGCACTTCGGCCTTCGCGCAATACCGCATTGCGACCGTTGACCTGGGCCGCGTGTTTACCAATTACTGGAAAACGAAGCAGGCCCAATCGGCAATCGATGAACACCGGGCGGACATCGAGAAAACCGGCAAGGAGATGCTGGCGACGTTCAACAAGTCCAAGGATGATTACCAAAAATTGCTGGACAGCGTGAACGATCAGGCGGTCTCGTCCGAGGAACGCGATAAGCGCAAAAAAACGGCGGAAGACAAATTGAAAGACCTGCGCGACCAGCAGGATGCGTTGCAGCAATTTGACCGCGGCGCAACGACGTCTCTCGACGAGCAGCTTAAACGAACGCGCGATAATATTGTTGCCGATATCCGTATTGCCGTGACGGCGAAAGCCAAGGCGGACAATTATACGATGGTCATTGATACAGCGGCTCAGTCGGTAAATCAGACGCCAGTGATTCTGTATTCTGTCCCGGGCGACAACGACATCACTGAGGCGGTCATCAAACAGATCAACATGGGCGCACCGGTGGATGTACCGAAGTCGGAGGACAAGCCGGATTCCAAGGACAAAGGCAAGTAGCGGGCGACGGGCAATTTTTGATTTTTCCAAAGCGCTCCGAAAGGGGCGCTTTTTTCGTTTGAAGCGCTTAAACGGCTCATTGTCCGAAGGGTTGGAATAGGGACATTTTCGGTGGCACTGGATAGTGCCCAGGCATCGGGCGATTTCTTCAAACAAGCGGCAATGAAAAACTTGACGCAAAGGGGAAAACGCACAGAATCGGGGCATCACCTCTTCTTTGCGTCGTGGCGTATTGGCGTTGAAAAAGAGTCAGACAATGCGCCGAGACGTTCTTATTTACCTCCCCAAATTCTATGAAACTCTTTCTCAAATTCAGTTTGGGTCCGCTGCTCCTTTGCGTCTCCATCGGTCATGCCGCCTTGACTGTGACTAATATCGCCGCCGGCACCGGGTCCGATCATAGCCTGTTTATTACCTCCGACGGCAGTCTTTGGGCCATGGGCGAAAACCAATACGGCCAGCTGGGCGACGGCTCGTTTAACAACACCAACTTGCCCCAGCGTATTGTCACCGGCGGTGTCGTTGCAATTGCGGGAAGCGGTCACAGCTTGTTTATTAAAACCAACGGCAGCCTTTGGGGAATGGGCTGGAGTTATCAAGGCCAACTGGGCGACGGCCATCCCGTGACCAGTCCGCCTTACGGCATCGATGTGCCGGAGCAAATTCTTGCCGGCGGAGTGACGGCGGTTTCCGCCGGAGGTCAGCACAGCCTGATTGTCAAAACCAACGGCAGCCTTTGGGCGATGGGGTTCAATCTGTTCGGCCAACTCGGCGACGGAACCACTGGGGGTAGCGTGAGCGTTCCTGAACAAATCGTGGCCAGCAACGTCGTCGCGGTTGCGGCGGGAGGAAATCACAGCCTGTTTCTCAAATCGGATGGCAGCCTTTGGGCGATGGGGCAGAATAATAACGGCCAACTGGGGGACGGAACTTTTATCAACACCAACCTGCCGGAGGAAATCGTGGCGAGCAACGTGACGGCGATTGCGGCGGGAAATGCTCACAGCCTGTTCCTCAAGTCGGACGGCAGCCTTTGGGGGATGGGTTACAATCTTCAGGGTGACCTGGGCGACGGAACCTTTGTCAAAACCAACCAGCCCGAACAAATCGTTGCCAGTGGAGTCATCTCCATTTCGGCGGGGTTTGAACACAGCTTGTTTATCAAATCCGACGGCAGTCTCTGGGGAATGGGCGTCGCTTCGACCGGCCAGCTTGGGGGCGGGACTTCGGTGAAGACCAATCGGCCGATAGAAATCGTCGTCAGCGGCGTCACGGGGATTGCGGCAGGAGATCTCCATACCTTGTTTATGAAATCCGACGGCAGTCTTTGGGCGATGGGTTACGATGCTTTCGGCGAACTGGGGGACGGTCGTAATAGCCAGACGGCCATCCCGGAACAAATTTTTCCGACTCCGCCGCCGCCCGGGTCTGCGGTGACCAAAATCTCCGCGGGATATGAGCACAGTTTGTTCCTCAGATCTGACGGCAGCCTGTGGGCCATGGGTTTTAATCTTACCGGTCAATTGGGCAACGGCACCTTGAACCAGTCCACCAACCGGCCGGAGCAAATCCTCCGCAACGTGGTGGCGATGTCCGCCGGATTTTATCATAGCCTTCTCATCGAAACCAACGGCAGCCTCTGGGCGATGGGGTACAATAACGAAGGCGAACTTGGCGATGGCACAAAAACGGCCAGGTACGCGCCCGAACAAATCGTAGCGAGCAATGTAGTCACCGTTGCTGCCGGAGAGTATGTCAGCCTGTTCATCAAATCCGACGGCAGCCTTTGGGCCATGGGTTATAACGATGTTGGACAACTCGGTGACGGCACCACGAACAACGCTTATGCGCCGGAGCGGATTGTTTCCAGCAACGTGGTGGCGGTCGCTGCCGGATACGAGCACAATTTGTTTCTGAAATCCGACGGCAGCGCTTGGGGCATGGGTTACAGTTATGATGGCGCGCTGGGCGACGGCGCAGGCAGTATCTTTGGCAGTTACACCAACGTGCCTGAGGAAATTGTTGCCAGCAATGTCGTGGCAGTTGCCGCCGGCTCCGGTTACAGCCTGTTTCTCAAATCCGATGGCAGCGTTTGGGCCTCCGGCGCCATTGATGCCGGCTGGATCGGAGACGGCATAACGACTACCGCGTATACCAATCGGCTGGAAAAAATTATATCGAGCAACGTGGTGGCGATGGCCGCGGGACAGTATCACAATCTGTTTCTCAAGTCCGACAGCAGCCTTTGGACAGTAGGTTGGAATATTGCCGGCCAGCTTGGCGATGGCACTGTCAATAGCACTAACCAGCTGGAGCAAATCTCCAGCAACGTGGTGGCCGTTGCCGGCGGCGGTGAACACAGCCTTTTTCTCAAATCCGATGGCAGTCTTTGGACGATGGGATGGAATAATTACGGCCAGCTGGGTGACGGGTTCGCGAGTGATTCGCGGGTGCCTGAACAAATCTTTCCTTTGCCACAGCCGGTCTTGACGACCCCCATCGCATCCGCAACAGGCTTGCAAATCAACGCCACTACTCTCTTTGGCGGGAATTTCTCCGTACTCGCGGGCGACCTTACCGTGCCAGTACAGTGGACGCCGGTTTGGACCAATTCTGTTACCGCGCGAGGCCCGAATAATTTTTCTGTTTCACTGACCAACACACTACTTCCCGGTGGACGGCAATTTTACATCCTCCAATCACAATGACCCGACCATGCGCGTGCTCGGCGTGATCCAGTGCTGACGCCTAACTCTGGCTCAGGCGTTTGACCGGTTTCTCATAATACAACCGGTGCGCCTCGGCGAGGATTTCGGGGATTTTGGCGGCGAAGGGGTTGCGAGCAAGAATGCCGTTCAAAGCGGGTGGCTGGCCGGCGGATAGCGATTCAGCGATTTCTGCCGCGTTTTTACCCGGAAACCAATGATCGGCCTGGCCAAGCAGATTGTAGCGCATCTTCGCCCAGGCAGGAAGGTCGAGCGGTTTTGCGTAGGTCCAAAGACGGAGAATTTCGAGCACGTTAATTTCACCGGGCACGTCCACGTATTCTGGCAGGCCTTCAAACCATCGCTCGCACCAATCGCGGCCCAGGACACTTTCCATCTCGGCACGAAGGCGCTTTTCTATGGGCGCGATGGTTTCCGGAATGCGATCGTAATACTTTAACGCGGCGATGTGTTCATCAAAATCGGTGGGCCGCGCCGCGCCGCAACTGAGCGTGTGGACTTCCGGCCGTTCGAGGCAATAAAGGTCGTTGAATTGCATCGGCGTGAGCGGTGCGCACAGTTCCTTCATTTTTTTCGAGGGCTCGTATAACTTCCCGCCCTTGTCGTTCGGGCTGATGATGAACATGCCCATGTCGCGCTCATTCGCGGCTTGCACCGCCTTCCAGTTCAGGTCGTTCACGAAATACCAATGCAGATTCACATAATCGAAATCGCCCTGCTGGATGGCATCGACAATGACGTCTGTCGTGCCGTGGGTGGAGAACCCGATGAAACGGACGCGGCCTTCCTTTTGCAACTGGCGCGCCGCTTCGAGGCAACCGCCTTTTTTGAGCGACCAATCCAGCAACTCGCGATTGTTGATTCCGTGCAACGAAAGCAGGTCCACGTGGTCGAGTTTCAAGTAGCGCATCGAAGTCTCGAAGGTCGTGAGAAATTCCTTCGCGGTGGCCTTGGGGCTGACCTTGGTTTGGACGATTATTTTCTCGCGCGGCAATTTGGGAAGCACGTTGCCCAATTGCATTTCCGAAGTGCCATAGCCGCGGGCGGTCTCGATGTGATTGATGCCAAGTTCGACGGCGCGATGGATACACGCTTCGAGGTTGGCCTGATTATCGGCCGGAATCTGCTCTGGCGAGACGTCGTCCCATTTGAATTGATAGCGCATTCCGCCGCAGGAAATGACCGGCATGTTGAGTTCGGTGCGTCCGAAGCGGCGATATTTCATGACGGGAAGATAGGCGAAAATGGGGAGGATGCAATCGCGGCTCAGGCCATGGTCTCCAGGACCAGTTCGTAATATGTAAGGGACGCTCCAAGATAGGAAACGCGCCCTCCGATGTCTTGAATGATCAGGGGCCGTGGCCGTGTTGCTTTGTTAAATGCTCCGCGACCGATGTATGGAGCGCGGCGAGGACTGGCGCATCGCTCGCGGTTGCCGGTTGGAGTTTTAATTGCTCGGAACGCTCGTCACTTCTTTTTATTTTCGTCGGGTTGCTTTGTCATTTCTTCAAGCTTGAGCACTGTGAGCCAATTGCGAGCGGTCACCGGTGAGCCAGCCATCCGATCGAGTACGGCGGGGGAGAGTTTGGAGCGCGCCACACCGTCGGCAAAATGAATCCATAAGGCATCGCCGATTTGGCCGATGTGTTCGCCGCCGGCGGCGCGTTCACGCAATCGTTCGGCCGCGTCAGGTTTCGGCGGAATTTTCGAGAGGCAGAGCATTACCAGATGCGGTTCCTTTTTGCAGGCCTCCGGGAATGGGTTGTTTCTGATGTAAGCGGGCCAGTCCACGGCGGAGCGGATGATAATCGGAATCGAGAGGCTGAAACGCTTTTCAATGGCGTGTTGCAGTGTGGCTTCGAGAGCGGCGGGCTTGCCGGAGGCGGAGAAAGTCAAGTTGCCGCTCTGAATGTATGTCTGAACATTGCCCCAGCCGAGTTTACCGCATAACGCGCGCAAATCGGCCATGGGAATTCTGTTATTCCCGCCGACGTTAATTCCACGTAATAATCCGATGAAGGTTTTCATTTGAGCCGGGCCGCTCTAATCGAATATCTCAAACGATGAACTCTTGCAATCGCGCCGTGATTATTTCCATTCGGCTTCCTCCATGGCAGTTTGGCTTTCCCGCGAATCATGGTTGAACAAAACTGCGTCAAAACTGTTCCAAGGGGGAAATTCCTCAGTGCATCCCGACGGAGGCTGGGCGATGATAACGGTTAATGGCTGCCCGAAAGCTCAGAGCAAACATTTTGCGGGTTTTTCTTTCGGTCGTTTTGTTATTGGCGCTGGCGGTTGCCGCGTTGCCGCTGTGGTTCCCCTGGGCGCTGCGGCCAATAGCGAAACGATTCGGGGCGACCTATGCCCATTACCAACGCCTCGGATACGACCATTTCCAGCTTTCCGATTTCGCGCTCACGAATGGAGTAGTGCAGGTCACGGCGGACAAGGTGAAGACGGTTGTTCCGACGGTGTGGTTATGGCGACATCTTAACGGCAAACAAAATGAACCGTTCGTGGAGGTGCAGTCGTGGAAATATGCCACGGCGGAAACGAAATCAACCCGTACCCAAGTCCATGCCCCGGTTTCAGTTCGCGACACATTCCAAACCGTTCGAAACATCGCCGAGATCCTTCAAAACTGGCTGCCCACAGCGACGCTTTCCAACGGAACGGTGTCGATTGGCAAAGAAGACTTGAAGCTTGCTCTCGCGAACTGGACGAATGGAAATTTAACGGCAACTGTTTCCCTGACGAATGGGCCGGCGTTGAAAGTTGTTGCGGCAACGAAACCAGGTTCGCCGTGGACTATGAACATTGCCGCCGAACCGCAGTCGCTTCATTCAACATTTTCGATTGCTGACCGCGAGGGGCAACTTGCCGTCACGGGCACAGTCAACTGGCTGACGAATCGTTTTGACGTTGCCGCCACATTTCCGCCGCGCGGTTTTATTCCGGATACGGCCAGTGTGCGGGCGGATGCTTTCGCCGTGCCGGCGCGGTTGATCGGGATGCCGGAATACGGGAACATCGGCGGGTCGGTGCAGGCGACATGGCAGACGAACCGTTTCACCGTGCAACTCGCGGCCAAAGCCAGTTCCACCTCGACCAATCTTCCGCCATTCAATGTCCAACTGGGTGCGTCAGGCGATACGAACGCGGCCCGATTGGACACGGCCGACATTTCGATACCGGGATTGCAAGCGGGGCTGTCGGCGCCGGTGGCGATCCGTTTTCAGCCACCGTTTCTTTCGCAGCCGGCGAAACTGGATCTCGCCGCGGATTTGGACCGACAGCACTGGTTTGTGGGGCAGGGCAGGCTCACTGGTTCGGCGATGGTTTATCCCGGAGAAAAATTCCCGAGAGTCTCGGTTACGTTGGCCGGCGCCGGCGTGACAACGACGAGTGTGACCACGAGCAACCTGTCGGTCGATGGGGAATTGAACTGGCCAGTGCTGGAATTGAAAACCGCCCGGGCGGAGATGGATGACGGCTCGCGGATTTCGCTGTCCGGGAAATATAACTTCGCGGAGAAAGCCATTCAGGACGGGCGCGTGAATTTCTCGGGCGCTTTTGGCGGCCAGTATTTGCCGGCAGATTATTCATTCAATTCCGCCACCTTGACTGCCCAGTTTGGCGGGCCGCTCGATGCGCTTACCAATTCCGCCAGCCTCCAAGTGAAACAAGTGGCCGTGCCGCATATGAATCCGGTGGATATTGCAGCATCGTGGGCCGGCGAAGGTTTGAATTTCAAAACGGTGCAAGTGGCTGTCAAAACCGGAGCAGCTTCGCTATTGCTGCGCGGCTCGACGCAATTAACGCACGGCGAAAAAA
This sequence comes from Verrucomicrobiia bacterium, assembly GCA_035552155.1. Lineage (GTDB taxonomy): Bacteria > Verrucomicrobiota > Verrucomicrobiia > Limisphaerales > DASXHY01 > DASXHY01. Next base: position 18,843 of record DASZLX010000028.1, on the reverse strand, counting down.
CCCTGAACCTGACGGCATTGGAATTGAGCGAGAGCAATCGGACGGAATTGCGGTTGCAAGACCCGGTGCGCATCGCGTTTGGTTCATCTCCAAACAACGCCGCGGGGTCCCGGACCAATGCGACATGGAGCCTGAGCGTTGGGCAGATGTCTTTAACCGGCGACGGGCGGGAATTTCGATTGGCGGCCAATGTAAACTGGCCAGAGCGCGGAAGTGTTCAAACCGAAGCGCGCAGCCTGGACGTCCGATTGCTTAAGGATTTTATTCCCAGCGCGGATGCCGAAGCGGTCCTGAATCATCTCAATTTCGTGGGCGGCTGGACCAATGGTCCGGTGGTATTTCAGCTTGCATCCGATGCGACGCTGAAGACCAAGGAGCAACTGCCATTTTCAGCGGACGCGAAATTGACCGGAGGAAAAGACGGAATTGCGATCGAACAACTTTCCATTTCGAGCGCGACGCAAATGGTCTCGCGCGTGGAAGGGTCTCTGCCGGTATTTTTTAATCCCGCGGGAAAAAACGGGCTGATGCAAATCGATGCGGACAAGCCCTTGAAATTGCAGGCTTCGACCGATCCGAGGTCCATTCTCTGGGAGAAAATCGCAGAGGCCACCGGCCTGCGGCTGGAGGAGCCAAATCTGACGGCGAACCTGGAAGGCACGTGGGCCGCGCCGAAAGGGCAGGTGGCGATGCGCGTGCAGCGCCTCGAGATTCCAATTGGCGAGCGGCCGCTGCCCCCGATTGAGAACGTGGATTTCCTAATGGTAATGGATCGCGCCACGGCGCGGGTTTCGCGATTTAATTTCGAGATCGATAAACAGCCGGTTCGGCTAACGGGAGAAGTTCCGCTCGGCGAAAGTTTCTGGACCGGATTGCGGCACGAGCGGCATCTGCCGGATTGGCGTGAAGCGAAAGCGCATTTACAGATTGAAAACGCCCAACTCGCGCCCTTCACCTCTTTGCTGCCGCAAATTCTCAGTCCCGAGGGCAACGCGAGCGCGGACATTGCGCTCGAACCCGGCGGGAATTTACACGGCGAGTTGTCCGTGACGAACGCGCGGACGCATCCCCTGGAAAGCGTCGGCCCTGTGCGCAACATACAATTGCTCGCGCGGCTCGACGGACGGAACGTCCGGCTGGAACATGCGTCGGGGGAAATTGGCGGGCAGCGCGTGAACCTGGACGGTGGCATGGAGCTAAACGAGCAAGCCTGGCGGACGAACGGGCTGCCGACCTTTCAAGTGCACTTGAGCGGAACGAACGTGCCGCTCGCGCGCAACCCGAGCGTGTTGTTGCGGGCGGACGTGGATCTGTCGGTAACGAATTCCGGGGCGGAAATCCCGATCGTCTATGGCAAGGTGAAGTTGCGAGACAGCCTTTTCCTCGCCGATTTGCAAGCCCTGGTGCCGGAGCGGACGGCTTCCGCGCGGAAGCGTCCTCCTTATTTCAGTGTGGAAGCGGAGCCGTGGGCCCATTGGCGTTTGAACGTAAACGTGCAGGGGGACAAATTCCTGCGCGTCCAAACCCCGCTTTTCCACGGCACCGTTTCCACCGTGCTGACTCTGGAAGGCACGATGAAAGATCCTTTGGCTCTGGGGCAGGTGAAAATCGATTCGGGGTCCTCCATTTCGTTTCCGTTCAGCAGCCTGGACGTGAAGCAGGGATTTATCCTGCTGACCAGCGAAGATCCTTATCGGCCAAATCTGTTCGTCACGGCCGAGGCGCGGCGCTTTGGCTATGATGTGAAGATGGAAGCAAGTGGGCCGGCGGACCAGCCGGTGGTGCAGTTTTCGTCGATTCCCGGACTCAGCTCGGAGGAAATCGTGCTGATGCTGACCACTGGCCAAATCCCACGTGGCCTTGGTGTGACGGCCACGACACAGGAACGCGCGCAGGGATTGGCTCTCTTCGTCGGGAAAAATTTGCTTTCCGATTTCGGCCTGGGCGGCGGCGGCGCGGACCGGTTGACCGTCCGTTCGGGCCAGGAAATCAGCGAATCAGGCCGCCCGACTTATGATATTGAATACAAATTGACGGACCGCTGGTCGGTGATTGGAGAGTATGACCGGTTCGACCAGTATAATTTGAATATAAAATACAAGTTGTATTCGAAGTGAGGCGCAAAAGAGGCGCGCGCTGATACTGTCCGCGCACAGTGACTCTACCTTAGCTTTCGCATTTACTTTTGGCGCTCGTTCGCCATCCTTGCGGCTCCATTGAAATGACATTTAAGCTTTCAACTCTGAGCGTTCTAATCGGGCTGGCCATGGCTTTGCCGCAGATTTATGGCGTGGTCAAGCCGAAGGAATTTGGGGCATCGGTCCGCAAGTTTCCGCGCAATGTGCCCATCGGAATCGCGCTCATGCTTCTGGCCACGGTGTGGTTTTTGTGGATCTTAAGTCAGGAATCCGTCTCCGATTTTGCGGCCTACCAAAATGTTTTGTTCATTCTTTTTGCGGCGGTCGGAGTCGGATCGTGCATTTTCGTGCAGGATTTTATCGCGGTGCGCGGGATGGCAGTGTTGTTCCTGTTACTCGCGAAGCTGATGGTGGACACCGGCCGGCCGATGCTCGGCAAAACGCATTGGACGCTGGTAATCCAGACATTAGCTTACGTGCTGGTGGTGGCGGGAATCTGGCTGACGGTTTCGCCGTGGCGGCTGCGGGATTTCTTGAATTGGGCCACGGCCGATGAGAAGCGCGTGCGCGTAGGCTCGGTGATCCGACTGGCCTTCGGCCTTTTTGTGGCCGTGTTGGGCTTGACGAAGTTCCGTTAAAGCGCAGTTTTGTTCGTGCATTCGGCTCGCGGCAAAATCCTCGTTATTCGCGGCGGAGCAATTGGCGATTTTATCCTCACGCTTCCCGCCATTGCTGCCTTGCGCCGGCAATTTCCCGAGGCTCACCTGGAAGTGCTCGGCTATCCGCACATCATCCAACTGGCTGCGGCGGGCGGTCTGGTGGACCGCGCACAATCTATCGAAGCACGGGCATTGGCCGGTTTTTTTGCGCGGCGCGGCGTATTGGCGGAGGACCTGGCGGATTATTTTTCAGAGTTCGACATCATTCTTTCCTATCTTTACGACCCGGACGAAATTTTCAAAACCAACATTGCACGCTGCTCCAAGGCGCAATTTGTTGTCGGGCCGTACCGGCCAAATGAAACGGAGAAGGTAGCTGCCACGAAAGTTTACCTGCAGCCGCTCGAGCGCTTTGCGATTTTTGACGCGGATCCGGTGCCGAGGTTGGCGCTGCCGAATAAAAATGGAAATCTCGGCGCGCCGGGGGAGTCCTGTCCTACCGTGGTGCTTCATCCGGGAAGCGGGAGCGAAAAGAAAAATTGGCCGGAGGTGAGATGGGCGGATTTGTTGCAGCATTTGGCGAGGTCAACCGATTTCAAGTTGCTGCTGGTGGGGGGCGAGGCGGAGGGCGGGCGGCTGCAGCGGCTGGCGGCGGCGCTGCCGGTAATGCGCACGAAGGTGGCGCAAAGTTTGCCGCTCACCGATTTGGCGCGGCTGATTCAGCCCTGCGCGGCTTTTATTGGACACGACTCCGGGATTTCACACCTGGCGGCGGCGCTGGGTTTGCCGGGGATTGTTCTTTGGGGGAACACAACGGAAGAAATCTGGCGTCCTCCACATGAGCGCGTGGTAATTCTCAAGCACCCGGGCGGCATCCGAATGATTGCGGTCGAACAGGTGATGGGAAAATTGAACGACATGTTGCCCGCGCGGCATGGAAAGCGAACGGACACAACCTCAAGCTAGCCCATGTTCATGAGTTGATCCACGCGGTCGCAGGAGTCGCGGACTTCGGCCACGATGGTTTCCATCCGCTCGGGCGTGAGATTGAATGCTTCGGCGGTTCGCAAATCGACGCAAACGACATGGCTTTCCAGCCCGGGTGCGGAGCCGACGCGATGGGCGAGGCTGTCAGCGATGTTCGCAATCGCGGAGAATTTTGGCTGCGGTTCCACGATCGGATGGTGGTGGTTGGCCACGGCCTCAATGATGTCCTCGGGCAAGTTCCACGCCTGCAGCAGCGCGCCGCCCGTTTCGGCGTGGTCGGCGCCAAGAACCTCTCGTTCCGCTTCGCTACGCGAAAGGCCCCTAGCGACGCCGGCCTGGATACGCGCTTGATGTTCCGGGGTCAGGACCTGGTTCAATACGAGCTTTCCAATGTCATGCAGCAGGCCGATGGTGAAAGCGACATGCGGGTCGATGTTTATCTCAACGACATTGGACCCGATAAATTCGGCAGCGGCCGCGGTGGTCAACGAATGTCGCCAGAGTTCATTTGCCTCCACCGCATAACCGGCGAGTGGAACGGCCATCGTTCCGCCAAAGGCGAGCGTGAGAACGATGTGGAGGATCTGCTCGTGGCCGATGATTAAAACGGCCTGGTCGACGGACGAAACCGGCTCTTCTATCCCGAAATAGGGCGAGTTGCAGGCGCGCAGGAGTTTTGCGGTGAGCACGTTGTCGTATTTGAGCACCTGGACAACATCGTCATTGCTCACGGCCGGTTCGTCGAGGAGGTTAACGAGCCGCAACGCCGCCTGCGAAATCGGAGGCAGATTTTTGACCTTGGCGACAAGTTCGTGAGCGGTCATACAGAGGGATTGCTACAGTTCCACCGTTTAGCTGCAAGCAAAAAAGAGCCGATTTTCCGGCCGAAAGCCAGCCAGCCGATTTTGCTATCGGCGATTGGCTGAAAAACTGAAGTGATAGATATAGGATTCAAAGATGAAAATGAAATTCCTTGTGCGGCCATTTTTAATTTTGAATTTTCAATTTTGAATTAAACTGTGCCCATGCGAATCACCGGCGGAAAAGCAGCGCGACGAATCCTGAAGGCGCCCAAAGGCCTCGATGTGCGGCCCACACCCGATCTGGTGAAGCAGGCGGTCTTCAACAGCCTCGGCGGCCGGGTGGTGAGCGCGCGCGTGCTGGAATTGTTCGCCGGCACGGGCGCGTTGAGCTTTGAGTCGTTGAGCCGCGGAGCTGTTTCCGCGATATGCGTGGAGAGATCGCAGCGCCATGCCGAAGTGCTGCGCCAGAATGCCGCCGGCGCGGGATTTGGGCCGGAGGCGTTGCAGGTGCGGGTGCAGGACGTTTTTGGCGTGTTGCCGCAAATGGCTGCGGCGGGGTCGCTGTTTGATTTGGTGCTCGCGGACCCGCCGTATGGCGAAAAAAACGTGGGCCGCCGTTCCACTTCGCTGGCGCAGCAACTTTTGGACGATCCGAATCTTCCGCGTTTGCTGGCCGAGGGCGGCCTGTTTGTACTCGGTCATACGAAACGCGATACGCTGGAAATTCCCGGTTTCTGGCGGGAAAGAAAACTGCTCAAGCATGGAGACAGTGTCATGAGATTTTTTGAAGCGGGGAGCGTGAAACGTGAGGCATGAGTGCGTCCGGTGGGCTTATTCGCATTCACGTTTAACGTTTCAGTTTCCGGCTCCTGTGAATTTCCCGGCGCGCTGTGCCGTCAAACGCACATTCCCAAAAGCGAACGAAATCTTCACTGTCCTGTCTTATTGTTGAATAACGATTTGCTTTCGGTTTTGTATTCCGTAGCTTATCCAGCCTGAATAAATGCGACAGTTCGCAACTATCGCCACCAACGCGTTCATGGAATTGGTCCGGCAGCCGATTTTTCTGCTGCTCACGACCGCGACCGCCGCGTTTGAAATTTTTTTGGCGACTCCATATTACTTTGCCTTTGGCGACGAGCCGAAACTGGTGAAGAACAGCGTGCTGGCCGTAATGCTGCTGTCGGGGCTGTTCGGCGCGGTGCTGACGGCGTCATCCTCGCTGGGGCGGGAAATCCGCACGGGAACGGCGCTGGCGGTGCTGGCCAAGCCGATTGGCCGCGCGCAGTTTCTGCTCGCCAAATATGCGGGGCTGCTGGTGGCGCTCACGTTGATGACCTATGTGAACCTTGTGGCGGCGCTGATTGCGAGCCGGATGGCGTTTGATGCATACGGCAGCACCGATATGGGTGCGCTGGGGATTTTTGCCGGTGGCATCGTGCTGGCCTATGGGATTGCCGGGTTCAGCAATTTCTTCCTGCGCCGGCCATTTGTGAGTGATGCGTTTTTCGCGCTGGTGGGAATGGTCACGCTGGCGGCGTATATAATTATTACGTTTACCAAGCAAAAAGAGAGCCTGAGTCAGGCGGCCAGTGTGGACTGGCGGCTGGTGCCGGCGGCGATTCTGGTGCTGTTCGCGGTGTGGATTCTGGCGTCGCTGGCGCTGGCTTGCTCTACGCGGGTGGACATGATTCCGACGCTGGCCATTTGTTCCGCCATTTTTTTAATCGGCATCATGTCAGATTACCTGTTCGGGGTGCACGCGGAGAAAGGCTCGTGGTGGGCGTCCGTTCTTTACACGGTGACGCCAAATTGGCAACTTTTCTGGCTCGCGGATGTGCTGGAAACGGGCAAAACCACGTTTCCCTGGGAATATGTGGGCAAGGCATTCGGTTATGTCGTCGGGTACGTCGGCGCGGCGCTGTGCCTGGCAATACTGTTGTTTGAAGATCGTGAACTAAGTTGAAAGAAGTTAAATGAGTAACCGGTTAAATAAGTTAAATGGGGCAGGAATGGCTGCGCGAACTTTTTTCCACCTATTCAACTCATTTAACAAATCACTAATTTAACGGATCCAAAATGGAACGAAGCACTCGAAAGAACGGGCTGATCAACTTCCTGCTGTTGTTGGGAGTGAGCGTGGTGGCCTTTGCGGTGGCGCGCATCACCAATTCCGTCGCCGGCCAGGTCGGTTCCATTTTCCTTGGCATCGGCATGCTCGTCGCCGCGGTGAGCTGGTTCCAGATGCGGCTCGAGGAAAATGAGCGGCTGGAAAGACTGGAATTCGACGAACTGACGCGCAGCAAGGGCGGTTCCAGCCTGTTTGAGAGCAAGGACACGGAAGGTTTTCCCGCGCAACGCTCGCGTGAACAGTTCGAGCGCTTTTTCGTTCCGGCATTCACGGTCTGGCTTTTGTTGGCCGAAGCGGTGGGGGCCTTTCTGCTTTGGCGCTGGATTTCGAAAAATCCGCTGCTGACCGATTTGAGGGAGCCGACCGTCGGCATCACGGTTTTTGCATTGTCCGCGCTGGGGTTGTTTCTTTTTGGAAAATTCTCGGCCACCATTGCGCGATTGGAGAATCATCGGCTGCTGCGCCCCGGCGCCAGTTGGCTGTTGCTGGGCGCTTATCTCTGTGCACTGGTCGCCTTGGGTATTGTGGGGGTCGAACTCGGTTACGGACGGATGGATTTTTACGTTGCGGAAATTCTGAGCGGCTTGCTGGGTTTGGTTGCCCTCGAAACGCTCATCAATCTAATCCTCGAGATTTACCGTCCGCGCGTGAAAGGGAAAGTCGCGCGACCGTTATATGAAAGCCGGCTGGTCGGGTTATTGGGGCAGCCGGAAGGACTCATCAAGACCGCGGGGCAGGCGCTCGATTATCAATTCGGCTTCAAGGTTTCCGAGACGTGGTTTTACCGGTTCTTCGAGAAGGCGCTCGCGTGGATCGTTTTGTTGCAGGTCGCCGCGCTGTTTCTTTCCACGACGATGGTATTCATCGATCCGGGCGAGCAGGCGTTGCTCGAGCATTTTGGCCGGCCGGCCAATGCGATTCTGGGGCCCGGTGGCCATTTGAAATGGCCGTGGCCGATCGACAAAGTCTACCGCTATCGCACGGAAGAAATTCAAAGCTTCATCGTGGGCTCGCAGCCGGACCCGGCCTTGACCAACCAAAATACGATTCTGTGGACGGTCACGCATGCCAAGGAGGAAAACTTCCTCGTGGCCAATCGTGACCAGAATGCTTCGGCGGCTGCCACGAACGATGTCGAGGCGGTCAAGAGCACGCCGCCGGTGAGCTTGCTGACGGTGAGCATCCCGGTGGAATTCCAGATCACCAATGTGCTCGATTGGGCCTACAAAAATGAAAACGCGACGAATCTGTTGCAGGACCTGGCCACACGGGAAGTGGTTCGTTACCTGGTGAGCGCGGATTTCATGGACATTATGTCGCGCGAGCGCGGCGTGGCGGCGGATGCATTACGCTCCCGGATCCAGGCGGCGGCGGACGAGCATCAACTGGGCGCAAAAATCATTTTCGTTGGGCTTCAGGACATTCATCCGCCGCAGAAAGTTGCCGGCGATTACGAGAAGGTCGTGGGAGCCGCCCAAACGAAGCTGGCGAACATTCTGTCCGCCCAGGCCGACGACATCAAAACCAACGCGCTGGCAGCCGCTGCCGCGACGAATATCGTGGATGTGGCGGAAGGTGATCGTACCCGGACGGAAATCAGCGCCTGGGCGAAAGCGGCGCTGTTCACGAACCGGATCCCCGCCTACGCGGCTGCGCCGTCGATTTACATGGAGCGGGAGTATCTGCAAACGTTTGGCCGGGCCACGGCCAACGCGCGCAAGTACATCCTGCTCACGACCAACACGCATGACGTGTTGCAGTTTGATTTGCAGACCAAGATCCGGGAGGACCTGCTGGAAGATGTCACGATCACCGGAAAGAAATAATTAGCGATTACATGAAACGAAATTCCCTCATTGTTGTCATCGGCGTGCTGCTGGTGATTGTTTTTGCGTTCTGGCTGTGCGCGTTCCAGGTGCGGACCACGGAAGTGGCCGTGGTAACGACCTTCGGCAAGCCGACGCGTTCGCTGAACGACCCGGGGCTCTATTTCAAATTCCCGCCGCCGGTCCAGCGTGTCTACAAGTTCGACCATCGCATTCAAAGCTCCGACTTTGAAAACAAGTTTCGCGAGGATTTGACTTCGGATGGATTCACGCTCCTGACCTCGGTGTATGTCGGCTGGCGGATCACGGAGCCGGGCATATTTTTGCAGAGATTTCCCGGCGGGATTCCGGCGGTGGAGCAACAGCTGGCCACCTTGGTGAGCACGCCCAAAAGCGCGGTGATTGGCAAGCATCCGCTTTCGGATTTGGTATCCGCGAATCCCGGCGCCTCGCAGTTCGGCAAGATTGAGGATGAAATCCTCGCATCGGTCGAGAACCAGCTTCAGACGAACAATTACGGCATCAAGATCGAGTTCCTCCGTTTCAGGAAAATTGGCCTGCCCGAAGCGACCACGGACAAGGTTTTTGGCCGCATGACTGAGGAGCGCAACAAACTGGTAAGTGCCGTGCAATACGAAGGCGAGTCGCAGGCAAAGATCATCCGTTCCGACGCCGATTTACGTGCGTCCAAAATTCTCTCGGCGGCGCAGGGCGCGGCTTTGAAGATCCAGGGCGAGGGCCAGACCGAAGCGGCCAAATATCTTGGCGTGTTCGAGCAAAACCCGGAATTGGCGAGCTTCCTCTTCCGATTGACCGCGCTGGAGGATTCGCTCAAGGACAAATCGACGCTGATATTCGACCAGCAGACCGAACCTTTTACGCTGTTCAAAGGCGCCGTGACGAATTCGCCCGCGAAATAATCCACAATGAACGAGCATTCTCATCCGCACGGCGAACACGAGCATCCGCATCTGCCGGAGACGCCCGTGGATGCCGGTTCACAGGCGTTGACCGAGGCATTGCGCAGCAGTTTCGCAATTGTCAGATTTGTGATGTTTCTGCTGGTGCTGGTTTTTCTGGGCTCCGGTTTTTTCAAAGTCGAGCCCAACGAGCGCGCGATGATTTTGCGATTCGGGAAGCCGCTGGGGGTGGGGGAGAAAGCGCTGCTGGGGCCGGGATTGCATTGGTCGTATCCGTATCCGATCGATGAAGTGGTGAAGATTTCGGTGACTGGAATCCAAAAGGTCGCTTCCAGTGTAGGTTGGTACGCTACGACTCCGGAGCAGGAACTTGCCGGCACGGAACCGCCCGCCGGACCGTCCCTCAATCCGGCCGTGGACGGCTACACCATCACTGCGGACGCGAATATCGTTCATGTGCGATCGACGCTTTATTACCGCATCGAAGACCCGGTGCGTTATACTTTCGGGTTTGTGGATGCTTCGAACATGGTGCGGAACGCGCTGAACAACGCGGTGGTGTACGCCTCGGCAAACTTCAAGGTGGACGACATTCTTACGAAGGACAAAGCGGGCTTTCAGGACGCCGTGCGGCGTCGCGCGACTGAATTGCTCGAGAACGAGAACATCGGCGTGGCGGTGGACCAATGCGATGTCCAGACTACGTGGCCGCGGCAGCAGAAAGTGAGCGATGCCTTTGTGGCCGTCCTGAACGCGCAGATCAATCGTGATCGTGCGCTCCAGGAAGCCAGCAGTTACACCAATCAGGTGCTGACGGCTGCGACGGCGAACTCGAACGGGATCGTGAACATCGCCGAATCCGAGCGCGCGCAACTCCTTAGCGACTTGGCGAGCCGCGCGTCGAATTTCGTCAGTATTCTACCCTGGTACCAGACGAACAAAGACTTGTTCGTACAGCAGCAGTTCAATGAAACCATGGGCCGGGTGCTTACCAATCTGCAGGACAAGATTTACGTGTCGGAGCGAGCGGATGGAAAACCGCGCGATTTGTGGTTAATGTTAAATCGTGAGCCGCCAAAACCGATTACGGCGACCACGAACCAGTAATGAAGAGCGAACTGAGAGAATTTAGAAGCCAGAAGTTAGAAGCTGGAAGCGAAGGCTTCCTGACTGTTTTTGGCTTTTGCGGTTCGCTTTGGATTTTGGAACTTGGAATTTGGATTTTTTAGTTATGCAAGTTACCTCACTTTTGGACCAGGAAGAACATCATCATCACGAGCACGACGCGAGTTGCGGGTGCGGCCATGACCACGAACACGCACCGGTGCGTTTGTGGCAGACCCTGGTGGGCGTGGTTTTCGTCATCAACGCATTCATTGTGGACTGGCTGTTGAACAGCAGCAGCAGCGTGGCCAGCATCAGCGCACTGATCGGCGCGGTCATTCTGGGTTATCCAATTGTCATCACCGCGGTCAAGGACCTGCGCGTGGGCCGGTTGAGCATCAATGAGCTAGTCGCCATCGCGGTGCTGGCGGCGTTTGCGTCCGGCGATTACAAGACGGCGGGAGTGGTGGCGTTTTTCATGCTGATGGGGGAAATCATCGAGACCCGCACCGCGGAAGGCGCGCGCGCTTCGATTGAATCGCTTATCAAACTCACGCCGACCAAGGCGCGCCGGATCAAAAAAGACGGTGGCGAGGAAGAAGTCGCGGCCAGCGAATTGGCCGTGGGCGATGTGATTCGCATCCGGCCCGGCGACAATGTGGCGGCGGATGGTGTGATTGTGACCGGGCAGGGATCGTTCAACCAGGCGACCATCACCGGTGAGTCGTTGCCGGCAGACAAAAAGCCGGGCGACGAAGTTTTCGCGGGCACGCAAAATCTCACGGGCGTTCTGGAGATTAAAGTGAGCCGTGCCGGTACGGACACCACGCTGGGTCGCGTCCGCGAACTGATTCTCGCTGCGGAAAAAACCAAGCTGCCCATCATGAAAATCGTGGACCAGTATATGGGCTTTTACACGCCCCTCGTATTGGTCATCGGGGCGCTGGTGTGGGCATTCACGCGCGATTTGAACCGGGTGATTGCGGTGTTCGTCGTTTCCTGCCCGTGCGCGTTCATTCTCGCGACGCCGACCGCGATGGTCGCGGCGCTTTCCGCGGCGGCGCGGTTGGGCATTTTGATTAAAAATGTGGCGGACATTGAATTGGCCGCCAAGATTAACGCCTTTGTTTTTGACAAAACCGGGACGCTCACGACCGGCCAATTGGCGGTAAGCCGCCTGGCGCCTTTGGGTGAAACCAAGCCCGCCGAATTGCTCCTGCTGGCCGCATCGGCGGAGAAATACAGCAATCACCCAACTGCCAAGGCGCTGGCGCAATTGGCGGATGAAGCGGGTGTACCGCTGACCGAGCCGAAGGATTTTACCGAGACAGCTGGCCGCGGCATCAAGGCGCAGGTCAATGGCGCCACGGTGTTGGTTGGCCGCGCTCAGTGGCTGAAGGACAATGGCGTTGATTCGAATTTTGAAAAGTCGGTGGACCTGAATGAAACCGAGGGTTGGAGTTTGATTTTCATCGCGCGCAATGGCCAGTGCGTCGGGTGGGTGGGCATGCAGGACAAGACCCGCGCGGAAGCCCGGGAATCGCTGATGGAACTTAAGGAAAATGGAGTGCGCCGCGTCGCGATGATTTCCGGCGATCGCCAGGCGGTGGCCACGCGCGTCGCCGCGGAAATCGGGTGCGAAGAAGCGGTCGGCGAATGTTTGCCGCAGAACAAGGTGGAATTTGTCCGCGCGGTCAAATTAAAGGGCTACAAAGTCGCGGTGGTTGGCGACGGTGTGAACGATGCGCCCGCGCTTGCCGCAGGCGACATCGGCATCGCGATGGGCGCTGCGGGGAGCGAAGTGGCCATTCACAGCGCCACGATTGCACTCATGAACAACGACCTTCGGCGGCTGCCGTTCCTGGTGAAACTCTCGCGCAGCACGCGCGCGGTCATCAACCAGAACTTCATGTTCGGCATCTGTTTCATTGTCATTGGCCTGACGCTCGCGGCCTTCGGGGAAATCGGCCCGATTACAGCCGCTATTTTGCATAATGTCGGCTCGTTGATCGTGATCTTCAACAGCGCGCGCCTGGTGCGTAAGGGTGAGGAGTTGGAGCATTATCACCCGGAACTGGAAACGCCGGGGCGCCCCGCGGCACCGGCGCCGAAGCTGACGCCGAAATTGGCATGAAAGCCGAACAGGTAATCGAGTTGATTCAGACGCTTGAACCTGCGGAAATTAAGCTTTTTCACGAACTCGCCGAGTTCGAGGCTAAAGAAAGAAACGAGAAATAGTTTTATGCCCGCTGCCGAATTAGGTTCCCTTGTTGAACCCACTAAAAAATCGGAGATCGAAAATCAAAAATCCGGCGAGGTCGTCGTGTCCGTCCGCGGCTTGACCAAGGTCTTCAAGGATTTCTGGGGCCGGCCCAAGGCGCGCGCGGTGGATAATGTGGATTTCGACGTCCGGCGGGGCGAGGTGTTCGGATTGTTGGGGCCGAATGGCTCGGGCAAATCGACGACGGTCAAATTACTGCTCGGTTTGTTGAATCCAACGAAAGGGCATTGCGAAGTTTTCGGCCATTCGCCGCGGCATGTGAAGACCAAATCGCGCATCGGTTATCTGCCCGAGGAATCGTATCTCTATCGCTACCTGAATTCGCGCGAGACACTGGATTTTTTCGGGAACCTTTTCGAGTTGAACAAGGACGAGCGGAATAATCGCGCTGAGCAACTGCTCGAAATGGTCGGGTTGAACCAGACGCGCATGCGCTCGGTCGGCGAATTCTCCAAGGGCATGCAGCGACGCATCGGCCTTGCCCAGGCGCTCATCAATGACCCGGATTTGGTCATCCTCGATGAGCCGACGGCGGGACTGGATCCCATCGGCTGCCGCGAGGTGAAGGATTTGATTGTGGCGCTGGCGCGGCGCGGCAAGACGGTGATTTTGAGCAGTCATTTGCTATCGGACGTGGAGGATGTGTGCGATCGCGTCGTGATTTATTACGGCGGAAAAATCCAGGCGATGGGCACGCTCAAGGAATTGCTGGCGCGTCCCGACACTTTGCGCATCACGACGCCCGTGCTGCCGCGCGAAACGCTCGAACGCGTGCTGGAAGTCATCCGGCATGACTTGGCGACGGACGCAGTGCGCGTAGACAACCCGACGCAAAATCTGGAAAGCTATTTTCTCGACGTGGTGCAAAAGGCGCGGGCGGCGCAGGAAACCAGCGGCGCGCAATCCGGCGCGCGTGTCGCCGAGTATTTGCGCGGTGGCGTTTCCGAAAAACCGGCCACGGATAAAATTCTGGAAAAACTCGCCCTGCCGGAAACCAAACCGGCCGCAATGGCGACTGCCGGACCGACGGCTCCCGCGGCGGACGAGAAAAAATTGGCGGAATTGACCAAGGCATCCGCTCCCGTAGCACCCGCGAAACCTGCGACTGCGGAAGCCAAACCGGAGGATTTGTCCAAGGCGAATGAGAAGCTGTCGTCGTTGTTGGGAGGAAAGAAATAGTCAGGCGTTGGGAAACGCGCCATCGCCTCATCGATGCAACAATTACTCGCCATAGCTGGTTTGACCTGGAAAGCCGCGCTTCGGTTTCGGCTGTTCCTCGCGATTGCCGTGTTGCTGTTGCTGGCGGTGGTCGGGTTGCCGATTCTCATCAAGGACGACGGCACCGCACGCGGGTTTACGCAGATTTTGCTGACTTACACCTTGAGTGCCATCACGGCGCTGCTCGGCATTTCCACGCTGTGGCTTTCCTGCGGCACGCTCGCGCGCGACATCGAGGAATGCCAGATCCAAGTCGTGGCCACGAAGCCGATTGCGCGCTGGCAAATCTGGCTGGGAAAATGGCTTGGCATCATTTCGTTGAACGCAGTATTGCTGGTCCTGTCCGGCGTGTGCGTTTATGGGTTGTTGCAATGGCGCGCCACGAAATTGCCGGCGGCGGAACAACAAACCTTGCACAACGAAGTGCTGGTGGCGCGCGGTTCCGTCAAACCGCCGGATGTCCAGGCGGACATCGAAAAAACCGCGCACGATGTTCTGGAGGATCGCTTGAAGCATTCTCCCGTGACGCAGGCCGATTTGCCCGAGGTGCAGAAGCAAATCGAGGAACAGGTGAAGGCCGAATACCAGGTGGTGCCGCCCGGTTACGTCAAGACGTGGGAAATCAAATTTGGGCCGGCGGCCAAATCGCTGAGCAGCGAGCCGCTGCAATTGCGGATTAAATTCAATGCGGCGCAAAAAAGTGCGTCCGGCACGCTCAACGGCTTTTGGCAGGTGGGTGCGCCCGGGAAAACCAAGTTTTGGCGCAGCCAGGGGATGAGTCTGGCTCCGGACACTTTTCACGAATTCGCAGTGCCATCCGATCTCTTCGATACGAACGGCGTGCTCACAATTTCCTTCGCCAATATGAATGATACGGCGCTTCTGTTCCCGCTGGAGGACGGCATGGAGGTTTTGTATCGCCAGGGCAGCTTCGGGATGAATTTCGCGCGCGGCCTGGGAATCATTTTTTGCTGGATGGCGCTGCTGGCGGCGATCGGTTTGGCGTCGGCGAGTTTCCTTTCGTTCCCGGTGGCGGCGTTTTTATCGCTGGCTATTTTGACGATGGCATTGTCTTCCGGGACACTGACGTCAGTGGTTTCGGATGGAACGATCGATACTTCCTCGACCGCGCCCAACAACCCGATTCTGCCGATTTTGAACGCCGTGATTTTGCCGACTTTTCGCGTGGCGCTTAAAGTGATCAATCTGGCGCGCGATTTTTCACCGATTGATTCGCTCAGCAGCGGGCGCAGCATCACGTGGGGGGAATTGGGACTGGCGTTCGTGCAAATCGTGCTGCTCCTGGGCGGTGTTTTTGCGATCGTCGGGATTTTCATTTTCAATCGCCGCGAATTGGCCACGGCGCAAAGCCAATGAGGTCCAAAGTCCAAAGTTTAAAGTCCAAAGTCGTCGTCGCATGAACGGGCGTTTGAAAAAAATCATCCTCGTGATCCTGGCGGCGGCGTTGGTGGCCGGTTCTGGTGCGTTGCAGAAATCGATGAACCACGATCGCGACACGCTCGGGTTGACGCACGTCGAGGGTTTGACGAATGCGCCGCCGGTGCTGGCCTTCACGACGGTGGCGCTGGGCGGATTCCGCGGGTTGATTTCCAACCTGCTCTGGACGCGCGCGAACCAGTTGCAGGAGGACGATAAATTTTTCGAGATGGCGCAGTTGTCCGATTGGATCACCAAGCTCGAGCCGCACTTCTCGCAGGTCTGGGCGCATGAAGCGTGGAACATGGCCTATAACATTTCGGTGAAGTTCAAGGATTTTCCCGATCGCTGGCGCTGGGTGCAGAACGGCATCGAGTTGTTGCGCGATCAAGGGCTGCGTTACAATCCGGACGATGTGTTGATTCACCGGGAACTGGCGTGGTTTTTCCAGCACAAGATGGGCGCGAATCTCGACGACGCCAGCATGTATTACAAGACGGAGTGGAAGAAGGAAATGGAGGATGTGTTTGGCGGGAAGAAACCGGATTTTGAGGCATTGATCCATCCGCGAACGCCGGACGAAATTAACCGCGCGAAAATTTTGCGCGAGAAGTACAAGATGGATCCGGAGTTCATGAAGCAGGTGGACGAGGAATACGGCCCGCTGGAATGGCGGCTGCCGGAGGCGTCGGCGATTTATTGGGCGGCGCAGGGATTGAAGCGCGCGGCGGAAAATCCGTCGAAAATTTCACCGACGGATGATTTGATCGTGCTGCGGCGGGTGATTTATCAATGCATGCAGTTAAGCTGGCAGCGCGGGCGCATCGTGGATAATCCGTTCAACGATGAAATGGAATTCGGCCCCAACCTGGATATCATTTCCAAGGTCAACGATACGTATCTTAAAATGTATGACGAGGAGAAGGATCCGAACCAGAAGAACGGCATCCTCAAGGCGCACCGCAATTTTTTGCGGCAGGCGATTTACTCACTTTACGTTTACAACCGCACCAGCGAGGCGGCCAAATGGTTCAAATATCTGGGCGAAAAATATCCGGACAAAACGATCATCGACGGCGATTTCAATTCCTATCCGCGCAACGTGACGCTGGACCAGTATGCGGTTGCGTGCGTGCAGGAGGATATTAATGAGACCTCGCCCGACCGCGTGCGAACGGTGCTGGAAGGATTGTTGATGACGTCCTACACGAGCTTGATCATTGACCAGGATGAGCGTGCCGCGGGATTCCAACGGCTGGCGCAACAGGCGTGGGACAGTTACGAGCGCAAAATTCCCGATCAAGGGCGGGAGCGGCTTCGGATGGCGCCGCTGCCCGAGATTGCCCGCGATGTCCGCAGCCGTTTGTTGAATTCAACCAACGGGTTGCCGCCGCAAGCGCAGGCGATTCTGCGGACCAAGTTGAATTTGCCGGCTGTAAAGTCGCCCACTCTGGAAACGAATTCGGTTGGAATGGACTCACGGGGCACAAATGCCCCGTGAATCCGTTGCCCATGACCACCCCCACCTCCTGGCGGTTCTAACACGCCGACTGTAGCGTCACTTCGCTGCGCTGCTATTACAATGGGGTGAATTGTTTGTAATTTTGAGTGGTTCACCGACCCCAGTGTCCTCGAAGAGTGCCGGCGAGCTGATGCCAAAGCTGTCTTAACGCTCGCACCGCGAAAAAACAGCCCACCGCTGATTGTCGCGAAAGATTAGGGTTTCTCCCCGATGGCAAATCGCTCCCCAACAGGGAGATTTGAACATGGAACAAAACCAAGCGCTCTCGCGGACGGGATTGACGCGATTGGAATTGAAACGCGTCAAGGAGCGGCTGCTCCGGCCCTTCGCGCGAACTTCAAAGAAGTTTCCGACGATTTCGATCATCGTGCCCGCCCATAACGAACAGGATTACATTGGAGGAACGCTGGACGCGCTGAACCGGCAGGATTATCCGGCGTGTGAAATCGTGGTGGTGGCCAATGGCTGCACGGATCGCACGGCGGAAGTGGCGCAGGAGAAGTGCCACCGGTTGGTGACTTTGTCCGAGAAGGGACTTGGGCCGTCGCGCAATTTCGGCGCGCGCATCGCCACGGGCGACCTGCTGATTTTTTTGGATGCCGACACGATTTTGGAGCCGGATGCATTGCGAATTATCGCGGAGCAATTCACCACGCGCGATGCGGGCGGGACGCTGAAGGGCCAGCCCGATACCCGGCGATTCTCTTACAAATTGATTTATTGGCTCAAGAATACCATTCATCGGTTCGTGGTGCGCAACGGGAGTTCGGGCGTGATTATTTGTTGGAAGAAACATTTCGACAGCGTGGGCGGCTTCGATGAACGGCTGGAGTTGCGCGAGAACAGTGAACTGATTCGGCGGTTGAAACGTTTCGGCGGTTATAAATATATCGGGGACACGACCGCGACGACTTCGATGCGCCGCTACGATCGCCGCGGTGTCTGGCCGGTGGTGCGGCTTTGGATCAAACTGTGGTTTCTCTCGCTGTTCAGCGATTTGAGCCACCGGAAATATGAGTCGGTGAGGTGAAGGGGCGTATTACGTATTGCGTGGTGCGTGTTCCGTTGCAATGTGACGCCTGCGGCTTACTTCCGAACACCCACCCTGCAAAACGCCTCAACTCATCGAAAACGTCTGGCCAATATCCTGCCAGCCGAGGCGTTCGGGTTCGATCGCGGCTTGCAAACGCTCCAGCGGCTCGACGACGCCTTCGCGACCGAGAGTGAAGGTCTTGAAGTGAACGGGTAGAAAATGCTGCGCTCCGGCGTCGTTCGCCATTTGCAGGGCTTGTTCCGGCGTGCAGTGCGATTGAACCCACGGTTGGTAGGCGCCGATGGGCATGATCGCCAGGTCAAACGGGCCTTTGCTGCGCAACGAACGGAATGAATCGCTCCAAGCGGTGTCGCCGCCAAAAATTATTTTCCGTCCTTCGCGCGATAGGATGTAGCCGTTGTAGCCGCGATAGGAATCATGCCGCCAACGCGCGCCCCAATGTTTTACTTCGAAGGCCTCGACTTCCACTTCGCCATGGTCGGTTTTGACGGTGGCCTTGTCGCCCCACGCGAGTTCCTTCGGCGCTTTCAGGCGCGTATCGGCGAGGAGATCGGCGGTGGAGGGGGCGGTGACGACGCGCGTGCTGCTGGAAAAGTGGCGGAGCGTGGCGAAATTCAGGTGGTCCATGTGCGCGTGCGAGAGCAGCACGAGATCGATCTTCGGCAATTGCGCCGGTGTGAGCGCAGGAGCCACGAGACGCTTGGGGCCGATGGTGCCGACGATCACGTCCGCGCCCGCGTGATCGACGAGCAACGGGTCGGTG
>DASZLX010000027.1:0-92631 GCA_035552155.1 Verrucomicrobiia bacterium | reverse complement strand
ACAACTTCAAATCCATAGTCACTTTTGATGCGGCGCCGCAGTTTTACGCCTTACGTCACACACGGTAACCTGCATTTCTGCATCGCAATGACGAGATAAACATACCAAACCCCCTGTCCCCCGCGAGTCACCAGTTATGGTTACAACGCCAAAAACGCGATGAATCGCCTGACATTCTCCCAGCACCGCAGGTGTTGCAGTACTCAGCCCCGGTTGCCCGAGTCTGCGAGGGCTACCCTCGTAAGGATTTCCGCCACACGCCTCTGTCCGAATCAATTCCGTGAATCACGAAACCGTTTCGTATTTTAGAAAACCCTCATTTCGTTCCTGTTTTCCTGCTTTCCTTATTCATAAAAATCACGCCTCCAACCGGTTACGCCACAAACCTTACCGTAAGCTTTTCCACCTAGGTAAGATGGAAATAAAAATAAAAATCCATGTCATCTCCTCCCCACAAGTCGAACCAAGTCCAATCTCGCCCCCATGAATTTTATGCCGGCCCATCGCTGTCCAAGGGGCAAGCCCAGGCAAAAATTTACTGGAGTAAATCCGACTAAATCCGACCGAATCCGGGTAAAAAAAATAAAAAACGAATGGTTTATCCCGACCCTTAAATTCTCTTCGCCTCGAATCCGCCACGACAGAGCGTTACCCCGCGACAATTTCAACTTGCGGTTTCGCAAGCTTCTGTCGCGATGCGGTTCCACATCCGCTCATCATTTGTCATTCGCATGCCTCCCTTGACTCGCGCCTCGTCGCCCATAGACTCTCAGCATGTCAATTTTTGTCCGGCACCATGTGATTCGGGTATTTTTCGCGTTGCACTCATGAAAAGGAGCCCTTCGATCTTCGTCATTTTTCTCACTGTCTTCATCGACCTGGTCGGCTTCGGTGTGGTCATGCCGATGCTGCCGCTCTACGTCCGCGATTTCGGCGCGCACGGATACATCATCGGCATTATCTTCGCCGTTTATTCGGGAATGCAATTCATCTTCTCGCCGATTTGGGGAAGATTTTCCGATCGCGTCGGCCGGCGGCCCATTCTCCTGATGAGCACGGCGGGCGCTTGCGTGTCCTATGTCATCTTTGCGATAGCGTCCGGCCTGGCCAATCACACGCTGGCCCTGGGATTGATCATTCTTTCCCGAGTCCTGGCCGGCTGCTGCGGCGGGAACATCACGGTCGCGCAAGCTTACGTTGCGGACATCACGCCGCCCGAGAAACGCTCGAAGATGATGGGCATCATTGGCATGGCGATCGGGTTGGGATTTGTTTTTGGTCCGGGCATCGGCGCGGTCAGCCTTTCCGGAATGGGCCTCGCGGGCCCGGGCTGGATTGCGGCGGTGTTAAGCGGCTCGAATTTCATCCTGGCGTATTTCATCCTGTCCGAGAGCCGCAAGCCGGATTCGGACCAGGCCCGGCCCCGTCCGCACTTCGACCAATGGATCCACACGCTCACGCGCCCCAAAGTCGGCATGCTCGTGATCGTGTTCTTTCTCGCAACCTTCTGTTTCAGTTGTTTTGAAACAACCCTGGCGCTGCTCATTTCCGACAACTTTCATCTCGAAGTGGTTTCGGCGGGAAAAACTGCGGGCTACCTGATTGTGGTGGTTGGCCTGGTCGGCGCTCTGTTTCAAGGAGGCGCAACCGGCAAGCTCGTCAAACGGCTCGGTGAACCCAAGTTGATCTTCATCAGCCTCCTGCTGACCGGCCTCTCGCTGATGGTTGTCCCCTTCATGCAAGGCGCGCCGGAACTTTCGTGGAAGGTGCTGTTTCATTCCGCCGGCTGGCCGTGGGTCAAATTGATTCTCGCGCTCTGCGTGCTGGCCATCGGCTCCAGCCTGGCGCGCCCGCCCATCTTCGGAATGATTTCCAACCTCACCCCCGCGCATGAACAGGGTGCCACGATCGGCGTGGCACAAGGATCGGGAAGTCTTGCGCGCATCCTGGGTCCGGTTTTCGCCACGGCCCTTTATTCCGTCAGGACCCTGCCGCATTGGCTGGCATCACCGCTGGAATCTATCAGCAGCGCCTTGCTGCGGCCCGGAGCGGTGCCGTATCTTGCCTGCGGAATTCTTTCCATTCTGACCGGTGTGCTCGCCATCCAGCGGCTGAGCCGGCAATCGCCAGCGGAGGCAACTTCGGCGATGAACGCCGCTCCTTAGTCCGCGGTCTTTCGCAATCGCGGCTTCGCGTCGCGCAACATTTCCTTCAACCGCCGGGGAAGTTTGCCCATCAACCGCGAATATTGCGGCATCTCTTGCGCGGCGGCGGCGAGCAACTCCACCATGTCGAGCGCATCCTTCACGCTGACGAATTCGGCGGCGATGCGGATGCCTTCCGAGCAGTTGTGATAATTGCCCAATGCCACGCAAACGGCTGCGGTTTGATAACCAAATTCCTGGTAAGCAGTCGCCTCGCACGTGCCGCCACTCATCAGGGCGCGTTGGAACTGAAATTTTTCGTTTTGCGACTTCAACCCGGCGGCGACTTCGCCGAGAAAACGCATCGCGCCGGAATGGAAAATCGAAGTCCGGTCACCCACGCGCAGTATCACCCCCTGCTCCATTTTTACACCGGGCATTCACGGCTGGTTTCAAGTGATATGACGAGCGAATCTTTCGGCAGCCTTTTTGCCGCGGCCACCGCCATCGCGCCGAGAAACCCAATCTCTTCCGCGCGGGCGATGACGCCGATAACGTGCACGCGGGCGCCGCTGCGCTGGAGCGCAATCAGCGTGGCCAGGATGGAGGCGACGCCCACCAGGTCGTCGCAAGCGCGGCCATGAATGCGGCCGTTTCTCACCGCAAAATCTTCCAATTCCCAAACCGCGAATTGAGGCGGGACACTCAGCGGCTCGCGGGAGTGGAGTTCAAATTCCTTCGCCTGTCCCGGACGATTTCCCAACCGGGCCGCGCTGCCGCCAGGCATCAGCCGCACCGGAACACCGGGACGAAAATAACTGTCCGGCACACCGCCCAGAAACCGCGCCAGCCAGGTTTTGGGCGCAAGCGAGCGCACGATTTCAAATCCCGGATGATCCATATGCGCCGCCAGCACCAGCGGACGGGTTCGGGCAGTGCGAAGCTCAACGATGACATTGCCAAATTCATCGCGCTTGAAACCGAGCCGATGCTCGGCGCAAATTCTTTCAACTTCGCTGCGCACCGCGTGCTCATGAAAAGGAGCCGCAGGCTGGCGCATCAAGCGACCGGCAAGTTTGCAGAATTCGGCCACGGCCATATTCGCGCGGGTCGCGCTCGTGCCGGCTCGCGCGGAATTGCTGCCAGCGGGCCCGGTTTTCCGGCGCGCCTTTGCCGCCCGGAAGCTAAACGTCGCATCCGGCATATGCGCCCCGCCCTTTTTTCATCGCAAAAACATTTCCGCGGCGGCGTCCGCAAAACGCAAGCCTTGCGGGGTCAGTTGGAAACCCTCGCGCCCTATCCGGCCCCAGCCGCGATCCGCCAGTTGTTTCATTTCCACCGCCCACTCCCGGCGCAAATCGTGCCCGGTCGCGACCTGAAAATCCTCAAACGGCCAACCGGCCACCATGCGCAAGCCGAAGGCGGCGGTTTCGCCCGCGCGCGACAGTGGCGGCAGTTCCTCGCGCGATTCAATCGCGCGTTTCCCCTTTTCCAATTGCTCGCAATACATCTGCGTGTTCGACCAATTTTTCGTCCGCACACCGCGCACGTAACCGGTCGCGCTCGGGCCGAGTCCGTGAAAGGCGCCGCCGCGCCAGTAATTCACATTATGCTTACAGGCGAATGCCGGCGTTTCGGAATGAGGAATGAGGAATGAGGAATGGCTGTTTCCTTGACCCCTTGATTCTCCGTTTGTCATTTGGCGTTCGTCATTTGCCCGTTGATTACGCGCAAAATTTGCCACTTCATATTGCTGAAAACCGGCGTCCGCAGCGCGTTCGACCAGTTCCTCATACATGTCGCAGGCCAGGTCTTCATCGAGGTCAAATTCCCCAGCTTGGAGTTGGGCAAAGAGCGGCGTGTCCTCCTCGTAAATGACCTCATAACTGGAAAGGTGCTCGCTGCCCAAAGCGATTGCCTCGGCGAGCGTCGCCCGCCAGATTTCCATGGTCTGACCGGGGATGGCGAACATCAGGTCGATATTAAGATTGTTGAAACCCGCCGAGCGCAAAATATCGAACGATTTGAAAACCATTTCGCGGCTGTGAATGCGCCCCAGTCGATCCAGCAACGCCTCATCGAGCGATTGCACGCCCATCGACACGCGGTTCACGCCGAACGACCGGAGCAATTTCGCCTTATCGAGCGAGACCGTGGCGGGATTGCATTCCACGGTAAATTCCTGCGCGCCGAGCAACTGCAACCGCTCCATCGTTCGAAGAATTTTTTCCCATTGTTTGAGGTTCAAAATGGAAGGCGTGCCGCCGCCGAAAAAAATTGTGCGCGGTTTCAGATCGGAGGCGACGAGTTCCAATTCCCGAACCAGGGCGTCGGTGTAGCGCTGGATCAATTCGCCGCTGGAAGCCTCGGAATAGAAGGCGCAGTACGCGCATTTTTGCGCGCAAAACGGCACGTGGACGTAAAGGCTTTCGATGAAACTCGGCATTTCCGGCATGACAGGAAATTAGCCGACACCCGCCCGTATAGCGAATCAAAACACCAGCAGCTTTGCCGATGGGACGCTTGCTTAGGACGCGTGAGCGCGCTTGACGTTTTCGGCCTTGAGACCTTTTTCGCTGGTGACGATGTCGAAATCAACTTCGTCCCCCTCGTTCAACGTCCTGAAGCCGTCGCCTTGAATGGCGCTATAGTGGACAAAAACATCCTGGCCGGTTTCCTGGGTTATAAAACCGAAGCCATGTTTATTGTCGAACCACTTTACTTTGCCGCTGGCCATAGTTCTCTCCTGACAAATCGAGCCGGGTGCGTGGGTGAATAAAAAAAGACACAACGGGTACGTTTCCGTTGTGTTCAGTTACATCTGGAGCCGCATACGCCTCAATTATTGCTGCACTATAAAAAAGAGTAATGCACAGGTCAAGCGCAAGTTGTTCACATAGCTCCTCAAGAATGACGCCGGACTCCGTTAATTTTCCTGCTCTATCATAATCTTTTTCCATCAACGGTTTACAGTGAAAAGCTCATTGTAAATCGCCAATGAAATCGCTGGCTTGCTCTGCCACTTCAAAAGCGTCGCCCGCCCGCAACCTGCATTTAAAACAAAAATTGTCCTATGTTTGGCAATCCATGGAGAGCGCGATCCACAACAATCCTGTATGAAATATACTTAATAGTTTCTAATGGTCACCAATAGTTTCGGCGGCAGCGATTGCGGGATGGCTCCTTCAACGTGTTGCAAAAATCATGAAAACGAAGATTGAATCAACGAACGGAAACGAGCTCTTGCTCAGGGAAATCGCGTATCGCAATCGCGCGGAGGCTGCTTTGCGCGAAAGCGAGCGGCGCTTCAGCGATATGATGGAGCGCATTCAATTGATGTCGATGATGCTGGATCGAAACGCCCGAGTCACCTACTGCAACGACTACCTATTACAGATAACTGGATGGGACCGTCAGGAGGTCATTGGACGCGACTGGTTCGAGTTGTTCATACCGCCGGACGCGAAGGACCTAAGAACGGTTTTCGCCAAACTGCTGGATGACATGCCAGACGCCTGGCATCACGAAAACGAAATCCTCACCAAGTCCGGTGAACGGCGCGTTGTCAGATGGGACAATACCGTGCTGCGGTGCGCCAAGGGGCAGGTGATCGGGACTGCCAGTATCGGCAAGGATATTACAGCTCGAAAGCAGGCCGAAAAGGCCCTGGGCGAGAGCAATGACCGCTTGAAACTCATCAGCGAGACGATTGATGAAGTCTTTTGGATGACCGATCCCGCCACCAACGAGGTAAGTTATATCAGTTCCGGTTACGAGAGAATTTGGGGCCGCCCGGTAGAAAGTCTTCGCGAAAATTCCAGATCGTTCATTGAGGCGATCCATGAAGACGACCGGCAGCGGGTGTTGGAGGTTCTCGAGTGCAAAAAACAGGGGCGGCCGTTCTCGCACGAGTACCGCATAGTTCGGCCCGACGAGAGTGTGCGCTGGATATCGGATCGTGGATTTCCCGTGCAAAACCTCTCCGGCGAGGTCACGCATTTTGTGGGGGCGGCGCAGGACATCACCGAGCGAAAAAAACTCGAAGAACAATTTCGGCAAGCACAGAAGATGGAGGCGATTGGCCAACTTGCGGGAGGCGTGGCCCACGATTTCAACAACATCCTGGCGGCCACGATGCTCCACGCCGAGACTCTCGTGTCAACCGAAGGCATCCCCGAGGCAGTCCGGGACGGGTTGCAGCAGATTCGGGGATATGCGGAGCGCGCCGCGAACTTGACCCGCCAATTGCTGCTGTTTAGCCGTCGACAGGTGATGCAGATCTGCGACCTTGACGTGAACGAATCAGTGGCCAGCCTTGCAAAAATGCTTCGGCGCATGATTGGGGAAGACGTGAACTTGTTGATGCGGCTTGCTCCAACCTGCCTCGTCACGCGCGCCGATCCGGGAATGCTGGATCAAGTGCTCATGAACCTCGCCGTGAATGCCCGCGACGCCATGCCGAACGGTGGCCAGATCCGGATTGAAACCGGAGAACAAGTGGTGGACGAAAACACGGCGCGCCTGCATTCAGGCGCCACGCCCGGACACCATGTCTGGCTGAGCGTCACTGATACCGGCATTGGCATGGGGCCGGAGGTGCTCCAGCGCCTTTTCGAACCGTTTTTTACCACGAAAGAACCCGGCAAAGGCACTGGTCTCGGGCTGGCCACCGTTTTTGGAATCGTCAAGCAACATCGAGGCTGGATCAAGGTCCAGAGCGAGCCGGGCCTTGGATCGACGTTTCAAATATTTCTTCCGGCCAGCAAAGCCGCCTGTCCCAAATTGAAAGAAGCTGCGGCACCATCGAATTGCCGCGGACAGGGCGAAACTATTCTGGTGGTAGAGGATGACCCTTCTGTACAGCTTTTGATCGGACAAATACTGGAGGGGCACAATTATCGGGTTTTGAAAGCGGGCAACGGTGTCGAAGCCTTGACCTTATGGCAGAAGCATTGCGGCGAAGTGGCCCTGCTGGTGACTGATTTGATAATGCCCGGGAACACGAACGGCTTGGAATTGGCCCGCCACCTGCAATTCGATGATCCGCAACTTAAAGTGATTTTCACCACCGCTTATAGCAGCGCCGAAATGGCCGATAGAGAGCTTAGGTTGCGCGAAGGGCAGAATTCACTGCAAAAACCGTTTCGTCCGCACGTGCTTTTGGACATGGTCCGCCACAGTCTGGATGATCGGCAAGGTGGCGGAGGCCTCGGGTGAAACTCGATCGGAATCCTGCGCCATTGGTTTACGCCAGGACCGCTCACTCCACCTGCAGTGCCTGATCCAGAAATTGCGATAGATGAGTCAAAATGGAGGCTTCCCCCGCGACCAACGTCGCGCCGGCGGCCTGGGCGGCGCGGACCAAGGAAGCATCGCCTTCCCGGGCAATCGCGATCACGGGAATGTGTTGAGTGGCGGCATCCTGTTTCAACTCGGCGATCGTCCGGCAGATGTCATTGCGGCTGGATTCCAGGTCGGCCAGCACCAGCATGGGTTTCTCCTGCCGGGCACAAGCCACCAGCGTATTGGAATCGGTCACAGCCCGGACGCGGTAATTCAAATCCTGCAACCGGTTGATCAATTGGGTGCCGGGCAGCAATTTCTCGTAGACAACCAGCGCCAAGGGTTGTGTCATGGCCAGAGAATGGAACGATTGACGGTAAATTGCAAAAAATTTCGCGATCCCAAAGAAGCCGGTCGGGAACCAAATATAATAAGAAATCAGAATTCAAGAACCGGCCAAACGCCTTTTCCTGCCTTCCGGCTTTCCTCATTTAAAAGCCTTTCTCAGGGCCCGCCCGGCGGTTCCTCCTCGGAAATGCATCTTGACGGGATTGTGCAAAAAACTTATTGTTTCAGATAGAACGGTAATGATTTGCTGGGTCCACCCAGCGCGCCAAAGTCGGAAAGATAAAACTTGCCGACTTTTTTGTTCCCCTCGTGGGGTCGTTCCGTTTGACAAACTGATATGAACGCCGACTTTTTAGCCGTCTTGGAGTACTGGGAAAAGGAAAAGGGCATCAGCCGTGATGTCCTTACGTCGGCTGTACAGGAGGCTTTGTTATCAGCTGCAAAAAAAGCCGTCGGACCTGCCCGTGAGCTCCGCGTGGCCATCGAGCCGAAAACCGGCGACATTCGGGCTTTTGCCAAACTGGTTGTTTCTGAGAAGGTCATTTCCAAGCATGACCAAATCACCGTTTTCGATGCCCGCCGCATCAAGGCGGAGGCCCAAATCGGCGATGAAATTGAAATCGAAGTGACGCCCACCGGGTTCGGGCGCATCGCCGCGCAATATGCCAAACAGGCGCTGATGCAGCAAATCCGCCGCGCGGAGAAGGCGTTGATTTTCACCGAGTTTAAAGACCGCGTGGGTGACATCATCAGCGGCACGGTCCGCCGATTTGACCGTTCGGACGTTATCGTTGACCTTGGCAAATACGAGGCACTTTTGCCCAACCGCGAGCGCGTGCCCACCGAGGAATACCAGGTAGGCGAGCGGATTCGTTGTTACGTGAAGGCCGTCGAGCAAGGCCCTCATGGCCCGGAGATTATTCTGTCCCGTGCGGACCCGCGGTTTGTCATCAAGCTGTTTCAGTTGGAAGTTTCCGAAATCAGCGACGGGACGATTGAAGTCAAAGGCATCGCTCGCGAGCCTGGTTTCCGCACTAAACTGGCGGTCTGGACCCGCGACGAAAAAGTGGATCCCGTCGGCGCCTGCGTGGGCCTGCGCGGGCAACGCGTCAAAAATATCGTCCGCGAATTGAACAACGAGAAAGTGGACATCATTCGCTGGTCGCCGAACGTGCGGGAGTTCATCACCAACGCGTTGTCGCCGGCGAAGTTGAAGAATTTTGAAGTGGACGAAGCCCGCAAGCGCGTCCGCATCATCACGAGCGAAGACCAGCTTTCTCTGGCCATCGGCAAGCGCGGCCAGAACGCGCGGCTCACCTCCAAGCTCACCGGCTGGCAGGTGGACATTGAAGCCGAACACGTCGTGACGAAGGGTTTTGAGGAAAAAGTCGCCGAAGCGGTCGAAGCGCTGGCCGCCATTCCGGGACTCACTCGTGAGCAAGCCGGAGTGCTGGTAAATAATGGCCTGCGACGCCTGGAAGAATTATTGCAGGCGGAAGAAAGCGACCTGGCGGGAATTCCTGAAATTGGTGATCAGGCGGCGGCAATTTTGAAAGCCGCCCGCGAAGAAGCCGACCGTAAAAAAATTCAATTAGGCGGCTCCGATGCAGCCGCAGCAGCTTAGACGTCCTGCTTTATGCAGTCCGTGAAAAAACATTATGCCCGTTCGTATTTACGATATTTCGAAGAAACTCGGTTTGGAGAACAAAGATATCATCTCCAAAGCCAAGGCGTTGGGCATCACCGCCGCCAAGGTCGCCTCCAGTTCGCTCGATAAAATCAGCGCCGAATACCTCGAAAACGAGCTCCTTAAAGATCATCCCGACATCGCCGCCCGGCTGAATGCTCCGCCGCCGGAAGCACCCAAAGCACCCGTGATTGAGGAGAAAATCGTTGTCATCACTGCTCCTCCCCCGCCCCCACCAACGCCGCCGCCGGTCGAAATAGTAGCGCCTGAGCCGCCTGCTCCCGTCCACGTCACAAACGGCGCCGAGCCCGAACCAGTCGAACCCAGGAAAGAAGATATTGCCGAACCAGTCGTGGCGGCTGCCTTCGTGGAACCGCCCCCTCCGCCGCCGCCCGCACCGGTTATTCCGCCGAAACCCATTGTTCCGCCAGCACCTCCCAAACCGCAGGTGGGCGAGAAAGTCGGTTTCATTCAACTGCCGCAAAAGCCGGCCCCGAAGCCGGTGGAAAAACCGGGCCAAAAATTTCCTCCGCAACAACAACAACGTTACCAGCCGCCGGACCGCCGGACTGATTTCGGTAAACGCGGAGACATTCGCGGCGTTCGTGGCGGTTCTGCAGCGCCCACGGGTCCTTCCATGCCCGGGGCCAAAGCGCCGCAAAAAGGTCCGGGATTCAAGGAATCCGGCCCCAAAGTCTCTTTACCGGCGGATGCCAAAGTCATCATCATCAAGCCGCCCATCGTCGTCCGCGACCTTGCGGAACAGATGAAGCAGAAACCCTTCGTCGTCATCGGCGACCTGATGAAACTGGGCGTTTTCGCCACCGTCAACCAGGCGATTGACGAAGCCACCGCGCAAAAAGTTTGCGCCCTGCACGGTTTCCGCTTTGAAGTTGAAAAACGCGAACGCGGCGGCGGCGTGGTCCACGCCCCGGTCAAGAAGGTCGAACTCGACATGGAGGATAAGATCGAGGACCTGAAACCTCGCGCTCCGGTCGTGACCATCATGGGTCACGTTGACCATGGCAAAACCACGTTGTTGGACGTCATCCGTAAATCCGACGTCGCCGCCGGCGAAGCGGGCGGCATCACCCAGCACATTGGTGCTTACACCATTTCCTTCCCGCATCCCGAGCGGAAAAAAGAGCTCGCGCAGGTTACTTTTCTCGACACGCCCGGCCATGCGGCATTCAGTTCCATGCGCGCGCGCGGCGCGAATGTCACGGATATCGTCGTGCTGGTCGTGGCGGCGAACGATGGCGTCATGCCGCAAACGCTCGAAGCCTTGAGCCATGCCAAGGCGGCGAAAGTTCCGATTCTCGTGGCCGTCAACAAGATCGACCACCCGAACGCCAATCCGCTCAAAGTTCGCCAGCAATTGCAGGACAAAGGCCTCGTGCCGGACGATTGGGGCGGCGATACGATTTACGTGGATGTCTCCGCGCTGACGAAACAGGGCGTGGACAAACTCATCGAAATGATTTTGCTCCAGGCGGACCTGCTGGAGTTGAAGGCCAATCCCAACCGCCGTGCCAAGGGCAACGTGATTGAATCCGGCCTGGAACCCGGCGGCCCCACCGCCACCGTGCTTGTGCGCAAAGGCACCCTGCGCGTCGGCGATGTCATTCTCTGCGGCCAGTTTTACGGCCGCGTTCGCGCGCTCATCAACGAAGAGGCCAAACGGCTCAAGGAAGCCGGCCCTTCCGTCGCGGTGAAAGTGCTGGGCTTGAACGGCGTTCCCGAAGCCGGCTTGGAATTCAGTGTCGTGGAAGACGAAAAAGCGGCGCGCGACCTCGCCGAGCAACGCATGCTGGAAGCCAAGGCGCTGGGCCTCGAAGCCGCCCGCGGCAAGGTGACACTCGAAAACCTGTTCGCCACCCTCCAATCGCAGCAGAGCAAGACACTCAAGGTGGTCGTCAAAGCGGACACGCAAGGCTCGGTGGAAGCGATCGTGGAAGCCCTGAAAAAAATCGAGTCGGACAAAGTCACCCTGGAAATCATCCACAGCGCCGTTGGCACGATCACCGACTCGGACGTCGCGCTGGCCTCGGCGTCGAGCGCGGTCATCCTCGGTTTTCACACGCGCGTCGACAGCGGCGTGGCCGACAAGGCCAAGCACGAAGGTGTGCAAATCAAACTTTACGCCATCATTTACGAGTTGATCGACGAGGTGAAGGAAGCCATGGCCGGCCTGCTCGATCCGATTCTCAAGGAAATCATCATCGGTTCCGCGGAAGTCCGGAAGATCTTCGAATTATCCAAGGGCGCGCCGGTTGCGGGCTGCATCGTCAGCACTGGCCGCATCGCCAAAGGAAAAGTCCGTTTACGCCGCCGCAAGGAAGTCATTTACGAGGGAATCACCCAGTCCCTGCGCCGGTTCCAGGATGAGGTCAATGAAGTGCGGGCCGGCATGGAGTGCGGCATTCGCATCGAGGGCTTCAGCGAATTCCAGGTGGGCGACGCCATCGAATGCTATTCCGTCGAAAAAATTGCCCAGAAACTTTGATATAGTGAGGGGTTAAATGAGTAATCGGTTGAATAAGGGCTGAATGCCTCAACTTATTTGACCCATTTAACCAGTCACCATTTAACTTTTTTAAGCCATGCCTTCTTTGAGACTTCAACGGGTGCGCGAGTTGTTGAAACGCGCCATTGGCGAAGCGATTCGCCAGGAATTGCCGGTCAATGAAGCGGGCCTTGTCACGGTAAATGACGTGGACGTGGCGGGTGATTTAAAAACGGCGATGGTCTTTGTGAGCATCCTCGGCAACGCCGACCAGCAGAAGCGTGGCGCGGCCATTCTCGAACAGCATCGCCCGCGCATCCAGGACATGATGGCGCGCGCCGTGGTCCTGAAATACACTCCCAAGCTTCGTTTCGTCATGGATGATTCGGTCGTGCGCGGCAACAAGGTCCTCCAAATCATCGAGGAACTTGAGAAAAAAGACGGCGCGCACACCACAACCGAATGAAAACCTCCACCCCCGGCTTGGCGGCAGGCGGTGAAGACGTGGGAGCGCCGGCGTCCCGTCGGCCAGTCGCGAATCAATCCCGGCGATCTCAGAAATTCGCCGGCAGTTTCTGAACGGGCACGACGCCCGTTCCACCTGAATGAAGAGTTATCCAAAAATCATCGATCGCATCGTCGAAGAAATCCGCAACCATCGCACTTTTTGCATCGTCGGCCACATGCGCCCCGATGGCGACTGCGTCGGCTCCCAGCTCGGCCTGGCGTTGGCGTTGAAAGCCGAAGGCAAAAAAGTGACGGTGTGGAATGAAGACCCGATGCCGCAAAAGCTGGCCTTTCTCGATCCCGAGCATCTTTTCCAAAAGCCGAAGCGCGGCCAGAAGTTCGATTGCGTCATCGCCACGGATTGCGCGAGCTTCGAGCGGCTCGGCGCGGTCGGTCCCTGCGTCACCAATCGCAAGCAGTTCATCAACATCGACCATCACGCGAGCAACACGCGCTACGGCCACTTGAACTGGGTCTCTCCCCGCGAGCCTTCCAGCGGCGAACTTATTTTCCGTCTGCTGAAGGTCGCCAAATGGCCCATCACGAAACAGATTGCCGATTGCCTGTTCACCGCGGTTTCCACTGATACCGGCTCGTTTCAATATCCCACCACGCGGCCCGGCACATTTCACGTCGGCGCGGAACTCGTCACACGCGGCGCGAACCTGGCCAAGATTTGCGACGAAGTTTATCAGTCTTACCCTTTGTCGCGTGCAAAACTGTTGAAACATGTTTACAGTAATTTCCGGCTCACGCACGGCGATCAAATCGCTTATTTCTGGCTTAAGAAAGCGGACTTCACGCGCACGGGCGCGGAAGCCGATGACTCGGAAGGTTTGATCGACCACATCCGCGCGATCGCTCCCGTGGAGGTCGCCTGCCTGTTCGAAGAACTGCAGCCGGATCTGACGCGCATCAGCCTTCGCTCCAAAAACGACAACGTGAACGTGAACGAAATCGCCGCGGAATTCGGCGGCGGCGGCCACAAAGCCGCGGCGGGCGCGCGTATTCCCGGAAAACCCCTTTCCGTGCAGCGCCAGGTCATTGCGGCGGTCAAAAACGCGCTGGAGGCGGCGAAGTAACTTCCCCATGCAAGAATTCTCCGCGCTGGATGGCGCGCTTCTCATCGATAAACCCGCCGGCCCCACCTCGCACGACGTCGTGGACGCGATTCGCCGGAAGTTCGGCATCAAAAAAGTCGGGCATTGCGGCACATTGGACCCCAACGCAACCGGCCTGCTCATCATCGTGCTCGGCCGCGGCACCAAGCTTTCGGAAAAATTGATGTCCGACGACAAAGTTTACGAGGGCACGATGAAGTTTGGCGAGGCGACGGACAGCTACGATTCCGACGGCGAACTGACCGGTTCCCTGCCCGTCCCGCCGCTCACGGTCGAGGAACTCAACGAGGCCGGCGCGGAATTCGTGGGCGATATTATGCAAACGCCGCCGATGGTTTCGGCAATCAAAAAAGACGGCGTGCCGCTTTACAAACTTGCGCGCAAAGGCGTGGAAGTGCCGCGCGAGCCGCGGTTGATCCACATCTACAAATTCCGTTTCTCGAAATACGAAGAGCCGCTCGCGGAATTCCGGCTGGCCTGCACCAAGGGAACTTACGTCCGCAGCGTGGCGCATGAACTCGGCCAGAAACTCGGCTGCGGCGCACACCTCGCGCAATTGCGCCGCGTGGTTTCGGGAAAATTCGACGTGGCGGATGCCAAGCCCCTTGATGAAGTGCTGAAGCTTTCCACCAGCGAGTTGGAGAAAAGGGTGATTCCGTTTCTCAAATTGGCCGGCTAAATGAGCAGGTTAAATCGTTAAATGGGTTAAATGAGTCAGGCAAGCGCCCTGCGCTCGCACTCATTTAACTTGTCTAAGCCATTTAACCTATTTAACCACTTTCGAGTGAACCTCATTCACACCGCCACCGAACTGAACGCCGGCAGCCGCAAGGTCTGCCTGGCCATCGGTTTCTTCGACGGCGTGCACCTGGGGCACCAGCAAATCATACGCCAAACCATGACCGACGCCCGGCAGCACGGCGCGTTGGCGCTGGTCATCACGTTTGATCAACACCCCAACAGCGTCGTCGCGCCCGCCCGCGTTCCGCCGCTGATTTATTCGCTGCCGCAAAAGCTGCGCGCGATTGAATCGCTCGGCCCGGAAGCGTTGTTGTTGATTCATTTCGACAAGGCGTTCAGTCAAAAGAGCGGCGAGGCATTCATTCGTGAATTGGCCGCCGCGTGGAGAGGCATCCAGAGCATTTGCGTGGGCGCGAATTTTGTTTTCGGCCACAAGCGCGGCGGAAACGTGGAACTGCTCAAACAACTCGGAACTGAATTGAAATTTGTCGTCCACGGCATGTCCGCGGTTTCGCTCGATAGGAAACCCGTCAGCAGCACGCGCATTCGTGAAGCCATTCGTGCCGGGGAACTCGACCTCGCCAGCCAGATGCTCGGGCGCGCATATTCGATCGCCGCGCCGGTGGTGGAAGGCGACAAACTCGGCCGGCAGCTTGGTTTCCCCACGGCGAACCTCAATGCCACCGGCCTTGCCCTGCCGCCAAGCGGAGTCTATACGGCTCATGTTCTGGTACGCGGCAAAACGCATCAGGCGGTGCTGAATATCGGCACGCGGCCCACGTTGGAAAATCCGAACCCCACCGTGCGCGTCGAGGCGCATCTGCTGGATTTCACCGGCGAATTGTATGGCGAGGAGTTGGAAATTGTTTTTGCGGAAAAATTGCGGGATGAGCGGAAGTTTCCCTCCCTGGATGAATTGAAGGCGCAAATTGCACGCGATATCGATCAGGCCAGAGCCATTTTTTGAATCGTTGTTTCAAAAATGAATCCAGCCGCGAGAATGAAATCAGAGCTTTCCAACGCTAGCTGCCCCAGTCTGATCGTCGAGCTGAAGTCCATTCTCGAACCGCTCGAAATATCGGCTCTCTTCGCGAAGCCTCAACCGCTCGAAGTCGAGCTGGGATGCGGGGACGCTTCGTTCCTGGTGAATCACGCCAAAGCGCAGCCCGGACGCAATTTCATCGGCGTGGAACGTCTCGGCGGCCGCATTCGCAAGCTCGATCGCAAAGGCCGCCGCGCCGGCCTGGCAAACCTGCGCGGCGTGCGCATCGAATCCGGATATTTTCTGGAATATCTTCTGGCGCCGAAATCGGTCGCCGCCTTGCATATTTATTTTCCCGATCCGTGGCCCAAACGAAAGCACTTGAAGAACCGCTTCATCAACGAGCGTTTTCTCGAAATTGCGCAGCGAGTGCTCGTGCCGGAAGGAATTGTTTATCTGCGCACCGATCACGAAAATTATTTTGAGCAAATGCTCGCTGTATTTGCCGCCAGCACGGCATTCCGCGTCGTGGAAACTCCGCTGGAACTAAGCGCGCTATTGACAGATTTCGAGGCGGATTTTCTCAAACAGGGAGTGCGCACGTTGCGGGCGGGGTACCAATTGGTCAAATGAGTTAAACAGGTTAAATTCGGATGTCGTCTCGGAACTACCAGCGTTCACTTATTTAACCCGTTTAACCCGTTTAACCCGTTTAACCCATTTAACTTATTTAATTCTCTTCACACATCAATAACCGGACCGCTCCCGCCCGGTCCGGAACCGGGAGGCGGACGTTTGCCGCGGCGGATTTCAATTCGCGAGTTGCCCGCGCCAGTGATGGAATTCAAGACCACGGACACAACGCTGATGATGAGCGCGCCCCAAAACGCCGACCAGAAGGTGTCCACCGAAAAATAGGGATGCAGCACGAAGCCGACGAAATAAAGCAGCAGGGCATTGATGACGAACATGAACAGCCCGAGCGTAAAGACCAGCAGCGGCAGCGCGAGAAACATGATGACCGGCTTCAGGATGGAATTCAGGATTCCCAGCAACAGCGAGGCGGCGAGCAGATGAATCGGTTTCTGGTAATGGATGTGCTTGTGCATGATCAAACACGCCAGACCGACCGCCAGCGTGTTGATCGCCCAACTCTGGAGAAATTTTTTCAGCTTCGGCGACATCCAATGCGAACAAAAAGATGAAACACGCCGCCGGCAATTACAAGAGGCAAAGATTTAAGACCTGAATCCGGCAAATTCAGCCCGCGATCGCTACCAGAAAAGTGCTGTCGCTTTCCGCGTGCAGCGATGCACTTTTCACCTCCGCCGGAACCAAACAGAATTCACCGGGCGAAAGCGTCACTGGTCCCGAATTGCCGCCGAGCGATACTTTTCCCTTCACCACCGCGCCAATCCAGGCTCTGTCAGAGTCCATCGTGGTGTCGGCTCCTGTCTTCAAATGAAATTCGTTAATTTCAAAAAGCGGATCACCGACCAGTTCGCGACGTTTTATGGTTTTGTCATCGATGAATTTGCGTCCCACTAACCCCGGCTCAAAATCGTTGAAATCAATGCTCGCCAGCGATTCCGCCACGTGCAACTCGCGCGGCTTTCCATCAAGGCCGACGCGGTTCCAATCAAAAACACGATACGTCGTGTCCGAGTTTTGCTGGATTTCAAAAATCACCAGGCCGGCGCCAATGGCGTGGACGCGGCCGCTCGGCAAAAACATCGTGTCCCCTGCCCTGACCGGCACGCGATGAAAACACTCGGCGACTTCTCCCGTTTTAATTTTTTGCTCGAACTCACCGCGCGTGACGCCCCGCTTCAATCCCACATATAATTCGGCGCCCGGCGCGGCATCGGCAATGTACCACGCCTCGGTTTTTGGTTCGCCCCGCAGCTCCGCGGCTTTCCGGGCAGGAGGATGAACCTGGAGCGACAACTTGTCCTGCGCATCGAGAATTTTTATCAGCAACGGAAAGCGCCCATTGGCGGATTTCGATTTGCCGAGCAATTCGCGCTCGTGATTTTCCATGAGCCATCGCAGGTCCTTGCCCGCGAGCGGGCCGTTGGCAATGATGCTCGCATCACCGGGCCGATCGCTGATTTCCCACGATTCGCCGATGGGCACTTTGGGCGGGAGCGGTTTCCGGTAAAGCTGTTCCAAGGCGCGGCCGCCCCAGACGCGCTCTTTAAAGATGGGGCGAAAGGTGAAGGGATAAAGCATCGTGGAATTTACAAGTTACAATTTGCGAGTTTCAAGCTTGAAGGAATCCGTCGTTCGCTGGAATCACCTTGGTGGCCGCTAAACCGAAGCCGGGCTGGCTTGGGGCACGACGCCGTTTTCTGTTCCTTCAATTTTTTCCTCGAAGCGGCCGAAGGCGCGGAATTTTGCGTAGCGGCCTTTCAAGCGCTCCTCGGCTGGTAATTTCATCAACTCCTCCACGTGCCTGAGCAGATGCTCCTTCAAAGCCGCGGCAGTTTTTCCCGGGTCCGTGTGCGCGCCGCCCAGCGGTTCCGGGATGATTTCATCCACCAACTTCAGGCCGAAAAGGTCCTTGGCCGTAATTTTCAAAGCCTGCGCGGCCTTGCCCGCAGCCGAACGGTCCTTCCAAAGAATCGCGGCGCAGCCTTCGGGGCTGATGACCGAGTAATAGGCGTTTTCGAGAATCAATACCCGGTCGGCCACACCGATGCCCAGCGCCCCGCCGGAGCCGCCTTCGCCGATGACCGCCGCGATGATCGGGACCTGGAAAAGCATCATCTCGCGCAGATTCACGGCAATCGCCTCGGCAATATGCCGTTCCTCCGCGCCGATGCCCGGATACGCGCCGGCAGTATCGATCAGAGTAATAATCGGGAGGCCGAATTTATCCGCGAGCCGCATCAGACGGAGCGCCTTGCGATAACCCTCCGGATGCGCGGAGCCGAAATTGCGGAGGATATTTTCCTTGGTATCGCGGCCCTTTTGCGTGCCGATGACCATGACCCGATGCTCGCCCAATTTGGCAAAACCACCCACCATGGCGCGATCCTCGGCGTAAAGGCGGTCGCCGTGCAATTCGGAAAAATCAGTGAAAGCCAGCTTCACATAATCGAGCGTGAATGGCCGTTTCGGGTGCCGCGCGACCGTCACCCGGTCCCAGGCGCTGAGGTTGTTGTAGATTTGGCGCCGCTCTTCCTCGATCTTTTTCGTTATGAGCGCAATCTCCTCGTCGAAATCGATATCGAGTGAATGCGCCGCGCGGTGTTTCTCCAACTCCGCCAGTTTATTCTGCAATTCAACAATCGGCTTTTCGAAAGCGAGTTGATTTTTCATGAGACGCGCAAGGTAAGCTTTCAGCTCATTTCTCGCAATGTGAATCCCGTATCGGTACGCCAAAGAGCCGGACATGACGTCCGGCTCTTAGTGGCGACGAGGTTTATACGCCTTCACCCAGGCGCTCAGAAGGGTAATGCGGCCAACTATTGGTCGCTGTTCGAACCGCACTACAAGCAAAACCTCTATGCTAACCCTAAACGAACAGCGAAATCTTCGTTCTGTATATCAGATGTTTCAAACCTGATATTTGTTCAAAATATTTTTCCGCTGCCGCGGATTTCTTTTCTTCCCAACTCAAAGAACAAATTGCCTTTTCACTAACTAGTTACTACTCGCATCAAACTACAAAAGCGTCAAGCGATGCAAATATTTTTCCGCTCAAAACCCCAAAAAACAGAAAAAAATTTTGCTAATGCCTCGCCCTTCGCGCCGCTCGGGTCATCACCCTAATCGTTATTGCGCGCCGCGTGCGCTATGTTTGTCCTGTCATGCGTGCGATTTGGAAAGGTTCCATCAGTTTCAGCCTCATCAATATTCCCATTGCTCTTTACCCCGCGACGCGGCGCGAGGAATTAAAATTCCGCCTGCTGCGCGCGAGCGATTTGAGCCCCGTTAATTACAAGCGCGTGGCCGAGGCCGATGGCGAGGACGTCCCCTGGGATCAAATCGTAAAAGGGTACGAGTACGAGAAGGGAAAATTCGTTGTCCTCAAGGACGACGACTTCAAACGCGCGGACATCGAGGCCACCCAGAGCGTGGACATCCAGGATTTTGTAGAACTGGACCAGATCGACCCGATTTTTTTCGACAAGCCGTATTATCTGGAGCCGGAAAAACGCGGCGAAAAGGCCTACGCGCTTTTGCGCGACGCTTTGAAACAGAGCGGCAAAGTCGGCATCGCAAAGGTGGTCATTAAAACGCGGCAGCATCTGGCCGCCGTGAAGCCGGAGAAAAATTTGCTCGTGCTCGAATTGATGCATTTTGCCGAAGAAATCATCGACACGAAGGAGTTAAAAATCCCCGCAAATCCGCATATCGGGGCGAAGGAATTGGACATGGCCAAGGATCTCATCACGAAAATGTCGGGCAAGTGGGAGCCTGAGAAATACCAGGATGATTACCGCCGGGTGTTGCTGGAAGTCATCCACGAAAAAGCGGAGAGCGGGGGCAAGGAAGTAACTCCGCGCGGGGCGACTAAAAAGCCGACCAATGTGGTGGACTTGGTTTCCGTCCTTCAGGAAAGCTTGCAGCACGCGGAAAAGGGGAAAACCGCAAAACGCAAACCGGCGGCTCACAAACGCAAACTGAAAAAAGCGGCGTGATCTTCGTTTCTGAGCCGGGATTCGGAGCTAGACACCCATGAGCCTCAAAGAATATCAAGCCAAACGAAATTTCCGCCGTACAAGCGAACCGGCGGGCGCCGCGCATAAAAAAACAGCGCTCAAAGAACCGTTTTTCGTCATCCAAAAACACGACGCAACGCGATTACATTATGATTTCCGGCTCGAGATGGACGGCGTGCTGAAATCCTGGGCGGTGCCGAAGGGTTTCCCCACCACCCACGGCGACCGGCGGCTGGCCGTGCAGGTCGAGGATCATCCGCTCGATTACGCGCAGTTTGAAGGCACGATCCCCGCAGGCAATTACGGCGCGGGCACGGTGATGGTTTGGGACATCGGCTCTTATGAAGTCTCGGGGGACCCGCTAAAGTCACTCGAAAGCGGCAAGCTGCACCTGACGTTGCGCGGAAAAAAATTGAAGGGCGAGTGGACGCTGGTGCGAATGCGCCCGCGCGAACGCGAGGACAAGCCGCAATGGTTGTTGCTCAAAAGCGGTGATGATTTGCCGGAAATTTCAGCGCGGGCGGACGACCAATCCGTCTTGACGAAGCGGTCAATGAAGAAAATCGCGGAAGAAAACGACGCGCAATGGCAGAGCAATCGGAAGGCACAACCCACAATCAGGCAAACCACCCGCGAGTTGATCGTTAAAACAGCCGCGAGGATGCCGGAAGCACATTTAAAACAGGCGGAAGAGGAAATTAAAAAATCACGCCTGCCGAAACGAAAGGCTGCATTTGTCGAGCCAATGAAGGCGATATTGGTGGAAAACCTGCCTCGGGGCGAGGATTGGATTTACGAATTGAAATTCGACGGCGTGCGGTCGCTGGGAATGAAGCGGGGTAAGGAAACTCAACTGGTCTCGCGCAATGCCAAGGATTTCAACGCCAAGTTTCCGGAAATCGCGGAAGCATTGAAAAAATTGCCGTGCAAGGAAGCCATGCTCGATGGCGAGATCGTGGCGTTGGATGAGCACGGGCGCCCGTCATTTCAGTTGCTGCAGGCGCGCGAATTGTCCGGCGAGCGTCCGCCGATTTTTTATTACGTTTTCGATTTAATCCAACTGGATGGCAAGGATTTAACGGCCGTGCCGCTGCTGAAACGCAAGGCCATGGCCAAAATGCTGCTCGCGCAAATGCCCGATGCGGTGCGTTTTTCCGCCAGCATCGATGCGGACTCCCACCGGGTCCTGAAAGAGATGCAGGCGCGCGGGTTGGAAGGCGTGATCGCGAAGCGGAAGGATTCGAAATACGAAATCGGCCGGCGCAGCGGCGCGTGGGTGAAATTCAAGTGGACCACGCAACAGGAATTTGTCATTGGCGGCTACTCCGAACCGCGCGGCACTCGCTCAAACTTCGGCGCGCTCGTCGTCGGCTACTACGAGGATAAAAAATTGAAATTCGCCGCTAAAGTGGGAACTGGCTTTGACCAAAAGCTGCTGAAATCGCTGCATCAAAAATTCCAAAAGTTGATTCGCCGGGATTGTCCCTTCGTGAACCTGCCGGAAAAAGCCGGGCGATTCGGCCGCGGCCTCACCGCCGCCGAAATGAAACGCTGCACCTGGCTTGATCCGAAACTTGTCTGCGAAATTCGTTTCGCCGAATGGACCCGCGACGGTCACCTCCGCCAACCCGCATTTCTTGGCATGCGCGAGGACAAACGACCGCTGGAAGTGGTGCGGGAGAAGGCCAGGCCAATGACGAACAATGAATGACGAGAAGGCTCCGCTTCATTGCCATTCGTCATTCACCCCGCTTCAATTCTCACATTTTTCTCCGTGTCATCCGCAGTCCCCGCGGTTAAATTCGCGCGGCATGGCATTTAAAAATTTTCCCGATCAGGAGCAAGGGGTGGGTCTGTTGCAGCGTTCGCTCGAACGCGGCCGGCTGGCGCATGCCTATCTTTTTACCGGGCACGATTTGAGCGAACTCGAAGCAATTGCTCAAACGCTCGCCAAAACCTTGAACTGCCAGCAACCGGTGCGCGGCGCGGGCGGCGTGACGATTGATTGCTGCGACGAATGCCTTAACTGCCGCAAAATCGCGAACGGCAACCACGCCGACGTGCATTGGGTGCGCCCGGAATCGAAATCGCGGACCGTCAGCGTGGCGCAAATGCGGGATTTGATGCATGACATCAACCTCAAACCCTCCGAGGCGGAATACAAGGTGGCCACCATCGTCGCCGCCGACCGCTTGAATGTGCAGGGTGCGAACGCCTTTTTGAAAACGCTGGAAGAGCCGCCAGCCAAATCCGTGCTCATCCTCTTGACCACCGAGCCGCAACGATTGCTCGAAACGATCATATCCCGCTGCCTGCGCTTGAATTTTTCCGGCGATGGCCCGCGCCCCTTGCCGAAGCCCGAAATGGAATGGCTGGCGGGATTCAGCGAAATGGCTGCGGCCGAACAGAAAAGCCTGCTCGGACGTTACCGGTTGATGGATGTGCTGTTGCAAAAATTGAATGCGATGAAAACAGCCATCGATGAGAGCCTTACGGCGCGCTCACCGTTGCAAAAATATGACGATGTGGAAAAGGATCTGCGGGAGAAATGGGAGGACGAACTCGCGGCGGCCATCGAGGCGGAATACCGGCGGCAGCGGATGGATTTGCTCGCCATCGTGCAGCGCTGGCTCCGCGATGTCTGGCTGATGGCCATCTCCAAATCCGAAATCCGAAATCCGAAATCCGAAACCGCCGCAGCGGAGTTGTTGAATTTTCCGGAACTTGCCGGCACGCGGAAAGTGGCCGCGCGAATTTCCGCGAAGGATGCGGTGGAGAACTTGCAAATCATTGAAGGAACGCAGCGGCTGCTGCACACCAATGTGCAGGAGGCCCTCGCGCTGGAGGTCGGTCTCTTGAAATTGCGTTTGTGAAGAAACCGCCCGCGCCCACCCACCCCGCCGCAACTCGAATCACTGCCGCGGCGATTTTTGCGGCGGCATTCGGTCTGTTTCTCGGGCTCACCGTCGTAAAGTTTGGGAATCCGGTCATTCTCGATCAAATCATTGACACTCCTGCATCGACGTCGGACTTCCTGCACAACGCGTGGCCGTTGCATTGGGCGAATTGGCTCCTTGCCGTCCTCGCGGTGATTGGCGCGGTCCTCGCAGTCGCCAAAAAACCGCGCTGGCCCGGAAGCCGCTGGCTGTGGGTTCTGCCATTGGTTTGGTTTGCCTGGCAGGTGCTGTCCTCGGCGCAAAGCCCGTATCACAAACTGACCTCGGTCACACTTTGGCAATTCGCCGGCTGCCTGGCCTGTTATTTCCTGGGAGCGCTCGTGATGGCGGGAGGACGGAGTTCGCGCTTCCTGATGGCGGGTCTGCTGGCGGCTTTTGCCTTCTGTTTGATACGCGCGGTGGACCAACGGCTCTTTGAATTTCCCAGCGAACGGCAATTCCTCGTCGAAAGCCAGCGCCTGGGCTGGACGAACATGCCGCCGGACATGTTCCAACAACTGCAACACGAGAACATCATCATTCACACCAACGACGTGGATATCGCCAATCCGGTTATCATTGCTAAATACGACAAAGCGCGAGTGCACGGCACGCTGGTGTATCCCAACGCCCTCGCCGGCATCGTACTCCTGCTCTTGCCGGTGGCGATCGTCTTAGTCTGGCAAGGCACGCGTCATCTCCGGCGCGCGACCTGGCTCGCGGCCATGGGATTGACCGTGTTTCTCGGACTGGCCGGCCTGTTTTGGTCGGGCTCGAAATCGGGGTGGCTGATAGCGCTGGCCATCGGCGCCTTCTGGCTTTGCCGATTAAACTGGGCTCGACGCCTGAAATGGCTGGTTGTTCTCACCTTGGTTGCGGGGGGATTGATCGTGTTCGGCCTGCGGTTTCAAACTTATTTTGCCAAAGGCGCAACCAGCGTGGGCGCGCGATTTGATTACTGGCACGCGGCGGGGCGAGTCGTCGCCGAGCATCCCGTGTTTGGGACGGGACCCGGAACCTTTCAACGTCCCTATGCCTTGCTGAAACGGCCGGAATCCGAAATGGCGCGCCTCGTTCATAATGATTATCTGGAACAG
Source organism: Verrucomicrobiia bacterium (assembly GCA_035552155.1). Taxonomy (GTDB): domain Bacteria; phylum Verrucomicrobiota; class Verrucomicrobiia; order Limisphaerales; family DASXHY01; genus DASXHY01. The sequence continues at coordinate 68,609 of DASZLX010000027.1, read as the reverse complement.
TTTTCGGATTCGGGCGTCTTGGGCGGGCTGGCCTATGCCGCCTGGATCGGGCTGTTGCTTTGGACTATTGGGCGGCGAGTTTGGACACTGGGCGATTGGTTTCAATTTGCCATTCTCGCCGGACTGTTGGGGTGGTTCATTCAGGGTTTTATTGAATTCAGTTTGTTTGTGCCCGCCCTCGCGTGGACCGCCTTTACTTTAAGCGGTTGCCTTCTGGGGGCGTCCGCAAATCGGGTCGACAAACCAATCCCAGCTGTTTAGGCTCACCCGCGATGAAGATTCTCTTCCTCAACGGACCCAATTTGAACCTCCTCGGCCAACGCGAGCCGGAAGTCTATGGCCATACCACCCTGAAAGACATCGAGGCCAAAGTTCGCGAGCGCGCAGCCAAGTTAGGCGCCGAAATCGACTTCCGTCAAACCAACCTGGAGGGCGAATTAGTGGCTTGGATTCAACAATCCAAGGGTAACTTTGACGTTATCGTTCTCAACGCAGCCGCTTATACCCATACCAGCATTGCTCTCAGGGATGCGATTTCTGCGGTGGGCGTCCCGACGATCGAGATTCATCTCTCCAATATCCACGCCAGAGAAGAGTTTCGTCATAAATCTCTGATTGCGCCGGTATGCAAGGGCCAAATATCGGGGTTCGGTGCCAATTCCTACCTTTTGGCCTTAGAAGCTTCGGTTAACGTTAACGTTTAGTAAAATGTTTGCTTTCATCAACAAAACCAAGCGTTTTTTGCGGGTTTTTATCAAGATGTTTTTCTCGTGGCATTTACTTCTTGACGCTTTTTTCGGCGGACGCTATGTTCCGAACCGTTAAATGAAGGTTTTTAAGGCGGGGGCCGTGTCCGGCTGCTGCTTTCCTGCTTCTGATGATGGCTCAAACGGATTAGGATGCATAAAGAATTTTAATCATTAAAGAACTGTGGACCTAAAAGATATAAAGGCAATCATTGACCTGATGAAAAAGAACTCCGTATCGGAGTTCGAATTGGAAAAGGAAGATTTCAAAATCAAGCTCAAGCGGAACACGGGTGGAACCGCCATGCAGCCCGTAGTTTACGAAGAGGCACCCATGGTCACCTATACCCAGCCGGTGGGCGCGGGAGCGCCGCCCCAGATTGCCAGTCCGTCGTCAGCAGCCGGTTCCGCCGGCATGAGCGGCTCGGGTGAACAGGAAATCAAGTCACCCATGATCGGCACCTTTTATCGCTCGCCTTCCCCGGAATCCGGACCGTATATCGAAGTCGGAATGGAAGTTAACCCGGAAACGGTCGTCTGCATCATCGAGGCCATGAAGGTCATGAACGAAATCAAAGCCGAGGCCAAGGGAGTCATCACTCAGGTCCTGGTGGAGAACGCGAAACCGGTGGAATTTGGCCAGCCGCTGTTCAAGATTCGGCCCAGCTGATCGTTAAATAAGTTAAACCGGCGATTGGTTAAATAACTAATCACGTGTCGCTCGAAGACTATTTAACCCATCCAACTCATTTAACCGATTTAACTCGTTCGACCATTTGCCATGTTTGAAAAAGTTCTGGTAGCCAACCGCGGAGAGATTGCCGTGCGCATCATCCGCGCCTGCAAGGAGCTGAATATCCGCACTGTGGCCGTCTATTCTGAGGCGGATAGCAACTCAATGCATGTTCAACTGGCCGATGAGGCCATTTGCATCGGCAAAGCGCCGGCCAATGAGAGTTACTTGCGCATCGACCGGCTCATCAGTGCCGCGGAAATTGCCGATGTCGACGCCATCCACCCCGGCTACGGGTTCCTGTCGGAAAACGCCCATTTCGCGGACGTTTGCGAGAGTTGCAATATCCGGTTCATCGGCCCGAGTTCGCGCGCGATGAACGCCATGGAAGACAAGGCCGTCAGCCGCGTGCTCGCCAAAAAAGCCGGCGTGCCCACGCCACCGGGCTCGGAAGGAACGGTAGAAAACGAACAGGACGCGCTGGCCGTGGCCAAGAAAATCGGCTACCCGGTCATGATCAAAGCCATCGCGGGCGGCGGCGGCCGCGGAATGCGCGTCGCCCACAACGATATTTCACTGGTCAAAGGTTTTCACACCGCGCGCACTGAAGCCGAAAAAGCCTTTGGCAATTCCGGCGTTTATATCGAAAAATTCATCGAGAACCCGCATCACGTGGAGTTTCAAATCCTGGCCGACACCAAGGGCCATGTGATTCATTTGGGCGAGCGCGATTGTTCCATCCAACGCCGCAACCAGAAGGTCGTTGAGGAGACCCCCTCCCCTCTGATCGACAATAAGTTCCGCAAGCTGCGCGACAAAATGGGCAAGGCGGCCATCAAAATCGCCGAAACCGCCAATTACACCAACGCCGGCACGGTCGAGTTCATTGTCGATGACAAAGGCGATTTTTATTTCCTCGAAATGAACAAGCGCATCCAGGTGGAGCATCCGATTACCGAGGAAGTGACGGGCATCGACCTGGTGCGTTATCAGATCATGGTCGCGATGGGTGAGCCTTTGCGCCACAAGCAGGGCGACATCCAGTTCAAAGGCCACGCCATCGAGTGCCGCATCAACGCCGAAGATCCGTTTGATGACTTCCGCCCCAGCCCCGGCCGGATTGAAATGTATTATCAGCCGGGCGGCCGCGGCGTCCGCGTGGACACGCATGCCTATGCCGGTTACACGATTCCGTCATCCTACGATTCGATGATTGGCAAGCTCATCACCTACGGCAAAGACCGCCGCGAAGCGATGGACAAGATGAGCCGGGCGCTGAGTGAGTACATGATCACCGGCGTCAAGACGACCATCTCCTTCCAGCAAGCGATTTTGCAAGATCCAAACTTCCGCCGTGGCGTTTACTCCACCAATTTCGTCGAGCAACTCCTCAGCGGCGCGCGCCGGGAATTGATTGAAGAGAAGGGGTAACGAGTTACGACCTGCGTTACGCGCCTCCACCGGCTCGTAAATCGTAAATGAGTCAGTATTTAATGGCGCACCCGTAAGACTTCGTCTCCGACACCGTCACTTTTTCTCCCGCCAAAGTCTTGTTCACGGCGTCGCGGGCATAATTGTGCGCCTGATGCGGATCATGTTCCGGGTCCGGTTGGTCGTCGATCGCGCCCTCGTAAACCAGCGTCCCGCTCTTATCGATGACGAACATGTTCGGCGTCGTTTTCATCCCATACAAGCGGCCGATCGCGCCGGAACTGTCGTCGAGCCACGCGGTGGCGTGCATCTTGTATTCGGTCCATTCCGCCCGCGCCTGTTCCGGCGTGCGATGAGTATGATTGCGTGGATTGACTGAATACACCATCAGCCAGATCACGCCCTTGTCCGTCATTTCCTTCTGCAATTCCGGCATCGCCCCGGTCTGGTATTGGTTATGACAAAATGGACAATCCTGGTTGTAGGATTCCAGCACCACGAGTTTGCCTTTGAAATCGCTGAGGTGATACGTCTTTCCATGTATGTCCGTGCCGGTGAAATCCGGCGCTGGTTTGCCAATCTCAACTGCGCCGAAGGCCGCGCCGGTCAAGGCAATCAATCCGAGAAATGCAATCGCTCGTTTCATAACATTCCTTTGCCGTCTCAATCACCATAGAATAAGAGACACACAGGGGCAAATGGGTTCAATTATTTCGCTGCGCGATCGAGCGCGCTGAGAACGATTCCCGGCGTCAACGCTTCCGGCAAAACAATCGGGTCATCCGCGCCGTTTTTGGAATAAACCAAAACGAGCGGCACTCCGGCGCGTCCATGCCGCGCCAACTCGTCAAAAATATCGCTGGGAAAACGCGTATAATCGCCGACGAGTGTCACGGCATTCATCTCTTTAAGTTTACCCTCGACCGCCTGGCTTTCGAGCACGGGCTTCACGTCCTTTTGGCAGGTCAAACACCATTTCGCGGTGAAATCAACCAATACCGGCCGTCCTTCGCTTCGCGCCTTCGCAACGGCATCCGCGCTCCAGCTTTGCCAGTTGCCGACCGACGGAACGATGGTCGAAGCGGTGGAGGCGCCGGAGGCCTCGGTTTCAGTAATCGGTTCCCGCCAGCGCAGTTGACGTTCCAGCCCATAAGAATATCCGCCCACCAAAAGCAACAGAACGGTCGCCCCAGCCCAACCGCGATGCCGGATTCCTCTCTGGACAAATTGCCCGTAAACCCAGGCTGCCAACGCCACAAACACAAGAAATATCGGCACCGCCCAAGTGCGCTCGCCGTAAAATGTCGAGAGGATGCTGCAAAGCCAGACCGCCGCCGCAAGCATGGGAAATCCCATCGCTATCTTGAATTTTTCCATCCATGCGCCGGGCTTGGGCAGGAATTTTAACCACGCCGGTTCCCAACTCAAAACCACATACGGAAACGCCAGCCCCAATCCCACCGTCAGCATGACAAGGACGATGATGGCCGGCGGCGCGGTGAACGCAAATCCCACCGCTGAACCGAGATAGGGAGCGGTGCAGGAGGTCGCCAGAACGGTGGCCAGCAGGCCGTTAAAAAAAGCGCCGGCAGCGCCGTGACGGGACGAGAGGTTCACCGCTGCATTCAGCGCGCCCCCGCCCAGCGTGATTTCAAAAACACCAAAGAGGTTCAACGCAATCAGCACGACCAACGTGGTGATCGCCAAAAGAAAATATGGGTTATTAAATTGGAAGCCCCAACCGACCCGGCCTCCCGCCGCTTTCAACCCGATGACCAGGATGGCAAGAATCAAAAACGAAGCCAGCACACCCGCGAGATACACGAGCCCCAGCTTCCGCAATTGCCTCCGATCATTTGCCGCCTCCCTCACGAACCCCAGAATCTTCAGCGCAATCACCGGCAGAACGCACGGCATGACGTTCAATATCAGCCCGCCGATAAACGCGTAGAGAAGCATTCGCCAAAGAGGCTGGGCAGGCTGCGAAGCTGCTTTCGTGGGAACAGGCGTTGGCGCGGCTGCGATCGCGCTCGCGGTGACCGGCACATATATTTCAAAGCCTTTTCTCTCATTGCCGTTTTCAATCACCACCACACCGCTGATCTTCGCCGGCCAGTCGCCGGAGAATTTTTTGACGGCTTTGCTCAGCGCAAAACCGTTTTTTGACGGTATCCTGGTGGTCGCGCCCTGAACTTCAAAGTCGTCACTGGCCTCCGGAAAAAAATCCGCTTTTGCCACCGGGCTGCTGTCACCGCCGCTCGGCGTTCCCTGGAGGACCAATGTGCGCATGTCGTTGTCCGCGGTTTTTTCCCAGTGCGCTCCGATCGCAAAGGAACTCGCGTCGCCGGGCGTCTTGCTTTGCCATGTATTGAGCAAGGCGGCATTGACGGACAGTTTGGTTTCCGTGCCCACGTTCAAGGTCGTTTGAACCGCCCCGCCGGCGGGAATGCATTGCTCCTTGCATTCGAGCCATGACACTTGGGCCTTCAACTCGAGCGGGCCCGGCTTCAAATCCGCGGCGAGCTTCAGCGGAACCAGCAGCACGACTTCGTTTTCGTAGGCGTAGGTGATGACTTCGTCCGGAGGCATTTTTTCCGGCAGCGGCCATTCGATTTCTCCGGCAGTGACGCCCGCTGGCAGCGTCCATTCGATTTTTGTGGCCATGCCAGCCGAACCGGGATTTTTCCAGTACGTGTGCCAGCCCGCCTCCATTTTTAAATGAACACCCGCCAGGACCGTGTCGCCGGGTTTTGCCAAATCATCGGCCAGAACCAATTCCGCCTGCGTATGCGCCCCCCGGGCCGCGGTGGTCGCCAGGCCCGCGCAAAGGGCTATTAGAAGTATTCGCAGGATTCTCACACAGGTATAGATGCTCTAGTTTGCTAAAAATTAGAACTTTTTTCTCGATTTATTTAGATTGCCAGAACCTCTGCCGGGATGGTTGGAACTCACGCTTTGGTGTTTCCACCATGCTAAAGCCTGAACTCCAACGGTCTGGCGCTTTTGTCATGGGGTTTTGTCGCGATTGCCAATTCATTCCTTACAAAATAACTTGTGCGGGCATGTCGTCAGCCGAGGCCAATGTCACCTACAACTGGTTGTGCACCGGGGATGAAATTTTCCCCGCGATGCTGGCCGCCATCGAAGCAGCCAAAAGCGAAGTGTGCCTCGAGACCTATACGTTTTCCCCGGGCTCGCCCGGCGAACGCTTTCGCGATGTCCTGGTGCGCGCGCGGCGGCGCGGAATACGCGTGCGCGTGCTCATCGACGGGCTGGGTTCCTATGCCCTGCCGGGAAATTTTTTCGAGCCACTGAGCGACGCCGGCGCGGAAGTGCGGGTGTTCAATCCGATCGCGCTCAATCGCCTCTCCATTCGCAACCATCGCAAGCTGCTCGTCTGCGATGATACCGTGGCGTTCGTGGGCGGATTCAATATCGCGCCGGAATATGAAGGCGATGGAGTCAAGTGCGGCTGGTGCGACGTGGGCCTCAAAATCACGGGCCCACTCGCGAGGCAGTTGGCGTCGTCCTTCGATGAAATGTTCGCTCGGGCGGATTTCCGGCACAAGCGCTTCATGCGCTTCCGCCGTTTCGACGCCAAGAAATCCGTGACCTGGCCGGCGGAGCAAATTCTTTTTGGCGGGCCGGGGCGCGGGCAAAGCCCCATCAAACACGCGTTGCGGCGGGACTTGGAACACGCGCGCGACGTAAAAATCATCGTCGCCTATTTTCTGCCCACGTGGAGTCTGCGGCGGGGACTGACGGAGGTGGTGAAGCGGGGCGGCAACGTGCAATTAATTCTCGCGGGCAAATCCGACGTGCAGCTTTCGCAATTGGCCGGGCGCAGTTTATACCGGCGCCTGTTGAAAGCCGGAGTGAAGATTTATGAATACGAGCCGCAAATCCTGCACGCGAAATTGATCATCGTGGACGACGTGGTGTATATCGGCTCATCAAACCTCGACCAGCGCAGTTTGCAGATTAACTATGAGCTGATGATCCGGTTTCAGAATGCGGAAATTGCCCGGCAGGCGCGCGACGTTTTCGCCGCCAGCTTGAAACACTCGCATCCGATCGAGCTGGAGCAGTGGCGCAAGTCGCGGACGTTGTGGCAAAAAATCAAACAGCGTTTCGCCTACTGGGTATTGGTGAGGATTGATCCTTATTTTGCGCGGCGGCAATGGCGGGCGTTGCCGGATTGATGGTCGCGGCAAATCATTGGCTGGATTTTAATGCCCGGCGTGTTTTTACCGGATCCTGCCGACAATCCAGAACTCGATACACAATCACCGACCCGTCAGAATCCATTTTGTAATACACGGCATACGGAAAACGGCGCGCCAGAAGGCGATGAAATCCGGAAGCCTTCCGATGAATGCCGCCAAAAAGAGAAAGCGAATCAATATCCGAGAAAAGAGAATCGAAAAAATAATCGCCAATTCCAACCTCTTGCTTGTCGTAAAACTCACGGCCAATAGCAAGATCCTCGAGCGCGGAACTGAGAATCCGCACCTTCATTCAAATCGTTTTCGGAGTTTTTTCTTCGCGGTTTCCCAATCCAAAATCTGTTCCTTGCCCTCCGCCATGCGTCGTTCGGTTTCGGCCAACTCCTTGGTGTGCCATTTTGGCGATTCGAATTCGATCTCCGGCCGGCTCAATTCCTCCCACAACGTCTCCATCAGGCGCAGTTTTTCCACCCGAGGCAATTTGCGGACAGCTTCAACGGTCATACACAAAAAGTAATGCTACGGTTTGGAACTGGCAACTTTGTTTAAAGCGAAGGTCAATCGCTTTTTACCTCGCCAGCGCCACCAGATACCGTTGCAGCCGCGTCGTCTCCTCCGCCAATTCCTTCTGGCTGTAGATTTGGTGCAGGTTGCTGCAAATGCGCATCAACAGGCGGCGGGTGCTGACGGGGGAAAGAAATTCATCTTGCAAGCCGTGGCTGCCGCTCACCAGGTATTGGATGCAATCCGCCTTCGTCAGGAACTTGCCGTGATGAAACGCATCCACATAAATCTCGTCCTGGCTGGACTGGTAACGGCAGATAAAATGCCCCGGCAAGCCGATCCCCGCCATCGGCAATCGCAGGCGCCGGGCGAGCAGCAGGTATAGTAGCGAGAGATTGATCGGATTGCCCTTCCGGCGGTCGATGACGCGATTCAAATAACTGTTTTGCGGATCGTAATAATTCTCCTCGTCTCCCGTAAAACCCAACTCATCGAAAATGTAATTGTTGATGGTCGTTAAAATTTCCTTGGGAGTCTCGCTAGAATCGATGCGTTCCCGGAGCTCGGCGGCAAAATGATCCATCAATGCGCGATAAGCCTCCACGTTGATATCGGGATACTGGGTGAGCGCCAGCAGCCAGATGCCCTCTTCGAGATCGAACTCCTCTCCGTGCCGAAGGCAAAAGGCCAGGAACCAGGTATCCGCTTCCTGGCGGTCAAAGTGCAGGACGATTTCCCGCGCGCGACGCCGCAGGAGCGCATCATCACTCAATCGATACGGGCGCAGCCATTCGCCAGCTTCTTCGCCGACGGAAAGGATTTTATCGCGAACTGTCCGGTAGATGGCGGGGTCGTCATCGGCAAGCAAATTGACGAGAGCTTTCCATTGGCTTTCTGAAAGCTCTTTCGCGGGCGTGACTGTGACTGGCGACCTCATTCAACTCTCCTCCATCAATGAACCAAACTCCGCGGAAGAATTCAATGAGGAAACGTCGCGCAACGAAGGAATTATTGCGGACGGCCACCGGGATTTGACCGACCGGCTTTGACTTCTTTTTGGCGTGCGATTTCGCGGATCGTCTTCTCGAGTAATTCACGCTGCTGCTCGCGGGCCTGCCGCTGCACTCCGGCCACGTCGAGAAACGCAAACAGGATCGCCATGCCGGTAAACACGAAACACGCCATCCAATAGAGTAGGAACGGGACTTTGCCCAGGGATTGCCGCAACACCGTTTCGCCGAGCACGAGCATCAGCACGGCGATAATCAGGAAAGTCATGCCCCGTTTGCGATGCCGAATGACGCCATCATTACTATCCATGCTATCCATGAATTTAAAATAACATCGAAACTCCGTCTTACCGAGAAATTTTTGGCGGGTATTTCCCGCATCGGAGCGCCGAGTTGCACTCGGCTTAGACCTTAAATAGCGACGACGCACGACGCCTCCGCCGCGCCGTGGAATAAAATTCCACTGCCGACTTGCGCTAACTCAAAGCCGAGTGCAACTCGGCGCTCCGGACAATCGAACCGCCTTAAATCAACTGGCGAATCCACCGGGTCGTGCTATTCTACGCAGCGATCGGAGAGCATTTATGCAGATTACTAAACAACTGGCCGTTTTTCTCGACAATCGTCCTGGCACACTTGCGCGCGTGGCCGATGCCCTCGCTAAAGCCAAAATCAATATCTACGCGATTTCCACCAGCGACACTGTGGACCACAGCGTGATCCGGCTGGTCGTGGATGATTCCCGGCGGGCGCTGCATCTTTTCGAGGAGCATGGCTCGTTGGCGGTCGATGACGACGTCATCATGATTGAAGGCGACAACCGGCCTGGCTCGCTGGCCAAGATCGCGCACAAACTGGCCGACGCGAAGATAAATATCGAATACGCCTACTGCGCCACGCCGCCGGACGCGAAGAAAGGTCTGCTGATTTTGCGCGTGGCCGATGCGAAGAAGGCCTTGAAGGTTTTGAATTCGTGATGATACTGCGCGGGGCCAATGCGATTGTCATTACGGTCTTATTCGCTTTGTTAAACACCGGCTGCTTCGTCATCACCAGTCACCACGTCAGCAAACCTCTTGGCTCGGCAGAAGCCGCGGAATTTCATCATCCTCCTCAAGACGACCGTTACGGATGGTACGTTCATCATTTTCGCTCATCCGATTTCGATCTCGATACCAGCGTTTATAACAATACCGAGCGGCTGCAAATTGGTTTTCTTTTTTGGGTCTTGCCGGTGCCCTTTTTTGAAACCCAGACCCGTCCAGAGTTTGAGATTGGAACGGACCTCTGGCCGAAAAATAAAACACTTCTCCTCGATCCGTGGCGCTTTGAATATATTCCCGGCAATAAAGCACCCGTGAAGCCCTCAAAAATCTTGCGCTTTGAGGCCGGATCGTGGAAACCGCTCGGACGCGGGCAACTCCCGGTGAGCAAACCGGAATCTCTCACGATCCATTTTGATGCGCCCGCTGATCCGGACCTCCCTTTTAAGTTGCGAATTTCGGGAGTATCCACCGCCGAAGAAACCAATTTCACGTACACGATTGATTTTCAAGGGTCACGAATTATTCGAGCGGGATTCATATTGCCCTATTGATTGAGCAGCATTCTAATCGGTGGCGATCATGGGGCAGGCGATATTACCTTACGCAGAGTCTGAGAGAAAAACGAGTCGACCCCTGCGATTTTCACCTGCCAAGCCCCGCCCTTTGGCCCTCGTGATTCGCCGCTGAAATCTGCCGGTTTCCCGTTCTTTCGCTGGTCTTGGATTCTCCCAATTCGATGTTAGAATTTGTGAATGCCGCAAGCGGGCAAAAAAGTTGAAATCAATGATTGCGGACTTGTGGGTTGTACGACAAAACTATCAAAATTTCGCTCATTTTATTTGAGCGGAAATTGAACCGTAAAACGATGAGCAGTGACGCTATGAACCAGAAGGGTGACGGTGTTTTATTAGGTCCTCCCCAAAAACAGGGCCTGTACGATCCTCAATTCGAACACGACGCCTGTGGCGTGGGATTTGTGGTCAACATGAAGGGGCGCAAATCGCACACACTCGTGGAGCAAGCCCTTCAAATCCTCGTCAACCTGGATCACCGCGGCGCGTGCGGTTGCGAAGCGAACACGGGCGACGGCGCGGGCATCCTTATGCAGATGCCGCACGAGTTTTTCAAGGTCGCCACGGCCAAGTCCGGTTTCAAGCTGCCCAACCAGGGCCAATACGGCGTCGGCATGTTGTTTATGCCCAAGGACCCCGCCGAGCGCGAGACGGTGAAGAACTCCCTCGCCAAAATCGTCGCGGAAGAGGGCCAGACGCTGCTCGGCTGGCGCGATATCCCGACGGACAATTCGTCCCTCGGTCAAAGTGCGCAAGCCGCCGAGCCGTTCATGATGCAGGTGTTCATCGGCCGCAATGCCGCCATCAAGAGCGACCTGGCTTTTGAGCGCAAACTTTACATTATCCGGAAAGTCGCCGAGCAACGCATTCGTTACGGTGGCAAAATTGCGGGCGGGAAATGGTTTTACGTCTCCAGCCTGTCATGCCGGACGGTCGTTTACAAAGGCATGTTGATGCCGGAGCAGGTGGCGAAATATTACCCCGACCTCAGCGACGCGGACATGACCACCGGCCTGGCGCTGGTGCATTCGCGCTTTTCCACGAACACCTTCCCGAGCTGGGACCGGAGCCATCCGTATCGCTACATCGCGCACAACGGCGAAATCAACACGCTCCGCGGCAACATCAATTGGATGTATGCCGGCCAGTCGAATTTCCAGTCCGACCTCTTCGGCGAGGACATCAAAAAGATCCTGCCGGTGATCAACACGGACGGCAGCGACTCGGCGATGTTCGACAATTGCCTCGAATTGCTGCTGCTCACCGGGCGCGATTTGCCGCACGCCATGATGATGATGATTCCCGAGCCGTGGGAAAATCACGAGAGCATGAGCCCGGAGAAACACGCCTTCTACCAATATCATTCGTGCCTGATGGAGCCGTGGGACGGCCCGGCGTCCATCGCGTTCACGGACGGCGTGCGCATCGGCGCGTGCCTGGACCGGAACGGCCTGCGTCCTTCGCGTTATTATGTGACCAAGGACGACATGGTCATCATGGCGTCCGAAGCCGGCGTGCTGGACATTGCGCCTGAGCGCGTGGCCATCAAGGGCCGTTTGCAGCCGGGCCGCATGTTCCTGGTGGACACCGAACAGGGCCGCATCGTGGCCGATGAAGAACTCAAAAACAAATACGCCACCGAGCATCCTTATCAGCAATGGCTCAACGAGCATCACGTTTTGTTGAAGGACCTGCCCGAGCCGCCGCATCAACGCGAGCCCGGCCATGAAACCGTGCTGCAACGCCAGCAGGCATTCGGCTACACCTTCGAAGATCAGCGACTGATCGTCGGCCCCATGGCCAATGACGGGGTGCAACCGCTTGGTTCGATGGGCACCGACACTCCCCTCGCCGTGCTCTCGAACAAGCCGCAATTGCTTTACAATTACTTCAAGCAATTGTTCGCGCAGGTCACCAATCCGCCGATTGACCCCATTCGCGAGGACAATATCACCTCGACCGAAACCATGGTCGGTTCGCGCGGCAGCCTGCTCAAGCCGACGCCGGAGAGCTGCGCGCTGATCAAACTGGAACATCCGCTGTTGACCAACGAAGACCTGGAGAAGCTCCGTCACGTTGACCGCCCGAAGTTTAAAGCCGCCACCCTTCCCATCGTATTCAAGGCGGCGGAAGGCGCCAAAGGGCTGGAATCGGCACTCGACACCATGTTCGCCGCGGCTGAAAAAGCCATCGCGGAAGGCGTCAGCATCCTGATTCTTTCGGATCGCAATCTGAACAAGGAAAACGCCCCCATCCCCGCTTTGCTGGCGGTGGCCGGCCTGCACCATCATTTGATCCGCAAAGGCAGCCGCTCCAAAGTCGGCCTGGTCCTCGAATCCGGCGAACCGCGCGAGGTGCATCATTTCGCGCTGCTCATCGGCTATGGTTGCAGCGCCATCAATCCCTATCTCGCTTACGAAACGCTCGATGACATGATTCGCCAGGGCATGTTGCCCGGACTGGATCACAAGACGGCGGTCAAAAAATTCATCAAGGCCGCCGTCAAAGGCGTCGTGAAGACCATGGCCAAGATGGGCATCTCGACCGTTCAAAGTTATCGCGGCGCGCAAATCTTCGAAGCGGTGGGGCTCAACAGCACGGTGGTGGACAAATACTTCACCTGGACGCCCTCACGCATCGCGGGCATGGGCCTGGATGTCATTGCCGAAGAAGTTTTGAAGCGGCACAGCCACGCGTTTCCGGACCGGCCGGTCAACGGCGCGCTCGACGCCGGCGGCCAGTACCAGTGGCGTGCGGACGGCGAATACCATCTGTTCAACCCGCAAACGATTCACAAGTTGCAGATCGCCTGCCGCCTGGGCAGTTACAAAACGTTCCAGGAATACGCCGAACTGGTGAATAACCAATCCAAAAACCTGTGCACCTTGCGCAGCCTGCTGGATTTTCAATGGGCCGAAAAACCGGTGCCGATCGACGAAGTGGAATCGGTGGACGAAATCGTCAAACGCTTCAAGACCGGCGCCATGAGCTACGGTTCCATCAGCAAGGAAGCGCATGAGGCGCTCGCCATCGCCATGAACCGCATCGGCGCCAAGAGCAACACCGGCGAGGGTGGCGAAGACCCCGAACGCTACACCTGGACGAACGAAAAGGGCGATTCCAAGAATTCCGCCATCAAACAGGTGGCCTCGGGCCGGTTCGGCGTGACGAGCTATTACCTCGTCAATGCGCGCGAATTGCAGATCAAGATGGCCCAGGGCGCCAAGCCCGGTGAAGGCGGCGAATTGCCCGGAAAAAAGGTTTATCCGTGGATCGCCAAAACCCGCGGCACCACGCCCGGCGTGGGCCTGATTTCACCGCCGCCGCACCACGATATTTATTCCATCGAGGACCTGGCGGAATTGATCCACGATTTGAAGAATTCCAACCGCCACGCGCGCGTGAGCGTGAAGCTCGTCTCGGAAATCGGCGTGGGCACCATTGCTGCCGGCGTTTCCAAGGCGCACGCGGACGTGGTGCTCATCAGCGGCCACGACGGCGGCACGGGCGCGTCGCCGCTCTCTTCCATCAAGCACGCGGGCGGCCCGTGGGAACTCGGCCTGGCGGAAACGCACCAGACTCTCGTGTTGAACGGCCTGCGCAGCCGAATCTACGTCGAAACTGACGGCCAGCTTAAAACCGGTCGGGACGTGGCCGTGGCCGCCTTGCTGGGCGCGGAGGAATTTGGTTTTGCAACCGCGCCGCTGGTTGTGCTGGGCTGCATCATGATGCGCGTTTGTCACATGGACACCTGCCCGGTGGGCGTGGCGACACAGAACCCCAAATTGCGCGAGCGCTTCACCGGTAATCCCGACCACGTCGTGAATTTCATGCGCTTCATCGCCCAGGAGCTTCGCGAAATCATGGCCAAACTCGGCTTCCGCAAACTGGAAGACATGATTGGCCGCACGGACCGGCTCGCGCCGTGGAAAGCCATCGAGCATTGGAAAGCCAAAGGCCTCGATCTCACGCCAATTTTGCACCAGCCGCATGTAGGCGAGGACGTGCAGCGCTTCCGCCAAATCGACCAGGACCACGGCCTCGATAAATCGCTCGACATCACCCGGCTGCTCAACATCTGCGAGCCGGCCATCGAACGCGGCGAGCGCGTGCATGCGGACCTGCCGATTCGCAACGTCAATCGCGTCGTCGGCGCCATCGTCGGCAGTGATGTCACGAAAAAGCACGGCCCCAATGGCCTGCCGGACAATACCATTCACCTCAAGTTCACCGGCAGCGCCGGCCAGAGCCTGGGAGCGTTCATACCCCGCGGCATGACGATTGAACTGGAAGGCGATGCCAACGATTATTTTGGTAAAGGCCTCAGCGGCGGTCGCCTCATCGTTTACCCGCCGAAAGGCTCGACCTTCGTCGCCGAGGAAAACATCATCATCGGCAACGTGGCACTTTACGGTGCCACGGGCGGCGAGATTTTCGTGCGCGGCATGGCCGGCGAACGTTTCGGCGTGCGCAACAGCGGTGTCAGCGCGGTGGTGGAAGCCATCGGCGACCACGGCTGCGAATACATGACCGGCGGTCGCGTGATCATCCTGGGCAAGACCGGGCGCAATTTCGCCGCCGGCATGTCGGGCGGCATCGCTTACGTGCTCGACGAAGCCGGCGATTTTGCCTCGCGCGTCAACATGCAGAACGTCGAACTGGAGAAACTTTCGGACCCCGACGAAATCGAGGAAATCTGGAAGCTGATTCAACGTCACCAGACCTATACCCGGAGCGAACGAGCGGGAAAACTGCTCGCGGACTGGGAAGCCATGATAAATCGGTTTGTCAAAGTCATTCCCAAAGACTACAAACGCATGCTTCAAAAAATAAAAGAAGCCAAGGCTCAAGGCCTGAGTGGCGAAGCCGCCGAGCAGGCCGCCTTCGAAGCCAACATGCGCGATATCGCGCGCGTCGGCGGCGGATGATGATAAACCCGACGACCGAAATCCGATGTCAAAAGAAATCCGAAGACCGAATGCACAGGACTATCAAGCAATTGATCTGCCGCCATTCGCATTTTCGGATCTCGAGACTTGGATTTTGGATCAAGACACATTTTTAATTCAGAACCTAACTAAGTACAACTAACATGGGCCATCCCAAAGGATTCCTCGATTTTCAACGCGAACTGCCGAAAGACCGTTCACCGAACGACCGCCTCAGCGACTGGAAGGAATTTCACCTCCACCTGCCGGAAGCGGATCTGCGCAAGCAGGGCGCGCGCTGCATGGATTGCGGCATTCCCTTCTGCCATACCGGCACGCTCATCAGCGGCATGGCCAGCGGCTGCCCCATCAACAACCTCATCCCGGAATGGAACGACCTCGTCTATCGCGGGCTCTGGAAGGAAGCGCTGGATCGGTTGCACAAGACGAACAACTTTCCGGATTTCACCGGCCGCGTCTGCCCCGCCCCGTGCGAAGGCTCGTGCGTGCTCGGCATGAATAATCCCCCGGTCACCATCAAGAACATCGAGGTCAGCATTATCGACCACGGCTGGGAAAACGGCTGGGTTGTGCCCGAGCCGCCCAAAGTCCGCACCGGCAAAAAAGTGGCCGTGATCGGTTCCGGTCCCGCCGGACTTTGCGCCGCGGCGCAACTGAACAAAGCCGGCCATCTCGTCACCGTCTTTGAACGCGCTGATCGCCCCGGTGGTTTGCTGATGTACGGCATTCCGAACATGAAGCTGGACAAGCAGGAAGTCGTCCTGCGCCGCATCCAGCAACTCGAGGCCGAAGGTATCGTGTTCCAGTGCCACACCGATGTCGGCAAAAATTATCCCGCGGAAAAGCTGCTCAAGGAGTTTGACGCGGTCGTGCTCGCGACCGGCGCGACCAAGCCGCGCGACCTGCCCATCGAAGGGCGCAATTTCAAGGGCATCCATTTCGCGATGGATTTCCTCACGGCCAACACCAAAGCGCTGCTCGACCAGCACAAGAACGGCAATTTCATCAACGCCGAAGGCAAGGACATCGTCGTCATCGGCGGCGGCGACACCGGCACCGATTGCGTGGGCACTTCCATGCGCCACGGCTGCAACAGCCTGGTGCAGGTGGAAATTCTGCCCAAGCCGCCCATGGAGCGCGCCAAGGATAATCCGTGGCCGGAATGGCCCAAGGTTTACAAACTGGATTACGGCCAGGAGGAAGCCGCCGCGAAATTCGGCCAGGACCCGCGCGTCTACCTGACCACCGCCACGAAATTCGAAGGCGACGAGCACGGCCAGGTCAAAGCCGTCCACACCGTCGAGGTGCACTGGGAAAAGAACGATAAGGGCCAGTTCATTCCCAAGCACGTGCCGGGCTCGGAAAAAGTTCTGCCCGCGCAACTCGTGCTGCTCGCGATGGGCTTTCTCGGGCCGGAACAACCCCTGCTGGACGCCCTCGGCATCGAACGCGACCCGCGCACAAACGTCAAGGCTGACTTCAATAAATACAGCACGAACCTCTCGAACGTGTTCGCCTGTGGCGATTGCCGCCGCGGACAAAGCCTGGTCGTCTGGGCCTTCAACGAAGGCCGCGGCGCCGCCCGTGAATGCGATCGCTTTCTGATGGGCAAAACGGATTTGCCGTAACCAGCCTCCACTCAATCCCGAATCTCACGACGGGCGACTTTCCAGTCGCCCGTTCTTATTTTGGGCCGAGAATTTCTCTCAATCGATCGTAACCGTAAATCAATCGAAACCCCGGCTGAAGAATGTCCTCGCCCGGAATCTCGTAAATACGTTTCTCGCGAACGGCGGCAATCTCCGCCCATCCCGCACGCGAAGAAATCGCCGCCGTATCCACGGGCTTCCCGCACCAGGAGGCCAGGATGATTTCAGGATTCGCCCGGCACACTTGCTCCGGCAAAACAACCCGGTCTCGCGCGGCGCGATTTTTTCCCAGTTCAGCAAAAACATCCGTGCCGCCGGCGCGCTCGATAAGTTCCCCCACCCACCCGATGCCGCTGATAAGCGGGTCGTTCCATTCCTCAAAATAAACGCGCGGAGGTTTTGCGCGAGACGTCACCGGCGCAAGCCGCTCGCGAAATTCGCCAAGCAGGTGTTCGGATTCCGTTTCCCGGCCCACGACCCGGCCCAGCAGCGACAGCGTGGCCTCGGTCTCCGCCAGGGTGCGTTGGTTGGTGGCCAGCACGGGAAAACCTTGCTTCATCAATTCCGCCGCGAATTCCGCCTGCACATCGGAAAATGTGATGATTAAATCAGGATTGAGCTTTCCGATTTCATTCAATCGCGCCGTGCTAAAACCGCTGACGCGCGGTTTCGGCGCGGCACCCGCCGGTTGCGGAAAAAACGACGTCGCCCCCGCCACTTGTTCCCAGGCGCCAATGCGCCACAGCCAATCCGCCGCTTCCGCGGACAGGCAAACGATGCGCTTGGGTATGGCGTTCATGGTCCACTCAATGCCCGCCCACGACCGTATAACCCGTCCGACGCAGGTCATCCGTCAAATCCTTCTCCATTTGCGCGGCGGCCTCATAAGGCATGGGGTTCAAATGCTCGTAAAGTTCCGGCAGCAGGCGAACGCCGTAGCGCTTCACAAATAGAGAGGATTTGATGCCCTGCTGATGATTCGCAAAACGCTCTTCCGGCGTGAGGCCAGTCAACCCCACGTAAACGCATGGTTTTTTTGAGTTCCGCTCCGGATTCAACAATCGCACCTTGCGAAGCCTGGCTACAGCGGAATCCAGCAACACCACGTAAACATTGTGATGATCCTTCGCCGTCGCCGAGGAAAATTTTCTAAGCGTGCGCCGCTTCAAGCGGTGCCATTTTTACAACTCTCTTCCCAAAGGCAAGACGCGGCTGCAAAACGAGTGTGATTCAAACCTGTGGGCGAAATAATGTCGCGGCGTGGTGGGGATGGCGCGCCTGCGCCGTCCGCGCCGCGTTCAGCGGCGCAACGTAAGGTATAAAGTGTGTCGTGGGCATGATTTATTCCGCCCGCTACTACGCGGGCGGAGACGGCGCAGGCGCGCCAATCCCTACCCTCATTCCGCCCTCGACGGTTGCCCGCCAATTTGAATCACACCCCCGCAGAAGCCGCTTTATGAACGGGGCATTTCCGCCAAAATTGGCCGGGCAGCCAGCAATGATTTGGCCAAAAATGAAACCGCCGCGAGAATGATCAAAGTGGCGAACAAAATTTCAAACCGCGTTTTCCCCGAAGCCACCTGCGCTGACGCCGCTTCGATCCCGATCCTCAAATCCGCCTCCTTGTCCACCACCACCGCGCGTTTGAACGTCAGCGTCCGGCCCTCCTCCGGAATATTCGCGCGCAAAGCCGAGGCGCTGCTCACCGCGGCGTCCTGTTGCTGAATCAGACGCTCGGCCAGCCGCATATAAGCGGCGTTATCGTCAGCACTGTTGCGATCGATGATTTCCTTCGCGTCCTGCTGCGTATAATTCACGTCTTTTCCGCGGGACAAATCGCGCAGCTTTCCGTCGAGCGAAGAATCATCGCCCGCCGCCGCGGCTTTGCGCACGTTCAGGCCCACGAGCGCCTGTTGCAGCTTGATATTATGTAACTGGACCCGCGCGTCCTCATTGAAAGCGGCATCGCTCGAGGAGAGGCCGTAAGCCGCCTGAAACGAACGGCGCGCCTGTTGCGGGTCGCCCTTCTCCAGCGCGCTATTGCCGGCGGCCAAAAAATCCTCGGCTTCCTTCGTGCGTTCGAGCCGTCCAATATTTTCCTTTTGCAGATACGTTTGCAGATCGATGGCGGCGGTCTGCGGCGCCACGGCCTGCTCCTGCAATTGCAAAGAGCCGCTCCAATGTTTCACGCGCCACTTGTCGTTGAGCGACACCAGCCAGGTGATGTTTTCGAGCGGCAAATCAAATTTCGGCGCCAGCAATTCCAGGTCGAGTGAACGCGCCCGGCTGGAACCCGTCTTGCAACTGTAAAACACTTCCACCGAAATCGGCTGGTCGGGGCGCGACTGTTGTTCGAGGGGGATAAGATAACCGGTTTTGCCGGCCGTGAGCCACGGCCACACGCCGTTGTCGTTCACGAACGCAAACCAAAAGTTCGCGCCCGCGGGTAGAGTGAGATTCAACAATCGCTTGTCGCCGGGCAAAATTTCCAGGCGCGCCTGCGTGAGCATGACGCCGTCATCCGAAATGACGGAATGAAACGTGACGTTATTGACGCGCGCATCGAGGAGCCGCGCGGCCTCGTGGCGCTCGAGCTTGAGCGGCAGTTGAAATGACGGCTCCACGAGCCGATACGCGAAATTCGCCGCCGTGGCCGGCAGGCCCTGCTGCAACGTGCGGGGAATGCTCTGCCATTCGGCGGGCTGCAACGCAGCCTGCGGGGAATCCACCGTCACTTGCAGGCGCGGATCGGATTCCACCGTCACGAAACCGCGCTGCAAATTCACATCCGCGGCCTCGACTCCACGCACGACGGCCCGGGGCGCCGTCGGCACCTGATAATTCACCTGCAACAGATATTCGCCAATCACTCGCCGGCGCAGTTTTATTTCCCACGGCTGCAGGCCATTCGTCGCAGCGTTCTCGGTTGCCGAAAAACCCGCCACTTGTTCGCCTTTGAAATTCACGCCTTCGGCATCCGCCGGAATAAAAACGCGAAACGTTTTCAATCCAGTGTTCTCAATTTGATACTGCAAATTCGCCGCCACTTTGATCTGGGCCTCGCTGACCGTCGCGTGTTGCAGACTGGTGACCTGGATCCACGGATCCACCTGTGCGATGTCCAGCGTGAGATTCACGGGCGTTTGCAAAACGCGAAACGCCAGCACGCCTTTCTGCGGGATGCCGGCCTTTTGTGGGTCCAGTTCGGTCACACCGTCCCGCGTTGCCACCTGCAAGCGCATCCCCTGCTCCGGCACGATCAGCAACGTGCCGAGTTGCTTGCCCGCTTCGCGCAACACGACCTGCGGGACCGTCCACGCGCTCGCCGCCTTCACTCCCGGCCCGGCGAGGCTGATGTTGAATTGCTGCCGGCCATCGGTCTTGCCTGGAAAATGCAGCGTGATCACGCGTCCGGCATCGGATTTCGCTTCCGTCCAATGGCTCACTGAGGAACCGCTGATGGACTCCACGTCAAATCCCGCCGGCATCAGAAAACTCAGTCGAAAAATGCCGGCGCGGGAAATATTCACCGTCGCGTCCACTGCCAACACCGTCCGATCTTCTCCGAGCGAAAGAGTGTTTTGCGTTTCCACCCGCACATCGGGTTCGACCGGCGAGGCTTTCACGCCCGCCACCGCTTTCGTATCCGCATAGCGAAATGCGCGACGCAATGTGAGGCCCGGAATTTGCCCCTGCAGCGCCGATACCGCGTCGCCCGGGAAATCTTCGAGATTGATGGGCGAGAAAGTGTCAGCGTTCACGGAATCAAGCTGAACTTCGTTGCCGGTGGCGATGCCCATCAACCCAATCTGCCCGGCGGCGTTGTCCACGGAAATCAGTCCTACCGATTGCTCAAACGGCAATGGCCCGGTCGCAATTTGAGAACGCACCAGCAGCGCGAACGGACGTGATTGTGCAGGGTTGAGGGTGACGCGCAGCTTTCGTGTTTCGGGATCGAACCGCCAAAACGAAATCGTAGCCGTCGAAGCCACGCGGTTTTTATTTTTTTGTGTTTGGGAAGACGCCGCCTCCTCACGTTGGCTGCCAGCCAGCACATCCGTGATCGTCATTCCACGCGGCACATCGAAAATCAATTCGCTCAATTCACCTTGCGCCGGCCGGATGGAAACGTAATGCGCGCCCTCAATGATACCCGCCGTAGGCGCGTAAAGCTGCGATATATCCGCGTAAAAAACCAGCTTCTCCCGTTTCACATCGCGGCTGCGCGGTTTCCAACTGACCGTCGTGTAATCGCCCGGCGACAACACCAGCGTCGCGACGGTATTGCTGCCATCGGTCGCGCTGCACTGTCACCGCCTGCGGCGATTGCACATCGACGTCGGCATTCGCAACAGTCAGGCGGACTTTGGTCACCAATCCATTTTGCACCGGCAAAACGAGGCTGCCTTCGTTCGGAGTCGCCACCTGCAATTGATAATGAATCTCCGCATCAAAAGCGCCCCCGGCTTCTGCGCGCAATTGCTGCGTGCTTCCATCGTCGCTCGGCACCAGCTTGAGCGAACGCGGAAGAACGATCTTGGTGAGCACCGCCGGCTCCTGCAGCAACGGCAGCAACTGGCCCTTCACCGCCAGCCAATGAATCTTTGCCGAGCCCAGGGCGAATTTATCTTCAATGCGGATTTCGTTAATCACGGACTCCGCGCGCCCCTCGCTTTGGCGATTGGATCCGAGCGACGCGAGCGGTTGAGAATCCGCGCTGCGTGCGGGCAACACTCCGCTCAACCACAACAGGCCAATCAATATCGCGGCAGCGGCGGGCGCGGCGCCGCGCTTGGGCGGCAATGGTTCCGGCCGCGGTTTCACTGGCGCGTTCCAAAGTCGCCGCAACGCCGGAATGAGCAAATGGATCAGCGCGAACACCGCCAGCGTCCAAACGAATGCACTCGCGCCATTGGGAAAACGCAATACCGCCCACGTGAAGAACAGCCAACCGGCCACGCGCGCCGCGTTCTTGAAAAAAGCGTCATCTGCACGCCACGCAGAAATCCACGCGACGAGCGCCAGCAATGCCGGCCATCCGTATCCCACAAAACCGAACAGCGATGTTTCGTCCGCGACATTTGCGACTTCCACCGTAAGCGCGCTTTGTGCCTGTTGGATCGGCGCGAGAAACGACACGTCGCGCGGAAGCGAACTGTTTTCCAGCCCGGTCAATTCAGTCAGTTGCCCCACCATGACTCCCACGAGGACTAACGCGGCCAGGCCCATAACCAATCCGCCCAGGTGGCGGGCGCTGTATTTCGTTGCGTCCCCACGCGCCGCCCAGCGCCACACCACCAGGGCCACTGCCAACAACGCGAACGCCAATAGAATCAACGTCCACGCCCGCCCCGCCTCCTGGCTCGAAAAAATCCTCGCCAATCCCGCGAAGCCGGAAATGTCCGGCACGCCGCCTACCGGCGTCAGCGAGCCATGGCGAAAAATCAATCTCCGTCCCGCGTCCGGCTCCAGCTTCCATTCCGCGAGCATCACCGGCGCGGCGACGATCGGCGCCGCCACCGTCACGCGGCGCGCGTCATTTGTCTGCGCCAGCTTCAATTGAATCTCCAGCACCGCATCCGGATTGGCGCCCTGCGGCAGCGGAATCAGGTTGGCGTTTTCATCAATCACCGGCACCACCGCCGCGCCGTTCACCGTTGCCGACCAGAGTTGAGCGCCCGGCGGCAGTGTGACACGGAAACGCGGGTTGCCGCGGCTCTTCACAAAATAGCGCACGTCCGTCAGCACCTGGCCCTCCTTCGAAATACGCGTGTCCAGCGAAGCGCGGTCCACGACCTGGTTCAAGGAATCGCCCTGTTGCAGCGGGCTGAGTTGCAGTTTCAGGCTGAATGGCCGCGCGGGATAACGATACGCCGCCAGGATGGGCGCATCGAAAAACAACCGGTATTCCGGCGGCACTTCGGCCGGTTCGAGCGGCAGCAATCCCGCCGAAACTTCCACCGGCTTCACCTGGAATTGATACGCGCTGATGACAATTGTGTGCCCCTGCTCGGTTTGCGCATCCAGCGGCCGCGCGCCGGTGAAGGCGAGCGTTTCGCCTTGCGGTTTGAACGGCCGCTCATACGTCGCGAGCAACGTGTACGGCCCCGACACCGGCGTGTGCAATTGCACCAGGTAACCGTCCGCCGTCTTCTGCCAGTTGCGAATGTCCTTGCCGGTGAACTCGACGTTGAAATATTCGCCGGACAATTCGATTTTGAACGCCGAGACCGGCGCGCCGGAAACGACATAGTTGATCACGCTGCTGCCGTAGGCGACTCCCTCGCCAATGGAGAACAAATGAAACGCATCCGCCTGCACCGTCTGCGGCAGACGCTCGACCTGCATCGTGGCCTGCCATACCGGATCGCCCAAACGGAACGCCGCCTGGAGACTGGAAACTTTCTGCGGGAAAAATGCCGTGGGCATGTCCGTCAAGGCGCTGGTGCGGCCCGGCGTCAGGCGAAATCCCGCGTCCGCCGACACACCCACGTAACCCCGCACCGATTTCGCATTCACCACCTCGATGCGCGGCAAACTCCAGTTGGTTTCGCCGAGAGGTTTGTTGCGCTCGAGATGCAATTGGACCAATTGTCGACCCGAAACCGGTTTGCCGTAAACCAACCGGAGTTCGGCGTCGCCGCTGCCGACCGGCTCTTGCACGAAATAATCGCTCAGGCCGGAAGCATTGGGCGGGCTGGCGACGTAGCCCTTCGGAACATGAAGGAGCAATTCCCGCAACGGCGCTTCGCGGATATCCAGTTCGATCTCGGCATCGATCGCCAGTTCGTTTTCGCCCAGGTTATAATCGAGCACTTCGGAAACGGCGAGTTCGGGCAAAATCTGGTCGGCCTGGATTTTCAACGCAAAATCCGCGCCCGAAAAACGATACGCAAAACGCTGGCTGCCCGTCGCACGCAAGGCGGCGCGCGTGGCGTCGCTCTCGGGAAATTGCTCCGGTGAAATCTGCGACATCCCGCTCGCCTCCGCCACTTCCAGCCGCACCGCGCCTTCGTTCACGATGCGGACATAACCATCGAAACGCGTGGCAGCCTCGGGCCGCAACTGCATCGCGTTGGTGACTTGCGGGAACGCGCCCAGCGGCGTTTGCATTTGCACCTGCAAGGCAAACTGGTCCTTCTGCGGCTGGTTGAGTTCCACCATTAACCGGCGGTCCGGCGAATCTGCCATCGGCTCGACATTCCACGACAACACCTGGTCCCCGCCGACCCGCGTGACCTCACCCGCGCCGTGCAGTATCAATCCCACCCGCTTCATCTCGCCCTGCATGACCTTGAAATCAAGGATGCTGGCCTGGCGCATCAGGCCCGGACTGACGCTGATTTGCGACAGCATTTGGGCGGCGTAAAATAATTTTCCCTCGCCCTCGGGCCGCGTCTCCTTCCAGGAAATTTTCACGTTTCCATCGGAAGGCAGAACCGTGACGAAACCGTTGGTCGTGTGCTCCGGCCGCGCCGCGCCTTCGAATTGAAATTGCGTGTCAGCCGCGAGGCCTTGCAGCACGATTTGCTGCAACGGACCGGGGGCCACTTGAAACTCGACGGTATTCCAATCGTCGCCGGGATGAACGGCGGCGTTAAATTTAAGTTGAATCGGGAATTCGCCGCCGCGCTCAAAGGTCAACACATAGTGATTCTCTTCCGCATTGATTTTCCACCGCGGATGCGCGCCCAGTTCGGTCAACGCGACCGGCCCGGCGAGCAAATCGAGCGAGCCGCCGCGCGGATCGTCCACTTTCACGATCGCATTGAGAGTGAAGGCCGCGCGTTCACTGTTGAGATCGCCCACGAGTTTGAAATCGCGCAAAGTGACGGCGTCCGGCTCCGATTTATTAATTTGCCGCGCATTCACAGCCAGCGCGGACAACAGCAACGTCGCGCAAAGAAACGGAAGTGGAGTTTTCATAATTCAAGGACGATTCATCCGACGAATTCATTTTGCCGCACCGATTACGGCGATGTGTGAAACGATCGAAAAAAGTTTGTTCGATTAACCACCTTGCATTGGACGGTTATTTTCCCGAAATGCTCTGGGCCTGGCGAATCATCCACTCCAATTTCGCCGGCCGCGTGTCCGCGCCGTAAATCTGCGGCACTCCGTTCAGATAACGTAACAGCGCTTCGGGCGTGACTTCCGCGGCAAACGGACTCGTGGCGAGCCACTCGGAAAAAGCGCTCGCCGTCGCCGCCAGACGCATCGCGGCGCTGGCCTGGTCCAATGCCACCGCGCCACCGGTGTATGCGACGTCCCACGCCTGCTCCCGATACTCGGACGTGCCCGGAACTTTGTAGCGGACGCGCACGGTGGCAATGGACCCCTCGCCTTGCGGATTAGTCTCAATCGTATAAAGCGCGTTGCCCGCTTCCTGCGCGGCGATTTCGGCGGCGTCCACGGTGTTATCGCGAAATTGCTCCTTGGTAAGCTGATGTTTCGCGTAGCCGATTTGGCGATAGGAAATAACGCGCTTAGGATTGAACTCCACCTGCACTTTCACATCCGCCGCGGCGACGTGCAGCGCACCCGCAATCTGCGCAACGAATTCCGTGCCGGCTTCCTCGGGCGTATTGATGAAGCCATAACGTCCGTCGCCGTTGCGCGTGAGCACTTCGAGCAAGTCATCATTGTAACCCTCCCAGCCGATGCCGAAGCAATCGAGAGCGACGCCCTGTTTGCGGTGCGCCTCGACTTTTTGCTTGAGCGTCCCGGCATTGACGTCGCCGAGATTGGCCGCGCCGTCCGTGAGCATCACGACGCGATTGTCGCCGTTCGCGAGATAATGATGCAGCGCCGTTTCATACGCGACATCGAGCGCAGCGCCGAGATCGGTGCCGCCTTCGGGTGTGAGCCCGGCGATTTCCGCGATGGCAGCAACCGCCTGGTTGCCGGGAATACCATCCACGCGCAGCCGCGCCGTGCGGGCAAAAGTCACAATGCTGAAAGTGTCCTGCGCCTGCAACTGCCCCGCGAGCACGCGCAACGCCTCCTGAATAATGCGCACGCGATCCGCGCGCTCCATCGAGCCGGAATTGTCGAGCAACAATACAATATTCAACGGACGCCCCGCCTCGCGCCCTGACGCCGCGGTCTTGAGCGAAAAGCGCAACAGCTCGCGATTGTGAGCAAACGGATAAACAACCCGCTCGGACGCAAAAGCAATCGGCACTCCGGGAAGAGCCGCGGGATCGCGGTAATCGAAGGCATTGATAAATTCCTCCGACCGAATGGAAGCCGGTTCCGGCAACCGGCCATTTTTCAAGCTCGCAGCGGCCAGCTTGAACGAAACATCGCTAACGTTCAGCGAGAAGGTGGAGAAGGCGTTCTCGCGCGTGAGGATTTCGGGTTGAGGCGTCGGTGGCGGGATGGCGGGTTTGGGAAGGGCGGTATCGTTTTGATCAGCCGCAGCCTTTTCCTGCTGCACCACTTTCGTTTTGGTGATTAATTGATCGGTATCCGTCTGAATTTTGTCCACCTGGGCCTGCGCGAGCTTCACCTTTTTGTCCTCGTCAGCAAGCTGGCCCTTTGAGACCGTGCCGAGAGGGGCGAATGATTGCCCACTTGCAGGATTTGCATTTAACTTATCCATCACTACCTGAATTTTATCCAAATCTTCAGTGGTGGCGTGGACGGTAAGCGTTCCCTGCCGGTCATTGAAAAACACGCTTTCCGATGGTCCTAAATTGACGCCTTGATCGTGAAGGAAACGATTCACCGCGGTCTGGATCTCAGCCGTCGGATCAAGACCGGTCACGTATCTCAGACCGCGAGAATCATTGGTCAGAAGTGGGGCTCTGCCTCCTCCGGATTGCCGAACACGATCAGCTTGCAGCGCACTATAAAATGTCTGCGGGTCGACTTTGACTGCGTGCGTCTGCATCTGCGACGCATTGCCTGCCACTCCCGGCACTGCACCCATTTGACTCGCCCCGGGTGCGACCCAAATCGTGGAATCATTTTTAGCGCGACGATCACCCAAATTTTCGAGCGCAGTCATCTTCTGCATCGAGGTCGTATTCCGCCCATCCGCCAACTGTCGCTCGTGGGTTTGCTTCACCAGGTTCTCATAATAAAGAGCTGCCTGATTATTCGGATCGCGAGCCAGGGCTTCCTTCAATTTGCCTTCTGCCTCATCCGACTTGCCCATTTGCAACATAAGCTTCCCATCCTGAACCAACTGCGCGGATTTAATTTTATCGTCTTGAGACGCGTCACCGAGAAACGTGCCCCGCGGACTCCTATTCGCGTCAGCCAGTTCGTCTTTGCTTCGAAACATTCGCCCCATGCTCGGCAGATCGCCAAGGATAGGGTTTTTATTTGAGGCAACTTCGTTTGTCGCCAGAGCAACGGTTGGGGTGGTGCCGCCTAAACTCTCCCCCTGCAAATAATTCCGGTACCAATCGAAGCCTCGCGCACCATTCTCCGTGTTGATATTGCCGCTCTCGGCATAGTTACGCTGGTCCGTCTGCGGCTGAATCCCTCCCAAATCCACCGCCTGCCCCGGCGGAAGCGCGAGGTAACCATATCGCGCAACAAATGGATTGTTCACTGAAGGCAAAGTGTTCGATTGTTGTTCCAGTGCAGACGCCAGGCTATTGGTCACCATTCCAAACTGGTAATTCGCCGCGACTTGGCCGCCTTCCGGCAAAACGATTTGGGGTTCTTGATTTGCCAGGACACTACTCGTTCCCGTAGTAACCGCGGGTGAACTCGCAGGCTTCGGCTCGGAATTATTTTGCGCGAGGATCGCGCCCGTGGGTTCATCGAGAGACAACTCGACGTTGCCGTCGCGCTTTTCCGCTTTGCTCAAATCTCCTTTACTCAACATACGCCGAGCCTGCGATGCGCTTAACTCCGCCACTGGTGACTCCGACACTTTGCCGGGCACATAGGTTTCTCCCGCCACAGCCGGAATCCCACTCTCGCTCGATCCGCGTCCGAGATACGGTTTGAGTTCCTTCAGCGTGGGTTCGGCGTCCGCCGACTTATTATTTTCCAAGGCCCACTGTTGTTTCGCGCCCTCGAGCAGCCGCAGGTTGTTGATGACCCCGGTTTTTGCCGAAGTATGTTGAGCCCTGGTCTTCGAACGGCTCAATGCCGGCAACAGAAGCGCGGCCAATATCATGACCATCGCCGCAACTGCAGCCACCGGAATCAGCCAGTCCATCACGCGCCGAGGCTGCGCAAATTCCTCCGGCGCCAGCGTTTTGAATTGCGCCAAGAGTTTTTCCCGACGTTCCCCGGACAGCTTCAACGGCGCGGAGGGCGCAGCCTTTTCTGTAACCGGCTCAGCCGCGCTCTCGCGCACCAGTTCCACCGTGACCTTCAACTGTTTATAAAGCGCCGCCAGTTCCGGGTCGTGCTCCATCGCCTGGCACAGCGCCACTGTTTCATCCGGCGGCAATTCGCCCAGCAGGAAGGCGGTCAGTTTCGCTTCCAATTGCTCGCGTTCGTTTTGAGGAAAATCGGGAGTCATGGAACTACTCCATTCTTTGAAAGTTCTTCCGCCATCGTTTTCAGGGCATGATGCAGGAGGTAGCCGACGTGGCCGGTTTTGAGCCCAGTTCGCGCGCTGATCTCCTTGTATGATAAATTTTCCGTGAATTTCAGCCGCAACACTTCGCGGCTGCGTTCGTCGAGCGCGGCGATCCCGAGCCGCACCAGGCCAATGCCTTCGAGCCGCGCGATTTGTTCATCCGGCAGCGGCTGCGGGTCGGCGGTGTCGCGGCTCTCGCTCTCCCGGGCAGTCGCGTCCAGCGAGATGATTTTGCCCGAGTCGCGCCGGTGATTCAGCGCGAGATTATGCACGGTCCGATACAGCCACCGGCGCGGCTCGCGAATCTGCTCCCATTGGGCGTGAAGTTTCATGAATGCTTCCTGCACGAGGTCCTCCGCGATGCTCAGGTCGCCCGCCAGCCGCAAGGCATAATTCAGTAGCGGCGATTCGAGGGCCGCAAACAGCTCCTCAATCGTTTCGGCTTTGGGCGGCTCGGCGTTAACCGGGTCTCGTTGCATCACAGCCATGCGGGCATTCGACCGTTTCAAGGGTTCAACCGCCCCGGCGTCCTGGTCGTATAAAGGACATCGTCACCATCTATGACACCGGCCGGGGCAGTTTCTTAGACGGAAAGTGGAGAAAGTTTGCCCCCTAAATGAATGCAAAAGGCGCAACGGAATATTTTATATAAGGAAACAGAGAAAAAGAGGGGAATGAACGGCTAATAAAGGTTTGCCTCTGTTTTCTCCTGTTCAAAATCCGTTCATCGGATTTTTAGTCACCTTTGCATTTCGGCATCGGCGTTGAACTCAGCGCTCCTTGGCCGTCGCGCGCGCCAGCAGAACCCGCTGGCTCGGTCGGTAGTTCGCCACGAATTCGCGATGGAAATCCGCGAACGTTCCCGCTGCGATCGCTGCGCGGACATCGGCCATCACTTTCAAAAACAAATACGAATTGTGAACGCTCAGCATCCGGATCGAGAGGATTTCCTGCGCGTTGTAGAGGTGCCTCAGGTAGGCACGCGTGAAATGCCGGCAGGCGAAACACTCGCAACCGTCTTCCAGCGGGCGGAAATTCATTTTGTTTTCCGCGTTTTTCAAAATGTAAGTGCCCTTGCGAGTGAACACGGTGCCGTTGCGGGCAACCCGCGTCGGCAGCACGCAATCGAACATGTCCACCCCCCGCGCAATCAACTCGACGAGTTGCGCGGGCGTGCCGAGGCCCATCGCATAACGCGGCTTGTGCGCGGGCAAAAAGGGTTCCGTCAATTCCACCGCCTTGAACATTTCCGGCTCCGGCTCCCCCACGCTTACCCCGCCGATGGCATAGCCGTCGAAGTCCAAAGGCACCAGCGCCTTCGCGCATTCCTCGCGCAACGCGGCGTTGGAACCGCCCTGCACGATGCCGAAAACCAGCTGGCCCGGCGCGCGCGGCTGCTGGCGGCATTCGCCGGCCCAGCGGATGGTCCGCTCCACCGCCAGCTTTTGTTCGCGTGCCGGGGCGTCGTGCGGCGGGCACTCGTCGAACACCATCGCGATGTCCGAGCCGAGCGTGCGCTGGATTTCCATGGCTTCTTTCGGCCCGAGAAAAAGCGGCGAGCCATCGATGTGCGAACGGAACTCGACACCGTGCGGCTTGATTTTGCGAATCTTGGCGAGACTAAAAACCTGGAAACCGCCGCTGTCGGTCAGTATTGGTTTCTCCCAATTCATAAAACGATGCAGCCCGCCCGCGGCGCGGATGATTTCCATGCCGGGCCGGATATTGAGATGATAGGTGTTGCCCAGAATAATTTGCGTGCCCATCTCGAGTAACTCGCGCGGATCGAGGGCCTTGACGCTCGCTTGCGTGCCCACCGGCATGAACACGGGCGTTTCAATGACGCCGTGCGCGGTCGTCAGCCGGCCCAGGCGCGCCCGCGTGGCGGAATCGCTTTTCAACAGTTCAAACATCGCGGAGAGGTTTAACGCAAAGGCGCGCAGTTAAAAAGTTCCAAGTTCCAAAATCCAAGCTCCAGAGAAGCGCCAAGGCTCACTGGGAAATCCTTATTGCACACCCACGTTTTGGATTTTGAGATTTGGAATTTCTCTGGAGCTTGGATTTTGGGATTTGAAGCTTTTCGGCGGCAACCGGGAAAGATTGAACCTCTTTGATTGCAGTTTACCGGTCCTCCATTAACTTGCCGGAGTGAAGCTCTCGGTCAAAAGTGATTACGCTACGCGCGCGGTGTTGGGCCTGGCACGCCATTTTCCCAACGAAACGGCGTTGCGGGTCGAGGACCTCGCGGGAGCGCAAAACGTGCCGGCGAATTATCTCGTCCAGATCCTGATCGAACTGAAAGCAAAAGGCATCGCCAAAAGTGTGCGCGGGAAAGAAGGCGGTTATTTGCTCGCGCGCCCGCCCGCGGCGATTTCCCTCGGCGACGTCTTGCGGGCCGTTCACGGCGAAGTGTTCGATACACCGGCCCTGAGCGATACGAATTGCGCGCCGGAACTCCGCTCCGCCTGGCAGCGGCTCAAAACCGCCGCGGATGAAGCGGCCGACAAGATCACTTTCCAACAACTCCTCGATGAAGGTTCGGAGAAGGAAAAAATGTATTACATTTGAACGGGGAAGTTACTGCGCCGTCGGCACAGCCGGCGCCACGCTGATGGATGCGCGCTGCCCTTTCTCCGTCGGATGCAATTCAATCCAGTCCACATCCGCCGCGCCGCTCTTCACCGTGCATTTCAAGTCGTTCCCGCCCTGCGCCACGGATACCAGGCCCACCGGAATTTCATTCCACCCTTTGTCCGTGAGGGTGACGGTCCTGGCCTGATCGCCGACTGAAATTTCGAGAGTAACCGGCCCGCTCGCGGCCCGGGCCTTGACCATAATCTGGCAATCCCGGGACTCATCGCTCGAGACCGTGTATCGCGTCCACTCCGTCGAATCCAGGCTGATGTATTGGCCGGATTGCCAGCGGTTCGTGCCCGTCGTGCGGATCGACACCGGTTCGGATGTGCGATAGAACTCCGAATGCTGCCCGCCGTTTTTGACGAAATAGGATTTGTTTATGCCTTCTTCGCCGTAATTTTCCGCCTCAATCCTCGCTGGCACGCGGCGCATCATGGAATTGATGACATCCGGAAAACACTCGCAATTTTCGAGGCGGATATTCGTCAGCAATTCATCGAAAGCCTTTTGCGCAAGTTCGGGCGACGGCTTTGCCCCGCCGCGCGAGTAATCGGCCACCGCTTCCCAGTCCGCCGGCGTCTTGATCGAATACGGCGTGTTCCGCGTGTCCATTTTCTTCCACGGCCAGAACGACCAGCCGATGTTATTCGACTCGAAATATTCCGTCGTCGCCCAATAGATCGTATCGTCCCGCTCGCCGGTCTCGCCCACCCATACCGGCGCGTTGAAACGGCTCCGGTAATCCAGATATTGCTGGATGCTTTTCAGGTTCGACGGATTGTCCCAGCAATAATAATGGAATTGATACACCATGTTTTTATCGAACGGCTTGCTGAACACCGACCAATCATTTGCCCAATCCGCGCCCTCGACAATAATCATGTGCCGCGAATCCACTTCGCGAATCGCCTTGGTAATCCGTTGGTAAAGCGGTTCCAACTGCGCCTTGTAAACCTTGGCCGCGCCGGTGCGCGCCGGCAAAGGCTCATTGAGCAAATCATAACCCGCGACTGCCGGCTCATTGGCGTATCGTTTGGCGATGGTGACCCATAGATTAACCAGTTCGTCCTGATATTTCGGGTCGATAAAAAGGTCCGGGCGATCATCCGCGCTATCATCGATATTCTGGCCGGTCTGGCCGCCCACCGCCGCGTGCATGTCGATAATCACATACACCCCGCTGGCCTTGCACCACTTCACGAGATTATCGAGCAGCGCAAAACCTTCCTCCGAATAGACGACCGGATTTCCGTCCTTCACGAACAAGCGCGAGTTCAGGGCCGGGCGCACCGAATTGTAACCAAGTTCCGCAATGCGTTTGATGTCCGGTTCCGCGATGTAATTTTTCCGAAACTCCGACCAGAACCGTTTCGCGTTTTCCGGACCGATCAAATCATTGACCAGCTTCTCAATGCGCCGCGGACGATCGGCTTCATTGCCGAATTTCCACATGTAACCTTCGGGCAGAAACCAATTGCCCAACCCGACGCCGCGCAGCATCACTTTATCGCCGTTTTCATTCACGATGTCCTGGCCGCGCGTGTGGAGGAAAGTTTGTGGCGATGCTGCCGGCAATGACAGTGATCCCAGCCCGAGAATCCCGATGGTGAAAAACCAGCGCCCCAGTAAAAGGGTTCCGGTTTTCCGCGCCAATTTCCGTCGCAAAGATGTTTTCAAATGTACCCCACAAAATGAATTGTTTTTGCGCGCACAGCATCCCCCTTTGGAGGGGTGTTCGGCATTTCAATTACGAAATTTGCCGAAAAGGCCCGAAAAGCGCGTGTATTCCACCCCGTTAAAGTATGTGACACATACTTGAGCCCTTGTCGGTGACTTCGCGTTTGTTAATTTAATTTCATCCATACCTTCCTATGACAACCAACTCCCCCGCCCCGAAAAAGGGCCGTTCGCTGGGCAATCGCTTCAAACACCGCGCTTTCACCCTCATTGAATTGCTCGTGGTCATTGCCATCATCGCTATTCTCGCCGCAATGTTCCTGCCCGCCCTGGCCTCGGCGAAAGAAAGAGCCCTTAAGGCAAAATGCGCGAACAATCTTCACGAGATCGGCGTGGCAATTCAGATGTACGTTTCGGACAACCGGGACAATCTCCCGACGGGCCCGGTCGTGACGCCGCCCAATTCCGCCAACGCGCTTTGGGACATCCCGCGGCCCATGGCCGATGCGCTCTCGGGCGGTTCATCGAATATTTATCGCGGCATCTTTTATTGTCCGGGCAGCGTGCTTCTCACTTCCCAGAACCAGGATTTCTGGTGGTATTATACCGGCACCGGATCCAGCGACCATCGCGTCACCGGCTACCAGTGGATCATCAGCAGGGACGGAACCAAGGGCAAATATGCTTCTGATGCCACCACCCTGCTCAAGACCCTGGCCAGTCCGAAGGGCTATCTCGTCAAGATTACCCAGCCTTACACCAATTCCTTCGGGACGGCGGACACGGAAATGTTGACCGATGCGGTGATTTCTTCGGGAAACTACGGCGGTTCGGCTACGACCCCGAACTCACAAAGCTTTCTCAACGTTCCCTCCACGAACCCGAGCGAGTTGCCCGGCGGTTACGCCTCCAGCCACATGCATAAAAATATTCCCGCGGGGGGAAACATCCTGTTCATGGATTGCCACGTCGAATGGCGCAAGTTTCAGGACATGCGTTGCTGGGGACAATGGAGCAACAACCGCAACAACTGGTTTTAGCCTCCGGTCGCTCCCGCAATGGCTGACAGTGCTGCCCCACGCCGCTTATTTTTGCGCCGCTGACGGCGCCACCCAACTCAGCGAATCAGCAACGCTCACCGAGCCCTTCCTGCCCACCGCCTGCACGGTATTCGCGCCCGGATGTAATTGAATCGGCCAGGTGAAAATGCAATTCGTGCTCGTGCGCGTCCCCTGTGAAACCCCGTTTAAGGACAACTCCACGGCATCGCAATTCGCATACACCTTGGCCGTGAACGCATCCGCCAGCCGGTTCGTGAAATGATGGCCCGTGATGTAAACCATCGGCTTCGTCGTCCAGTTGGCCTGGTACCAATAAAACGCGTCCTTCCGCGTCTGGCGATCGTAAGTCACGAGGCCCTTGTCGTTGCGGCCCGGCGTGTCGCCCTCATCCCGGTCATCCGCCGCAAAGTCGGCCAGCGTCCAGACGAATTTGCACCAGATGTAAGGCCGGCGTTTCAGTTCCTGCCAGTAAACCTCGTGGAATAAATTTTGATATTCTTCCGGGTGAAATTTTCCCTTCGGCGACGGCGCGGTGTACGGCTCCTCGTAATGCTGCGCCACGCTCGCGCCCGTTCCGAATTCGCTCACGCCGATGCACCGATCCGGATAACGCGCGTGCGTGCGGTCCAGTGATGGGCCGAAGTCCGAAAGTTTGCCGCCGTACCAGCCCAGGTATTTGTTGAATGCCGAAATTTTGGTGTACCAATTGGACGGCTGGGTGTCACTGCCGGCGATGGCGCACGTGCTCGGGCGCGTTGGATCCAATTGCTCGGCCAGCGCCGCCAATTGCCTGACCAGGTTCGTGGTCACCGGCCCTTTTTTAAGCGTAATCTCGTTGTAAATTCCCCAGCAAATGACGGAAGGGTGATTGTAGCGCTGATGAATCAATTCCGTCAGTTGCTGCTTCGCATTCGCGTAAAAGCCGGGTGATTCGGTGATGGAATTGATCACCGGAATTTCCGTCCACACCGCAATCCCGTCCTTGTCCGCCAAATCATACGTTCCCTCCGCGTGCTCGTAATGCGAAAGCCGCAGCGCCGTGGCGCCGATTTCCTGGAGCAGCGCAAAATTCTTCTCCCGCTGGTCCTGGCCCACCGCCCACCCGCGATTGATCCCGTCCTGATGAAATGCCGTGCCGTGCAAATCATACGAGTGCCCGTTCAGAAAAAACCCGTGGTTCGGATCAAAATTAAACCAGCGAAATCCCACCGGTTGCCCCACCGCATCCACCACCTTTCCGCCACGCTCCACCTCCACGAAGACGTGATACAGATAGGGATCACGCACGCCATCCCACAAATGGGGATGATCGATGGTGGCGCTCATCACGACATTGGAGGCGGTTGCCCCGGCAACCGCCACCGGACTGGCCAGCGTCGCCACCACTTTGCTGTTCGCGTCCACCAACACAGCGCGAAGGGTCGCCGTGGCGGCTGACGGAGCGGCATTGGAGATGACCGACGTCACTTCCAACCGCGCCGAATTAGTGCTTACATCCGTGGTTTTCAGGTAAATTCCGGGCGAACCGTAATCCAGCGGGGAAATCTGCAAGTCGTCCGTCACCAACAAGTGCACGTCCCGATACAAGCCGCCAAAAAAAGTAAAATCCGCCGAGAGCGGCGGAATGTCGGGATCGAACGCGTTGCTGACTTTGACGGCCAGCAGGTTGTCATCGCCAATATTGAGAAAAGGAGTCGCGTCAAACACGAATGCGGCAAACCCGCCCCGATGTTCGCCCAGCCGATGCCCGTTGATCCACACTTCCGTGGCGCTAAATGCGTCGTCGAACTTCAGGAACAAACGGCGGCCCGCATAAGCGTCGTCCACCTTGAAGTGTTTGCGATACCATCCCACGCCGCGATAATAATTGTTGCCGCCATCCTGGCCGTCGAGATTGTTCCACGTGTGCGGCAGATTCACCGGGTTCCATTTTGCATCATCGAAATCCGGTTCCGTGGTGCCCGACACATCCTCGCGAAAAAACCGCCAGCCCTTATCCAGGCTGATATCGGCCCGATGATTCGCCGGAAACGTATAGAGAGCATCGGCCGCGACGGCGATACCCGAACCGCCGATGACACCGGAAAGGGCTGCGATTTTAATTACCGATGCGGGCGCAAAAAGCCTCCCGCATTTTTTGAATAACCTAAAAAGATTGATGTTCAATGTGCACGGAAAAGACATCGGCCAAACCTACAGAATCGCGCGAGCCGATGGCAAGTGATAGAGGAAGCGGGGCCTGTCCTCATTTCATGTTACATCTCGCTGCAGCCGGCGTAAGGAAGCTCTGCTTTTTCCCGGAAATCGTGCGAGCCTTTCCGCTCCACCGAGCGTCCCGCAATATATTGCCGCCCATTTTCCCGTGATATAACTTTAAGCCAATTGGTTGAAAAAATGGATCCACGCGAGAATAAATCAACTCTGCGCCAGCAAATTCGCGCGCGCATCAAATCCCTGCCTCCGGACCAGCGCGCCGCCGCTTCCGCCCAGGCCTGCGCTCGATTGGAGCAACAACCCGTGTGGGAACGCGCGCAACTCGTTTTCTTCTACGCCCCGCTGCCCGGCGAACTGGACATCTGGCCGCTGTTGCGCGATGGCCTTGCGGCCGGCAAAACCATCGCCCTGCCCCGCTTCGATTCCGCGACGGGCCGTTACGTCGCGTGCCAGATTACTGACATCGCCCAGGACCTCAGCGCCGGCCAATACGGCATCCGCGAGCCCGGCGGCCATTGTATCGCCATTCCATCGAACCGGCTGGACTTGATTCTGGTGCCGGGTGTAGCTTTTGATGCATACGGTCGCCGGCTTGGCCGGGGTAAAGGGTTTTATGACCAACTGCTGGAGTCCGTGCGCGGCAGGACCTGCGGAGTCGCTTTCGACGAACAAATTGTCGAGGCAGTCCCGGTCGAACC
This sequence comes from Verrucomicrobiia bacterium, assembly GCA_035552155.1. Taxonomy (GTDB): domain Bacteria; phylum Verrucomicrobiota; class Verrucomicrobiia; order Limisphaerales; family DASXHY01; genus DASXHY01. Next base: position 31,905 of record DASZLX010000027.1, on the reverse strand, counting down.
GCATGACGTTCATTTGAATTGTATCCTGACGCCGACGCGCTGGATCGAGCCATAGCAGCGCGCGGTTCTGAAACGATGTTTTTGGCGAATATTTTAGAAGGCGCCGCTTTGTTTGCGGCCGGCGCGGTCATTTGCTTTCTCCTGCTTTGGTGGCGGGAACGCAATCTTCAAAAGGCACGCTCCCTCGAAACCCAGGCGTTGCTCGACAAGGCCCGCAACGACGCGGAAACCATCCAGCGCGATGCCCGCGCGGCCGCCAGCCAGGACGCGTTGAAACTTCGCGAACAGATCGAGCAATCCTTTGCCGACCGCCGCGCCGAACGCGCCGAATCCGAGCGGCGCCTCGCCGAGCGCGAGGGTCTCATCAATTCCCAGTTCCAGCAAATGATGCAGGCCGAAAAGGCGCTGAAAGAGCAAAAGCAAACGCTCGAAACACAAATCACCGCCCTGGATGCCGAAAAACGCGAAGTGGCCGGCATCAAAATCCAGGCCCGCGAGCAATTGCAAAAACTCTCCGGCCTCAGCGAGCTCGAGGCCCGCGAGAAACTCCTGAAAGTAGTGGAGCAGGAAGCCTCCAGCGACGCCAGCAACCTGGCCCGCCGCATCCTCGACGACGCCAAATCGCGGGCCGAGGAAAAAGCGCGGCAGATCATCAGCGTCGCCATTCAGCGTTACGCGAGCGAGCACACTTCCGAGAATTCCACTGCCAGCCTCGCCCTGCCCAGCGAGGAAATCAAAGGCCGCATCATCGGCCGCGAAGGCCGGAACATCCGTGCCTTTGAGGCCGCCGCGGGCGTCACCATACTCGTGGACGATACCCCCGGCGCGGTGGTTATTTCCGGCTTTGACCCCGTGCGGCGCGAAATTGCCCGTGAAGCCATGTCCCGTCTTATCCAGGACGGCCGCATTCACCCCACGCGCATCGAGGAAGTCGTCGCCGCGGTGAACCGGGAAATGGAGGAAACCATCGTGCGACTCGGGGAAGACGCCGTGGCCAAAGCCGGGTTGCCGGCCATGCATCCGGAAATCGTAAAACTGCTGGGCCGATTGCATTTTCGGCACAGTTATGCGCAAAACATCCTCGATCATTCCGTCGAAGTCGCGCATCTCATGGCGCTCATGGCGGCGGAATTGGGCGTGGACATCACTTCGGCCAAACGGGCCGGCCTGCTGCACGACATCGGCAAAGCCGTGAACCATGAAATCGAAGGGCCGCACGCAGTCGTGGGCGCGGATTTAATCAAACGCTACGGCGAATCCGAAGCGGTCGTGAACGGCGTGGCCTCCCACCACAACGACGTGCCGCCGGTCGGGCCGTTGGGAATTCTGGTGAGCGCGGCGGATGCCATCAGCGCTTCGCGCCCGGGCGCCCGCTCCGAAACCATGTCCACCTATTTGAAACGCATCGAGGACCTGGAAAAAATCGCCTCTTCGATGCCGGGCGTGGAAAAATCCTTTGCGGTCCAGGCCGGTCGCGAATTGCGCGTGTTCGTCCAGCCGGAGAAAGTGAACGACGAGGAAGCATTCGTCCTGGCGCGCAACATTGCCTCAAAAATTCAAAACGAGCTGCAATATCCCGGCCAGATCAAAATCACCGTCATTCGCGAAACTCGTTGCGTGGAAGTGGCAAAGTAAAACGGGGAACGAGCGCAGTGAGTCGCGCCTCGCGGCTTCTAACGCTTGAAATTTTTGTGATTCAGTGACTCCTCGCGCCACCAAGTTCGGCGCCCGGGCGGGCGCGCTCTCCGAAGTATCAACTCAATGCTGCTGATACATCCCGCTGGGAATCCCGTTTTCCCATCCCATCGGTGAATCCCACGGGCGCACCGAGGCGTTGTCCGGCTCGGTGCTTGCACAACCGCTGGCCGCCAAAAGCAGCAGCGCAAACAGCATCAATAGCAAGCAACTCGAACCCAAACGTTTCATGACTGCGCCGGATAAGCGGGGATGACCTGGTCCCCTTCCAAAACTTCGCCCAATTTCCAACCGGGCAACACATTGGCAATGCAACGATCCTTCTGGACGCTGGTGATGCGAACCTTCGCCACCAGTTTGCCGTCGCGATTCACCAGCATTTCGCCGCGTTCAACCGCACCCTGGTCTTCACCCACATTCAAAACCACGAAATCCCACTTGGGATCCGCCACTAAAATCTTTCCGATCAACGTGGCCGGCAACGGCACGGGCCGGTCCGGATGCTCGTAGATGTCCAATCTCGCCTGGAGGCGGGAATTTTGCCGTTGCAGAATTTTCTTCTCGTCTTCAATGGCGTCCACCCGTTCCTGCAGCGCTTTCATGTCCTTGGCCACGCTCAACGCCTGCTCAGGATTCGGGAAAGCCGCGTGATACTTATCCAATTCAATCTTGGCGTCGGTGAGATTTTTCTCGGACGTGTTCAAATTATCCTGCAGCGAGGCAATCTGTTTCTTGAGGTCCGCTTGCGCGGCAATGGCGCTGGAGAGGTCTTTTTTCGTGGTGGCCAGTTCCGTCTTCGTCTGGGCCAGCTCATTCGTGGCCTTGGTCAAATTAGACTTCGTTGTGTGGAGTTCAGCCGTGGTTTTGTCCAACTGGGTGTGGAAGTCGTCCCGCTGTTGCCGTGTGACTTCAATAATCTTTTTGACTTTGAAAAAATTGAGTCCTCCAACGGCCAGTCCAGCGATGATGGCGACGATAAGACTGATTCGAATCAACATGGCTCGGTTCTAAAAGTGTTGCTTACGTTCTGCCAGACTAGACGGTGGCCGACGGTGTGTCAACGCCCTTCGTGGGGTGCCTTTGAACCCGGGCGCCGCTGCTCGGCAAAATGGGTTTACGAGGAGGGAATGCTGCCGCAGACACTATTATTAGCAGTCTTTTTTGCGCGCGCTCGACTTCGCCTTTGCGCATGTTAATTTATCGCTGTGAGCAACCTTTTAATCGGGGTCCTCGGCGCGCTGGTCGCAACCAACCAACCCGCCGCCCTCAGCAATCTCATCACTGAAACCACCGGCGTTTCCATTGCCGCCATCGACACCAACAATCCCGTCGAAAAGGAACTTCAGAAAATTGAGGATGACGATGATGCCGCCGCCGCGGAAGTGGACGGTTGGATTCGCCAGAACCAGGAATTCGCCGCCAAGGGCGCCGCGATTCCGGCAGCCGAATTGAACCGCCGCATCCGAGACCGCTTCGAGCCTTCCCGCAAAGCCTACCAGGATTTTATTCAGCGCCATCCCAAATACGCGCAGGGGCGCATCGCTTACGCGAGCTTTCTGCACGATATGGGCGACGAAGACGGCGAAATGGAGCAACTCGTGAAAGCCCGCGAGATTGATCCCACCATTCCCTCCATCTGGAACAACCTGGCGAATTATTACGGCGAGCACGGCCCCATGACCAACGCCTTCGCCTGCTACGAAAAGGCCATTCAACTCGATCCTACCGAGCCCGTCTATTACCAGAACTTCGGCACAACGGTTTTTCTATATCGGAAAGATGTGAAGGAATATTATCACATCAATGAACAGCAGGTTTTCGATAAGGCGTTGATGCTCTACAGCAATGCCACCCGGCTGGACCCCACGAATTTCGAATTGGCCAGCGACGTCGCCTTGACTTACTACGGCATCAAGCCCTTGCGGACGAACGATGCCCTCGCCTCCTGGACCAACACGCTGAGTTTGGCGCATGACGAAATCGAGCGCGAAGGAGTCTACCTCCATTTCGCCAGAATTCAGACCGCTGCCGGCCACTTCGCCAATGCGCAGGCGCGTCTGGATTCCGTCACCAACCCCATGTATGACGATCTCAAAAAACGCCTGGTGCGCAGCCTCCACGATCACGAACATCCGGAAACAGTGACCAACACCCCGCCGGAGAATGCGGAAGCGACTGCGACCGGCTCTCACACGAACTCAGCCCCTGCGCCCTTAAAACCGTAGCGACCACAGGTGCCGGGATGCAAAGGAAGTGAATTAGGAAAGCAGTGCTTCAGGAACCGACAGGCAAACACAGCCTTCGTGCTTTCCGCGTCTTCGCACCTTTGCGCCTTTGCGTTGAAATCAGTGACTGGGCTATCTTCAAACCTTGCCCAGCGCCTGGTCCAAATCGGCAATCAAATCTTCCACGTCTTCCAGCCCCAGCGCCAGACGCACCAGATTGTCCGTGATGCCCAATGCTTTCCGAAACTCCGGCGTGTAATCGAAAAACGACATCACCGCCATTTGCGTCACCAGGCTCTCCGAGCCTCCCAGGCTGGGCGTGATCAAAAATAAATCCAGCGCGTCGATGAACCGGCAGGTTTGCCGGTTATTGCCTTTCACCCGAATGCTGATCACGCTCCCGCACCCGCGCATCTGTTTCTTCGCCACCTGATAATCCGGATGCGATTTCAGCCCGGGATAAAACACTTTCTCCACCTTCGGATGATTTTCCAAAAACTGCGCCACCGCCAATCCCGCGCGATTGTGATGCTCCATGCGCAGCCCAAACGTTTTCAAGCCGCGCTCGAGCAGAAAACACGTGTGCGGTCCCGGCGTCGCGCCCACCATGCGCTCAAATTTGTTCAAATCCTCCAACAACGCGTGCCCGCCCAATGCGACGCCTGCCACGAGGTCGTTATGGCCACCCAAATATTTCGTGGCCGAATGCACCACGATGTCCACGCCCATTTCCAGGGGGCGGATGTTATACGGCGTCGCCAGCGTGGGATCCACCACCGTCAGTATCTGGTGCCGTTTCGCCACTTTCACAATGGCCGCCAAATCCACCACGCGCAAAAACGGATTCGTCGGCAACTCGGTGAAAATAAGATTCGTGTTCGTGCGAATGGCCTGCTCGATCGCATCCGCCGTCGGGTCCACGAACGTCGATTCAATGCCGAATTTCGTCAGCCAATTGTTCGCGAAATCCCGCGTCTGCCGGTAGCAATCGCTTGTGAACACGACATGCCCGCCCTTTTTGACATATGCCAGCACCGTCAGGATCAGCGCGCTCATGCCGCTCGAAAATGTAATCGCACGCTCTGCGCCTTCGATGGCCGCGAGCTTGCGTTCCACTTCCTGCTGCGTGGGATTAAAATAGCGGCCGTACTCGTGCTCGCGGATGATGCGGCCCTGCGCCTTGGCCTTCATGAACTCCATCACCTCGTCGGTGGAGTCAAAACTGTAATTCGAAGTCTGGACGATCGGCGTGGAAACCGCGTGGTAAGCCTTGCGGACTTTGCCGGTGCCATGAATCGCGACGGTTGCCGGTCCCCAGGAGCGGGGCGTTGATTTTTTAGACATCGAATCGCCCCTTTTCTGCGAGCGCCTTGTTCAGCGCCTCCTTCACCGCGTCCAATCGCGCGGGCAATTCAATCGGTTGGTTGGAGTAGCGACATGGAAAATCCATTTCGCGTTGATGATATTGCACTTTCATTTCCACAAATTTCAATCCGTGCGCCGTCGAAATCACGACGACCTGCTCCGCCTTGTCGATCTTTCCGGCTTTCAAAAGTTTGATTAACACCGCTAGCGCCACGCCGGTGTGCGGGTCATTGAACATCCCCGTCCGGTCGCCCAACGCCGCGGCATCCGCCAATTCCTCCTCGGTGGCCTGCTCCACCACTCCATTGAACTGCTTCAAAATCCGGATCGCTTTCTGGATGCTCACCGGGTTGCCGATTTGAATCGCGCTCGCCAGCGTCTTTTGCGCCTGGATGGGTTCGAACGTCTCGAAATTTTTCAAATACGAACGATATAACGGATTCGCCCGCTCGGCCTGCGCCACCACAATCCGCGGCAGCTTCGTAATCAAACCGAGATCGCGCATCATCAGCAGACCCTTGCCCAGCGCGGACACGTTGCCCAGATTTCCGCCCGGGATAATCATCACGTCCGGCACATGCCAATCAAATTGCTGCGCGATTTCCACCCCCACCGTCTTCTGGCCCTCGACGCGCAACGAATTCATGGAATTCGCCAGGTACAGCGTTTCGTCCTTGGTGATTTCCTGCACCAGCTTCATGCAACCGTCGAAATCCGTATCGAGATACAACACGAGCGAGCCGTTGGAAACCGGTTGGATGAGTTGCGCGAGCGAAATCTTGCCGCGCGGCAACAGCACGATCGACGGAATCCCCGCCGCCGCGCAATAAGTCGCCAGCGCCGCGGAGGTGTCACCCGTGGAAGCGCACGCCACCGCTTTGATCGGCGCGCCTTCAGAAATCATCTGCTTCACCTGCGACACCAGCACCGTCATGCCCAGGTCCTTGAACGACCCGCTATGCGTGTTGCCGCAAAGCTTCACCCAGAGATTATTCACCCCGATGACCTTGCCGAAACGCTCGGCCCAAAAAAGATTCGTCCCGCCTTCATAGAGCGAAACGACGTTGTCATCGGCCACCTCCGGCAGAATCCATTCCTTCTTCCCCCACACGCCCGAACCGACCGGCCATTCGTTGCTCTTGTAACGCTTCTCGAAAAGCGCCTTCCATTGCGCGCCGCTGCGTTCGGCCAGCGCCTTGGTATCGTGCTGGACCTCCAGCAACGAGCTGCAGCGTTTGCATTGGTACACGACGGTGTTCAGCGGATAAATCTCTCCGCACTCCGGGTTGATACATTGGAACCAGGCTCGATACGGCATCACAAATTTCCTGAGTCGCGCGGCTTGGCCGCGCAAGACAGACGCATATCATGGACGGCAATCGCGTGCATTTCAAGCCGTAGTGATGTAACGCACGGTGGCACCCTGCTGTATCGTCGAATGGTATTCGGCGGCGGGTCGAGACTTTTGAATTACACCGTTGCGCAATCTGCAACGCAATAGCCCACACTACTCGCCCGCAAAACGCCCGCTCCTTAAAAACCGCGTCACCGCCGCGTTTACACTTCCGTTCCACGTCATCCACGTATGCGAATGATGCACCACCAAAAAATCCCGCATCCCTGCCAGACAGGTGCTGGCCACGGAAACCTTTCCATCATCGGGACCCGGGATCCACGCTGAGAACAATGGATTCAGCGACCGATCCCCGGCGATAATTCCCAATTCAAAATTGGCCGGTCCCAGTTGTCGCGGCAGACTGGAACCATCCATTCCCAATTCCTGGCCGGCGGGGCCAGTGGCAATTCGATAAAAACAATTGTTCCTGAGCCTTTCCGCCAGTTCACTCCCTTGATTCGGCGGCGCCAGCATCACCACCCGTCCGAGGTTTTCAATTCGATGCCCGGACAAATACTGGCGCAAAACAATTCCGCCCAGCGAATGAGTTGCAAAATGAATTTTGACGGTCTTATCGGTGATTTTTTTCCGCAATACCTGGGCCAGCCAAATATTGGCCGCGTCCTCAATCGAAACTCGCGTCGAAGGATAGCTCACGTTGAGGACGCGATAGTTCTCGCGGCGGAGTTTCCATTCCAGCCGCTTCATCGAAAGGGGCGTCCGCCCCAAACCATGCAACAGCACGACGTAATCGCCGGGCGATGCAGCGGTGCCGGCGCGACAGTCGGTCGCATCGGCTATCAGCGTCATCAGCACAATCGCGAATGATATTCGGTTCAGATGCACGGTGCGTTTAAATTGAACGACCTGAAACTAAGGGTGCGTGTGGAAAAAGGTGGCATCGAAAAAATAGATGCGAGCATTGATTGGATTGATAACGACCAGAACGCGGAACTCGTTCCACAACAATTCAGTTTGATTTAACCCGCCCTCCTTCCGGTCTTTAGCAATCTTTTCATCGGCCGCACTTTGCGTGGTAGGTCGTCTGGTGTATCCTCGTCTTCATTATGGCACAACCGAACATCGAGAAAATTGCGGCACATTACGGAGAAATTTTGAAGGAAATCGGCGCGAACCTGAATTCCGAAGGCTTAAAGGAAACGCCCCTGCGCGCGGCCAAGGCTTTGGTCGAGATGACCGAAGGCTCGCGGATGGAGACCGATCAGCTGACCAAGATGTTCAATGCCGAATGCCAGACCGCCATCTGTCACGACATGGTGATCGTCGAAGGAATCAAAGAAGTCGGTTTGTGCGAGCATCATCTGCTCCCCATTCTGATGGACATCACGATCGCCTATATTCCCGACAAGAAAATTCTCGGCCTGTCCAAACTGTCGCGCATCGCCGGATATTTTGCGCGGCGTTTGCAGAACCAGGAGCGCACGGCACATTCAATTGCCGGGTTTATCGAACAAATTGTGGAGCCGCTCGGCGTCGCGGTGCTCATCAACGGCAAACATATGTGCGCCATGGCCCGTGGCGTGCGCGACACGCATTCCGTCATGAAAGTGAATGTCATGCACGGCGCGTTTCAGCGCGACCAGAATTTGCGAAACGAATTTTTGGCGAGGTTAAACGGTTGATGGGACCGTCATCTCCTTCCCAACCGCTCCAGCAACTTCCCGTGTATTCCGCCAAACCCTCCGTTGCTGAACACGCAGACAATATCCCCGCCCTGAATATTTTTTGAGACGTGGGCCACGATTGAATCCACGTCCGGCAGATACGCCGCATTCTTGCCGGAGGTTTTCAAATCTTGCATCAACTTTTCCGGATTGAGCCGTTCGGCGGCGGCCAGTTGTTCCAGTCGCGCCACTTCGGCCACTACCACCGCGTCCGCATCGGCGAAGGCCGCAGCCAGTTCGTCCTGGAAAACATTTCGCCGCGTCGTATTGCTCCGCGGCTCGAAGATCGCCCAAAGCTGTTGCTGCGGATATTTGATGCGCAGCGCCCGTAACGTTTCCCGAATCGCCGTCGGATGATGCCCAAAATCGTCAATCACCGTCACACCGCCCGCGATGCCGCGTATTTCCATGCGCCGCTTGATGCCCTTGAACGTGTCGAACGCCGCTTGAATTTGTTTATTGGAAAGACCGCAGTGCTTTGCGCAGGCAATCACCGCCAGCGCATTGCGCACGTTCAATTCCCCCACCAGGTTCAGGTGAAATTTGAAACTCGGGATTTCAAACTCCGTCGCGGTGGGGCCATACCGAATGTTGAACCCATACACAGCGTAATCGCCGCCCAGTCCGAATTTCTTCACCGGGCAATGCGTGACATTCAGCAGCGGCGCGAGATTCGCGTCATCGCCGTTGCCTAACAACAGTCCGTTGCGCGGCACCAGCCGGATAAGATGCGAAAACGATTTCTGAATCGCCCCCAGATCCTCAAAAATATCCGCGTGATCAAATTCGAGATTGTTGATGAGCGCAATCTCCGGCAGATAATGAACGAACTTGCTGCGCTTGTCGAAAAACGCGGTGTCGTATTCGTCACCCTCGATGATGAACCACTCGCTGTCCGTGAACCGCGCGCCCTGCGAAAGATTGTTCGGAATGCCGCCGATGAGATAGCTCGGGTTCAGACCGTTATGTTCGAACACCCACGTCAGCAGCGAAGTCGTCGTGGTCTTGCCGTGCGTGCCGGCCACCACGATCGAGCGTTTGCCGCGAATGAAAAATTCCTTGAGCAACTCCGGCAGCGAGCAATATCGCAGTTTGTGGTCGAGCACATATTCCGCCTCCGCGTTCCCGCGCGAAATCGCATTGCCGATCACCACCAAATCCGGCTGGTGCGCGAGGTTCCGCTCCGTGTATCCGTTCGCCACCTCGATTTGCCGGCTCGCGAGGAACGTGGACATCGGCGGATAAACATTCTGGTCCGAACCGGTGACCGCAAAACCTTTTTCCTTCATCGCCGCCGCCGCGCTCGCCATGGCCGTGCCGCAGATGCCCGTAAAATGAACCGATTTGATTTCTGAAAACATCGCCCTGAATTAAATCATGAAGTCGCCAGCGCAAAAAGTTTTTTGAGATTGATCTGCTAGACGGATTTCCGGGACAAAAAAAGGGAGCCGAATTTCGGCTCCCCAGAAAAAACAGCAAGCTGAGTCTTAAGAAAGCTTCTTCTTGGCGTCATCCGGCACTTCCACCTTCGTCGCGCCGACATCCTTGATTTCCGTGGTTGTGGTGCGGTCCACGTCGCGGTCGTTGCCATTGAAGCTGACTTTGCCGCTGACTTTGGATTCAAATTTCGAGAGGACGCCGTCTTTGATCCAGAATTTCGCGGAACCTTTGGCATCGCTGACCGTGGCATTGCCGCCGCGGCGGAATTGAAGCAGGGCCTTCGCGCCTTCTTCCGTCAGATCGCCGGAATAGACATCGCCGTCTTTTTTCAATTCTTTGACGTCGCCGGCCAGTTCGGCAGCCTGCGCCGCCGGAGCTTTGAAATTATGAATCATGGCGCCGAGAAAACGGCCCGGTCCCTGATCGTCCAATTCCGACGGCGACTGCCACCCGCCGTCCTCGGTGTGCACCGCGGATTTGCCGCCTTGCAACACGATTTCGGTCGTGTTATCGCCGAACTTCATGGTCACTTGCGTGGCGCCGTCCTTCTCGGTCTTGCCGTCCGTCGGCCCCGGATGGTAGCGGCTGTCTGCCGGGACTGCCACCGTGGCGGTCCAACTGTAATTCGCTTTTTCACCCAGCGCTTTGGCCGCGCTGGAGACGTCGTCTTTGGGACTGGATTCCGCCGCCACGAGCGAAGCCGCCGTCAGCGCCATAATGCCGAATACGATGCTAATTTTCATGATAACTCTCAGGTTGGTTTTGGTTTTGAGCGGGATAGTGCTGACTAAACCCCAAAACTCCCTGCCTCGCAAGCAAGAACGGGCCTGGCGTAGGGACACTGTCCCGCCAAAAATATTATGACTTCAACTTCCGCTCCAAAATCTCCCCCGCCACCGCCGGGTTCGCCTTGCCCTTGCTGAGCTTCATCACCTGCCCTTTGAGAAAATTCAGCGCTGCACCTTTTCCCGCTTTAAAATCAGCGGCCGGTCCTGGATTCGCCGTAATCACCTCGTCGCAAAGTTTCTCAATCGCGCCCGTATCACTCACCTGCGCCAGCCCTTTTTCCTGAACAATCGCACCTGGAGATTTTCCGGTCTCGAACATCTCCGCGAATACCTGCTGCGCCGCCGAACTGCTGATGGTCTTCGCCTCGACCAACGCGGTCAGTTCCACCAGCGCCTCCGGCTTGAATTTGAGCTCCGCCAGCGTCAGTAGAATCATGTCCTCGCGCGCCAATCCCAGCGCCGCCTGATCCGCCGCGAGCTTTTCGTTCGCCTCCGCGAATTTCGCGCGCAAATTGTTGATCACCCAATTCGCCACCGCCTTGGGATTTTTCGATTGCTTCGCGACACCCTCGAAATAATTTCCCAGCGCCGCGTCCCACACGAACGTCTGCGCGTCGCTCGCCGGCAACTGGTAATCGCGCATGAACCGCCGCTTGCGCGCCAGCGGCAACTCCACCACGCGCGCCGACACGAGTTCGAGCCATTTCTCCGTCGGCTCGAAGGGCATCAGGTCCGGCTCCGGAAAATACCGGTAATCATGCGCGTGCTCCTTCGTCCGCATTTCATCGGTGATGCCGGCGTCGTCATCCCAGCGCCGTGTGGATTGAATCAGCTGGCCGCCTTTTTTGAGCACATCAATCTGGCGCGCAATTTCATATTCCGCCGCGCGCCGCACCCCGCTGAAGCTGTTCATGTTTTTGATTTCAATCTTCGCTCCCAGCTCCGCCTGGCCCTTAGGCCGCACGCTCACATTCACATCGCAGCGCACCATCCCCTTTTCCATGTCCGCATCGCTCACGCCTCCGTAAATCAAAATGTCCTTGAGCGCATTGAGATATTCGTAGGCCATCTCCGCGCTGGTGATGTCCGGTTCGGAAACAATTTCCAGCAACGGCACCCCAGCGCGGTTGAAATCCACCCCGCTGTTGCGCTCAAAGTGAATGTTTTTGCCAACGTCCTCCTCGAGATGCGCCCGGGTGATGCGCACGCGCGAACTGCCGCCGTTGAATTCGAACTCCACGTAACCATTCGCCGTCGAGGGCTTGTCGTATTGCGTCACCTGGTAATTCTTGGACGCGTCCGGGTAAAAATAATTTTTTCGATCAAACTTTGCGTAGCGCGAAATCGTGCAATTCAGCAGCAAGCCCGTGAGGGCCGTCAAACGCATGGCCTCCTCATTGGCGACCGGAAGCACACCCGGAAACCCGAGGCAAACGGGGCACACATTCGTGTTCGGCGGCGCGCCGAACACGTTGGCGCAGCCGCACCACATCTTCGATTTCGTTTTCAGCTGGACGTGCGTCTCCAGCCCGATGACCGCTTCATATTCCATAAGGCGCTAAAAGTTTAACCAAGGGCCGGTTTCTCGGCGTGCCAACTCGTGCTCTGTTCGTAGGTATGAGCAATCTTCAAAATGGTCTCCTCGCCAAACGGCTTGCCCAGCAATTGCAATCCAATCGGCAGCTTCGGCGATTTCGTAAAACCACACGGCAAACTCAACCCGCAAATGCCCGCCAGATTGCATGAGATGGTGAAAATGTCCGAGAGATACATCTGCAGCGGATCATCCGACTTCTCGCCGATCTTGAATGCCGCCGTCGGCGTCGTGGGCGTGACGATGGCGTCCACTTTTTCGAACGCCTTCAAGAAATCGTTGCGGATGAGCGTGCGGACTTTCTGCGCGCGCAGATAATACGCGTCGTAATAACCGCTGCTCAGGACGTAAGTGCCCAGAATGATTCGCCGCTTCACTTCCGCGCCGAAACCCGCGCCGCGCGTCTTGCCGTACATCTCGATCGGGTCATGGCCTTCGACCCGCGCGCAATAACGCACCCCGTCGAACCGCGCCAGGTTCGCCGACGCCTCCGCTGTCGCAATGATATAATAAGTCGCCACCGCGTAATCCGTGTGCGGCAGCGAGACTTCGATGATTTCCGCGCCCAGTTTCTCCAGCTGCTTCACCGCGGCGTCCACCGCTTGCTTCACCTCCGGATCGACGCCGCCAATCATATATTCCTTCGGCAAACCGAGCTTGAGCCCTTTAATGCCACCTTCGAGTTTACCCGCGTAATTTGGCACCGGTTGCGGCACGCTCGTCGAATCGCAATGATCTATCCCGCTCATCGCCTCCAATAACACCGCCGCATCCCGAACCGTCTTGGTGAACGGCCCGATCTGGTCAAGCGACGACGCAAACGCCACCAATCCGTACCGCGAAATCCGGCCGTAACTCGGCTTCATGCCCACCACGCCGCACAGTGCCGCCGGCTGGCGAATCGAGCCGCCGGTATCCGTGCCGAGCGTGGCGATGCATTCATCCGCCGCCACCGCCGCCGCCGAGCCGCCCGATGACCCGCCGGGAATGCGCGCCGTGTCCCAGGGATTGTGCGTGACGCCGAACGCGGAATTTTCTGTCGAGCTGCCCATCGCGAACTCGTCCATGTTCAACCGTCCGAAAATAATCGCGCCCGCGGCCTTCAATTTCTGAATCGCCGTCGCGTCGTAAGGCGAAACAAACTTGCCCAGGATTTTCGAGCCGCAATTCAGCGGCTGTCCCTTCACCGCCAGCACATCCTTCACTGCAATCGGCACGCCCAGCAGCGGCAAATCCGCGCCGCCACCATTCACCCGCACTTTGTCCACCGCGTCCGCCTGGGCGAGCGCATCCGCGGCGTCATAGCTGAGAAAGGCATGGATTTGTTTGTCCACGCGTTGAATCTGATCGAGGCACGCCTGCATCGCCTCGCGCGCAGTCACTTCGCGTTTCGCAAGTTTGGCCGTCAGTTCGGAAATGGTGAGTTGATTGAGCATGAAAGGAAAACTCCCGATGAAACTAATGAGCGCTAACCATGAACCGGAACTCTTCTCCTGATTCGTATTTATTCGTGCCCATTCGTGGTTGAAATTTATTCCACAATCTTCGGCACGATGAACAGCCCGTTGGCCTGGGCGGGCGCATTGCGCAAAGCGTCTTCATTGGACATGGAGGGCCGCGTTTCATCCGGCCGGGTGACGTTCACCAGCGGAAATGCGTGGGCGGTAGGCTCCACTCCGCTGACATCGGCCTGGTTCAATTTTTCGATGTAGCCGAGGATATTGCCCAATTGCGAGCCGAGCTTTTGCTCCTCTTCCGGTGAAAGCGCGATGCGCGCGAGATGCGCGACGTATTTGACATCAATTTCTGCGGCAGCCATGCGAACAGGCTAAAGTCCAACGTCCCAAGTTCAAAGTCCAAAGTTCTGAATATCGATTACAACGATTCTCGAATGAGCCGCATAATCTCGGTCAGCGTGGAAATCGGCACCGACCCTATTCGCTTTACTACCAACGATTGATGAAGAGATACCATTTTAGCGAGCTTCACCACTGAAGATTTGGGCAACCCGCAAGCAGCAAGATCATTTTGTGGAATCAAAAATTCGTCCCACGGCACGTGACTTTTGACTTGAGATGAAATGGCGACTAACAACAGATCGTCCCGCTCGGAATTATACCGATCCGCGGAAATAATTAACGCGGGCCGCTGTTTCGCGGTACTCAGGTCGGTGAATGGAAAAGGAACCAAAACGACATCACCCCGTTTATAATTTGTCGTAGATGGCATCTTCGGGGTTGTCCCAAAACGCGAATGCTGATTCAGCCAGACGCATCCATGCCAAATCATCGCGAGATATCTTTAGATGCTCAGGCAGGCTTTGGAGAAACTTTATCTGTTCCTTCACGTCCAGTTTCTCAATGGCCTCATTGATTTCAGCCACAGTGCTCATATCAGAAAAGTATCGCGCGCACTCGCCGGAAGCAAGACACACTTCGGTTCACTCACTCCTCATCAAACTTCCGCTTCATCAGGCTTTCAATTTCCGCGAGCGCCTTGGAAGCGTCCGCACCCACCGCGTGAATGGTCAATTTGCTGCCTGGGCCCGCCGCGAGCATCATCAGGCCCATGATGCTTTTGCCGTTTATTTTCTCGCCGTCTTTCTCCACAAAAATATCGCACGAAAAGCGGTTCGCTGTTTTGACAAACAACGCCGCCGGCCGGGCATGGATGCCCAGCTTGTTCAGGACGAGAAATTCTTTCGTCATTGGATTATCGTCACCCACCAGTTTTTTCGCGCTCATCGCCTCGCGAATTATAAATAACCGACCCCGCGCAGCTTGGCCAATGAATTCTGGCCGGAGGAGGATTTTCAGCAAAATAGGGCTATCCCGCCCAAAAACCACGCAACCGCGGCGCCGGAACCGGTTGAAATACTGCCGCCGCCTAAAACTTCTGGGTCGCCGCCATCTTGGCGATCAGCCGGTCATTCAATTCCTTGGCCGGATTATACCCGGTCATTTTCAACTTGGTTTGGTAGGCCGCGACCTCGATGAGCCGCGCCAAATCCCGCCCCGGTCGCACCGGAATCGTGATGTGCGCCACGTCCACTCCGAGGATTTTGACGTACTCCTGCTCCATTCCCACCCGGTCCACGTCCTTGACCTCATTCCACACCTTCAACGTGATCACCAGGTCCACGCGCTTCTCGCTGCGAATGCTTTTCACGCCGAACATCGCCGCCACATTGATGATCCCAATCCCGCGCACCTCCATGTGATTGCGCGTCAACTCCGCGCTGGTGCCGATGACCTCGCGGCCGTCCACGAGCGTCACTTTCGTGATGTCATCCGCCACGAGGCTGTAGCCGCGCTCGATCAACGCCAGCACGCTCTCGCTTTTCCCAATGCCGCTCTCGCCGCGGATGATCACGCCCACGCCGAGAATATCCACCATGCTGCCCATTTCCGTGCCGCGCGGGGCAAACATCATTTCCAGCGCCAGCGTGGCCAGATTGATGAATTTCATCGTCACCAGCGGGCATTGAAAAATCGGCACATCCACCTTTTCGGCGTATTTCAGAAACAGCTTGTCCGCCTTTAAATTCCGGCTGAACACGACGCACGGAACCTTGAATGCAAAAAGGCGTTCATAGCGTTCCGCCCGTTCCGCCGGCGGCAGGGATTTCAGGAAATATGCCTCCGCGTTGCCGATGACCTGCACGCGTTTGTTCGCGAAATAACGCGTGAACCCGGCCATGACCAGGCCCGGCCGGTTTACCGTCGGCTCGCGGATGATGCGTTTCAGGCCGTTCGCCCCCGCCATCAGCTTCAGCCCCAGCGCCTCGGCCTGGTCCGTGTAAAACCGCTCCACAGTGACTGTATCGCGTAGCATGGGTTTTCGTTTTCTGGGTTGAATCAGTTAAATAAATTAAACGGGTTAAATGAGTCAATGCATTCGTGGCGGCGCGTCATCCGGTTTAACCATTAACTGATTTAACCCATTTAACCAACTCACATATTAAACTCCGGCCCCAGGTAAATCTCGCGCGCCTTCGGGTCATTGATCATTTCCGGGCCGCCGCCTTCGTAAACCACTTCGCCCTTGTGAATCAAATACGCGCGGTCCACCAGTTTCAACGTCTCGCGCACATTGTGGTCGGTGATTAAAATGCCCAGCCCGCGCTCCTTCAATCGCCGGATGATTTTTTGCACCTCGTAAACGGCAATGGGATCAATCCCGCTGAACGGCTCATCCAGCAACAGCAACTTCGGGCTTGTGACCAATGCGCGGGTGATTTCCAGCCGCCGCTTTTCGCCGCCGCTCAGCGTATACGCCTTGCTCTTTGCCAGCGGCGTCAAATCAAGTTCACCGAGCAAATATTTCAGCCGCACCGCGCGCTCCTGCGAACTGACTTTGCACGTCTCCAAAATCGCCAGGATATTCTGCTCCACCGTCAGCTTGCGAAAAATGGACGGCTCCTGCGTCAGATAACCAATCCCCAGCCGCGCTCGTTTGTGCATCGGCAGCCGGGTGATATTGTGCTTCTCGAATTGCACCCGGCCTTGATCCGGCTTCACGATTCCGACCACCATGTTGAAGGTCGTTGTCTTGCCCGCGCCATTCGGGCCGAGCAAGCCCACAATTTGCCCCGCCGAAACACCCACCGAAACGCCGTCCACCACCCGGCGCTGGTTGTAAGCTTTCACCAGTTTGTCGGTGGAGAGCAACAGGTCAGTAACGCCAACAGCAACCGCGGATTCTTGCGGTGTTTTTTTCAATTGCGGCCTGGTTTCGGATTCGCTCATTTCGGGGGCGCGCCCGTTTTCGGCGGCGCGGTTTCAAACATGCCGGAGGTGTTGGTCTGGCGCGGATTTACATCCATCACCAAACCATTTGTGCTCGTAATGACATCCGTGATTCGGTTCCAAACAATCGGATCGGCCCGATACGTGCCATCGACGTTCGTCACCACCGGATTTCCCGTCAGGACCACGAAGACGTTGGTTTCCCAATGCTCCACCGGCGGCTCGGCGGTATTCGTAAGAACATAAGTATAAACCGCCTGGTCCGAAGTGGCATGGTTCGGCCCCTTGTCATCCGTCCAATCGATCACCACGTTGGTTTCCGCCGTCGCGCGATTGAATTTGCCGGTAGCCACCTTCGGCGCCTCCACTGTCAACAATAGGCAGGTCAGTTTCATTTGCGGATTATCCACGCGCACGTGGCCCCGATAAACGAACACGTTGGACCTCAGGAAAAACTGGCCGGCATCGGATTGAATGACCGTCGGACCATTGGTGGCCGTGCCCACCAACGCCGGCGATTGGGTCGGCGTGGAAGGCTGGGAACTCGTCTCCGCCGCCAGGGCCACCGCCGCCACCAATCCCGCGCATAGAACAAAAAGGACTCTCATGGTGTAAATGAATTAGTCATTTGACCGGTGACCGTCGTGACCTGCTGGTTCGAAATCAGCAGCTCGGAATTGGTTTGCTTCCAAAAAAAACCCACACCCTGGACCGTCACGTTCGAGGTTTGCATCTGGAACGGCCCGGCTGAACTCACGGTATACTGGCGCGAATCAAAAGCACACTGCGGCGCCTTCACCGTCATTTCCTTCCCGCCATCTTCGCGATAAGTCTGCAGCTTCGCATCTTGAATGATAATGACACCATCCGCCCCCGGATCGGCCTGCGCGCCTTCCAGGAACGACTTGATTTGCAACTCATGCGGCGGCTCAAAATACTCAAGCGGCGCCTGAAAGCCCTTCACGGTGCTGGGCGGAGGCGGCTTCGGGTCCGCCGCCAGGGCCAGCCCGACCAAAAAACAAAGCGTCCCCGGCAAAGCGAATTTAACCACGCTGGCAGGGCGGGCCACTCGGTGCGCGCCGCTCCGCCGCCGGTTTTCTTTTCGCTCAATTCGCATACTCGGACACGACCGGCTTCCACTTGTTCTGCGCCTTCAAAATCATCTCCACAATCTCGCGGATCGCGCCATTTCCGCCATGCGCTTTCGTGACATAATCCGCCGCGGCTTTTGCCTCCGCCACGCCATCGCCCACTGCCACGGCCAGGCCCGCCCGGTCCAGGACGCCGATGTCCACCACATCATCCCCGACATAGCAAACATCCGCCCACGTCATCCCGGTTTGACGTAAAATCGCCTCCACACCCTCAATTTTTCCGCCGTCATGTTGCACGACAAAATTGATCTTCAAATCATCCGCCCGTTGCTGCGTCGCCGCCGAGGGTCGCCGGGAAACCCAGCCCACCTTGATTCCGTGCCGCTGCAAAAATTTCAGCCCCAGCCCGTCGCGAATGTTAAACCGCTTTATCTCTGTGCCCCCGCCCATGTAAACCGCCCCATCCGTCATCACCCCGTCCACATCGCAGAGGAACAATTTGACAGCCTTCAGTTTCTTAAGCAGCGCAGGTCGTTTTTCCGGCATGGTATTTTTCAAATGCAGTTAAGGACAGAGGATCGAGTAAGCAAATAATCCCGCGCTCGATTTCCACCTTCCATCTTCATGAGTTAAAATCGCGCGTCACCTTCCACACCTTCAACAGGTCCGCCAGCAACCGCGGCATCTCGGCCAGCGGAATCATGTTCGGCCCGTCGCTCAAGGCCCGGTCCGGCTCGGGATGCGTTTCAATGAAAACACCGTTCGCTCCCGCGGCCACCGCGCACCGGGCCAGCACTGGCGCAAATTCCCGTTGGCCGGACGATTTATCCCCGCCGCCGCCCGGCAATTGCACCGAGTGCGTCGCGTCAAAAATCACCGGAAAACCAAACCCCCGCATGATGGGAATCGACCGCATGTCCGCCACGAGATTATTATAGCCAAAAGTCGTGCCGCGCTCGGTGACCAGCAGCTTTTTCGCCCCGGCGCTCCGCGCCTTGTCCACCACCTGGCCCATCTCTTTGGGCGACAGAAACTGTCCCTTTTTCAAATTCACAATTTTCCCGGTCCGCACCGCCGCATCGATCAAATCCGTCTGCCGGCACAGGAACGCCGGAATTTGCAGCACATCCGCCACCTCCGCCGCCGCGCTCACCTGCGTCTCCGTATGCACGTCCGTCAGCACCGGCACGCCGATTTCTTTCCCCACCTTCGCCAGCGTCTGCAAGCCCGCTTCCATCCCCGGTCCGCGAAAGGATTTTCCGCTGGTGCGGTTCGCCTTGTCATAGCTCGCCTTGAACACAAAAAAAATGCCGAGCTTATCGCACGTTTTTTTCAACGACGCACCGACCTGCAAACAAAGCTTTTCGTTTTCAATGACGCACGGCCCCGCAATCAGGCTGAATCGGGCCGGCGCGTTGAAGGATTTCCAGATGCCAGAATCATTAAGCACGGTCAGTTTTTAACAGTCACCGCCGCGAAAGTAAACGGCGCGATTTAGGATTTGCCAACACCGGGGCGCGGCTGTGCTGAAAGCCAGCCGCAGCAACCGCGACCGCTGAATCGTAAATCGCCAATCGTAAATCATCAATGGTCTGCCATGGGGTTTGTTACCACGCAGCTTTTTTCTCATGCATGGTTACATTTGCGTGATTACAAGGACACATTATGGAAATCAAAGATTTTACGGTCCTGCTGGTGGAAGATGACTTGAATGACATCTTCCTCGTTAAACGCGCCTTCAAAATGGTGCATCTGCAAAATCCTCTCCAGGTCGTCACCGACGGCGAGGAGGCCACGCACTATTTGAGCGGTCACGGCAAATACGCCGACCGCGATACCTACCCGGTTCCCAAATTGATCGTCATGGACATCAAGATGCCGCGCATGACCGGCTTTGACGTTCTCGAATGGATCAAACATGACAGCACCCTGCGGCGAATTCCGGTCGTGATTGTCTCCTCCTCCGACCGGCCGGAAGACATCGACCGCGCCTATGAACTCGGTGCGAACGCCTACATGGTCAAGCCCGTCAACTTCCGGGCCGTGGAACATCTTTTCGAATCCATCACTCATTATTGGGGCCTCGAATGCGCCAAACCCGGCCTGGAGGCGGTAAGATAACTCACTTCGACACATTCGTTCGCCGCAGCCGACGTGAGGGAATGGTTTTCCTCGCCTCTTTGGAGGGAATTTTGCCAAGTTGACCGGGATGAATCGCGTTTCAAAAATTATCCGCCGCCGCAAATGCCTGCTGGCCGTACTGCTGACGGCGACGGTGCTGGCCGTTTCCGGCTGCCAGACCATCGGCTTTTATGCGCAAGCCGCCAAAGGCCAATACCAGATTTTTGCCCACAAAAAATCCATCGATAAAGTCATCGCCGACCCGCAAACACCCGTGGCGCTGCGCGAACAATTGAAACTCGTCGCCCAGCTTCGCGACTTCGCCCGGGACCAGCTCAAACTGCCGGTGGATGGAAACTATCTTAAATACGTGGACGTCCACCGCCCCTACGTCGTCTGGAACGTGCAGGCCACCCCGCAATTTTCCCTCCAGCCACGCACGTGGTGGTATCCGCTCGTGGGCAGTCTCGAATATCGCGGTTATTTTTCGGAACACGGCGCGACCAATTACGCCGGGCGCATCGCCCGGAAAGACGACGACGTTTACGTGGACGGCGTCGAAGCTTATTCCACGCTCGGCTGGTTCAAGGATCCCGTCCTGAACACGTTCATCGATCTCAGCGAACCGGAACTGGCGGAAGTCATTTTCCACGAGCTCGGCCATCGACGCGTTTTTGCGCGCGGCGACACGGACTTCAATGAAGCGTACGCCACCACCGTCGGCCAGGAAGGCGCCCGGCGCTGGCTGCGCGCCTCCGGCAAAACCAATCTGTTGGAAAAATACGCCGTGGCCCTGCGCCGCAACGACCAATTCGTCCACCTCATCATGAGCACGCGCGAGCAATTGGAAAAAGTTTACGGCGATACCCTCGACAAGGATGGAAAAGTCAAAGCCGCGAAAATCCCGCCGTTGCCGCCGGCGCAATTGAAGGAGCAAAAGCAGCGGGTCTTCGCGGAACTGCGCGCCAAATACGAACAACTCAAAACCGGTTGGGGCGGTTACCGCGGCTACGACGAATGGTTCGCCCGTGAATTGAACAATGCCCAGCTCAACACCATTGCCAACTACTATGATTTCCTTCCGGCCTTTAAACGGCTGCTGGATCTGAACGACGGCAACATGGAAAAATTTTACCAGGCAGTCGAGCGCCTGTCCAAAATGGACAAGGACCAGCGCCATCAATCCCTCCGCAATCTCGCCAAGGGAAACGGACCCCCTTCGTAGCCGCCGAGGTCACGAGGCGGACTTTTTTTCATTAGCCGCCACAAAATGTTTGGATGGTGGGGCGCGTCACTCCGTGCGCGCCGTTTCCGTTGCAGTTATAACGGCGCGCACGAAGAAGTTAGGCGCCCTGCCTTTCGAGGGAAGCAGTCATTTTTGTCGGACACCCCATCCAGGACTGACTTTACGGAAAAGGCGGTCCCCCCGGCCCTGTGGGACTATTTGTGACAAACACCGTGACAAACGGACTGTTCGTTGCCCCGAAACTATTCGTGATAATCACCGCAAAATTCATCTGCGCTTGCACATTCGTGATTGAGAGAAGGGAATTGGTCCCTCCCGAAATATTAGTGGCCGTAGTGCTCGATACCTGGAATACCCATTGATAGAACAACGGTGCGCTGCCCGTGGCGATAACACTGAGCGTTGCCGTGTCTCCAGCCAGGACCGTCTGCGGCTGCGGTTCTTGCGTAATAATCGGCGCGGAATTCGTGATGCTGCTCACCGTCAGGACGGCCGTGCGGCTGGTGACGGAATTGAAGGAGTTGCTGACCACCACCCGAAAATTCCCCGCGTTATTCGTCTGCACATTGGTAATCACCACCGAACTGTTTGTAAGTCCGGCCGCAATTACGCCATTGAAAAACCACTGGTAGAACAACGGCTCGGCGCCGGCAGCCGTGACGCTGATGGTCACGTTGCTGCCGATGATGGCATTCGTGTCCTGCGGCTGCGCGAGAATCCTGGCCGAATTCTTGTCCAGTTCGTACGCGCCAATGTCGCTCAAATTCGTGAAGACAAATTGCGGGCGCGCCACGCCGCGCTGGTCCAGGTCCGGCGCACTGCTCGGATCGATCTGATCCACCGCCGGGCTGTTCGTCGCCAGCGCGATCGTTTCCGTGGGACCGCCGTTGTCCGCCAGGTCGCCAATTAACGGATTAAGCTTCGCCCTGCTGGTGCCCTTCTTCTTGAAGGCAATGCTCTTGTCCGCGCTGATGTTAAAGCCGCCGTCCACGATCGCGCCGGAACTGCTGCTGCCCGAAGCGCTGGCCGCCACGATTGAGTTCATTAAAAAGAGCGAACCGTTCTTTTTCTTCGCCACATTTGCAATATTGCCACCGGAACTGGTCCCGCGGCTGCCATCCCGCCCCGCCGCCACACCGGACCCGGCCACACCATTCGTGCCGCCGACTGCCGAACCCTTGGAAAACGTGCAATTCACCAGCGAGACGCTCCCCGCGTTATAAAGCCCCCCGCCGATGGCCCTCCCGCCATTGCCGCCCGTCCCGCCGCGCGCCCCCGTGCCGCCCGTGCCGCCCGTGCCGCCCACCACGTTGTTCTCAAAGAAAGTGCAATTCGTCGCGCCCAAAGAGCCGTCGTTGTCGATCCCGGCCCCCAGGGCGCTGCCGCCAGGGTAACCCACCAGTCCGTTGCGGCCGGAACTGGTGCCGCCATCCGTGCCATTGCCTCCCTCGCTGATGTTATTCGCGAAGGTGCAATTCAAAATCACAACGTTCGTGTTGGCATTGTAAAGGCCCCCGCCCGCCGCGCCTCCCGCCACACCACCGTGCGCGGCAGTCCCGGCAATGAAACCGGCGCCCCCCGCACCACCGGCGCCACCACTGCCGCCTTCAGCCGTGTTCCCCTCAAAACTCGAATTCACGCAGACCAGCGGGCCCAAATTATAAATAGCGCCTCCTCCAGCGGCTGCGCCATTGCCACCCGGTCCGCCATTGCCGCCGTGGATACCGGCGTCCTGGCCGTCACCGCCGTCGCTGCCGCTGCCTCCCGCCGCGCTGTTCGTAAAAAAACCGCAATTAAGAATCACGAGCGCGCCCTCGCTGAGAATCGCGCCGCCAAACCCGGGCTCACCCGCTCCGCCCCTGGAGCCGCCTTTTCCGGTGTTCGGCGTGCCATTGCCAAAGGCGTTTGTGTCCGTGGACTCGCCGTCCGCACCGCGAGCGGTGTTTCCGAGAAAAATGCAGTTCGTCACCGTCAGGCTGCCATCGGGGGAAACGAAAATCGCCCCGCCATTGGTGCCCAGCCCATTTTCCAGGGTGAAATTGGTAAGCCCGAGGTTTCCGCCCTGCACGAGAAAGATAGAATTCGTGCTGCCGCCGCTGACCACGACATTCGAAACCCCGTCGAAACCCACAGTCGTGTTGATGATAATCGGCGAGGTCACCACGATCGTCCCGCCGCCATTCGTCACGGTCTGCGCCAGCGCTACGGCGAAAGCGTCGGCCGTATTATTGGTGACCGTCGTGTCCGCCCGGGATCCCGCAGCCCACATCAAAACCAGAGCGGCCACGCAGGCGAGATATTTTTTCATTCGGTTAAGCCTCATTCGGATGAATCTTCGAAAACATTCTACCGTTTTCGCCCGGCTTAATCAAATGGGTTGTTCGGATCAATACTGTTGGTTCGACTGATATCCTTCAATTCCTGATCCGCCTGTTTCAGGCGAGCTGCTTCTTCCGCATGAATTTCCGCTTCCGCGCGCCGCACGCCCGGCAGTCTCCGCTGCTCCGCGGCCGCGACGGCAGCGGCTGCTTCCGGCGTCGGCAGCACGGTCGGGCGAATCAAAACAATCAGCTCGACGCGCTCTTCCGTGTTGGCCGTGCTGCGAAACAAATTTCCCAGCACGGGAATGTCCTTGAGATACGGCACGCCGGATTTCGTCTTGCTCTGCGTGGTGCTGATCATGCCGCCGAGAATGATGGTATCGCGGTCCTTCACTGCGACCGTCGCGGACGCCTGCCGCTGGTTGATGGTCGGAACCGCCGTGCCGTTGATATTCACGGCCGTGCTGGCCGGGCCGGGTTCGCTGGCCTCCTGGTAAATGTCCATGACTACCAATCCGTCGGGATTGATTAGCGGTTTCACCTTGAGCGTGATACCGATTTGCTGTTGTTGATAGCTGTTGTAAACGCCCGTGCCGCCGAACGCCCCCGCGGTGGTGCTGTCCACGTAAGGAATCGTTTCACCGACGAAGAGGTCGGCTTCCACGCCATGCGAGGTCTGAATGCGCGGCCGTGAAAGCACATTCACGCGCCCTTCGCTCTCCGCCGCCTGCAATGCCACCTGGACGTTGTTTCCGAAATTCGCCCAATAACTGAACATATTGCCCGGCAAAGCGCCGGTCACATTGCCCGGAAAACTATTGGAATCTCCACTCGAACCCGGGAATTGGAAGAAACTCTGGCCGTTATTAAAACCGCCGACATAAACATTGTGATTTCCGCTAGGGTTTTGGGCCGCGGAAACGCCGATCGTCCGCGAATTGTCCAGCGTCACTTCCATGATGATCGCCTCGATCAACACCTGCGCCAGCACGACATCGAGTTTCTTCACGATATCTTTGACTCTTTGCATGTCATCGTGACTGGCGAACACGAGCAGCGCATTCATGCGCTCGTCCGCAATGATTTTCGTCTGGCCCAGAATCTGAAACTCGCCCTTCCCGCCCGTGTCCGCGCGCTGGATGAGGCTTTTCACCCGGTCGGTAAAGCTCGGGCTGGCCGACCCGCCTGCCGAGCCCAGTCCACCCGCGCCGCCGCCCAGACCGCCGACGCTGCCCTGCTGGCCTATCCCTCCATTATTATAACCGCCCGAGCCCACGTTCCCGCCAAAGCCGCGGCCGTTGCCCGTGCCAGTGGTCCGGCTGGTACCGAGACTGCCCGTTCTTCCCGACGCACTCCCGCCGAAAGTCGTCCCGCCGCCGGTTCCGCTGATGCTGTTCAACGCATTGGCAATGTCCGACGCCAGCGCGTATTTGATCGGAATCACTTCCGACTCAATTTCAGCCGGCACCGACGTGTCCAGGCGCGCAATCATCTCCATCATGCGCCGGACATTTTCCGCCGTGTCGCGCAACACCACCATCCCGCTGCCTTCAATCGGCAGCACCGCCGCCGGCGTCTTCGTGAACTGCTGCAAAATCGGCACCATCTCGCTCGGCTTGGTGTATTTCAGTTGCACCACGTGGGTCTCGAACGGCCCAAACTCCGGCAGCATCGACTCGTTCATCTCGTTAATCTTGCCGCCCGCCCCGCCCGCGTCCGCCAGGGGCACGACTTTGACGAATTTGTCGCCGATGGGCACCATCGCGATGTTATTCATCGCCAGCACCGCATCCATCGCCTCGATCAATTCCGTCTTGGTCAATGCATTTTGCTGGACCAACGTGATCGTGGTCTGCGCATTGACGTTCGGCGAGCGCAACAAAGTCCGGTGCACGAAATCAGCGTAAGTCTGCAGCACCAGGTCAATCGGGGCGGCATGGAAATTCACCGAAAGCTCCGGCAACAACGGCTCCGGCTGGGCATTCGTCGCCGCCGAAGCCGCGGCAAACGCGGAAACCGGCGGAGTCGTCATGGCAGGAATCGTCGGTTGTGGCGGATGGCCAAACGGGGAAGGAGCCGCATTCGCGCTCACCGCGGGCGGGGCCACCGGCGGCTTTGCCAGCGCGCCTTCATTCTCGGGCATGGCCGGAACGACCACCGCGGGACTGACTTCTTTCTGCGGAGCGGGCATCACGGCGGGAGGCGGCGTAGGGTGCGGATGGGCAATCGTCGGCCCTTCCTCGGACATCTCAATGGGCGCGAAGTCGGCCGCCGGCTGCGGTTGCGACTGCGGCTGCGAACACGACACCACGCAAAACACCAGCAGGAAAGAAACTATCGTTTTCATTTTTTAATCGTCGTTAAAGGTCTGGCCCCGGGAGGCGGCGGGAAAGGCATCGCGCGGTTCGTGGCGGCCGGCCTCACGGGCGGAACGGCGATCGCCGGTTTCACGGGCGGAGCCGCCGCGGGTGGTTTTGCGGCCGGGGCGGCGGAGTGCGCCGCAGGTCGCGCAGCCGGAGCGGCTACGGGCGCTTTCCTCTGGTAACTGGCAATCAGTGTCACCCGCGAAGTCAATTGCTGATGCGACTGGTCCGGTTGCACGGACAGCACCTTGACGCGAATCAGCGAATTTCCGGCTCCGAGATTATACAGAAAATCCACCAGTTGCTTTTCTCCCGATTGCAACGTGATGGTTTCATTCTGCTCCACGAAAAACGGGTTGTTCGTGTTGCCGCCGCTCTGTCTCTGGCTGCCCATGCTCACGATAATAACACCGCTCTGGGCCGCTTGATTCTGGATGAGGCGCACAAATCGCACCGCCTGGTCGTCCAGCGGCACCACGTCGCCTTGTTTCTGATATTTTTCAATCTCGCGCTGCAATCCGGGGATTTTCGCGACGCCCTGTTGAAACTGGATCAACTCGCTGCTGGCCTTGTCCATCTGGATCCGGGTCTTCCCCCAATCCGAAAAATGCGGCCATACCCACACCAGGTTCACCACCAGGAAAAACAGCACCAACACTCCGACCACAAACCGGCGCTCGGTCGGATTCAGCCGCGCAAAGAACTCTTTCATCGCTTGGCGCCTCCCTTAAGTTCCAGTTCGAAACTCCAGCTCACGGTGGTCCCGCCCGCATTCAAGCTGATATTCGGCGTGCCGCTCGCACCTTCATCGAACAAAGGCTTCCCGTTGTCTTTCCACTTCCGCAGGTTGTCCGAGAAATCCGTCGCCGCCGTCGCCTGGTCTGCCGGTGCCGTTCCGCGCAGCCCCAATAGCCGGGTGCCGTTGTTGCCATCGTTGAAATTCAGCGTTTCCAGCGTGAGGCCGGCGGGCAAGGTTTCCGCCACTGCTTTCCAGCAATCCAGCGCCGCAAATTTCAGTTCTTCGCGCTCCTTCAACACATTCAACATCCCGGTCAGTTGAATCGAATTCGTATAATCCTTGCTGATTCCGGCCGCCTGCCCCACCACCCGGCCGGTCAGATGGCCGAAAACAATCAGCGCGATAAAATAAACGGCCAGCCCCATGGCGTAAATTGCGAGCGCTGCCAGCAATCCCCGCCCCCACAGCCGATCCACGAACTGTTGATGATAACGCGTCGCAAATTCCGGCGGCAATAAATTGTTCCCCGCATCCGACGTCGCCGCCCGCTTAGCCGTCAACGCCGCGAGTTGCTGCGCCGGCACGGGCGCGATCACTTCCACTTGCTGTTCCAGGGCCTCTCGCAGCGCGGCGTGCCATTCGCTCGTCTCCTCGCCCACCAAATGCCAGCTCGGAGCCGAAGTCAGCCAGCCTTCCAGCTCCCCGGCCCAGGTCATTTGCACCAGTTGATCCTTCAGGCTCGCGATGCGGTTCGGCCCCGGCTCCAACGTCAACAAATCAAGATTTTGAAACACGCCGCCGTACCACCACGCCACCAGCGCCCGGCTGTTCGCGCCCGGACCCTCGGGATAAACCCACGCGCCGTCGCCCTCCGCGCGCGTCACCTGCAATTGGTCCAGCATCGGCAATTCCAGCCGGTCCGCGAGATACCCCTGCCCCTCCAGCTTGCCCAGAAATTCCTCCACCGCGTCCCGCGCCACCACGATCACAATGATCGTTTGCAGGTTCTCGCCCTCCTTGCCTTCCGGCGCCATCCGCGGCAGCACGTGCATCGTCCACAACGCCTGCGTCACCGGGATCGGCGAGAGCTTCTCCAGCTGCAACTCCACCATCGAGCGCGTTTCCTCCGGGCTGCTCATCGGGAATTGCGCCACGCGCAGGAAGACATTTTCCGGCGGCAGCCAGGCCACGTTCAACTTGGTCTTGAACAGCGTGCCCCAGCTCTTGCCCACCAGGTTCGCCGGCAATGGCTCGCCGTTACGGGTCGTTTGCTCGCGGCTTAAATTGAAAGCTTCGTTCCGGGCGTCAAACTGCCACACCCGGCGGCTGTTGCCGCCAACCTCGAGAACATTGCAGAAATGCCAGCGCGCCATTTTAAAAAGTAGGAGCCGACGTGAAAGTTCCCCCAGCCACACCAACGCGGCCCCTCAAGAGGTTTGAATTCCTCCCACCGCTGGAACAACTTCCCCCTCGCCCATCGGATGGGAGAGGGCCGGGGTGAGGGCAGTCGTTATTCGTAATTTTCTTCATTTTGCCCGGACGGCCGGTTTTTGCTCCCCCGACAGCGAGTCGAGATGTTCCTCGATTTGTGTCACGCGCAGAACTTCCTCGATGGTCGTAATGCCATTCTTCACCTTGTTCCAGCCGTCCGTGCGCAGCGTGCGCATCCCCTGCTCCATCGCTCTCTGCGCAATCGTCGTCGAAGACGAACGATTCAAAATCAGCGGCCGCAACGCCTCCGTCAGCACCAGCAATTCATAAATCGCCAGCCGGCCCTGGTAACCCAACTGCCGGCATTCCTCGCAACCCGCCCCGCGCATGAACTTCGTCGTCGCAATCTCCTCCTCCGGAAACCCGATCTTCAGCAGGTAATCCCGCTGCACCTTCTGCTCCACCTTGCAATGCGGGCAAATCGTCCGCACCAGGCGTTGCGCCATGATCGCTTCCACCGACGACGCCACCAGGAACGGCTCAATGCCCATGTCAATCAAACGCGTAAACGCGCTCGGCGCGTCGTTCGTGTGCAGCGTCGAGAAAACCAAGTGACCCGTCAGCGACGCGCGAATCGCGATTTCCGCCGTCTCCAAATCGCGAATTTCACCGACCATGATCACGTTCGGGTCCTGCCGCAAAATATGGCGCAACCCCATCGCGAACGTCAGCCCGATCTCCGGCCGCACCGCGATCTGGTTGATGCCCTTCAATTCATATTCCACCGGCTCCTCGACCGTGATGATGCGCTTTTGAATCGAGTTGATCGAACTCAACATCGCGTATAGCGACGTGGACTTGCCCGAACCCGTCGGCCCCGTCACCAGCAAAATGCCGTGCGGCTTCACGATGATCTCGCGGATCGCCTTCTCGTCCGGCGGCGAAAAACCCAGCTTGTCCAGGCTCAGGAAAATCTTCCCGCGCGACAGCAACCGCAGCGACACGCTCTCGCCATAAACCGTCGGCACCGTCGAAACGCGAATATCGATTTCCTCGCCCTTGATCCGCACATTGATGCGCCCGTCCTGCGGCAGGCGCTTCTCCGAAATATTCATCCCGCTCATCACCTTGATACGCGAGATAATCGCCGCCTGAAACCGCTTCAACTGCGGCGGCATCGGCGTCTGATGCAAAATACCGTCGATGCGATACCGGATGCGCAACTCATCCTCCTGCGGTTCCAGATGAATATCCGTCGCGCGATCCTTGTAAGCCTCCCAGATCACCTGGTTCACGAACTTGATGACGCTCGCCTCCTGATCGCCCTCGGTGATTTCCTTGTCGCCAATCAATAACTCCAGCGGCTCATCCTCGCCGCCGCCCATTTCCTCCAGCGTTTCGGCGCCCACGCCATAATACTTCTTGAGCGCCTTCTCGATTTCCGCCTTCGGCGCCAGCGCGAACTGCACCGGCCCCCGCGCATCGAACCGCACCGCATTCAGC
Organism: Verrucomicrobiia bacterium; assembly: GCA_035552155.1. Lineage (GTDB taxonomy): Bacteria > Verrucomicrobiota > Verrucomicrobiia > Limisphaerales > DASXHY01 > DASXHY01. The sequence continues at coordinate 2,151 of DASZLX010000027.1, read as the reverse complement.
ATCGCCGTATCGAACGGGTTGCTCACCGCAATCTGCACCGAACCGTCGAGCACATTCGTCGGCATCACCGAATGCTGGAACGCTACCTTCGTGGAAATTTTATTTCGCGCCGGCGCCGGCACCTCCACCTTGGCCATCTCCAGGAACGGCCAGTTCAAAGCCTGCGCCAGCTTCTGCAGAAACACATCCTCCGCAATCCCGCGCTCACGGCAAATGAACCCCAGCAACGTTTCCTGCGAACCATTGTCCGCGGCGACACGCCAGGCCTTGCTCAGCTCGCCGAATTGCTCCGGAGAAACCAGCCCCATGCGGTTAAAAAAGTCTTTTAGCGATACAAATGCCATTCAGCTACGATATCAAATCGTGAACCTAATAACACGCCAGATTAGGAAAAGTTGCACCGTCTGGTCAAAATTATTCACAAACCCTTGAAGACCGCTCCCAAATCGCTGGGTAGGGACGCCGCGCCGCGGCGTCCCCGTCCGCGTTCAGCGGACGGAATCATGCAGCCAACACGTGCCATTCATGCCTGCGCCGCCATTCACGTGCAATTCACCCATCCAACGGACTCCGCACCCCCAGCCCCGGCTTCATCATCACATGCGTATAAATTTGCGTCGTGCTTACATCCTTATGACCCAGCAAATCCTGCACCGTCCGAATATCCGCGCCGCCCTCCAGCAAATGCGTCGCAAAACTGTGCCGCAACACATGCGGACTCACCCGCTTCATCAAACCCGCCTGCACCGCCCCCTTCTTGATCGCCGCCTGCACCGCCGCATCCGTCACATGATGCCGCCGCCGCACCTTCGTCTCCGGATCCATGCTCAATGCCGCCGAGGGAAACACCCATTGCCAGGCCCATTCCCGGCCCGCCTTCGGCCACTTCACCCGCAAAGCGTGCGGCAGCCAGACCTCCCCGAAACCCCCCGCCAAATCCTGGTCATGCAACTCCCGCACCCGATGCAAATGAGCCCGCAACGGCTCCCTCAAACTCTCCGGCAACATCGTCACCCGGTCCTTATCCCCCTTCCCACCGCGCACCACCACCTGTCCCCGCGCGAAATCCACATCCTTCACCCGCACCCGCAAACCCTCCAGCAAACGCAAACCCGTCCCATACAGAAATTTTCCGATCAACAACTGCGTTCCCTCTAACTTCTCCAAAAGCAACCGCACCTCCTCCCGACTCAACACCACCGGCGTCCGCGCCGGCCGCTTCGCCCGCTCAAACCGGCCCAACTCCCCCAAATCCCGCCCCAAAACCTGCCGATACAAAAATATCAGCGCATTGAGCGCCTGATTCTGAGTACTCGCCGCCACCCGCTCGCCCACCGCCAAATGAGCTAAAAAAGACGTCACCTCCGCCCCGCCCATCTCCCTCGGATGCCGTTTGCCACTCCACAAAATGAACCGCTTTATCCAATGCGCATAAGCATCCTGCGTCCGATGCGAAAACCGCTTAAAAGCCATCACCTCACGGCATTGATCCAGGAATTTTAATTTAGGATTGGGAACCAGCCGCTCCGGCGGCCGGGCAAAGTGACCATAAGAAAAAGCGGCCATGTGCTAGACCAAACAAATAACTTGCAAAAGCGAAAAAGCGAGCCTTAAATCGAATGTGCGCCAGGAAACTAGACCAAACCAACCGACCCTAGGCCAAGCCACCATTTGGCCTAGTACATGTTAGGCCATATCGAGCGCCATGACATTTGCAAAGCTCATAGTTTTGATAGTATCGTTCATTCTGGCATTGTTGATCAGCGCTGCATTTCCTGGGCGTATCGCTGCTGGAGGTGCTGGGCAGATGATTGTCATGATTTTCCTCACTGTTGGCTTTAAGGCGGCTATCGAGTATTTTCTGAGCAAGCGCAAACGCAAAAGAGAGGCAAAGCATGATTATAGACCGTTGGCCTAACAAATCGCTGCAGCCAACGCGGGGCGACACTCCCGGTTCATCGAGAAGTCACGGGTGGTTTCATATTCCAGTTCCCGCGTGGCTGAGCTCTAGTCGTTAGGCCACGAGACGCTTTTTGGATTTACCAGCCTTGGTTGGCAGGCGAGGATGTGAGCAAGTTAGTTTTGGATGAGTAAGATTTCGGAGGCGAGTTGGCATTTAGCTCACGCTGACTTGAGCACAGCGAGCAAGTG
>DASZLX010000026.1:0-52933 GCA_035552155.1 Verrucomicrobiia bacterium | reverse complement strand
AGGCGACCAGGCGCGGGTGACGCTGAAGATGAAAAAGAACGTGGAGGTCAAAACGGACAGCACGGCGATGGTGAAGTTTACCGGGTTGATGGGGCAGAATTTCGTCTCGCTGGATTTCGGCACGCCGGACGCCCCGGCGGCAAACGATGGCACGAGATTGAACAGCAAGGAGCAGCCGGACCTTAGCGTGGTGATGGAGAAGATCGACAGCGTGGCGTCGGGTGTGCAAAACCTGACCAAGAGCTTTTCCGGGCTGAAAATCGACGAGTTGCTCGGGCCTTTCATTGATTTCATGAAAGACAATCGGGCGCCGCTGACGGCCACGATTTCCAACATCAATTCCGTCACCCACCAGGTTGCGGCGGGCGAGGGAACGGTGGGAAAGTTGATTTATGACCAGTCGCTCTATAATTCCGCACTCGACACGGTCTCCAATCTCCAGGCGACGCTGACCGATGCCCGGGCGACGGTGGCGGACGCGCGGAACATTATTGGCCAGGTGAACGCCGGCCAGGGCACGGCCGGCAAACTCATCAAGGACGACAAGCTTTACAACGAGACGACAGCGTCGATGACGAATCTGAGGGAAATATTGCAGAAAATCAACCAGGGGCAGGGCTCGGTCGGCAAGCTGGTCAACGACCAGGAGTTCTACCGGAACGCGAAATTGACCTTGCAGAAGCTGGATAAAATGACCGACGGGCTCGAAGACCAGGGACCGTTGAGCGTTCTGGGGATTGCGGTAAACAGCCTTCTATAATCCGAAAAGTGCCGCACCAACGGCGTTTTGGAATGCCTTCTGCTGATTTGCAGGAGGAATAAATTGCTAATTTTTGTGTCCTTGGGGCCATTAATATGGCAGAATATGCTTGGTTCTTTCACTTCCGTGGTTGCAAAAAAAGCCGGGGCTGGAGAGAAAAATGTCGACATGAATATTTCGGAAGGGCTGATCAAATCAGAAATCGAGGGTGATGGATCTGAAACTGGGGTCCGTCGCGGCTTGAAGAATCCTGTTTTTGTCGTGGGCGTTTTGCGATCGGGCACTTCTCTGTTGTATTCCCTCCTGAACCAGCATCCGCAAATGGCTTTCATGTATGAATGCGATGCGTGGAATTTTCCGGAATTGCTCTCGGGGGCACGGTTTAAACGCAATTGGCTGCAACGGCTGGAGTTTTACAATCAAGCCCTGTCGCGGCATCGGCTAATCTACGGCAACAGCCTGCGCGGACTGGAAGATGTCCGCACGCCCGAGGATTTGTACCGGGCGTTCGGCCGGGGCAAGGACGCCGTGTTATGGGGCGAGAAATCACCTTTTTATTGTTCCCGGCTGGTGCAATTGGCGCAACGGCACCCCGGCAGCCCGTTTATTTTGATCTGGCGTGATCCGGTGGAAATTTACCGAAGCGTGCGGGTCGCCGGACGAAGCACCCGTTTCTTTCGCCGGCCCGGGATGTTGAGCCGTTTGATTGTATACGAGGAAAAGATGAACGAGCAGGCGGCGGCCCTGGAAAAAGCAGGAGCCCGGGTGCATCACGTCACCTACGCAAACCTGATCGATAACACCTCGGAAGTTTGCCAGAAGATCTGCGAATTTTTGCAAGTGCCTTTCGATCCGCGCATGCTGAACCTGGGGGAGGCCGATTTGTCCGCGGTTTATTATGCGGCCCAGCACAATCATCTGCGCGGGGGCGTCATCCAACGGCGAAAAATTTCGGATGAGGTGTTGGACGCGAAAACCATCGGGAAGCTGGAGCGCTTTCGCAACCGCTGGAACCGCTTGAATGGCGCCCGATTTTCCGCAGCAAAGTCGATCGGCCACACTCGCGAACCCTCTTTGCTGGAACGCGCCTATCATCAAATGACCGGCAGTCTGCTCTGCGCCTGGGATGAGACGAAGCGGGCGCTTTTTGAGTTTTTGCCGATGACGTGGTTGAGTACCTACCGCGAAACTGCCCGCTGGTTTTTCTCGGAGCAGCGCTTCTCCGAGCCGAAGCTGTCCTGGCGCGAACAGATTGCCGAGCATTGGATGACCATCCTGGTTTCATTTTTATTGCTAGTGACGCTCGGAACGTTGGACTTTTTTAACCCGCATCTGACTTTTTTACCGTTCTACATGGTTCCCTGCGCGTTCCTGACGCTGATGATAAATTGGCGCTGGGGAAGCGTGGCTGCGTTGATTGCCGCTGCCATCGGTCCGGCCGTATTGAGCAAAACGGACATGCCTTTTGCCCATCCCGGGGTTTTGGTTTGGAACATCGGAATGCGGTTTGTGCTGCTTCATTTTATGATACTGTTGTTGGACCGTTTTCGCCGTGAGGCGGCTTCCAGCAAGTCGGAAAAACTGTAATTCGTTCCCCTGGTAAGTGGGCGCTTCTCGGAAAGCCGTTAAGAAAAACGGAGATAAATCGCTTTCAAATATTCCGCTTCCTTGAAGGCAGCTGGATGATCCGGAGCGTGGCGAGTGGTTTGGATTTCCTCAAATTTTCTTCCTGATCCGGTGGCGCTTTTCCGCACGGCAGCGAAAAATTCCTCCGCGGTAACGTGGGCCGAGCACGAACAGGCAACCAGGATTCCGCCGCGCGCCAAATGTTGGATGCCCAAACCGGCGAGTTTCTCATACGCGCGAATGGCCCGGGCGCGCTCCGTTTCGCGTTTGGCGAAGGATGGGGGGTCGAGGACGATTAAATCAAATTGTCGCGAGGCATTCGCGGCCAGCCAATCAAAGGCGTCGGCCTGCGCGAGCTCATGGCGACAGCGGGCGATGGCAGTGTCGGATTGGTTGAGGGCGAAATTTCGCTGAGCGCTGGCGAGCGCGTGCGCGCTGATGTCGAGGTCGGTGACGGAGGCGGCCCGGCCGCGCGCGGCATAGAGGGAAAAACCGCCGGAGAAGCTGAAAGTATTCAGGACGCTGCGGCCGGTGGCGAGCGATTCGACGGCCCGACGGTTCTCGCGTTGGTCCAGGAAGAACCCGGTTTTTTGCCCGTGACAAACGTCGGCTTCAAAGCGGATTCCGTTTTCGAGAAATACCGGACAGGCGTCGAGACTGCTTCCGTACACAATCTGGCCGTCGACCGCCGAAATTTTTTCCCGTCCGGCGGCTTGAATATTTCGGCTTAACCGCAGAACGACGCGCTCGGGTTTGAGTTGCGCGCGAATCAAGTTCGAGATTTCCGCAAAGTGCGGCAGCCACGCGGCGGTGTAAAGTTTCAGCGCGAGCGTTTGGTCATAGCGGTCGAGCACGAGACCCGGCCAGCCATCGCTTTCGCCATTGATAATGCGATAGCCGTTGGTTTGTGCGTCGAAAAGGCCGCGCCGTCGCTCGAGGACTTGCGCCAATTTCGCCACCCAAAACGTGTGATCAACGGCCAGCGGTTTGCCCACGTGCAATACGCGCACGCGAATGGGTGAATCCGGATCGAACAGTCCCACCGCGAGAAACGAATCCTTCCGGTCATAAATCACAGCCAGCTCGCCCGCTGCGCCGTCGCGGTTCTGATCGCGGATACTGTCGCCATAAACCCAGGGGTGGCCGGCGCGCAGTTGCGTCTCGGCCGCGGCGGTGATTCGGAGGCGCAAACGTGGAAGTTCACGTTTTGGCGTGAGGGGCGCGGAGCGAGCCGGCGCTTGAACTCCGGCTTCACGCGGTTGCTTTTTTTGGCGCTTCATTCAAATTGAATCATGGCGGAAAATAAAACTTTTCACGTGGTCGTACTGGGCGCGGGCTTCGGCGGCTTGGAATTCTGCAAGCATTTTCGCCGGCCCAATGCCCGCATTACCTTGGTTGACCGCACGAACCATCATCTGTTTCAACCGTTGCTATATCAGGTGGCGACGGCCGGGCTTTCCGCGTCGGAAATTGCGCAGCCGGTGCGCGCCATTTTTTCCGATCGCCCGGATATTACCGTGCTGCTGGATAAAGTCGTGGATTTCGACCTGGCAAACAAGAAGGTCTTGCTCGAGGAAAACACGCTCTCCTACGACTACCTGGTCCTGGGACTGGGAAGTTGCACCAGCTATTTCGGGCATCCGGAATGGGAACAATTCGCACCCGGCCTCAAAACCGTTGATGATGCTTTGAGCATTCGGAACCATGTTCTTCTGGCGTTTGAAAAAGCGGAGAACGAGGGCGAGGCAGCGCAGCGGGATAAGCTGTTGACCGTGGTGGTCGTGGGCGGCGGGCCGACCGGGGTGGAGTTGGCGGGCGCATTCGCCGAATTGGCACGGACGGTATTGAAACGCGATTTCCGGCGCATCGATCCTTCGCAGGCGAAAATTATTTTGGTGGAAGGCGCGCCTTACGTGCTTTCGTTCCTGCCCCCGGATTTGGCTCAGAGCGCAACGCGCCAGCTGGAGCGTCTCGGCGCGCATGTGCGGACTTCAATGCGCGTCAAGGACATTCGCGAGGGTGAAGTGGAATTAGACAATGGCGAGATCATCCGCGCCGGGACGATTTTGTGGACGGCGGGTGTCAGCGCGGTGCCGCTGACGAAGAAGCTGGGCGCGGAATTGGATAAAGCGGGGCGGGTGAAAGTGAATCCCGATCTCAGCCTGCCGGGCCGTCCGGAAGTGTTCGCGGTCGGTGACATGGCGATTTTGATGCAGGGAAATGGCAAGCCGGTGCCGGGCGTTTCGCCGGCGGCGATGCAGGAGGGACGGCACGCGGCGAAGATTGTGGAAGACGAGATTGATTTGGGGCCGGGCCGTTCGCCGCGTCCGCCGTTCAAGTATTGGGACAAGGGGACGATGGCGACGATTGGGCGATCCAAAGCGGTGGCAGAGGTGGGCAAGTTCAAGTTCTCCGGTTTGTTGGCGTGGCTCACGTGGCTGTTCGTTCACCTGGTTTTTCTCATTGGTTTCCGCAATAAAATTTCCGTGCTGATGCAGTGGGTATACTCGTATTTCACGTACAAACGCGGCGCGCGGATTATCACGTATCTGCCACGAGAACTGCCCCCGGCGAAGCCTGCCGCTCCGCCGAGCGGAGCGTGAGAAGGAAACGCCGCGTCCGGTACTTGCCCGCACTTCCAGCTGCGCCTTCGGGAATGGAGCGCTGGACTACCGGGCCGCGGATGGCTACGATTCCGAATGCCTTTTTTGGCGATGGGAGCTTTTCTTGTCGGGCTGGCCATCACGCTGGCGGTCAATGGAATTGGTCTTAGCCGTTGGAACGCGACAAAAAATGCACATTGGACCGAGCGAGCTCGAAAGTTGTATCCCATACGCAGGTCCGCTGCTTTAAACCTTTGGCTTATTCCCGCGCTTTGTGGCGTGGCAGAATGGGCCATTTTCCCCGCGGGACGCGACCCAGCGGCGCTATTCGTGGTGGTGTCTGCCAGTTGGCTGGGAGCAAGAATCGCAACGTATCCGTTCGACAAAAGGCTCTTTCCTCAATTTTCATTTCGCAGTTGGTCGCAATCTGTTCTTGCAGGGTGGATTTTGCGCTTTGGAATGCTGGCGCCTTTGATTGCTGCGGCAGTGATTATGCCCGAGGAAATGGACTGGTCCATCGTTGCCATAGGAGCCGTGGTTCTCGGTTTTCAGATAGCCCTTCACTATGGGTTGTGGATGTGGATGGGCGCAAAGTTGAGACTTTTTGAACTGGCCAGTGAATCGGATCCGATTGCGACCATCGTGCGGCGAACATCGGAACAGATGAATATTTCCTATCGGAGAATCTGGCGGTTGCGCAGTCCGGTGGGATATGCAGCCGCACTTCCCATCACCCGCGATCTGATTTTCAGCGAGGGGTTATTATGTTCGCATCCGGAGGAGGAGATAGCGGCGATTTGTGCTCACGAGCTGGCTCATTTGAACGAGCCGCCGGGCATTCGCCGGGCACGCCTAATCAGCGGTCTTGGTTTGTTTCCCATGATATTCGTCCGCCCGATGTATCATTTATTCGATTTTGTCGGCGTCGCGCTGCTTTGGCTCCCATCTTCTCTCCTGACAGTCTACATCCGACGTCTCGGCCGACGAATGGAAGTTCGCGCTGATTCTATCGCGGGTAAAAGTGAGAGTAATTCCGGAGTTTATGCTCAAGCCTTGGAGAGACTCTATCAAAACAACCATGTACCCGCAGTGATGCACGGAAATCGTCAAATGCATCCCCATTTGTACGACCGCATGTTGGCGGCAGGGATCACTCCGAGCTATGAAAGACCAAAACCGCCGGCGACTGTTGATTGGAGCAGCGGCCTGATGATTTTCCTCTTTGTGATTCTGTTTGTCACAATTCTCGCCCAACAGCAGTAGGCGAGCGGAGCGGCTTTGTTTTTACGAGTATTCCGAGGGAATCACTTCGGCATCTGCAATCCGACCTTGGCGGCGACCTGTTGCACGTCTTTATCGCCGCGGCCGGAGAGGTTCACGATGATGAGTTGGTCCTTGCCCATTTTCGGCGCGCGGACGATGGCCTCGGCGACGGCGTGGGCGCTTTCCAGCGCGGGAATGATGCCTTCCAGACGCGCGAGTTTCATGAAGGCTGCGAGCGCTTTTTCGTCGGTGGCGTAGGTGTAATCGACGCGTTTTTGGTCGCGCAGAAAGGCGTGCTCGGGACCGACGGCGGCGTAGTCGAGGCCGGCGCTGACGCTGTGGGTGAGTTGAATCTGGCCGTATTCATCCTGCAGGATAAATGAGCGTGTGCCTTGCAGCACGCCGAGCGAGCCGCCTTGAAAGCGCGCGGCGTGGCGGTTGGGAATGATGCCATCGCCGCCGGCTTCCACGCCGGTCATTTTCACGGAGGTGTCTTCAAGGAACGGATAAAACAAGCCGATGGCATTCGAGCCGCCGCCCACGCAAGCAATGAGCAAATCGGGCAGGCGCTTTTCATGTTCCAAAATCTGCCGCCGGGCTTCATCGCCGATGATGCGATGAAAATTGCGGACCATGACGGGATAGGGATGCGCGCCGTAGGCGGTGCCGAGAATGTAATGGGTGCTGCGGACGTTCGTGACCCAATCGCGCATGGCTTCGTTGACGGCTTCCTTCAATGTTTTCTGACCGGCGTGCACGGGCACGACTTCCGCGCCGAGCATTTTCATGCGATAGACGTTCAACTCCTGCCGTTCGCAGTCGACCGCGCCCATGTAGATGACGCATTTCATGCCGAACATGGCGCTGACGGTCGCGGTGGCGACGCCGTGCTGGCCGGCGCCGGTTTCGGCGATGATGCGCGTTTTGCCCATGCGCCGGGCGACCAGGACCTGGCCGATGGCGTTGTTGATTTTATGCGCGCCGGTGTGAAGCAGGTCTTCGCGCTTGAGGTAAATTTTTGCGCCGCCGAGTTCGCGAGTGAGGCGTTCGGCAAAATAAAGCGGCGTGGGGCGTCCGCAAAATTCCTCGAGGTAATAGGCCAGCTCGCGCTGGAATTCCGGGTCCTTTTGCGCGCGGAAATATTCCTCCTCCAGCTCTTGCAACGGGTGCATGAGGGTCTCGGGCACGAAGCGGCCGCCGTAGGGGCCGAAATGGCCGTGCTCGTCTGGCGCAGTGGCGATTGAACTCATGGCGTGAAGGTAGCGGATAATGGGAGTTGAGTCGAGGGGGTAGGATGATTAGGTGCGGGATCGGCCAACCTTGCAGGGTGGTTGAAGTCAGTAAGTTAGGCTTGCAATCCTGGATGAAAAGCTCCTAATACACTGCGGAAGAGGAACTAAATTTATGAAGTTCAAGCTTAGCCTTACGCGGCTCTCCGTTTTCATTGCTATATCACTTTTACCGTGCGGTTTAGTCCGGGCAGGTATTCTGGACACCTGGCATTGGCGTAATCCAAGTCCTTTTTCTGATACGATGCACAGTGTCTGTTTTGGGGCGGGAAAGTTTGTGGCGGTTGGGGACGGCGGAATTGTGCACACGTCCAATGACGGAATGACCTGGGATAATGGCCACCGCCCCGTTTTGTTCACTTTGAACAAGGTCATTTACGCAAATGGAGAATTTTTAGCTGTCGGGAACACCGGCACGATTGTTACTTCGACGAATGCTGTGGATTGGACCGTGCAGAGTTCCGGGGCGACGAATGATCTTTATGCAGTGGCGTTCGGAAATGGACGATTCGTTGCGTGTGGAGTAAATGGGCAAGTCGTGGTTTCCACTAATGGGAGTGACTGGGAAGCTGAGACCAATGGTTCCATAGACCTGTCATGGGTCACGTTCGGGAACGGTCTGTTCATGGTGGCTGGACCGGGCGTTACGGTGAATGTTTCTTCAGATGGTGAAACCTGGACGAATATTGGATTGCCGGTAAACGGCGCTGACTGGCCGCACAATTTATACCAGGTGGAATTCGGGAACGGGAAATTTGTCGCAGTTATGCTGGATGAAATTTCCTACGGAGAATATTCATTGCCGGCTTCTCATTTCTACGCGTCGGTGGATGGAACCAACTGGGTGCAGAAGGATTATATTAACCAGGGACCGGGTCAGGCTTTTAATCACCGATTCCTCGTTTTTCTCAATGGCGCGTTTCACGAACTAACTTCCTATGCATCGTATCCTAATCAAATCGTGCCGATTAATATTACTTTGGATGGTTCCGGCAGTGTTACAACTTACGCGCCGACGAATGCTCCGGCCGCCCAGTCGATGGCGTATGGCAATGGAAAATATTTACTCATAGAACAATCTGGCAAATCCTGGGTTTCGACGGACGAGACTAACTGGACTGCGGCGTACAGTGGAAGCCAAGCAGACATTGACAAGATCATTCAGGGCAATGGCAACATCGTAGCGGTCGGACCGATGCTGATTTCGACGGACGGAGTTCATTTCAGCGGCCCGTATAACCCCTCGGACGCTTTTGATCCGCTATATGCAGCAGCATTCGACGGGACCAATTACGTGACGGCAGGCGGCTATAGTACTTTCCATTCCGGAAATGGTGTGGTTTATACATCAACCAACGGCATGGATTGGGTTCAGAGGACGAGCAATGCGGATGAGGGGCTTTCGGCTGTCTGTCATGGAGCATCTCGTTGGGTTGCTGTGGGAGCGAATGGCACACTAATCACTTCTCCCAATACCCTGGCGTGGACCTTGCGCTCTTCCGGCACCGCAAATGACCTAAATGCGATAACCTATGGGGGCGGAATTTACGTGGCAGTTGGAAATGGAGGCACAGTCATTACGTCTCCGGATGGCGCGACCTGGGATGTTCAGTTTTCGGGAACTGTAAATAATCTGAACCAGGTTATATTCCAAAACGGGCAGTTTATGGCTGTGGGAAGCGGTGGGACCATCCTCACTTCACCGGATGGAGCCAACTGGACGAGCCAAACCTCAGGGACGGTGGCGACGTTGTGGGGCTTGGCTTATGGTGATGGTGGTTATTTGGCGGGCGGCCCCGATGACACGAGCAATCCGTCAGCAGGACAAGTTTTCCTGACGTCTACGAACGGAACCAATTGGCAGAACGTCAGCACCAAAATACCGACCACCACGTTGGTGCGCTCGATTGATTACGTGAACCAGAGTTTCTGGATCGTGGGCGCCAACGGCATGATTCTGCAAAGCGATGTGGCTGATGGAATCCCTCGCTTGGCCGGCTCGATGATTCCCGGAAATGCCGGCATGAAATTAAGCGTAACATTAAACCCCTCCGCCTCATATCGCGTGCAGTTCCGCACCAATCTGCTTACAGACATCTGGCGCGATATTTATGTCCAGACGAACGCAATTAGTTCGGACACCTGGACGGATACCAACGCGGTCAAGTCACCGGGGGGATTTTATCGGATTGCTTCGCCTTGATCGGGTTCTTCTGTGCGCTCCGCTTCCGAGCAGCAGGAGCCGCAGCCCTGGTAGCAATCAGGGCAAAGCCAGCGATCACCGGCGGCAACGGCTCCGAAATGGCCGCAGATTTCGCAGGCGGCGGATTCGTTGACGCGATTGGCAGGTAATTTGATGGGTTGCTCGGGCATGGAAAAACTATCGGTTGTTTTACGGCTGATGCAAGGCGGGCGGGTCGAGCTTGTTTTCACGGTGGTGGTCGACCATTTGTTTGGCAATCCATGCGCCGTCCAACAAGGCAAAGACCAGCAACGCCATGCCGGAGATGCGTTCGATTCGCAGCAAGGTTTTTTCGCCCCACTTACCGTAGCCGCGAGCGGAACTGAAGCTTAACACCAGGAACCAGGTGATGGTTCCCAGACCCACGCCGACAACGCACGCCAGCCGCGCGGAAAGCTCGGGCGTCACCCAATGATGAGAAATAAACTGCGCCGCGAGGACAAACCAGCAGACCAGGACGCCGGGATTGGCGAGCACGCGGACGAAGCCGGTCATGAAGGCGGTTTTGGGATGCAATTTTTCCCCGATGCGCGCTTCGATTTTGCTGGCGGTGGCACCGAATTCCACGGGAGTGGACGCGGATTTGGCGAGGAGAAATTTGATTCCCAAAACTAGCATGAAAACGAAGCTGAACAATTCCATGGCCGCCTTCATGTAGGGGCCGGTGATGAAAAACGAAGCCAGGCCGGTGAAGGCGATGAAGCAGTAGGTGACCTCCATGGTGGTGGCGCCGAGGGTGATGAGAATCGCCCATTTGCGGCCGCGGCGCGCGCCTTCGTTGATAATGGTGAGGTTGACGGGGCCGACGGGAATGGCCAGGAGCAGGGCGCTGATAAAGCCGGTCAGGGCCGAGCGCACGATGGGGTGTAACGCGGACATCTCAACTCACCCTTGCGCGGAAGGGTTATCCAGTTCGTCGTCCTCGTCGTTGTCTTCGATTTCGTAGCGCACGCGGTGAGAGATGCGGGGCCGGATGAAGCCGTAGACAAGGTAAAGCGTGAAGAAGGCGGGCAGGACGTAAAAGAGAATGGTCTGCCACCAGATGAAAACGAAGCCAAAGATAAGCGCCGTGATGATGATTTTTGGAAAGGTAATGGTGGAGCGCAATCCGAGCGCCTTGAAGCTCGGATATTTGACGGTGCTCACCATCATCATGGACAGGAAAACGAGGACGACGGGCAAAATGTATTTCAGCGGGCCGAGCGCGTGCTCGTTTTCATCGAGCTTCATGAGAAGCAAGGTGAGCGAGGCGACCAGGCCGGCGGCGGACGGGATGGGGAAGCCGAGAAAATCCTTGCTGCCGGAACCGCCGGGCAGGGCGGCGAGGCAATTGAACCGGGCCAATCGGAAGGCGCCGCACAACAGGTAAATGGAGGCAATGAACCAGCCGAGTTCCGGGTGGTAAAACGAGGGGCTGTTGAAGACGTCCCGCAGCACGACACGATGGACTAGAAAGGCGGGGGCGGCGCCAAATGAAATCAAATCCGCGAGTGAGTCGAATTCCCGGCCGAAGGGGCTTTCGACGCCACCCATGCGGGCGACGCGGCCGTCGAAGAGATCAAAAATACAGGCCAGCAGGATGAAAAACAGTGCCCACTTGATGGGGCCGAAATCGCCGCTGGAGATATCCGCCTCGACGATTTTGGTGAGCGCCACGAAGCCGCAGAACAGGTTTCCAGCGGTGAGCAGGTTCGGCAGGAAATAAATTTTGATTTTACCCTCGACGGGGTCGTGCGGCGGCGGATTGGGGGCAGTCGCCATGGGTCAGGGAGTGAAGCGCGTGACTTTAAGCGCGCCGTTCGCAGGCCTCAAAGTGGCGCGCACGGAGTGACGCGCCGGTTTTCGAAAAGCGTGAAACTGATCTCGCATAAGGGTTACTCGAATGCCGCCAGCACGCTCTCGCCGCCCACGACGCGGTCGCCGAGTTTCACTTTTATTTTTGCCGAGTGCGGCAGATAAACATCCACGCGGGAACCGAATTGAATGAGGCTGATGCGATCGCTGCGCGTCAAGTCATCGCCGACTTCGACGAAAGGAATGATGCGGCGGGCGAGGACGCCGGCGATCAGTTTGACGCCAATTTTTTCATGGAGCGGGTCGGAGGACTCGATGCCGATGTAGGCGTTTTCGTTGCAGGTGGCGCATTCCGTTTTCATGGCATTGAGGAACTGGCCTTCGGTGTATTTGAGGTAGGCGACCTTGCCGCTGACGGGGGCGTTCTGCACGTGGACATCGATCACGGAGAGGAACATGGAAATGCGCTGGCAATCGCGGCCCATGAATTGCGGCTCGTTGACGGTGTCGATGATGTCCACCTTGCCGTGGCCGGGCGAGACGACGAGGCCGGCGCCGGCGGGCATGCGCGCATTCGGGTCACGAAAGAAATAGAGGGTGAAAAGGGCGAAAACGAACCACACCGCGAGCAAAATCCAGAACAGCGCGAGAAGCGACAGTCCAATCACAGTGGCCAAAACGCCGGCGATAGGCACGAGGACAACGAGTACCAGCGTGATGAAGATCATCTTGAACGCGGCTTTCCTCGCTTTTCCCGAATGTTTCATCGGGTCAAGGTAAAGGCAAAGATTTCCGGTTCAAAGCTTAAATTCGAGCTGGCATATGGGGAAAATCCTTAGCCGCCGGCGTGGGGACTCCGAAAATTCTCGGTAAAGAGTTGGAGCCTTCTTACGTCGGCTGCTGCAGGGGTCAAAACCGATGGTAATCAGCTTTCGGTTGGCTGGTTTGTTTCGCGCGGAAAGCCGACTGCAAGTCGGCGCTCCGGATGGCTGCGGAAATAGGTATTGTTCGAGCCTGCGCTAAGCGGCTTTGGCCTGGTCCAGCGAATGGATGGCCTGCTGCAGCTTTCGCTCGATGGCTTTTTGGCGCTCGGGCGCAAGGATTTTGTCGCCATCGAGTTCGCGGACGTAAAAGCTATCAATGGCCGCGCCTTTCTCGGTGAGGATTTTTGCGGCGGAAATGTCCAGGTCGAATTCGGTCAGCGCTTCCGAGATGGCGTACAACAATCCGACGCGGTCCTCGGTTTCAATTTCGATCAAGGTGCGCGCCTCGGAGGCTTCGTTGTCGAAATGGACGCGGGTCGGCATTTGTTCGCCAATGTAAGCCTGGTAGAGGGGACGGGTGATTTTGTGGCGGGCGATGAGCGCGTGGAAATCCACTTCCTCCGACGTCAACGCCTCGCGGAGCAGTTTCTCGAATTCATCGCGCTGGCCGCGATCAGCCAGGCTGCCCGTCTTGGCGTCGGTGACGAAAAATTCATCGAGCACGATGCCGTCCGTGCGGGTGAAGATCTGCGCGCTGAGGATGTTCAGGCCCATGGCGCTGAAAGAGCCGGCGATTTTGGTGAACAGCCCGCCGCGGTCCCAGGTGCAGATTTTCACCGCGTTATAGCCGCGGTCCGGTTCGTTGTGCCAATTGACGACCGGAGTGAGCGGGCTGTCCTCCTCGGAAATTTGCAAGCGCATGAAACGGTGTGCGACGACGAGGTCCTCGAAGATTTCGCGGGCGGTGTGAATTTGAAAATACCGGGCCGGCAGCGTGGCGAAGAGGGCCTCGAGTTCCTCGGCGTTGACATGCCCATTGGCGAGGCGGTTGACTTCTTCCATCAACAATTCGCGCTGCTTTTCCTCGGCGCGAATGAATTCGCTCCCGCCGGCGAGCAGCGGCGCGGCTTTGTGGTAAAGGGACCAGAGCAGCGCGTCCTTGAAGCCGTTCCAGAGTTTGTCGCTGGTGGCTTGGGCGTCGGCAAAGGTGAGCAGCGTGAGCAGGTCGAGCGTTTCGGTATTTTGAACCTCAGTGGTGAAGTTGCGAATGACCAGCGGATCATCAAGGTCGCGTCGCTGGGAAAGACTCGCCATGAGCAAATGATTTTCGACGAGCACGCGCAGGACATGAGAGGCGGAGCCGTCGAGCCGCAGGCGGCGGGCGATGCGGATGGCGAGGTTCGCGCCGACTTCGGAATGGTTGCCATGGCCGTCGGATTTACCGGTGTCGTGCAGGAGCAGCGCGAGATAGAGCAGGAAGGGGCGTTCGAGTTTTTGCAGGAGCGGGGCGTAAGCCTCGGTGGCCGGCACTTTGGCATCCCAAATTTTATCCACTTGTTCCAGGCACACCAGTGTGTGCTCATCGGCAGTGTATTGATGATAGAATTCGTGCTGCACGAGGCAGGTGAGCTTGCCGAATTCGGGAATATATTTGCCGAGCAATCCGACTTCGTGCATGGCGCGGAGAATGGGCGCGACGTTTCCGCGCTGGGCGAGAATCTCGAGAAAGGTTTCGCGCACGTGCTGATCGTTGAGGAATTCGCGGTCGGCGAGCGAGAGTTCCTTGCGGATAAGTTGCGCGAGGTCGGGGTGCAGGCGGAGGCCGCGTTGCTGGGCGTAGAGAAACACGCGCATCAGGCGGCGCGGCTGGTCGCGAAAAACGCGATTCGAGGCGGCATGGATTTCGCCATTGATGAATTTGAAGCCGTCCACCGGCTCCGGCGCGGCTTTTTTGCGGTTGCCGGGAATCAGCCTCGTGAGCGAGGAAATTTTTGAGGAGAGCAGACCCGGTTGTTGTGGCACGAGCGCCATGCGCTGCTCGAGCGTGCGGGTGATGATGTAAATATTGCGCGAGTGGGTGTAAACGTCGCGCATGAATTTCTCGATGCGTTTGCTGGGCGAGCGGTCGGTGTAACCGAGATTGTGCGCGATGGCCGGCTGCAGCGCCTTGCTCAAAACATCGGTGGCGCGGTTCGTGTGATAATGCATGTCCGTGCGCAGGTGGAGAAGAAAGTCGTAGGCGGCATCCAGTTGCTTGCGTTCGGCGGCGGTGACGAATTCCTGCTTTTGCAAATCGGCGAGCGAGCGCGTGCCGTATTTGAAAAAAGTCATCCACAAAAGATTCTGGTAATCGCGCAGGCCGCCGCAGCCGTTTTTCAGGTTCGGCTCCTGCATGGAAGCGGAGTTGCCGAACTTTGCGCGGCGCGCCGCCTGGTCCTCCACGCGCATGGCGATGTATTCTTCGACATGTCCATTGATGGCTTTGTTCTGGAGCGTTTTTTGAAATTTTTTGAACAACGCTTCGTTGCCGGTGATCAACCGCGCCTCGATGAGCGAGGTCTTGGATTGCATGTCGGTGTTGGCGACGGAGATGCAATCCTCGATGCTGCGCACGGAATGGCCGACTTTCAGGCCGAGATCCCAGAGCGGATACAGGATGCCGTCAATCAACTTGGCGAGGTGCGGGAGTGGCTTGCGCCCGCCGCCGACAACCTGGCCGTCGTGCAGGAACATGAAATCGATATCGCTGTGGGGATTCAATTCGGCGCGGCCATAGCCGCCGATGGCGACGAGCGCGAGCGGGGGAAATTCCTTTTGCGCCTGCTCGGAGAGGCTGTCCCTGGCGGCGTTCCACAGGTAACGCAACAGGACGTCAAGAATGGCCGCGCGGGCACGGCAAACTTCGCGCCCGCCGCCGCCGGAGCGGTGCAGGAGTTTGACGCGGTGGGTTTCGACTTTCAGGAAGGCCTTGAAGCGCGCCAATTCCTGCGCCGGCAATTTGCCGGAGGGCAGCGTGAGCCGTGTGGCCGCATTGGCCTCAATTTTTTCCAACAGTGACTGCATGTACGCAGGTAACTTTGGGTGGAAATGGCGCGGAAGGCAAGGGTGGGCGAAGTTAAATTGGTTAAATGAGTTAAATAAGTTAGATCGCTAAATTAGTCATTGCGCAGAAAACGCATTTAACTCATTTAACCAATTTAACCAGTCACACATTTAACGAGTCTACCGCAACCTTGTCGCTCCCCTGGTGTTGACCTAAACTGGCCGCCGTTTGCGACCCATGCCTCCAAGTTTTGACCCCGATGCCGCCCTGATGCTTCGCGTGAAGCAGGGCGATACGGTTGCTTTCGCCGAGTTGGTCGAGAAATACAAGCAGCCGGTGATGAACCTCGCGTATCGGACGCTCCGCGACGCGACCGAGGCGGAGGACCTGGCGCAAAATGTCTTCGTGCAGGTCTATAAATCGGCGGCGCGCTACCAGACCACGGCCAAGTTTTCCACCTGGCTGTTCACCATCGCGCGGAACCTTTGCCTCAACGAAATCCGGCGTCGTTCGCGGCATCCAGCGGAATCGCTGGATGCGCCGCATCCGGAGCAGGAAGACCAGCCGTTGCAGCAATTCGAGGATAAAAAGACCTTTTCGCCGCCGGAAAGCCTGTTGCAGGGCGAACTGGAGCAAAAAATCGAGCGGGCACTGGCCGAGTTGCCGGAAAACCAGCGATCGGCACTGTTGCTGTGCCGCCAGGACGAGTTGAGCTACGAGGAAATTGCGGAGGTGTTGGGCTGCTCGCTCTCGGCAACGAAATCGCTGATTCACCGGGGACGGGAAACGCTCAAGGAACGGCTCAAGGCGTATCTGCGCAGCGGTGAGTGGAAATCACCCGAATAATTGCAACTTTTGACTAAAACCGGTTTTGAAATAGAAAGGAACCAAATGAACGAGTTCGATCCATCGCGCGAAAAAAGCTGGCGCAAGCTCACCACCGCTGAAGAGGCGGAATTGCGGGCGTGGCTGGCGGTGCATCCCGAAGCGAGGGCGGATTGGGAAAGCGAAACTCGTCTCACGGAGATTCTCGGGCGGTTGCCGGATGCGCCGGTGCCGAGCAATTTCACGGCGCGTGTGTTGCAGGCGGTGGAACGCGAGCAAGCGGCTGCCGGTCGTCCCCAGCGCAGTCGCCGGGCGTGGTTTGTACGCTTGTTGTTGCCGAGGGCGGCGGTGGCCGCGGTGATCTTAGGCGTGGGAATTTTGACCTATCACGAACACGAAGCCACGAAACGGGCGGAAGTGGCGCAGGGCGTCAAGGTCGTAGTGGGTGTATCCTCGCTGCCCAGCCCGGAAATTTTGCAGGATTTCGATACCATCCGGCGGATGAGCCCCACACCTGGGCCGGACCCGGAATTGATTGCCTTGATGAAATGAGTTCGTTACGGCGAACAGTTTTGGCCCTGGCGAGCGCGGCGGCATGCTTTGCGGTTTCATTGCGCGCGCAACCGGCAGGCAGTGGCGCGTCGGCCGCCGCAGTCAAATCCCCGGTGGCTCTCTTTCGCGAATTGCTGGCGATGACGCCCGAACAGCGGCAGACGGCGATTGCGATTCGCCCGCCGGATATTCAAAAGCGCATCCTGGAGAAGCTGGAGGAATACGAAATTTTGCCGGACCCGCTGCGTGAACTGCGGCTGCGCGAGACGGAGCTGCGCTGGTACTTGCGGCCGCTGATGGACGAACCGCGGACCAATCGCCCGGCGGCGCTGGCGCGTGTTCCTGAGGAGTTGCGCGCGCAGGTCGGGCAAAGGCTGGAATTGTGGGATGTGTTGCCGCCGCAGTTGCAGGAACAATTCAAAAAGGATGATTTGATCGCGAGTTATTTCGCACAAGTAACCTCGGCCACTCCGCAGGAGCACGAGGCCATTCTCCGCACGATACCCGCCGACCGCCGCCAGGAATTGGAGAAGGGACTGGATCGCTGGCGGGGAATGTCCGACGACCAGCGCCAGAAAGCGCTGCTTGGTTTCAATCAATTTTTCCAACTGACCCCCGACGAAAAAGAAAAAACCCTGGACACCCTTCCCGACGACGAACGGAGGGAGATGGAACGGACGCTGGCTTCTTATTCGAATTTGACGCCGGGGCAACGAGCTCAATGTCTCAGTTCTTTCGAGGAATTTGCCGGGATGAGCATCGCCGAGCGGCAGCAGTTTTTGAAAAATGCCGAGCGGTGGCGTGAAATGACGCCAGAAGAACGCCAGAAATGGCGCGAATTGGTGAACGCGGCGCCGATCATGCCGCCCGGAATGATGAAGCCGCGCGCGCAGCCGGTTCCGAACCGATCGCTTCGATTCTCCGCGCCGGCAGTGGCGACGAATTGAAGGGGCGCGGCGCCAGTGAACCGCGGTGGGGCAAATCCCGTATTGCCACCACGCGCGCGCGCCGTATTCTGCCCGAACTATGCAGTCTGATGTCCCCGCCGGTCGCCTCGAGCAGAAACCCGATGTGAAATTTTTCCAGCAACTGGCCGATGGCGCGCCGGTCATGATCTGGATGGCAGGTCGCGATATGGGATGCTTCTATTTCAATCGCGCGTGGCTGGATTACCGCGGACGCACGTTGCAGGAGGAAATGGGCAATGGCTGGGCGGAAGGCGTACATCCAGATGATCTGGAACGTTGCGTCCAGCATTATGTCGGTTCGTTCGAAAAGAGAATTTCATTCGCGATGAGCTATCGGCTGCAGGACCGCAACGGCGAATACCGGTGGATACTGGATCGTGGAGCGCCTCATTCCGATGCTGAGGGCGGGTTTCTCGGCTTCTACGGTGGCTGCGCCGAAACGCCGGGGGAGACCGCGGTCTCGCGCATCAAGGAACTTCGTCTGAGCCTGCAACAAACCCGGGAAGCGGCGGAGCGTGTCGCCAGCGTGGAGGCGCAAAACATTCATCGCCAATCGAGCCACCCGGAAACTCTTGAGGCCAAGACCCGTCAACTCATCCAGGAGCATCGTGCGCGGCAACATGCGGCGGCCCAGATGGGAACACTGGCGGCGGACATGCTCGTTTTTGACCGTATCGAAAACGGCGTGTGCCTGGTGTAGTTGGCTTGAGGGACAGATTGCAATTACAGCATTGGTTCGCTTCGAGCTGTTTCAGGTTGCGGACATATCAAAGGATGAACTCCAACGCACGATTCAATTCGGAGGATTTGACGAGCTCGCGAGTTCGGCGCAATTTCTTTCGCAGTTTTGAGTTTTGCGTTTAAACTTTAGTCGTGCATCCAATTGCATTTTATATCGGATCGTTTCCCATCCGTTCGTACGGAGTGATGATGGCGATCGCGTTCATCGCGGGCCTCTGGACCGCGAGTCGGCGTGGGCTGCGCGAGGGGATTGCGCCGGAAAAAATCCTGGATATCGGTCCGTGGCTGATTGTGGGGACCATCGTGGGCGCGCGGGCGCTGCATGTGATGACGTACTGGCAGGAGGAATTCGCCGGGCGGCCTTTTTGGGAAGTGTTTGCGGTTTGGAACGGCGGGTTGGTTTTTTACGGCGGCCTGATTGGGGCATCGCTGGCGGGCATTCTTTACGCGCGTTTTAAACATATTGCGCTCTGGAAACTGGCGGATGTGCTCGCGCCCAGCATCGCGCTGGGCTACGTGTTTGGACGGATGGGCTGTTTGCTGAATGGCTGCTGTTATGGGCGCTCGTGCGATTTGCCGTGGGCGATAAGTTACCCGCCGGGCAATCTCAATGGCGCGCCCACGTTTCCGGTGCATCCCACGCAAGTGTACGATGCGATCCTGAATTTGTTTTTGTATGTGGGGCTCGCGTGGCTTTACCGGCGCAAGAAATTTGACGGCCAGGTTTTTGCGGCCTACCTGCTGTGCTACGCCGTGACGCGGTCAATTGTGGAATCGTTCCGCGGCGATTATTCCCCGGTCCACATCCACAGCATGCTGCACCTGACGCCGGGACAACTCGTGAGCATGGGGATTTTTGCGGTAGGTGTGGCGTTGTGGGCGGTGCTGCCGCGCTTTCGCCGGACGGCGGCGTAAATTTGAAGATGGAAGATCGAGGATAGAAGATGGCAAAAACATCCCACCTCAATTCTCCATCTTCCATTCTCCATCCTCCCCCCATTTTCATTGCCGGGCCGACGGCGGTTGGGAAATCAGAAATCGCGCTGTTGCTTGCAGAAAAAATCGGCGGGGAAATCATTTCCGTGGATTCCATGCAGGTGTATCGCGGGCTGGACATCGGCACGGCGAAACCTTCGGCTGAGGAACGCGGGCGCGTGCGGCATCATTTAATTGATGTTGTCGAGTTGACGGAGCCGTTTGATGCGGCGCAATTTGTCAGCCGGGCAAACATGGCCGTGACAGAAATCCAGTCACGCGGACAAGTGCCGATTTTTTGTGGCGGCACGGGGCTTTATTTCAAAGCGTTTCTCGAAGGGTTGGGCGAAGCGCCGCCGGCGGACGAAAAGTTACGCGCGGAATTGGAAATGGTGCCGTTGCCGGAATTGCTGGCCGAATTGGCTGAGCGGGACCCGGTGACTTACGAAAAGATTGATCGCAAAAATCCGCGGCGGGTGATTCGGGCGGTCGAGGTGATTCGGTTGACGGGCCGGAAATTTTCCGAGCAACGGGCGGAGTGGGAAAAGTCCAAAGTCCAAGGTCCAAGGTCCAAGGTCCAAGGTCCACAGTCCACGGTCGCCTTCGGGCTGGCGCGCGAAATGACGGATTTGCGCGCGCGGATTGATGCGCGGGTGGAGGCGATGTTTGCGCGCGGGTTGGTGGGGGAGACGCGGCAATTGCTAGAGCACGGGCTGGCGCAGAATAAAACCGCGATGCAGGCATTGGGGTATCGGCAGGTGGTGGAACATTTGCGCGGCGAGCATTCGTTGCCGGAGACGATTGAGTTAGTGAAAATCAAAACGCGGCAGTTTGCCAAGCGACAGATGACGTGGTTCCGGCGGCAGTTGGATTTACGATGGTTCGAGCCGGCGACAACTGACACGCCCGAGGCCATGATGCACAGATTCTCAGCCTTTATTTCTTCGCCGCCAATCCCTGCACATACCGGTCAATCCGGTCGCTCGCTTCGATGAGTTGATCGTAGCCGGTGGCAAAGCAGGCGCGGCAAAAGCCCGCGCCGTTCGGCCCAAAGGCGGTGCCGGGAACCATGGCCACTCTCTCGGCGTTCAATAAACCGAGCGCAAAATCTTTTTCGTTCATGCCGGTAATTTCAACGCTGGGAAACGCGTAAAAAGAGGCGCGCGGCAGGTGGCATTTGAGGCCAATTTCATTCAAGCGGCGCACGATGAAATCCCGGCGGCGATGGTATTGTTCGCGCATGCTTTTCATGCCTTCCTCGCCGCGTTGCAAGGCTTCAATGGCGCCTTCCTGGCTGATGATGGACGCGCACATCATCGAGTATTGATGCACCTTCATCATCGCTTCGATCAGCGTGGCCGGTCCGCAGGCATAGCCAATGCGCCAGCCGGTCATCGCGAAGGCCTTGGAAAAGCCGTGCAGGAAAATCGTCCGCTCTTTCATGCCGGGCAGGCTGGCAATGCTGATGTGTCCGCCATCGAAGGTCAGTTCGGAATAAATTTCGTCGCTCAGGACGAGCAGATCTTTTTCGACCGCGAATTTCGCGATGGCCTCGAGCTGCGCGCGATTGCAGGTGCCGCCGGTGGGATTGCACGGCAGGTTGAGCATGAGTAATTTGCAGCCCGGCTCCCAGGCGGCTTTGAGGGCCTCGGCGGTGAGCGCAAAATTGTCTTTGGCAAAGGTCGGCACCGGCACCGCGACTCCGTGCGTGAGCGTGACGCTGGGATGATAACTGACATAACAGGGTTGATGGAACATCACCTTGTCACCGGGATTGACGAGTGCGCGGAAGGCGATATCCAGCGCTTCGCTCACGCCGACCGTGACGAGGATTTCGTCTTCGGGCCGGTAGCTGATGTTGAAATTTTTTTCGACGTAGCGATTGATCGAGCGGCGCAGTTCGATGAGGCCGAGGTTCGAGGTGTAATGGGTCTTGCCCTTTTCGAGGGCGTAAATGGCGGCTTCGCGAATATGCCAGGGGGTGTCGAAATCCGGCTCGCCAATGCCGAGTGAAATCACGTCCTTCATCTTGGCGACGATTTCAAAAAAGTCGCGGATGCCTGAGCGGGGCAGGTTAATGACGTGTTTGGCGATGTAGCGCGTGGTGTCCATGACGGAAATTTATTCGCAGAGGGCGCAGATGTTCGCGGAGGGAAAAATCCTCCGGCGTTCAATGGAAAAATCTGCGTTCATCTGGGTAATCTGCGAATTAAACCGATTCAATCAGGGAGCGACTTTCAACCGGTCGTTTTCCTCGGCTTTGATGTCGAGCAGGAAGCCCTGCTCCTTGTAGGAGCGCAACAGGAAATGCGTGGCGGTGGAGAGGACGCCTTCGATGGTGGAAAGTTTTTCGGAGACGAACGCCGCGACCTTTTGCAGGCTTGAGCCATCGACGAACACGAGCAAATCGTAGCCGCCGGACATGAGATGGCAGGATTCGACTTCGTCGAAACGGCTGATGCGGTCGGCGAGCCGGTTGAATCCGCCGCCACGCTCCGGGGTGATGCGGACTTCGATGACGGCGCGGACGATGCCGGTCTCTTCGTCGGCAAGGTTCAGCACGGGGCGCCATCCGAGCAGGATGCGCTCCTTGCGCAACTGGTCCAGCTGCTGGTTGACATCGGCCTCGGGCAGGTTGAGCACCTGCGCCATTTGCGCCGTGCTCAAGCTGCCACCTTCAAGCAGGAGTTTGATTAACGGACTGATCACGTGCGCAGTGTGGCAAAAAGCCGGGAGAAATCCATAAGATTTCTGAGGTGGGTTCAAGGGCTTTTAATGCAAACGCGCAAAAGGTGCAAGGGAGCAAAGGTTTGAACGGCTGCCGGGCATTATGAAGTGCAAGGAAAGACATTGTTGATAGGGGCGGGATGTGATAAGGTCCGGCATGGCTTCGACGAGCGAAACCTACCGATACATTGTCAAAGAACAGGGAATCCGAGGCGGCAATGCACGCGTGGAAGGCACGCGGATTGGCGTGCATGACGTTGTCGGCCTGCTCCAAAACGGCGAAACGGTCGACAGTTTGATTGCGAATTGTTTTCCCGATTTGACGCGCGCCCAAGTTTATGAATGCCTTGCCTATTACGAGGATCATCGGGGCGAAATTGATCTGTTGGTTGCCAGACAAATGTCTCCCGATCGAGGATGACCTTCCTGCTTGATCACGACACGCCTGATGACCTTGCCTTTTCGCTCGAAGCCCTTGGACACCAGGCGATTTTTTTGCGTGACGTGTTGCCGAAGAGCGCCCGCGACGAAGACGTTCTGGATCACGCATGCAACCGTGGCTGGATAATGATTACTTGCAATCGCGACGATTTTCTCACACTGGCGAAATCCAAACCGCACAAGGGACTTATCATTTTAATCCGGAAGAAAACACGGGTGGCTGAACGCACGGCATTGGTCCACCTCCTTGACCGCGCTGGCGAATCCGGCATTCTCAACAACATCAACTTCGCTTAAGAATTGAAAGCATTAATCGAGACCAGGAATAAACGGACCGAGAGGGTTTTTCTCGTGGGGATCGAATTGAAGGGCCGGAAGGATTGGGAAACCGGTGATTCTCTGGAGGAATTGGCTGAATTAGCCGCCACCGCCGGCGGCGAGGTCGTGGGCGAGGGAGTGCAAAAGCTCGAATCGCGCAATCCCGCGACGTTCATTGGCAAGGGCAAGGCGGACGAATTCGGCGCGCAATGCAAGCTGCTGGATGTGGACACGGTGATTTTTGACGATGAACTTTCCCCCGCGCAAAGCCGTAACCTGGAAAAGATTTTTAACTGCAAGGTGCTCGATCGGACGTCGCTGATTCTCGATATTTTTGCGCAACGCGCGCGGACGCGCGAGGGCAAGCTGCAGATTGAACTGGCGCAGCTTCAGCATTTGCTGCCGCGCCTGACCCGGTTCTGGGGCCACTTGTCGCGGCAAAAAGGCGGCATCGGCATGCGTGGCGGTGAAGGCGAAACGCAGCTCGAAACCGACCGCCGCCGGGTGCAGGATCGCATCTCGAAAATCCGGGGCGAACTCGAGGTCGTGCGGCGCCAGCGTTCCACGCAGCGTTACGCCCGCCAGCGCAATCAATGGCCGCTGGCCAGCATCGTGGGTTACACCAACGCGGGCAAATCGACGTTGTTGAACAAATTGACGGGCGCGGACGTGCTGGCGGTGAATAAACTTTTTGCAACGCTGGATCCAACGACCCGGCGGCTGCGCCTGCCGACGAACCAAAACGTGTTGCTCACGGACACGGTGGGTTTTATTCGCAAATTGCCGCACGGGCTGGTGGAGGCGTTCAAGGCCACGCTGGAGGAAGTGGTGCAGGCGGATTTACTGGTGCACGTGGTGGATGTGAGTCATCCGCAGGCGCGCGAACAGATTGAATCGGTGGACGCGGTGCTGAAAGAAATCGGCGCGGAAGGCAAGCCGACCGTGATGGTTTTCAACAAGGTGGATTTGCTCAAGAGCAGCCGGGAGACCTTGAGCCGTTTTCTCGAGCGGTATCCGCAGGGTGTGGCGATTTCAGCGGAGAGCGGCGATGGGATTCCGGTGTTGCTCGAAGAACTGAGCAGCCAGCTTCGACCGTTGCGGGAATTTGTGGAGCTTTCGGTTCCGCACGATCGGGCGGGCGTGATTGCGCGGTTGCACGAGGTGGCGCAGGTGATTGAGCGGCGTTACACGGGGAAGACGGCGCGGTTCAAGGCCCGCATTCCGCCACATTATCACCGTGAGTTCGAGCCCTTCATGGTGCGGGAATTGCAAACGGTGTAGGAGCATGGGAGCGCCGGCGTCCCGTCGGCAAATGAAAACAAGCCGGCGAGACGCCGGCGCTCCCAGGTTTTAATACGGTCCTTTCTGAATTCCCGGACGCGAGCTGGCGAGCTCCCAGGGAAGCGAGTTATCAGTGTTGCGCCAGGCGAAATATTTTCCCCCTTCATTCGGCCAGGGCATTGGCTTGGGCACGAAGAGGCGAATCAGGGGCAGGCGCAGAAATTTCTGGCCGCGGCTCAAATTTTCGACGGGCGGGAGCCGGCGGAATCCATACGCCAGCGGGCCGCTCAGAACGAAATCGCTTTTTCCCAGGGGGATGACCGGGAGGTCGAGCCTGGGCGTGAGAAGATTTTCGAGCCGCATCGACTCGGTGATGGGAATGGGTGAGCGGGTGGAGGTGAAATTATTTGTGGGAGAGTCGGCCGCCAGCGCGGTGGCCGCCGCCGAGGCGAAACAAAGCAGAAACAGTTTTGTGTTCATAACAAATACTGACGATTGATTCAGCCGAGTGGCCGTTCGTTCCCTGCACTATAGACTCGCATCGTATGGGAATAGTTCAACGAAAGTTGCCGGGCCGCGATCGGCTGGCGGGAGGCCGGCGCTCCCAGGCGAGCCGGAATTTGCTCGCGCTGGTGTGAGGCGGGGTTTAAGAATGCCGCATGTCCGAGGGTATGAGGCTCAAGGATCAGCCAGTCAGCGAACGTCCGCGCGAGCGGCTCGTGGCGCGGGGGCCGGATGCGCTCACTCATGCGGAATTGCTCGCCATCCTGCTTCGCACGGGGTTGAAGGGTGCCAACGTGGTGGAGGTCAGCCGGCGATTGCTCCAAAAATATGGGTCGCTGCATGCAATTGCGCTGGCGACGGTGGATGATTTGAAGCGCGAGCCGGGCGTGGGGCCGGACAAGGCGGCCACGCTGGTCGCGGCCTTTGCGCTCGCCCGGCGGATGGAGGCAGAGAAGCGCGATGAATCACCCGTCATGGATAATCCGCAGACGATTGTCGCTTACGTGAGGGAGATGAATCGCTTGAGAAATGTGGAGGCGTTTCACGTGCTGATGCTTAACACTCGCCGGCGATTGATTCGGGTGGAGAAAATTTCCGATGGCACCCTGGATACGGTGCTGGTGCATCCGCGCGAGGTTTTCAAGTCTGCCATCGCGGCGAATGCCTCCGCGATCGTGCTGGTGCACAATCATCCCAGCGGCGACCCCACCCCGAGCGAGGCGGATGTGAAGGTGACGCGCGATTTAATCCGCGCGGGACAGCTTTTGAAGATCGAAGTGCTGGACCATGTCATCATTGGCGCTGCCACCCACCAGCGGGCCAAGGAATATGCGTCGTTGAGAGAGTTGGGGCATTTTTATAACGCTTGATGGAAACTGACACATTTCCATAAAAGATACAGCGATAAGACGAAATCAGCAGACGGTTGATAAAGCTAACTGGGGGTCAATTGAGCCATTTTGAGTGTGCCAAGGATGTTTGAATTGTGCCATCATGGCGCAAAGCTATTGACAGGAAAGACGGGCTTTAATTCGTAAGTATTTTTCTGTAAGCGTGTTAGCATTTTTCATTCTCCTTGGCACTATCCCTGCATAGAGATAGTCCTCAATTCATTTTATCGAAAGAGATTTTATGGCAAAAGTATTAGGAATCGATTTGGGAACGACGAACTCTTGCATGGCCGTCATGGAAGGCGGGGAGCCGCTCGTTCTGGAAAACTCTGAAGGTCGGCGCGTGACCCCCTCCGTGGTGGCTTTCGCGAAGACCGGTGAACGCCTCGTGGGCGACGCCGCCAAACGCCAGGCAGTCACGAATTCGCGCAACACCATTTACTCCATCAAACGTTTCATGGGCCGCAAGTTCGACGAGGTCCAGGAGGAACTCAAGCGCGTGCCTTACAAAGTCGTGCGCGGAGCCAATGGCGATGTGGCGGTGGAAGTGGAAGTGGAAGGCAAGGCCAAGCAATTTTCGCCGCCGGAAATTTCGGCGATGATTCTGGCCAAGCTCAAGAGCGACGCGGAAATGCGCCTCGGTGAAAAAATCACGCAGGCGGTGATTACCGTTCCGGCGTACTTCAACGATTCACAGCGCCAGGCGACCAAAGACGCCGGCAAGATCGCCGGGCTCGAGGTCCTGCGTATCATCAATGAACCGACGGCCGCGTCGCTCGCGTATGGTCTCGACAAAAAGAAGGACGAGAAGATCGCCGTGTATGATTTGGGCGGCGGCACATTTGATATTTCAGTGCTGGAAATCGGTGATGGCGTTTTCGAAGTGAAAGCGACCAACGGCGATACGCACTTGGGCGGTGACGACTGGGACAATCGCATCATGGATTGGATCCTGGACGAATTCAAAAAAGAGGCGGGCATGGATTTGCGCAAGCAGCCCGACGCCCTCCAACGCATCAAGGAAGAGGCCGAGAAGGCGAAGATTGCGTTGTCGAGCGCGCAGCAATATGACATCAACCTGCCGTTCATCACGGCGGACGCCAGCGGGCCGAAGCACATTCAAAAGACGCTCACGCGGGCGAAGATGGAGCAGCTTTGCGATGATTTGTTCGAGCGCACTATTGGGCCGGTGAAGAACTGTCTCAAGGACGCCGGCATTGAGGCGAGCAAGATTGACGAGCTCGTGCTGGTCGGTGGCATGACCCGTATGCCGCGCGTGGTGGACACCGCGAAAACGCTTGTCGGCAAGCAGCCGCACCAGGGCGTGAACCCGGACGAAGTCGTGGCGATTGGCGCCGGCATTCAGGGCGGCGTGCTCAAGGGCGAAGTGAAGGACGTGTTGTTGCTCGACGTGACGCCGTTGTCGCTGGGCATCGAGACGCTCGGTGGTGTGTTCACGAAATTGATTGAACGCAATACCACGATCCCGACGCGCAAATCGGAAATCTTTTCGACCGCTTCGGACAATCAACCGGGCGTGGAAATCCACGTGTTGCAAGGCGAGCGCCAGTTTTCGCGTGATAACAAGACGATTGGCAAGTTCCAGTTGACGGACATTCCGCCGGCCCCGCGCGGCATGCCGCAGATCGAGGTCACTTTTGACATCGATGCCAACGGCATTCTGCACGTGAGCGCCAAGGATCTGGGCACGGGCAAGGAACAGAAAATCACCATTTCGGCGAGCAGTGGCCTCTCGAAGGATGAAGTCGAGAAAATGCGCAAGGACGCGGAGGCGCACGCGGAGGACGACAAGAAAGCCCGCGAGGAAGTGGAGACGCGCAACGAAGCGGACAACGCGGTTTATCGCACCGAGAAAATGCTCAAGGACAACGCGGACAAGATTTCCGGCGATGTGAAGGGCAAAGTCGAGCAGGCGGTGGCCGAAGTGAAGGAAGCTTTGAAGGGCAGCGACAGTGCCGCCATTAAAGCCGCTTCCGAGAAGCTCAACGAGGCTTCCCAATTGGTCGGACAGGAACTTTACAAAGCCGCTTCGGAGAAGGCGCGCGCCGGAGGTCCGGAAGGGCAGCCGGGCGGACAACCCGGCCCCGAAGCCGGCGGCCGTCCTCCAGAGGAAGGCAAGAAGGACGAGGGTCCGATCATCGACGCGGAAGTTGTGGACGAGAAGAAGTAACTTCTGAAATAAGGACGGCTGGCGTGGAATGGAAGTTTCCGCGCTGGTTTCCCCTTCGGGGTTTTTGACGGCGGACAAAGCGGCGGGGGCTGCCGCAGTCCAAACCTGGCGGTCAGAAGACGCATTGAGCGGTTACCAACCGAAGTGAACAACTGAACAACAACGCGTATGGTTGACGAGTTCAAACGTTATAAGACGATTCATCATACGAATCATAAGGATTTGGATGAGTCGGTGACGAAGTCCTTACAGATGGGCTGGCAACCGTTCGGGAATCCCTATATAGTGGACGACTCGCAGGGGCCCATTATTTGCCAGGCGATGGTTTCCACCATCGGGCCGATGGGCGCGACGCAGGGGAAGTAAGTTTTCTGCGGGTTAGCGGAACCAAATCGAGAGTGAAACAAATGGGAGACAGGCAGGATGCCTGTCCCACGGTGAAATAATTTTCCCACCGCGAGTGCGGTTGGGTTTTGATTAAACGAAAACAACAACATAACCAAACTAGAACTATGGCACTAAACGTTAAACCGCTCGGCGATCGCATCCTGGTGGAAGCTGTCGAAGAGAAGGAGCAAAAAAAAGGCGGGATTATTATTCCTGATACCGCCAAGGAAAAGCCGATGGAAAGCATCGTGGTGGCGCTGGGCACCGGCAAAACCAACGACGACGGAAAGAAAATTCCGTTCGAAGTCAAAAAAGGCGACCGCGTGCTCGTGAGCAAATATGGCGGCACGGAAATCAAACTTGATGGCCGGGAATACAAGATTTTGAGCTCGGACGACATCCTGGCCGTGATCGATTAATTAAACTCTCCCGCCTTCGCGGGGCTGCGGCGCGGCTAGCAACTATTTATCGCGGCGAAGCGAAGCGAAGACGGATCAACCTCTAACTAATAAATAAAATTATGGCAGCAAAACAAATTGTATTCGACGAGGCAGCTCGTCAGGCGCTCTTGAAGGGCGTCAGCAAACTCGCCCGCGCGGTCACCGCGACGCTCGGCCCCAAAGGCCGCAACGTGGTGCTCGACAAAAAATTCGGCTCCCCGACCGTGACCAAGGACGGCGTGACCGTGGCGAAGGAAATTGAACTGGAAGACCCGTACGAAAACATGGGCGCGCAGATGGTCCGCGAAGTCGCGAGCAAAACCAGCGATAACGCCGGCGACGGCACGACGACCGCGACGGTATTGGCCGAAGCGATTTTCCGCGAAGGCCTGAAGTATGTCACCGCGGGCGCGAACCCGATCGGCGTGCAGCGCGGCATCAATAAGGCCGTGGAGGCCGCCGTGGCGAACCTCGATAAGATCGCGAAGAAGGTGAAGGACAAAGAGGAAATCAAGCAGGTCGCGACTGTTTCCGCCAACTGGGACACGACGATCGGCGAAATCATCGCCGACGCGATGGACAAGGTCGGCAAAGACGGCACCATCACGGTGGAGGAAGCCAAGTCCATTGAGACGACGCTCGACGTGGTGGAAGGCATGCAGTTCGACAAGGGTTACCTCTCGCCGTATTTCGTGACGAGCGCGGACACGATGGAAGCCAAGCTGGAAGAGGCTTACGTGCTGAATTACGAGAAGAAAATCAGCAGCTTGAAGGACTTGCTGCCGATTCTCGAAAAAGTGGCGAAGCTCGGCAAGCCGCTGTTGATCATTGCGGAAGACGTGGAAGGCGAAGCGCTCGCGACACTGGTCGTGAACAAGCTCCGCGGCACGTTGAATATCTGCGCAGTGAAGGCGCCCGGTTTCGGCGATCGCCGCAAGGCGATGATGGAAGACATTGCCATCCTCACGGGCGGCAAATGCATCACCGAAGACCTCGGCATCAAGCTCGAATCGGTTGGTCTCGAAGACCTCGGCCGCGCCAAGAGCATTGTGGTGGACAAGGAAAACACCACGATCGTGGAAGGCTACGGCAAGAGCTCGGAAATCCAGGGCCGCGTGAATCAAATCCGCCGCCAGATTGAAGAGACGACCAGCGATTACGATCGCGAAAAATTGCAGGAACGCCTGGCGAAACTCGCCGGCGGCGTGGCCGTCATCAACGTCGGCGCGGCGACCGAGAGCGAGATGAAGGAAAAGAAGGCGCGCGTGGAAGACGCGTTGCACGCGACTCGCGCGGCGGTCGAAGAAGGCATCGTGCCTGGCGGCGGCGTGGCATTGCTGCGTTGTTTGCCCGCCATTGAAGCCGTGAAGGGCGCGAATGAAGACGAGCAAATCGGCGTGGATATCATCCGTCGCGCGATTGAATATCCGGCCAAGCATCTCGCGATGAATGGCGGATACGAAGGCTCCGTGGTAACGCAGGAAATCAAGAAGCGCAAGGGCAACGAAGGTTTCAATGCGGCCACCGGCCAATATGAAGACCTCGTCAAAGCCGGCGTGGTGGATCCGAAAAAGGTCACCCGCAGCGCGCTGCAGAACGCGGCTTCGATTGCCGGCCTGCTGCTGACGACCGAATGCCTGATCACCGAGATTCCGGAGAAGGAAAAACCGGCGGCGGCCCCTGGCGGTCACGGCGGTGGCATGGGCGGAATGGATTACTAATCCGCTAGCAAAGCTGGAGGAACATTACGCGAGGCCGGAGCAATCCGGCCTCGCTTTTTTTGCAGGACTGATTCCAGTCTTGCCAATTTCTTACACACCGTTTACAGCCTCGGTCTGTGATTACATATTTTGTCACGGGTGATCATCGTTACACGATGGACATGTATCTAGATAACTGGGGCGCCGACTGGCGTTCGATGATCCAGGTGCGTGCCTATAGCGAGCTCGCATCCCTGCAATGGCTGCCCGGCGGCACCTATATTTTCTCCGACCTCGAACGCCTGACGCCCGCGCTTTCCCTGCTGGTGGCCGATTTGTGGACCCAGCTCGAGGCCGCCGGC
Organism: Verrucomicrobiia bacterium; assembly: GCA_035552155.1. Taxonomy (GTDB): domain Bacteria; phylum Verrucomicrobiota; class Verrucomicrobiia; order Limisphaerales; family DASXHY01; genus DASXHY01. Next base: position 22,247 of record DASZLX010000026.1, on the reverse strand, counting down.
CCTTCTGTGCGATTGCTCAACCACCCGCTCCGTGCTTTGCGCCGTACCGATTTGCTGAATACGCTGCACGCCGCGGGGCGAAATGATTTCAACGCCTACCGCCTCACCGACGACCGCAGCAAAATCCGCTTCCCCGCCTTCGTGCGCGTCGCCAATGACCACGAAGGAAGCCGCACCGCCCTCTTGAATACCCACGAGGATATCGACGGAAACCTTCGCGCCGCGATGTGTTTCGGCCATGACCCGCGCGATCTGATCGTCGTCGAATACCTCAGCGCGGCCGATACCGATGGCGTGTTTCACAAATGTTCTGCATTTCGCGTGGGCAGTCAGATTGTGCCGCGAAATGTGATGTTCAGCCGCAAATGGATGATCAAATATCCCGACTTGTTGGACGGCGACAAAGCCGCGCGCCAGCGCGAGTTCCTGGAGAAAAATCCACATGCGGCCGCGTTGCGTGAAATCTTCGAGCTGGCGCACATCGAATATGGCCGATGCGATTACTCGGTGATAAATGGCCGCGTGCAGGTCTGGGAAATCAATACCAACCCCGTCATAATGCGCCCCCGCGAAGAAATTGACCCCTCGGCGCTGGCGAATCAGGAATACTTCGCGCAGAAAATCGAACCTGTTTTCCAAGCCATCGATTTGCCCGTCGATCCCCAATTGAAAATCCCCATTCGCTTCGACCGCGCCTCCCTTGACCGCATGATAAAAGGATGAGGGCATCGCAAACTGTCTGCCTTCATGCTTTCTCGAGCGTCGGCGCCAGGGAAAAATGCGTGTGCACGGCTTTCCAACCTGACGTCTCGCGGCGGAGCACGAGCGTGGAGCGGCCGCGACGCTGGAAGCGAACGCCGCCGGGCGCGAAGCCCGTCGAACTCCAGTCAGCCACGATGACGGCCTGCCTGGTTTCGACTAAAGCGCGGGCGGACGGGTAATCAAACTCGAAATTCTCCGTGTTCGGCCATACCGCGTGCCATTGCTGCGCCGCCAGCGTATCGAGGCCTTCAACACGAAAGCAAACGGTGCCGAATGAAACCACGTTGCCGTCAAAAAGATTTTTTCCCTCCACAAAATTGCGCTCGCGCACGACGCGAGAGAAGGTTTTGAGCCACGCTTCAATGTCGTATGGCAACAGTTCCATGCGCCGCATTGTGAAATTGCGGTTGGTAAATCACAATGGGAATCGGAAATGCCCTAACCTGTTAGGGAAGGCGCGCTTGCGCCGTCCGCGCCGCGTTCAGCGGCGCAACGTTGTGCATAATTCACGCGATCGGCTCGCGGATTCCGCCCGCTATTACGCGGGCGGGGACGCCGCAGCGCGGTATCCCTACCAACCCAAATTCGGACACTGCCTCGGATTCGACGCGCACACGATTCGCGCCGTTTGACCTTTCACTGGTTCAGCGCGAGAATTGGCAAGTTCCGGCGTTCCTGCTTTCCCTGCGATCCTTTTGCCCTGACAACCCATCGCTTCTCAATGCTTGGAAGCGGGCAATACACCGTTTCCATTACTCGCGACCTTGGACATGAGCCGGCTTCGAGCCTTGGGGCGATCAATGACTTCGCGGACTTTACGCGCGAGCCCCGCGGGCGAGAACGGTTTCTCCAGGAAGCTAAGTTCAGGCCCGAGCACTCCGTGATGAGCCAGTGCGTCATCGGTATAGCCGGACATGAACAAAACGTTAATGCGAGGCGCGATCACTTTGATTTGATCGTAAAGTTCCTTGCCGCTCATTTTCGGCATGATGACATCGGTTATCACCAGGTCGAAAGGCTGCTTCGACTCGATTAAGGTAAAAGCCTCGATTGCATCCCGTGCTTCCTGCACCCGGTAGCCCGCACCGCGCAGGACTGAAGCCGCCAGGCGCCGCACGGCCGCTTCGTCTTCCACGATGAGAATGGATTCCGAGCCCTCGGGCAAGGCGTCGGGATCAATCGACGTATCCGCGGCGGTGGTGGGCGCATCCACGCGAGGCAGATAAACCTTAAACGTCGTGCCGCAATTCAGCTCGCTGTAGACCCGGATATCCCCATCACTTTGGCAGATGATTCCATAACACGTGGCCAGTCCCAATCCTGTTCCACGGCCAACGCCCTTGGTGGTAAAGAACGGCTCAAACAAATGGGACTTTACCTCCTCGGTCATTCCGACGCCGGTGTCGGTTATGGCCACCATGACGTACTCACCCACGTCGAGGTCGCGATTGCGAAACCGGGTTTTTTGATCGAGGGCCACATTGGCCGTCTGGATCGTGAGTTTCCCGCCGCGCGGCATGGCATCGCGCGCGTTTACAGCGAGATTGAGAATAACCTGTTCAAATTGTCCGGGATCCGCTTTGACGTTACCCAGTTCCGGGTTGAATAAGGTGCAGAGTTCCACGTCTTCACCGATCAAACGCCGCAGCATCTTTTCCATGCCGCTGACGGAGTCGTTGAGGTCTATGACTCGCGGCTGAAGCACTTGTTTGCGACTGAAAGCCAGCAATTGACCGGTCAGCGAAGCGGCGCGTTGGGCAGCGGCCTGGATCTCTTCCGTGTGCTTCCGCAGCGGATGGGCTTTTTCCATTTGCCTGAGTGACATGGACGAATAACCCGAGATGACTGTCAGGAGATTGTTGAAATCATGCGCGACACCGCCGGCCAGACGGCCGACTGCTTCCATTTTTTGTGACTGGCGCAATTGCTCTTCGCTTCGTCGCAGTGCCGCCTCGGCGCGGTCCGCCTCTGTGATGTCCTGGGTTGTGCCGATGATTTTGACGGGTTGGCCGCGTTCGTCCATGACCACTTCGCCCAGACCGTGCATCGTGCGGATCGTGCCATCGGGCAAAAGCGCGCGATGGTCGCAAATATAGGGGCCGCCGGAACGCAAAGCCTCGGTTAGCGCCAGTTGTACCTGGGCGCGGTCTTCGGGATGAACCCGTTCCAGGCAACGATTCATTTCCGCGCCATGGTCCTTCTCGGAAAAGCCGTACAACCGGCGCGTTTCGTCGGACCAGGTGACTTTGTTCTGCACGACATCCCACTCCCAACTGCCGAGTCTGGCGATGCGTTGAGCTTTGGCCAACTGCGCCTCGCTCTTTTTCAACCCCTCCTCGACCTGGCTGCGTTCGGAAACTTCGCGAGTCAGTTCGGCCGTACGTTCGCTGACATTTCGTTCGATGGTCTCGTTAATGTTTTCCAATTCTGCCTGGCGCACAGCAACATTCAGGGTTTCCCGGAGGCTTTTGCGAATGGAGATAAGGAGAAAGGTGACTTCGAAAACCACCCACCCCGCGTGCTCCAGTGAGCGCCAAATGGGGGCGGTCATCACGCCGTAAACCGATTGTGGCCAGAAGAAGCCTCGCACCAGATGATCGATATAAACCACTGTGGACGCCGAGATCAGCACCCGCCAATCACGATAAAATGCGAGAATCGCCAGCGAACCGAATACGTGAAAATGAGTTTCGATGCGTCCGCCGGTGAGATGAATCAGCAATGCCGACATTAACATTTGGCCCACGGCAACCGTATGGCGGGTAAGCACGCGGCCGGGGTATTTCATTGCCATGAAGACGGGCAGGGCGGTAATCAATCCGCCCAGAAATACTGCGGCGAATACGTGCACGTGGATATGGCTGTGTGAACCCGCCCAGGTTCGGGGCGAAATCCATATCGCCGCCGCCACAGCCGCCACCCATTGGCAAACCATCAGCCGTGCAAAGATGGTGTCCGTGTGCCGGCTGACCGCATCCTGCATCTCAGCAAAGAGTTCAAGGGCGCGGGCGCCAAGCGGTCCGGATTTTCCAGAAGTCTCGGCGGTAATTGTATCTGTGGCGATTTTCATGGCGTGGAGTTCGTGCAGCTTTCCTGCAAGCTGCAGCCGAAGACGGGAGTATGTTTTAAGGAAGTTTTCTGGCCGTTCAAGAGTGCGACCACCACATTCTCGCCGGCATTATCGCCAGCATGGCCGCGAGCGGCCGTGATACCGCCACTGAAAAGCAATCGCCCTTCCGGGCTGTAAAGGACGACATATCCCGAGGATTCCGCTCCAAAGCGGCGCGCCTCTTCTCCTTGCGGATCGAGTTGCACGTCTGCGCCGGGAATGGCTTCTGCGCTTTTTCGAAGGGTGGTCTCAGTCCAACTGTCGGGGACATCATGGGGGTGGATGAAAAGAATATGGACCGTCGCCGGACCTTCGCGTCGGGTGAGCAGCCGATTTAACTCCTCCACACTTGCGCTGGAGCAGGGGCAGTGCGGATGCGCAAACATCACCAGCGTGGCCCGGCCCGGCTGGCGCGTTATGTGTGAGCCGACCGGCCAATCCAAAGGTGTTTCGCCCTCGTTGCTGGGTGTGTTCTCGTAATTCAAGAGAATCCAGGCCCCCGCGCCGGCTGCAACGAGCCAAAGCAGGCAAAGCGTGATTCGGCCAAGAGTTTTCACCAGCAGCCTTCAGCAATGAATATGCCATCGCTCAGGCTTGTCTTTATGAAAATTCCCTCCGAAGCAGGGAAATGAGGGACTAAAAGTGTCTCGAATTTGTTGATTTTTACTCAAAAAAGGACGCATTTAAGGGACACTGAAATGATACCGTGCCCTGCCGGGCCAGGAACGTGAAGTAACGACCAGGCGCCAGCCTTGACCACGGCCCTGATTCGAGCGAAGATATTCCCTGTTCCGCTGATGGGGGCGTACTGGTTTCGACCTGAGAGATACGCCAGAGGCGGCATGCCGAGGACGGTTCGTTGGCCTCGTTAATCATCGAACCAAAAATAGCTAACAATAACGAATTAGCTCTCGCGGCCTAAGTGCCCCGACGTTCACTGGCTGACACCTGCTAGGTTGGATGAACGCTATAGCAGGCATGGTTGAAGGCGGAGACTGCGCGCCGACAACCGAGAAAATTCCATGCAGACTAGGCAGTGCGACTCGAGTTCGGACGTTATCGCATAGCAGAAAAATCTTTCCGGACTAAGCATGTAGTCGCGGCTGGTTGATTTGTTAGGGACGCGGGTTCAACTCCCGCCGCCTCCACCATTTCGAACTTGGTGAGGAAGTTCTGTGAGTTAACCCGTAAAGTGGCAGAAACCGCAACCTTATGGTCGTTATTCCTCCTCTTTTGTTCACCTTTGATATCGTGTCTACCGACCATTCGCCCGGATGAAAGAATGATTTGAAGTCGGCTCATGATTTGGCATCATCCGTGACGCATGAACACCAAATACCTGACAATTCTCTTTTCCAGTTGTCTCGCGGCCACAACGCTGGTGGGTTGCCGTTCGATGTCGTCGGAGCCCAGCGAACCGAATACTCTGACTCGGGCCGAGAAGGCTGCGGGCTGGCAATTGTTGTTTGACGGACAGTCCTTCTCGGGCTGGCACAATTTCAAGCAGGACGGTGTGCGTCCCGGCTGGGAAGTCAAGGATGGTACTCTGGTCTGCGCCGATCCGCACAACGCCGGCGATATCGTGACCACCGACAAGTTCGGCTGGTTTGAATTGCAACTGGACTACAACATTTCGGAAGGCGGCAACAGCGGCATCATGTATCATGTGACCGACGCCGGAAACCGGGTTTGGGAAACCGGTCCGGAGTTTCAATTGGAGGACAATGCCAAAGCCGCCGACCAGATCCGCTGCGGCTGGTTGTATGCGCTTTACAAACCGCCGGTCGATCCGGCCACCGGTAAGACGCTCGACGCCACCAAGCCGGCCGGCCAATGGAATCATATCCGCCTGGTTATCAGCCCGGACAAGTGCATCCACGAAATCAACGGCGTGAAGTATTTTGAATATGTCCTGGGCAGTGAGGATTTCAATGACCGCGTGGCCAAGAGCAAGTTCGGCCGAATGCCAAATTTTGCGAAGGCTGACAGCGGCTATATCGCCTTGCAGGGGGACCACGGTTCGGTTTCTTTCCGCAATATCAAGATCCGCCCGCTGCCGGCCGGCCACTAAGTGGCGGCCGATGGCCGAAGGGAAAGCCCGCGCTACAAAATTACTTCAGCTCGATTCGCTTGCCGGTGCGGGCGGATTCACGGGCGGCGTCCAGGATTTCCATCGCCGTCAGGTTCACTTGCAACGATGACGGGCCTGATGGCTTGATTTCGCCGCGCACGACGGCGAGCAGGTAGGATAACGGATCCGCGTTCGGGCCGTTCACGACCGGAGGAGTGACGTCATGCTCCTGGTTCTCTCCCGATTTCCGCACGCGCAGCAAATCGGGATTCGGCACGGTCACGTAGCCGGTGCGGCCGTAAATTTCAATGTCCTTCCGATTGAAAGGCCAGTTCCACGAGGCCTGAATGATCGCCTGCGCTTTGGGATAGGTGAGGACGATGGTCGCTTCGTCGTCCACCTTGGGATAGATGTCCGGCTTGATTTGCTGGGTGACCGCGAAGACGGAAGTGGGTGCTTGTCCGTCCATTAACCAGGTGATCCAGTCCGCGCCGTAGCAGCCGAAATCAACCACGGCGCCGCCACCGTTCAGGACGGGGTCGGTCAGCCAGTTCAAAAAATTCGTGGAGCAGCCGATTTCCTTGGGCCCGTTGTGGCCATAATGGGCGACGACTTTTCGCACGTCGCCGAGTTCGTGGCTGTGCACAATATCATAGGCGGCGTAGTTGCCCGGATACCAGGTCGTCTCGTAGTTGACGATAACCTGGATGCCGTATTTCTTCGCCGCGGCTTCGATGGCGCGGGCGTGTTTCATATTCACGGCGAGCGGTTTTTCCATCATCACATCGATGTGGTGCGGCGCGAATTCCTCCACCACCTGGCGATGTTCAAAGACGCTGCCGAAAGCGGCGACGGCCTGGACATTGGTGTGGGCCAACAGTGCGTCGGCGCTCGGAAAGAACAGGCTCGGGTCGAGGTGAAAGCGGTGGCTGTAGCGTTGGATCAGATCGGTATTGGTCTCAACAATTCCCGCCAGCACGACATCTTTTCGCTGTTGCAGCCGCGGCAGGAAGCCGTAGGCGTGGTCATGGCTTAATCCGATGATGGCGATGCGGACGGGCGGCTTTTCCTCTTGCGAACGGGCGGTGACGGCAACGAGAGCGCAGAGGACGGCGACAGCGAGGCGGAGGATTTTCATAAAGTGTGATGGCCAGTTTCGTTGACCGCGCGGTCGTGGTCAAGACCATGCGCGGGTAAAGAAGGCTTCAATCTGATGAGGATTTTGCATAGGATGATGACGTGTTTAAGGGCGGCAATAATGGTTTTTCGGCAGGCGTGGTAATTCTCGCGGCAGGAGCTTCGCGCCGGATGGGCGAGCCAAAATTGCTTTTGCCGTGGGGCAAAACATCGGTGCTGGGACATTTGCTGCAACGATGGGCCATGTTGGAGGCGTCACAAATCGCGGTGGTGTGCGCGACGGGTGCGGTGCCGATGATTGAGGAATTGGACCGGCTTGGCGTTCCCGCGGCGAATCGAATTTTCAATGCGACACCCGATAACGGCATGTTCAGTTCCATCCAATGCGCGGCAGCGTGGCCGGGTTGGAATTCGAGTTTGACGCACTGGCTCGTGACGCTCGGCGATCAACCGCAGCTCAGCACGGCCACGTTGCGAAAATTACTGGAATTCGGCGCGTGGAATCCGGAGAAGATTTGCCAGCCAATGCGCGCTGGGCGGCGAAAACATCCGGTGCTGTTGCCGAGAGCATTGTTTGCTGAGTTGAAGGAGAGTTCAGCCGGAGACTTGAGGATGTTTCTGGTGGAACATGCGAAGGAGTTGAGCGGTTTTGAATCCGATGATGCGGGATTGGATTTCGACATGGACACACGGGAGGACTATGAAAAGTTGCAGCGGGATTATGGTTAGACCGCATTTCGCAGACGGTCCGTCTTGAAGGGCGCGCTCCTCTTCGACGGAACATTCGGGTTGCCTGTCCCTGCGATATCACCACTCCACGATCACGGTGGGGCAGACGGGGAATCTGCCGCATTCAGCTCCATAGATGGTCAAGCCGCCAATGGGCAGGGCGCCCGGTGGCACGGCGCAACGCAGGCGGAGCGAGCCGTCGCCGTCGCTGGCGGCGATTTGGCGAAGCAAGTCCCCCTCGGCAAAGGCGTGGACAAGATAACCGTAAGCTCCCGCACCGCCGCGCAGGTAACTCAGCACGCCGCGCGCATCGTGCGGATGGTTACGCAGCACCCCGTTGTAAACCGGGACGTTGTTCAGGGAAAGTTGCAGCGTGGTGGGAAAGATGTCAGCGTCGGTTTGCGGGCGGTCGATGCGATGGGAGGAAGCTTCACAAACCACTTTTACCCGGCGCGCTTGGGCAAGGTCCGCGCCTTCCAGGGGAAGTTTCCATTCGAAATAACCGTGGCCGAATCCGTAGCAGATATCCTCGGCTCGGGATTTGTCGCGATCCGCGAATTCTCCGTCCCAATGGGCCTGCTCCCAATTCGCCGGCAATCCGCGAAGGATGAGAGCGCGTGGCGTTTCCTCGCGAGCGGGGGGATACACACCGTTGCAGAAAAAGTTCACAAAATTTTGCGCGATCACCGCGCCATCGGCCGTCCGCGCGGACAGCAGGAGTGTGCAAAGCATGGGCGCATCGGGCATTTTTAATTCCATGGTGTGCGCGTGCGCGACCTGGCGATGGGGAAAAGCTATCGGCACCCGGCCAAGCGCGAAGTCCTGGTAAACGCGGCCGCGCGTGTCGATGCCGCCCATTTCCCAATGCAGAGAGACATTGGTGTAAGCGCGCGAGGAAAAATGAGAGGAAGAAACTTCGAACCGCACGACTTCGCCCGGTTTCGTGTGAACGATCGGCGCGGCATCGATGGGCAGCGTGTTGCTTTCGTTGATGAAGCGCGGGTCATAGCCGAACTCCTTGGGGGTCCGGTCGTAATTGAGGAAGCCGTTGTATTCCCATTCCACGTCGTGCAACTCGGTGTAGATGTAGGCGGAAATCTGCTGGTAGCGGCGCAATTCATTAGTGAGAAATTTGAAACTCCAACTCACATCGCGGTCGCCATCGAGGGCGCCGATGCCGCCGTATTCGCTGTTGATGAGCGGCTGGCCTTTGTGCTGGAAGCCAGGAACGTAGTTGAAACTGGAGCCGACGAAGGTCGATTTGACGATCTTTTGAATGTGCGCTTTCGCCTTCTGATAATCGTTGATGTAAAAGTGCCACGAGTTGATGTCGGTATCGCAGTGCAAATAATATTCGAGGTGATCCCAGTGGCAGACGCTCATGTCTTCGACCAGCCGGGTGGGATCGAGGTGCTTGGCCAATTCCCACATCTGCTGCACCCATTCCTGCGGTTTGGATAAGGGCGCCGGTTGAACTGCGTCGTTTTCCCTTTTGGCGGTTTCGGCGATTAATTTTTCATCAGCCTTCGCGACGGCGGGAGTCGGTGCAAGAAGCTTATCCAGAAAACTCATTTGTCCACCGAACCCCCAAGTCTCGTTGAACAGGCACCAGGCGAAAATGGACGGATGGTTGAAATCGCGCTCGATGGTTTCGTGCACCATCTGCTCAAAACGCCGCCGGCCCAGCGCGGTGTCGCCGCCCTCACCGAAATTCGGGAAGTCGGCCATGAGCAATATTCCGAGCTTGTCCGCCCAATGATAAACGAGCGGGTCATCCACCTTGATGTGAATGCGCAGAAAATTGAAGCCGAATTCCTTGGCGCGTTTGATGTCGTTTTTGATGACCTCCACGCTGGCTGCGGTGTAGACGCCTTCGGGATAAAAGGATTGATGCAACGCGCCACGCAGGTAACGGGGCACCTTGTTTAAGCGGATCGAAGCGGGCACGCCGGATTCCTTCGCGATTTCAAAATCGATTTTGCGCAGCCCGAAATACGTGCGCACGGCGTCGTGTTTGTCGCCGTTGCTTCGCAAACGAAGCTGCACCTGGTAAAGGTTCGGAGAGTTCGGGTCCCAGAGGTGAACGGCATTAAGCTTGACTGTGGTTTCGGCGACGCCGTCTTTGACTTTGACCAAAGACGTTTGCGGTTCGGTTAGCTCCGGACAACCGGCGGGAAGTGTGATCGACGCGGTGGTGCGTTCCAGCGGGGAACTTGCCGCCGGGACGGCGGCGCTCCCGGGTGGGGTGATTTCAATTTCAACCGAAGAACCGTTTTTTGTGTGAGCGCATTCAATCGTGAATTGCGCGGTGCCTTTAGCGATGTCACTGACAATGCGGAACGATTTGATGTGCGTTACGCTGCGCGGCTCAATGAACACGGTTTGCCAGATGCCGCTCGTGGTGGTGTACCAGCGCCATTGTTTGCCGACGGGTTGCTCGCGATTATCCATCGGGTCCTCGACTCGCAGGACAATCAGCGCGGTGCGTTTTCCGTCCCGTTCCACCAACGCATCCGTGAGGTCGTATTCGAACGGCGTGTAGCCGCCTTCGTGGTGGCCGAGATGTTTTCCATTGCACCAGCAATCGGTAAAAAAATCCGCCGCGCCAATCGTGAGGATGACGCGTTTGTTTTTCCAGGCATCCGTCGGGGGGATCTCAACGATTCGTCGATACCAGCCGACCTCGTAGCGCACGGCTGAGCGATGGTTTTCGCGCGTGACTTCCAGCGGATTGCGAAAGACGCGGGTGGCATAGTAATTGTCGTTACCGGCAGCGTCACCTTCGCCCCAGGCGGCGAGGGATTCCCAGCAAAATGGCACGATGATTTGCTCGCGCCACTCGGCGTTGTCGGGAGTGAACCAAAGTTCCTCATTGCCGCGCCGATCACCGTCGAAGCGGAATTGCCAGGGGCCATTGAGATTCAGCCAATCGTCGCCCTCGATGGTGCCGCGCTGCCGGTCGGGTCGGGGGTATTCGGGGCGAGGATAAAGAAATTGCGTTGGCATGGGATTATAAATCCGAAATTCGAAATCTGAAATCCGAGGGAAACTTGAAATCGACAGTTTCAATCGGGCTTAGTCGCGATGGCGACGCGCACTGAAACGCCGGGGAAGGACTTGGAAATTCGAGCTTCCTTCGGATTTCAGATTTCGGATTTCGGATTTTTGTCCTGGCCTTCATGCCATTGCGGCCTCCATCGCGTGGGCGCGCTGGGGAAGCCCTGGCTCGCTGGGGTCAAAAACTTTTTGCCATGCTTTCAATTCGCGCGCGAGCGGTTTGTAAATTTTCCGACGACCCGCCGCATCCGGATAATCCCAAAGTGCATTGTAGCAATGACGGTCATCCTCCCAGCCGGGATGATTTAAAATGGGGTAAAGACACATGCCATGCACGGGCACCCCGGCTTCCATCGCGGCCAGTGTTTCACCGCACACGTAGCGCAGCCAGCCGGCGCGCGCGCGGTTTTCCGATCCGGTCTCCGCGATGAATATCGGGCGATGGTACCGTTCGTAGAGTTCCACGAGCATTTCGCGGAAGGGGCGATATGCGGGATGTCGGCGCGGGATGGGCGTGAACGGGCGAATGCGGCGGAAGCCCTTGAGGTTGTAAAACCATTGGTTATGCGGATAGAAATTCGCGCCAATGATATCGAGATATTTTTCATGACCGCCCAGCTCCGGCCACATTCGGCCGGCGAGCATGTCCCATGATTGAAATTGCGAGAGGCGATAGGCCTCGGCGTCGGGCTTGTCTTCGGGCCGTTTCGATTCAGCCACGACATGGATGACCGGATCCACGTGAACGAAACGCGCGGCGGGCATCACGCTCCAGATGGCGTTCATGGCCTGGATCGCGGCGCGCACCAGCTGTGTTTTCAGCTCGAAACCGCGACCGGTGGCAAAGGGGAAGATGGAACCTTCATCAGCGGCGGCCCAGGAAAAAAAGGAAATTTCATTCACCGGAACGAAGAAGCCGGGCTCGTCCGTTTCGTTGGCCAGCCATTTTGCAAAAGCCGCGCCGTAGTCAGACAGCGCGGTCACAAAGTCTGGCGTGAAAATATCAAGATGGTCTGGCCATCCAAAGTGACACAGGTCCCAGACCACTTGCGTGCCGGTCGCCCGCGCGGCACGCGCAATGGGCAACACAGTGGAAAAATCATAGCGTCCACGGGTGGGTTCCACAAGATGCCAGCGCAGGCCTTCGCGCGCGACGCGGAGGCGTTGTTTTTTCAGGCGCTGATAATCCGGAAGAGCGAATTCGTCGTGACGCGTGGCGGCCACAAGATCAAGCCGGCGGCCATTGCGCAGGCGATGCGTGGAACATTCGAACCCACCCGCGAAAAAGCTTTTGAAAAGCGGTTCGCGCGGAATGGCTTCAGAGCTGGCCTCTTTCATACGCCGGCGGCGGGTTTAGGAATCCACGGGAACCGCTGGGCGGCGGATGCGGCGCGGCCTGACGATGCGCGGGAAACTCACGGTGCTGAGGGGCGTGGCTCTTTGCAAAGCGGCCGCCTCGGCGCGAGTCGTGTTTTCCAGCTTGGCGTAGAGTGTCAAGGCCTGGGCGACGACCTGGTCCATATTGTAATACTTATAGGTGGCTAGCCGCCCCACAAAATGCACGCCCGCCTGTTCGGCCAGCTCCTGGTATTGGTGATACAAGTCGGCATTTTCCCGGCGGGGGATCGGATAATATTCATCGCCGTCGGCTTTGGGAAATTCGTAAACGATGCTGGTCTTGGAATGCTCCTGGCCGGTGAGATGCTTGAATTCGGTGACCCGCGTGTAGGCGTAATCATTCGGATAATTGACCACGGCCACGGGCTGGTATTGGGCGCAATTCAAGGTCTCATGCTTGAATTCCAGGCAACGATACGGAAGTTTGCCGTACCGAAAATCAAAGAATTCATCCACCGGCCCGCAATAAATCACTTCGCGATGCGGGATGATGTCGCGCACGGCACGGTAATCAGTATTCAACAAGAGATGAATATTCGGGTGGTCGAGCATGTTCTCGAACATGCGCGTGAAGCCGCGCTTCGGCATGGCCTGGTAGGCATCCGTGAAATAACGATCATCGCGGTTGGTGCGGGTCGGCACGCGGGCGGTCACCTGGGCGTCGAGCTCGGAGGGATCGAGTCCCCACTGCTTGCGGGTGTAGCCGCGGAAAAACTTTTCATAAAGCTCGCGGCCCACTTTGCCAACGACGACATCCTCGGAGGTGCGGGCGCATTCGATTTTTTCGGCGCGGCTCGCCAGGAATTCCTCCATCTGGAATGAATTCAGACTTAGGCCGTAGAGTTTGTTGATGGTGTCGAGGTTGATTGGAATCGGGACCAACTGGCCCTCGACGTGAGCAAGCACGCGATGCTGATATTGCCGCCACTCGGTGAAGCGCGAAAGGTAATCGAAGACTTCCTTCGAGTTGGTGTGGAAAATATGCGGGCCGTATTTGTGAATCAGAATGCCGGCGTCGTCGAAGCAATCGTAGGCGTTGCCGCCGACATGCGAACGGCGATCAATGAGCAGCACTTGTTTGCCGGAGCCGCGCGCCAACCGTTCGGCCAGAACGCTGCCGGCATAGCCGGCTCCCACGATCAGGTAATCGAACGCGGCAGGTTTAACAACGGTGGAATGACCGTTGCCATTTCCATTACCATTGTTATGGCCGTTTCCGTTGCGGAGGCCGTTTCCATTTTCATTCTTCATGCGATTGTCTCGATGGATTGTTTCTGGCCGATGGCTTTTGCCATGTGTTCCTCCAATTGGGTCACGATACTGTCCCAGGAATTATTGGCGGCCTGGGTCAAACCGGCTTCGATCGCGGACGCGTCGGGCGATTCGATGGCCTGGCGGCATAGAGCGATGAATTCCTCATGCGAGCGGGCAATTTTTACGACTGATCCGAAATTGGTGACCACGTCCGGCACGGCCGAACTGACGATTGGCTTGCCGGTGGACATGTATTCGAGCGCCTTGGTGGGATTGATGAATTGGGTGGCTTCATTCAATGCGAAAGGCATCATGCAAACATCGAAGGCTTTGCAATAAGCGGGCAGCTCGAGGTAATTTTTTTGTCCGAGCCAATGAAGATTCGACCGTTGCGGGACTCGATCCACCTTGAGCGTCGGGCCCACCATCGCGATGCTCCAATTCGGATTCGCGTCGGCAAGTTTGACGAGCAAGTCGTAATCCATGCGCTCGTCGATAACGCCGAAATAACCGAGCACCGGTTTCTGCAGGGAGGCGATGTCGTCGGGAATTTGTGTGCCGATTTCGCGCGCCTTGCCGAAGTGCGTGACATCCACGCCGCAGCCATAGAAGTGGCAATTCTCGTTGAGCAATTTTTTCGCTTCCCAGAGTTTATGGCCACCGGCGAAAACGACATCGGCGGCTCCCAGCAGACGTCGTTCGCGCATCCGGATTTGAGGGGGCGCGCCCCGGAATTTTGAAAGCTCGTCCATGCAATCGTAAACCGTGCCGATTTCATCCATCTGCCCGAGAAAAGAGGGAACGGCCATTGGGTCGTAAAACCATTGCACGGCGTTTTCGAATTGTCCCGCGCCGGGTCCGGAGAGAAATTCCTTCACCAGGCGGCGACGTTCGCGATCGACAAACGCGCCGTCCGACCAGCGCCAAACGGGAAACTGGAGCCGGAGAATGGTGACGTTGGGAAAATTGGTTGCGGTCCAAAAGCGCGCCATTGGTGAGGACAACTGCGCGTCCGGCCCGATGGTTTCAATGAACAATATTTTGTGGCGCGCGCTCAGGCGTGAGAGAAATTGCTGGGGCCGCTGCCACACCCAATCCCAGCAAAGATGGCAATGAACGATGATGGGAAAATTCGGACTGGGCGAAGCGTTTTGTCGGGGAAAAACCGGCGGGGTGGAACGTCGGGGACGTTTTGAAATTGGTTTGGAAAAAGGCGAGCCTTGGCCACCGGTGAAGCTGGTGTTTGTCACTATCAGTTCAGAACCCACAGGCGTATAAGACATAGAGTAAATTGGATTGATGCATTCATATTCGGGAGACCGTCTCCCGCGAGTTAAACCAGTCAAAACAAGTGGAATAACACTCGTCCTATAAGGGACTTCAGCGGGGGAGCTGTCTCAATGGGGTGATTCCCGTAAACTGGAAATTTTTTTCGCGCGGCGCGGACGAAAAGCGCGGGAGCGTCCGAATTTGAGCCGAGAACCGCACGCGAGAGAGGACGTTTTTTCCGGCAAAAATTAACTGTGCTTTTTCGAAGCCGCACTACACTGTGGAAACAGAAAAGATTGGCAACAGCATCGATACCTTATGACTCTGGACGATACGCAAAGAAAAAAAGTGGCGCAGTGGATCGCCGACGGACTGAAGCTTTCCGATATCCAAAACCGGCTGGCTTCCGAATTGGACGTGCGCATGACCTATATGGACGTGCGTTTCCTGGTGGATGATTTGAAGCTGACGCCCAAGGATATAGAACCGCCCAAACCAATCGTTCCGGCTATGCCCGCGGCTCCGACGCCGGCAGCAACTGCGCCCGCTCCAATCGCCGGGACCGAAAGCGCGGCAGCACCTGCCGGCGCCGCCGGAAGTGTTTCAGTTTCCGTAGACCAACTGGCCCGTCCGGGTGCGGTGGTCAGCGGCAAGGTGACGTTCGGCGATGGCAAGCAGGCTGATTGGTACATCGATCAAAGCGGGCGGCTCGGATTGGCGCCGCAACAGGCCGGCTACCGCCCTTCGCCCGCGGATTTGCAACAATTCCAAATATTGCTGGAATCAGAGTTGGGCCGCATGGGAATGTGAAGCGCGTCTTTCGCGTGGCCTGAAAAAATTATTTGCCACAGAGGCACAGAGCACGCAGAGGTTGTTTTGGCGAAAAAGAACTTAAACAATTTTTCACTTCTTTGCCTCAGTGCTCTCTGTGCCTCGGTGGCAAATAAAAATTAAATAACGATGTTCTCTACCCTTCCCGGGCGCTGACGCGCAGGCCGTATTTTTCCGGCGCGTGCGCGAAGGAAAGAATTCCATTTTTTGCGGTTACTCCAAGAAACGGGTCGTTGGTGGTCAGCAGGTTTCCGTCGAGATCGAGATAATCGCACAGCTCCGCGAGGTGGGCGGCAGCGCTGATGAGAATGCTCGTCTCGATCATGCAACCGAGCATCGTTTTGAGGCCGGCGTTTCGGGCGGCCCTCAGCGCTTCCAATGCGCCGGTGACGCCGGCACTTTTTACGAGCTTGATATTCACTCCGTGAAAACACTCGGCGGCGCGGGCCGTATCGACGGCCAGGTGGTGTGATTCATCGGCAAAAATCGGCAGCGGCGAGCGTTGCTTGAGCCAGATCCAATCGCCGGGCGGCGCGGCGGCCGGCAATGGTTGCTCGACAAATTCCACGTGCGGATCGCGCGCAAGCCACTCGATATTTTTCAGCGCCTCTTCCCGGGTGTGCCAGGCTTCGTTGGCGTCGAGGCGCACGCGTTTTTCGGGTGCGACTTCCCGCACGGCTTGCAGGGCGGCCTGATCTTCAGCCCCGCCCACTTTTATTTTCAGGACGGGAAAATCGCGGGCGGCCAAAACTTTTTCGCGAGTAAGCGAAGGGTCTCCCAGACCGATGGTGAAAGACGTGACATTATGTTTTTCACGGAACCCGAGCTCCAGGAAATCATGGAGCGGTTTTCGAGCGCGTTTCGCCGCCAGGTCCAGCAACGCGATGTTAAGGGAACACTTGGCCGCCATTTCCCGGTCAGACAGAGTTTCCAGGTAGGCCATGGATTGAGAGATTGAATCGGCGGAAAGCCGGGCAGGATCGACTTTTTGCAGAAAGTTTTCGACCGACTTTATGGATTCCTGATAGCGAGAAATGGGCGCCGCTTCACCGCGGCCGACGAGCCCATCGTCGTCGGTCAACTCCACCACCACGACGTTGGCGACGTCGGTTCTTCCGCGAGCAATGATCCAAGGTTGAAAAAGATGTAAGTTAAAAGTAGTAAAACTTATATTCAAGTTTAGAATTAGTTTTCAAAATCTGCCGCCACGATGTCACTGGAGCCGGCAGAATTTCCGCCGCCGCCGACCGCTCGCTTCAGCCAAACCGTGAGAATGCTGATGTCAGCGGGCGAAACTCCGGAAATGCGGGAGGCCTGGCCCAGGGTGGCAGGGCGAATCCGGGTAAGTTTCTGGCGGGCCTCGTTGCGAAGACTCGGAACGGTTGAATAATCGAATGACGCGGGAATCTGTTTGGTTTCCAAACTTTTGGATTTTTCGATGTCAGATTGTTGCCGGTCGATATACCCGGCATACTTGATGGCGATCTCCACCTGCTGCACAACTTCGGGAGGCAAATCGGGATTGTGACCGGGCAGATCTCGATAGCGGATTTCAGGACGCTTAAGAAGCTGTTCCAATAAATCGCTGCCCACCCGGGTGCGTTTAAGCCGACCAATTTCAGAAGCAATTGCCGCTTCCTTTATTTTAAATTTCTCGTAATTGCGCGGGGGCAGTAGTCCAACCGAATGACCGATTTCGGAAAGCCGACTGTCGGCATTATCCTGACGGAGCAAAAGCCGATACTCCGCGCGCGAGGTAAACATGCGATACGGTTCCACCGTTCCCTTCGTGACGAGGTCATCGATCAGGACTCCCAGATAGGCTTGGTCTCGACGGAGAATAATTGGGGATTTGCCTTTGACTCGGAGGGCGGCGTTCAAGCCGGCCATCAAACCTTGGCCGGCGGCTTCCTCATACCCGGAGGTCCCGTTGATTTGGCCAGCGAGGTATAGATTTTGACAGACCTGAGTTTCCAAGGATGGATGCAATTGCGTAGGGAAGGAGAAATCGTATTCGACTGCGTAAGCTGGCCGCATGATCTCGGCGTTCTCGCAGCCGACGATGCTCTTTACCATGTCGATCTGAACTTCAAAGGGCAGGCAGGTTGAAAAGCCGTTGACGTAGATTTCGTCAGTGGCGATTCCTTCCGGTTCCAAGAAGATCTGCTGGCGTTCTTTTTCGGGAAATTTGACGATTTTATCCTCAATAGAAGGACAGTAACGTGGGCCAACCCCTTCAATAACACCCGAATACATCGGCGATTTGTGAAGATTGGCGCGAATAATCTCGGCAGTCTTGTCGGTGGTATAAGTGATGTAGCAGGGCAATTGGCCATTAATCTTATCCAAGACGGAGCCCGGGGGATATTTGCCGTTTGAATGCCCGACGTCCTTCGGATTAGTGCCGGAGTGTTCCACGTGGAACAAATCATCCTTCCAATAAGTGAAATGAGGAACGGGTTCGTCTCCTGGTTGCACTTCCGTCTTGGAAAAATCAATCGAACGGCGGAGCAATCGGGGTGGAGTGCCGGTTTTCAGTCGTCCCAGTTCCAAGCCCAAATCCTTAAGGGAATCGGATAGGCTCAAAGCAGCGGATTCCCCTGCCCGTCCCCCGGATTGTTGATTTGAGCCGATGTGCATGAGGCCCCGCAAAAATGTGCCGGTGGTTACGATCACAGTTTGCCCGTGATATTGTACCTCCAAGGTCGTTTCGACCCCGAAAGCGTGTCCGTCTCGATGGAGAATTTTTGAAGTTTGGCCCTGCTTCACGTCCAAGTTAGGCTCTCGTTCGCAGACCCATTTTAGTCTAAATTGGTACGCTTTCTTATCGCATTGAGCTCGGGGAGCCCAGACGGCGGGGCCCTTCGTCGTATTCAGCATTCGGAACTGAAGGCCGGTCATGTCGGTGGCTTTCCCCATTTCGCCGCCGAGCGCATCAATCTCACGGGTTAAGTGGCCCTTGGCCAGACCGCCGATCGCGGGATTGCACGACATCTGCCCGATGGTGTCGGCATTGATGGTAAGAAGCAGGGTTTGACAGCCCATGCGAGCGGCGGCCAAGGCCGCTTCAACCCCGGCATGGCCCCCCCCCACCACTACCACATCATATTTTTTAGGATAAATAAACATTCAATTAACAAAACTATAACGTTAACTATACATCAAATTAGCATTTATTAACGCTAAAATTATAAACGGTTACGTTATCGTGAGCAACTTTATCCGCGTTCTGCCAAGAGGATATCTTGGCATTATCGGTTTCCGCCGAATAGATCATCCAAACTCGAAATGGTTGCCTGTTGTTCGTCCAAGAAACAAATTTGAGAATAACACCGAATATCAGAGGAGAAAATCACGAAGATTGAAAAATTAAAAGGTTTAACTGGCGTATAACCTCGAGAAACACAGGCAACATTTTCGTGACAGAAGGGATTTCGGTTGACCGCTGTGGATGTCTGGCGAAAAATTGGGTTTCGATGCGCAAGATTCTGACCTTACTACTTCTGGTAGCAAGCATAGCTGGAAACGCAGCGGATCTGGAGCGGCATGTGGTGCTGGTGGTCTGGGACGGGATGCGGCCGGATTTCGTGAACGTGACGAATACGCCCGCCCTGTATGCGCTGGCGAATCGAGGAGTTTTTTTCGCTCATAATCACCCTGCGTATGTCAGCTCGACGGAGGTGAACGGAACGGAGTTGGCCACTGGAGATTATCCGCAACGCAGTTGGGTGATTGGAAACCGGGAATTTCGTCCGGAAATTAATCCGCTCGAGGCATTCAGCACGGAATCAATTGAGGCGATGCGCAAGGCGGACCAGCGCGGTGGATATCTGGGGGCACCGACCCTGGCGGAAATTTTGCAACGGCAAGGGTATCATACCACGATCGCCGGAACCAAGCCGGTGGTATTGTTACAGGATCATGCGGAACGCCCGGCCGACGCGCCAAACGTGGTTTTGTATGAAGGACACGCATTGCCGACCAACGCTTTGCCACGGCTTATTCATGCGCTGGGACCGTTCCGCGACCAGGGCGAAACCAAAACTAATCGCGATCTGTGGACTACGCGCTCGCTGACGGAACTGTTTTGGAGCAATAACGTGCCGGCGTTTACTGTTTTGTGGCTGGCCGAACCGGATAACACGCAGCATGCAACCGGCCTCGGTTCAGCCCAATCGCTGGCGGCGATTCGTAGTTCGGATGACGCGCTGGCGCATGTGGTGGCGCATTTGAAAGTGGAAGGCGTGTATGACACCGCTGATATTATTGTTGTTTCGGACCATGGGTTTTCGACCATCTCGACCAACATCAACATGGTCGCTCGTTTGCGCCGCGCCGGCTTCAGAGCCTTCCGGCAGTTCGATGCGCCGCCGGCCAAAGGCGACGTGCTGCTGGTGGGCCTCGGCGGATCCGCATTGCTTTATGTAAATGAGCATGATGAGAAAACCATCGACGGCGTCATCCGTTTTTTGCAGACCGATGATGCGGTGGGGACAATTTTCAGTTTGCACGCGCATCCCGGCACGTTCCCGTTGGATGCGGCGATGATTCATTCTCCGGAAGCACCGGATATTGTGGTTTCGTTTCGTTGGACAGCGGACCGGAATGAAAACGGCGCGCCGGGTTTTATTATTTCCGAGTCGCAAGGCTCGAATTTGACGGCCATCACTCAAAAGGCGACCCACGCCAGTTTGAGCCCGTTTGACATGCACAACATACTTGTGGCCGCCGGGCCGGATTTTCGCGAGGGTTACGTGGACGAAACTCCGTCGGGCAACGTGGACGTGGCGCCGACGATTTTAAAAATCCTGGGTGTGAAATCGCCGCAGGCCATGGATGGACGCGTGTTGTCGGAGGCGTTGAATTCGTCCGACGCGAAATTGCCGAAGGTTGAAACCAAGGAATTGCACGCTCGGGCGACGCTGCCGACGGGCGAATGGATGCAGACCTTGAAAATCAGCGAGGTCAACGGTGTGCGTTATCTGGATGAAGGAACGGGGCAATTCATACCGAAGACTTCGACGAAGCCGTAACTTTCTTTAACGTAGCGGAAAATTGCTCTGAAAAACGACCTCCGCGAGAGTTACGACAAAGAATACAGCGCTGACCACGGCATTGAGGCGGAAAAAGGCGATATTGATCCAATTAAGACTGCGTCGGCGGGCGATCCAATGCTCCAGCACCAGACAGCCGACAATGAGAAACCATCCGACCACGTAAACAATCGGTCGAACGCCGAAGGAAAGCACGCCGAACGCCAGAAGCAATCCGCACATGAGCATGTGGGCGAGAAAAGCGGCGTGCAGGGCATTTTTCGGTCCCCACGCGACTACGAGCGAGCGCAGGCCGTGCGTGCGGTCGAAATCATAATCCTGCAACGCGTAAATGATGTCGAAGCCCACGAGCCACAGGATCACGGACGCGGCGAGGGTAAGCATTTGGGCGATTTCGAGCGGAGAGATTTGCGCTCCCTTGACTGCCAGCCAGGCGCCGATCGGCGCGAGCGCGAGAGAAATTCCGAGAAATACATGTGTGTAATCCGTAAAGCGCTTGGTGAGTGAATAAAAGCAAATGACGACCAGCGCGAGCGGCGAAAGATAAAAGCAGAGAGGATTTAGAAAATAGCTCGCCACGACCAACCCGGCCGCCGAGGCGGCGCAAAGGCTGATGGCACCGGCAAGGCTGATGTGTCCGGCAGGGAGATGGCGTTTGGCTGTGCGGGGATTGAGCGCGTCGAATTTGCGATCGACAATACGGTTGAAGGCCATGGCGCAGGTGCGCGCGCAAACCATCGCGGCCAGGATGAGACAAAATGTCTTCGCGCCGGGCCAGCCATGCGTATCGCGCGCTGCCACCGACATGGCTGCTAGGGCAAAGGGCAGCGCGAAAATTGTGTGGGAGAAACGGACGAACGAAGCCCATTTGTTCAATGCGGAAAGCATGTTAGCCACAGATGCGCACAGATAAACACAGATTCCGAAGGCTCCCGATAAAAATTTCACGAGCGGACGGGAATTCAACCCGCCAAATTCCGCGCCTTTCCCACCCGTGTTTATCTCGGTACATCTGTGGCTACTCTTTTTCCGCCCAGCGCGGCGCGAGTTTATTATCCACTCCCAAATGATCGAGCACACGGGCGACGACGGTGTCCACGACGTCGGCAATGCTTTTCGGGCCCGCATAAAAACTGGGATTCGCCGGAAGAATGGTTGCACCGGCGAGCAACAACAGTTCAAAATTTTTCACATGGACGAGGCTTAACGGAGTTTCGCGCGGTACGAGAATCAATTTTTTCTTTTCCTTCAGCACGACATCCGCCGCGCGAAGCAGGACATCTTCGCTGTAACCGTGGGCGATGCGGCCCAGCGTGCCCATCGTGCAGGGAATGATCACCATGGCATCGGGGGGATTGGAGCCGCTGGCGAACGGCGCGTTCATGCTTTTGATGTTGTGCGTTTTCGTCCCGGCGGGCAGGCGCAGGCCGTCCGGTAATTCCTCACTGATGACTTGCTGGGCGTAGTTGCTGGTCACCACATGAATTTCGTGATCATGCGGGTCAAGATTATCGAGCAGGCGCTGGGCATAAAGCGCGCCGCTGGCTCCGGTAATGGCAACGAGTATTTTCACTGC
>DASZLX010000025.1:0-108071 GCA_035552155.1 Verrucomicrobiia bacterium | reverse complement strand
GCGAAACGATATTCAGCGAAGATACTGATACGTCCCCCTCTGACGCGCCTACGAGCGGAAGCAGTGATTCGCCGCGCAACTTCAGATCTTCGTAAGGAGCGCTACAACCTGGAAGCGTTCAAAAAGCACTTTGGCGACCGCGATGCAGATGTCATTTCTCTCTATGTTGCTGGCGATCTGCATGACGTCGACGATTCAAATTGGTACTGCAGGTCAATTTGGGTGTCCAAAGAACTAATGTCAAACGCCCGGCCGGCAAGCCTGGGAGGAGTTGATTTGGGCGACGGATTGGAGGTTGTATGGAATTCAGATTATGCCACGTCGTCTCAATTTTATCACGGACTTCGAATGGACAAGGGAGCGTTCCTCACTGCCGTCGGAGAACTTACAGCAAATGCTGACAAGATAATCCACGAAGCATTCGCGAATGGGCAGATCAATTGCACTGCAGAAGCATTGTGTCAGCACACTGCAGCGATGAGGGAGCTGCTCATCAAATCATCCAAAGTTGGACTCCCTCCTTACGAGTGCACCGATGTCTCCGATAGGTTTGGTGACATTCTGTCCATCGCCGACAACGCATTTATTTATGCAAAAAACATCTTGGCGGAGCGGGAGAACGGTAGCTGGCCATATTTATTGGAAGGAACATTAAAGGATTATTTCAAAAACCTCGGCCGCCTACAATATGAGACCGAAAAGGTTCGTTGAACATGGATATTAATTACGAATCACGCGCCTTTCCAAGCACAACTGGAATCGTCAACGGCGCGAACATGCTTCCAGCCAATTGGAATGACATCTTATGGGCTGCGTTGACAGTAGGTCGTCCGAATCGTCACTACGTTTTCCGACACGGACAGAGTTCCCAATACGAGGCGTTATTTCGGATGTCGCTTGTCAGGATGGCCGTCCAACAAAGCGGATCCTTCGGTCGCCGCCTGCGGCGCACCGAAGCGGTGAAGAGCCTCGATCCCACCGAAAAAGGGGCAGTGAGCTATTTTCTCGGAATGGTGATGTGCAAGTTGTTTTCGCTGAAACTGCTAGATACCGCCTGGTTGTTACATTTGGATGTGTTCCGCCCCTTGCTAAACCCAGTGTTGAATGGCCGATCTCGGCCGGATCTGATCGGTGAATCTTCATCGGGCACTTGGATCGCATTTGAATCGAAAGGCCGCGTCAGCCCGCCAGATCGGTCAGCAAAAGATAAATCTAAAGCCCAAGCACTTCGCTGTTTGAGCGTGAATGGCCAGAAAGTCACAATGCATATCGGCGCAATTACGTTTTTCAAAAACGACTCGCTTCAGTTTTATTGGGAGGATCCGCCAAATAGCGGTGACCAGAAAAATGGGATTCGAGTTCAAGCCGCCGATAATATTTGGCGTTTTCATTATTTACCAACACTCGAACTTCTGCATGATGCAGAACCGACCGGCGCAAACCGGGAGGAAGTGTCGTTGTCTCTACAGAATATCGACTTGGAAATTGGAATAGCGAAAGACGTCCTTCGCTTGTTGCAACTGGAGAAATGGCGAGAAGCACGTACTTGGTGCCGGGAGCATCACAAGCGCCTGACAGAACGTGGGTTTTTTCCTGACGGCATCCGCGTAGTTGCCGGAAAGAAATGGCAAGACCGTTTCGACGAACTTGAATTCGAATTATAAAGTGCGACGCCCTCCACATCAATCGAGCAACTACGATGTTGCGTGCAGTACCTATGTCGAGCTTAAGCTGCGTTGTCTATCCCCGATCATCCCGCGCTCCTGCCTGGTGCGGGTCTCTCAGGAAGGCCACCAAATGACTTGATGAGGGAAGCCGCGATATCTTCGACCGAAAGACGGAGATTTTGCACTGACGTATTGTAAAGACGAGTCGGCGAAATTGCGATGAATCGGGGCAGTGAAAGCAGCGCGTTGAACTTCGCGACCTGCCGCGGACGATTTGAATCTTTAGCTTCCTCCCAACTCGTGATATTGCTTTGCATATGCCTTTAACACCTTGGCTTTCTTAACCTCCCAGTCACGCAGGCTTGCAAGCTTCTTTACGCCATCCCATTCATTGTTTCCCAAACACCACCACACGACGAAAAAGGTCCGTCGAAGCGAAATATCACCGACAACCCGATTTTTGCATTTGAAACGTATGTAACCATCGCGCGGTACTGATTCCATGTCGGGGCCGATTGCGACGATTTGATCGTGGACCTTTTTGCATGCTCTCCGAACGTTCTCCGGCTTGACATAAGAAAGTGAGTTTTCCAAAGAGATTGAGGGCACAAATCCATTCTCGGATTCATAAAATACTTCTTTGCAAAAGAGCCCCTTTTCACCGCCTTTTGTTGTGAGGCACGAATACTCCATCAATGTCGTGCGAGGTTCAAAATACCGCATTGCCCGCTTCAGGCGGTCTGTGAAGTTGGATGCTACCAATACAATCCGCGGGTCTTCTTCTGCGACAATTTTTGCGCGAGACTGATATTCGTTTGCCAAGCGATCTCGGTTTGAGGCGACCCAATCGTAATAATCCAAGGCTTGAAAAAGCATCTCGTCATCCTCTCCGATCTTCAATTCGATGACCACGAGCACGCCATCCGCATCCACTGCGAGGACGTCGATGAAATTCCCACTTGCATGGCGCTGGTGGGTCAAGCACTTGAGCCCTTGTTCAATAGCATCGGGATCTTTTATTACGAGGTCTTCAAGCTCGCGTTCCTTGTCGATTTCAATTTGCTTGAACATGCCAAAAGCAATAACAAGATTCGTGAGCGGACACTAGCCACAAAACAGTGGTGGCCCAGCGCAGATAACAGGCCGCTCCTCCCAGCTTATCAGCCGCACTCCGTTATTGTCTTTGAGGGCAGTTGCTATCGCGAGTAAATTCTATTGTGGGCTTCTTCCACAACTGGTTTGGCGAATCAACACTTCATTTTCTACCCTGGTATTTAAGCCAAAAAGGAAACTGTTGTTTCGGTTGGGGAATGTTCTCTGAGGGATAGTGACTTTGCTGGATAACAGGTGCTGGAATTTTTGGCATTGTTGGCGGTCGCGGGAAATCTCGTTTCTCCGGATATGGCCCGCCAAACGGAACGGCGACCGAATCAAAAGGCCCGTCTTTTACAGCATCAGGGTAGCCGCTTTCAAACGGCGACATTCCCTTCGCATTCTCCTGCGCCCATTCCAGCCATGCAACTTGTTCGGGAGTAAGGTTTCCCTCCTGCGAACCGCGCCAACGCTGTTCGCAAGCCTCAATGAATTCCATCGCCACCCGATGCAGTCTCCACCATTCGGCTGCTTTAATGAAGTCTTCTGACCTGACGTGAGCGGTCGCCTCTAAGGCTGCCGCATGTTTTTGCTTTCGCTCTTCAGCGAGACGAATTGCTTCTCGTTCCTGATATTCCTTCCAGTGCCGCGTTGATTCGATGCGTTGCTTTTCCCGTTCAATCGCTTCCTGTTCTCGACGTTTGATGGCCGCAACAAAGCATCCGCGAATTTCTCCAACAATCTCGGCAAGAACCGTCCCGAGTGAAGACTTGCCGTCGTCCTTCCATTGTTTGACATCCTTACTGGAATACCGATCCCGATAAATTGAAAATGTGAACTTTCCGGACGGAACTTGAGAGGCCGCTGTTGAATGCCAGCTTCGACGACGGATTGCCTCTGGAGAATCAATCAATTCCTCTTCGATTTTGAAATAAAGCCGGTCGTTACCCTTTTTAAAAAATCCTGGATTGTGATATCCCTGCGCTTTGCGGAACGGAATGCCGACAGCCTCAACCTGAGTAACAATAACGTGAAAACATTTTGCCGCTTGCTCAATTGATCCTTTGCCGACTTTTACCTCCGGCAGAGTTAATCCCTGGCTCCAAATGCGCTTGTCGTAGCTCGGTTTCGCAGTCTTCAATGTCTGCAACAACTCGGTTGCTAGCGGATGCAACTGCTCCGTTGTGTCGGGCACCGCTAATGTTTTAGGTAAAGGCTTTTCGGCAGTTTGCACGAGAATCTCGCTCGGACTTAAAAGCTTCGGTGGCAGCGGTATTTTCGGTGGCTTTTGCCCGGCCTCAACTTTCGCCCAATATCCAGGCGGCGGCTTAGGCACCTGCAACTTCTTGCAACGTTTGCTGAGCGCCACGTCTGATATACCGAGTTCGGCCGCCACTTTGGTTGTCGGCTGAGACCAAACCTTATCGTAAAGTTCCTCGCGCGTGAGTTCCGTTGAATTGCCCTGATTCATACCTGCACCTGTGCGGGATTTTAGAAGAAATCGCAAATTCAGCAAGTGCGGACGCGAATCAGCAATTTTGCCATTTGAGAGTCAAAGACAATATTCAGGTCAATTACCGAAGTTCGCACAGCCGCATCTGATTCTTTTCATCTACCCTTTATCCATTTCCGCGCCAGCTTGTTCAGTTGTACGCCTCTTTTGAAAATCTTCTGCGGCTGTTCCGTCATGCCGTTGTTTGATGAGACTCACATTGCCATCGGGGTCCCGGAACAATGCCGGCGTCCAAACACGATGCAACCGCCAACCTTGGGAAGTCAGAATAATTTGGCGGAAATGTTCCCACGCGATGGGATCAGGAGTTTTTACATATCGAGTAAAGTCAGCGATCACCCCAATGGTTACGTCTGATGGCAATTCCGGATGCGTCAATGCGACATCGACGCAGAAGCCATCGTTGCCCCAGTAAACGGTCGAGCCGATGCTGTGCTCCTGAAACAATCGCCGCCCCAGCACTTCCGCGACCGCGGACGGATGCGCCGTTTTGCCGACCTCGCATTTCGTTGCCGCATTTCTTTTGGCGGTTTCGATTTCCTTTTGCCAATTCTCGAAAACTTCATCTAGACGTTCGGCGTAACGCAGATATGAATAAAGACAATGTCGTCCGGTCGGTCGTTCGCCGGGCGCAACTGTTTGGGAACTCACATACTCCGAATGAGGAATGGAAGTCAGAACGTGAATCATTTCGCGGGCGCGCGTTACCAGCACATTCAAACGGCGTTCACCGCCCAAACGCGACAATGCACCGAAATTCCGTCGAAACTTTCCTTGTTCATCAAGACCAAATGTCGTCGAAATAATAATGTGGTCCCGCTCATCGCCCTGCACATTCTCGAGATTCCGCACAAACAACCCTTCGAATGAGTCGCGACCGCGCCGTTGCTTTGCAGCTTCCAGGCGTTCGGCGAAAATGCGGTCCTGGATCGCCTTTTCCTCCAGCATGTCGACTATCAAATCACGCTGGTTGATGTTGAAGCACGCAATTCCAATGGATGGAGGATTTTTATCATCCAGCAATTCCGCGACCAGGTTTGCCGCTGCTCGGGCTTCTCCTTCGTTCGTACGCTCCTTGTAAGTCCCGTTTACCCGGATCAAACGGATTGGTGCTTGAAATGCCTTGTTGCGCGGATGCCCTGGAATCGGTTGCAGGCGGCTGGAGTAGAACATTTCATTCGAGAATCCGATTAATGCCTCGTTTCGCGAACGATAGTGCACGTCAAGGAACGCTTCCTGCACATTCAGATTCAAAGCAGCCGTGAGCAAATCTTCGGCTTCCGATTGTTGCTGAACAAACACTTCTTCTGCTGTTTCGGCGGCGGTATCATCGCTCTCCGCGAGCGATTGCTCAAAAAAGCGCGTTGGAGGAAGCTGTTTGGGATCGCCTGCGATCACCACCCGCCGGGCTCGCAATAGGACGGGCAACGCTTCTTCCAAACGGCATTGGCTGGCCTCGTCGAAAACAACTACGTCGAACAGGGTTTCTCGCGGAAAGATTTGCGCGACGGTTGCCGGACTGGCCATCCACACCGGACAAAAATCAAAGAGCGGATCCCCGCCTTCCGAGCCGCTGCCCGCCGCAATCATTTGCCGAAGTTTCATGGCGCGCTGGCCGCGGACGAACAAGCGTTGCCGCAAAGCGGCTCCCAAAGGATTCAAGCGCGTTCCCGTGCTGGCAAGTAAACGCGACCGCCAACGCTCCTGCCAGAGGTGAGTGATTCGCTGGCGCACGAGCCCGTTTTTTTCTGCCGTGCGCTCCATCAATTCCGAAAAGGCCGCCTCGACCCGTTGCGTATCGATTCTCGCCAGGGATTCATTCTCACGCAATCGTTGACGGATTTCCCGGGCAATGGTGCATGCCCTCAAAGCAGGATGCGCATCCACCCATGGCAGACCAGCATCCGCTGCCGTCGACAATCCCTGCTGCAAAGGAGCGGGCAATGTGCTCATGCGATCTCTCAAACGCATCAAATCTTCAAGGGTGCCGGTGAACTCTATGAACTTCTCGCAGATAGGCTCTGCTTCATCATTAGCGCGCCAACCGGAGGACAATTCCCGAATGCTTTCCGGACTGAACAGATCAACGTTTGCTAGAGCGTCTTCGAGTTCCTGAATTGCATGTGCCCGTTGAGAGGAAAGCCGCAGGTTCGCGACAAAGCCCTCGGCGTCCGTTAAATTCCCCAACGAACTCATGGTGTAATCGCGAACCGAGGCATTTGCCGGCTGCTGAGCAATGGCGATTACGTTCAAGATTTCCGGCAATCCGTCGCGAAACCCCAACAGGACGTCGTCCCCGGGAAGATTCCCCGCCGACAGTCCCAAGATTTGCTCACGCAAGTCCGACCAAAGATGACGCGCCTTTAGGCCGAGATAAAATTCGCGCGCTCGTTCCAGGTTTTCTGGCGTGAGCGGCAAGGCAACATTTGTAAGCGCCTCCGTGGCCACTTTTTTCTTTGCGGAAGCAAAGAAACGTTTCCAGCTTTGAGCAACTTGGCTCCACCCCTCCAAAGAAAGTAGGTGACGACTGCACTCACTCAATGCCGGCACGTGTTCCTTGACTTGCAGAAAAAGCTCCCGGTCGAGACTAGAACCGAGGCGCTCGCCCTCTTTTTTCAATTTTTCCGATTCTTCGCGCCATCGTTCCCAATTGCTATCGGAAGCCAGCCGCGCCGCCAAATCGGCGAGGCCGCGCCGCGCGACCAAATTAAGATGCTCACTTAACGCTAGACGCGACGTTGATTGATCTGCAACCGGAAATTTATCATCGAGGGGTGCAAGGTGTGGGTTAGCGTGTTGATCGACACGCTTGGCAGACTCGCGAGCTTTGTCCAGCGCCGCTCGAAGCTGGACTGGAGGTTTTGCCAGCCACCGTGACAACGAAATCCCGATTCGCTCGCGATAAGGATTCTCTGGCCACCTCGCGATTAAAGCCCTCCTCAAAATTTCTTCTGCATCAGCACGATGCGCCTGCAAAACTTCAACTGTTAGCCCTTCGATGTCCGGCAAATCAACACTGCCACTCTTCCGCAAATCAAGCCATTCCCCACAAAGTTCATGAAAGGATTTTTCGTTTCCATTTTTGGACTGAAGACAATCGAAATACCTTCGCAATTCACCGTGAAGATCGTCCAACCGTTGATTGACCAACGCTAGTTCACGCGACGGATCGGGAGCGACGGGTTCTTGCACGAGATTCTCTAAACGTTCGCGCAAACTTAAGTAGAGATTGCGCCGATCCCGCTGGGGATCATGAATCACGCCGCACAGAAAACCCAGCTTCATGCTCTCAAGTCGATACTTTACAACGTCGAGCGCTGTCCTTTTATCGCAGACAAACAAAACACGTTCTCCCCGCGCCAAATGATCGCCAATGATGTTGGCTATGGTCTGGCTTTTGCCGGTGCCCGGCGGACCGTGAACGACCAATGCCGCGCTTTGCCGGGCGTGCGTGACAGCTTCGGCCTGGCAAGGATCCGCGTGAGTCACCAGCAGCTCTTGAGAGAACTCTCTATGTGGGCGGGGAACCTTGCTTTGATTATGATTCCATTCCTTGGCTTCGGGCAAGTGATCGGCCTCCGGCTCGGCCAACGCGTCTGACGATAAAAACGCCTTGACAGGATTTTTTAATCCCGATTCCTGCTCCATCATCCACTTTGTGTCCCGCAACAAACCGGGATTTACCAAAGGAAACAAACCAAGCACGGCACTGGGCAACAATGCAGGAGTAGTGGGAAGGTCCTCCGTTCGCGGAACCGGCTGCAATTGTGTTTCCGCAAGAAAGGTTGAATCCGCCTTCAGGTTCGCAGCTTTAATGAGAAGGGACAAAACCTCTGCTATTTCGCGCCACGGTTCTTCGCCCGCCTCATCAGCAAAAAGACCTTCGGTGTTCGTGCCGGTTTGCTGTTCGATCCAAGCCAACAATCCAGGATTCGGCTGCACCAGATCGGCGCCTGTGCCGACCACTTCCAAAGACATTCCGGCGCCAGCGCTTCTGCGAACCCGCAGGTTCACCGGAACAAAAGCCACGGGTGCAAGTACCCGATTTGACCGGAACCCACGATGATCATCAGCAGCGGGCAGCGACAATACCGGAAAACCGAGAAACAATGAATGCTCGCCATAATCATTGTAGTAGTCCGTCGCGCCTTCCGCGATGTCTCGCAACTTGGTTAGAATTCTAGATTGCCTCTCATAGGCATTGCGAGCGGCTTTCTGCTCGTCCGACCATTCACTTTCTGGATATTGAGGTCGTTGAAAAATCGGTGCTTTCGCAGGGAATTCGATCGGGCGAGTTGGATTCGCCAGCAATTCTTTTAGAAGCGTGGACGGGTCGGGGCCGTTCAGGTAACGCAGTTCCAGAAAATCAATTCTGTGGCGGCTATTGTATGGTCGCGCATTCAAGCCGGGGCCACTAACAAGGCTCGCGTAAAGGCGTTGAAGCATTGTGCGAAGGATCATAGGCTTTGAAACTGAAGATTATTGCCCTGTCGTAATGAATTTCCTTAAGTTCTGGATTTTAGACCACGCGGCAAAGGCTGCAATCAAAAACGGCGCGAGGCAGAACCGCGAATTCGCTAGCATAACGGAAAAGCATTATCCTGAATGCCAGGGCGCCTGATTTTAATCTCCGTTCGATTGAATACAGTTTTGTTTGATTTTCTGTACGAACGCTTATGATGTCGCATGCCAAGATATCTGCTGGGAATAGCGAGCGCGTTTCTCGCTCCGATTCAAGATGCCTGGGCAAATATTCTCGACAGCTATCTTTCTAATAAAATTTTTGAACGGATCACAACTCTTGTTCTTTTTTCATCCGCCTTCAATGTGATTGTGCTGCCACTAGTTTGGTTATTTTCGCGCCCGCATTTTCTTCCGGTAAAGCTGATCATGACAGTTACCGGCATTTCGCTAATCGAGGTGATTTATCAGTTCCCCTATTATCGGTCGTTCCGCAAAACAGATACGTCGATTGTTACTTCATTGTTTTCTTTCGGAAAAATCTTTGTTCCTTTTCTTGCCTTTTTTCTAGTCAAAGAACGGCTCAGTATTCTTCAATATGTTGCGTACTTTGGAATTACATTATGTGCTACGCTTTTGGCGTTTGATGCCAAAAAATTCAGGCTAAATCAGGCTGCGTGGCTGATGCTCGGTGTCTCAGTTATTCTTGATGTCCAAACCGTTCTGTACAAATATGCCTTTGAACAAGGTGCAGACTGGACGACAGTTCTGACGTGGTCTTCGCTGATTCAGTTCTTCTTTGCCGGAGTTTTGGCTTTCGGAACAAGTAACGCCCGCCGAGATGTTGTCCTCACAACGAAACAGATCAAACACGTGGGACTTCCGGTAATTTTCATGCAGATGTTAACTTGGGGAGGAGAGGCGGCCGAATCTTATGCCCTTACCATCGTTCCCGCATCTGTAGTTTCCGGTGTGGACAGCGCCCAACCGATTTTTGTACTCGCATTTGCACTACTTTTCGTCCGTCGAAATCCCGAACTCTTCCACGAACGACTCGAAAGCCAAAACCTGATAAAAAAGATGATTTTATTTGTCCTAATGGGGGCTGGAACTATTGTCGTCACCTTTGGTCATTCCGATTGAATTTCAAATATTTCGTTTTCCCTGCGGTGTTGGATGGCCGCTATAAAGGATAACTAGAAATTATGAGTTATTCGGCGGATGAGTTTTCAGCACGAATCTCATCGATTTTGGAGCGCTTGAATTTGCAGAAAAGCAGCATCGGCGTTTTTGTCGTTTCTTGCGTGAAAGGAGTGACAGAACCCAAGGATGACTTCGGATTGCAGTCTGTCGTTACCGAATTTTTTTCATCTGAAGAAATTGAACAGATTTTGGGTTCGTTGCGTAATTGTGGCCTTTACGTCCGCCCATTTTTTTCTGAGATGGATTTCATCCGCTTTGCCGATTCAGACAAGTTCGACGCCGGCGGAAGATCTCGGATATTGGTTTATAATACAGCTCACAGCGGCACCGGCCCTGGGCGCAAGGCTCTTCTCCCGTGCTTTTGTGCTCTGCACAAAATCCCTATCACGAGTTCCGATGCTTACGTTGTAAGCCTTGCCCGGCATAAATTTCACATTGCGCATTTGTTGGCCCGTTTTGGCCTACAAACACCTGATTCATGGCTGTACACCAGCGAGCATGGCTGGCTTCATGGGCGGCAACCGACCATGGGATCAAAGGTGATATTAAAACCTACCTACGAATCCGCAAGTATTGGCATCAGAAGGAACTCCGTGATTACCGTCGGTTCCGATCTGGATTTCCATGTTGAAAAAATTGCGGCAGAATTCAGACAACCAATTACTGTTCAGGCATTCATTCCTGGTTGGGAAGTGGAAGTCCCTGTTATCAACGCTGGTCGACCGTTTGCGCCTATGGCCATCGGTATTTCAAAGGGAGGCGAGAACTTCCTAGGAAATGAAATTTTGACTTATGACGATGTCAATGTTGACAGCTATGGGTTCTGGAAATTTCAAGAAAACGACGCGATTGTCAATACATTGAAATCGTCCGCGATTCGTGCCTCGGAAATTTTGGGCATGCGAGGATTCACCCGAATAGATTTCCGCGTGTCGGCAGAAGGAAGTGCCTACATTACGGACGTTAGTACAAGCCCCCACATCACTCAGCACAGCTCTTATGCATTTTTATTCGAGACGTTGGGCAGACCTGTTGACGAGCTTCCCAAGATCCTGGTCGGTATCGCCTGCGAAAACGAACATTGGATTTAACTATGATTCGGACCAGAACTGGATATCGGAAAACAGAAACCCTCTTCCATAAAATGCCCACGGACGGCCCAGGTTTGAGGTCTGTGTTCGCGATAAAAAATGATTCCATCCATCGATGTCGCCTGGCTGAACGACCGCAAATGCTTTTTCCTGGCCTGTATGCCTTGCAAGTAGAAACGGCATATCTGCGTCTGGAATTAACGGCACCTCTAGCTGGCGCCAAATTTCAATCGCGGCGTTCGCCTTCCCGACGAGATGTAAGCAACTTGCTAAATTTGTGCCGAGAAAATATCGGTAATAGCTATCGTCGCTTGAGTTTGGTCCCAAGGACTCAAAAAACGGAGTGCCTTGTCGAATCGCTTCCTCAAGGTTTCCCACAAGTGCCGTTAAAACAATATAATTGTTCACGAGGAGATATTTATCTGGAGATTCACGGGAGCCAAATTCCATTTTGCCCATTGTTTGAAGTGCGTCCTTCACATTGAGCGCCCCAGAAAAAAAACCGCTAATCACAAGATTGTTGAGCGCAACTTCAATTCGTGGAAGCGCAATATCTTGGAATTTCGTCCAAAATGCTGTCGCGAGCTGAGCCATGTTTCGACTCGCTTCAAACTCTCCCGTCACGAGCAAATTTCCCGAAAGGTTGCATAGTCCCATATAGTACTGGACCGGGCTCCTTGGCAGGCCATTCGTGCTATCTGCGCCAAAATATGCCACAGCCAATCGGCACCGTTCTGCTGCCACTTCAGCTCCATACAAGCTCGCTGATTTTCTTCGCAACATATTAATTGCTGTGTCAGCACTAGGATCGGATCGGCGCAGGCTGGCATAATATTTTCCAAGATTGCGCTCTATTTGCCTCGCCAAATTAAAATCTCCTGTTCTCGTGCATGCCACCAAGCGGGTCATTTGAAGCCGGCTCCACAGGTCCGATTCATTTTCTCTCAAGTGCTCCCAGCGGCTGAGCATCTCCAACGCTTTCAGATTATCTAACGAGTTGAATTTCTTAAGTTTGCAAAGCGCCAGCAGATAGTCCCGCTCGGCTAGCAAAACATCGGGATAGATTACTTCGATTCTTTCAAGCAGATGGGCGGCACCCGAATAATTTTCATTCCGGAAATTGTCGTAAGCATCGAGCATTGAGGTGCACAGACTCTCATATCCGAGGTCCTTCATCATCAAGCAGATCCTCTCACAAAAATCGTCCTTAATCGGCTCGCGTTCTCGCTTCATCCTTAGCAAAGCGACGAAGTACAGCTGCGCGGCAAGATCGTCGTCACGGCCCAAAAGAAGATGTTCTGCTCTCGTGATGTAATCTGATGGGCGGAGAAACGACAGACACCGAGCAAAGGCGCGATGAAATTCAGGAGCCCTGCTTGCGGTTGCATTCAGGAATGATTCGCGAAGGGACTCATGATAAAAGCGGATTGTCTTGTTGTCTCGTTTTACTAGCTTTAACTTTTCGGCAGTCTCCAATACCGCATGCAGATCGGGCGGTGATCCCATGATGCATTGAGCTTCGAGGTCTGTGAACGAACGACCGATCACAGATGCGGTAAGCAAAAAATCGAGTGCCTTTTGCCCTTCGACTCCCATGTGATCAAGCCTTTCCTTAACAAAGGCATGGAGCACTTGGTAAATGGTTAGCCCCGGCGCTATCCTGGCATCACTAGAATATCGGGTTGTGACGTCGTTGCATGCATAGTAATCGACCAATTGTCGCAACATTTCGAGGTGACCACCTGCAACGGAATAAATCACATCGATCTGTTGTTTTGGAAATTCAAACTCCAATCCGAACGCCTTCAGAATGGGCGCCAAGCGATCCTCCGCAACGTACTCAAGGTGCCACTGATTTCTGTCGAGATACCCTGCAACCTGTCGCCACAAATCCGAAAAGGCGGGGTTCCTGCCTCTCGTAGCATTTGCAAGCAGATGAGTTCGAGTCAAAAAAGGATATATTTTGTCGAGCCTAGAACTGAGAATCAGAGCTAAAAGACGAAGAGAATCCCTGTCCCAAAACTGCAAATCGTCAGCCAACAACAGAAAGGGCTTGTCGCCCGCAAGCGCCTGAAGCCGAAATAAGATCTCATGCTCCCCATCCGTCAATTGCAACGATTTGCTACGTTGATGTCGTTCCCGCGAATTAAGCAACGTCTCTGCTAAGAAACTCACCAGTTTTCCGGCCGAGGGAACAAGGTCTGTTGCATCAGCTACTGTCTCTTTCAGCAGGCGTCCCGAACCAAAGGTGTCTTTGGCCTGTGATATTCCCGAAAACCACGCAGCGTAGCTTCGATCCGTAAAAGCGCGATCGCCAGCTGCGACAATACCCTTATGCGCCTCGCCCTGCCACCGTTTCAACAATTGCTCAAAAATCCACGATTTACCGCATCCTGAAGGACCTTCTATTAAACCGCGTAACGGCCTTGACGTCCCCAGCTTATGTTCAATCTCTATGACGATTTCCGCTTGGCCGGTGAGAGCCGCGATTTCGCGCATAATTTCTAGTTATCGACGATGGTGGCACCTAACTCCTCAAGAGGCAACTTTTTAAATGTTGCTCATCAAATGGCCCTGGGGAGTGAATCGCCTAAATGTCCATTTTATTGCGCGGATGCCGACGAGCAAGGACGAGCCTTTGGCTGCGTTCGCTCACGTGCACGTAAATTGTCGTTGTAGTAATTGAACTATGGCCAAGAAGCCTTTGGATGTGCCGCAAATCTACGCCGTCTTCAAGCAGAAGTGTTGCTACAGTGTGTCGCAACATATGCGGCGTTATTTGTTGGACGCCAATTTTCTTGGAATAACGGCGCAAAATAATGCGAACTGATTGGTCCGACATTCGATTTCCGCGCCGATTTACGAATAAAGGTGCATCTTCCTCTCGACCATTGTTTTGACGTTCCTTCATATGCTGGGCGAGCGCATCTCGGAAAGCGTCGCATACAATTGGGACTTCTCTTTCGCGATTTCCTTTGCCTCGAATCGAAATAACTGACCGATCCAAATCAATATTAGATAAATCAATCGCAACTGCCTCACTCACGCGTATGCCAGTGGAAAACAGGGTTTCAATCAACGCAGTCTCTTGAACTTTCCGGCGATCGCCTGTTACAGTGTTGGTAATTTGTCGTCTTGGCGCACGAAGAAGAAGTTTAACGGTGTTTCGAGCTACGGTTCGGGGCAAACGGTTACCGATTTTTACTTCACTCCGTAGACCAGCCAAAGGATTCGTAGCGATATGACCGTGCCGTTCGAGGGACGAAAAAAGAGATTTCAAAGTTGCCAATCGGCGGCGAACCGTTCGCGGTTTGATCATGCCCATTGAAGCCAACCAATTTTGGACAAACTGGCGGTCTATTTTTTCCACTGATGATTCCGCAAGCGACTTCGAAGCGAATTCATTAAAATGTTTAAGATCCCGCCTGTACGCCTTCAATGTGTGAATGCTTAATTTCCGGTGATGCTCACAATGTTCAATAAACCAAGCAACTGCCAAATCAAGAGTTCTCATGAACTGCAGAAGGCAGCAATATTCGTGCTGAAATAACCATCTAAATGTGTCCCTAATTTCGCGCAGATCATAGTGCGAGCGTCAAACGCCGTTCATAGCGCAAGCATAATAAAGGTGGAAAAAGCGTCCCGTAGCAGGTACCGTCATGATGCAGAAAAAAGAATCCTCATTAGATGAGATGCCTTCCGATCGCCGACGTGAGCACGAAGTGATCACACCGCTTTTAACAACAACACTTCACGACTTGGTCCGGCAAAACGATGGTAAGATGTGGGTGCTCCTGTGGATGCTTGCACAACGCTGCGAAGCGATTTTTAGCCTTGCCTGCGAACTTGGAAACGGGCACAGGTAAAGAGACAATCCGGCAAGAATGCGTTGCTGTTCAAGAAAGCCGATCACCTGTCCAGCCGATGAACAAACCTCTCTGCTTTGTCCTGATGCCGTTTGGCAAAAAACCAGATGGCGCAGGCCTGGTAATTGATTTTGATGCAGTGTATCGCGATTTGATAGCGCCCGCTATCCGGGATGCCGGACTTGAACCGCTCCGAGCCGATGAAGAAGCGACCGGGGGCATCATCCATAAACCTATGTTTGAGCGGCTCATCCTTTGCGAATACGCGGTCGCCGACCTCACCACGGCAAATGCCAATGTCTTCTACGAATTGGGAGTTCGTCACGCCATCAAACCTTGCACCACCGTGCTCATTTTTTCCGAGAAGTCACGCCTACCCTTCGATGTCGGCATGCTTCGGGCGTCGCCTTATCCGCTGAACACCGCGGGCGCGCCGGAAAACCCGGATTCCACTCGCAAAGCCCTGGCAGACCGGCTCCGTAACGCCAAAGAATGCCGGAGCAAGGACAGCCCAATCTTTCAATTGATTGAAGGTTTCCCTGATATCCAACGACTCAAAACCGACGTCTTCCGCGAACGTGTGGACTACGCGGCCAAAACCAAACAAAGGCTAGCCGAGGCGCGCAAAAAAGGCGTTGCTGAACTTCTCGATATCGAGCGAAATCTGGGAAACATCCCTGATCAGGAATCCGGTGTGGTCATTGATCTTTTCCTTTCCTACCGCGCTGTTAAAGCGTGGCCGGAAATGGTTGCACTCGTGGACAAAATGGCGCCTCCGCTCCGGCAATCCGTAATGGTTCAGGAACAACTTGCTCTGGCACTAAATCGAGCCGGACAAAGTGAACGCGCTGAGCAAATCCTCAAAGAAGTAATCGAACACTGCGGCCCCAGCAGCGAAACCTACGGGCTTCTCGGTCGCGTTTATAAAGATCACTGGGAGAGAGCGTTCAAGCATGGTGACGAGTTCCTCGCCCGTGGCCTTTTGGACAAGGCTATCGCCGCCTACCTGCGCGGGTTCGAGGCCGACTGGCGCGACGCCTATCCAGGAATTAACGCCGCCACTTTAATGACCCTGCGCGAACCGCCTGATGCCAGACGTGAAGAACTCCTTCCCGTGATCCGCTACGCCGTTGAGCGCCGCATCGCTTCTAGAAAACCAGATTACTGGGATTACGCCACACGGTTGGAATTGGCGGTTCTGGCAAAAGACCAACCCGCCGCTGAGTCGGCGCTTGCCGACGCCCTTGCAATTGTTCGGGAAACGTGGGAACCGGAAACGACTGCGCGAAACCTTCGATTGATCCGGGAAGCTCGTGAAAAACGAAAAACCGCCGAGGAGTGGATGGCAAAGATTGAAAATGCACTTTTGAATTATATCAGAAAATAATGCTGTTAGCCCCTAACCTTAAAAAAATGCCAGGAAAACTATTCATAAGCCACTATAGTGGCGACGGCCATCTCCTTAGCGCGTTTAAAGACATGGTGAACGATGCCAGCGTAGGGTCCATTGAGTTCCTCCATTCTGAACAGATCGAAGGTGGCGAACTTTGGTATCAGAAAATCATAAAGCTTATTAAGACTTCGGACGAACTTGTAGTTTTATTGACTAAAGAGGGCATGGGCCGGCACTGGATTCCATTTGAGGTCGGGATGGCAAAAGCTCTGGGAAAGCGGGCAACAATTGTTGCATTCGGTTTAAGTTTGGAGGAAGTCCGCAAAGGTCCTTTCCAACAATTCGAAAACTTCGCTGACAACGAGCAACAGCTAACAAAGCTAGTTAACGAATTGCTAAAACGCTACGTTCCCGGGGCGAATCCGCGAGAACAGGAAATTCGCCGACGCGTGCGCGCTTTTGCGAAATTTTTACCTCCTGCTAAGGCTACCGGAGGAATTGTGAATGATACCGAGCTGGAATTTCTGATTAAGGGATGTCTGGAAACGGCGTGTCGCGCAATGGCTGTTCCCTGGGACCTGGAAGTAGCGGCAATAAGGGCATTCGTCTTTAAACTCGATCCCCAAGCCCAACAGTTGATCTGTACGCATCACTGGTCGAAAGAACCCCCAGACGAACTCGAGTCGGTAGCGGATTTTCCAAAACGCGAACCGTTCACGAGTTACGCAATTTGGCGTGCGGTGCAGACTAAAAGGCCTTGCCTGCAGGCAGTTAATCCGCAGCTGCAGGCAAAAACTGCTGAGGAGAAGAATGTGGACATAAAGATAAGCGACGTGCTGGCAGCTCCCATACGAGTGGAGGGTTGTATCTGGGGTGTCGTTGATTTCGACACGAAAACGGAAAGTGGAAGAAATATCCTCCGAAGTGAATCGGCCATGAGTGCATTGGTCTCACTTTCAGAACACTTAGGCACAATTTTGTCGCTGAGAACCATACACAATCCATGAGCAAAATTAAGTGGGATGTATTTCTTGGCGCGGGGTTGCGCCAGCCTAATTGTGCGGAGCGAAACCAGAAGTTGATTGATCAAATTTTTTCAGAAGGACTGACCATCTTCGCTCCCCAAGTCGAAACTCCGCAAGACCGCGTAATTACCCCACTCGAAATCTTTAATCAGAACCGGGCGGCAATTCGCTCGAGCACGTGCTTCCTCTTTGTACCCGATGGTGCGGGTCATGGGGTTTATTATGAACTCGGTTACGCTGACGCATTGGATAAAATGGTAATCGGTTTCAGCTCGGAAGGGGTAAAAGGCCTTGGAAAAGCTATCGAGGGAAGGTGGGCCGCTCTTCCGCCGGCACTCCGCACAACCAATTTGGACGAA
Organism: Verrucomicrobiia bacterium; assembly: GCA_035552155.1. Classification (GTDB taxonomy): domain Bacteria; phylum Verrucomicrobiota; class Verrucomicrobiia; order Limisphaerales; family DASXHY01; genus DASXHY01. The sequence goes on along the minus strand of DASZLX010000025.1, from coordinate 90,401 downwards.
CTTAAAATGGCGATGCAGTCACTGAAGCGTTCTCGGACGAGCAGATAAAACAGAGGCCGCAAAGGGCGGACATAGTAACCTCGGAGGTTCAAGCCGTGTAAAATCGCAGGGAGTCCGGTGCAAAGATCTCGTGATTAACGATTCAATAATCGATCGATCTTTCCAAATCGACGGAACAGTGGATCAAACAAACGGACATGGATGTTGGCGGCAATCCAGCCAAAGATCACAACCGAAATTTTCACTAGCCATCCACGTGTAGCTCGCTTCGGATCGAGCCACTTGAGAGCGGGCCAAATGAGACCGATTACAAACAACACTGCGCCGATAACGAGGCCGCCGATCTTACAGAACCCCAGGGGAATGTAGCTGTCCCAATTTGCAATGCTACCCCACAACAAAAACCCCGCCAGCACGAGGCCGAGAATCCACGAACTAACACGCAACGGACCACACAGTCGCCAGACTTTGAAAACCAGTGACGCTCCAATCGTCAATTGCCTGCCTAATTCCTTACGTTGTGCGTCGAGGGAATCCGGCGATTTCTTGACGATATCTAACAACCGGTCGAATGGCCTTTCCATTTCGAGCTCGGGTTTGGCGTCACAATCAAATTGTCCCCATTGTTCGCCCAGTTTTGCTAATGCCGGATGTTCTAATTTATGCTGTTCATTAAGCTGCTTAAATTCGTGCTTTGTCATCAGGTAACCACTTAACATCAGCGAATAGGCCTCCACTTCCGTAAATGTATCCAGGTCAGTCCGCAACGCCGCCAGTTTACGCTGAATATCGCGATCAACTCCATAATCGGTCTCGGGTTTAACCGACAATTGCTTTTGCTTGTTCTCACAGCCGATCCAATCGAGTGTTTCCAACGTCAGGCCTTTTTTCAAATGCACAAAGAAAAGGCCTTTGAGCGCGCCATTGTCGAGGCGCGCCCGCATGTTTTGATATCCTTCTTCACGCACTCGACTTTGCAGAATCGACATAGATCGCGCGGAAACTCCCAAAGCACCATCCGCAGGCACAGGTGAATCCTCCATCTGGCCCGAAGCATCACTGCAAAGAATAAAATCGCAGGACTCATCCAACAAACTCTCCAACCCTTGATTGTCATGAACTCCTCCGTCAACCAGGCGGATCGTATGTTCCTTGGTCTGTCCCTTGACTTGTTCCTTATAAAGCCCGTTGATGGTCAGTGGCTCGAACAAACCCGGCACACACGCGGAGGCAGCTACCGCATGTCCAAGGCGATAATTCTTTAATTCATCCTTGGGCGCTTCACCGTAATATAATCGACGATACCGCCGATTGGCGTCCATCTCCTGTCCCAGCAATCCAGGCGGCTCGCCCATCCACGAGGCGGTAAAGTGCCAGGTGTGTCCGGAGTTGAGCGACGTCGTATTTAGCAACAACACCGGCACGCGCGCACGCCGACGCCAATTGGAAAACTTCGGCTTGAAGTTGCTGCCTGGATTTTCTCCCTTCGGCTCAACGAGCAAACTCGGCATCGTGCGCTCCGTTTTTTGCGGAAACTCGTCTTTAACTTCAGAATAAAGATACCGCTCATAGAGTTCACCTATGCGATGGCTTCGCGTGTAGGAATCAACGCCGAACAAACACGGCGCAAGTGTTTTAAAATTACAGATCAGGTTCGTCAGCGTGCGACTCCGCAAATTTGATTGAACCCCCTTCAAAAATTGCACCCGCACTTCCTTCACAATCTGTACATAATCTTCCCGCTTGATTTCCCGGTCACAATTTTTTTGCAAATGATCGCGCACGGCCAAATAATAGTGCGCCCCCACTATGCTGCCACCTGACACAGTGGACAACACTTCGACACTTCGGAGCACGTCCATTTCCGCGAGGCGCGCGAGCACGCCGAGATGAAAGAGCGAGGCGCGAAAGCCTCCGCCGGAAAGCGCAAGTCCGACCTTGCCACGCCAGCAGCCAAACGCGCAGGCGGCGCCCTCGAAGAACTTACCGAGCGCCTGCCAGGGGGCGCTCCACTCTTCGCGCGGAAGGTTTTCATCAGGCGGAGCAAAGCCCTGCAGACGCGCGATCGACGCGAGCTGGCGAAACGTGGTCTGAAGCTGCCACTCGTCCGGATTCAACTGTTTGGCAGCGGCAAGCCAATTGCCTGCTTCCTTAAACTTTTGGAGACCGAACTCAGTTTCAGCGAGAGTCACACAGTACCAGTAGTCTTCAACTTTCTTGCGCTCCGCTTCTGTATCCGAGGAAAGTTTTGTCGCCAAGTCTTCTCGTAATGCCTTTGCTTGTGTTGTAAATTCAGCAGCTTCGTTCGAAGTCGTGCCAGAGCGGGCCGCAACGGCTGCAGCTCGGAACGCCAGTTGATCCAGAATGTATGCGGCGTTTACGCCCCCGTAACCCTGATCCAGATCAGGATCGTATTTCCATGCTGCACGGTAGAACATCAGTGCCGCATGGAGATTCTCCAATTGGCCGTTGAACTCGAACATGCGTTTGTAAACAGCACCGCCCAGCGCGAGCGTTTCTGGCAAGGTTTTCGGCGGAACACCGGATTTCGCCGGATCGCGCAAGCCAAGCGTCTCTAGTATTTTCAACGCTTCGGCAAATCGTACCGCCGGAAGTAATTCCTCATCCTTGTAAATGCAGAGTGCGCGTTGCTGCTCAAGTTTAATCCTCTGGATTAGTGTCAAAATTTTTGGCGGATTTTTGTCAAAGAGTTCGCGCGCCTTCCCAAATTCCAGACGCTTCTTATGATCTTTGATCATCGCGTTAAATTCTTCGAAACTGGGAGACGGTGGATTGGTTTCGCTCATGGGGAATGTTGTTCAACGAAGCTATCCACTTCGTTGCCACGGTTTACCATTCAGAATTTCGTAAACGATCATTTGGGTAATAACCGCATACGGCACGTAGAACTTTTCGCTCTCGTCTTTGACTTTCTCCTCCCGACCGGAAACCGGTTGGTTCTTTCTTTGGTGTTCGCTGAGCAAGTGACGGAACCGTGCCACAAACTCATTGCCAAAATGGCGTCCCGGAAACTGTTCCCGTTCCAGCGACTGCGCGGTTCCTCCGGTCATACCCAGAATAAAGACGTTCAGCGGCTTTTCCCGTCGCTTGCGCCAGCTCAAGTAAATCTCCAATTCGTACCTCGTCCGGTGGGTGCCTCCGATGCTAACCACTCCTTCTGGGTCAGTGCGTTCCAGAACCGATTCAAATTTTCCGGAGAGCAAATCCACGCCCGAGAGTGCAGACAATGATTTAAGCTGCAACCCGGATTCGTTTTCCGCCAAGGAGTAAAAAAGAACACTGGGTTCGGGCTTCTCCGACTTTTTGCTCTCGGCAGGTTCCGACGACGAATACGCCTGCGCTGTCAGCGCCAGCAATGGCGCGAGGGTCCGATGGCCGGAACACACCAGTTGCGCCCCGCTGGAAACTGCGGCAGCGCCCAAAGCCATGACCGCATCCTCGATCTCTTCCCAGGCATTTGGGAGCGTCGATTCGCTGTCAGTCGTTGGCAGATCCACCAGGAGGAGGATACTTTTCATAGAGTTCCCCCGGCGATTTTCGCTACAGTATGGATGAGTTGACCCTCATCGGAGAAACGAATTCCCGAACACCGAGCCAGCCATTCGATTTTCTCTCGCCGAAGCTTGACGACGTGCGGCATCGACGACATCACCAGGCCAGTGCCGGAAGAATTCGCTACACACTCGGTATCCGTGTAATGAAAATCATCGAATTGCAACAGCCGCGAAGTGAGCCAAATGCGATACTCCCGGCGCGGCACGCTGGCGCTTTGTAATTTGACATAACCTTGAGGCGCCGATGAATCCACGGACAAACCCCAAATTCCTGCTTCACCGATCAGGTTCTGCCGGAGTTCATTTCTGCGTTTGTGCAGCGCGGCGTTATGAACCTCCCGGACCCACAGAACAACCTGTTGCGCTAAAGCATCCGCTATCCGTCTCGGATCCTGGGGGGCAGCGGCATTCAGCTCGCGACGCCGAGGTGGATCAATGTCCGGATGCATCGCCGCACCTGCAGGATGCAGGGCGATCAATCCCATTTTGGATTTTTTCGCCAAATCGATTTCCCATTTTACCCAATCGGAAGTGACGACCCCATCGGATTCCAATACCAAGAGCATCGATTTATCCGCCAGTTCCTGCGCGAGATATTCCTGGAAGGACACGCCCGCGGGAAGACAATACCGATCCAAAAAGACATCGAATCCAGCCGCGGATAACACCCCGAAAAGTTGATCGGCTAAAGCAGACGTCTCATCGCGCTTGTAACTGATAAATACTCGATAGTCCTCGGAAGTAATACCTGATCGTGCAAGAACACACGGAATAATGTGCTGTTTGACGTCCTGGTAAAAACAGGCGTTCAATCCGCGTAGCTCCAGCGGCAGCAACTGATCAACTTGACTACCCAAAGGAAACACCGGAAGAATCTGATAGCTATCGTCCGACCGCCGTTTTGTGTCCCATTCAGCAATTATCCCGCTGTACGCTATCGGCGTGTGCTGATCGCCGATAACCACCAGAAGTTTGTGACAGGATCTCACCTCGTGAGCGTGACATCTCAGAGGCGTTGCTATGGATCCGCGACACGGCATCCCCAGGTGTTCAGGCTGGCCAGAAAGGGAAATTACGGCAGCGACGAGTTCTCGTTCCGCGGTTTGCGCTGCTTGTGTCCCCTGCCCCACAGCGAGAACAACCACCAGCGCCGGAGTCGCGAAGCCCGCCCCTTCAAAGCCGCGGCAACAATAAGTGCCGTCCGGCAATTGAAATTGTATGATGACCTTTAGACCGTCTCGCATGGTTGGCGATTAATCAGTCATGTGCATATTCCCATGTTGGACGGATCCGCTATAAGTTCATGCCTTGGTCGGTGTGCCATTTGGATAGCGCAGCACCAGATCATGTATCAGTCTCTTGGGCGGCCCCTCCTCTAGAAATACGTCTGCGTAAATGCGAAACACCCCCCACCCTGCAGTCTTCAACCTGAACTTGCTGCTGCGATCTTTCACGGTGCGCACCGGCTCGGGAAAGGTCGAGTGCAGATTGTAAACCACCTGGTCAATCTGGTTCAGTTCGGCGTCAGTGGCGTCGATCCAGATCCACCATTTCCACCAGTCATCACCTTGATATTCGAAATCCTGCGCTATTTTCATACCCACCCTTCTGATTCAAATTTCTTTTTGCAAACGAATCGCGATTGAATCGACGCTTTCAAAAGCGGAAGTCCAATTCTTACCCTGGTACTCTATCCGCACTTGGACCAATGCCTGCCGGGGAACGTTTTTCGCTCCCACAAATAATCCCTGCCCAATCGGTTCGATCCGGGTTTGGATCTCCGGTCCCGCCTCTCCATCCACGCGTAGCCGATAGGTGCACCGCAAATCCTGCTTGCGATGCAACGGAAATAATTCCTGAGCGTATTCCTCTGGCAATAATTGAAGTTGAACGTCAATTTCCTTGTGCCAGTTGCCAAGCGTTTTGACCAGAGAAACGAGACATTCATCCCGTCGGGCTTCATCGTAAGTGATACGCGACCGATCCCCAAGCATGCCGGCTTGATTATGGACTCCGGTTTCGCGGATCTCGACGACGCGCAATCCAGAAGCCACCGCGAATGCAAGTTCCTGAATGACCCACATATGCGTTTCACCGGGGGCGCCGTCCGGGCGACGCGTCAGAAATCCAACGTAAGCGTTCGAACGCCGAATCCGAGTTTTGACTTCCTCCGATATCACCTCTCCAAACATTGCTTCGCCAGTGATAACGCTGTCGCCAAACGCCTCAACAAGTGGAAACACCATGTCGCTAATCCACCGGTCTCGTCCGTTAAAGCCAAAGCCGACAAAGATTCTCATGCGCCCCTTCCATTAAGATTATGCGGCGATTGTTGGTTCTCTTGTCACCTTAGTCAAGCCTTAGATTCTGCAGCGCCAAACTTGGAATTCATCACCGATTTGAACAATACATTGCTTGCCTTCTGTGTGGCTCGCGAGTGATCGCGGTATTCGATAGAGCAGAGCATGGCCAAGATTTTAATCCAAACGTAGCTTATGACTTGGTATGCTTCACCCGCTCGGATGGTGGTGTTTAATCCTGAAGAACAGAACGCTCCAGACGCTTCAGACTGACATTCTCATGAAACTTTACCAGTCGTTTACAGGATCTGGTGCAGTTGCAAATCATATAACGAATTGGTTACAGAAGCTCGCGGAAGAGCGAAATGCCTCGGCTTGGCCAACCATATAGCGCATTGTGCCAAAGCGCTCCCACGTTTCAAATGCAGAAAGCGGAGGCGGAAGACTTGCACGCGAAAAATGGAATGACAAGCAAAGCAATTTTAATCCGGGAAGCGTGCAAAAAGCTCAAAATCCAGTGATGGGGCATGGGTTTGGACAAGGCTAAAAAGTGAATTAAAGGAGTTCAAAATCAAAAGCTTTTGTGTAAGCTTTCGCGGTAAACATGATTCTTACAGGGCCAGCGATTCAGTCTGCCGTCAAGAGAGGTGACATTTTGCTTGAGCCTTTCGATGAATCGGATCTCAATCCAAACAGCTATAATTACCACCTTGGCAACTCACTGCTCGTATTGGGTTCTGGCGGAAAAGCACTTCGCAAAGTGTCCTTATCCTCAAGGGGCCACGTTTTAAAACCTGGTAGAGTCTATCTGGGTGCAACGCTTGAGCGAATTGGGAGCGACAGATATGTCACACTGCTTCTTGGACGATCTTCGATTGGCAGACTCGGGATCTTTTTGAACGTGACCGCAGACCTCGGTCATCTCGGCAGTTGTTCCCACTGGACACTGGAGTTGACCGTCGTACAGCGGGTGCGGGTCTACCCACACATGAAAATAGGCCAGGTTTCTTTTTGGTTAACCAACGAAAATAGTTCCCATCGCTACATTGGTCGATACCATCGCGATTCGCAACCGGTCGGAAATAGGGACCACGCAATCACTCGCATGAGACAATGATTCTCACTGGCCCAGAAATTGAAACTGGTGTAGCGAATGGGAAGATCATCATTCGTCCTTTCCGTAAGCGCCAACTTGCACCAAACTCGTACGACTTCCGGCTTGGAAACCGCTGTTGCATTTACACACAGAAGATCCTTGATGCGGCGAAGAGAAATAAAACGCGTACCTTTACGATTCCCAAAGGGGGCTTGATTCTCAAACCAAACCGTATTTATCTGATGAATACCGAGGAAACGATGGGGAGTGAACATTATGTCCCGATTATTCGCGGACGGTCGTCCGTTGGAAGATTGGGCATCTTCATCGATATTACGGCGGATCTGATTGACTTAGGATCTATAAACCAATGGACACTCCAACTTCATGCGGTTCACCCGGTCCGCGTATATCCCGGAATGTCGATTGGTCAAGTGACGTTCTGGCGCACACGCGGACCTCGGGTACTATATTCCGGGAAATACCGCTATCACCGCAGCCCTGTTCCATCGTTGGCCTACCAACACGATTATGAGTGAACCCAGCCCGCAACAACCGACCGAGGACTTCGACTATTTCTACGATTCTATTCATGGAAAGGTCAACTTCAGCGATCTGCCAAACCCATTGCATGATCCTCTTCGGGCAATTCTTAACGCTCAACCGCTAACCCGGTTGACCCGAATCAGCCAGCTTGGATATACATCGATCAATTTCTTCTCGGCCACCCAAACGAGGTTTTCCCACGCAGTCGGCACTCTCTTGATGATGCACCGTTTGACGACTCATCTTTGGGGAAAGCGAGGAGAGTTATTCCCGAAAGATGCTATTGAAGAACTTAAGAAAGTGGACGATCAAGTCCTAAAGGCAGGGAATTCGCCGGCTGAAAGCATAATATCCCACCTGCTGCTCGCTGCACTGCTGCAAGATATTGGAGAATTGCCTTTTCAGAAAATCACCAGTCTTTACTTGCGACCGCACATCAGCATCTTCAACGATTTAAACGGCGATACTCGACTCAAAGCGCTTACGCCGGAATATTGGTCGTCGAGAAAATCCGTTTTCACTGTGAGGGGAATTTTAGATATTTTCCAGATGGCTCAACTCAAAACTTTTTCGCTGAAGTTTGTAGTAATGCTCATCGTTGGCAATCTCACACCCGTAGATAACAAGTGGCTTCAAACATTAAGGCAAATGCTCGATGGCGTAATAGATGCAGACAGGCTTGACTATGTTCATCGAGACGCTCATCTGACGATAGGAAGTCTATCGAACCCTGACTCTGTTCTTCGCACGATTGAGAGTTTTGATGAGAAGGGAGTAATTGTCAATGATCCTCGCCCGGTGATTGATTTCCTTGCAACTCGTGCGCGCCTTTGGACATTCGTTTATACAGCACCGCCCGTGCGCTTCAGACAGGCGTTGTTGCGCAATATCCTGCAAGGGTTTCTCAAAGAAGAAAACGGTCGCAAACTTCTTGCTGAGAATGGAATCGCACAGGAATTGGAATGGGAGCAATTTCGTAGGTTGGACGACCACTCCGTACTTTTAGCATTAAGGGGAATCACGTCGCCGAGCACAACTATACCGGCGTATGCCCGCGAGGCGTTAACAGTTTTCAGAAGCACCATTTCGGGATATGAGTGCCGCGTTGTTACACGGAATCAAGCAAATGATAAAGACTCAGACGTGCCCGGAGTCGGTGACAAAGGTTCCTCCAAAGCCTCAATCGACATTACGGTTCCTGAAAAGGCTTTTTTTGACCTGCTCTACGATCACGACGACGAAAATGACAGAAAGCTCTATAAAGCAGGTTCGGTGAGAGTCAAACAGGCCCTCATGGAACACTGTGCCCCTCCAGTCGCACTTGAGCTGTGCGCCGGTGCATTTTCTCCTGTATTTAACTCCGGTCAGGAGGTTCGACTGGTTGCTCGATCATTTCTTGTTTTCCTGCCGGATCGTAATCGGCGTGGCGTCGGTGAATTCGAGGAAATCGAGTCTCGGATGCAAAAAGACCAGGATGCCCTCTACGCTGCGCTTAGTAACGAGGACACCAGGCGTGACCTCCGGGTCCCAAGCAACACTTGGTCGGAGCCGAAATCATTCAAAGAGCCGAAGATAGCTATATCTTGCTCCTTTAAGGACCGGGTAGAAGTTCAGCGGATAGTGAGATGCCTATATAAGAAAGAGCAACGATACAATGTGTTATTGGATTCTCTTCTCTGGATCGGAGGCACGTCGCAGGAGAACAGCCGCAGACTAATTAAAGAAGCCGATGCGGTCTTGTATGTTTTCTCGGACAGCTATCTTCAATCTTGGGATAGTAGGAAAGGAAATATTTATGCGGAAATTCTGGAAGGAAGAGAGAAGGAAAACCAAAATAAAAAAGTCATTATAAGCCTCATCTCCTGCGACCGTATGAAGGCCAAGGTTAAAAACTGGGACGAATTTCATAAGGGATTAACGAATCCGCCGATTATTAATGATGGCATTTACCTTTATTCAGACAGCAAACTCGACGAACTTGTTGAGGCTGTAATCGCATGGCTCACTTCTTAAGAGGGCTCTGAATGAAAAAAACTATCTCTTCGGTCGGCGAAAAAGAGTTCATTCGTGACTTTATTAAACCATATTACAACGAAAAAGACGACCCGGCAGGGGTGGGCGACGACTGTGCAATGGTCGCGTTCGGAGACGAAGTCGCATTGTTATCGACCGACCGGGTACCAAGCGATCTCACGGCGTTCAAACTTGGCATTTTAGACTATTGCGGACTCGGGGATTACTTGGCACGCCTTAATTTGAGCGATATTGCGGCTTGTGGTGGTCGCGCTATCGGACTACTTCTAAATTTAGGCCTGCCAAGTGATGTCGCGTACGACGACATTCTTTCGTTGTGTCGCGGTTTCGGTTCGGGGGCAGAACGACATGGAGCAACCGTGCTTGGGGGAGACATAACGAGTGCATGCGAGCTAAGCATTAGCGCAACATCGATCGGCAAAGCCAAGCGTGGCTGCGTGCTCACTCGACGAGGAGCGAAGCCTGGCGACAGCATCTTTGTCAGCAGACCCCTCGGAATGACTCCAGCAGCATTTCACGTTTTCTTGGGGAAACTGGAATCGCGGTTACCAAGTGATTCCTTGAAGCTCCTACGGCGGCAATTCACGGACTTAGAGCCAATGCTCTCCCTCGGCCAATTGCTTGGTGAAGGTGGCCAATGTGGGGGGTGTATGGACAACACGGATGGAATCGGGCAGTCTCTCGCTGAGTTAAGCGAGGCAAGTAAGTGCGCCTTGGTTGTGGAAGGTTCGGCATTGAAGATTCCTTCAGTCGTGGAGAGAGTTGGCCAAATCATTGGCTTGCCGCCTGTGGAGTTCATTTTCAATGGTGGGGCTGACTTTTCTCTCGTTGGCACACTTCGAGGACAATGGTCGAGTGAACATGCCTCTACTCAATACAAGCATCCCCTCGAAATTATCGGTCACGTCGAAGTTGGAAACGGTGTCTGGCTTGAGGACGGGCAGTGCAAGCCACTGACGTTCCGCGGCTGGAACTACTTCTATCAGGCTTCGTCATAATCCAACTCCCGCAGGTGTGCTAATCGGCTTGCGACTACTTCCTGTTGAAATGTTAAGTTGCTCTAGACCTTGGGGAAGTGGCACAACTCTTGATCTTTTAGCGTCGATACCAGTGGCCGTAGACATCCCAAAGAATCCAGCCGAGTCTTGGCACGAGCGATAAAGAGGCGACAAACGACTCCGAAGTTGGCAATTTAGGCAAAACTTCCAATTGCAATTTTAACGCAAACTTGGCAAGTGCTTTGATTTCCGATCGTCCTATTGCTGTAAAGCTATCGGGGATCAAGCTGACTACGTTCGTAATCCTATCCGGCGAAGGGGAGAAATGTCCGACTGAAGAAAGCAATCGCCCTTCTCGGTTTGCGTAATCTATGTAACATTCAAATTGTGCAATCCGTTTAGCGCGTTCCGTTTTTTCCCGCTTGTATTCCTGCGGCGAGATTTGACATCTGTTGGAAATGGAATCGTCATGAATGTCATAAACGAAAGATTCATGGGGGATTGCTGTTCCGAGGCGAAGGTCGCTTGCGTCAAAACCGCGACCGACAATTTCCATTTGAACCTCAGAGTTCTCCCTTGTTATGATCATTCCGACGCTGAAAATATCGGTGAATCTGTCTATGTGAGGGTGAAGCAGCGGATAGAGGCCTCCGCGGAACAACGAATCTGAAATAGACTTAACTGCAGGCAATGAGTAGATCGGAATGCCACCCAGTGGCTTTACTTTCGGAAACGAGCCATAATCCATTCGAATCATTATTGGCAAACCCCAGCGTGAAATTATGTCACCTATGGGCGGGTACGCGCCATCGAGGAGAAGCATGGTTGGAGGAGTATTCAATTCGGCGCGTGCCGCCTCCAGCAGGGACAATGTCTTAAAGAAACCACGTTCTAAAAGGAAACGACTGTCCAAGCTTACCCCAGAATCAAGTCTTCCTTCACAGACTATGAAAAATGAAGTCTTCATGATAGACGGCTGGCGGTTTGCTCCAAAAAACCCCAACCAGCATCACGGAGTCGCTCTGCCATTAAGGCCAGCGCCTGCAATGAAATATAAGGATCATATGCGTCATAACGCAAAAGTCCGTAGAGAACAATAAATTGGCAAAATAAGTAGCGTTCTACCGAAAACCCATCGCCCAAGACCATCTTCGCTGAATTGCGAATTACTGGAATGGCTGTCGATAGTCGATCGTAGGCCCATTGGTTATCTTCGCCCCAGGAGTTACAAGGAGGAAACGCCTCGAAACTTTGGTTTTGGACTAATGCCCTATCCAACTTCAGTTGCTCCTCAAGGTTGGCCGTTCGTGGAAAATCTCGAAAGCGAATGGAATTCTCCATTAAGACGAAATCCACCAGAACATCACGCTCCCGCTCGGCCCATGCGAAATCAATGAGATGAGGAGCGCCGTCGATCTTGTGCAAAACGACATTATCAGGATGAAGGTCGCCATGCACTCTAGCCATTGGTAATTGTGCGCGCCTTGGCAAATCCTCAACTAGTTTTAGGGGGTTGTAGAGTTGTTTGGCATGCAAAAAATCAATCCTCGGTTTTCCCGCGGCCGATCCGAGTATTTCACGAATTCTACTCTCCGAGCGGTGATCCCGAAAATACGAGTCGTAAGTTTCCTTGACCAAAACGGATTTCCAATCGGGGTTACAATGTGCAAGCCACAATTGTTGGAATACTTGCGTCAAAACGGATTTCAGCCTTTCGAGCGATAGAGGCCTCAATGGCTTCTCTGCAGAAAAAAGGCGCTGTTTCAGCGTGACCGACTCATCAGCATCCTTCGGATACAAGACTCCCATGTGAGGATAAAGTATTCCGCCCCATTTCTTGTCATCCGAATGAAGAAGACCAACGCCACCATCGCGGACGCGCGTGCAATCCTCAACTCCAACTCCATCCATGCTATTGATGGCTTTCATCTCCCCGCAGGCTTTCCGGTACGGTGCAATCTTGAAGACGGACGGAGAGTCTCGCTTAGTAAAAGTTACAACGAACAGCCTTGCGCCAGAATATCCAAATCGGGGAAGCATTGAGACCGAAATGTTGTCGTAGCCTTCCCCCCTGCTAGCAATTGCGCGGCGGGATTTTTCCTCGCAGAGCTTGAATAGAAGTTCTTCGTCTTGAGCCCGAAATCGTGCGCTAATCGTTGGTTTAGCCATCGCTTGCCAATCCCTTTCGTGTTTTTATGCGGGACAAACAATCATGCGGCCAATCTTGTTAATTGTTCTTTGAAATTCTTCGACCCCAGTATAATTTCGCCAATTCCAATCAAGTTTCCCAATCTGGGTCGCGATCAAGCGTCTCATAAGCTGCGACGGAATAGACGGAGCGGCAGTAAATCGAATAGCCGAAAGGCTTTCGCCGAATAAAAGATATGGCGATTCGGGTTGCGGGTGGCGGGACAGCACGGATTCAAGCGAGTCGACACGCTGTGGCGGAAAACTCAATGAAGCCTGGCGTGTTACTTCGGTAGCAATTTCAAACTGGAGAGGGATGATATGCAAATGCGCATGTGTGATGCCGCAGCTACCATTTCCATCCTCTAAAACGCCGTGCTCAAAAACGTATCCTGCCGATGTTTCCGAAGAAACGAGGGACACAATATGAGTAGCCAGTTCGGTGAGAGTCCGAATGTGGTCGGGCGGAAGAACTGTCAGTGAGGGCACATGGCGTTTGGGAAATATAAGCATGTGGCCAGTTACGAGTGGAGAAACTGTTGGCAACGCGATGAAGTCTTCGGTTTCGGCGCAAATTCGGCAGCCGACGCCATATACACGCTGCAGCTCTTCGGAAAAGCTGCGGCTACGGATTTCCCCGCAAATGCTGCAATCATTCGGATTATTACTCATGGTTGGTTTGTCGCGCCATGATATTGGGTCCTGAAGGAGGCGTGGTCAATTCTAACCTTCATCACTTCATTTCAGGGTGATCGCGATAAGGTAAGTGACGAACCGAGGCCGACACTTTCTTGATTGTGTTTTCTGAGATTTGGACCGCGACAGGTGCGGCCACAAATCGGTAGCACTACGTGTGACGGTCATACAAATGAAAAATTTTGGCCGATTACTGGCCGTGAGTCGGGAAGAACTGGCAATTTGTGGCCGTGAGTCGGCACTTTCGGCCATCAATCGACCTCATTTCGCGAATGACGGCTTGAAATCAATTCGGCCACAGTCGACGCGGCCATTAAGATTTTCAGCACATCATTCTGAATCTCAACTTTTTGGAATGGTGTTCTCCTGCATATGGCCAACAATTGAATGTAGCGGTGGCCAATTATTGATTCGAGTCACAGTCGATATGATTGACTTGTTGTTACAGTGTTGTCACACTGTAACACATGAACCCGGATTCTCCTCTGATTTCTCTTCACTAAAACCAAAAACGGTTCGCCTTCCAAAAACGTGGCGGCACGTGGTTCGCAACGGCGATGTCGCCGTGAAAATCTACAAGAACAAAGACCACGTTCGCGGTGAGAATTTCCCCACGTTTCTCGTGAGCTATTACGCGAGCGGAAAGCGCCAGCTCCGCCGCTTCGTGGACTTCGGCAAGGCCAGCGCCGAAGCAACCCGCATCGCGCAACAAAAAGCCGAGGGGGCTCTGGGAGCTCCGAGGTGGGCAAGGCGTTTGGATGTTCAGTCGGATGTGGCGAGCTTTCTAATCGTTCGTAGCTGAGAAGCTGTCCCAGCGTGTCTTCCTTGGGATCCCGGATGTGATGGTTGGCTCGTTCAAATTTTACACAAAAACAATCGGATTGTTCTCCGTTAGAGCGGTATTAATTAAGTCTTCAATATTTGCCACAAAAGTGAGAACGAGGGGATCGTTAGTTGCGCACCTGATCGTCTCAATCTCTTTTGCAATTCCATTAAAATCCTCTGACTTTATAATATCTCCACCATGACTCGCATCATACAGAATCTTTTGCAATACGATCGAACGATCACTCATGAGAATATTCGAAATCTTCGCACGCAAAGATCCGACGGCGGCGAAGTTGCCTAATCTCCTTTTCAAAGCGACAAAAGTTGCTCTGGGTTCTCGTATATTAGTGCTCGGCTTTGGTGTTGATTCACCCGTTTGCGGGTCAACGTCAAATGCTTCAGCGCCAAAACGCTCTGCAAGAGCGTTTACGTTCCTATAGACTGCTGCGTCAAGCCCCATAAGTTCAAAATTTGACAGGTCCTTTCGAGGTTAGCACAGTCACTCTTCCTTGCAAGCCCCCAATGTTACCTTGCGCCCGCTGTATTTGCTCGGCTGCGTCGGCGGGTGAAACATTAACATTACGTGCATCTATGACGATTTGTTGACTCGTTTGTTCTGCTGCGCTTTCAATAAAATTTTTAACCGTATTGGGGCCGAGGTTGTTCACGGTTTTAAGCTCTGTCTCGACTCCGTTGATCTTAAAGTCTGGCGTCGGGACATTGCTTGTAGGAACGATTTCGACATTATTTCCTGCTGCTAATTGTTCCTGCGCATAGCTAATCTCCGCTGGAGTTCTGCCGGCCAAACTACCAGTAAGTGTTCCCGGTTGTGATGCCACTTGGCCGCTCGGTTCTCCTCCATTTCCAGCACTCGCGCCGCCCCCACCACCGCCTCCAGAATCAGAGGATGGTGACTGCAAGGGCGGCAGATTCATGTAGTTGTAAAGCCCATATCCTCCAACCCCGATTTGTATCGTTCCCTCCAAAGTCAAAAGCCCCCCACCCGCCAGCCCAGGCACGCTGAGAGGTGTTGAAGCCCCCGCCGTCACAACTTCAGCTCCGCCGCTGAGAGCCATAAGGCCCAAACCGGTTCCCGTATTGATCGTGCCACCCAAAGTGATCAGAGCGGCCGTCGCGCCAGCCAAGGAACGCCCGGAAGCCTGCCCGTCAAAATTTGCGGTGGAGGTTGGCCGATCTTCACTTGTACCGAAGTAGCCTTGGTCTAAACCCTGAAGGACACCATAGCCGTAATTGAATGCTGAACTAGCCAACCTCCCGTTCGAGTCGAATGAATTTATCGGATCTCCCCCGCAAAAAGTATAGAGGGATGGATCAGCATCATGACCTAATGGCTCAGCACCCAGGAACCGCCCCGCCACCGGATTGTAATACCTCGCCCCGAGCCAATATAGCCCGCTGATGTCGCTCCATTTTCCCCGCCACGCACTCGCCGCAGCTACCTCGGCCCCGTCTCCCAGCGGCAGAACCCGGTAGCCAGGCACCGCCCCAAAACCCGTCGGCCGGCTCGAATACCATGTAAGATTCGCCTGCGGCACATTATACACTGCGTAACCATTGCCGCGAATATCGCTCACAATGGGAGAGGGTGCTCCTATGCCAGAGGCAACGGCTTCCAATCCGCCCACTCCATTCATGCCCCCATAAGCCCCATTCAGATCAGGTCCGTAGATCTTCCAGGTCGCGACGCCATTGTCGGTCTCTCCCAGTTCCAGAAACTCCGCCGACGGGTCGAAATATTGATTGATAATTTTCGGCAGCGCCGTGACGCTCGCGCCGTTAGTCACCATGACCGTGGCCGTTTGCAGCCTTCTCCCCAGACCGTCGTATACCGCCGTCCAGGTGTATCCGCTGGCGGTGTTGTCCAAATCCGTCATCCCGTGCAAGCGTCCCCGGGCATCCCAGGAGAATGATTGCGCGCGGTTGGTCTGGCCGGCCGAGTTGATCCAGACCCGGTTGGTCAATTCGCCGTCCGCCGAATACCATTCCTGCGCATGATCGGCGGCATTGTTGGTGAATGTGTTAGTGGCCGACGCCATGTATATTCCGCTCGGATGCAGCGCGTTCACCACCAATTGGTGAGCGCCGGGGGAACAATTCCAACTCGGCGCGCCATTGCGAAGCGTTGGTTCCAATCGTCGTTATCGGCATCGGATTCCCGTCCAAAAACGCGGTCAGACTCGCCAGGCCATTGACCTGTCCGTAGCCTTCTCGTTCCGCCACCGTATTCGTCTCCGTGCCAATGCGCGAGAAGGAATCAGTCCCGCCAGTCCAGAGGGCAGTCGTGCTGGATTTGCCCACGCTGGTCAGCACACGGGGACCGCCGGTTACCCCCGTTGTCATTTTGGTACTATTCGATCTTCAACAAACCCGGCTCACCTCCGCCCAAAGCATATTCGACGGCCTTCCCCCAGTCGCTGATGACGGCGGGGTCGGCGGGTGTTCCATCTGTTAATAAGCATATATCACCCAGGAGGCTGCCAATTATATATTTCGGGTTACGTTTATACATGTTTTCAAGGAAATGGAACATAGCAGCGTACCCTTGTTTATCTGTCATTGTTTTCATATAAATGCTAATTAAGATTGGCCCTTTACTTGCCGGGGGAAGGTTTAACAGGTGCCGAGAGTCCGGTCGAGGGGCTATAGGTTTTCGGTGTCTGATTTAGGCCGCCATTCTCGATCTGGCCGTTTCTCACCTTCACCCACACTTGGGAGCCGTTGGGCTGCGTTTGAGCATACCACTCATTGCCAAATTGGTCAGACCCCAGTTTGTTCCCGGAGTCGTTCGCCACGGATTGAAGTAGTGACCGGTTATTCGGCGTGTCTGGCAAATGTCCAGTCTCATCCCGGAAGATATGTCCCAACTGCGATTCGCTGGTGGGCAGGGTAATTTGCGACGGATTTTCGCTTGGCGCGGGAGTTGAAGTGCCTGAGGCTCCACGGAGTGGACGTTTGCCCTTGAGGCGCGCCAGAATTGTCACCAGAACTTGACGATCCCCCACCTCCTGAATCATTGGATGGCGATTGCAGTGGCGGCAGATTCATGTAGTTGTAAAGCCCATACACCCCTACTCCCGTTATAGCTAGCCCCCCTACTGTCAAGCCTGCCCCAGCAACGTCCGCAGGGATAAAAACAGGCGAGCCAACTCCCGCCGTGAGAAGTTCCCCCAAGGTGCTTGCCGCCATAATCCCGAGCCCTCCTATTGTAGTCCCAGCACCACCCACAGTGGTGAGAGTGGCCACCGAACCGGCAATTGAACGTCCCGAAGCCTGTCCGTTAAAATCTGGGTCGAAGGGGGCCGCCCTGGATCAATACCGAAGTAGCCTTGATCAAAACCCTGTAGAACCCCATAGCCGTAATTGAATGCCGAGCTAGCCAACCTCCCGTTCGAGTCGAATGAATTTATCGGATCACCGCCGCAGAAGGTGTAAAGGGATGGGTCGGCGTCACGACCAAGGGGTTCACACGCGGCCGGGCAGCATAAGGGACTCATTTATCGCGATCCGGTGATCAACATCGGACGCAATCCCTACTGGGGGCGCAATCATAAATCCTGGGGCGAAGATCCCTTTCTCACTGGGTGCATGGCGGTAACCGTTCGATTCAGAATTGCGGCGACCGAAGTGACAATGAAAGATTATTTGACGAGACGATAGAAAGCTGCGGGATTGGTGGCCGGAAGGACGATTTGATAAACATTATCCGTAAGAAGTGGGCTCAATGATTGCGGCAACGCAATCCATGAGGCATCAGGCGCCAGTGAGGGTGTCGTTTGCACATTGTAACCATCCTCTCCCGCGGGCCACGTCAGAATGGCATTTCCATCTGACCTTGCGATTTTCAAAGCCGTCGTTCCCAACATCGAACCGATATTCGTAATTGTATCCGGTCCGACCAGATAATCCGCCGCGATCTGAGCCGCGCTCAAAATTCCGCTATAAATGCGAAACTCCAAAAGCGTGCCAGACAGATACGGATCTCCACGATAACCCGATTTGCCGAGATAATTATGGGCATCCACCAACGATGAGAAGGGATAGCTGATGGGTGCGTTTCCCTCAAGAATTCCATTGGTATAAACCGCCGCGGAGGACAATTGAGGATCATAATTCACCACGATGTGCAGCGGACCGGCTCCTGAAAGCGACGGGCCAAGCAATTGCACGGCGGAGTTTATTCCAGGGTCGGTATCGAAAACTTCGAACCATGACGTGCTGTTGGCATGTGGGCAAAAATCCATGCCGTAAGCACCTGACCCGCTCGAGGAATCGGTGTCGCCGAAATCAAAGAGACGAGCGTAAGTGGCATCACTCGCGCTCACATTCATCCATGCCTCCACCGTCATATTGGAATAACCCGTGATCAGATTAGCACCCAGATCAACGTAACCATCCACACCGTTAAAAACCAAATCCCCTGCCCCATCCAAACCGCCGCTCGTGCCGATGAAGGTCCCATTCCGTCCGCCAATCGAATCGGTAATAATAGTCGACCCGGCGGCGCCATCAAAACTATAGCGATGCTGAAGCAGAGCCATCGCCGCAGGCAGCGATTGGCCTTGAAAAACAATCGTCGTCACCGAGTCCGCAGCGAACGTGTAGTTCACGCTATTGTTGGTCCTCTGATATTGCCAATTGGTCTTAATCGGCTCGACGGCCGTTGGATTCTGCGCCGTATTGGCCGCATCCAATGCAGCGGAAAGCACCTGCACCACAGCGATTGGGTTCGTAGGAGAAAAGCCGGCAAGATTAATCGTTGCTGTAGTTGAAGCGCTGTTAAGATTGACGACCTTCAGTACCAATGTCGTTCCGTCCCGGCTGCATTGTGCGCTCGCATCGAGATTGTTGTTCGTGTCCACCACACTTGCCAACACCTGCTGTGGTTGATGAGTCGTCGAATACATTTGCGTCACGTAGCCCGGAGGCTGAAGCCAGACTTGTGACGGATTGAGAAACAATAACCCCTGATCCCAACCATTGTCATTTTCCCCGTCAGGTTGGAGGCAGTTTGCCGAAGTAGTCACCTGCAGACGTCCATCCCGTTCAATCGCATTGATCGCAAGCGCGTTAGCAATGGCGCGCTTTTGAGAATGGTTGTTGGCATTTAATTCAAACACGGCGACCCGAAATTTCGCTCCCCCTGCGATCGAGCCAAGCGCCGTATTGTACGAAAACATGCTGGCCAGGCTGCTGTCGGGCGTCGGGCCATCCGTCCAGACGTGCAAATCAAACCAAACCTCCCGGCCGTTTTGCTTGGCTAATTGCAGGATTTGCTGCTGGGCCGCCAGTGTGGTGATGCCGGAATCAGCGCCGCTGAAGCTGAAAGGATTGGTGATAATCTGATGATAAGAAAAATCACCCACAACGAGGATGATGGTCGGGTCGGCCGCCCATATCGCTGTCGCGATCGCCTGGAATTTTTGATAGTAGGTGCTGTCCACCCGCTCTTCGTTCCCCAACTCCATGTATTTGAGATTGTAAGGCGCCGGATGGCCGTCGGCAGCGCGTTGAGCTCCCCAAACGGTGTTCGTGGGGCCGTTCACATACTGAATGAAGTCGGCCATGTCCTGCGCGGTCTCATTCACATTCAAATCCGGGATCGCGAGAAAACCGGCAGCTTCGCAGAAGTTCAAAAAGTCCGGAATTCCCCAACCGTCCGACGAATAAGGATACCAGGTACCGATGTAAGGCGGACGACGATCCCGCGGCCCGATCATGTTTTTCCACCGATAGGCCGGGGCATTTACCATCGAGCCGCCATAACGCAGGACCGTGATGCCCTGCCCCACGAGGCCATCCGCCACGTCCTTGCGCACTGGCAAATTTTGAAAACGCCCCCACGTGCCGGGCTGAAGAAAAGCGTAGCCCACTACCACCGAGCCCGGTTGCGTCAATGAAATGGCAACCCGGCCATTCGTATCACCACTCGACGGTGTCAGGGAAAATTGCAGATTTTGCCAGTTGTTGCTCGTTACCATCACGTTGGTTTCCGCATAGATCGCGGAGCCATCCGCGTTTTCCAAAGAAATCGTCACCGGCGTCGGTGAATCGGCACGCATATCCACTACGCCTTCATAAACCTGTCCGCCGTTGAACGCCATGCCCCAATGATTCAAGCCACGGTTAGCCACGCCAAATTTCCCGGTCCCAGTCGTGACCGTGATCCGCTGGCTTTGCACGCCGAGGAAAGGATTTGATGTTTCCAGCGAGCACTGTCCGGTGATGGAACCGCTTGAAACAGGCGCCCACATTCCACTGACGAACCCGGGCCAATTGGTCGTTTGGTAAGAGAAGGTGACATCGGCATCGTTAACCTGGAAATTCTCAAACTGAACATCCTGTTGGTAATTTCTCAAACCGATTTGACCGCTCGTCAGCGGATGCTGCGTATCCGTGTATTGAATCAGATTCGTGCCATTCACCAGAACCGTAATCAAGGCATTGGTGTATTGGACTTCGAGATTGATCCATTGATTGAGCGGCACGGCACAGGGAACCTGGCTGATCGGTTCCCAATTTTGACGATGTCGTCCCAGCACCGCATACGCGCCTGACGGCGACAACGAAACTTCATAGCCGTTAAACACATCGGCTCCCGTGCCGGGCTGAGTGACTTGAAAAATGAAACCGGCATCCCCGCCTTCGCTCGATGTAAACCGCATTTGTACTTTGAGGTCGCCCGCCGATTGATTCACCGTGCTGCTCACCAGCTTGGGTCCTGGACTGCTTGCCGAGAGCAAAACATTATTCGTCAGCAGCCAGCTTCCGCCGTATTCCGTGAAACCAGTAATCGGCTCCGGCGTGGCGGGCTCCTGAAAGCTCTCCCCAAAAATCATCTGGCTGTAAATTCCCCCGTATACCTCGTGATTAACGTCTTCGATGCAGGCGCCCGTCAGATATGGTGAAACCGGATGCAATATTTGCGCGGCGTTGACGTTGATTTGAGCCGCATCCACTTTGAGAACGTTTCCCAAAAGAACCGGCAACATGGCCATTGTAAAAATAAAAATCTTTCTCACATCAGTTTCTTGAATATTTAGTCAAAATTGTCACCGCCGCCATAAGGAACGTGTAATCCGCAAAAGATCACTCCGGCATTCCGGTATCCGCCTCCTTTTTGCAAAGCGTAAAGCTTCACTTCCGGAGTGACCTCTAAATCTACAGATGCGAAGTGCTGTGCTGGACCATCCAGGCAATATCCTGGTCCAGCGGGAAAGTGCCGGGATAGGTCCCATGCTCGTTTTGCGTCACGGGCGGGCTCGTGGTCGGCTCCAGCCATTTGTGGAGTTCGGAATGGCCATCTGCGAATGTGAAAGAATTGGCTTTGTTGTGATAACTGCCGGGCAGATCGCGCCCCCATTTGATCGTTGTCGTCGGTTCCACAACCAACCAACCGTCATTGATACTGTCCGGATGTTCGTCCGTGAATACCCAAAGGTCCGTCGGCGTAGGTGAGGTGATATCCGTGAGTTTGTTGTAATAGCGATAGGCATTCTCGTAGGTGGCTCCTGCACCATAAGCGCCCCCGGTCAGAAACGCGTTCATCGAGTTGCTCCGCAAACGGGGATATTTTGCGCCTCCCTCGCTGCAAAGATAAATGTCCGCAGGACATTTGTAGATAGCGAGGCTCTGCGCATATGGGCCCAAAAGTCCCTGCTTGATCATGTCGACATTTGTATTCTGCGTGTTGTCCGCCGTGAAATCTTCCCAGCCCAAAACCCAGTTTGGCGTGGTGGAACCAGCGCCGCCCTCCGCATTCAGACAGCAGAAATCTTTGTTGTCACCCGCATACATGATCCACGCCAGACCCAATTGCCGGTGGTTGTTCAAGCATTGAACTGCCTGCGCCCGCCCCTTGGCCCGACTCAACGCCGGCAACAACATCGCGGCAAGAATTGCTATAATGGCAATGACCACCAGCAATTCGATCAAAGTGAAACCTCTGCGATTCGTTGTCAGTGATACGCAGCGGTTTTGTGGAATCAATTTTTGTTGAAAGTCTGCTTTGCAGACTTCAGAAAGATCGGTGCGGGGGGTGATAGGTCCGGTCATATTTCAAGTGTGAATGGGGTCTGCTCCAAGTATCAAACACAGCCAGTTATCGAATGGTTTTGCCATCGCTCTCTAAAAAATGAATTGGCCTTGTCCTCCTCAGACATCCCCGTGGAATTAGAGTAATCGGGCGATTTAGGTGGCTGCATAGTCGGATTTTTACCCAACACTCCCGCTCAATCCATGAGTTTTAACAGTTGAACTTTTGAGATTCTTTGCTGGCCCAAATCGCGCAAAATCCCAAGTGTCTTTCCCTCATTCATCACCGAAAGCTGACCGCGGGCGATCGGATTTCCGGGTTTGATTGAATTTGCTTTTAAAGACCAATGTCCTGGTTTAACAATCGCTCGTGCCCGCACCTCGCAAGAAAAAAGGCGCCCGCGGACGCCCCAGTCCACAAGCTAACACCTCCCAGTCGGCGGCGCTTTCCCTCGGCCGGTTGTGGTCCTTTCGAGTTTTAACAGGACTCGGTATTCCCATCCTTTTGCTGGGTGCCCTGGAAGTGATTTTACGCCTGGCCGGCCTCGGTTATCCCACTTCGTTCCTGCTCACTTTTCATCGCGACGGGCGGCCGGTTTTCGTTCAGAATAACTGTTTTGGCTGGCGTTTTTTTGGACCGGCGATGGCCCGGTTGCCGAAGCCTTTGTGCATTAGTAAGACCAAAAATTCCGACACAATGCGCATTATCGTTTTTGGTGAGTCAGCGGCCATGGGTGATCCGGAACCTCGCTTTGGTTTGCCGCGCATGCTGCAGGCCATCCTGGAATTGCGGTACCCGGACAAACATTTTGAAGTGATTAACGCTGGGATGGTGGCGATAAACTCCAATGTTATCTTGCCTATCGCCAAAGACTGCGCAAAGAATGCCCACGCCGATATCTGGGTGCTTTACATGGGAAACAACGAAGTCGTTGGACCATTTGGCGCCGGGACAGTTTTCGGCCAGCAAGTTCCTCCACTTCCTTTAATCCGGGCCAATCTCGCTTTGAAAAGCACGCGCATTGGCCAATCGACCGAAACACTCTTCTCGAAATTCAATAAGCCTTCCGAAGACCAAAGCGAATGGGGCGGGATGGAAATGTTCCTGAAACAACAAGTCCGCGCCGATGATCCCCGGATGCCCCGCGTCTACGAGCACTTTTCCAAAAATCTTTCGGATATTATTTCCGCCGGCAGAAATAGCGGAGCCGCAATCGTCGTGAGCACAGTCGCAGTGAATCTCAGGGACTCGGCGCCCTTCGCTTCCGAGCACCGCGCGAACTTCAGCAAACAAAATGCCGAGCAATGGGACCAATTATATCGAAGTGGCATCACCGCGCAGGAAGCTGGCAAAATCGAAGAGGCATACGACTGGTACTGCCGGGCGGCACAGGTCGACGATCAATTTGCAGATCTGCGTTTTCGCCAGGGTTTCTGCGCCCTCGCGCTGGGTAAAGCTCTGGAAGCGCAACAGCAAATGAGTGCGGCGCGCGACCTCGATACGTTGCGTTTCCGTTGCGACAGCCGGTTGAACGCGCTCATTCGGCAAACCGTCACGAATCAATCGGACACGCATGTCATTTTGGCGGATGCGGAACGCACCTTTGCGGAACACAGCAAAGATGGCTTACCGGGAAGCGAATTGTTCTATGAACACGTGCATCTCACGTTTCGCGGCAACTATTTGCTCGCACTTACCCTCGCCGCGCAAGTGCAGGGATTGTTGCCCGGAAACGTCCCCGCAAAAGCATGGCCGTCCGAAGAGGATTGCACGCGGCGGCTGGCGTGGACGGATTGGAACAAACAAAAATCACTCGCCGACATCTATTCGCGTCTAAACGAACCGCCGTTTGTCAATGAACTCAATCACAATGCACAAATCCGGGAACTTGGAACGATTTTGCAGCAATTGATGCCTGCTACTCGACCAGCCAGCATTCAGGCGGCGAAAGTATTTTGCGAAAGCGCGGTAACGGCAGCCCCAGATGATCCCAATCTGCGAGAACAACTGGCGCTGCTCGATGAAGCGGCGAATGAACTGCCCGCCGCCGAAACCAACGAACAAGCGGCCCTCACTTCGGTTCCCAGCAGCTCGCAGGATTGGTCAGAGCTGGGAGTCATCCAAGCGAAATTGAAAGAATATGATAACGCGGCGGGGGCATTTCGGCGGGCGTTTGAATTGAATCCCCAGGATTTCCTATCTCTGCAAAATCTGGCGCAAGCGCTGAAAAATCTTGGGAAGCGGGAGGACGCGATTCGGGAATATCGCCACACACTGGCACTGAAACCACGTTTTGGCGCGGCCTGGTTGGGACTGGGCGAAACGCTGGAGGAAGCGGGGAACAAGGCCGAGGCCGAAAAATGTTATCAGAATGCCCTGAGGAATCGCGTCCAATACACACCGGAATTGATCAGCCTGGCCCGATTTTGCGAAATCCACGGCTGGCGCGAAGCGGCAGCCACGAATTACGAGGATGCGATCAAATTAAGCCCTTTTGATGCGTCACTGCATGTCGAGGCCGCCAAAAATCTGACCGAATTGGGCCGGGCCGCCGCGGCCGAACAGCATCTCGCGACAGCAATCCAGTTAGATCCAAATTCTCTCGAGGGACATTTTCTTTATGGAGTAAGCCTCGGTCGTGATAAAAAGCCGTCCGACGCCGCGCAGCAATTTAGTGAAGTGGTGCGAATAATGCCGGAAATGGTGGAGGGACATTTTAACCTCGCAATTTCCTTAACGGACGAAGGCAAATATTCCGAAGCGCTGGACCAATTCAATCAAGTCCTTCAACGCAATCCCAATCACGCTGCGGCCCTCCAATATGTCGAGGCAATCAAACGAAAGCTTTCGTTGATGCAGTCCGGTAAAAACAATTGATTGTTTTGTACGGGCGGTCGAGGATTTGCCGAGGAGTGGATTAAGAACTTTTGAGGTCGGAACCTGCCCGGTAATTTTCCAAAACCGTTAACTGCGGCTGCTGAATTGAAAGGCCATTCTCCTTAATCACTCTGCGCGGCTGAGAGCAACTCAAAAAAGAAGACCAGGCCTTGCGGCCTGGTCTCTTGCCTGTTCCTGTTCCTGTTCCTGTTCCTGTTCCAGTCTACGGATCAGAAATTATGGACTCACCAACAGCCGGAAGAATTGGCTGGGGCCGCTGATCGGTACTATGTATCCCGGCTGCGCGGCACTGTTCGTGGTCCACGGTCCCATCAAGTTCGTAGCTTGCAGGAGCGTGCCCTTCTGCCAGTTGAGCACAACATTCGTTCCCGAATGGGTGACCGAGATAAATTGCGGGCCCAGCTCTCCAACGCCATTGTAGAGCCCTTGCACCTGCGTGGGAGTGAGGGCCTGGTTGAACACCGCCACGTTGGCAATGTCTGCCGGCACGAAGCGACCCGAATAATCCGGCGCTCCGCCAATCCACACATCGAGGTTGTTCACCGACGGATTCGTCACCACCGTGTTATTGGCAATCAACGTGCCGTCCACATAGAGAGAGCCGTTGTTGTTCTGACCGGGCGTGCCGTTATACGAATAAGCCACCATGTGCCAGTTATTGTCCTGGATGGTAACGGAACTGGTCGCATCCGCCTGTGCGCTGCCATCATTGCCGGCCGGCTGGCTGCTTCCAGTCACACTCAGACGCCACGAGCTGTCACCATGGCCCACCAAGCCATCAAATCCCGGCGCGGAGATCAAATTGACCCAGGCCACAACCGTAATCGCACCGGTGATATTGAACGGCGCACCCGGGATATCGACGTGCCCCGAGGTCCCATCGAATCCTGCGGCCGTGTTTCCCCCAAAGAAACCGTTGGTCGGTCCCGACATGCCGAGCGCAAATGTGCCGGTGTAAGTTCCATTGTGGCCGCCAATCAAATCAAAGGCCGTCGTTCCCCCCGATTCATCCAACGGCCAATAAGAGATCGGGCCGAGCGTCAGGATGGCCTGTTGATAAGCGGTCGGCGTCGTCACCGAGAGAGCCAGGGCGGAACTCGGTGTCGTTCCAATTGAATTGCTCACCACGCACGAGTACGAACCAGCGCTCGCAAGTTGCACGTTGGGCACAATCAATGTCGGAGTGGTCGTAATACTGAAAGGCGTGGCGCCATTATTAAAATACCAATAATAGGTAAATGGCGTCGTGCCGATCACGCCGAGGTCAATGCGCAACGTCGCACCGGCCACCAAAGTTTCGGAGGCCGCAGGCTGCTGGGTAATCACCGGCGCGGATTGTGCCACCGTGATTACGGCGCTCTGCGATGTGACGCCCTGGAAGGTTCCGCTTACCGTGGCAGTGCCGGGGGAGATCGAAGTAATCAAGCCGTTCGTGTCCACCGTGAGAACCGCCGGATTACTGCTGGTCCAGTTGGTCACGTAATTACTTACGAGGACACCGGTCACCGAAGAGAAGTCCGCTGTGGCCGCAGCCTGCTGGGTTTGGCCCACGACAGTGCTTGCCGTCACCGCGATATTAAATGCCGAAGGCGTCAGGTTGGTCACGACCGCTCCCGGCCCCGCACTTGCGCTGATCTGCGCGTAAAGAGGCGTCACGGCGCCGTTCCAAATGCGCATCTCATCGATAGTGCCGTTGAAGATGGCATCGTTGTATTGATCCAAACCGAGGAAGTTATTGTAAGTGAAACCCAAGTCCGAAGGTGAGAAGTTGACGTTCGTGGCCGTCGCGACCTGGACACCATTGAGATACAATCGAACGGTGTGACTCCAGACCTCATAGGTTACCAGGGCGTCTTCCTCCACTCCCACCGGAATTGGCGACGGATCAATGGCATCCGTGTTGCCGTTATGATTGAATTCCGTCCAGAAACCGCCGGCGGCGCCGGCGTTCGGGATCAGGTCGATGTAATTCGCATGAGTGAAACCCGTGTTCGGTCCGGTCGTGCCACCGCCAATGGACCACGGACGGGCCCAGGTCAATCCGGCGTTGTCGGTGAACCACGTTTCAATCGAGATGGAATTGCTGTAGGTGGAAAGAATTCCATTCGGGAATTGCGCGTAATTACCCGCGCCGCCGGGCAGGTTCAGAACGCCGCCACCCAGGGACGTGCCACCCAACAATGTGATGTTAGAACTGGAAATCGAATCTACCGCGGTCGCACCCCCTTCTTCATTGAAGGACCATTCATGTTGAAGGATCGGAGGAACAACGGTCAACGTCGCGGAAGCGTTGGTGCTCGAGATGCTGTTGGAGACAGACAGGCTGTACACGCCGGCCTGGCTCAACATGACATTAGTCAGGATCAAAGCCGAATTAGTCGCGCCGGGAATCGGATTGGAATTGAAACTCCACTGATAATTCAATCCCCCGCCCGCGGCTTGCACGCTGAACGTGACTTTGTCACCCACGACCGCGTTCTGGTTGGTGAACGATTGCGTGATGACGGGTGCCGAGGCAGCCACGGTGATTTGCGGGCTCGTTGCCGTCACGCCATTGACCGAGGCGCTCATGGTGGCCGTTCCACCACTAATCGCCGTGATCAACCCGTTCGTATCCACTGTGAGAATCGCAGGGTTACTGCTGGTCCAGTTTGTCGCCACCAAGGTCAGACCTACACCGGCAACCTGGTTGAAGTCACCTGTGACGGTGGCTTGTTCCGTTTGCGAACCAAGGAGGTTGGCGCCGGCGGAAACGGTGAGCGACAGGGGAGTTGTGTTGGTGATCACCACGCCCGGCCCGGCAGCAGCGCTGGTCAGCAGATAAATCTGCGACATCGCGCCATCCCAGACCCGCATTTCGTCATAGGTGCCGTTGAAGGTGGGATCGTTGTATTGGTCGTTGCCGAGGTAATTGTTATAAGTATATCCGAGGCTGGCCGGTGTGATGGCGATGTTCGTGCCAATCGCGATCTGAACACCATTGGAATACATGATGCAGGTTTGTTTTTGCGCGTCATAAGTGACCGCAATGTATTTTTCCGAACCGGTGGGCAATGGAACATTTCCGACATCAACCACGTCCTTTACGACCCCGGCCTTGAACTCCGTCCACAGGCCAGTCACACCTCCGGCTTTCGGGATCAAATCGATGTAATTATTTCCAATTTTGTTATTGTTCGGCCCCGTGGTGCCGCCGCCAAACGACCAGGCGCGCGCCCACGTTTGGCCCCCATTATCGGTCAGCCAGGTTTCGATAGTGATGGAGTAATTTGACGAAAGAATTCCATCGGGGAACTGCGCGTAGTCGCTGGAACCGCCCGGCAAAGTCAGGACGCCGCCGCCCAGACTCGAGGCACCCAGCAACGAGATATTGGCGCCCCCGACCGAATCCGCTGCCGTAGTGCCGCCGCTTTCGTTGAAAGACCATTCGTGTTGGAGCACTTGCGGGCCCACCGCGATGTTACCGCTGGCAACATGAATACCAGCAATCGTTGCGCTCACGGTCGCCGTTCCAGCCCCAACGCCATAGATGATGCCGCTGCTGCTGACGGTCAGCACGTTTGGATTGCTGCTCACCCAATTCGTAGCATCGGCAGTCGCGAGCAGATTCGCCGCTCCGGTTTGCGGCAATTGAACGGTAATAACGGCTTGTTCAGTCCCGGTCGCGGTGACTGCCGGCCCCACAGTGAGGCTGGCCGTGGTCGGAGTCAGATTATTGATGATAACGCCCGGACCCGCGATTGCGCTGGCGGCAAGATATCGCTGGGAAACCGCCCCATTCCAAATGCGCATTTCATCAAAGGAGCCATTAAAAACGCTGTCGTTGTATTGGTCGAGACCGAGAAAGTTGTTGTAGGTGAAACCCAGATCAGATGGGTGAAAAGTGATGCCGGTCGCCGTGCCTACCTGGATACCGTTGAGGTAAAGACGCGCGGTTTGATTGGGTGCGTCATAGACGACCACGGCATATTCCTCGACGCCCGTTGGCAGGGGCGTTTGATCAATCGCATCCGTGTTGCCGTTATGATTGAACTCGGTCCAAAAACCACCGGAAGCTCCCGCCGATGGAATAAGGTCAATATAGTTCGCATGGGTAAAACCATTGTTGGGTCCGATGGTGCTGCCACCGAATGACCACGCGCGCGCCCAGGTTTGTCCGCCATTATCCGTCAGCCACGTTTCAATGGTGATGGAATTACTGTAGCTGGAAAGTATTCCATTAGGAAATTGAGCGTAGTTACCCGCGCCTCCAGGCAACGTGAGGACGCCGGCACCGAGCGTCGTGCCCCCCAACAGCGTGATGTTGGAACTTGAAACGGAGTCGACTGCCGTGGTGCCGCCGGATTCGTTAAACGACCACTCGTGTTGCAATGTCTGCGCTTCGGCCTCTCTCGTCAGCCCGAAACATAAAAGCAGCAGGACGGTTAAGTAGTTAAACACCAAACGGCGTCTGCCGGCATGGAGAAACATTACGATGATACTTGGATTCATATTTTTTTGGATTTCTGTTATGAGAAGGGAACGAAATGACCAGCCCCCCGACTTCAATGGCTCCAGCTGACTACCCGGCTGTCCGAAAAGGTGTGCGCGTTTTTTCTCTCCTTGCCATCAAACCCGAATAAACTCTCAAAAACCCAAGCTGCGATGCCAATGCGAACGGGGGTGGTACTGGGTGATTGCATGCAATTGATATTTTCACACGCACCTGAGTTCATCCATGAGTTTTGGCGCCTGATTTTTTGAGAACCTTTGCACCTCTTGTTTTTATGAATATGACTGGCCACTTTCGTCGAAATACCTGCGGGAAACGCGTGAGTATTGGCAAATAACGCCTGCGAGGAATGTGCTCTGCCGACCGTTCAAGACATAGCATCCAGCATGCTAGTTTTAATTCTTTACCACGGGCAAAAGACCCTCCAGCCCGAGATTTATTGAAATTTTATGATCGAAAATGAAAGCGGCGGCAAGATGTAGATGGTCCGGCCATTCTTGAGATTATGCGGCCAATCAAAAGAATAACTCTTAATGCGTTCCGGTGCGATGGCAGTGTTCATCTCCTGCAAGGAACCGGACAGTTCGTTGACGCGTGCGACGGCTTGACCCGGTAAATATCCGTTCAATTGCAATGTCGCGGGCAATGCGTGGTCACTGTAATTGACCACTTGGAGCACGAGCGTTTTTCCGTCCGCGCTACGGGTCGCGCAGCACTCAATATCGTCTCCTCCCCGCGGCGAGCATTCAACCAGGGTCGGTTCGTAATTGCGCGCGATCATTTGCATCACATAACCCGGAGGCTGCAGCCAAATCCGGGAAGGATTCAAAAACAAAAGCCCCTGATCCCAGTCATTGTCGTTTTCGCCGTCGGGCTGGAGGCAATTGGCGGACGTGGAGATGGGGATGCGACCGTCGCGTTCGATGCGCATGATTCCCGCCGCGTTGGCCAAGCCGCGCCGAAGCGAATGATTTCCAGCGTTGAATTCAAACGTCAATAGGTGGTGCCTCGCGCCATCGGCAATTTTATCCAATGCATCGGCATAACTGAAAAAACCGCCGAAACTTGGACGCGGCCCTTCGGTGCCCACGTGCACATCAAACCAAACTTCTGCGTTATGCGCTTTCGCGAGTTGCAGAATTTTTTGATGAGCTGACATGCTGGTGATGCGCGTGCCCGCTCCCGTGAAGTTAAACGGGTCTTGTATTGCATCATCGTAAACAAAGTCGCCCACGATAAGGATGATCCGCGGGTCCTTCGCCCAAATCGCTTCGGCAATCGGTTTGAACTTTTCGAAATAATGTTCGTCGACGCGTTCTTCATTGCCCAATTCGATGAATTTCAGATGATATGATTTCGAGTGGCCGCCCGCGGCGCGTTTCGCTCCCCATTCGGTGCTCGACGGGCCGTTGACGTAATCCACAAAGTCCGCCATATCCTGAGACGTCTCATTCACGTTAATATCAGGCACACCCAAAATTCCGGCTGCCTCGCAATAATCCAGAAATTCGAACACTCCCCAACCCAGGCTGGAGTAGGGATACCACGATCCCAAATAAGGCGCGCGTTTTTCGCGCGGGCCAATCATCTTCTTCCAACGGTAACCGGCGGCATTGGCCATCCCTCCTCCGAAACGCAGGACAGAATTGCCTTCGTCGACGAGCCCCTGCCCCACGTCTTTGCGCACCGGCAAACCTTTGAAACGGCCCCATTCGCCGGGTTGCAAAAAGACGTAACCCACCGTGATCGAACCGGGTTCTTTTAACTTCAGCGAAAATCCACCGGCGGTGTCGTTCTGGTCGGGCGTAAGGGAGAATTCAACGCGTTGCCACTCTCCACCGGCGACTTTCAGGCGTTTCTGGGAATATACCTGTGAAGCGGTTCCATTTTCCAACGAAACAAAAAATGAAGTGGGTTTTTGCGCGCGGACATATACATAGCCTTCATAGCGTTTGCCTCTCACGAAATTCATTCCCCAATGATTCAGGCCGCGATTTTCAATTCCGATTTCTCCGGAGCCGTTGGCGAAAGTGATTTGCTGGCTTTGATGACCGGAAAAGGGATTGTTCTCCACAAATGCGAAACTGCCATTGGCGGACCCGCTATGCAGCGGTCGCCACATTTCACTGACACCGCCTTGCTCCTTGCTGGTGGAAACAGGATTGAACGCATAACTGGTCGTTTCGCCGCCAGTCTTGACGGTGAAATGGCGATAACTCGTATCCCGCTGCCAGGTTCGTAATCCCACAGTGCCCTTTTCCAACGGATGCTCCGTGTCCGTGTATTCGGTGATCAGTTTGTCGTTCAGAAAAATTTTCAACGAATCTGCCGTCATGCTCACGGTCAGCTTCATCCAGGCATTAAGCTGAACCTCACATGGCAGCGTGCGGATAGGCTCCCAGTTTTGCCGGTGACGTCCGAACAGCAGATGGCCGGACGGTTCCAGCGAGATTTCGTAGCCGTCAAATTGATCGTGGCCTTTTCCGGCATTGCTCACTTTGACGATCATACCCGCATTGCCGCTGCCGTCGTCGTTGAATTTGAACTCAACACTGGCTTCGCCTTCCGTGAACGCCGGTGATTCAGCCGCAAGTTTCGACCCTTCACCGCCAATCACGTGCACGCCGCCCGGTTCAGGTGTCCAACGTCCAAAAACTTTAAAGTCCTTGATCGGCACTTGAGGACTTGGCTCAGCAAAGCTCTCACCAAAAATCATCTGGCTGTAAATGCCGCCATAAACCTCATGATTGACGTCCTCGAGGCACGAGCCGGTCAGATAGGGCGACACGGTATGGAGAGTGTGCGAAGCATCAATATCAATGATGGTTTGCTGCGCCGGGACGCTGGCACTCGCCAGGCTCACCGACACCATTGCCGCCAGGAGCGATCGTGATTTCATTCAGAAATTTTTGCGCTGAAATTAAAGCACCGTTCAGAACTCAATTAATCGTCCATTCCGATATCCCGCCCGACCAACCGGAACGCAATTGCACATTGATTCTGAGCGCGTCGGTCTTGACCGGAGCGAAAGTCGTTTCGTTGAATTGATCGGGCATTACCCCGTAATTGCTGGCCTGCCGGACCGGTTTCCAATCATCGCCGTCCTTGTATTGGAGCGACCAATTCTCCGGAACATCGCAACCGCCGTGGGCGGGCTTGTCGGCGAACCAATAAATACTGACCTTCGAAACATCCGTTTTGCCGGGAAGATCGAGTTGGACCCATTCGGCCGTGCCTTTATGGTCCCACCATGAAAGGCGCGGTTTGCTGCTGTCGCTGGATTTCGCCACGACGATACCGTCGTTGATGGCGTCGACCGAATCGAGATGCCAGCAGTAAGACGCAGAGGCGTGGCTGCGACCCGCGAGTGTGGCCGGAACGGCGGTTTCTTGAGTGGCAGGCAACCAGACACGAAGCGATGACAGGCCGCGATTGTCAGTGGCGTAATAGGGTACGGCCGTCAGTTGCGAGGGCGACGCGGAAATTTTGTCCCCTTTTACGCTGTACGATTGCACCCGCCCTTCAATCAGCGTCACTCCGCCAAGAAGTCCGGGTTTGAATTCGGTTTTGAAGGAGGTTTTTGGGCCAACCACGAGTTGACGGATTCCTTGCGGGTTGTCGACTGACTCGGCACAATACACGAGCGGCCCGCGCATCAACGCCACCAATCCGCGATCCTCCTTTACGTTGGAATTTGCACGAACTTCACGAACGGGCATGTCCAGATTAAGTTCAACAACGTCGCCCGGTTTCCAATTTCTCTTTAACTCCGCAAACCCACGCACTTTCTCCACCTTGCCAATCGAACGGCCGTTGACCTTGATGCTGGCAGCTCCTGCGCTGGGCCGCCCGATAATGTAATAGAGATCTTCGTCGGAGGCGGGACCTTCGCACCAACCAGGAATGCGAATAAAAAGGCTGAATGTCGTCGGCTGATCCGGCGTTACTTCGATTTTAATCTTGCCGTCCCACGGATAACGGGTGGTTTGTTTGATTCCAACCTGGGAATTATTCACCGCCAATGATGCGTGGCTGCCGATGAATTGATTCACATATACCGCGCCGGGTTCTTGCGCGTAAATGTAACCCGGCAACGCGCTCATCAATTTGAGGAACATCGGCGGACAGCAGGGACAGTCGTGCCAGTCCCAACGTGCATGTTCAGGACCGGCCTCCAGCGGATTGTCGTAAAAATAACTGTTGCCCTTCAAACTGACGCCCACCAGCGCGCCATTGAATAATTCACGCTCCAATAAATCCGAATATCGGGCGTCCGCGAAAGCCAGGCTCATGTCAAAATCAAAAAAACCACCGGCCACTGCAGCGCACGTTTCCGTGTAGGCAGTTCGATTCGGCAACACATAATTAGGGCCGAAACCTTCATATTCGCCGACCGATCCCATCCCGCCCGTGATGTACATCTTATAACGCGCCATGCTTTCCCAAAGACGTTGAGCCGCCGCTAAATAATCCTGCCGATCCGCTATCTTTCCTGCCGTCGTCAGCCCCGCGCAAAGAAGGAGGTCGCGCACAGCGTGGCCTTCCAACTCCCCTTGCTGAAGCACGGGCTTGTCGTCTTGTGCGTACGCGCCCCAATTGATGGAGCGCCCCTCGTGATTGCCGCGGTTATCCAGCCAAAATTCCGCTAATTGGAGATAACTGTTTTCATCCACCGGCACACCCAATTTGGATTTTAATTCCGGTTGTTGCTGGAAAAGCCGGTAAAGATTGATCAAGGCCTCTTCGCCCAACGGATGGCCAGGCACTTGGTTGACCTTGGGGGGCGGTCCCATCACACTCGCCATATCGTTCGCCATGCGTACGGCCACCTTCAGTAAATCAGTTTTGCCTGTGGCGCGATACCAATGCGTCCCGGCCTCGATCAAAGCTCCCGCGTTGTAGAGTTCATGCTGCCGGACATCGTTGCCGCCCTTAAGTGCCCATCGCTGATTCGGAGCCTCCAACTCCGTCCATGTCTCGATGTATCCCTGCGGATCCTTGTCGGCTGCCGCGGCGATGCGCGTGATGTATCCCTCCACTCGCTCTTCCAACTTTGGATCCGGATGCGTGACTAAAAAGTCCGACGAGGCGCGGATCATTTCGTAAATCAACCCATCATACCATTCCGGCCCGGCATGATTGCCGGTTTTTCCATCGCGAACGCGGTCGAAATTGTTGATCGCCCCACCCCGGTCGTTTTCAAACTTGGTCCAGCAATCCTCGATGGTCACCTCTTGCCACGTCTTCAACTTGGGTGACCAAAATTCGTCCTCGATCACAACCTGCTGCAGCGGAACTTGAGTCAGACGATGTGGCCTCGCCTCCTGGGAAAAACCGCGATTGGCACAGGCTGCCAATAGCAGAGCTGCGTTGACAGCTACCGGCCGGAAAAAAATACTTCTCATGACACAATAATCTTTGAACCTGCCACGAAACGCGAGGCATTCGCAACATTCGAACCCAAACTATTGCCGCAGCCATTGTTTCCACTTTTCCTGGTATTCCGCCACGTTGTCTTTCGTCACCGGGGGTAACGGAGAATAGTCCAGCACGCTTGGGGGGTTTTTGCCGAGGATGGTTTTGTCGGCCAGCAATTCCACCGAACGCCAGCCCCAACGATACGTTTGTTGAGCGAACAATTTTTGCACGACGCCCTTGGTCAGATAAGGCAATTCCGCGGGCAACGCGTCCATGGCGACAATTTTCACTTTGCCGGGTTCCCATTTCAAAAGCGCGTCCGTGAACAAACTCCAGGAACCGATCATTGCCCAGCCGTCAATGTCGGGATTTGCGGTCTGCACTTCTTCGACCTTCGCCGCGGCATCCTGTGGCGTTTCTTTGCTGTAATAAACTCCGCGAATGGTGATGTTTGGGTAATTAGTCGCCTCATCGAGCGCGCCTTTGATGCGATTTTGAAGGTTGCGCGCATTCTGGTTTCCGCCAGGAATCGCCACCACATGTTTACCGGGTCCGAGTTGAGCGGCGAGCTCGCGCATGATGATGTGGCCGCATTCGATGTCATCGGTGCCGTGATAACAAAAACGCTTGCTGGCCGGCGCATCACTGTCAAAACACATCACGGCAACCCCCTGGTCAACCGCTTTATTAATGGCCGGTGTCAATGTATCCGCCTCGCTGCAGCTGACACTGATCCCATCGACTCCCTGTAGAACGAGTTGCTCGATATTCTCCACCTGTTTTTGCGCGTCATCTTCATTGGGTGTGCGCCAAAGCACCGTAATTTTCACGCCCAGTTTTTTCCCCACTTCCACCGCGGCATCCTCGGCTCCCACCCGCGCTGCCTGAAAGACCGGGTTGGATTGGCTCTTGGCAATCAACGCGAAAACGTATTCCGATTTTTTGCCTGGCTTCTCCGTCTGTGGCGCGGCGTTGTCAGCCGACGCTGCCTCTTTCTTTTGATCGCAGCCGGTGACGAGTAACCCGACCGACACGAAAACGGCGAGGATCTTGAAGGGTAGGTGGAATTTCAGTTGGGACATAAGTTGAATGACTGCTTATTGGGATTCTTTGGTTGCTTTGGCCTGCCGCGCCAGCCGTTTCTCTTGAAACGCGCTATTGATGCGATCCAGCACTACCGCCAGCACGATCACGGTGCCAATGATGATCTCGCTGTAATTTTGGTCGATGTTCAAAATGATGATCGCGTTGTCAATCACCTGGATGATCAACGCGCCCAACAATGCACCGAGCGCGGTCCCGCGCCCTCCCGCCAAACTCGCTCCCCCAACTACCGCTGCCGCGATGACATCGAGCTCGTAACCTTTGCCGGCCTCGGATGATGCCGAACCGTAATAGCCCAACATGATCATGGCCGCGATGCCGGCGGACAGTCCGCTCAAAACATAGACGCGAATCTTGACGCGGTTCACCGGCAAGCCGCTGAACAAGGATGCCTGTTCGTTGCCGCCGACGGCGAAGATCTGTCGTCCACCTACCGTGTTTTTGAGATACCAGGCCGCGAGGATTGTCACTGCCACCATGATGGCCAGCGGCACCGGATACAGACTGGCGCCCTTCCAAGTAATTTCATGACGAATAAAACCATCGGTAAACGCTGGCGGAAATTCTGTGAAGGACTGAGCTTTGGTCATTACGAATGCCAGGCCGCGGAAGATGGCCATGGTGCCCAGCGTGATAACGAACGGATGCACACGCAGATAGACCACTCCCAATCCATTTAATAATCCGCAAAGCGCGCCGGTGCCGACGCAAACCAGAATCGCCGCAGGCACCACCCACGCCGCCGACGCACCCGCTCCTGGGCCGTTCGGCCCAAAATAATGAAGAAACATCGCCCCGCAAACCGCTGCCAGGCAATAAACCGCCCCTACCGACAGGTCAATTCCTCCCGTCAGAATGACAAACGTCGCGCCCACCGCCATGATGGCAAAAAACGAAGTGTTCTTCGCCAATTTATCCAAATTATCAGCCCGGAGAAATTTATTCACCGTGACGACATTTCCGCTTTGATGATCCGTGATGCGAAGCGAGCCGCCAAACAGTGTTAGCAACAACCCCAATCCCGCCAGCACGCCGAGAAGGCCGGTTTCTTTTAATCGCAACCGCCAGCGAAAACCCATGGCGAACCCTTGTGCGGGCTTTTGACTGAAAGACAGCGGTTGATCGGCTTGCATAAAATTGGATTTACGATTGCACCATGGATTCGGACGAATCCGCCGCAGTCTGACCGCGCACGGAACTGGCCGCCATCAATTGCATCACACGCTCTTCGGTAGCCTCGAAACGATTCAGCATTCCCGTCACACGCCCGGCGCGCATCACCATTATCCGCGTGCTGAGATTCAGTATCTCCGGCAGTTCCGATGAAATCATAAGGATCGCGTTTCCCGATGCCGCGAGGGCATCAATCAAGCGATGGATCTCCGCCTTGGCGCCCACATCCACGCCCCGCGTGGGTTCGTCAAGAATAAGCACACGAGAGTCGCGCGCCAGCCACTTGGCCAGCACCAGCTTTTGCTGATTCCCACCCGATAGACTTTGCGCGGTCGCTTCCGGTGACGCCGCCTTGACGTGGAGCTTTTGAAAAAAATGCGACACCAGGCTGCGTTCGCGTTCCTTGTGAATGACGCCCGCGCGACTCAGCCGATTCAGCGACGGCAGCGTTATATTTTCACCGCACTCCATGCCCAGCACGAGCCCGTTTCCTTTCCGATCTTCGCTGACAAAACCGAGTCCGGCCGACATAGCATCCTGCGGACAACGAATGGACACAGTTTTGGCGTCAACATAGATTTCGCCAGTGGCATTCGGGTCCAATCCAAAAAGGCCCAGCGCAACTTCACTTCGGCCGGCGCCCATCAAACCCGCCACACCCAGCACTTCGCCAGCTCGCAACGTGAATCTCACATTTGAAAATTTGCCGGCAGAGGAAAAATTCTCGACGCGCAAACGTTCTTCTCCCACTTCGCGTTCCAAATGGCCTGGGAAAAATCTCTCCCAGTTGCGTCCAATCATCAAGCGGACGACTTCATCTTCATCCGTCTCGGCCAATGGCATCGTCCGGATGTGTTGACCATCGCGCATGATCGTCACCGTGTCGCAAAGCCGGAAGATTTCATCCATGCGATGCGACACGTACAGGATCGTCGCGCCTTTTTTGCGCAAGCGGGCAATCAGTTCCTCCAGCCTGTGCGATTCAGTGGACGAAAGCGAACTGGTCGGTTCGTCCATCACAAAAATATGAGCGCCCGTGGCCAGGGCGGAGGCGATCTGTACCATCTGAACCTGCCCAAGGCTTAATCGGCTCAACTCCTCGCGCACGTCGCAATCAGCGCCAATTTCATCCAAATATCCCTGCGCTTTCTGGTAAAGCGCCGCCCAATCCACACGCCCGCCACGATTCGGAAAGTGCGAGAGGCAGATGTTTTCCGCGACGCTGAGATTGGGGCAAAAGGAAAGCTCCTGGTGAACGATCCCGATACCGGCGCGTTGCGCGTCCAAGGGAGACTTGAAATGCTGCGCCACGCCATTGATCTCGATCCAGCCTTCGTCCGGTCGATGGATTCCCGCGAGAACCTTTCCCAAGGTGCTTTTTCCAGCGCCGTTTTCACCCATCAACGCGTGGCAAGCGCCGGCTTTTACCTCAAAATCGACCCCTTGCAAAGCGACCGTGCCGGGGAATCGCTTGCCGATTCCGCGAAAGCCGACAAGGGGTGTTATCGATGCAGAATTCAACGAATTAATCCACTTTGACACGTTTTCCCGACTCAAACGATTCCACGGCGGCCCAGGCCAATTGCAACGCGCGTTGTCCAGCCCGAGCATGAACAGGTGGCTGTTCGCCCTTTTTGAAGGCAGACATCACGGCGTCCAGATGCATATCGAACGTCCGATGGAATTCGCGGTCGACGTCGTTAAAGTACCCGGCTTGCCAGACTTCCGCGGTTTCGTTGCCGACTGCCTGGAAACTGTAACGTTTGACGGTGTCGTTAATGAGAATGCGGCCTTTAGTGCCGTTAATCTCGAGGAAATGAGTGTCCTGATAGGCATACGAAGAATCATAGGTTCCCATCATGCTTCCCACCGCGCCGTTACGAAAACCCAGCGCCATGGTGACCGTGCGAAAGCCACCGCCGGTCTTGTTCGTCATCTCCGCGGCCACGGATTGAACAGGGCCGCAAAGATGTTCCAATTGATCGAAACCGTGGCACTGTGTTTCAATTAAGTTGGCATGAGGATGCGGGCTGATATTGGCTTCGCCACCGAAACGCCAGACCGCGTGGATGATTTCCCCGAGGCGGCCCTGCGAAATCGCCTCGTGCGCCAGGCGAATCGCTTTGGCGTAACGATGATTGAAATTGATCGCGAAAAATAATTTCCGCTTTTCCGCTTCGGCGAGCAGTTGATCCGCCTCTTTCAAATCGAACACGAACGGCTTCTCCACCAGCAAGGGATGACCCGCCCGAATCACCTGCATGGTCGCCTCAAAATGTTCCAAATTGGGCAGAGACAGGCTGACGAAGTCGGGCTTCTCCCTGGCCAGCATTTCCGGAACATCCGTGTAAGCGCGAATACCAAACTCCTCCGCGCGGGCCCGGGTCTTTTCTGGGCGGCGCCCCGCGACTGCGCAGAGAGTCACATCGTTGCGTTGAGAAAAGACCCGTGCATGTTGGCGCCCCCACCCGCCGGCTCCAACCAGACAAACTTTGATTTTGCTCATTTTATTGTTCAATAATGACCTTGCCGGTTTCACCCCCGAAAAACAGCTCGAAGGATTTCTGTATTTCGTCGACGCCGAACCGGTGCGTAATAATTTGGTTGAGATAAGCGCGATTTTGTTTGAGACGGCGGAGATTATCCGCCAATTCGTCGTAACGGAAATATTCACTGCCCACCACACTGCGTTCCGGAGCGATGATGTCCGCTGAAATCTTCAGAGCGATCCCTTCCCCGTGCCCCACGCAAATCAAGGATCCACGCTGCGCGAGCGCATTCAAACCGTCCTGCCGCGCCGCTTGTTTCCCGCTGGTATCCACCGCCATGTCGACTCGATCGACACCGTGCGCTTTCAAACCTTCACTGAGATTATTTTTGGAGACATTCACCGGCAACCCGCCGAGTTGTTCCGCCAGTTTCAAACGATACGGAACGATGTCGCTCAAAAACACTTTGAGCTGCTTGCCCAAAATGATTTTCGCCATCGCGAGCACACCCAGCCCAATCGGACCGGCGCCCACTATCAGTAGTGATTCGATGTCCGGGCGCACCAGTTGGCAACGTTCAATTGCGTGGCCGCCGGTGCCCATGATGTCGAGCAACAGCGTGCCTTCGGTGGGGGAAAATTCTTCGGGAACAGGAAAGAAAATATTCTCGTGGATCAATTCATATTGGCCGTAACCGCCGTCGCGGTTAAATCCCATGTCCCCCCGCTTTTGCAGGCATTGGTTGGTGAACCCGAGCCGGCATGAACGGCACTGTCCACAAAAATCCATGAGGAACACGACGCCCGGCGTTCCGACCTTTGTTTTTGTGCCCGGTCCCGCCGCGACCACAGTTCCCGCGCCTTCATGACCAGGAGTCGTGGTTGTGCCGTCGAAAAACTGCGGCCGTTCGGACCCGCATAACGCGTTGGCGCGCACACGAAGCAACAACTCCCCTTCGCCCGGGGTGGGAACCGGTTTTTCAATGAATTGGATTTTTTTATTCCCGACAAAAGCAGGCACGCGGCACCTGCTGGGTATAGATTCAAGCATAAGGTGAGGTGAATCTTCCGGGAAGCAAATCCTTGATTCAATGAGCTTTACCAACACCATTTTTGAGATTCTTTGCCACCCAGCTCGTTTTCGGCTTTTAAAAACCGTCGTAATAATTTTTTGGAAGTGATGTCGTGCCCAGTGAAAAAGTCGACTGACTTCTCCCATCCATTCCATAACCAATAAAAACCTCGATCGATCGCCGGAGTGATCATGAGAATTTCATGAGCGAACAAATCCATGAGACCCGAAATTTTTAAAACCATATCCACTTTCACGAGGCCAAAGTACTTGCGTAATTAGGATTGGGACCCGCAGTTGAATTCAAAACATTCTCCTTCGCGAAAAAAACAGATGAGCAAGTGGTTTCCAGCCACAAAAACGCAATGAATTTAGAGGTTTAATTTTTTGAGTTTGGTTATCGGAAATGCGGAGGTACTCACTAGAGCCAGGCGAATTCCATCAAGACTTTTTGAGCCAATAATATCAGTCTTTTTTACAATCAACGGCAATGTTGAATCCAAACAAGCGAGTCTTATCGGACCATTTAATATTATGAATCTTTGTCATTGCGATTTTTACGTTCGTTGGCTATCGATGACTCATGACCCAGCAGCCAAAGGTAGCCCTCATCATTGAAACCGCGGTCATTTACGGACGACAAATCGTCAAGGGGATTGCACGCTATCTGCGTTATCATTCCCCGTGGTCGGTATTTTTAGAACAGCATGAACTGGGTGCGCCACCTCCCGCGTGGTTGATGTCAGGAAAGTGGGATGGGATTCTCAGCCGCCCTACTGATCCGATCCTTGCAAAGCAATTTCGCAAGATGGGCGTGCCGGTGGTGGACCTGAATGATCTCTTTGACGACTTGGGCTTGCCGTGGGTCGGGTCCGATCACGCTGAGATTGGACGCCAAGCCGCCTTGTGCCTCTTGGAACGTGGCTATCGGCATTTTGCGTTCGCCGGTTTCAGTGACGAATTCTGGGCTGCACAACGGCGGGAGGGATTTTGCAGTACCGTCGAAGCCAAAGGCTTTTCCGTTTCGGTCTATGAATCTTCCTGGCGTGGCCCCCGCGCGCGGCGGTGGGACGAGGACCTGACCGATCTGGGACGCTGGCTGGAAACGCAACCACGACCCTTCGCGTTGATGGCCTGCAACGACGTGCGCGGATTGCATGTGCTGGATGTTTCCGCGCGCGCGGGCATTTTGGTCCCCGAGGAGATGGCCGTCATCGGCGTCGATAACGAAGAAATTCTGTGCGAACTTTGCAATCCCCGATTGTCCAGCGTCGAACCCGATGCGGAACAAATCGGTTATCGTGCCGCAGAATTGCTGGATAATTTGATGAGCGGCCGGGCGGTCGCGGAGAAGCACGTTCGCATCCCGCCCTTGCGCATCGCGACCAGACGCTCCAGCGAATCGCTGGCCATTGAAGACCGCACCGTGGCGATGGCAATGCGGTTCATCCGCGAACAGGCGCTACTGGGTTGCAAGGTCGACGATGTCTTGCGAAAGGTAAACGTCTCCCGCACCACGCTTGAACGCCGCTTTCGTGAGTTATTGAACCGCTCGCCTCAGGCAGAGATCCGAGCAGTGCAACTGAATCGCGTGCGGGAACTTTTAACGAGCACCGATTTTACGTTGGAACACATCGCCGGCCTTTGCGGATATGAACATTCAGAATACATGAGTGTCATGTTCAAGCGCGTGTGCGGCATGACGCCGGGGCAATACCGCAATCTTCATTCGAAACAGAAAACCGGAACCTGATTGCCAATCGCATGGCTAGTCACGCCTGGCGTACTCGTTCAATGCCCCTAAGGCTGCCTGACGCAACGCTCCCTCCGGAAGTTTATCCACCCATACGGTAGCACCCGGCGCATCGATCATCATCCAGCGCTGCACAATTCCGAGCATGGCCCCATCCTGCACCGACCCAGCCGGCAGCAGATTTACGGCAAGATCGCGTGCAGACGAGGGATTGCTCTCGGCCCACGTTATGGCTATGCCTGAAATGACCCGTTGCCGCAAGGTGTCGTCACTGACTTGCGTTGCCCAGGCCACCGCATTTTCAGGCGCGCTGGCTGCCCAGGTCGCAGTTGCGCGCGTGATAATCTCGTCGCGTGTGGGACTGGACGGCAAAGCACAAGCCAGCTTCAGAGAATCCATTGGACTCGTAAAAGCTGAATCTGCAGCCAAACATTCCTGCGCGCTCTGCCGTTCCGGGCCGCTTGGCAACTGTTCCACCCAGGTATTGGCCTCACCAAAGTTTTGCTGCGCCCACGCATTGGCTACTACTGCAACAACTTCCCGTCGTTCGTCTCCCGGTGGCATCCTCGTGACCCAATCGGATGCCGAAAGCACATCGTTCTCCGACCACTGCTGCAACAGGCGCAATAGCAATTCATGACCAACCGTCGTGGGATTATGTGCTTGAAGCTCGTGCATTTTATTAATGGCATCCGGCAGGCCGTCAGCCGGGATAGTCTCCACGAAATCAGTAATTTCCTTAAAATTACTTTCCCCATATTGGCCGTACATCTCGGTCGCTCGCTGCATACTCAAAAGCCTATCCAGCCACGGCCCGGCTGCCGCCGGCACCGGCGATTCCACTACGGCGGGCGTGATCGTCTGGACAAAAGCGGAGATTTTCAGTTTGGCTTCTATTTTGGGCGTAAGGATAACTTTACTGGCGAAGGGCGGAGAATTTCGAGTACGCAAAATTCCAAGTAAAACCACCGCTGATAATATCGCAAATATCCCGAATAAATATCGTTTCATAATAAACACACTCAGGTCCTTTTAAAGCGGACATCCGGTCCAACTGGAGCGACTCCAGATGGACCGAATGTTTGAGATTCCCTGACTTAACGGGCGATGAAATTCCACTTTTGCTGGCAGCCACCGTTCCAGCCCCACAACTCTACGCGGGTACCAGCGGCACCGGAACAACCCGTGCCATCGAGGACATCGTGCGTGCCGTCACTTTTAGTCCCTC
This sequence comes from Verrucomicrobiia bacterium, assembly GCA_035552155.1. Classification (GTDB taxonomy): domain Bacteria; phylum Verrucomicrobiota; class Verrucomicrobiia; order Limisphaerales; family DASXHY01; genus DASXHY01. The sequence continues at coordinate 46,462 of DASZLX010000025.1, read as the reverse complement.
GCGGAGCGACTTTATAAGAGCCGCTACCGGTCGGCGTAATTACCCATTGCTGCCCATTTCCAGCCCAGTAGTCCCATAGCTGCAGGGCGGCCCCGTCGGTGAAGTTATTATTAGAGCAATCTAAGGACCGGCCCCCATTGACAGAGATAATGGAATAGTAACCATTGCCAAGGTCCGTGACAGTCCATAGCTGGCCATTTCCACCCCAATAGCCCCAGAGTTGAATAGGAGTTCCATTTGTGCTGCCGGTATTCAGATCATCCAAACAGTTTCCGGTCGTAGTGCCGGCAATTTCATATCTGCCGTTCGCTATCTGGGGAGTCGTGGGAGTGACCAGCAATGCCACAACCATGCTGCTGCAATCCCAAACATACTTGTTGAAAGTATTGTCCGTGTTGGTAGTAAAATCAGGATTGGCAAGGCCCACATTATTAGTACGGGAAAAAGCGTTGTCGCAAACCTGACGCAAGTACGTTGTATTATAACCAGATTTCGCCAATCCTCGCATGCAGATTCCATTGCCACCACCTCGAGACCATCCCGGCCAGGTAGGTTGCAATGAGACTCCCCAGGTGTTCTTCACAAAGTCGCCCGCTTTGGTTGCCCGAGTTGTGTCGCCTAAAAAATAAGCGCCCTCAGCAAACATACCTTGATCGCCGGCGTCGCCGCCGCCATTTACCGCGCCGGAGGTGGCATTATACCAGTTAGCTACCACCCAATTATATATGTTTTGTGATTTAGTTTTATAATTTGCATCGCCAGTTGTTTGATATATTAAATACGCCGCGACACAAGCCGGCCCCTCGGCGCACATACATTTATTTGTCTTGCCTGTAGTCCACCACAGACCGCCGTTGACCGTGTCCCAGCCGCGGTTGTAGGCGGCATCGAAGCCATTCTTGGCCAAAGTTTTGTAAGTGGTGTTTCCAGTCAGCATATAGGCGCGACTAAAAGCCATCGAGTACCAGCACAGATCATCGTTGTAAGGATCCCCTGACCAGTCGGTCCCCGCCTGGGCCACAAACGTCGCGCAAAGCCCCGGAATCATATCAATATCCGAGCGATCCTCTACCGCTTCGATCTCCTCTGCAAATTGCCACCCCCAATCGGCCGTTCCGGTTCCTTGTTGCGCGCGGAAATACCCGTTAGTGCCCACCGTATAATAGAATTGGGAAATCCAGGAATTCCACGCCGTATCTCGATTATCGGCGGTAAATGCACTTGCGACTTGACCGCTTAACAGCATCACCATGGCTGAAGTTACAATACACCAGGCGCCACGGAGATGGTGTAATGTTTTTCCGTCTTTTTTCATTTGATTTAGCTTGTTTATTGTTTCTACTGCGTGACTTGGTTAGGTTTGTGGATACAAAAATGAAGTAGGCCAGGCATCTTAACGAAGCGATAGTCTACCTGGTGCTGGGTTTACGATTGCATCAAGTAAACCTTCGAAACTAAGATATTAGTCAGATTTTTAGATAGATCATGATAAATCATAACTATTCGTGTTCCGAGCCAAGTGGAGAAGTGATGATGTCGATACTAAACCGTAACCCGTATCCGCCAATGAGTTTCAGCGGCTATACTTTTTAGATTTTTTGCCGTTTGATTCAAAGCCGCACGAAAGACTAGCGGCGTAAACCATCCGGGACCGCGGAACTCAAATTCCACCGAAAATTTAGCACCTTCCAGAGTGTCAGAGTGTTATAGGAGAAACTTCTCCTTGCAGTTACTATTGCCGGACTAACGGGCGATATTGAAATGGCATGATAAAATTGCTCGCTCGCAATGTTTCCGAGCGAGGCTGAACTCCGCAGTTATGGTTAGCTGCGTAGAAAGATGTGTATAGATAATCTACCACCTCCTGACCGTCTCTAACAATCACCAGCGGATGCGGCAACTGTCCCGTTCAAATGCCAACTTCAGAATCATCCGGTCGGACTCTTCATCTCTGCGGCCAGTACCGGATGGAGCATTTCGCTCATGCGTTTTCTCCTTCCATTTGCTAGTGCCTTAGAGTCTGTCCTTAACTTTTCCAAAAAAGGGTTCCGAGCATTAGGGTGACGAAAGCCAGCCAGTGATAACCGGCGAAAGTAGCTGCGAGCCGTTCATAGTCACGTGCCAATCGCCGGAGTCGTGCTGACCATGCAAACGAATGTTCCACCACCCAGCGGCGGGGCAATAACACAAACCGCGCTTGGCAGGATTCCCGATATGCTCGTGACGGTCCATTGAGTAACGATTGAGGCCAAAATAGTTGGTTTTGCAACTGATTAAATGTATCGAGACAAACTTTGGTCGCCGCTCAGGTCATTGTATGATTCCGGTAACAAGGTGTGACTTGAGCCATAACTTGGCCGCAGACGACCCTGGATGCCCCCGGTCCGTTTATGCACCTGCTGTGAACCGCTGGCCAAACCAATAATTTGTTTCGAAAACTTTAATCTCCGCTCCATTGATAGTCATATCCGGCGGGCGGATCGTAGTCCATCGCGAGCGAGTTGGCGGGGCGCACGGTTTTCCAATACATTTTAATGTAAGCAACATGGCCATCGACAAAGCTGACCATATCCATTGAATCATTAAAAATGGAATTCATCTTGTTAAAAGGCCGTCTCGGCTGATGCCATGAATAAGGGACGAATGCCGGCAGTTCGGCCACGAGCACAGTCCTGGTCGGATGCTTTATAGAACTCATGGTCAAACCCGCGATGCCGGACCTAGGAAAATTCGTGCCGCGAAAGGAACCTAACTGCAGGTTGCCCGCATTAAACTTGTAACTCGAATAGCCACTGTTGGACTGCGCACAAACGCTTTGGGGTACAAATCCCACCCAATATCCCAGGTGAAACTTGCTGGTGTAGTCGTAATAAAACGTATCCGACGGACAGGCAAAGAGCCGGTCTTGCGTTGACGGCGCACCCTTCAAACCTACGTAGTTTTTAATCAGTTCCTTGTAAGACATTGCCAAAGGGGCATGGGCAACCTTTCCGGCGGGCGTTCGGTCATTCGAATCACCAGCGTACATTTGGACTCCATAGTCGATTTGCTTCAAATTGTTCAAACAGGTTGTCCGCTTAACCTTGGCCTTGACGCTGCTAAGCACCGGAAATAGCAACGCGGCCAGAATGCCAATGATGGCGATGACCACCAGCAGTTCAATGAGAGTGAAGGCGCGTTTTGGATTCATGCAGTCCTCATTTTGACAATGCTGTCACCAGGCCGTTTTGGTTCGCATTCACAGGTCAATCCCCGCTCCATTGATAGTCGTATCCGTCGGGCGGTTCGTCTTCTCTTTGACCCGGCTCAAAACCTGCAACAACAAGGCAGCCAGAATGGCGATGATAGCAATAACCACCAGCAGTTCAATCAATGTGAATGCCTTTTCAATTTATGCGCGGTCATTGAACATCGTCCATCTTCCACTCGTCACCTATCTTCTTCAGCGTGATCGTCTGCTCCTCGCCTCTTCCTTCCAGGTAAACACGCAGAACAACCTGGCCGGAAGAAACGGTTTTGTCGTCAAGGATTCGGAATCCCGTAACACCATCAACAAATCTGTGCCCCACGTCCGTGAACAATTCCTCTGGTGACAGCGATTTGCCTTGCGCCGCCATTTGTCTTCCTACTTTTGCTGTGGTGTCTCCCTGCATCCGTGGAGAACAACTGGCCAGAAGCGTTTTCCCGTCGCCCTGAACGGCGGCCCAAAGACTCGTCTTAAAAGCCGACACCGGATCGGCATAGCCGGCCGCCGCCCATGATGATCTTGGAAATTCCGATAGCGTTCGAGAGTATTGACGGTGGACTTCAAGGGTTGTCACGGTGCTCGCAGCGAGAATGGCCACCACACTAATCGCGATTGCTGTTTGTGCTTTTGTCCATGCCATAATTTTCAATGCTCCTTTTACGAGGACTAAAGTTGAACCACTTGCCACCGTACCTTTCGCAATCGCCACGGCGGTAGCCGTTTTCGCCAATGCGGTCGGCGCGGCTTCAACGGAATTGGTGGAAAGCGCGACGGCGATGGTGGCGGTCGTCGAAGCAATTCCATGTTTGAGAAAGAATTTGCGCAACTTTTCCAGCGCGTAGGCGACGCGCTTCTTGGCAGCATTTTCACTCGCGCCAAGGGCGGTTCCAATTTCTTGAAAACTTTTTCCTTCAAAAAACCGGAGCACAACGGCGTCGTGATCTTTTTGTGCAAGTTGGCTCATCGCTCCGCTCAACACGGGAGCGATTTGCTTCCAAGCATCTGGTTCCGGTTCATTCAGGATGGATTGCATGTAAGCCTCCCGTTCACGTTGTTGCCGCCGTCGTTGAACGGTCAGCGCATTGGCACTCGTATAACGAACCGTGCGGCAAAGCCAGCCGCTCAAAACGACTTTTGAATCGAATGATTCCGCTTTGCGCGCCAAAATGATGAAAACCGCTTGTGTGATCTCTTCCGCCAGATAAGGGTCTTGCACGTCTCGTAGCGCGACGGAATAAACGAGATTGACGTGCCGCGACACCAGCGCGGCAAATGCCTCTTCGGAATTGCACCGGGCATATTCTCGCAGCAATGTTATATCGTCAGTCATAATCCAAACGTCCCAAAGCTGAGCCACGCCGAGGGACGGCAAGCTCACAAAACTCGAAAATCGTTGTGAAACCAAAAACATCCATAAACTCAAGGCGTGGTCGGCATCAGTTCCAGCACGGTGTTAGGGCGCCAACCGCCTCCGCGGCGGGCAATGACGCAAGGTCTGGATTTGCATAACTAGTTGCATTTCAAGACACAATGTTTTCAGCTTTTTAAGAGGCCAGGAGATTCACGCAAAACTTCTCAATCTAAAGATGCGCCAACCTATGGCTCAGAGAAATCCACGCATGCGATAACATCAGCGCGGGTCAATTGCGGATATGCTGTCAAAATCCGATCAAATGTCTGCCCGGCTCCTAGCCGACCGATAATTTCAAAGACCGTAATCGGCAAACCGCGAATACAAGGCTCGCCATCTCTTACTTGCGGGTCATACGTGATGTATTGTCGATAATCTTTGGAGGACATATCTTTGAACGCCGGCCTCGTAGCCTAACTATACATTTATGCTGCCGCAAAAAAGTGCCAATTAATTTTGGTTCGTACCATTCATTCCCTATGCCTAAAGCGGATCTCCCACGGCACACCAAACGGACCGCGAATCCCGTCATCGCGAGTGATTGCCGAGTAATACCGGAGTAGTAGTTGAGTCGCTGCCCGATATTGAATTCACTGACACTTACCTCCCCGGGAATCTGCAACTCGTTGTATAATTGCAACTTGGAGTTGGAGGCGAGGATCGAAATCGAACCGACGCAGACACTTTTCTTGATTGTGGTTTTCTGAGATTGGGTCGCGAGAGGTGCGGCCACGAATCGGTAGCATCACCATCTGACAGTCGTAAAGACGAAAAATTCTGGCCAATTACTGGCCACGAGTCGGCACTTTCGGCCATGAATTGACCTCATTTCGCAACTGACGGCTTGAGATCAATTCCCCACAGTGGATGCTACCATTGAGATTCTCAGCGTATCAGCCTCGAATCTCAATTTTTTGGAGTTATGCGCTCCTGCATATGGCCAATAATTGAATGCAGCAGCGGTCAATAATTGATTCGAGTCACAGATGTATGGCTTATTTCCTTTAGGGCCGCTCCGGCCGGTATTCCGATATTCATCTCAGAGATGCCGGGCTCCATGGGAAAATCTTCCAGCGAGGGCGATAAGGAGTATTCCGGGTTCGTCTCTTGTTTTTCTCCGAATGGCAGCAAGCCTTTTGGCGTCTTAGCTTGGGCCATGGATACAACTAATGAGAACTTTTTCCCATCGAACTTAATCTCGTGCGACCCGCTTTGGCAATTTGCTGAAACGGAGATGAATTCCAATATTGTCAGTGCGAGCGCCGGCCCGACCTGCGCCGGAAGCCGCCGCGCACTCTACACGAAGCAGCACGTCTGTGATGCCTTCACGGAGCGTCGCCGTTACGTCAACGAATGCGGCGAAAATCATCCGTTCGTACTTGACTGGCGATGGAGCGGAAAAAGTTCCGTCTCGAGGCGCCGTTCCACCGAGACCGAGAAAGTTTAATCCTGGAGAATTTTATGAATGCTGAAATGAAACGACTCGAAGAAGCGCGCACGGCATCGCTCCCCTGGAAAAAATGGGGGCCGTACCTCAGCGAACGTCAGTGGGGCACGGTGCGGGAAGACTACAGCGCCTACGGCAACGCGTGGGATTACTTTCCGCACGAGCAAGCGCGTTCGCGCGCCTATCGCTGGGGCGAGGACGGGATCGCCGGCATCTCCGATGATCGACAGCGGCTGTGCTTTGCCCTGGCACTCTGGAATGGCAAGGATCCCATCCTTAAGGAACGCTTGTTCGGTCTCACTAACAGCGAGGGCAATCACGGCGAGGATGTGAAGGAGTATTATTTCTACCTGGATAGCACTCCCACCCACTCGTACATGAAATATCTCTATAAATATCCGCAGGCGGCCTATCCCTACGAGGAACTCATCCGCGTGAATCGCCAACGGGGCCGTGGCGACGCCGAATACGAACTCCTCGACACGGGTATCTTCGATGACAACCGTTATTTCGATGTGTTCGTCGAATACGCCAAGGAATCGCCCCGGGATATCCTGGTCCAGATCAGCGTCCACAATCGCGGCCCGGACGCCGCGGAGATTCATTTATTGCCGACGCTTTGGTTCCGCAACCGCTGGGCGTGGGGCCAGGACAATCCCAGACCGTCGTTGCAGGCAGTCAGTGGTGAGGACGCCACCGTGAGGGTGAATGAAGCCGGGGCGGATGAGCGTCATCTCTATTGCGACAGCAACCCGCTGCTGTTGTTCACCGAGAACGAAACCAACGCGCGAAGATTGTTCAACAGCCAGAACCGGACTCCCTACGTCAAGGACGGCATAAACAATTTTTTGATCCACGGGCAAAAGGATGCCGTGAATCCGATTCAGACCGGCACAAAGGTCGCGGCTTACTGTCCCTTGATTGTGCCGGCCGGAGGGTCGGAGGTAGTGCGTTTGCGGCTGACGACCGTGGGGCCGGACAACCTCGTCGACGCCTACGGAAAACGTGCCAGCGCTTTCGGAGAGCATTTCGACGAAATAATGCAATCGCGCCGGCGAGAAGCGGACGAATTTTACGCCACTGTCATTCCACGTTCATTTGATCCGGATACCGCCCGTGTCATGCGCCAGGCACTGGCCGGGATGCTGTGGTCAAAACAATATTTTTACTTCGACGTCAATCGCTGGCTGGGGGAACACGGCTACAACCCTTACTCGGCCTCGTCGTCCCAAACGCCGAGGAACCATGAGTGGCACCACATGCGCAACGCGGACGTTATTTCGATGCCGGATAAGTGGGAATATCCGTGGTACGCCGCGTGGGATCTGGCTTTCCATGTCCTGCCGCTCACCCTGGTCGATCCGGATTTCGGAAAAAAACAGCTCAGCCTGATGTTGAGCGAAAATTATCTTCATCCCAACGGACAGATCCCGGCTTACGAATGGAAATTCGGCGATGTCAACCCGCCCGTCCACCCGTGGGCTACGATTTTTACTTATCGCCTGGAAAAAATGCGCACCGGCAAGGGCGATATCGAGTGGCTGGAACGCAGTTTCCAGAAGCTGCTGCTTAATTTCACGTGGTGGCTCAACCGCAAGGATCGCTCCGGGAAGAATGCCTTCGAAGGCGGGTTTCTGGGCCTGGATAATATCGGTGTGTTCGATCGGAGTTCGCCGCTGCCGACCGGCGGCTACCTGGAACAGGCCGATGGCACGGCGTGGATGGCGCTCTTCAGTCTCAACATGCTCGAGATCGCCGCGGAGCTTGCCGGGGAAAACCCGGTTTACGAAGACATGACCATCAAGTTCGTCCAGCACTTCGTCTCCATCGCCTCGGCGGCGACCCAACCCCGCGACGGGGTTGGGATGTGGGATGAGGAAGACGGTTTCTTTTACGACGTGCTGCGACGACCGGATGGTGGAGTGCAGCGCTTGAAAGTCCGTTCGCTGGTCGGCCTGCTGCCGTTATGCGCGGTGACGGTTTTCGATGGAGAATTTATGAAGCATCACCCGGAAGTCGCGAAGCGGCTGGGGGAATTTCTCCGATCCCGCCCGGAATTGACGGCCTTCATCCACAATCCCACCCAGACCGGCGAACACGGCCGCCGCCTCGGCGCGATCCTCAACGAAACGAACCTCCGCCGCGTGCTGGAGAAAATGCTCGACGAAAAGGAATTCCTGAGTCCGTACGGAATTCGATCGCTCTCCCGCTTTCATGCCGAACATCCCTACATCTTTCGCGTGGGCGATCAGGAATTCCGCGTGCCGTATCTGCCGGCTGAATCCGACACCGGAATCTTCGGTGGCAATTCCAACTGGCGCGGCCCGATCTGGATGCCAGTAAACGCGCTCATCGTTCGCGCTTTGCTCCAGTATTACGCTTACTACGGCGATAAATTTACCATCGAATGTCCCACCGGCTCCGGCCAATGGATGACGCTTTACCAGGTGGCGGAGGAAATCGGGAGACGAACCGCGGCAATTTTTCTAAAAGGAAGCGATGGCCGCCGGCCCGTGAATGGCGGGGCTAAAAAACTCCAAGAGGATCCTCATTGGCGTGATTATCTCCAATTCTACGAATATTTCCACGGCGACAATGGCGCCGGAATCGGCGCGAATCATCAGACCGGCTGGACCGGCGTCATCGCTCGCAGCCTCCACCTGTTCGCCACGGTCAGCGCGGAGGAGGTCCTGAAATCCGGCAAGGACGCTGCCGGTGTTAAAGAAGAACCAGATCATGGGCGCAGCCCGGGACGCAAGCCGGAGGATAAACACAAAAAGATTCAACGGGAGGCAGAACACCCCATCTCAACCATCATCGAGTGAGTCGATGAAATTTTCCACGCCCAGGCCCGGGCCGAAAAGAAACCGAATTCGCCATCAAGAGCGGAAGGCGCGGGGCGCTCCAACCCCAAGCGAACTTTATGAGCAACGTGAATTTTCACAATATCACCAACAACTTCCAGGATGCGCGGCTGGTAAGCCTTCGTCTCTGGCCAAAGGCAAACGAAATCGTACCGCGCGATCGCGGCGGACCGTACGTCGTTCTTCAGGAAGGCTACGATCCGCAAGACCTGAAAATGATTCCCACGGAGTTCGTGATCGGCCGGTCGGGACAATGGCTCCCGCTCGCATACTTTTACAAAATGCCGATTCCCCAGCGTCGCGCAGAATTTATCTTCGGCACCGCCGCCGAGGTGATGCAGATGATGAGCGACTTGCCATCCCGGCCCGCGATTCTTGGACGCGATACCCCCGGCATGATTGAGATGACGCCGGACGACAAGGAAATCGCGGCGGCGATTGAAGCCTGGAAGGAGAAAACGCGCGGCGGTTCAAACCCGGGATTCGGGGAGGATGAAACATGAGCGACAACCCGAAACCAACGGCCCCGAAAAAAATGAAGGGCAAACAATACCTGAAGGAATTGCGCAAGCTGCAGAGCGAACTGTGCCAACTCCAGGATTGGGTCCGACAGGAGGGACTGCGTGTCATCATTATCTTCGAAGGGCGCGACGGCGCGGGCAAGGGCGGGACGATTCGCGCCCTGACCGAGCGCGTCAGTCCGCGCGTGTTCCGGGTCGTGGCGCTGCCGGCGCCATCCGACCGCGAGAAGACGCAGATATACATGCAGCGTTACCTGCAGCATTTCCCGGCGGCGGGCGAAGTCGTGATCTTCGACCGCAGTTGGTACAACCGCGCCGGCGTTGAATATGTGATGGGATTTTGCACGAAGAATCAGCACCGGGTCTTTCTCGAGCGTTGCCCGGAAATGGAGCGTTACACCGTCAACAGCGGCGTCATCCTGATTAAATTCTGGCTTGAGGTCAGCGATGAAGAACAGAAGCGCCGCTTCGAAGCGCGCATTACCGATCCCATTCGCCAATGGAAACTCAGCCCGATGGACCTGCCGGCGCGCACGAAATGGTTCGAGTATTCCCGCGCGCGCGATCAGATGCTGAAGGCCACCGATACCGAATGGGCGCCGTGGTACATCCTGCGTTCGGACGACAAGAAGCGGGCACGGCTCAACTGTCTTTCGCATGTCCTGGACCTGATTCCCTACAAGAAAGTGCCGCGCGAAAAAATCCAGCTGCCGAAACGTTCGAAGAAGGAATCGTACGATGATCAGATATCCCTCAAGGGAAGAAAATTTGTGCCGGAGAATTATTGAATCGCCGAGTGACGGAAACCTTGTGAACCCAATTTTTTCATCCGATAAAGGGGCCGATGCCGAGGAACTCGTACTCCCGCTCACCGAAATCGCACAATTGTTTAACGCTCCGCACATTGAGCCTCTCTAACCGAGCCCCTATTTCTCCGCCGATTTCACCGTGATGGCGAATGCCCGCGTGGCGCGAACTCCGACGTGATCACCCGGGCTGATATTGGTGAGATCGATGTCCGGGCCGACTTTCACTACTTCGCTATTGTTATCCGCTGTTTGCAGAGTGACCTGGCGACGGGCGGCATCGACGCTCAAGACCTTCGCCGTGAAACCCACGGTATCGACAACCTCCCCGCCCGGCTTGGCTCCCTCCGGGGAGCGAATAACGGCGGAAGTGGTGGCTGCGCCGGTGGGGACCTCATCTCCCTTGATTAGACGAACAGCGAGTGACTCGGCCAGGGTGGCAGTGACGTGGTCACCGGCTTTTATTTGATCGAAGTTGCGGACTTCCGGGCCACACTCCACAGTGCTCAGACTGCCGTCCGCGTGCCAAAGCTTCACGGTGCGGTCGGCGGGATTGACGGACTCCACCAGGAATTCTGATTTCGCAGCCTGGAGCACAACCCCGCCCCGCCCGGTCTCGGTTAGATCCGGGGATTTTTCCGCGGCGGGGTAGCTTGCTTCGGTTTGAGGCTCGGAGTTTGAGGAGCAGGAGGTGATAGCCAGCGGGGCCGCGGGGATCACCAACATTGTTGCCAGACTCATTATTTTGGTTTTCATGTGTGTGTCTTTCGTTTGTGATTTGGTTTTGAATTTTAAATTCTTCGGGCTGGCCGCATTAAAATTGCGGTTTTTGGGCGAGGTGGTGGCTGCTCAAGGCAACGTTCGTTCATTCGTGAATCGGTTTGGCCACTTTGCGATTTCAGTGTCCCGGGGCGGCTGTTTAACGATGGTTCCGTGAATCAACAGGGCATAGTTGACCAGCCCCGCCCCGGCCCAAAACAATTGGGCGATGCGGGTTACGAGGCCGAAACTCATTCCCGGCAAAACCCCAAAACCGGCCGTGCGAAACGCCACGAGGCGGCCGCCCTCCAGAACGCCGAGATTGAGCGGCACGGCGAACGTCATCAGGTCTATCCACATCGCCAGGAACCAGACGCGGGCGGCGGCGGCAACGGAAGCATGCCCCTCCACCAGAAGAAGAAAGTACCAGGTTGCGAAGATTCCCACGGAATAACCGAGAAGATGCCAGCACACCGACCAGGCCAGATTCCATGGGTGTTCGCGGTAAAAACGCCGCAAGATCGCATCCACGCTTTCCATGGGACGAACGAACCGCTGCAATGTTTTGGCGCAGACGTTTTGTTTCACCAACCAGCGCGGGATGGCGGCCAGCCTGCCCTCCTCCTGAAGAAATAGAAAAATAATAATTCCAATCGCCATCAATACGACCCCCACCCGCAGCACGGTCCGAAGCGCCGGCGGCCATTGCAGTTCCGAAAGAACGATGACCGCCCCGAGGATCACGAAAAGCAAATGGCCGAGCGCGAATGACAATTTGCCGATGAGCACCGCGGCAATTGCCGCGGGTCCGCGACGGTGTTCGGCGAGCAGCGCCGCTTTGGTGGCATCACCACCGACCGAAGCTGTCGGCGTGAAAAAATTGACCGCATAACCGGCAAGATGAATTCGGAACAGCCGCAGGAGTGGAATCCTTCGATGCGAACCGATTAAACAGTAGCGCCAACTGATCGCGTGAAAGAATTCCGCCACCCCCTCGGCCAAAATCAGCGGTATCAATCCCCAGCCCAACATCGTGAGCTGGCGCCAAAGTTGATAAACGCCGATCCGCAGAACGAGATATACGAGGAATATCAATCCCACCGTGAACAGCACCGCGTGCACTTTCCTCACGCATCGCTCCTTTCTGCCGGACCGATGCCGAAACGCGTGCAGTAAGGCGCGAACCGCCGGGTTTCCAATTCCAGGTTGAGGCCAAAATCGAGCAGCGTGGGCCTGTCCCTCCGCCGGCCATATCGGGATCGGTGGGACGCCAATTTCCGGACACGTTCCAGCGTCGTGTGTGTCAGTGGCAGATCCAGTTGCCGATAAACACGGCGGACGGTATCGATTGGATGGGAGGCGAGTTCGTTATAATTGACATCGAAAAAGCGGCCGGCCAGTTCGGGATGCCCTTGTCGAAACCGGTTGATGCGGTCCATGCCGTCGGCCAAAATGCGCGCCTCGCGAATCCCCAATTCGCGCCGATCCTGCGGATGAGCGAACAGACGGTGCACGACCTCGGTCAGCCGGCTGGAAGATTCCAACACTTCGAGCGGATCCCGATGGGTCTGGATCACGATGGCGTCGGGGAAAATACGCAGCAGGGATTCGAGGTTGTAAACGTGGTCGGGCGCTTTCAATACCCACCTCCTTGGCGAGCTTGCTGACTGAAGATATTGCAGAAATTTTTTTTGCCACGCATAGGCGGGCGCAAAGTCGCTGTCCTCGAGAAACTTTTCATATGCCGGAACACGAAACGTCGTAATAAATTCCCGCGACAATAAGGTGTAACTGTGGATGGCCACGCACTCGTGCGGCATCGTGGCGCGAAGGGGATGGACGGAGTCGGCTTCGGGCGCCATCCGCCGGAACCACCACAGACAAGCGGCGGTGCTCCAGATCCGGCGCCGGTCTCCGGAAGGCAGGGGCGACATGACCTCCCAAACCAGTGGCGCGCGGTTGTCCCCGTCCTGTGCCAGCAATTCGTGAAGGAAAGTCGAACCGCTGCGCGGCATGCCGGTGATAAAAATGGGACGTTTGACGGGCTCGGAGCCGGCGCTTCCCGACTTTTGCCACAGCCGCTCCAGCCGCAGCCGGGTTTCCAAAAGACCGCACAGGTGAATCCACGCCAGGAGCCGTCCGCGGGGACGCAGGTCGGCCTCGTGTTTCAGGCTCTTAAGCAAAATGGAAAGACGCGATTCGATAGCGGGATCGCCGAAATCCTCAAACCCGGCCCGGCGGCGGGCGGCGGCGCACAACGCGTCGGCGTCCAGCGGCCACAGCTTTCGGCTAATCGCCTCTTCGCATCGAACCATGAAGGTTTTTTTTGAAATCGCCCCAGATGAATTGAAGCCCGTGACCACGTAGCCGTTACTTAAATCCAGCCGCAGGCGCTGCCCTCTCGCGGCTTCCCGGCCGGTGGAAGCCAGGTTTCGTTTGTTCAAACCAATCGTCATGCCCACGGGAGCCACGCGAGATCTGAAACTGGATATGGAATTTCTTGTTTTCATTGGTACTCGGAGCGTTCGATTGCGGTTGGCAGCGAATCGGTTTTTGGATGTTCTTCGCAAACGCCTTCGGCATCTCCCAGCCAGTAGAGCGCGGACTCGAAACTTCCAAACGCCCGCACCTTCCAGCCGCGCAGAGCGCCGATGAAGGCGAACATGCGTACCCCGTGATACGGATCCTCGGAGTAAAGCACCGCGAGCCGCTGCTCGTAGGTGAAGCCTATCTCGCGGAAAGTGTTCACCAATGAAGCAAGGTCGGCGGGTGTGAAGATGCGGGTGTTACCGGGACGAATACTGCGGAGGTCGAGCAGGGCCCGATCGATCCCGCGCCGGCGGCAGGCGGAAGCCAGTTCCCGGAGCACGGCGCGGCTGGCGTCCATATCGGGACGCCCCTCGGCGCCCGCCCGGATGAATTCACAGGCACGGATTATTTGAAGCTCCAGCGGCATGCCTGGCCTCCTCTGGTTTTCCGCCACTCGATGGGAGGCTGTGCAAATGTTCGGACGCGGTGGCCGGTAAAGGATCCTCTCTCCTCTGGAGGAAGGAGAGAGGGTGGGACCGCCGGGTTGTTGTTACGAAGAGCCCGGTATCTCCCAAAATTCACACTGGATGAAAGAACATCCAGGGTCTGGCAGCCGGGAGCGGTTCCTGCCCGGACTGATTTCAAGTTTGGTATGCCCATAAATTCACCCGCTCGTTTCGCGAAGTTTTTGTCTCGTTTTCCTCGCCAGCGCGCGAAGGCCGACACGCTGAATTCTTTCGAGATGAGAGTAAATTCCTGGATGCCTCGCGGCTATTCGGAGAATTGCTGGAAAACCGTCAGAGTTTTTCCGAAGACGCGCCCCCGTATATTTTCCTATGAGGAAACGCAGGAGACGAGGGATTAGAGTGGCGCAGGAACGACCGCGAAAAGGAACTTTATCCCGCCCGCTTTCGCACCACCGAATTTCCGTACGATGCCGAACCGAGGCGCCCAGCCAGGAGGTCATGTTGAACCGCAAATCGAATGAGCTGGGCGCTCGTTCTGAAGCCGAGATGGTCCATCATCTGATATTTGTGCGCCTCCGCCGTACGCGTGGATATCTCGAGCTGTGACGCCACTTCTTTCATCGTTTTTCCCTGGGCAATCAGCCGGAGCACCTCGACTTGCCGGGGCGTAATCCCACCGGGAATAGGAGTTACAGTCGTGCACCAGCCCAACAACACGTCGCGGGTGATTCGCGGGGTCATATAACTGCGCCCCGCCAGGACGTCATGAATCGCGGTCACCAGTTCCGCGCCCGCGGAATTCTTCAACACATAGCCCGCGATAAATCCTCCCGCCTGGAAAGCCCTCATGGCGGTGCCGGCATCGTGAAGCATCGTCAGGAAAACAGCGCGGGTTTTGAGCCCGCCGTCGCGGATTTGCCGGACTGCCTCCACTCCATTCAAATCCGGCATATTGATATCCGTCACCACGATCTCCGGTTGGTGGTGCAACGCCATGGCGACGAGTTGACGGCCGCTATTGGCGCAACCCACCACCGTGAAGGTCTTGTTGAGAAGTTCCCGCAGTCCCTCCAACAAAATTTCATGGTCGTCAGCCAACAACACTCTAATTACCTTGCCGGTCGTTTTCATGTGATTGGAATTTCGACTGCGACTAATGTTCCGCCAGTTTTGCGTTTGCCAATGTGGAATTCGCCAGACAACATTTCGATACGTTCCGCCATGCTGGTTAGGCCCAACCCCTCCGCCTCCTTGCGTTTTCGCTCCTCGATCCCAACGCCGTCGTCAGCCACCAGCAGGACCAGGTTTCCGGCCACAGCGTGGACGTAAACCTGGACTTTCATGGCTCGCGCATGCCGGGCGGTATTGCGAAGAGATTCCTGAACGACACGGAAACAACATAAGGCTACGTCCGAAGGGAGAATTCCGTTAAGTTCGAGGGCCAAACTAATTTTCAACTGCGTCAAGGCGCTGAACTCGCCGCAAAAAGAACGCAGGGCACTCTCGAATCCCACCTGTTCCAACCGGTGTGGATGCAATTCATGCGCCACGAGGCGGAGATCCTCGCTCAGGGAAACGGCCTGGTCCTGCAGCTTTTCCAGCCTTTCCAAAACGGAGCTGTCTCCGGCAACAACGCTCTGCCCGAAGTTGCTAAGCGCAATCGCATGCGCAGCCAACTTTTGGCTGAAATCATCGTGCAGTTCACGCGCGATCCGCCGGCGTTCTTCCTCTCCCGCATGAACCAACTGACGAGCCAGCTTATTGATTTGGTCATTCGTGACGCGAAGGGACTCCGCCGCTTTGCGCTGTTCCGTGATGTCTCGTCCGGTCGCCTGAAATTCAACCAAATGGCCGGCTTCGTCGAAAGCGGGATAAACAATCCATTGATGCCAATTCTCGACGCCGCAGGTGGTGGGTGTTTTGTACTCAAACGTCGCAATTTTCGGAGATTGCACCATGAAAGAGATACGCTCCGAAACCCGATCGTGCTCCTGGGCCGGGATTAACTGAAGCAGTGAACGGCCGACCAACTCCTTCCGCTGTTTTCCGAAGAATCGACAAAATGCTTCGTTCACCAATGTCAGCGTTGTATCCGCCAAAAAGCGGCAAACCAGGTCGGGCTGCGATTCCACCACTTCCCGGAACCGCTTCTCGCTTTGCCCCAGCGCTGCTTCGGTTTCTTTCGCCCTGGTAATGTCGACGGCCATGCCAATATAACCTTCAAAGGTTCCATCCACCGAATATCTCGGGATGCCCTCATCCAGAATCCAGCCGTAGCTTCCATTCTTGCGACGCAGGCGATACTCCATGCGGAAATGTTTCCGTTGATCAAAGGAATTCGTGTAGACTTGGAGGCAGGAGGGAAGGTCGTCGGGATGCACGCCTTCCGCCCAGCCGTCTCCGAGTTCAGAAGTTAGCAAGCGACCGGTAAAATCGAGCCAGCCCTGGTTGAAGAAGGTGCAACGCTTGTCGGTGCCGGACATCCATAACATCGCCGGAATCGCGTCCGCGGCGACACGGAATCGCGTTTCACTTTCACTCAAAGCCTGAACCACATTCTTTCGCTCCTCTAAAACCACGGAAAGAAGCATGAGCGGCACGGACATCACGATGAGGAATATCTGGAGGGAAAATACATTCTGAGTCGGTGTCATCTGGCCGAAAGGCCCCAGCCCATGAATGGCGCCCCAGATGGTCAGCAACGCCGTCATCAGCATCGAGGTGCTCAATCCCAGGGGACCAAAACGCACCGCCGCCCAAAGCAAGAAGGGCAACGGCACATATAGAAGGGTCGAAACAATATTCACCGGCAGCTTGTCTTCCAGGAAAAGAATCTTTCCGGCGGCAAGCAAACCGCCCATTAAGATAAATCCCTCGAAGATTCGCTTCCAGGGCAGGTTCCGGAATTTTTTCGTACTCAAGGGACCCACCATTACCATCACGGGCACGACCGTCAGCGTGGCGAGGGCGTTGGACAAAAAGCGCATTCGGTAAATCTCCCAGTAAGAATCGGATTCCCAATGGATTAATTTCACAAAACCCGCGTCGATGAATGAGGAAACAAAAGGGGCCAAAAACGGTCCCGCGATGATAAACCCAGTCATCCGCCTGAAAGTATCGAATCGTATGGGAAAACCAACCAACCGCCGTATGCAGGCAGCCCCAACGAGCGCCTCAATGCAATTACTGACATACCAACAGACCACCATGGAAACCGGAACATTGTTTCCCAGCTCCACCACCAGGTGCGCCAGAAATGTGGCAACGAGAATCGACCACCATTGCTTTCCCGGCGTGGGCAGAAGCATGGCCATGAGAATGGCGTTGGCGGGCCAAAACGTGGAGACCGGATGGGGTTGGGGCGTCAACAGGAAACCGACCCTGGCGCCCAGAAAATACAGGATTGCACAAATTATCCCCCGCCGATACTGCGAAAAATCCGCACCGTGAAAAATGGGAACCGGCTTTCCTTTGCGCGATCGTGAGGCGACTTCCGCCACGCCAACGTCTTTGACTTTGTCGCCCGCCAACGTTCCTGATGCCAAAGACATCACGCGGGACTCGATCCAGGGAAATCGGGCAACAGAAATGGACGCGCCTTCAAAGGTGGTGACAAAGTGAAAATAAGCCCTTTGCGCGCATCGGCGTAAAGTGAGAAAAGTGAGCCCCATCATCCCACTGACACCAACCGGCAGTCGACCGATAACCCATTCCGTACATCGCGCCACACGCATACGTCAGAGCCCCGCGGATTCCCAATAAGCTGAATAAGGCGCGATAACGATAACTATTCAGTTTTATTTATACCAGAAAAATCTGTGCTAGAAAAATGCCGTGAATTAAATTCGCTCCGACGCACTGGGGCTCAGTGAGATACGCTTCGTAAGTCACCCCGAATGACGCAACAATTCCACGTTAACGCTACCCTATTGCCAATCTTTTTATGTCTGGGGAGAGCGGCCACTTCCCTTCCGCACGCCGGTTCACCCTGGGAGGGACAGGGCTGGTTGCAAACCGGCGGCGGAGAAGAGAGAGTTGTCTGCGTTTAATCTGAATAGATCCGTGAGTTTCCGTTGGTCGAACCGGTCGGAACCATCGGAGCCATCGGTGGGGGCTTGAGTGCGATGCCGTTCTCCACCTCGCGCACTCCCGGGACATGCTGCGCTACTTCCCCGGCCCGGTCTTTCTGTGCTTCGGTGTCGACGAAGCCGCTCAATTGAACAATGCCGCCAAAGGTCTTGGCTTCGACATTGTCGAATTTGTACACCGGCTCGTTCTTCAGGTTGTTCTGGACGTTTTCCGTGAGCGCTTTGTCGTCGATCGTTCTTCCCTCACTCCGTTGATCGCCGCTGTGCTGTTCCGACTCGCATCCGCTCACGGCCAGCAACATTGCAACCACCCCAATGCTTTGCATCAGTCTCCAACGTTTTTGGTTTCGCATAATTTATCCTTCTTGTTCCCGTTCCGGTTGTTGCTTGGTTCATAAATTCTTAGATTGAGTCCGCTGCCCGCGTTTCACCGCCGGCGGCACACGGCGTTTTCGATGAGCCGCACGGTACAGCGGGGGCTTCTTCGGAATCAAAGGGCGCTGGCGGCGACGAGGCGTCTTGGGCGCGTGGAGTTCCCCAATCACAGACACAAAGCTGGCCAAACCCTCCTTCAGCACGCGTTCGGCATCCAACTTCTCGAAGAGATAAACAAACGCCGGTGCGAGGCCGGTCCACCCGGTCTGATGGCTGGCGCCGTGCCCGGCGCCGGTATCACCATCAAAGTATTCGTAAAACAGAATGTGATCCGGCCAGTGCGGGTCGGTTTGGAATCGCGAGTCGTGGCCGAACACAGGCCGGCGGCCATCCTTGCCGCGCAAAAATATTTTTCCCAGCCGGCCGGCCAGCTCTTTGGCAACTTCAAACAGATTCATCCACTTGCCCGACCCGGTCGGACATTCGACGGTGAAGGCATTTCCGTAAAACGTGTACATGTGGATCAATGCACGAAGCAGCAACGCGTTTTCCGGCAACCAAATCGGCCCACGCCAGTTCCCATTGGAGGGTTCGGAATCCGATTCGCCGGGAGAGTAACCGACGCGATATTCCTTGCCTCCAATTTCAACGATACACGGCTGCTGCAAATGAGAGCGCGACAGGGAGCGGATGCCGTAGTCGCCCAGAAACTCATTGGGATCAAGCAAACGGGTGAGCACGCGGCGCAATCGGACCTCATCCAGAATCGCCAGCATGTAGCGGCCATTCACGCCCTGGCTTTGCGGCGGGCTGACGCAGGCCACCAGGTTCGGCCGATTTTGCTCGAACCATTGGACACGCGCCAGGTAGCGCGGTAGTCGTCGGACCACTTCCTCAGGGTAGACGACGACCGCACAGAGCGGCAGCAGGCCGACGGTGGAGCGGACTTTCAACCGCCGGGTACTGCCATCCGGCAGACGCAGCACATTGTAAAAAAAACCATCGGCCTCGTCCCACATCGAATCAGCCGCGTCGCCCAGCCGGCCCATGGCGGAGGCGATCAAAATAAAATGTTCATAAAATCTAATCGCCATGTCCTCGTATACGGGATCGTGCAAGGCCAGCTCCAATGAAATGGCCAGCATATTTTGCGCGAAGAAAACCATCCAGGCCGTCCCATCGGCCAGTTCGAGACATCCCCCCGACGGCAACGGTATATTCCGGTCCAACATGCTGATGTTATCGACGTCCAGAAAGCCGCCTTCAAAAACATTTCGCCCGCGAACGTCTTTGCGGTTCACCCACCAGGCGAAGTTCAACAATAATTTGTGGAACGCGCCTTTCAGAAGTTCGAGTGCGCGGCCATCACCGGTATGTTTGGTGAGCCGATAATTGAAGAGCGCGGCCCAGGCGTGCATGGGCGGATTCACTTCGTCGAAATTGTTCTCGCATCCCGGAAGCTGTCCGTTGGGATGCTGATAGCCCTCGCGCAGCATGAGAGAAAACTGTTGTTGGGCATAATCCGGGTCGAGCAACGCCAGCGGCACCGTTTGAAACGCCGAGTCCCAGGCTGAGAACCAGGGATATTCCCATTTGTCCGGCACCGAGACAATCTCGTGAGAATCCAGATGAAACCAGTGACTATTGCGAACCGGCCCGTCCGTGTTGGTCGTCAACGACTGGTCCTTCAGCCACCGGTTGACATCGTAAATATATACCTGCTTGCTCCAGAGCATGCCGGCGAAACCTTCCCGCATCATCTGCGATTTTTCCGCTCCCGCAGAACGTGGAATGATCTCGGCGTAGAATTCATTTGCCTCCCGTTGACGCTCGCTGAAAATTTTTTCAAACGACGGGCCCAGGAAGCCCTTGCCAGTCGCGTCCTGGTTCAACCGCAAACGGACGGTGCGGCACACACCCGGCGCGAGTGACAGGCGATAGGCCAGGGCCGCCTTGGTGCCGGTGCGCTCCAGGTTCACCGCATCGCGCCGGCCCTGCACGATAAAATTGTTGATTCCATCTTTGACGTAGGGATTCGGATTCGACATGCCGAAGAGCCGCTCCACGTTGGTCTCGTTGTTGGTGAACAGGACGTTCGTGGAAATCTCACCGCGCAAATAACGCCTTCCCAATTCGCAATGGTCCGCAACGATTACCGGGCCATCCTCGGCATCCGGCATCGCCATCAGTTGCGGGACGGGGCCGCCGGTGCGTTGCCACCAGGTATTTCTAAACCAGAGATGCGGCAACACGTATAAAATGCCCGGGTCCGGCCCGCGATTGATAATGCTGATGCGGATGAGAATGTCCTCCGGAGACGCCTTGGCATATTCGACGAAGACATCGAAATAACGATCACCATCGAAGACACCGGTATCGATCAATTCGTACTCGGGCTCAGCCTGGCTCCTCGCTTTATTGGTTTGAACGAGGTCCTGGTAGGGAAATGCCGCTTGCGGATATTTGTACAGCATTTTTGCGTAAGAATTCGTAGGAGTTGCATCCAGATAGAAATAGCACTCTTTCACATCTTCTCCGTGATTTCCCTCAGAGGGCGTAAGACCGAAGAGCCTTTCCTTAATTATCGGGTCCTTGCCGTTCCACAAACCCAGCGCGAAACACAGCCGCATCTCATCATCACAAAATCCGGCGATGCCATCCTCACCCCAGCGATAGGCGCGCGAGCGGGCGTGATCGTGGGTGAAGTAATTCCAAGCATCGCCGTTGGAACCGCAGTCCTCGCGGACCGTGCCCCACTGGCGCTCGCTCAAGTAAGGGCCCCATTTGTGCCAGGGCACGCCGTCCGTGCGCGCCTCCCGCAACCGGGCCTGTTCCCGTGATTCGGATTTTTGCAGTCGCGGGTTACGGGATTGAAAAGCAAGTTCATCCGCCGGTCCGGACTTCTCAGTCCCGATCCTCCGGCGTCCGGTCAACCGCGTTTTTTGACGACCTTTCATTCCACTCCATTCAGAAAAGTTTTTTCGTTCGAAAGCTCTGTCTGCGCGAAAGCGAAGTCAAAAATTTTCAGCTCAGGAATTTTTCAGACGCCTCGCCTCGAAATAGACCGGATGGAAATAAGCGTCGGCACTGTCTTATGGTCTTTCCGAACGCAGCGGCATCCGAACCGGTAACGCAACCAATGCACATCAGGAAACCGTCCGCCGCACCGGGGTCCAAAAAACTGACAAAAGGATCGATATGACTTGCAAAGCGATATTCACCATTCTGGTCTCGGCCCTGTTACTACCGGCGCCGAAATTGGGAGCCCAAAGCCTCAGCGAGCGTTTCGCAATGGAACCGGCCGGAAACAAATTTGGCGCACGGGAAACCACCCTGGATTTCTTTGTTTCGCACAGTGTGGCGGAGCATCAGGATTTTACCGGAGGGCGCCTGGGGACCGGCTTCGGAATCAACCACTTTTTCCTCACTTACATCGGAGCGGGATTGGATACCGGCATCGACAAGTGGGACTGGCCGAATCATATCAACGGCAGCGTGATTTTTCGTTACCCGATCGAGAAATGGAGCGTGGCGCCCTACGTCTTCACCGGCTTCGGCCGCCAGTTTCACGATACTTCCCAATGGACGTACCACATCGCCGGCGGCTTCGATTATCGGCTCAATCCCAAGACCGGTGTGTTCACGGACATCGGCGCCACCATACCGGACGTGAGCCGGGATTTTATGCTGTGGCGCCTTGGCCTTCGCTTCCGATTCTGATTCACCACGATCCGTTGCCGTCGGGAAGATCGGCTGACAGGTGAGGCGTCCGATCTTCCCGGCATCGTGCCCTTTCCGCGGAAGCAGCCAATTATATGTCAGCTAAAAAAACAATTCTTGTGGCCGAAGATGATTCAAATGACATCTATCTTTTGAAGCTGGCGTTCCTCAAGGCCCACCTGAATGTTCACTTTGATTTCGTCCAGGACGGCGAGCAGCTCATAAAGTATCTGGCCTCGCGTGATTGTTCGCCCGAACATCCCCTCCCGGAATTGCTGCTGCTGGACATCAAGATGCCCAAGATCAACGGATTTGAAGCGCTCGAATGGATCCGCCGGCAGCCGGGCCTCAAACGGCTGCTGATCGTCATGCTTACCTCCTCAGACGAACCGCGCGATATAAACCGCGCCTATGACCTGGGCGCGAACTCGTATTTGGTCAAACCTTGCGGCATGGAACATTTGATCGACATTGCGGAACATTTAAACAAGTACTGGTTGAATCTCAATCGCATGCCCGATTGCGGCCCAAGGCAGGTGGGATCGGAAAGCTTCGGCAAAATTCGGCGAATCCCTTGAAGGGGCATCGCCCTACGGCCTGCCCATTGAATCCACTGGACAGTCAGCACCAACCCCGACCGTCCATTGAATTTTCATCCCCGGCCGCAAAGGCCAAAAAGAAATCCCGGAAGTTCTAACGTAGTTTTAGAACGCGCGCCGGCTGAACGGACGCGGTTCATCTGCGCGCCGTCCCCTGACAGAGCCTCCTTCGATGCCTGGTTTCCCGCCGGCGTTATCTCAAAGGCTCGTATTTGAATTTCTGGCCGC
Organism: Verrucomicrobiia bacterium; assembly: GCA_035552155.1. GTDB lineage: Bacteria > Verrucomicrobiota > Verrucomicrobiia > Limisphaerales > DASXHY01 > DASXHY01. Next base: position 23,401 of record DASZLX010000025.1, on the reverse strand, counting down.
CCACGGACGCCTGAAACATCAATCCTTTTTTAGGCAGCGCAGAAACCATCACCCCATTCTTGTACTTGGCCGACTTGGCGGCGCCCTCGGCGGCCGCGACCGCGCTGACATCCGCGCTCATCTCGAACTGGCCGCTTTTGAAGTCTTCCAGCGCGTGAGGCGTCTCGAAGAAGATCACTTCCGCGAATGATTGCCCGCCCGCCTGCGCGCCAATACTCGCTTGTGTCAGTGTCGTGCGCCCGATCGCTTTGCCTTTCTCGTACAACACGCCTTTGCCCCGAGCGCCGCCGACGACAAACCCACCCTTGCCGACACTGGGAAAGACCGCGTAACCCGCCGAGGTATCGAAGTACTGTTTCAGGCTCGAGTCCGCCGCCTGAAAATTGGCAATGGCCTGCTGCGCCTCGGACTGAATATCGTCCTCGGCGCGGGCGGTTGAAGTAAGGGCGACCGCCGTGATGAGAAGTGCGGCCGCAATCGATTTATGGTTTTTGTTTTTCATAATTAGCACGCTGTTGGGAACCCTTTGCAATGGTGATGTTTTTAAAATGAAATCGCTTTCCGGCGAGAATTTTTAATCCGGCGAAAGCGTCCAGGTTTTGTCCGGGTCATAGGTCGTGATATTGGCGGCGAGCTTTTCCGTATCGGGCCCGAGATTTTTCTGATAAACCCGGCCCTGCTGGTTCACGATAAAAGTCATGATCCCGGATTCGCCGTAAGTGGCGGGATACGCCAGCAATGCAAATCCGCCGATCATGTTTCCGTTGATGATATGGTCGTACTCGCCACCCGGCGCGTTTTTTCCCTGCCGCGTCAAAATCCGGAAACAGTAACCGCGAAACGGCCGCGGTGTGGCGGATGAGTCCGGAGCATTCGTCAGATAACCCTGGCTTTGCGCCGCCGCGATCAGCGGACCCATCGGACTTTGTTCTCCATCCAAATCTTCCGGCCAATAAAGTCCGTCCTTCGTTCCGGGCGAACTCATGAATTTCTGCGCATATTCCAGCACGCCGTCGTCATCGCGATCGCGGCTCGCGTATTCGCGTTGCGCCTCGACGTACGCGCGCGCGGATTGCAAAGCGGACAACTCATTGCGCCCGACACGGCGATTGATGATCTCCTCCCTGCCGGCGGCCGTGTCAAAAAACCACCGTCCATCCGTTTCCACCAGCGGGACCGGAAAGGGCCATTGCTCTTCTCCCACTTCCAATTCCGCGCGGGTTGCAGAATCTTTCGTTATCTGGTGCGACTCGTTGAGCCTGGCACCGAACTGTTTCAACTCCTCGGCTGCCTGCGCCGGCTCAGACGAGGTGATATCCGCCAATGCCGGACCGAAGATTACTTGCAAAGCGGCGGTATCGTTGGCATTGACGGCCGCAATCAGCGCGGCGACGGCTTCGTCGGGACTGGCATATAATTTGGCGCCATTTTGCGGCGCGGCGGTGACCGGCGGAATTGCCAGCCAAACCGCGACGAGGACCAGCGTGCACAGATGGTGAAATTTCATATTCCGATTCCTTCCATTTCTATCTTCGATTTCATGATTCAGCGTCGTCCGCCGCCGCCCCGGCCACCACCACCACCCCGAGCCGCTCCACCTCCTCCGCCTCCGCCGCCGGTACTGCGGCTGGCTGCGCCGCGACTCCCGGCGCTTCGCGCCTGCGAAGCGCTCCCGCTATTTGCTCCGCTGAAAGCGCTGGAGTTTCGCGAGGAGGGTTGGGTGGTGGGACGCGAACTTGACGAGCTTGCCGGACGCGACGGCTGGGTTGCCGGACGATTCGCTCCCGAACCTGCGGCCGGACGATTGGCGCTTCCACCCGAAGCCGAGCGATTGGCAGCGGGCGTCGTTCCACCCCCGGATGGAGTGCGACCGGTTTGTGAAAGATTACCCCGTTGGGCCGAGGAGTCGCCATAACCCCGAGCTTCCCGCGATTGCGCGCTGGCCGCCGATGACTGCTGGCGTCGCGCCTGGTCTGGTTGCCATTTCTGCCCCCCCTCTCCACCTTGCTGGCGATTATTCATGGCGTCCTGCCGGTTCCCCTGATTTTGCTGGCGGTTATCCTGGCGATTCCCCTGATTCTGCTGGCGATTGTCCTGGCGGCCGTTTTGATTCTGCTGGCGATTATTTATGTTTTGGCTCCGGTTGTTATTGATGTTCACATTCCGGTTTACGTTGACATTGCCATTATAGTGGCCGACGTACACGCCTCCGCCGTGCCAGTTACAATTGTTGGCGATAATGGCGCCCATGGCCATGCCGGCTCCAAAAGTCAGGAGCGGCGCCACCGGGTTGTAAACGTAACCGTACGGTGGATAATAAACGGTCACCGGATTGTAGGTTGGCACGTAGATGACACTCGGCTGGGCCGGCACGATCTCGACAATTTCCCTGGTTACATTTTCCACGACCATGTTCGTGACGGTGACGATCTGTTGGGCCGAGGTCTGAAGCGTGCCGGCTTTTTGCGCTTTGAGGCGCATCGTTTGAATTGCATCCATCACCTCCTTTTGCTGGTTCACGAAGGCGTCGCCAAGTTCCATCGTCCAGGAAATATTGGCGTCGAGGTTTGAAATCGCCGCAGGAATCTCCGCAACCGCCTTGACGTTTTCATCCCAGGGTTGCTCATCCAATTTCGAAATGTTGTTGGTGTCCTTCACGAAGCGCGCAGCCTGGACAATTTCGAGCGGATAAGCCGAAGCCGGGAGCACGGTGGCAATCAGCGGATCAGGATACAGCGCTATCGGCGCCACCAGTTTTTCCAGATCGGCAGCGCTGCGCTTGGGAGGCTCGGACGGCGGCGGAGCCGGCGCGGTGTCGGGCGCGTTCGTGGCGGACGGTGCGTTCGTCGTTGCCTGCGCCGAAGCACGGCCGGACGCGGCGCCCAGAACCACCGCGCCAAGCAACACTATTACCACGAATTTTTTTGACACGTTCATTATTCATCTCCGGCCAACAGCCGAGCCCCTCCGTTGTTGGCATTGTTAGTCGGGCGCCTCCGCTGCGGGCATTGTTATCACTCGGTTTACGAACCTAAGATGCGGTCCGCACCGCCGCTATTCGGAGAATTGCGTGAAGGAATGCGGAGCTTTCTCTTACGTTTCGGCCCACGAGATTTCGCGTTCGGGACGGTTAAAAATACTCAGCCCTTATCAGAAGAATTCCATATAGACAAAACCCGGCGAAGCGGAAATCTTGATAGACGTTAAATAAGGAATCAAAATGAAAACAACGGGCAAAGAAATTCGGGTGTTATTAGCTGACGATCATCAAATTCTTCTGGACGGCCTGCAGCAACTTCTGGAAAAAGCTTTCAAGGTGGTGGCCTGCGCCGCGGACGGAAATGAACTGGTCCTCTTCACGCAACGCCACAAACCGGACGTCATCGTCACCGACATCAATATGCCCGGCTTGAGCGGCATCGAAGCCGTGAAGCGCATCCGCGCCAGCGGGCACGGCACCGCCGTGATTTTTCTGACGGTGCTCGACGACGCCAAGCTGGTCCTGAAAGCATTTCAAGCGGCCGGTGATTTAGCCGGCTACGTGTTGAAGAGTTCCGCCGGCAGCGAACTCGTGAATGCCATTCAAGAAGTCCTCGCCGGACGAAGCTATGTCACCCCACGGATCACCAGCGGGGTTTTGCACGAGTGCCTGCAAAGAGTTGAACAGCTTCCGGAAGGTCTCACGAGCCGCCAGACAGAAGTCCTGCGCCTGATCGCGCAAGGGAAGACCATGAAAGAAGTCGGATCGGTCCTGGACATTTCGACGCGCACAGCCGAAGCACATAAATACCAGATGATGCACGAACTGGGCATCCGGACGTGCGCCCAACTGATCCAATTCGCGGTGAGCGAGGGGCTCGTTGCTCTGCCGGGCAGCTCCGGCACGGGCGAAAAATCCCAGCGGCCTTTTATGAGATAATCCCGGAGTTCCCGCCGCGCCTCCGACCCGGCCTTCACTGCCGCTCCGGACGACACCGCAATTCTGCTGAACGGCAACGTAGGAAAAAGTCCCGCCCGTCTCTCACGTAATTCATCGAATAGTAATGGCGCGTTTCCGCCTTTATTCTCGCGGGGATGACACACTTCATTGCCAGGCTGGACAGCAAAATTCATGGGACGCCGTCCGAGTTGGCAAATAGCCCGTGTCACCGCCTCCTCTTCTGGTCGGTTCCTTTCCTGGAAGAGGAGGCATTTCAAAATTTCCGCGGGACTAATGGTGAATGAAAGCCACCGCTTCCAGACCAACGGGGCGGGTTAATACGCTCCCTCAACGCACATGAATCCCTCCCACTATTCCGCGCTGTTCGCAGGGTCCTTGTTTCTCGGCATGTTGATCCTTTTGGCGGTTGGCCGCCGGATCGGCGCGCGGCGCCTGGCCGCGGATCCTGATGGCGCGCGAACGAGGCTGGGCGCGGTGGAGGGCGCGCTGTTCGGCCTGCTCGGCCTGCTCATCGCTTTCACATTTTCCGGAGCGGCGGCACGCTTCGATGCACGGCGGCAATTGATCGTTGATGAAGCAAACTGCATCGGCACAGCCTACCGGCGGGTCGCGCTGCTGCCGGAGGAAGCGCAGGAGCCCATGCGAAAATTATTTCGGGAATACCTGGATTCGCGACTGGAAACGTACCGGAGATTACCCGACCTCGTTGCGGCGAACGCCGAATGGCAGCACACCCTTCAACTCCAGGATATCCTGTGGACCAACGCACTGGCCGCCTGCCGCGCCGCTCCGGCCACGCCTCCCCTGATGCTTCTGTTACCGTCTCTCAACCAGACTTTCGACATTGCCAACACGCGCATCGTCGCGGCGCGGAGGCATCCGCCCGCGACCATCTATGCGATGCTCGCCGGACTGGCGCTGGCGGCGGCCCTGCTGGCGGGCCACGGCCTGGCCGGAGCGAAAGTTCCAAGCCGCGTCCACGCCATTGGTTTCGCCGCGATTGTTGCCCTGACGGCTTACGTTACTCTGGACCTGGAATTTCCCCGCTTCGGATACATACGTATCGACGCATCCGACCAGGCGCTGATTGAACTGCGCGCGAGCATGAATTAGAAAACGAACGGTCGGGAAGGAACGTCGGAAATGCTCTACCCCGCGGTACGGCACGGGGCTTGTCTGCTGAATCGATACGCGGCAACCATTTCGTCGGTGTCGGTGGAAACGATCGCGTCCATTATGGCCGGCGTAGGCAGCCAGGTGACCGCTTTGGCCGGCAAATCGCCCATCACGCGCAGGACCTCCCCCGCCGTGCTGAAAACAAAACCCTGCCAGCGCTCCGCCCGGGACAGGCGAAAAAAAACTCCCAGCGCAAGCCACTTGCCCGACCGGCCAAAGACGAACTCATCCGGCGTCATCGTCAAATCGTCCGGGTCGTAGCCTGCCTGCGTGACGATATAAGGACCGCCCCGATCCCACCGAAAAATTTCGTTGACCTCACGCCACGAAGCGAGGCTGGCGAGCTGAACATCCTCGAAATGATTCGTGAGGCATCGCAGGCCCGGCTTATCGGCCTGCGGACGGATATTTTTTCGAGTGAGCCCGCCGCCCTTGAGCGCGCCCGATTGGCGGGTGGCGCGAGACTTTGAATTCCTGGTCATATCGTCATTTGGGAGTTTCCGTTTTGAAAGTCAGGTCACCAGGAGGCGATTCGAAGCTGCCACCCAGGGCGAGATGCAGGTTGACCCGTTGAATCCGCTGCTGGCTTTGCACCCGAAGCAACGCCATTCGCGCCGTCTGCACATTCAACTGCTGTTGTTGCACTGCGCGCAGATCGCCGCGGCCCACGCGATAACTGGTTTGCGCGAGAGTGAGCGCGCGTTCAGTGTCCGCCAGGACCTGGTTTAATCCACTTTCGCGATCGTCCAGCGTCTGCGCCTCGGCCAGCGCGTCCTCGACATCACCGATGGCCCGCAGCGCGAGACGAGCGTATTCGGCGAGCGCCTGTTTTTGTTCGAGCGTACGGATGCGAATCTTCGTCTCCAGCGCGCCCCCCTGGTAAAGCGGCGCAATGAACTTGAGGCCGGCGCCGGTGACGGGATTATGGAAACCTTTTTTCAATTGCAGCACGTCGCTCTTAACCACGGCTAGGTTCGCGTTTAGAAAGATGCGGGGCAATAGCGCGGCCTTTGCTTCTCCGATGCGATTAAACGCGGCGTCCACGCGACGCTCCGCGGCAATCATGTCCGGCCGCCGCTCCAACATCTGGATCGGCAGCCCGGCGGGAATATCATCCGGGAGTTCGCCAAAATCGGGACGCGAGGCGATCTCAGCGGCCGGGTAACGGCCCACCAGCAACTCAAGGGCGCGCAACGATTGTTCGTACGCCAACCGCGTTTGCTTCGCGGTGTCCTGAAGGTTTCCCAGGTTGGCGCGCGCGAGAACGATGTCCTGCTCGGAGCCCGGCCCGACCTTCTGGCGTTGCGTTGCCAGGGTTAGCAATCCGTCCGCTGCTTTCACCATGTCTTCGGAAATCTGTTGCTCCCGCCACGCCGCCGTGGCAGCGAACCAGCACTTGCCGGTATTCGCCGCCAGCGACTGGCGCGCGAATTCGAAATCCGCCTTGGCGGAAGCGTAACCCGCCTGTGCGGCATTCCGGGCGTAACGCATTCGGCCCCACAAATCCGGCTCCCAGGAAACCCCCAACGATACTCCTTGCAACGCGGAACTCACATCCCCGCCACCCATATTGAATCCGCCGGTGCCGAGCAAGTTCACGTTTGGCCGAAGCTCGGATCGGGCCAGGCCGACGTATTCCGCGGCCTGTTCGACGGTGGCGAATGCCACCCGGAGGTCCGGGTTGTGGGCGAGTGCCTCGGTGACCAGCGCGTCGAGTTGAGGGTCTTGGAACGTCGCCAGCCAGTTGTCCTCCGGAGTATTTGTGGAAACCGGCGCTGCTGTCCAGGGCCGGGCCAGGTCCAGACGGCTCACACCCGATTGCCGCTGAACTTCCCGGGTGGTGGGCGGCGCTTTCGTCTTGCAACCGGCCAGCGTTGCGCCTGCTAAAACGCTCAGGATGGTTTTTGAGAATCGCATGCCCGCCTCAATGCAGTTTCAGAATCAGCCAATCCAGTTTCGCGCTGACGCGAATCAGTATCTTGCGAAGAATATGAATCATCTCGCCGCTGTCGGTGAATACCGCCCCGGCGCCGCGAGCGCCCGACGCCAGAAAAATGTCCTGGTCCTTGCCCTCAGGAATCAGGCGGACCGCGAGGGCGTAGGGTGGAATGGGCGCCACGCCGCCGGCGGTGTTAAAGGCGCCAATCGGCAGTTGCCCCTGCGCAGTGGCCCACATGATCGAATCCACTTTGCATTTCACAATTCGCCCGGGATACATCTTGAAAGCGATCTCCGCCTCCTGTCCGGGTTTAATCTTCCGCACCTCATTCTGATTGTAGATGGCGAGAATCCACTGTTCGTCCTCGATGAAATTCATGGCCGGATTGATCGGCAGCGTCACGGCCATCGCACCGGGACGAAGCGTCAGGCCCACGACCGTGCCGTTGGCCGGAGCGTAAAAGACGGTTTGACTCAATTCCCATTGTGAATTGGCAAGCTGGGCTTCTGAACTGGCAATTTGGGCCCGGATGCTGTCTTCGGCCGCGGCCGCGGAAGCAATCTGGCTTTGCAAATTCAGCACATCCGTCTCCGTTTGTTCCTCGTCGAATTTGTTTCCGGCTCCGCTGGCGGCCAGTTCGGTGTATTGGCCCACGCGCTTTTGCGCGAGCGCAAGCTTGTCGCGGTTGATCGCATCGGCGGCCTGGCTGCTTTTCAACTGTTCGCGCAGACTGAGGACCGACGCCTGGAAGTTGCTGACCGCAATCTGGTACGGCACCGGATCAATTTTAAAAAGCTCGTCGCCCTTTTTTATCGGGCGATTTGGCTCAATGGGAACTTCGACAACCAGGCCACGCACCGGCGGATTAATCGGCACCACGTAGTTGATCACGCGCACATCGTGGGAGGAGGGCGCGACGATGTTGAGCACGAGGATCAATACCGTCAACGCGATGATGGGAAGAGCTATGACAATGACCTGGCTGACGAAGTTCCACGGCAACCATTTGAATTTGAAAAATATCAGCCAAATGAAAAACGAATAGATGGCAAGCAACAGGATTTCCATAATCAGTCCTTCCTCTTTTCGCCTTCGCCGGCGCGTTTGGTTTCCAACTCGGCGACCCGTTCGCGCAGGCGCCGAAGCTCTTCCTCTTCATTCTTCGGAAAAGCCTCGTCCTCGTGCCCGGCTTTGTCGGTGCCGTACGCCAGTTGGTGAAGCACCGGTTTGCTATAGGCCCACAACCACGCCAGGGGCCAGAGCAACCCGCCGAACACGAGCGACAACAGACACAGGCATTGAATCGCTTTGGCCTGGGGGTGCTGCCGCTTTTCGGCAATTTTCTCAGGGAGAATATGAATCATTAGAAACACCACGATGCCGATGACCGGAGCGATCACCAGAACGACCCAGCTCAGCACGTTCGCCAGCTTGTCGAGGGTCTCGCCATGAAGCATCGAGGCGTGTGCCGGTGTGGAAAAAAACATCAATAGAATGACCCCGGTGAGTTGACGGCAGGCGCCGCCGGCACGGCGCACACGATGGGAAGTGTTGTAGTTCATAATTCCTTCTGAAGATTCTTTCTGAATCAGCCGCCCGACAGCCACGCGCGCGCTTTCTCAAGGTCGGGTGGAATAAAATATTCGATGTCAACGCGCCGGAGACCTTTGCCGGCAAAGAGCAGCGCGAGGTCTTTCCAGCGCCGCTCGCCCACGATGGCAATGCGTTTGGCGTAATGATCGAGTTCGAATTGCGCGGAAAAATCGTCCCAATCGGCCCCGCGCTCCCAGCCTTGAAAATCTTCGGCGACGAACAGAAGACGTGACCCGCCGTGTTCGCGAAGAATATCCGCCGCGGCTTTCTGCGTCGTGAGCAGTTCGGCCTGGCTGAGATGGCCCGTAATCTTGACAGTCAAAATGCCTTCGCGATTGTTTACTATTTCAGTACTCATGCGTTGTGAATTTGGTTTGGGTTTATCCTGTGACCAATGCCACCACCACCGGTCCCCAGGCCGTCAGCAATACATTGCTGAGGGCATAGGGAATCGTGAAGCCCAGCGTTGGCACCGCGCTTTGCGATTCTTCATTGATCGCCTGCATGGCGGGGGTGGCCGTGCCTGCGCCCGCGCAGGCGCCGAGCAGCACGCCGGCGTTTAATTTGAAGCCGTAACGACCCACCAACAGGGTCACGACATGCGGAATCAAAGTCACCGCCACGCCCGCCGCCAGCAATTGCAGGCCGTCCGACTTCATGGCCGCCACCGCGTGCGGGCCCGCGGCGAGGCCCACGGCGGCGATAAACACGTTCAATCCCAGTGTCTCCATCAGCCAGACCGCCGCGGAAGGAACCCGGCCAAAACGGGGAAACAGGGAATGAAACCAGCCGAAGAACAGTCCCCCGACGAGAATGCCGCCGCTGGATCCGAGGCTCACGGCAATGGCACCGATCTTTATGGAAAACACTCCCAGGAGCACGCCCACCACACAGGCAAGGCTGATAAAAACAAAATCGGATTTCTCCGACGGACGATCCGGGAAACCGAGGAATCGCGCGGCCCTCTCGATATCCGCCGGCTGCCCGACGAGTTCCAGCACATCGCCGCGCGCCACACGGGTATTCAGCAATCGCGGCAAGGTCTGGCCCTGGCGCGTGATTCTTCGCAGATGGATTCCTTTGGCACGCGCCGGAGCTGCTTCACGGATTTCTCCAAGAGTTTTTCCGATGGCGGCTTTTTGCGTAACAATCACCGGGACCGTTTCGAACGGCATGTCCATCGCCTCGGGATCTGCAATCGGTCCCCCAATAAGCGATTGGACTTTAATCAGGTCTTCACGATTGCCGGAGACTACGATCACATCGCCGCGTTGGAGCGTAACCTCATCCTGAGGCTTGAGCACTTTTCGTCCATGGCGAATGCGCTGCACGTAGCAGCGGTCCGGCAGAATTCTCTCCAAATACCCGATTCCTTTTCCCACCAGCCCTTCGTGATCGATGCGAAATGCCTGGAGATCCACCGGCACATAGGAATCGAACGCCCCGGACAATTTCCGGCCCGGGCCGCCGCTGAGTTCGTCCTCCATTTTTTCGCATTCTACTTTCAAGTCAGCCCGGATCAGCTTCGGGGCGAATTTCGACAGAAATACCGATGGCGCAATCACGCCAAAAATGTAGGTCACGGCATCGCCGAGCGGCACGTGATGCGCGAGTTCCTGCCGGACGTTCTCGGGCAACGGCAGGCGGCCAATGGCATCCGTCGCCGAACCGATAACCGACGATTGTGTCAGGCCGCCCGAAAGAAGACCGGCCGCGAATCCCTTGTCCAAGCCGAATAACTTTGCGGTCAACAACACTATTCCCAGGCCCACGAGGCAAAAAATCACTGACAGCACCACCATTTGCAAACCGCCCCGGCGGAGTCCGCTGAAAAACTGCGGGCCCACGTGATAGCCGACCGCAAACATGAACAACGAAAAGAACAATGTCTTGATAAAGTCAGGAACGACGATGTGCATTTGCCCCACTATCAATGCGACCAACAACGTGCCGACCACTGTCCCGAGGCTGAATCGGCCCAACTTTACACTGCCCACCCAGTAACCCGCGGCCAGGCAGAAAAACACCGCCAACTCGGGGTGTTTTTGAAACAGCTCAACGATGACGTTCATAATTCCTTTTGGTATTCGGTCACGGATGACTGATTTAGAGGCTTCGCCCCGGAGGGCGCCGGCATCCTGAAGTACGGTTGAAGCGGAGTGGTGCGCCAGTTGAACATGATGGCAAAGATGCGCAGTCCGAAGATGGTCGTGACTGCGAGCCATTCCGCATGTCGTGGCGTCAGGAGAGCTTTGTGTGCGAAACCCACAAAGACGAGGCACCCCGCGAGCGAAGCCAGCACGTAAAACTGGCCCGGCTTAAACAAAAGAGGCTCCTCGCCGGTCAGCAGGTCGCGCAACAATCCACCTCCCACGGCGTTCGCGACGCCGACGAGTATTGAAGCCGGCACGCTTAAGCCCGTTTCAATGGCCTTGAGCAGACCCACCATGCTGAAGATCCCGAGGCCAACGGCGTCGAGCACCGCGATCCCCTTTTGCCATCGCACAATCCAGTCGTGCACCAGCCATCCCAAAAAACAAGCGCCGAGGACTGCCGGCAGCAAACGCCAGTTTTGCATCAGTGCCGGCGGCGCCTGTCGCAAAAATAGCCCATCGCGAATCAAGCCACCGCCTGCGCCCGTCACCAGAGCCAGAATGAAAACACCCACGGCATCGTAAGCGCGCCGCATCGCCGCCACCACGCCGGACAACGAAAAAAGTAAGACCGCAATCAGATCGAAGCTTTCGGGAAACTTCAGCGGCTCACCCCGCAAATACTCCTGGAGTTGATGAATCACGATGGTATTCCTTCCTCCCAGCCCGCTTCCCGGCAGGCTGAAAAATACCGTTCATTAATCGAATAAGGCCACCGTCATGCCCATTTGCACCCGAATGACATCCCCCTTTTCGCCATCCTTGACCTGTTTCTTTCCATAGAGCGCCTCGAGCCCGAAGCTCACGCGCTTGCGCATCTGGTAAACAACATTGACGCTGGAATAGAACGTCTTGTTATAAGCATCGGGACCCTGCGATGCCTCGTTGTGCAAATCGTTCCAACCGACACTGGCGGTGGACCGGAATGAGTCCGACCAACGGTGCGTGTACCCGCCCATGAGGCTTAAGAACGGCAGCGCCTTCAATTTGCCGGCGCCATCATAAGCGGCATCGCCGCCCTCAAATCCAGCGTAGGTAAAATTGTCGTTGGCAAAATGGAAATAGCCGTGGCCGTACGTCGCCTGTGCCTGGAGCGAATCTTTTTCGAACAAATTGAGACTGGTCGACGCCATCAATCCCCAGCCGAAGACATCCTGATTGCCGAACGTGGGACTATTGGCCCCCACGTCGCGCAGAATCGCGGCCACCTGGACGTGCCCCACCTTCTTGTCCTCCCACCGGACATTGACGCCGCCGTCCGGCGCGTGATTTACCGAGCTGATAGTATTTGTATTAAACGTATCCACGTCGGACGAGGGTTGCTGAATGCCGAAGTTCATCTGCCAATGTTCGCCCATGGGCAAGAGATAGCGGAGCGTCGGTTGTCGCGCGTATATCATTGAATTGGGTCCTTCAAAATCCACCGTGTCCGGCCAGACGTCGGGATCTTCAAAGATGCTGAAGGTGTACCCGGCAGTGATGTTGAAGAATTGCCCGTACAATTGTTTCAAACGATAGCCCATGCCCCCACTGTTCCCTCCGGCAAAGAAGTCGTTGTTATAGTAAAACCGCGGGTCTCCCGCCACATCCGGCGCCCGCACATCGACGCTTAACGAAGAAGCGCGCGCGTTCACGTTGAACCGCACGCCACCGCCATGAGCAGGATCACTCTCCAAAGGAATTTGCGCCGTCACAAAACGGTCCGGATTGCCACTATTTCGATTGTCCGCCGTCATGTCCAGTTTCACCTTGGCATTGAACTTGATAAAGGCAGGTGTGTTCGGTATCGGCATGAAGCCTTTGTAGGTGGGATCCAGCGCAATCTTGCTGGGGCGCTGCGCCGCTTCTTCGTAGTCCCGCAAACTCTCATGTGGGATGACCTGGCTTTCGCCTTCACCGGACTTAATGGTCGGCACGGTAAACTCGACCCCTTTTCCACTTTGGACCACGGGCGCGGGATTGGTCGCCTCCTGCTGCTTTAAGTCCGTAATTTCGTTTTGTAGATTGGTGATGGTTTGCTGCATCGCATTCAAGGATGACTGCATCCGTTGGAAGTCCTCCGGGGTCTGCGCGACAGCGGATAACGCGATTCCAATGACCCAGGACATGATCAGGGTTTTCGTCTTCATAATTATTCCATTCTGAGAAATTCCGGCGAGGGTCACCGGACTGAACCGAACAGGTTGAGATTGAGTTGATCGTCGATGAAATTGATCGCCTTGGTAGCCCGGATGCTGTTGCCGGCTTCGTTCAATCGCGGCGAGAAGCCGACGATGGCCATTTTGCCGGGCACCACGGCGACTATACCGCCGCCCACACCGGTTTTCGCCGGCAACCCCGCGGTATAAGCCCATTGGCCGGACTCATCGTAGAATCCCGCCATCGTCATCACCGCGAGAACGCGGGGAACATATTTTGCGTCGAGGCAGCGTTCCTGCGTGATGGGGTTGACGCCACCGTTGGCCAGAGTGGCGCCCATGACGGCAAGTTGTCTGGCGTTCACGCCAATGGAACATTGCCGGGTGTAGACGTCGCACGCTTCCAGCGGGTCGGAGAAGAGATGTTGGCCATTGAATAAAATTTCGGCGATGCCCCGATTACGAAAATTCGTGGCTGCCTCCGATTGGTAGACGTCATTAATAAGCTGCAACGGTTCGCCGGCAAACCTGCTTTGGTTGTTCAGGATTTTTTGCCACCGGTCCTCCGCGCTGGTGGCCTGCACCATGCTCACGCTGGCGATCGCGCCCGCATTCACCAGCGGATTGACCGCCTGGTTCTCATGCAAACCCAGCGCCGTGATGGAATTGAACGGCATGCCGGTCGGTTCCACCCCGATTTTATTCAGCACGGCATCTTCACCTGATTCCTGCATGACCTGGGCCATCGTGAAAACCTTGGAACAGGATTGGATGGAGAAACTGTAATTGGTGTCGCCGGCCGCGAACACCTGGCCGTCAACCGTGACGATTACGACCGCGAAGAGCTCCGACGGAACGCTCGCGAGGTACGGAATGTAATCAGCATTCTTCCCGGAAGTGTCGTTTTTAAAACTCTGGTAAGCCCCGTCCACGACGCTTTGCAAGTCCTGGGTGGAAGGAGCGGGCGGAGCGGGCGGGTTGTGAACCGTCGTTACCGTTGAGGTTTCGGTATAGGATGCTGTCCCGCCCTGCGGATGAACGTGCACGCAGCCGACGGACAACCCAAGGAGAGCCGTCGCGACACTTGCGAACACACGTTGAAATAGGTGTTGCATTTTCATAACAAATGAACGGTGAATGTTGGGCTCAGTATTCCGTAAAAAGTTTTTGCAACTGCTGGAGGTCCTTTGTCTGCGTGAGTCCCAGCATCAGGAGAATGCGTGCCTTCTGCGGGCTGAGTTCCATCGCGGTGATGAAACCCATTTTGTCATCATTGATTTCCACATTGCGGTCCACGATGCCGCTGCCGACGCGGGAACTCCGGACCACAATCACCCCCTGCGCAGCCGCCTTTTGCAGCGCCGCGAGCGCGGCATCCGTCGTGTTGCCATCGCCCACGCCCGCCAGGACAATTCCCTTCGCCCCGCGCATAACGGCGTCTTCGACGGGGCCCGCGCCCAGGTTGGCGTACGAATAAACGATCTCCACGTACGGAAGATTTGCGGCCGTCAAACCCTCGAGTGAAAACGGAGCGCGCGAGGATGTCCGAGTGAGGCCGCGATTGTAAAAGTAGGCTTTGCCGGTATTCATCACCCCGGCGATGCCGCGATTGGGTGATTTGAAAGTGTCGAGATGCGTCGTGTGCGTCTTTTGCGCTTCGCGAGCATAATGAATCGTATCATTGAGAACGACCAACGGGCCGCGTCCGGTGGCCTGCGGATCCGCCGCCAGCGCCACGGCATTGTATAAATTAGCCGGGCCGTCCGCGCCGATCGCCGTCGCGGGACGCATCGAGCCCACGAGTATCACTGGCTTGTCACTGTCGACGACGAGGCTCAGGAAATACGCCGTCTCCTCCATCGTATCCGTCCCGTGCGTAATCACCACACCGTCGGTATCGCCGGCCAAAACCTCGTTCACCCGCTTGGCGAGCTTGAGCCATACCTCGTGGTTCATGGTCTGCGAACCGATATTCGCGACCTGTTCACCGGAGAGTTCCGCCAGGTTCGTCATGGCCGGGACGGCTTTAATCAAGTCATCGACGGAGAATGTGCCTGACTTGTATCCCGCATCCGCCGTACTGGATTGCGCACCGGCAATAGTACCGCCGGTCGCAAGAACTTTAATTCTAGGCAACGCGGAGGCGGGCTGGACAAAGAACCAAACACTGGCGAGAAGCACGCCCTGCAACGTGCGGGTGGCGATCAACTGTTTCATTTTCATAATAAGGATTGGGTTAATGTTGAAATAAATGGAGGATGAGGAGGCTCAGCACTTCACCGAAGTTCGTTTCGCGTGAAGCGACGGCGCCGCCGCCGTACCGCCGTACTTGTCGAGGTATTGACACGCGCCGATGATGTCTTCCGCCAACTGGTCCACGACGTTACGATTCAAATGCGGGCGGACCACTATGCGCAGCGAAGTGACGGATTCCGCGTTGGACGGCATCGTGTAGGCCGACAATACCCAACCGCGCTCGCGCACTTTGAAAGAAACATCAAACTCATTGTACTTTTTGATTCGCGGATTGAGTGTCAGCGCCACGACCGGAATGCGCTGCGTCCGGTTCATGATTTTGAAATAGCCGCTCTTAACCAGGCGATCGCGCAGGTGCACCGCATTGTCCACGGCGTACTGCATAATCTGCTGATAGCCCTCGAAGCCCAGGCGAAGAAACAAATAATACTGCGCCGCGATTTGCATTGCGTTGCGGCTGAAGTTCAGCGTCGCCGTGGGCATTTCGCCGCCGAGATAGTTCACATAAAAGATCAGGTCCTCGTGGAAGATTTTGCGCTCCCGAAAAATGACCCAGCCCAGTCCCGGCGGCACGAGGCCGAACTTGTGGCCCGACGCATTGATGGACTGCACGCGCGGCAAACGGAAATCCCACTTGTAGTTCGGATAGAGGAACGGATTGACGAAGCCACCGGAAGCGCCGTCGATATGCATGGGAATGGACCGGCCGGTCCGCTTCTCGTAGGCATCGAGCCAGTCGTGAATCTCCTGGATATCGTCGTCCTCGCCAGTGAATGTCTGGCCCGCGATGGCCACGACACAGATGGTATTTTCGTCCACCAACTCATCCAGATGTTTGGTCGTGAGCCGGTAGTTGCCCACTTCCAACGGCGCAATGCGTCCTTCGACGTCGAAATATTTCAGGAATTTTTTCCAAACGATCTGCACATTACCGCCCGTGACCATGTTGGGCCGGGAGGCGTCCTTGCGGGCCTTCTTGCGCGCTTCGCGCCAATTCCATTTGTGGGCGAGGCCCGCGAGCATGCAGGCTTCGGAGGAGCCCACGGTGGCTGTGCCGTAGGGCTCGACATTCTTCGGGCCGTGCCACAAACCGTGCAGCCACGACACCATTTTCTTCTCCATGGCGAAGAGCTGCGGGTACATGTCGTGATCGATGTAATTCTTCATGAAGTGCGATTTCAGCACCTCGCCCTCCTCGGGTTCGAAGAAAGTGGTGACGAATGATGACAGGTTCAGCATGGGACTGGCGTCGGTCCACGCCTCGCTGTTGACCACGGCCTGCGCGGCCCGCGCCACCATGCCTCGCTGCGGAAAATTTTCCGGCACCTCGAAATTGAATTGTTCGAAACCAGGCTGCGTCGGAACGGAGACCGGACGCAGTTTCGGGATTTTGCGCGTTTTAAGATTCGGTTTAGGTCGAAAGCGAGCTTTCATGAGATGATTGGGTAACGATTTTAGATTTGTCTTCCTGGTTTCCCCGGCCCAGGCGATTGGATGGCGTGCCATTTTTATCCGCGAATCGATAGGCTTCGACATAGGAACGGGCCACCGACCGCAACGCGCGACCGATGTCCGCATAAACCTGGTCCGGAAGATTGGCGAAGGACACCCGCGCCGACCAATTCGGCGCCGCAAAGCCGCCGCCATTCAGCAGAACGATTGAATGGTCCTCGGCCAGCCGGAAGACGATATCGAGCGGATGATAGTGCTGCTTGATGAACTCCATCACCTCCGGGCCGACGTACTTTTTGATCCAGAATTCAAAATCAATGATCCCGTAATAGAAGGAGAACATTGGATTCGGACTTACTTCGATGCCCAGCCCTTCAATCAATGAATGGGTCCGGCGTTTCACAATCTGCAGCACCTCGGATTGATACCGCTTGTGCGCGTCCATGAGTTCCGCGATCGAAAAAATCGTCATCATCACCTGTTGTGGCAGGGACAGACCGGCGGTGTGATTAAGCGCGACATCGCGGCTGTCGGCGACAATGCGGTCGATGAACTTCAGCTTGTCGGGCTCGAGCGTAATCGTCCCGTAACGCGCGTTGAGCGCCATGCGGTCCGCTTCCGGCAGATTGCCGATCATTTTGTCGAAGACATTGTCTTCGTGCACCGCGATGACTCCCAGGCGCCAACCGGTGCAGCCCCAATATTTCGAATACGAATAAACTCCGATCGTGTTATGCGGAAGGTCGGCCATCAAGGACCGGAAATCCTTCACGAACGTCCCATACACATCGTCGGTGAGGATCATCAAATCGGGCCGCTTGCTGCGCACGAGGTCGACCAGCATGGAAATTACCTCGGGACTGACCGCCATCGAACTCGGGTTGCCCGGATTGACGAGGAAGAAAATTTTGACCTTCGGATCCTCAAGTTTCTGCAGTTCGGCCTCGCTGAATTGAAAACGATTCTCCTGGGTCGCGTTGATCGTGACGATGTTAAGCCCGTAATCCTCAAGATGCGGCATCTCCAGGTAGGGTGTGAAAATCGGCGTGCCCAATGCCACGGTATCACCGGGCCGCAACAGCCGGTTCGCCTTGAGCGATTTGAACACATAACACATCGCGGCAGTGCCACCCTCCACGGGATAGAGATCGAATTTCCCCGGCGGCGGTTGGTCGCCACACATTGCCCACATCAGATAGGCATGGGTGATCTGTTCGTTGTGAACGAGCGAACGGTCCGGCACGGGATAATTGTCGCCAATGATCGAATCCGTCAGTTCGTGCACGAAGGCGTCCGCTTCGAAGCTGAAACGATTCACCGTGAAAAGAACCATCGCGCGCAGAAACGCTGTCCCGGGCAGCGTCGAATTCTTCTGGCACCAGGCATCGAGCCGCGCCGCGCATCCGGTTTTCGGCGGCATTCCTCCCACGCCCGGCAGATCGAGCACCCGCTTGCTCTCGGTGAGGGCAAAATAACCGAGAGCGAAAAATGCCTCGCGCGGCGCCGTGGCCACCCAGTTCGGATTACCCCGGCCGGCGTTTAACATTGCGGAAGCGGATTTCCTCGCCGCCGTGTCAGCGAGGGTAATGAGCCGATCCTTGATCTCGAAGGGACTTAGTTGGCCGTACTGTTGCAGCGTTTCGAAGTTGGATTCCATAATTTGAGCCTCCTGTCGGTCATTTCATCAATAGCACAATCACCACGCCCCAAATCGTAAGGAGCGTATTACCCACCGCGTAGGGCACCGTGTATCCGAGCGCCGGCACTTTGCTGTGCGCAGCCTCCTCGATCGCGCCCAGGGCTGCCGTCGTCGTCCTCGCCCCGGCGCACGCGCCGAGATTGATGGCGGGATGAAATTTGAAAATGTATTTGCCCGCGTAGAGGCCAACGATGAACGGAAGCGTGGTTACCACAATGCCCGCGAAGAACAGCCCCAGCCCATTGCTCTTCAGTCCCGCAACAAATCCCGGCCCTGCACTGATGCCCACCACCGCAATGAACGTGTTCAACCCGACATTGTTGAACACCCACAACGCCGGGGCGGGAATTCGTCCGAACGTGCGATTGACTGAACGAAGCCATCCACAGACCAATCCCGCCAGCAACGCACCCCCGCTCGTGCTCAGGCTTAGCGGCACACCGGCAATGTGAATCGTAATCGCGCCGATCAACGAGCCAATGACGATTCCCAATCCCATAAACGCCATGTCCGTCTTGTCCGTCGGACGATCCAGATAACCGATACTGGCGGCGGCGCGTTCCACGTCGTGACGGGCCCCGGCAATCGTCAGCACATCGCCCCGGTCGATCGTGGTCCCGAAATTAAAAGGCATCTCAAAGCCGCCGCGCGTCAGCTTTCTTAGAAACACGCCATGGGCATTCTCCCGGCCGAACTCTGATTCCGCCATGTCCCGAAGCGTGAGCCCGGCCAGTTTCTTATTGGTGACGACCACGTCGACGACCTCCGCGGGAAAATCCAACAATTCGCGATCATCGACTTCTTCTCCAAAATAACTTTCGATCGCCAGTATCACGTCGCGCTTCCCTGCGACCGCGACCGCCTCTCCTTCGGCAACGAGGAGCGCCGGTTCGGGCTCGATCAACTCCCCCCCGCGACGGATGCGTTCGATGAACACGCGGTTCGGGAGAAATTCCGCTTCGATTTGAGCCACCGTTCTCTTCGCGCACTTGCTGCCATTGCCGACGCGGTAGGCGCGGACGATCAGTTCCTGGTAGGCCGACCGTACTCCTGACTCCTCCGGGCTTCCGCCCATTTTCGCTTCGTATTCCTTACAGGTCTGGGAAAGATCAACGCGTAACAACTTCGGTCCGAGCGAAGCGAGTATCCAGGCCGAGCCGGCAGTACCGAATAGGTACGTGACCGCATACGCCACCGGCATTGCATCGATCATCGTTTTTTTATCTTCGGCCGACATCCCGAGCTGGTTGATCGAATCGCTCGCCACGCCGAGTACTGCGGAGATCGTGCACGAGCCGGACAGAAGCCCCGCGGAGAGCCCGACATTGTAATGCAATATTTTCGCCATGAGGACTGTGCTCAACAGGCAAGTCACTACCAGCAACACTGCAAACCACACCTGTTGCAGCCCGCCGCTTTTCAGTCCGCGAAAAAATTGCGGCCCCACTCCATAACCCACCGCGAAGAGGAACATCAGGAAGAACGTGGACTTCACATTGGGCGAGATGATGATTTTCGCCTGTCCGATCAACACCCCGGCGAGCAAGACGCTGGTTACCACGCCCAGGCTGAATTTGCCGAATTTCAGATTGCCGAACCAGAAACCCAGGGCCAGCGTGAGAAAGATGGCGATTTCGGGATAGTCCCTAAGGCTTTGAATGATCCATCCCATAGCAGCTCTTTGTTTGACCAAGGTTCATAACCACGGCCAAGCTAAAGGCGGCAAACGGCGCCTGCTATTGGGAGAATTTCTTGAAACTCCGCAGAATTATTTCCTACGGTAACCGGCAGAGATTTTTCTTACATGAATCCTTAAGGGGAAATAAAAAACCCGCTGACTCAAGCGGCGAAGGACTGCAATGTTAATGAAGCGAGTTCGTGAGTTTCCGTGCGAATTTAATAGGTCGAAATGTTATATCATACCGCCTCTCCGGGACCGGCGCGAATGCCAAAGGCGTCTTCCAGCGCCAAACATTTTTCCAACTGACCGAGGCCGTCCGACGCCCCGGCTCCGCAGAGACATGCGGCGGCGGCGCATGTCCCATAGCGGAGGGCTGTTACAATTGTCGCGCCTTCATGGAAGGCATACAAAACCCCGGCAGCGAAGGCATCGCCCGCGCCGACCGTGCTGACGATTTTCGACAACGGAATGTTCAGGCTGGTCCGAATATGAAATTTCCCGTCGCGCCCTAACGCGCACGCGCCTTCTTGGAAATGAACCACGACCCATTTCTGAACGCCGGCTTTAATTATTATTTTGGCTGCGGTTTTGAGGGCCGAGAGATCAATATCCTGTCCCTGACGTGTGGCAATACCCGTGGTGCGCTCAAGTTCAAATTCGTTCAAAAAGCAAAAGTCGACGAATGGCAACACCGGTAAAACAATTTTGGCAAATCGGCGGCTGTCCTCACTTACGACGTCGATGCTGGTCTGGCAGCCGGCCTGCCGCGCGCGTTGGAGTGTCCGCGCCGCGACCACGCCAAATTCGGGGTCCGGCTCATCCATGCGATCCAACAGGAGCAGATAGCCGAGGTGAAAAATCTTCGCCTTCGTGGAACCAAAGTCAAAATGTTCGTCGCCGAGGAAGGCGTTTGCGCCGCGTTGGTGAAAAAAAGTGCGCCGCCCGCTGGATTGGACCGACATCACATCGGTGTAGGAAGTGGGCGCAGTCAGATGAATTTTCAACTGTTCGGTATTGATTCGAGACGCGGCGCATTGTTCTGAAATCCATTCGCCATCCGCGTCTTTTCCGATCAGCCCGATGCCGGCCAAAGAAAATGGAGCACCCAGCCGGGCCAAATTCATCAAAAGATTGAATGGACTCCCGCCGTTGCCAACGGATTCGGAAAGGATGTTGGCCAGCGCATCTTGTTGCGGCCAGGTGTCAATGAACTTTAGCTTATCGACGATCCAATTGCCGCCCGCCAGAATTCCAGAACGTGCTGTCATGCCCTGTCGCTCAGCAACCGCACCAACGCCGGCTCATCTTCCTGGACTCCCGGATAGCGCCCCACATTCGGGTTCACAAAAATGTTGTCGTGCATATCGTCATTCGCCGTGGAGACTTCGCCAATGATGCATTCCTCCGACAAGGGATAGAATTCGTGGTAAACTCCCGGAACCAGCGTGACGCGAGAGCCGGCGTCCAATTCGATTATGTCGCCGGAATTCACAGCAAGCGGCTCGTGATTCACCGGTAGATGAAAATCCTCGTTTCGGCTTTGGGCCGGAGCGCCGGCCCATACTTGCACTGCCAGTTTTCCCCAACGGCAGATGATGTCTTCCTTTTTCTTTTGATGGCAATGGGCCGGCGTGGTCATGCTCTTGAGGGCATACATCAGCTTTTCGCAATACTCCGGTTCTTCCGCAAGATTGACCAGCACCAAACCGAACCGTTGCCAGTCGCCCAGGCCGAAATCAGTGACATCCCAGCGTGGTTTGGGTGGCAGCGCCCAGCCATGAATGAAAAAGCAAGTTTGAGCGGAGCGAATGAGATGATTGATATTGCTGCGTTTCATATTTCAGCCGGCAACTCGTCCAGGGAAATGGCGCGTTGTTCCGCCTGCGACTTGAGCGCGGCGGCAAACAGCCGATGGCTTTGCACCGCTTCATCCGGGGTGACACAACCGAATCGGCCGGCCAGTTTTCCTGCGCGCTCCGCCAAAAAGGAGGCCCACATCTGGAGAAAGCAGTCGGGAAAACCCGGTTCAAAAATTCCACCGGTGATGGTGGGAAAAGGCCCGTGAAAGCCGAGATCGATGCGACGCCAGGATTGTTCCCTGCCCCGCTCAAAGGTCCAGAGCGTTTTTGGCTCCTTGGTGCTGTATTTCACTCCGCCATCGGTGCCTAAAATCTCCAGAAACCAGGTGTTGGTTTCGCCCGGAGCCAGGCGTTTCATTTCAAATCGCATCGGCACCTCGGTGTCAGCAACTTTCGTCTGGATATGCAGCGTGGCATTGTCCCACGTGTCGCAAGAAACCAGTCTCCCATTTCCGTCGGGACGCTCGTGATAAATCTTTTGGAGCTGCGCATAAACCCGTTCAGGCTTCCAACCGAGGCGGAAAGGAAGGTGAACGACGTGCATTCCCAAATCTCCCATGACGCCGATTTCCCCGCAGGTTTTCGTTTGGCGCTTCCAATTGGCGGGTTTTGACGGATCCAGATCGCTGCTGTGACAAAAGCCGAAATGCGCTTCGAGCAATTTGCCCCATTTGCCTTCGCGCGCAAATTCGTAAGCGCGCTGTGCTCCAGGAAAAAAGGGAAACTCGGAACTGCACCGGACAAAGCGGCCATGTTGCGTGGCCGCCTGCGCAACCGCCTGCGCGGCTTTCAAGTTGATGCCAAAAGGTTTTTCGGCGAACAGATCTTTCCCGGCTTTGAGAACATCCAAATAGATTTGTTCGTGCAGATGATGCGGCACGGCGACGTAGACGACATCCACATCCTGTGAAGCAACCAGTTCGTGATGATCGGCAGTCACGAGTTTCACCGTCGGCACCCGCCGGAACCATTCGCGCTGGCCCTCTGCCACGTCGCAAACCGCAGTCAACTCCGCCTCAACCGGGCAATCAGCGAGCACGAGCCACCGGCTCAACGCGCCCGCCACTTCGCGACCCATCAATCCGCCGCCGATAATGCCAATTCTGACCTTAGCGCTCATGAGATCGATGGTTTGAGAAATTCCGCCGCGGCGGCGGCGCTGATTCCGTCGTGGACGATAGCCATCAAGGCCCGGGTCATCCCGGCCGGGTTTGGATGTTGAATGACGTTGCGGCCATAAACGATACCGGCGGAGCCTTGCTGGATCAGCGCTTCGGTTCGCTTCAAGATCTCGTCGTCAGGCGCGCGCCCACCGCCGCGAACTAAAACAGGAACATCACCGGCAATTTCGACGACCTGGTGGTAAACGTTCACGTCATCCGTCGGGTCGGCTTTAATAATGTCCGCGCCCAGCTCAACCGCCTGCCGAACCAACGGAATAATTTTTTTCGCATTGCCATCCACCATGTATCCGCCGGCTTTTGCGTTGGATTGAAAAACCAGCGGCTCGATCAT
>DASZLX010000024.1:0-5555 GCA_035552155.1 Verrucomicrobiia bacterium | reverse complement strand
CAGTACTCCCTTACGAGATGCCGTTTTCCAGGGAGGTGTCTTGGTGACCGTGCAACCCACCACCCCAGATTCTTCAACCTTTCAGTCGTGGATAGGCACGGCTGAGATCGTCGTCGAAGGGTCCACATTCAATCGCGTTATGGGTAATATATTTGTGCGAAAAACGCGCTTCGCCTTAGCGCAGTAACCGAGGCTGAATCCACACCCGCGATCCCGGCCACGCCTTAAAACAAAAGCCGCGGCCCAGGTCAGGGCCGCGGCTTTGAGTGTGTGAGCAAAGTCAATTCACAGAATGCTTTGAGACCGGCACCAATCGCTTACCGTCATTGAAACTGTCTCTGAGTTTTTTGACCCTTGGGAATATCACTTCGCGAAGCATGGATAACTCCTCCGCGATTTCATCCGGCTCAAGTGTCAGAAGCGTATCAACCAGATCCCGTCCAAGCCGAGGTCCGAATGATTCTGCGGTCCCCCCATTATCGAATAGAACTATCACGTCATAAAACGCCAACACTTCCCGCGCAAAAATGGCGGGATCTTCCAACTCGTCTATAAGGCGTACCAGGTTCCTTCTGTTTCCCTCCATGTAGTCGCCATCCGAAGAAGGTTCGGGACGTGGTTTCCAATTAAGTCGGTTTTTCATTTTTTACCTTTCAACACGTGCCGATTTAATTCCAACGGTTCGGGATCCGCCAATTCGCCCCTTCATCGCCGGGCACTTCACCATTTACGCGAGCATCCATTTCCTCCCGCGTTTCCGCACGCAACGTGGCCATTACCGGAGAGTTTATTTCACTCCCCTGTACAATCGCAGCGCGCATGAATGCCCAAAACGCCATCCTAAGCATTCTGTGGTAGCCACCACGCGGGCGCGCATAGATGGATTTGTGATGACGTATGGCGATCCCCGTCGCTTTTTCCAGAAGCGCAGCCTCCCACGCGTTCAGAGTTATTGACAATGTGATTTTCTTCGCGGTATCCATTTTTTTACCTTTCAATGACAATGCCCGGCAGGAAGGGGCAAACCTTGTCCCCGGCCGATAATGAGTCGGCAGGGTATCCTGACGGGCAAAGCATTGTTTACTGTGTCGAATCGGCTTTGCGGGTCATTACTCCGTTTTACAGTGCCGAGGCGTTCATTTGCCTAAACGCTGATTCGACTATGCGCCCGGGCCTTTGCGGCCGCAAGGATGAATTTCGCGGCGCTAGGCTTCGATTTAAGAGGCCGGCACGCAAGACGCCCCCACGACCCGGTACAGCGTTCAAACGCGCAAGGGCGAGGCTGTGGCGTTAATCCTTTCGGTAAAAGTCGGCTCGATTGCCGAACACCAGCCCGGTTGCCAGCGGTTGCCACAAAAGCGCTTATTAAATCCCATTGAACGGAATTGCTTTGCATTGGAACGCGGATAGCAAAATGAGGTTTCCCCCTTTGTTTATAGGCTATTTCTCAATAAATAAAGTGGTGCCAGCGACTGGAATCGAACCAGTGACCTCGGGCTTATGAGTCCCACGCTCTAACCAACTGAGCTACGCTGGCAACCGCGCGCGTTAAGGTATTCGTGCGCCGTGGTTGGTCAATGGAAAAAACCGTTCTGCGACGGGGGAAACTCCGGGGCCCGCCCCGCTTACGCAACCTTTTTACTCGCGCATTTCCAATTCCGAGAGTAAGCTCTGGTACAGCACAGCAATAAACCACATTAACCAACAGATCGGAGGAAAATCTATGGGAATGGAGTTCTGGCTCATTCCGGTGCTGGCGATGATCGTCGCCGGCGTGACAATCTTCTACCTGGTCATCAAACACGAAGGCGGCTCGGGCGCGCGGGCCGATGGCCACACCGTCGTCGACAAGCCGCCCCAGGAACATCAAAAGGCAGAGTGGAATTATTATAAATAGGGCGGCCAACCTCCACCGGGCGGTCCCTGTTCCGAAGCGCCCGCCAAGACGCTGACCAGTCGGCGGCCCGGGTCGTCGTCCCGCCGCCGGTTTCGTTTGCGTGCAAATTTCTTGCTGTGAAAAAACTCTCTTGTCATTCTCGCCGGCATGATTCTGGCAGGTGACATCGGGGGTACCAAAGTTAACCTGGCGTTCTTTGACGAAAGTCTGAGGCTCAGGCCCGAGAACCTCGATTCTTTTCCCAGCCGCGATTATTCGAGCCTGGAAGACATCGCGCGCAAGTTTTTGGCTGAACGCAAATTGAAAGCCAGCTACGCGTGTTTCGGCATTGCCGGCCCGGTGAAGAAGGGGCGCGTGGCGGTGACGAACCTTCCTTGGATTGTCACGGACAAAGACCTCAAGCAAGCCCTCGGCCTCAAACACGTCTGGCTCATCAATGATCTCGAGGCCAATGCCAACGGCGTCCACGGCCTGACACCGAAGGATTTTGTCACGCTCAACTTGGGTGAGGAAGGCGCCATCGGCAACGCGGCCATTATCTCGGCGGGCACCGGATTGGGCGAGGCTGGGCTTTTCTGGGACGGCAATCGCCATCTCCCGGTCGCGTCCGAGGGCGGCCATTCGGATTTCGCGCCGCGCACGGACCTGGACATGGAGTTGCTTGTCTATTTGCGCAAGCGCTTCGGGCAGGTGGATTGGGAATCGGTGCTTTCCGGTCCCGGTCAATTTCATATTTACGAATTCCTGCGCGAGAGCAAACGCGGCGAGGAGCCGGCCTGGCTCGCGGCGGAGTTGCACAGTGAGGAACCGCCGAAAGTCATCACCCGCGCCGCGCTGGAAAACAAAAGCGATCTTTGCGCCCAGGCGCTGGACTTGTTCGTGGAGTATTACGGGGCCGAAGCGGCGAACCTGGCGCTCAAGGTGCTCGCCACCGGCGGGGTTTACATTGGCGGCGGCATTGCCCCGAAGATCATTTCCAAACTGACCGACGGCCGGTTCATGAAAGCCTTCATCGGCGGCGGGCGCATGAAAAACCTGCTGGCCGCCATGCCGGTGCGCGTCATCATGAACGACAAGACGGCGCTGATCGGCGCCGCCCGTTTCGCGGCCATGCGGTCGGGGAAGATGTTGTAGCGCGAATGGGCGGCCATCTCTCGGCTCGCCCGCCGGCCAGGGCCCGCTTAAACTGGCGCGGTGAAAACCATTCTGCGCGTGCTCGCCGGTGTTCTTTGCCTGGGGGCGATTGGCTTTTGGGCCGCGGCGGGCGCAAATCGCGGCTGGACCAAAACGAGCGTTCCGGTGAAAACCTTGGATGAAGTCACGGGCATCGAAGGTGTGACTTATCATAAGAAATTCGTGCCGGGCGTGGATGTTCTCGCGGTGGCTGGCGCCGGCGCAGTGGTGCTGGCTGCGGTTTCCTTTTTATTTCGAACAAAACACACTCGCCAGGCATCCAACGAGCAGACACGCTGAGCACAATGAAAATTCGAATAGCCATTCTCCTGGCGAGCATCGGTTTGGCGGCCACCGTGCTGGCCGCGCCGGAAACATTCGACTTCAAAGATCCCAAGGGGATTAACAACGCCGGATTCAAATTGGACGCGCCGCTGGAATCCATCAACGGCAGCGCCAGCGGCATCACCGGCACGGTCACATTCGACCCGGAAAATCCGGCGGCCACCCAGGGGAAAATTGTCGTGGCAGCGAGCACGTTGATGTTGCCAAATCCAATGCAGCAGGGGCACATGCGCGGCGACAAATGGCTGGATGTGGCCAAATATCCGGTCATCAGTTTCGAGGCGACGGAATTGAAAAACGTGAAAACTCAAGGCGATGTGACGACTGCGGACGCGGCGGGGACATTCACGTGCAAAGGCGTTTCCAAAGCGATGACGATCCCGGTGAAGCTGACGTATTTGAAGGACAAGCTCGCCCAGCGCGTGCCGAACATGAAAGGGGATTTGCTGGTGATCCGCTCGAACTTCAGCATCAAGCGCAGTGATTTCAATATCAATCCCGGCCAGCTTGAGGACAAAGTTTCGGACGAGATTGATTTGACGTTGAGTATCGCCGGCGCGGCGGCGAAGTAAGATAGTGAGCCTCCTCACGTCCACCCTCCGCAGTACTGCTACGGAGGACGGGTCGGCTGCTACTGTAGTGTTACAGTAATAGATATACAATTAGGATGATTGTGATATCGTGTTGGCATGTGGCAACCAACCAAGTCTCTGTCGATGAGCGAGGAGCAGAAAAGGACATTGGAAACGTGGGTTCAAGCTTCAACTACCGCGCAAAGAATCGTGCTCCGTTCACGCATTTGCCTGCTTGCCGCCACCGGGCAGTCTAACAACTCGATTGCTGCGCAACTGGCTGTGACCCGCCCCACAGTGTTGCTTTGGCGCAAACGTTTTGCGGCACAAGGGCCGGCTGGCTTGGCGGAGGATGCGCCGCATGGACGGAGCAGCCGTCGCACCCAAGACAAGGTAACCAGGGCAATCGTGGAGGCCACCTTGCATACCACTCCGCCGGACGCAACTCATTGGAGCACGCGGACCATGGCAACAAAATTTGGGGTGAGCAACGCCACCATTTGCCGGATTTGGGACGCCCATGGATTGCAGCCCCATCGGGTGGAGACGTTCAAATTATCCAAGGACAAACGGTTCGTGGAAAAGTTGACTGACGTGGTCGGCCTTTACCTCAATCCGCCCAACAAGGCTTTGGTATTGTGTGTGGATGAGAAATCACAGGTGCAAGCCCTGGACCGGACCCAACCCGGACTGCCGATGAAAAAGGGACGCTGTGGAACCATGACGCATGACTATAAGCGCAATGGAACGACCTGTCTGTTCGCCGCTCTGAATGTACTGGAAGGCACGGTCATTGGGAGTTGCTATCCCCGGCATCGGAACGAGGAGTTCCTAAGATTCCTGAGACAGATCGACCGCGAAACCCCGGCGGGATTGGAACTGCATCTGGTCTTGGATAATTATGGAACCCACAACCATGAGAATGTCCATCAGTGGCTGGAAAAACACCCACGCTTTCATCTGCATTTTACTCCCACCAGTTCGTCATGGCTCAATTTGGTGGAGCGCTGGTTTGGTGAAATTACGCGCAAACGAATCCGGCGCGGTATTTTCAAAAGTGTCCCGGAGCTGATCGAAGCCATTCAGGAGTTCATCCGCATTAACAACCAAAATCCCAGACCCTTTGTCTGGACCAAAAAAGTTGACCAAATCCTGGAAAAGGTCGGCCATTGTAAAGCCGTTACTGAAACACTACACTAGACGTTCGCAGGATTTCGGTTAAGTTCCCGCCACCTTTTCAATGAGCAACGGCGATTCTTCAACCGAATCTGTGGATGAACGCGAACCGACCGAGGGCAACCGCTCTTACGCGATTTTACGAAATCGCGATCTTCGGTTGTACCTTACCGGACGCCTCGTGGCCATCATCGGCCAGCAAATGGTCGCGACGGCCGTGGGCTGGGAGCTTTTCCATCGCACGCATTCGGTGATGAAGCTCGGGCTCGTGGGCCTCACGCAGGTCGCGCCGATGATATTTTTCACGCTGCCGGCGGGGCACGTGGCGGACAATTACAATCGCAAACGCATCATCATGCTGATGACGTCGGTCATGGCCGCCGCCAGCCTCG
>DASZLX010000023.1:0-17416 GCA_035552155.1 Verrucomicrobiia bacterium | reverse complement strand
TAAACAAGTTAAATAGGCTAAATGAGTAGGAAATGAGCGCCGCCACTTATTTAACTCATTTAACAATTTAACTCATTTAACCATCCCCCATGTTCTCCTTCTCCACCTGCTGGAATTCTCATCGGCACCAGGATGGCCGCGCCATGCTGCGCGAGATACGGGAACTCGGGTTTGAATATGCGGAACTGAGCCACGGCACGCGCATCAGCCTCCTGCCGGGGATTCTGGAAGCGGTGGCCGCCGGCGAGATGCGGATTTCCACGCTGCACAATTTCTGCCCGCTGCCGATGGGCGTGAATCATTCCGCGCCGAATCTTTACCAGTTTTCCGACGAGCGCCCCCGCGAACGCGAACTCGCGCATAAGCACACGCTCAAGACCCTTGATTTCGCCGTGCGCGTGAAAGCGCCTCTGGTCGTGCTGCACGTCGGCAGCATCGAGATGAAGGGATACACCGACAAACTGCTGGAAATGCTCGCCGAGGGCGGGAAGGAATCGCCCAAATACAAAAAATTATGCGCCGAGCTTTCGGAGAAACGCGACAAGAAGAAAAAGGAATTTTGGGCGCGCACGATTGAGTCGTTGAAAAAAATCGCACCCGAAGCCGAATCGCGCGGCCTCAGGCTTGGCGTGGAGAATCGGCAGTCTTTGGAGGAATTGCCGGTGGAAAGCGATTACGAGTCTTTGTTCAAGGAAATTCCCAGTGCGAGCCTCGTTTATTGGCATGACACCGGGCACGCGCAAATCAAAGAGAACCTGGGATTCATCAATCACCGTGCGCATTTGGAATCGCGGCGGGAGCGGTTAGCCGGTTTCCACATTCACGACGTGCAATTTCCGGGTAAGGATCATTGCGCGCCCGGCACCGGGATGATTGATTTTGCCGCGTTAAAACCGTTTGTAAAGCCCGGGCACATCAAGGTGTTTGAATTCAGCCCGTCGATGATCCCGGACGACGCGAAGCGCGGCGTGGCCCACGTGAAAAAGATTTGGGGCGAAGATTGAGTCGAAAGAGGCGGGATATTTTGGGCGATTCAATAGGGTGCCCTCTCAGAAAAATGCACCAGCCGATGGCGTTGTGAGAAATTATCACGATTGACCCGCCACAGGTGGGATAACTCCGGGCTTGGAGGACGCAATTCCGTCGGGATTGACTGGCGAAAATAGCCGATGCGGTGAACTACCGCGCTTCACAAGCATCAATTACTCTTATTCCGCAACTCCACCTGCATCTGCCAGAAGCGCACGATGAAGGTGTTGATCAAACTGTAAACCCCGGCGATCCAGAGGCAGTGCCAGAATTCGTGCGCCATGTGATGATGCTGCGTCAGCGTGATCTGGGCTCCGCCAAAATCCAGCGCTTGCGTGTCCGGCTTGTTGGCCAGCCACATCAACAGCGCGGTCGCGCTGATCCAGGTCGCGAGAAAACAAGCCAGGGTTTTCACGGGCCGAAAAATACACGACCGCTTTGGCTGGTGCCGAGGAAAAAACCGCCGCCGAAATTCTGTTTCTGCAACACGACGCCGTTGAACGATATCGCCTTTCCGCCTTCCGGGTTTGCGATGCTGCCTTTAAACAATCCGGTCGTGGTGGTGATGGTCAATTTCAACGTGCTGTTCGTGCTGGTTACTTTGCTGGCAGAGTCCAGTGTGATTGGGATGGTGAAACTGTTGGCCAGGTTTCCGTTGGACAGCGAGAGCGGTCCGCCGCCGGGCAGATTGAGCACCGGTGTGCCGCTCGTGAACACATACGATGACCCGATCGCATTCGTCTGGTAAGAAAAGCCGGTAGGATAAAACTTTGCGGTGGGCTGCGCAAGCTTGAACCAATCCACCGTGCCGGTGATGTCGCTATTCACTCCGTTGCTGAAATTTAGCCAGCCGAGGATGGAGCCGTTGCCGGAGTAAAGCGAGATGTAGAATGGCCACTGGCTGTTCGCCAGGACGCTCGCTTTTTGCGAAACCTTGGTGCCATCGGCCAGAACGCCGGCGAAGGTGATGCCTTTGGTGCTCACGCTCACGGTGCCGTAGCTGTCGCCGCCGGGATGCCCGACTCCGTCCGGGCCACCGGGAATGAGCAGCGTGTATTTTCCGGCCGGCGGGCTGGCGGCGGGCCTATCCGCGCTCAATTCCGCGGTCCACGTGCCATTGTTGAAAATGCCGGTCATGCCGCCGCCCTGCAAATCGAGCTGAAGTTGGACGGAAACTGGTGACCCACCTTTGACGACGATGTTGTTCGAGGCAAAACCGCTGCCCGAGAATTGGCCGGAAAGGGAAACGCTCTTGCCCGCCAGGATAATTTTTGCGCTGAAAGAGCCGGAACTCGAAACGGTCCCGTTGAAAAAGCCGGAGCTTTGGTGCTGCGGATTGCTGTTGTCAAAAAATAAACCCTGGTAAACGCCGGCGACCGGGATGAACGGGTTCGGCATAAAATTCGCCTGCAAAACCATGTTGCTTTGCATGGTAAAGGTGAGCGCGGCGCTCGGGGACGTGATGGTTCCGGTCCAATTCGAGAAGACCTGCCCGGCACCCGGCTTGGCGGTCATTTTGAAGGTGTCGCCGACGTCCAGCGACTCGCCGTTCAGGTTGGGCGAGATGGTCCCAATCCCGGTCTGGGTCACGGTGATTGGGCTGACCACGACATACGTCACGGTGCTGCTCGCGGTGGCCGATTGATTGCCATTGATGTCAGTCGCGCGCACGCGAATGGTGTTCGGGCCGGGAATCAAGCCGGTGACCGTGGCGGTCCAGGTGTTGGTGCCGTCCGCGTTCTGGTAATCGTTCGTGCCCTGGGCATTCTCCAATCGGAATTGCACCAGCGACACTCCCAGATTATCGGTCGCCTTGCCCTGCGCGATAACCGTGGAAGTTGTGAATGTGGCCTTGGATTTCGGCGATGAAATCGAGACGGTCGGCGCCTTGGTATCCAGGGTGAAAGCCAGATTCAACTGAACAATACCCGTCGCGCCGCTTTTTCCATCCACGGCAATCTCATATTCCGTTCCTGCCTGGGCGGTGATTTTCACTTGGCTGGTGCCGTCGCCGAAGCCGGCGTTATCATCGTTGGAGGCGACGGGCGTGAGATTGCTGACGGACGTGCCGGTATAAACGGCGAGCAGGGTGTTGAAGGTGCTGTTGGCGGTATTGATGGTGACGACGCCGTTGCTCGGGGCGGTCCACTTCCACCAGACGGAATGCCCGCCGTTGTTTCCGGCGTGTTTGGGTTCGCCGGGTTCTTTAGTGGCGACGACGTTAGTGGCGAGAACGCTGATATTCGTGGTGGTGTTCAGCACCGTCGCGTTGATGAAATTGTCATTGGCGGGGATATCGTCCGTGGTGAACGCCACCAGACTGACATCGTCGACGGCGAAAAAAGTTTGAACTCCGAGGCCGGGATTCGGCGCGTTGAGAACGAAGCCGATTTGAATGGTTTGTCCAGCGTAAGCCGTCAGATCGAATGTCGCCTGTTGGTAGCCGGTGTTGGCACTTGATTGCTGAGCCAAAGTGACCGTGCTCTGGCCGTTGTAGACCGCCGATAATAATTGATCGGCCCCGGCAGGGTCATTGCCGGTCGAACACCCCCAGAAATAAGTGAACCGAGCCACCAATGTGTTCGTTGGGACGGCGACGACCTGGTAAACATTCTCGGTGAAGGTGCCGCCGGCATTTCCGAGGGAAAGATAATCACTGCCGC
The DNA here is from genome assembly GCA_035552155.1 of Verrucomicrobiia bacterium. Taxonomy (GTDB): domain Bacteria; phylum Verrucomicrobiota; class Verrucomicrobiia; order Limisphaerales; family DASXHY01; genus DASXHY01. The sequence continues at coordinate 13,724 of DASZLX010000023.1, read as the reverse complement.
CGTGCGGCAAGGCCGGCCCCGATACTATGGGAACGCCACTCAGGGCGCCGGAAGCCACCCATGGCGTCCCTGGCGGCACTTCAAACCCGCCATTGGTAATTAACTGTGTCGCCGCGGACGCCTCCCGACCAAGTAAACACCCGATCGCCACCACTACCAAACCAGCTATACGTTTCATGCAATTTCCATTATTCCTCGGTTTGACTCAGCTTGGCAAGCACGCTGAAATCTTCCAATGTGGTTGTGTCCCCTTTTATTTCACCGCCGGCGGCGATTTGTTTCAGCAATCGCCGCATGATTTTTCCCGAACGCGTCTTGGGGAGCATTTCCGCGAAGCGGATATCGTCGGGCTTGGCCACCGGGCCGATCTCCTTCGCGACATGCTTGCGAATTTCCTCGCGCAAACTCGGTTCGGCCTTCACGCCGCTTTTGAGCGTGACGAACGCGACCAGCGCCTGGCCTTTCAAATCATCAGCCCGGCCCACGACGGCGGCCTCCGCGACTTTCGGGTTGCTCACAATGGCGCTCTCGACTTCCGCGGTGCCGATGCGGTGGCCGGCCACGTTCAGCACGTCATCGATGCGGCCCACGATCCAAAAATATCCGTCCTTGTCCTGCCGGCAGCCGTCGCCGGTGAAATAACTGCCGGGCACCTCGGTCCAATACACTTCCCGGTAACGCGCCGGGTCGCCCCAAATGCCGCGAAGCATGGAGGGCCAGGGTTTGCGGATGACAAGTTTGCCGCCGGAATTTCGCGGCACGGCGTTTCCTTTTTCATCCACGACTTCCGGCACCACGCCGAAAAACGGCACGGTGGCGGAGCCGGGCTTGGTGGGAACGGCGCCCGGCAACGGCGTAATCATGATATTGCCGGTCTCCGTCTGCCACCAGGTGTCCACGATGGGACAGCGTTTGCCGCCGATATTTTCGTGATACCAAATCCACGCTTCGGGATTGATCGGCTCGCCCACCGTGCCCAGCAGGCGCAATGATTTCAAATCGTGTTTCTTCGGCCATTCCACGCCCCACTTCATAAAAGCGCGAATGGCGGTCGGGGCGGTGTAAAGAATGGTAACGCCATATTTTTCTACGATGCGCCAGAAGCGGTCCGGTTCCGGGAAGTTCGGCGCGCCTTCATACATCAGGCTGGTCGCGCCGTTGGCAAGCGGGCCGTAAACGACGTAGCTGTGGCCGGTGACCCAGCCGACGTCGGCGGTGCACCAATAGACATCCTCATCGCGCAGGTCGAAAACGTATTTGGTGGTCATCTTCGCGCCCAGCAGATAACCGCCGGTCGTATGGAGAATGCCCTTGGGCTTGCCGGTGGACCCGCTGGTGTAAAGGATGAAGAGCGGGGCTTCGCTGTCCATTTTTTCCGCGGGGCAATTCGCATCCACGCTGGCGATTTCCTCGTGCCACCAGGCATCGCGCGCGGCGTCGAAGGCGATCTCGTTGCCGGTGCGGCGCAGGACAATGACCCGCTTGATGGTTTTGGCGAGCAGATTGCCTTGCGCGTCTTTCAGCGCGAGCGCGTCGTCCACATTTTTCTTCAAGGGAACCACCGACCCACGGCGAAAACCGCCATCGGACGTAATGACCATCTTCGCCTGGCAATCAAAAATGCGATCGGCGACGGATTGGGCACTGAAGCCGCCGAACACCACGGAATGCACCGCGCCGATGCGCGTGCAGGCAAGCATGGCGACGGCAGCCTCGGGAACCATCGGCAAATAAATAATGACGCGGTCGCCTTTTTTAATGCCGTTGCGTTTGAGCACGTTGGCGAACAGGCAGACTTCGCGGTGCAATTGCTTGTAGGTGAGCGTGCGTTCTTCGCCGGTTTTGCCGGGCGCGGCGGGTTCACCCTCCCAAATCAGCGCGGCCTTGTTGGCGTGCGGTGTATCGAGCCATTTATCCAAGCAATTATGGCTGACGTTAAGCTGGCCGCCGATGAACCACTTGGCGAACGGCGTTTTCCAGTCCAGGACTTTTCGCCACGGTTTGAACCAGACGAGTTCAGACTTCGCCTGTTTGTCCCAGAATGTTTCCGGTGAACGGATGGATTCGCGGTAGAGCTTGAGATATTGCGCCAGCGAAGGGATGCGGGCGCGCTCGGAAAAATTTTTGGCGGGCTTGAAAACGCGTTTCTCGGTCGAGACAGAAGTGATTCCCACCGGCATGTCTTTGGCTGGCATAGTGGCGGCATTCTAAAATCAAGCGGCGCGCCGTCAATGAACTATTCAGCCGCGAACGCAGACTTTATCCGCAATGATTCAAAGGTTTAACGCAAAGGCGCAAAGAGGCAAAGACGCAAGTTGGACGGCAAACCAACGATTCAAAACCTTTGCGTCTTTGCCTCTTTGCGCCTTTGCGTTGAATTCTTACTGCGTGGAAGTTTGATTCCCAGCCGTCTTCTGTCCTTGCGGTTCGATATGCACCAGCACGTCACGCACACGCGGAACCTGGGCGCGGACGTTGTCCTTCACCTGGTGCGCGATTTCGTGGGAATGCAGCACGGTCATTTGCGGGTCTACTTCCACATGCATGTCCACGAAATATTGGTAGCCCATCTGGCGGACCAGGCATTTCTCGACCCGCCCCACGCCGGGCACGGCTTCGGCCACGGCGCGAATGCGGTCGATGACCTCGCGGTTGGGCGAGCGGTCCATCAGTTCATTCATCGCGGGTCGCAGCAATCGCCAGCCATTCCACGCGATGACACACGCGGCGACGATTGCGGCCCAATCATCCGCCGATTCAAAGCCCTGGCCTCCCAGCAGCGCAATGGTGATGCCAATCGCCGCCGCGAATGAAGTGATGGCATCGCTGCGATGGTGCCATGCGTCCGTGGCCACCGCCGAGCTGTCCACCGAAACCGCCTCGTGAAGCGCAAAGCGAAATAAGCCTTCCTTCAACAGGATGACCGCGACAAGCACGATTAACGTGAATGGTTTGGGCGCGGGATGCGGTTCAGCAATCGCCCGGAAAGCGCCCGCCACAATCCAGATCGCCGCCATCAGCAGCATCGCCGAGACCACTGCGGCCGCGAGCGGTTCGGCTTTGCCGTGGCCGTAGGGATGATCTTCATCGGCGGGTTCGGCGGCCACGACCACGCCGCGCCATACCACGATGGAGCTGAACACATCGGCGAGCGATTCCACGGCGTCGGCCACGAGCGCGTGCGAGTGGCCGAAAATGCCCGCGAGCATTTTCGTGGCGGCGAGAACAGCGTTCACGGCCAGGCCGAGGAACGTTGTGCGCAGACTTCGTTTGAGCCGTGACGGCGGCATTCGTCATCTATGCCAGAAGTGCAGGCGCGGCGAAAGGGGCGAATGAGTTTTCGGTCGAAATCGTGATTGTTCCCCGGAGCAAAGCCACGCTCAGCCTCGGAAAACAAATGCTGCCAAGAGCGCGCGCGGGTGGGCGCGGCATGGGGTGAAGGGTAAATCGTTTCTACGGTGCGGACCAGTAGTGCCAGGGGGAGTTAACCTCATTGTTCCAGTTCTCGGAAGGACGGAAAATCCTGCACACTGTATGAATGTTTGCGCGGGAAACTATCGGATCGGGGTTTCGGCTCGAACACATTTATTTTCCGCATGAAACTCCCTATTTCGCGCTGTGTATCCGGTTTGGCCGTATTGCTCATCCACCTCGGAATTGCTTGCTCCATTACCCCCTGCCGTGCCCAGGACAATATCTGGGTCAATCCCGGCAGCGGAAACTGGGAAGACGGCCCCTCGTGGTCCCTCAGCGCGCTGCCGGGCACCAATCAGACGATGTGGGTGACCAATTACGGCTGGAAGGCGGTGCAGATTGGCTCGGGCACGGCGGCGAATTTCCCGGAGTCGCTGAATGTAAATGCCATCAACATTTCCTCGCCAACCAATTCCTTCAACTCGCTGCTGTTGAATTACGTCGGCGCGGATGCGCCGCTCACGGTCCAGACCATGTCCGTGGGGAGCAATTCAGCGGTGACGATGAATTCCTCGGCGCTTCAGATCAATGGCGCCAACGGCGAGGGAGTGACCGTGGGCGGCCAATTCAATCAAAATGATTCCGTCGTGGGCGGAAGCCAGATCAATGTCGGCTACATTGGCGCGGGGGAATATAATTTCAGCGGCGGCTACCTGGCGGTCTCGCAGTTGTGGGTCGGCGGGTCGTATGGCGGTGTTTTTAATCAGACCGGCGGCACCAACGCTTTCGGAATCACGCACCTCGACGGTGGAAGTGGCAATTATGTTTTAAGCAATGGATTATTCGGCGCGGCGATTTATTTTAATGGCGGCGGATTTCAACAGTACGGCGGGTTGGTCCAAACGAATCTCACGATTTTTCAAGGCAGCTATCTGCTGGCGGGCGGCGTTCTGGAAGGCGGCGTGACGGTGCCATCCGGCAACGGATGGACGTCGGGCCGCGGCAGCATGGTGCAAACCGGCGGGACCAATTATGGCTCGCTCGATATCGGCTCATGGGGTGGCGGGAGTTACACCCTGTCCAACGGGGTTTCGTTCGCCGGAGGGATTTCCGTAGGTGATTTCGGATCTTACACTCAATGGGGCGGCACGCAAACGCTCTCGGGCGGAATTAACGTGGCGGAGGACCAGGTGAATTTTGAACAGTATGAGGGAGGATATTTCACCTTATACGGCGGGCAGGTGTCATCGGACGGAATCGGTCTCTCAGGTTATTATACACAAACGGGCGGCACCAATTCGGTGGCGGGCGGTTTGATAATGCTGGGTTATGAAAATACGACCTTGGCGCTTTCGGGGGGCTTATTGGCGGCTGATAGTTGCACTGTCAATCCCGCATATGAGGGAGGCGTTTATCTGACCGGGGGGACGTTAATCATTACCAATATACTTTGGTTGAGAGGCAATAGTGAGTTTCCATTTTGGGAGGGTTTTAATGCCGGCGGTCAGATGATTGTTTCCGACATTTCGATGGATCCTCAATCATCCTTTTCCTGTGGCGATGGAGTGATCACGCAGTCCGGGACCTTGACCCTCGCCAACGCCAGTTTGTATGCCGGATCAAATACCGTGCAATTTGGCCGTGTCTGTCTCGGCGACGGCGGAAATACCAACTCCACGCTTTACATGCCGTCCGGTGCGAGTGTGGTGCATTTCGCCGATAGCAGCAGTATGACGTGGTCCAACGATCCGGTTTTAATTATCGCGAACTGGAGCGGATCGCCATTGGGCGGCGGGGCGCAGCAAATTATTTTTGGCAACAGTTCGGCGGCGTTGACGGCGGCACAATTGGCACAAATTCAATTTCAAAACCCAGTCGGTCTCGCGGCGGGAACCTATCCGGCGAAAATTCTTTCCAGTGGCGAAATCGTTCCCGTCAGCAGCGCCCCGGCGCATCCGAACATGGCGTTGAAGCCGCAACCGAGCGGGATGCAGATAACCTTGCGAGGCGAAGCGGGGCGCACTTACTGCATCGAAGTTTCCACTGACATGGTGAATTGGGTGGCGTGGACGAATCAAACCACGTCAGACGGTAACATATCCATCACCGACACGGACTCGAAGAATTGCCCGGCACGGTTTTATCGGGCGAAATTGATGCCGTAATGTCATTCCTGACCAATTGAACAGGAGGTAACAGAGGAAACGGAGAGGGATCGGATTACCCGCAGATGACGCAGATTTTCGCAGATGTTTTTTAATCGGCGTTCATCTGCGGATGGCGTCTTTTCGTTTCCTCTGGATTCTTACCGCTTGAATTTCCACGCCGAGTTCAGCACTTGCTGATCGTAGGGCTCGGCAATAACTCCATCCGCGGCATAGAGATAAAGGGCGCCTTTAAAAACCAGGCTGGCCACGTTCATCAGGTAGGACCACAGCACTATAAATGCGAACCAGCCCGCCAGAGCCACGCCGAGCAACCAGAAGTTATCCAGCTTGGCCGACACGACCATGGTCACGGCGATAACAGCCATTGAGCACACCATGACGACGGTGTTTATGGCCCCGATGCCGATGTAGCCGATGAGGCTCTCGCCCCACGTGCGTTTGAGGGTGGTGGCGGATTTTTTGAGCAGGTTCAGCGGATTGGTGGTTTCCTCGTCATGAACCATGATGGGAATGACGAATACCGAGGCGATGCTCCAGGCGACGCCGATCAGTCCGGCGGTGATGCGGCCAACGATTTGGAAGCGGCGTTCGATGGCCCTGATTATCAGGCCTACTATTCCGGCGAATAAAGCCCAGATCAAAATCGCTTTCCAGCGGGAGCAGGCAAATTTCAGTCCGCGAGCGAGCGAGACCGGCTGGCCGCCCAGGGCTTTTAGAATTTCATGATAGAACGCCACGTTGAAAAATGTGGCCACAAACATGGAGACGAGATAAAGAAACGCCAGGTACGCGCCGGCCACTGGTGAGAAAGCGATTTGGCCTGATCTGGAACCGCCCGTTTTTGTAAAAAATGTGTGCGCCAGCGTCTGCCAATGCTCCGCGGACAGATAGGAATGACCCGTGGGCCATAACATTGCCGGCGCAAAAAAGAACAGGAAAATGACGCCCGTCGATAGCGTGATAAAGATCGGAAAAATTAATAATTCCTTGTTCCGGACAATGACCATTAGAGAGCTTCGGAACAAGAGCCAGCTTCGTTCGAGTCGATTCATAATTTTATCTCCTGATTGATTGAAGGGTTTTTAACATTTCGCCGGGGATTGTCAGTTACAATTTTGCGCGAATTTGTAATCCTCCGGGAGCGCCGGCGTCCCGCCGGCAAGCCGCTGGTAACGACCATGGATATCGGTTGAAGCCTCGCGGTTGGCAGACAAACTCATGTTCGCAATTTGGGTAACCATGAATATGAGTCAACGTATCGGCAGACCCCTCGTCCACTCCCAGCTCCGGTGACATTTAATTGGTCAACTCGGTCCTAGCCTCCGACAACATTTAATATGAGTCAACGTATCACGTTGAGCATTTGGTTGTGGCATTGATTGCCGCATTTGATTTGACATAAGAATCATCGCAATTAAAATTCGCCTACCCATTTGCCCCTATAACAAATGGGTAGGCGAGATATTTTTAAGTCATAGCATCTCAAAACCTGGCGGAAGGTGCTCGGTTCTGTTAGTCGTGCCAGCGTCTTGAATTGCCCGGCCCACTGACGCCTTGATACTGCTGCTGCCTTCACTTGCCCTTGCCCCCGCGCTCTTACGACCCTCACCCATTTTCAATCACACCCCTGCGTCAGCACAGGCTGGGATGCCGCCTCGACATTCCAGCCTGCCGATGGCAATTTGAAGCCGTGGCAAACGGAAAATTAGACCAGTTACGCGATTTATTGCGCTCCTACGGTTCGTGTCTCGTCGCTTATTCGGGCGGAGTGGATTCGGTTTTTCTGGCGCTGGTCGCGCGGGACGTGTTGGGAGACAAATCGCTGGCGGTCATTGCCGATTCGGCCAGTTTGCCACGGCGTGAATTGGAAGAAGCGCTGGAGATAGCCGAAAAATTTCAAATCCCGGTCCGCGTGGTCCGCACGCAGGAATTTCAAAATCCCAACTACACCGCGAATCCGGCCAATCGCTGTTATTTTTGCAAGCACGAATTGTTTACGGAACTGGAGCCGATTGCGCGCGCGGAAAAATTTGCGGTCATCGCTTACGGTGAAAATGCCAGCGATATCGGGGACTTTCGCCCGGGTGCGCAGGCGGCGAAGGAATTCCAGGTGCGCGCGCCGCTGAAGGAGGCCGGTTTAACCAAGGCCGAAATCCGCGAGTTCTCCACGCAGCTCGGGCTGCCGACGGCGGACAAACCGCAAATGGCGTGTTTAAGCTCACGCATTCCCTATGGGGAAATGGTAACGCCGGAGAAATTGCGGATGATTGAGGCGGCCGAAAATGTTTTGCGCGACCTCGGGTTTTACGACGTGCGCGTGCGCCATCATGAACTAAGTCCCAAGTCCAGTGTCCAAAGTTCAGGGGCCAATGCCGAAGACGCGAGTTTCCGGACCAGTTTGGCGCGCATCGAAGTGGGGCCTACGGAGTTGCCGCGGTTGCTGGAAAATAGCAATTCCTCGAAAGTGGCCGAAGCGCTCAAGCAGATTGGTTATGCGCATGTAACGCTGGATTTGCAGGGGTATCGGCGCGGGAGCCTGAATGAAAAGAACGGGTCGCGGCCAGCAGTGGGGGTCGAGTCTGTCGCTCCTGCGGCGGGATGATTATTTTCGAGTGTTAACGGTCGATTTGGAATAAGAGCGAGCTGGCGAGTTTGTGATTAATTCCTTAAAAACAAAGGAATAGAGCCTCCTCACGTCGGCTCCTACGATTCAAAGCGCAACTTTTAGCGGTTAAAAGTGTTTAATTCCTAGTTTATGCCTCAGTTTTCATATAAGGCCCGCCGGCGTTCCGGCGAGGTGGTCGAGGGTGTTTTAGACGTGCCCGACCGCTCAGCGGCGCTGGTTCAGATCGAGCGTCTCGGCTTGTTCCCAGTGATGGTGGACACCGCCAAGGGTGGCGCAGCGGCTGCGACGCCGCGCGGCGGCGGCACAAAAATTAATTTCAAATCGTTCCTCCCGCCTTCATTGCAACGGGCGATGTCCCGCCAGCGCAAGCCGAAGCTCCAGGAAATCGCCACCTTCACGCAGCAATTGGCCAACCTGCTGAATTCCGGCATGCCCCTGACGGTGGCCCTGCACAGCATGACCCACCTCGAGTCCAAAGGGATTCCGAGCAGCGTCAGCAAAGACCTGCGCCAGGAAGTCATGGAAGGGCGCAGCTTGTCGGACGCCATGGCGAAGCAGCCGGTGATTTTTTCCGATCTTTATATCAACATGGTCCGGGCGGGCGAGCAAAGCGGTGCGCTGGTGCAGGTCTTGCGCCGCATGGCCCAGCACTTCCAGCAGTTTGCCGAAGTGCAATCCAAATTCACTTCCGCCCTCGTGTACCCGGCCATGGTCTGCATCGTCGGCATTGTGCTGGTCTCATTCTTCATGTTTTTCATGCTCCCGAAATTCATGGAGATGTTCGAGGGCTTCAACATCCCCCTGCCGTTGCCGACGCGGATGCTGATGGTCTTCAGCCATGCCATCACCAACGTCTGGGCCATCCTCGGCTTTGTGGCCGGCGTGGCGGTTCTCGCGATTTTAATCGGCAAGTTTCGCTCCAGCGAGGCGGGAAAGCGCAAGATTGACGAGTGGAAAATGAAGGCGCCGGTTTTCGGCAAGGTGGTGAAATTGAACCTCTTCGGGCAATTCGCCCGCGTGCTTTCCACCCTCCTGCAAAACGGCGTGCCCGTGTTGACGGCCTTGAAAATCACCGAGCAAGTGATGCCGAATTATCTGGTCAAGGAAGCCGTGGCCAAGACCCGTGAGGCTGTGACGGACGGCAAGACGCTGGCGCAGCCGTTGGCGCGGTCGAAAATATTTCCGCAATTGATGGTGGACCTGGTGAAAATCGGCGAAGAAACCGGTGATGTGCCCGGCGCGCTCGGCAATCTGGCCGACACCTACGAAAGCGAACTCCAGAATGCCTTGCGCGTGATGACGAACCTCATCGAGCCGGTATTGATCGTGGTTATGGCGCTCGTCGTGGGCTTCCTCCTGCTCAGCGTCATGCTGCCGGAGTTCAAGCTCATCGCCAACATCAACAATAGCGCGGGCCCGGGACAATGATGCGATCGTTCCCACTCAAAAGCGAGGGTGCGCGGTGCCAGGCGGCTGGGCAATGCCGCCCGGGGCGTTCATTCGCGGGCGCCTTTACGCTGATTGAAATCATGATTGTCGTGGCAATCATGGGCATCATCCTCGCCGCGGGGATTCCATCGCTTTACGGTTTTTTTCACAAGGAAGGCTTGCGGAAAACGACCGGCGACATCGTCGAAACCTGCCAGTCCGCGCGCTCCACGGCTATCCTGACCGGCTCGCCCACCGATTTGGTGTTTCATCCGCGTGATGGAACTTGTGAGACGGCGAGCGCCGGCGGCGGTTACGGCTCCTGGGCGCATTCGGCGAAGATCGAGAATTGCACCATTGAGATGCTCGATGTGAATTTGCAGGAGTGCAAGGACTTCGACACCGTGAAGGTGCGTTTTTTTCCCAATGGAACCTGCGATGAGATGACGCTGGTATTGCGTTCGAACAACAATGAGTGGCGGAAAATTTCGCTCGAAATCACCACCGCGCTTCCGTCCGTTTCGGACCACATTCAATGAAGGGCTTGAATCAACGCCGGCCCAGGCCGGAAGCCGTGGCGAAAGTTTCTCATTCCTCATTCGGCATTCGTTATTCGCGCCAAAGCGCTTTCACTCTGCTGGAAGTGATGATCGCGGTCGGCCTTTTGTTCATGTGCCTGTTCGGCGTGCTGGCGTTGACTGCCAATTCCCTGGCCACCGCGCGGAAATTGCAGCAACACCGAACGATTGATACCGGAACGGTCGCGGGGATGATTTACGTGCAACTGATCAACACCAACCAGGTCACCGAAGGACAGGTGGACGTGGATCTGGAGGATATGTATCCCGGCTGCAAGTGCGACGCCGACCTGACGCAGATTGCCTCGAACGGCTTGTGCCAGATCGATTTTTTGGTGCAGCGAGGCCAGCGCCTGGAAGTGCAATCGCATTTCCTCATGTACCTGCCGGGTTTGAAGCAGGGCGGTATCAGCGCATCGTTGCCGCAGCATTGAGCAATCAAGATGAACCTGAAATTTCCTAACCGTAGCAGCCGACGTAAAGAGGCTCTGACTTTTTCTATGGAAAAGCATGAGCTTTCTTACCTCGGCCGCTCCGGGGTCAATGAAAGGGCGCACGCCTTCACCATCATCGAAATCCTGACGGCGCTGGCGATTTTCGGAATGGTCGTCGCGGCGATATTTGCGAGTTGGCAGGCGGTCATGCGTGGGTCCGCGAGCGGCAATCGCGCCGCCGTCACCGCGCAACGTTCGCGCGTCGCTCTGCGGACCCTCGAGGAGGCGCTCGGATCCACGCGCTCCTTCCTCGCGGATGTTCAATACTACACATTTGAAGCAGACAACGGCAGCGAACCCTACCTCAGTTTCGTGTCGCGCCTATCACCGGAATTTCCGCGCGGCGGACGGTTCGGCCAGTTTAATGTGCGGCGCGTAACCTTCGCCGTGGAACAAGGTCCGGACGGCGGAAACCGGCTGGTGCTGCGCCAGACGCCTGTGCTGATGGACATGGATGAAGACGAGCAAAACTACCCCGTAGTGCTGGCGAACGATGTGAAAAAATTTGAGATGGAATTCTGGGACAAACAAAAAGGCGACTGGCTGGACGAATGGACGCAGACCAACCAATTGCCTCAGATGGTGCGATTCACCATGCAGTTGGGCGGAGACCAGAACGAAGTCACCCGCATTGTCGCCTTGCCGTCCGTAGCCGTGCAAGCAGGCTGGCAGGTGCCCGGTTCCACCGCCGGCGGGCCGGGATTTCAGTTTCACGGTCCCGGCGGCACAACCGGTGGTTTTCAAGGTGGCGGCGCTCAGAATGGCGGCTTTCAGGGGGGTGGTTTTCAAGGTGGTGGCGGCGGATTTAACACTCCCAAATGACCATTTCTCCTCCACCATCCAAACGCGGCGTCGCGCTCATTGTCGTGATGATCGCTATCTTCGTTCTTTCGATCCTGGCTGGAGCGTTCGCCTATTCCATGAAGGTGGAATCGAAGCTGGCCCTGAACTCGAACAATCAGGCGGATTTGGAATGGATTGGGCGTTCCGGCGTGGAATATGCCCGCTGGATTCTCGCGCAGGAAAAATGTCCCTACGATTCCCTGAACCAAAAATGGGCCGGCGGCCCGGGCTCCCCTTGCGAAACCAACGGACCGTTGGCGGAAGTAGTCTCACTGGCAGATTTCCACATTGGCGACGGCATCTTTTCCCTCAAAATCACCGACCTCGAACGCAAAATCAATGTGAACACCGCGGATGAGGCCACCTTGAACCAGATGCTGAGAGTCATCGGCGCGGATGCCAACGACAGCGGCTCGATCGTGGATGGCATCCTGGACTGGGTCGATCGCGATGACAACACGCGCGTCAACGGCGCCGAGAGTGATTATTACCAGGGTTTAACTCCTCCATACGTGGCGAAGAACGGACCGATTGATGACATCTCGGAATTGCTGCTGATCAAGGGCATTCGTGATAATCCGGAAATCTATTCCCGCGACTACGCCAACGTTGAAAGATTCGACCGCTTCGGCAATCCCGTTCCACCGCACGAATACGGCGCGTATTTGGTGGATGTGCTCACGCCGATCTCAACCGGCCGCATCAATATCAACACCGCGAGCAGCACCGTCCTGCAAATGATTCCCGGAATCGATGAAGCCATTGCCACCCAGATCATTCGCGTGCGCGCCGGGCCCGATGGAGCCGACGGCACCGATGATGACACGCCATTCGCCAGCGTGGGCGAATTGGCGTCGGTAGGCTTGCCGCAGTCAGCGTCGCCGCAATTGAATCATTATTGCACCACGCGCAGCAGCACGTTTGAAGTGGAAGTGGACGCGCAAATGGGCAGTTCCAAACAGACTTTTTACGCCATTATCGGGCGCAATAACCCGCGCGATATTCAAATCCTGAGCTTCTATCCGAAATGAAATCGCGCGCCCGCCGGCGGCCCGAAAAAATCATCTTCGTCACGGGAACAGATACCGGTGTCGGCAAAACCATCTTCACCGGGCTGCTGGTGCATCACCTGCGAAACGCCGGCATTCACGCGCTCGCGATGAAACCATTTTGCTCCGGCGGCCGCGGCGACGTGCGCCTCCTGCGCGCAATGCAGGATGGCGAATTGACCGAAGATGAAATCAACCCTTTTTATTTCCCCGAACCCGTTGCGCCACTCGTTTCCAGCCGGCAACACAACCGCGCGATTTCTCCGGGAGAAGTGGTCCGGCAAATCGATAAAATCAGCACTCGCTGCGAATATTTGTTGATCGAAGGCTCGGGTGGATTGCTCGTGCCGCTCGGCGAAAAATTTCTCGTCGCCGACTTGATTAAACGGCTGGAATGCGAGGTCGTAGTCGTGTCGCGAAACCGCTTGGGAACCATCAATCACACGTTGTTGACGGTGAATGCGCTGAAAACTGCGGGTGTGAAAAAGATCGCGATAGCGTTCATGGAAATCGGGAAAAAAGACGCCTCCATGAAGACCAACGGACGGATTCTGAGCGAACTCTTAAGGCCGGTACGACTTTTTGGTTTCGAATTTTTAGGCAAAAATGCCAGCAAATCCGGGGTTTTAAAAAAAAGTCACCGAAAAGTAAAAAAAACTCTTGCGCGGATGTACCGCTAGGATATTTTGATGACGTTCTTACGACGAAAACAGTGAATAACAAACTGTTGACAGTCGACGCGGTTCGGGTAAAACTGGACGCGTAATAACGAAGGTCTGAGAGGCCGAGTTAAAGAGATTAAATCGGCTCTCGGGTTTTTTGTCCCCTAAATTGGGAAAAAGACCTTCGAAGCAACAAAGATTTTTTGGATGGAAACATCCAGTTGCTCATTGAAAATTGAATTGTGCGATAAGTGAGAGCCCCTTCACTGACAACCAGTTAGTGGTATCAGTGAGGAGTTTTAAAATTGTAATTCGTCCGATTAATCATCGGACAGGAATTAAACTAACGTTTTTTAACGGAGAGTTTGATTCTGGCTCAGAACGAACGCTGGCGGCGTGGATAAGACATGCAAGTCGAGCGCTGGTTACAGGGTAGCAATATTCTGTAATCGGAGCGGCGCA
>DASZLX010000022.1:0-70821 GCA_035552155.1 Verrucomicrobiia bacterium | reverse complement strand
CATGATATTGGCGATGAGTTTTTTCTCTCAACTCTTCCGAAATGCTCCACAGGCGGCTTTTGTGGTTGCCGCCGCGATGGGTTCAACGGTCGGGTCGCTGAAGGCGAGCAGGACTTGTTTTGCTTTCTCCTTTTCTCCGCTGCTGAGTTCTTTGAGCGCTTCGCGAAATGCTTCCATGCGGAAATCTTCCTGACCGGCGGCGCGCTCGACGCGGTCGATGAAGGCCGCCAGATCGATCAATTTGCTGCGCGCGTCCATGAAATAAAGGTCAAGCACCTGCTGTTGTGTCATAACTCGGTTTGTTTGCGGCAGTATAATGCGTTTTGCGATTGTCACAACCGCTAACCCCGGCTCTTTCGTAGCTGGCGAGGTGACAAGGCTCAAATTCGATAGGTGATTTTCGTCAGAGCCTCCCGGCATCGGCTGCTATTTCTGATGCGGGTTCGGCGCCGAATTTATCCATTTTACCACTTGATCGGCTGAGGCGTCCGCAGCCGTGCTCAATACATTGTGGTCCGCGCGACGCATGATTTTATAATCGCGCAGGGCGGGGCAATTTCTTCGCAGCCAGTGACGGACAAAAATCCACGGGACAATTGGGTCCAGCAATCCAGTCAAAGCGAAAATGGGAATTTTCGTGTTCTGCGCGGTGCCGCAAAAATCGCTTTGCGCGATGAGCCGCAGCCGGTGCACGGCGGCCTGTCGATCCAGTTCCGTCCGCCGCGCGATGAATTCCTGGATGGCCGCCATGGTTTCGGGCGAATGGCGATAGCGGAATCGCGCCACCTTCGCGTAGCCAAACATGATGCGGATCAGCAAGGACAGTGAGATGCCGCGTCCGATCCGCTCGGCGAAGCGCACACCCGCGCGGACGGGATGCCGGACAAATCCGCCCGCGAGAATGACGCCTTCGATTTGGAATTGCCCGCGCGCGATCAGGGGCCACACCACTTGCGAACTGAAGGATTCGCCGAGGAGCCAGCCGCGAGTGATGCCAATTTCCGCGAGCGCGGCTTCGACATTTGCGGCGTAATCATCGAGCGACCAGGTCAGCGTGCGCGGATAGGTCACCTCCACAAATCGCACGCGATTGCCGAGCGCGCGCCGAAAGCTGCCAATGAGGGTCCAATCGCCGTGGAGGCCGGGCAGATAAATCAAGGTTGGCCGCGTGGCATCGCCATATGCACGCAGTTGAAGTTTTTCCTCCATGATCTTCGCGCCAGAGATGGATTAAGGGGTAAGGGGCGTTTCGACTTTGGTAACCGGTTGGGGAAGCGGTTCCGTCGCGCCAGCTTTGTCGCGAGTCTCGAGGCGCGGTTTTTTCAGGCAGATTAGAACGAAAACCAGGCCCGTAATGATGACGGCAATTGGCGCGAGATACCGGTCCAACGGCAATGAGCCATGTTCGGACAAATCAAGCGTGGAATAGATATGACGGCCTTCGCCCGCAAATGGAGCCGTCGCAACGGTTGTCCCGTGCGAATCCACGGCCTGCGAAATTCCGGAGCTCGCAAGGCGGAAAATCGGGACGCCATATTCCGCCGCGCGCACAGGCGCGACTAATGCGTGCAATTGATGTTGGTGCTCACCCCAGTCCATGACGTCCATCGTGGGCACGATAATCATTTGCGCTCCCATTTTGACAAGACGATCGATCACCCGGGTGTAACTCAGATCGTAGCACACGCAAAACCCGATTTTTCCCCAAGGCGAATTCCACAGGGCTTGTTTCGGCGCGGGCAATCCGTCCTTGAAAAATTGTATGGGCACGCTTTTGCCCTGGCGAAAAATAATCTCGCCATCCGGTCCGACCACGAACGCCGAATCGTAGAAATTATTTCCGGATGCGGGGTCCTTGCCGCCCACGACCAAATAGCGATGGTTTCGGCGGCACCAATCCTTCAACGAGTTCGGCACAGGACCATCGAGCGTATATTCGCTCAGCACAAGAATGTCGCTGTTGGTATGGTCCGCGAGCAATGAATCGAGTGCGCGGGGAATATCGGCTTCCACCGGGAATTCCATCTGTACTCCGGCAATGTGCAGTTGCGAGGCGGAGCGATATGGATTGTTTGGCGGCAAGGCGGTGCAAACCAGCAGCACGGCCAGTCCGGCGCCAAGGAAGGCAAATTTGCGATCCAACAAAAAGAGGGCGCCACAGAGCGCTGTGAGAAACCCAATCCCGTACATGCCAAGGAAGTGCAATTGGAGCCAGTCACCGCCAAATGCATAGCCGACGTTCATCCAGGAGAATTTCAGGTAATACAATTCACTTCGGAAATATTCCAGGCCCATCCACAAGAAAGGAATCAGCGCCGCCGTCCACAGGGGCCCGAATCGTGCGAGCGCGGCGCGTGTCATCCCAGTGAATGCTGCGATCCAAAACGCCAGAATGGTCCAAAGCACGATGGCCGCCGGTCCAAAGATCCGCCAAAAGCACGTCAGTTGTGGCGCGACGCATAAGAGGCCCGTTACCAATCCCGCGTAGAAGGACTGGCGGGTCGTCGGCAGACGCGACAGTTGGCAGAGACCGATAAGGTATCCGATGAGGGCGATTCGCACATGCGGGGGCGAATAGGCAATATGGAAACAAATCATCGCGCCGACGATGAAAAGGATGGCGCTAAACCAACTCAGCGGGCGGCTCCTTATGTTGCTCATGCCACGTTTATTCTTACGCAAATCATCGAAAAACTTGAAGACAAATTAACATCGATAAAAGCAATGACGGCATAAATATTTCGATGCATCCAATCGTTCGGAATTGTAAACGCGCCCCAGCGACGTTAGCTTGGGATGGACGCGATGGCTTCAGCTCAACAAATCTCGGCGCTCGCGGCGGTCAATTGCGAGGTCGCCTTCGACAATCTGACGCGGCAGCTTTATGCAACCGACGCGTCGATTTACCAGATCGAGCCGATGGCGGTGGCGTTTCCGCGAAGCACGAAGCAGGCTTGCGCGATCATCCAGGCGGCGAGCCAGGCGGGCATTCCCATTATTCCGCGCGGCGCGGGCACGGGGCTGACCGGCGGGGCGATCGGGGAGGGGTTGGTCATCGATTTCTCGCGCTATAACAAACAAATCTCGGACATCGATTTGCAAAGCCGCACGGTGCGCGTGGGCGCGGGGGTGGTCCTCGATCAGTTGAATCATTTTTTGCATCCTTACGGGTTTTGTTTCGGGCCGGACGTGGCGACCAGTTCGCGGGCGACGATTGGCGGGATGATTGCGAATAATTCGAGCGGCGCGCACGCGGCTGTGTACGGGACCACCGCCGACCACGTCACGGGGCTCGATGTCGTCCTCGCCGGTGGAAAATTCGCGAAGCTATCGCCTGATCGCGATTCGCTGCCGCAACAGCGCGATCTGGTGGAAGACCTGGTGCATCTCAACTCGCTGTTGATCGAGGAGAAATTTCCGGCGGGGCTGGTGAAGCGTTGGCCGGGTTACGCGCTGGACCGGTTGCTGCGGGAGCCGGGCAATTTGATCGGTCTGCTTTGCGGCAGCGAAGGCACGCTGGCGGCCATCGTGAATGCGGAATTGAAAATCGTGCCGCTGCCAAAGGAAAAAGGGCTGGCGCTTTTATTTTTCAAATCCATTGCGGACGCCATGCAGGCGACGGTGGAGTTGCTGGATCTCAAGCCGGTGGCCATCGAACACATGGACCGTATTCTGTTGGATCAGACGATAGGGAATGCGGCATTTCAGGCGGCGCGGGATTTGATGGAGTTGGACCGGTTTCCGGCGGAAGCCGTGCTGGCGGTGGAATTTTTCGAGGGCGCGCATGATCGGCTGCTGGATTTGAGCCGGCGCCGGATTGGTTATCGGAAAAAGATTTTGCAGACGCAATCCGGGGCCGACCTGGTGTGGGCGCTGCGCAAGGCCAGTTTGTCGCTGTTAACCGGGCGCCGGGGCCGGGTGAAACCGGTGACGGGTATCGAGGACACAGCGGTGCGGCCGGAACAACTGCCGGCTTACGTGGAGGCGCTGCAATCGCTAATGCAACGGATGGGGCTGGAGGCATCGTTTTACGGGCACGCGGCGGCGGGTTTGCTGCACGTGCGCCCGTTGCTGGACCTTCATTCGCGGGAGGATGTGAAAAAATTCCGGCAGGTCGCGGCCGAGGTTTCCGCGCTGGTGCAGCAATTCCGGGGCTCGCTGGCGGCCGAACACGGCGTGGGCATCGCCCGCACGGCCTTCATGGCCGACCACCTCGGCCCGGATTTGTTGAGCCTGATGACGGAGGTCAAAAATTCCTTTGACCCGCATAATCTTTTCAATCCCGGTAAAATCATTTCGGACGGGCGCTTTGATATCGATTCCGATTTGCGGGTGCGCTCGGAGCAGGCACTTCCCTTTGAGCCGGTGCTGGCGTTCAGCGCGAAGGATGATTCGTTTATCGGAAATCTCGAGCAGTGCAATGGCTGCGGGGTTTGTCTCAAGCACACGCCCACGATGTGCCCCACATTCATTGCGACCGGCGAGGAAATCATGTCCACGCGCGGGCGTGCCAACGCGATCCGCGCCGTGCTTGAATCGCGCGGCCTGGAAAACGGCGATCCGTTGAAATCGGACGAACTGGAAGCGGCTTTGAGCAATTGCCTCTCGTGCCGCGCGTGCACGAGCGAGTGCCCCTCGAACGTCAATACGTCACTGCTGAAAGCGGACCTGCAGCATGCCCGCATTCAGCGCCGCGGCCTGACGCGGTCGGAACGATTGTTCAGTTCAGTGGATAAAATAGGCCGCCTGGGATGTATGCTGCCGCCGGTTACAAATACGCTTCTGGCTTCCTCCATCGTGCGGTTTTTTGCTTCGAAATTGTTTGGGATTACTTCGCGCCGCAAACTACCGCGGTTTGCGTGGCAACGGTTCGACCGCTGGTTTGCCAAACGAGAGAAGCCTCCCGCGCCCTCGCGGGGGCGCGTGGTTTTGTGGGACGACACTTTCGTGCGCTATTACGAGCCGAAAATCGGGGCGTCGGCCGTGGCGGTGCTGGAAGCGGCGGGTTTTCAGGTGGAATTGGCGAACGGCCGCAAGTGCTGCGGGCGGCCGGCATTCAGCCAGGGCAACCTCAATGAAGCGGCGCGATTGGGCAGCCATAATCTCGCATTGCTCATGCAGGATGTGGATGCCGCGCCGATTATTTTTCTCGAGCCGTCGTGTTTCTCGATGTTCATCGAGGACTACCGGGAATTGAATTTGCCGAATGCCGATGACGTCGCCAAACGCTGTTTTCTTTTCCAGGAATTTATCGAGGCGCTATTGGAGCAGGAACCGGCGGCGTTGAAATTTAATTCGCGCGCGGAAAAAGTCATCATTCACCTGCACTGTCACGCGAAGGCTTTGGGCCGCGGCGAATACATGCGGCGGCTGGCGGAGCGGCTTCCGGAGCGGACGGTGGAATTGCTGGATACCGGCTGCTGCGGCATGGCGGGAAGTTTCGGGATGCTGGAATCCAAATACGATTTGTCGATGAAAGTGGCAGAGCCGATGGTGCGGGTGGTGAAACATCAGCCGTTCGGGACGACGTTCGTGACCTCCGGGGCGAGTTGCCGGAACCAGATTGCGCACCTGACGCCGATCAAGTCGCGGCACCTGGCGGAGGTGCTGGCGGACGCGCTGATTTAGCACTGGGAAGCGGTGGTGGCGCGCTGGAATAATTCCCTCAACTTGCCGGCGGGACGCCGGCGCTCCCGGGGCCGGAGCCTCCCCGCACCGGCGGCTACGTTAATTTTTTGAAAAAGCCATGCGCGGTCGCGCAGGTGGCGGCGCTGAGGTCTTCGAGGGAACAGGATTTGACTTGTGCCACGACTTCCGAAATCTCCTTCACGTAAGCCGGCTCGCAACGCTTGCCGCGATAGGGGACCGGCGCGAGGTACGGGCAGTCCGTTTCCAGCATGAACTGGCCGAGCGGCGTGGCGGCGATGGTCTCGCGGACGTTTTGGCCGTTCTTGAAGGTGGCGATGCCGGTGAAACTGACCAGCGAATTCATGGCGAGAATTCGTTTCATCGTCGCCGCGTCGTTGGCGAAGCAATGAAAAACACCGCGCACGCGGTCGGCAAAAGGTTGAAGCTGCGCAAGCGTGTCCTCAAGGGCGTCGCGTTGGTGAATCACGCAATTCAACTTTAACTCGGCGGCGACTTCCACGTGCTGGCGGAAAAGCGCGGCTTGTTTTTGCTTATATTGTTCGTCGTCCGCGTTGGTGAATTCCGGTTTCTCGCTGGGCAAGCGATGGTAATCCAGGCCGGTTTCGCCGAGGGCCACTACCTTCGGATGGCGTCCCAATTCGCGCAGCGCTTCGCGGATATCATCGGGCGCGCGCAGCGCGTCGGAAGGATGCCAGCCCGCCACCGCATAGAGGCAGGGGAATTTTTCGGCCAACTCGATCGCGCGCCGGCTGCTGTCCAGGTCTGTGCCGATGGAAATCATTTTTTGGATGCCGACGGCATTGGCCCGCTGGATGACCTGCTCGAAATCCGGCGCGAAATCGGGATAGTCGAGGTGCGCGTGGGTGTCGTAGAAAACGGGCATGATTAAACTAGGGATTAGATCCGCTCGGGAGAGCGGAGACGGCCTGCGGGTCGCCAAGTTTGGTTGCCAATTCCATGATCCTTTTCACCACTGCCGGTCTACCGGGATAATCCGGGTCTTCCTCCAGCAAGGATTTCAAGTCGCTGTAGGCTTCTTTGGTTTTGTTTTCAGCGGCCAGTTCTTTGGCCAGGACCAGCCGGATGCGCACGCGTTGCAGGGGAGAAGCATCAAGTTTCAACGCATTCTCGTACGCCTCGATGGCGGAAGCCGGCATGCCCGCGTCCTCGTACAAGTCCGCAATCTTTTCGGTCAGGACGGCGCTTTCTTTGGAGAGGGGAAGATTTTGCAGAATAGCGGCGACGTCGGAGGGGCGTTTGCCGCGCCACAGGCTGATGTTCGCGGCGCGCAAATACGACCAATCAATCCATTTGCTGTGCGCCGCATCCTGTTCCTCGATGAGCGTTTGAAGGGGTTTTCCGAAGGGGCGATAAAGCGGGTCGCCAATGACGGTCGTTTGCCAGGAAAGAGTTTCCTGACTGGCATAGGCCGCTTCACCGAACGTGAAGCCCAGCGCAATCCAGCGGGCGCAAAACACGGAGACATCCGGAGTGCCGCTGAGATAGGGCTCCGCCACGCAACCCATAGTGGCTGCCGCGCCTTTGGCGAGCAGCGGGCCGACCCAGCGTTCGGTGGTGCTGCGCACGACCGCGGCGCTGAAGGAATGCAGATGATACGCAAAAGCGCCGGGCATGAACTCGACGTTCTTTTGCGCGAAGGGGCCGCTCGCGTTTTCATCGTACCAGCCGCAATAGATTGCGATCTGGCTCATGGGAAAATCCGCGGGGAACGTGGCGGCGTTAGTGTCGAAGATGGTTTCGTAGCCGCCGAAATACTGGCAGACTTTTCCCGCGCCAAGAATCCATTGATCGCCCATGCTATAGGGGGAATTGGTCGGCAGGTTGCGGAGGTCGAAATAAGCGCGCCCGCATAATCCGTTCGTCTCAGCCTCCATGGATTTATCCACCAGGCCGCGCGCGATGTCGGCGTTTGGGCCATCGAGGCGCGTGACCATGAGGATGCCGTTGGTCGGGTTGAACCGGTCGGCGTTGGTGGTGGTAAAAAAGGCGTTCATCCGGGGGCCGGTCAGCGGCAAATCCTGTTCGATGCAGGGCAGCAGGGCGAGTTCGCTGTCGACGGCGGCGCCGTTTCGGCGCAATTCAGGACGGACGTCCGCTTCATTTTTTTCCTTGAGGGAGCCATCCTCCTCAATTCGTACCGGCACGCCATAGCAGAGGACGGCATAACGGATTTTTGATTGTTTGACGCCCCACACGACTTTTCCCGGTTCATTCGTGGACGGAAGAATTTGCGATCCGATGTGCCAGAGTTTTTTTGATTCCAATTCGCGGGCGAGCGGCTTTTCGAGCGAGTCGTGAAATTGCGCCCGCGAGATGTCTTCGTTGGTGGTCAGGGCAAAGCCGAAAATCTGGCTGCGCGGGACTTTGCGCTTGGCGGCGTAATAATTGGCCACGTTTTTTGATTCGGGCAGGCGGCTGTTGTAAATGACAATCACCTCGTCGCCCGGGTTCGCGGCGCGGACTGCGCCCGTGGCGGCGAAAAGCAAAATGACAATTAAGAATTTTCCCATGAAATTGCAGAGTGAAATTAGCCCGAAGCGGCCCGACTCACAAGTTTTTGCCGGCGCAATCCACTTTCAAGCCATCATACGCCAACAGGACACCGGGGGGAAGCTCGGCTTGCGAGATATCATGATCGTAATCGTGGGTCAGGTGCGTGAAATAGGTGCGGCCCGCCCCGATGCGGCGCGCGGCGGTCAACGCTTCATCCAGGCTCATGTGCGTGGGATGCGGCGCCTTCCGCAACGCGTCCAGCACGACGACTTCGACGCCGCGGATTTTTTCCACCTCGTCCAGCGGCACTTCCTTGCAATCGCTCAGGTAGGCGAGGCGTTTTTTTCCGTCCTGGACGAAAAGATAGCCGTTGGTGTTCATCGAGCCGTGCGGCAACGTCAGGGGGATGATTTCCAAATCACCGAGCGTAAACGGGCCGTCCACGATGTGCGGTTCGGGAATGAAATAGCCCCTCGGCCAGGGGCCGTCGTGAAAGGCGTAAGCGAAAACGCGTTTGAGGACATCCATCGTGGCGGTGTTCGCGTAAACCGGCAGGGCATTGCCGCCGCGCAGGTCGCAGAACCGGCGGCAATCGTCGAGGCCCATCACGTGGTCGGCGTGCGAGTGGGTGAAAATCACGGCGTCAAGCCAGTTGAGTTTTTCGCGCAGGCATTGCAGGCGAAATTCCGGGGTGGTGTCCACGATCAGCTTCGTTTTTTCCGTGGCGATGTAAATGGATGGCCGGGTGCGCCAGTTTTTCGGGTTGGCCAAAAATTCCGGCGGATAATCCTTGCCGATGATGGGCACGCCCTGCGAGGTGCCGGTGCCGAGAAAAATAAATTCGAACGCCATGTGATTTGAAGTTAGCAGAATCGTTGATACGAATTCCACTAATTAACACAGGGCTAGAGCGTCTAATTTCCAAAGATTCCAATGAGAAATTATTTATCAGGGAATTGAGCCGACGGTCAATCTGCCGAAGCCCCGAAATCGCATGTGCGAAAACCCGCCCAGGTATTCAAAATGTTGCGGCCTTAAATTCCCATCGCCTACCCATTTGTAGCTGTGGCAAATGGGTAGGCGCATTTTAATTATGATGATTCTAATGTCAAACCAAATGTCCAACGAAACATCGCGCTAAAAAATTAAGATGCGTCCGCCCTGCTAATTAACACGAATTCAAATCGCTCCATAAATAATTCACCCAATTCGCGCCCAATTTCCTTTTTGCATCCGTGGTCATCTGTGCTTATCTGTGGCGTCCAAATGCTGACGACGTTGCGCATCAAAAACCTCGCCCTGGTGACCGACCTGACGCTGGAACTCCAGCCGGGGTGCAACGTCATCACGGGCGAAACCGGCGCGGGCAAGTCCATCTTGATCGGCGCGTTGAACCTGGTGCTGGGCGAGCGCGCTGACCGCACGCTCATTCGCAGCGGCAGCGATGGTTGTTCCGTCGAGGCGGTGTTTGATTTGGGAGTTCAAGCTTCGGCTCGTTCCGAACGCACGCTAAAGAGTGAACTCGAACGCTTTCTTGAAGAAAACGGTCTTGAGCCATGCGAGGAAAACCAACTTGTGCTCAAGCGTGTGTTTACGAGCGCGGGCGCGAACCGGCAATTCGTCAACGGCTCGCCGACCACGCTGGCGGCCCTTGCGACCATCGGCGAATGGCTGGTGGATATTCACGGTCCGCATGAGCATCAATCGCTTCTTCACGCCGCGAGACAACTGGCCATACTTGATGCCTTCGGAGCGTTGCAGGATGAGCGTGAGGCTTTTGCCGAACTTGTCCGGCGGCGGTCGGAGTTGGAAGCCGGGAAGGCTGCTTTGATTGTGGACGAGAAAACGTACGCGCAACAATTGGATTTGTTGCGCTTTCAGGTGGGCGAAATCACATCCGCGCGTCTTCAGTCCGGGGAAGACGAGATCATCGAGCAGGAGCATCGGCGCGCGAGCAACTCGGCGAAACTATTGCAACTCAGCCAGGCCGCGCTTGATTTGCTCGCCGAAAACGAAAACTCGCTGCTTTCGCAAGCGGGTGTGGTGGGCCGCACTTTGCAGGAATTGCAGCGCATTGACCCGGGCGCGGCGGAAATTTTATCACAGCACGCGCAGGCGGTGACCGCGCTGCGCGAGTTACAGGCCGGCCTTTCGCATTATGTGGACAAGGTGGATGTGAATTCGGAGCGCCTGCAGGAATTGGAGGAGCGATTGAACCTGCTGCAATCGTTCAAACGCAAATACGGCGCGACGCTCGCGGACGTGATCGCTTTTGGCGACGAGGCGAAACAAAAGCTGCACGACCTGGAGCAGCGCGATGAGGAACTCGCGCGGCTGAACGGCGCGCTGGCGAAATTGGACTCGGAATTATTGCGGGCGGGAAAGGAGCTTTCCGCCAAACGAAAAAAAATCATCCCCCAGCTCGGCAAGGCGGTCAGCCAACAACTGGCTGACCTGGGTTTCAAGCAGAGCAAATTAGAGGTGGCGATGACGACTGGTTTTCCGTCAGGTGATGAGGCGATCACGATGAGACAAACGGGTTTCGACGCGGTGGAATTTCAATTCGCGCCGAATCCCGGCGAGCCGCCAAAACCGTTGCGCGCCATTGCGTCCTCGGGCGAGCTGGCGCGCGTGATGCTGGCGTTGAAGACGGTGTTGGCGGCGGAGGATGAAATTCCGGTGCTCGTTTTTGACGAGGTGGACGCGAATGTGGGCGGCGAGACGGCCAATGCGGTCGGCGAAAAGATGCGGCAGATCGCGGACAAACGGCAGGTGCTGTGCATCACGCATTTGCCTCAGGTCGCGGCGGCGGGCACGGCGCATTATGTCGTGACCAAGCAAGTGAAGGACGGGCGGACGATTTCGGAAATTTCCTTGTTGAATAAAAAGGAACGAGTGGCGGAGTTAACCCGCATGTTGGGCGGGCAAACGGATGCGGCGAGGAAACATGCGGAGGCGCTACTGAAGTAGCCGGGAGCGCCGGCGTCTCGCCGGCACGTCAGCGCGATGTCACTGGCCGCCGGGACGGCGGCGCTCCCAGGTGGCGAGCACCGTCACGATGGCCAGCGCCAGGCACGCCCAGCCGAACCAATCGCCGTGCCGGTTGTAGAACGTCTGCGAATGCTGGTCGGGAAGGGGGACGGTTGCGATCATGAAACCCACTCCGTAAACACTGCCGTTTTTGTCGGTGAATTTTTGGGCCCAGCGGCCTTTGGCGTCGATCCAGCAGGTGATGCCGGTATTGGCGCAGCGGATGAGCGGCACGCCGTTTTCCACTGTGCGAAAGGTGGCCGCGGCGGCCTGTTGCCATTGCGCGGCGCCTTCGCCGAACCAGCCGTCGTTGGTGATATTCACGAGAAAGTCGGTGTCGGGCTCGACGCTTTTGCGGGCGAGATGGGGAAAGACGTCTTCGAAACAAATCAAAACGGAGGTGTGGAATTTTTGCGGAACTTTAGCGGATGCGTCCGTTAATTCAAACTGCACGGCTCGGTCGCCGGCGGTGTAACTGCCGGTGATGGGGGTGAACCATTTGATGAACGGCAGCCAGCGTTCGAGCGGAATGTATTCGCCGAAAATTACGAGGCCGCGCTTGCGGTAGCTGTTGGCAAGTTTGCCGTCGGGATCGATGAGAAAGGCGGCGTTGAAATAATTTGTCGCGGTGGGAGTCGCCTCGGCATCGTCGGCGCCGATGATCATCCAGGTGTGATGATCGCGGGCGAGGGCGGAAATGGGGTTTCCAAATTGGGATTCATAACGCGGCAAGCCAGGCAGGGCGGCTTCGGGCCAAACAATCAAGTCCGGTTGATTGGTCAAGGCCTGTTCGGAAAGTTGCAGCAAATCCTGGAAGCGCGCGAGGTCATTGTCCGGATTCCAAATCAAGGTTTGCGGAATCCCGGGTTGCACGAGAGCGACTTTCAATTGATGTGCGGCTTCCGATGGCTTCGAGAGTTGATGAAAGCCGTAAACGAATACCGCGATCACGGCGGTGAACGGCAAAATGATTTCCGCCATCCAGGGGGAGCGTTGGTTGGGCTCGCCGAGAATGGAGGCCGCCGCGCAAAGAAATGCCACGGAAGTCCACGCGACTAGAAAAGACACGCCATAAACGCCGGTCAACGAGGCGAATTGGATCAGGGGGAGGATGCGATATTGCGAATCGCCGAGGAAGTTCCAGGGAAATCCGCCAAAGATCCGCGCGAGAATCATTTCGAGCGCGACCCAGATGGCCGCGCAGCGCAAGGCCCAGGACATGCGATGGGCCCAACTCAATTTGGAAATTTCTCGCAGGATGGGCGGCCAGCTTTCGCCGGGAAGTTGGCGTCGGAGGCTGGATATTTTGAGAGACAACCAAACCCAGGTGGCGGGGAACAGGGCGAGAAACGCCGCCAGCGCGACCCAGCCGAGAATGGGAAAGCCTTTTACGGGTATGTTGAGCAGCCAGTAAAGCGAGCCGAGATAATGCGCCAGGCCGGCGACGTAACCGATGCGCCAGGCTTCCGCGCCATTTTTGCCGAGGGCCGCGGCCAGAATGAGCCCCGGCGCAACCCACGCAAAACCGGCGATGCCAAAATCCGGGAATGCCAGCGCGAGGAGCAGTCCCGCGACAATGGCGATCGGAAAGCGTCCGTGGAAAAATGCGCTGGGCGAAAATTTTTTCAACGGCGGCAGCTTGCCTCAAAAGTTTCGAAAGGCAAGTTTTCGGAAGGGGAAGGGAACAGGAGATAACAGAGGAAACGGAGAAGACTGGGAATTATATCGGTGCAGGGACGAAGGTAACCGACGCCGCGCTATTCGGGCACATTCGGAAGCGCAAAAAATACGCGAGATGCCTTCCGTTCTCGTTTTCTCTGTTATCTCCGGTTCAATTCCCGTGTTATTGGGCCACGGTCCACTCGAGGGGAATGCGGGCGGTGACCACGGTGCCGCCTTCGCGCCCGGTTTGAAACAAAACTTCGCCGCCGAGCAGCGCGGCGCGTTCTTTCATTCCCAAGAGACCGAGGGATTCGGGATCATCCATGCGAACCGTCGGGATTCCCAGTCCGTTGTCCCGCACGCGCAGTTCGACGCAGTCGCCGTCCATTTTCAAATCGGCCACGATCTTTTCCGCGCCGGCGTGGCGGGCGACGTTCGTGAGGCATTCCTGGAAAATGCGGAAGAGCGCCACCGAGATTTCGGTCGAAAGCGGCGGGTCGGCATTGGGGAGATGCACCTCGCATTGAATCCGGGTGCGTTGCTCAAAGCGCCGCGCCTCGGATTGCAGGGCCATCCCCAGCCCCAATTTGTCGAGCACGCCGGGCCGCAGGTCCGAGGCGATTTCCTGGACCGAAGTAACGATTTCGTCGACGAGGCCGGTGGCACTGACGACGCGGTCCAGGGCCTGATTGCGGCCGGGGGAGCGCTGCAAATGGTCGAGCTTGCGTTCGGCCGAGAGCAAATCCATTTTCAGGGCCGTCAGTTTCTGGCCCAGTTCGTCATGGATTTCGCGCGAGATGCGCAGGCGCTCTTCTTCGCGCAGGGATTCGAGCCGGGCGGCGAGCGCGCGAAGCTGTTTTTGCGAATCGCGCAATGCCTTTTCCACCGTGGCGCGTTTGATGTTCTCGGCGGTTAAAAGCGCGTTGGTTGCCGCCAGCGCATGAGTGCGGTCGCGGATGCGCCGCTCCAGCTGCTCGCTGGCTTTTTGAATCCTGGCATTGGCCTCTTTTAATTCAGGCGTCTCAACCACCTCCCAATGCCCGTGGCGCCGGGCCGTCACGAGGTTGTGAACACTCGCGACGTCCATAATTTGCGCCGCCGGAGTGGTGGTGAGCGGATAGGTGCAAAGCACCACGATGCGCTGGTCGGCGATCAGGGAATTGAGCTCCTTCTCGTATTCACGAAAGTCGCGCCAGTCCTTCTCGTGCAGCCAGCCGGTATTTCCCGTGGCCCGCGCGCCGGTGTGGCCGGTTTGAGACATCTCATTAAGTTTTTCACGCAACCGTTCCTTCAGGCGCGACAGGTCGAAGACGCCATCGGTCAGGTACCATTGTTCGTAGGGAATGATTTCAATATCGTGGCGGGTCAGGCGCTCTTCGAAATCGGGAACAGCATTGCGCAAGGCGGCGATGGCGTTGTTGATCGAAATCGGCGGAGAGACGATCCAAAGACAAAATTCTCCATCTTCCAACCCGGCTTTGAAGAAGCCGGTGAGGCTTTCAAGCAGGTCTTCCTTGGTTTCGTAAAAGTGACAGCAATGAGTACCCCAGGGCACGGTGCCGAGGACGGGAATTCCGGTGCGACGCAATTCGGCGTCGCCGGAGTTCCGCCCCTGCAGCTGAAGCAATTTGTTGGTGCGCGTTTTTATAACACGGGCTTTCGGGTAGCTCGGTACTCTGGATTACGTGGCTGGTGCGGTCAATCAATTATGAGGCGGGAAGAAGAGGGAATTCACCGCAGCGCCGAGCGTAGTCCTGCGCGAAACCGCTGCAAATCTCGCAGAAGCAATGCTTTGCGTTTCAGCGTGGCAGAAAAACGGCGGACGCCTCGGCGCGGATATTTATGGGCGCGAAAAACGCAGTTCATGGCGCATCCGTTCGACTTCGTTCACCAGGTGAAGAATCATTTTGATGCCTTCAAGATTCACGCCGCAGGTATGGTGAAGATACTCGATGCGGCGCACGGTGTGGATGGCTTCGTCATCGAAATAATAGCCGCCATATTCGGGGTCAATCACCGGTGAGAGCAGGCCGTGTTTGCAATAAACGAGGATGGCGCGGCGCGAGATGCCGGCAATGTGGCCGACCTGTTCAATCGTGTGGATGGCACCCGGGTCCGGCTCGAATAATTGGACAGTGCGCGCTTCATTTTCAGTGATGGTTTTCATACGCGAACTCCGGCGAAGATATGTTGTTGAATGAATTGGCGAATGCTTGCGGCAGGCATGGCCCCGGCCTGGCGGGCGATTTCCCGTCCGTTTTGAAACAGCGCAAGAGTGGGGATGCCGCTGATCTGGAACTGTTGGGCGAGTTGAGGCAGGTTCTCGGTGTTGACCTTCGCCACGAGCCACAGGCCCTCGCTCTCGGCCGCGACTTTGGCCAGTTCCGGCGCGACCATCTTGCACGGCCCGCACCAGGGCGCCCAGAAATCCACCAGCACGGGCAGGGCCGAACGGTTGGTTAAGGCGCGAAACAGCATTTCGTTGGTGACGTTCACCGGCTCACCCGGCGGGTGAAGGTCTGTATGGCAATGGCCGCAACGAAAGATCTGCCCTAATTTCTCGTAAGGCATGCGGTTGCGCCGTCCGCAACTGGGACAGCTCAACAGCAAGCCCGATTCATTTAATTCCATCGTTTTCATGTTATTTGCTCCTCAAAATTCCTGGTATTTTTGCCCACGTCCTACCAACGAGATCCCGCCCATCTTTGAAAAATATCGGGCTACTTTGAAAAAGTTCAATTGGGAGAATCAGGGGAATTTTCAGGAGTGTGCCGAGAGGCGCTCCACGACCTTCCTTCTGCCCGGAATCGCTGGCCCGAGCGCGTCGAAAATTTAATCCGAGTTTCTCGCCCCATATAAACATACGGTGGCGAGAGGAGGCTAAAAGAGGGAACTTGGGTGCGAAATATCCGTCTGACCTTTGGCTTCGCGTGATACTTCACGCGCGCAACGGAAAAAAACAACAGTTGATTTGACGATGCGAGAAATACCAGAGCGACGGAACCTGCCGGCAATATCACACGTGCTGCGCTGGGCTTTTTTGTGCCTGATCACCCAGGCCACGACGGTCTGGGGAATTAGTTTCAACGTGGCGCTGGTTTCGCTGACCAATCACAATACTTCGGCTTTTTCGGCCTACAATTCGAACAACTTTTCGGCGAATTTTGGACCGACGAGCTGGGTCAGCCAGTCGGGCGCAACCATCCCGGTGGACCCGGCGAAAATGGACGAGTCCCTGAATCCGGTAACTCCCGGGCACGTTTCCAAAACCGACGTGCATACGTTGATTCCCAGCCGGCCGGACTTGCGCTGGTTTGCCCACGCCACGCCCTGGTTCGGGCCGAACAATCACATCAACATCGGCTTGAACAATGATTCGGACGCCTACGTGGCCGCGATGATCACGGACATGAAGAATCGCGGATTCAACGGGGTGGTGATCAATTGGTACGGTCGAACGCATCAAACCGACAACGTTGCCAAACGGGTCAAAGCTTATTTGGCGAGCGTTCCCAACAATACCTTCACCTATATTCTGATGCTGGACAAAGGGACGGTCGGCGGCCTCGGCACGAGCAATCTCGAGTACCAGATTCATTATTGCCAAACCAATTATTTCACCGACGCGAACTACGAGCGTGAGCCGGCCAGCGCCGGGAATCCCATTTTGATGTTTTTCGGAGTGCGCAATGTGGTGGGCGGGACGGGCATGGCGGCCATCAAAGCCGATCTCGGCGGCAACATGGTTTGGGTGGAGCAGGGGACGAGTTATCTTTCCGAATCGTGGGAGGACGAATCCTTTCAATGGACCGATAGTTTCACCACCGGGGCCAATACCAGCGATCCGTTCAATTTGAGCGCCGTTACCAGCTCGTATGGCACCATCAAGACCCACGGCAAAAAAGCGTTCGGCGCGATGTGCTCGCAATTCAACGGCACGCTGACGAAATCGATCAGTTGGTCGCTGGGCAAATATCTTCCCGGCAGCAACGGCGTGTGCGAGGTGGAACGCGCGGCAGTCATCAACGCCGCCATCCCAGCGAATATGACCCGCATGCAGTGGGCCACGTGGAGTGATTGGGAGGAGGGAACCGAGGTCGAAGCGGGCATCGAAAATTTTGTTGCGGTCACCGCTCAAATGAACACGAACCTGCTCTCCTGGACGATCGCTTCGGGCGATGAGCGCACGATTGACCATTATGAAATTTACGCTTCGAGCAACGGCGTGACGGCAGCGTTGCTCGGTTCCGTCAATTCCGGGACGCATCAAACCAATCTCACGCAGGCGGGCCTGGCTCCGGGAAGTTACCGCTTTTATGTCGATGCCATCGGCAAACCGTGCATTCGCGACCATCTGAGCGCGCCGGTTTCCGCATTTCTTTCAACCGGGCCGGGTATTATCCAATTCCCGACGAATGCGACCGTCGCGTATGGGGGTGCGGCGACATTCGAGGTCAGCGTCTCGGGCTCTCAGCCACTCGGCTATACGTGGTATGATCAAAATAATATTGTCGTGGGCACGAGCAGCAGCCTGGTCATCAGCAACGCCACGCAGAACAATAACTATTACGTTGCGATAACCAATCAGTTCGGCGGGGTCGTAAGTGCGCCGGCGTCGCTGACGGTTTTGACCGGTCCCGTTGTGACCAGTGATCTCGATCCAATTTCGCGGATTGTGTGGCAGGGCGACGCGCTCGCACTCGCGGTGACAGCCGGTGGCCTGCCGCCCTTGAGTTATCAATGGACGCTCAATGGCCAGTCGATTCCCGGCGCGACAAATTCCAGTTATTCTTTTAATGCGCTCGCGGGCACGAATAATTATCAGGTCACGGTCAGCAATGGCCAGGGCAGCACGAATTCCAGCACCGCGCCGGTGGTGGGGAAGGCGGCGACATTCTTGAACGCTGCCAATTATTATGGCCTGCGCCTCACCTTCAGCGGCTATACCAACACGGAGACCTTGCAGGAATTCCCGGTGCTGGTTCGGTTGAGCACGAATGTGCCGGGATTTTCCTACGCGCAATTTGCTTCGCCGAATGACGGCGCCGATCTGCGGTTCGCCACCGGGAACGGCCGCGAATTACCTTCCGAGATCGAACAATGGAATCCCTCCGGAGAATCGTTGGTCTGGGTGCAGGTGCCCTCGATTTCCGGCAGCAACGATTTTATCACCGCGTATTGGGGCAACCCCGCCGATAGCGTCATGCCGCCTGGCAACACCAACGGAGCCGTATGGACGACGCTGAGCGGCTCGAACGATTTCACGCTGGTCTATCACATGAATCAAAGCGGGCTGCCCTTTGCGGACAGCACGCGGCAATATCCCGCGACTTCCGGAGCCGCGCCTGCTGTGGCCACCGGCATCGTGGGGAACGGCGGCGCGTTCAACGGCAGCTCGCAATTCCTCGACCCCGGTTTGGTGCCCGTGGGAAAAAACTTTACCGTATCCGCCTGGGTCAATATCGCTCCCGCCGCATCGAGCGAGCAAACTGTCTGGTGCAATAAACAGGGCGGCTGGAACACCGCAGGTTTTGATTTCTACGTCAACAGTTACCAAACCGCGGACGGCAAAATTTATTTCGACACGGCGGACGGCGTCGGGGGAAATGTCTCGCCCAGGACGGCCGCCGGCGCGGTTGGTTTTGGCCAATGGCATCTCCTGACCGGCACAATGGATGGCAGCAACGGCGCAGTCCATGTTTATGTGGATGGCATTGATGAGACAGTGGCCACCGGAGTGGATACGGCTTTTCAAACGACGAATTATGCGCGTTGCGGCGCGCTGCTGGCCGGTGCGCCCGGCGCCACCGGCGGGTTACCGTTCAATGGTTTGATGGACGAAACCCGCATCGAAAATGGCGCGCGCTCCAGCGCCTGGGTTTGGGCGAGCTGGGCCACGGTAGCCGATAGCGCCTTCACGACCTACGCGCCAACGGTCGCCCCGGCGGCAGCGTTGCATTATCAAATGACCGGCGGCGCGATGGTGCTGACATGGACGGCGGGCACATTGCAGTGCGCGTCGGCCGTCGACGGCCCGTACACGAACATGTCAGAGGCATTCAGCCCCTATACAGTTGTGCCATCCGGAGACCGGCAATTCTTCCGATTGAAAGTCCAGACGCTTCCGTGAAAAATATAATCGCTGGAAACCTGCGGCTCCCAAGGGTCGCGATCGGTGTCGGTTGATTTCGTTTAATTCGGGAATAGAATTACAACGAGTTGCCGTCGCGCTTGACAGTGAACCCGGCAATGCAAACAATATCAGTCCTGTCAGTGCCAATGTAGCTCAGTGGTAGAGCAACGGTTTCGTAAACCGTCGGTCGCCGGTTCAATCCCGGCCATTGGCTCCACTTCTTTGCAACTGTCTTGCAGGGACTTAGGGAGCATGGTTTGTCTACCTTCATTGAAAGTTTCAATGTTTTAGCTGCCCTGGCATCGTTCGGCATTGGTCGCCGACCGCTCCGCCACTGCTCGCTAACACAAACTTTCGGGCTGTTTTACGCTCACAACCGTGAGTGATGAAATGAAACAGCGTTACCGATTGTTTAAGCGAGGATGGGGCACGTACTATTTTCAAGGATGCTGAATTTGGACATTGCGCGCGCTTACTTGAAAGGTTCCGACTCGGGATTTAATTCTCGGACTTGGGCGTGGGTGATGGGGAGGGCAAGCAGGACGCCACCAAAGGAACGGTGGCGGAAAAGCCGTTTGATGCGATTCGCGGTCTCAAACTTACGGAAACGAAGGCGGATCAATTCTTGAGCGTCCTTAATGTGGGGACGGTTTCCACGAATATCTCCAGGATAAGGAAGCGATCCACAAACCTTTCCGGAACCAGCGGCACTGGCGCTTTTACCGAAATCAGACCGTCAAATACCGTCGCACATCTGGATCGTTGAGGTTTTTAATCGGTCCCCCGGCCACGACTGCGCCGCGGTCCATGATGTAAAAGCTATCGCCAACGCTGACGCAAAAATCGAGATATTGTTCCACGAGCAAAATGCTGATTTTGCCCTCGGCTTTGATTTTCAAGAGCGTCTCGCCGATTTGATCGATGATATTGGGCTGGATGCCTTCCGTGGGCTCGTCGAGAATCAATATTTTCGGATCGGTCAGCAATGCGCGCGCGATGGCCAGTTGTTGTTGTTGGCCGCCACTCAGCACCCCGCCTTTGCGCTGCAACATTTCCTTCAGCACCGGAAACAATTCCAGCACTCGATCCACCTGGCCGTTGGCTTTGGCTTTATGGACGACGAGGCTGATCTTGAGGTTTTCCCAAACGGTGAGGTGCGGAAAAATGTCGCGGCCTTGCGGGACGTAACCAAGGCCGTGCCGCGCACGTTGGTCAGGTTTTAAACCGTTCAATTCTGTTCCTGCGAGTGTAATGGAACCGCCATCCGTTTTGGCGAGGCCAACGATGGATTTTAACGTCGTAGTTTTGCCGACACCGTTGCGTCCCATCAGGCACACGAGACTGCGCTCGGGTACGGTGAGGTTCACGCCGCGCAGGATGCGCGAACCGTCGTAGGAGACTGAGATGTTGGAAAGAGTCAGCATGTGGAAAAATTCCAAGTTCCAAATTCCAAGTTCCAAAAACGTTCCAAATTCCAAGCAACAAATAATCCCTCGAATCGCAACTGTTCCGATTTGAAGCTTGCAGCTTGGAGCTTTCTTGGAACTTGAAACCTGGAACTTAAAACTTTCATGCGGCTTTCTTTTTCCTCCCCAAATACACCTCAATCACCCGTTCATCATTCTGCACCTCGTCCACGGTTCCTTCGCACAAAACGGTCCCTTGGTGCAACACCGTGACTTTGCGGGCGATCTGGCGGACGAAGGTCATGTCGTGTTCGATGACCACGATGCTGTGTTTGCCTTCGAGGCTGAGGAGCAGTTCGCCGGTTTTGTGCGTCTCTTCGTCGGTCATGCCGGCGGCGGGTTCGTCGACGAGCAATAACTTTGGATCCTGCGCGAGCAACATGCCGATCTCGAGCCACTGCTTCTGGCCGTGGCTCAACGCACCGGCTTTCCAACTTGCTTTGTCCGAAAGGCCCACCGTGTTCAGCACATCGTGGATGCGATCGCGCTGGTCGGAGGATAGCCGCGCAAAAATAGTGGTCCACACGGCTCGGCCGCCTTTGAGCGAAAGCCAGATGTTTTCGAAAACTGTGTGGTCGATATAAACGGACGGTGTTTGAAATTTCCGGCTAATGCCGAGGCGGTTGATTTGATATTCGTTCAGTCGGGTAAGGTCGGTGTTCACGCCGAACTCAATTTTACCTTTGTCCGGCTTCGTACGACCAGTAATAAGGTCCAGCATCGTGCTTTTTCCCGCGCCGTTTGGGCCGATGATGGTTCGTAATTCCCCTTCGTCCATGTAAAGCGTGAGATTCGAAATGGCCTTGAAACCATCGAAGGCTTTATTCACGTCTTCGAGCATCAAAACAAATTGACGGGGAGCGGCGCTCATTTGGTCTTTGCCAGTTCCTCGGCGGGAACGCTTACGGAAGCGGCGGCTTGATCTTTAATTTTCTTCCGGCGCGCGTCGAAACGCTTTTTGATGCCGCGCAATTGTTCGGGCAAACCGACCAGGCCTTTCGGCATGAATAGAGTTACGAGCACGAAGAGCGCGCCGAGCAGAATCTGCCAGAGATCGGGATAGGCGCGGGTGGCCCAACTCTTGAAGGCATTCACTCCAAAGGCACCGAGGATCGGGCCGAGCAACGTGCCGCGCCCTCCAACCGCCACCCATACCACGGCTTCCAGCGATTTATCCGGTCCCATTTCGCTTGGGTTGATGATGCCGACTTGCGGCACAAACAGCATCCCGCCAATGGAGCCGATGAGCGCCGCGAGCACGAACACAAAGAGTTTGTAATTTCGGGCGGCGTATCCGCTGAACAGCACGCGGTTTTCGCTATCGCGGATGGCCTGCTGCACGAGCCCGAATTTTGTCCGGCTCAACCAGCGGCAAACTAGAAATGCGATCAGCACGGTCAGCGCCGTCACCATATAAAGTCCACGTTGCGTGGATGGTTCGCGCAAGTCGTAGCCGAAAATAAATTTGAAATCAGTGAATCCGTTATTACCGCCCATCAACAGGCTGTTGCGAAAAAAGAGCAGCATTGCCGCATAAGTCAGGGCTTGTGTGAGAATGGCAAAATAAACTCCGCGGATGCGCGAGCGAAAGGCAAGAAAACCGAAAACGAGCGCCAGCGTTCCCGGCAGCAACATCGCCATTAGAAAGGCAAACGCAAAACTGCCAAAAGGTTTCCAGAATGCCGGAAGCGTGCTCCAGCCTAGAAACACGAGGAAATCTGGAATCGGCTGATGATATTGGCCGAGGTCGCCAATCATCCGCATCAGGTACATCCCCATCATGTAACCGCCGAGAGTGAAGAACAGCGCCTGTCCCAGGCTCAGCAGGCCGGTATAGCCCCAAAGCAAATCGACGCTGATGGCGAGCAGGCCGTAGCAGAGATATTTGCCGTAGAGATTGATCGTGAAATTGCTGACATGCAGAAAGCTGCCGGCGGGCGTGGCG
Organism: Verrucomicrobiia bacterium; assembly: GCA_035552155.1. GTDB lineage: Bacteria > Verrucomicrobiota > Verrucomicrobiia > Limisphaerales > DASXHY01 > DASXHY01. The sequence continues at coordinate 48,422 of DASZLX010000022.1, read as the reverse complement.
TTGAGCGCCGGCAACACCACGATCATGACGAATGCTGTGACCGCCACGCTCCACGATTCGAGCTTCGTTGCTGTGCGGCGCATGTTAATCGAGATTCCGTGAACGGATGGCGAACAAGCCGCCGGGTTTCCATTGCAAAAAGAGAATGATCAAGACGAGCATCACAATTTTTCCCGCCACGGGTGAGCCGGTGGTTTGTTGCAAGACCTGGTCACCGGTGCCGACGCCTATTGCGGAGTAAACCGTGCCGACGATGCTGCCCACGCCGCCGACCACGACCGTCATGAAGGCATTCACTATATGGTCCTGCCCCATGCTTGGGCCGACATTGCCGATTTGCGACAGGAACGAACCGGCCAAACCCGCCAGCCCGGAACCGAACGCGAATGTCATCATGTTCACACGATCGGTGCGCACGCCAACGCACGAGGCCATGTTGCGGTTTTGCATTACTGCGCGAATGAGCAGGCCCAGCGGAGTTTTCGTCAGTAACATCCATGTGCCGATGACAATCACGATCGCGAATCCGATGACGAAAACACGATTGTATCCAAAGAGAACGTCGCTCAGCGAAAAATGGCCCTGCAGCCAGGAAGGTGAATTGACCTGAACATTGTTCGCGCCAAACACCATGCGGAAGCATTGCTGCATGATGAGCGAGATGCCCCAGGTGGCCAGTAGGGACTCCAGGGGGCGGCGATACAGAAAACGAATCACGCTGCGCTCGATGATCAGGCCTGCCAGGGCCGCTGTAAGAAAACTGAGCGGCAGTGCGAACAGAAAATAACTCTCACAAAACCAGCCGGTGGCGTTCAAACCGGGAATATGCATGCCGAAGCCCAAATGATGGCCGAAGAAGGTGAACGGGAGATTGATGGTGAAGCCGAAACCCGTGCCAAAAATATTCTGCACGACGTAACAGGTGTAGGCTCCTACTGCGATCATTTCGCCGTGGGCCATGTTGATGACGCCCATCAGGCCGAATGTAATGGCGAGGCCAAGAGCAACCACGAGGAGAATGGACCCGAGGCTTAGCCCGCGAAAAATGGTGCCAAAGAAATTGACCCATTGAATGTGCTGTTCAATGGAGGAAATCGCCAGTTTCGTTTCTTTGAGCACCGAGGGCGCAGTCTTCGCGTCGGCGGCCAGTCGCTTAAGATTATCGAGGCTTCCTATGGCATTCAGCGCAGCCAGCTTTTTGATGGCCGAAATCTGCACACTGCTATCGGAACTGCCGAGATTCAGCAACGCAATCGCCTCGTTCAGCGATTTCTTAACTTCCGCGTCGGTCTCTTTTTCCAATCGCCCCTGCAGCAGCGCGATATTTTTCTCCTTGCCCGAATTGCCTAATTTCAAAATTGCAGAACGCCGCGCATCCGGGTTTGGGTCGGAAAGCGCCAATGCATTAAGCGTCTGTTGAATGGCGCCGCGCAATCGCATATCCGTATCGGCGGTATTCAGATCCATGTTGGCGAAACGCAACTCCTTCCCCTTGTCGTCCTTCAAAAATTGCCCGTCAGCAATGCGAATGGCGCGGGCCTTTCCGTCGGCATCAGTCTGCTCCTCGAGCAGGACAGGAATTTTGGTTTTGTCTGGCGCTTCATAAACATAAACGCCATCGCGCGTCCACGCGGTGAGCACGTCGCGGACAAGCCGAGAGCCAGTATCGGCAAGCGCGTTAAGATTGGTCTGTTGCTCCTCGCCTTCGCTCAAGAGGGTTTTAACCAATTGCTCGCGGACCGCGACATCATCAACGGGCGCGGGAGCAGCGGAAACCGAACGGCAAAACAAAAGCGCGAACAGAACAGCCCACGTCAATCCGCGTTTTTGCAACGCGGCTCTCCTGCTCGGGCCATTGGTCCATTTCAATGCACGATTCATATTTGAAAACAAAGGGGTGGAGTCCCCCAACTCCACCCCTTTTTCTGCATCCCTCTAATTTCCCTTCAACACCTCCAAATCACGGGCGTCCTCATTTCGCCGCCAGTTTATCGTCAAGCCCCTTCAGGATGAAAGGTTCGCCGGCCACGTTGTTGAATTCCTTGAGAATCTTGAACTGGCCATTGGCGCGGGTTTCGCCGATGTAAACGTTGCTGATCGTATGATGATTTTTCTGCATGGTGGTTTTTCCGCCGGGTCCTTCAAAACTGATTTCGCCGGACTCGAGGGCGGTGCGGACCTGGTCCACATCAAAAGTGCCGGCTTTTTCAACAGCTTCTTTCCACAAGTAAACGCCGTCGTAGGAAAGGACCATCGGGCTGTCCACCGCGCGTTTTTCCTTCACGACGCCGGGATAGCTTTCGTCCTTCAGCCAGCTATTCCAGTTTTTCAGGAACGTCTTGTTCTCCGGCGAATTGATCGACATGAAATACTTCCAGCAACCGAGCTCACCCACGAGGTCCTTGGTCGGCAGCGAGCGAAGTTCATCTTCCGCGAGGCTGAAGGAAACCACCGGACAATCCGAAGCCGTCAAACCTGCCGCGGCGATTTCCTTGAAGAAAGGCACGTTGGAATCGCCATTGATGGTGTTGAGCACGCAAGCGTCACCGCTGGCCGCAAACTGCTTAATCTCCGCCACGATCTGCTGATAATCAGTGTGGCCGAATGGCGTATACTTGCCAGCGGAAATAACCTTGCCGGTATCATCTTTGCGGAAGCCGCCACCGATGTCCTCCATCTTGATGCCGTGCAGGAGCAGATATTTGTAGAGGATCAAATTGGTGGTCTGTGGATACACGTAGTCCGTGCCGATGAGGTAGAATTTCTTTTTACCCTGGGCGAGCAGATAATCCACGGCGGGCGTCGCCTGCTGGTTCACAGCTTCGGCGGTATAGAAGATGTTCTTGGATAGCTCCTCACCTTCATATTGCACCGGGTAGAAGAGCAGCCCGTTGTCCTTTTCAAAAACCGGCAGCACCGACTTGCGGCTCACCGAGGTCCAGCAGCCAAAGACCACCGCGACCTTGTCCTCCTCGAGCAGTTGTTTGGCTTTTTCCGCAAAGAGCGGCCAGTTGGAAGCGCCGTCCACCACCACCGGCTCGATCATATAACTCTTGTCGCCCACTTTGATGCCGCCGGCCTTGTTGATCTCGTCGAACGTGAAGAGCAACACGTCGCGCAAAGAGGTTTCACTGATGGCCATGGTGCCGCTGAGCGAATGCAGGATGCCGACCTTGATTGTGTCGGCCGCGTAGCTGGAAGCGGCCAGCGCGGCCGCGAGGCTGAACGCGAGAAATGGTTTTTTTAGGAAGGACAGCGTCTTTTTCATATCGGTTATATCGAGTGTGGGTTCAGTTTCGGTTTTCTTCTGCCTGATGGTTCGATTCTTTGTCGCGACACGCCGCCATGCATGCGGCCATGTTGACGCCGGCATTTCAGCACCCGATGTGCCACACGAAAAACTTTTCCGCCGGGAGGCGTTTATTCAACGAATTCCGCAAGGAAGTTTTCTGAAACGGATTTTTTATGCGCTACGCCGGCAGTGGAAAATTGCGCACGCGGTAAAATGATGAACAGAAGAAGCCAAAAAATTTCCCGCTCGTTACTGAGACGTCGCAAACGAATTTGTACGGACGAAAAAGTTTTGTCCGAACCGTAAAATTTTCGCGGCACGCGGTTGCGATGGGCGAACATTTTAAAAAATTGCAATGCCGGCAAAAGCACTGCAAACAAATGGGCAAATCGCCCTATATCGATCGTGCGCGTGAAAAAATGTTTTGCGGATCCGGCCGCGATTTGTGCGGCGCTGATTTTATTTCAGTATCCAAATTAAAAAGTTTCACGCACTCAAATTGAACACGTGAAGAACGGGTTTCGAAAAACATTCAGATGAAATTCACAGCACCGCGGGGGCTCACAAAGACGCAGGCAACTTTGCGGCGAGGCACCGTTTCTGCTTGGCGCTCCTGAACCAAAGTGCGCACAAAGGCGTACGACCCAAAAGTGAAACCTATAAAACACATTATGAAAATAAGTAAGTGGACCAAAATGCTGTTGAGTGCCGGTCTTGTCAGTCTCCCAGCGGTAATGCTTGCGGATGACGCGCCCGCGCCCAGCACCGTTTTGACCGCGCTCTCGTCAACAACTCTCAGTGGCTACGTCGATACCACCGCCGTTTGGAAATTCGGCACCGGCGATGCCAACATGCCCGGACGCACCTATGACGGCTCGGACGTGCAGGATGGGTTTAATTTGAACGTGGTGAGCCTCACGCTCGACAAGCCGCTGGATACGAGCGGCTGGTCAGCAGGCTATCACGTGCAAATGTTGATGGGACCTGGCGCGGCCAAACGTGGAACCGGCATCGCGACTGCCGGCAGCGGGGGACCCATTGGAACGGATTTTTCCTTCAATGAAGCCTACATTAACCTGCGTGTGCCGGTGGGCAATGGCATTGAGCTTCATGTCGGCCAATTCGGCACCTACAATGGCTACGAGGCGTACGATACCTACAAGGATCCAAACTGGAGCCGTTCATACGGATTCTTCATTGAGTCTTCGGCGCACACGGGCATTTCCGCAAATTATAAGGTTAACGATGAAGTCAGTCTGATGGCCGGCATTGGCAACGCGGCGGGATTCAATAACGAAGTGAACGCGCGGCAATCCATCGAATCCAAAAAAGCCTATCTGGCGATGGCCACATTCACCGCACCGGAAAGTTTTGGATTCGCTAAAGGCGCGACGTTATCCGCTGGATACACCGTCGGCGATCATCAGCTGGACGCGACGACCATTGCCTCGACCGGCGTTCCGGCGGGCGGCACGCGCTTTAACCAAGGTAATATTTACGTCGGCGGCACCCTTCCATTGCCTGTGACCGGATTGTCATTGGGCGCAGCCTATGATTATACATACGGCCAAACCAGCAAGAGCGACTACGCCAACGCGACGGCGCTGTATGTGATGTACACCATGGACAAGTGGACCTTCGCGAATCGCATTGACTACGCGACCGGCAGCGCCGGTGTGTTTGACGGACTGGTTTCCAACGGACACGGCGATCAACTGATCTCGGAAACATTGACCGTGGGCTATTCGCTTTGGAAAAACGTGATTACCCGCGGCGAATTCCGATGGGATCATTCTCTAACCGGCGACCGGCCATTTGGCGGCACGGTAGTCGGCGAACCGTCGAACAAGAATGCCGTTTCGGTCGCTCTTAACATCATATACCAGTTCTAAACTGGCCCGATCTGATCGTCTGTTCCTCCAGCGATCACGGGGTGGGTGGTTTCGTTTGTCCATTGCGAACACTTCCCACCCCGGTTTTATCGGCAGTGATTGTTTTGCCTTTGGTGGTTTTGGAGAGTCGTGGAACCTGGCACTTGCAGGTGCTGATTCGCGTTCACGCAGCGGGCAAAAGGCCGTTGACCGGCCGGGCTTACGCTACTTTCAATGCTTGTGTCCTATGCCGCGCGCATGCTGCCATTGATGAAGAATCTGCTGCACGATTTCATCCACGCCGACGCCGTGCTTGACCTGCGCGAAAACAAACGGTCCGTCGCCGCGCATTTTTTTTGTGTCGCGCTCCATTACTTTTAAATCCGCGCCCACGGCCTGGGCGAGATCGGTTTTATTGATCACCAACAAATCGGTTTGAGTAATTCCCGGGCCGCCTTTGCGGGGGATTTTATCACCGCCGGCGACGTCGATCACCTGGATGGTGTAATCGGCCAGTTCACGGCTGAAGCAGGCAGCCAGATTGTCACCGCCGGATTCGATGAGAAGAATGTCGGGATGAAATTTTTGATGCAACTCCTCCAGCGCAAGGAGGTTTGAGGAAATGTCCTCGCGAATGGCGGCGTGCGGGCAGCCGCCGGTTTCAACAGCGCGGATGCGATCGGCTTCGAGCGCTTGATGCCTGGTTAAAAACTCGCCGTCTTCCTTTGTAAAAATATCATTGGTGACAGCGGCGATGCTCCGGGTTTCGCGCAGACGTTTGCACAATTGAAGCATCAATGCCGTCTTGCCGCTGCCGACTGGGCCACCGACTCCCACAGTGAACGCGCGCTGATTGAAATCGCGGTCGTGAGGAAGGTCGCGATCGTGGAAATGGCCGGGAGTGTCCGGATGCGAATGGCCATTTCCGCCGTGGGAATGAAAGTGAAGGAGCAGTCTCATAAATCAACTTTGGAAGAGCCGCGAGTAAAGCCGGTCCTGCGCGCCTTGCCATAAATCCAGCAGTGGCGAGGTCTGGGCGATATCGTCGAGCGTGAGTGAAGCGCATTGTTTCAAAACGTGTTCGGCAGTTGAGGCCAGGTGGTGTTGAATGGTCTGCGCTTCCATGGGGCCGACGATATTCAAGCGAACGGCTGCGGCCATCATGCCGCGAAGATGGTTGAAGAAAAACAGGCGCATTGTTGTCTCTTTCGGAGCATCGAGCCATCTCAAGGCGGCCCCGAAAGCACACGGGAAATGATGAAACGGCAAAGCCGGATGTTGGCGGCCAGCGGCAAAGACGCGCTGCGCCGCTGTCAAAAAAGCTTTACCTTGCGCGCGGCTGGCACGATTCGCCACGTGATTGGTCGTGAACGCATTGCAGAGATGATCCAATTCCTCCAACCGCTCAGGCTCCCTATGTGCGGCGTTCACGAATGGCAGCGCGGTGTGGCCGAGTTGATGAAGACCGGCTTCGACACAGGAAATCAGATCGCCGCGATTTTTTACCTCGCCATGTTGCCATGCGGCTTCGAGCCCCGCGGAATGAGCGAAGCCGCCGGCTGGAAACGCGGAATCGACGAGTTGCCACAGGAGCCATTGATTGAATGACGAATGACGAATGACGAATGGAGAATCGACCCGGTGGGTGGTATCATCCGCCATTCGGCATTCGGCATTCGGCATGTTACCATTCGTTCTCACCGTCAGAAAAGGTAGTAGCGTTGCGCGAGTGGCAGCAGTTTCGCCGGTTCGCACGTCAGCAATTCGCCATCGGCACGAACTTCGTAGGTCTCTGGATCTACGGTTATCTTCGGGAGCGCGTTGTTCCATTTTAAATCGCGCTTGGTCATTTTGCGGCAGCCCTTCACGGCCGCGATGCGTTTGGTGAGGCCGTAATTTTTTGCAATGTTTTTGCTTTTGCAAAGCTGGCTTACGAAGGCGACGGAGCACGGGCCGGTCGCTTTGCCGAAGCTGCCGAACATCGGGCGCATGAAAACCGGTTGCGGTGTTGGAATGCTGGCGTTGGGGTCGCCCATTTGCGCCCAGGCAATGACGCCGCCTTTGATGACCATCTCCGGCTTGGCGCCGAAAAACGCGGGCTTCCACAACACGAGGTCCGCGAGTTTGCCGACTTCGATTGAGCCGATGAGATGTCCCATTCCGTGCGCAAGCGCAGGGTTGATGGTGTATTTCGAGAGGTAACGTTTGATGCGGAGATTATCGTTGTCACCTTTTTCGCCGGGCAAACGGCCGCGCTGCTTTTTCATCTTATCGGCGGTTTGCCACGAGCGCGTAATGACTTCGCCGATGCGTCCCATGGCTTGCGAATCCGAACTCATCATGCTGATGGCGCCGAGATCGTGCAGGATGTCCTCGGCAGCAATGGTCTCACCCCGGATGCGGCTTTCGGCAAACGCCACATCCTCCGGCAAATTCGGGTCGAGATGATGACAGACCATCAACATATCGAGATGTTCGTCGATGGTGTTGACGGTATACGGACGCGTGGGATTGGTGGAGCTCGGGAGAACATTCGCTTCGCCGCAAATGCGGATGATATCCGGCGCGTGTCCGCCGCCCGCGCCTTCCGAATGATACGTGTGAATCGTGCGGCCTTTGAACGCGGCAATGGTGCCCTCGACGAAAGTGGACTCGTTCAAAGTATCGGTGTGAATCGTGACTTGCGTGTCGGTTTCGTCGGCGATGCCAAGGCAGCAGTCAATGGCAGCTGGGGTGGTGCCCCAATCTTCGTGGAGTTTCAGACCGATAGCCCCGGCCTGGATTTGTTCGAGCAACCCGGCGGGCATGGCGGTATTTCCCTTGCCGGTGAATCCGAAATTGAGCGGCAAATCATCCACGGCGCGGAGCATCATGCGCATGTTGAATGAACCGGGCGTGCAAGTAGTCGCGCAGGTTCCGACTGCAGGACCGGTGCCGCCGCCAACCATGGTAGTCAGGCCGGCGGCGATTGCTTCGTGCGCCTGTTGCGGACAAATGAAATGAATATGTGTATCGAGTCCGCCCGCGGTCAGAATCAATCCCTCACCCGCAATGACTTCGGTGGTGACACCGATAATCATGTTTTTGGTCACGCGAGCCATGACATCGGGATTTCCGGCTTTGCCGATACCGCTGATGAGGCCGTTTTTGATGCCGATATCGGCCTTGTAAATGCCGCTCCAATCAACGACTAACGCGTTCGTGATGACGCAGTCGAGCGCGTCTTTGTCGCCGACGCCAGCGGCCTGCCCCATGCCTTCGCGAATAACCTTGCCGCCGCCGAATTTGCATTCATCGCCATAAACGGTGAAATCCTTTTCCACTTCGAGAATCAGCGACGTATCGCCGAGGCGGACTTTATCGCCCGTTGTCGGCCCGAACATATCGGCGTAATGCCGGCGTTTCATTTTATGGGACATAACAATTTATTTTTGCCACAGGGACACAGAAGGCGCAGAGAAATCGCCGCCCAGTCCCAGTTCCTGTAGCGCATTAATCTCTGTTTGCGAAATTTTTTGCCCTCACTTTTTTCAATGCCGCCTTCTTTCCCGCAGCAGACACTTTTCCGTTCGCCAAATTATTTCCACCGCGAATGACTTTTTTGCCGGCGATGTCGACGAGCCGGACGGTTTTGGTTTCGCCAGGCTCGAATCGCACCGCAGTCCCGGCGGGAATGTCCAAACGTTTCCCGTAAGCTGCGCCACGGTCGAATTTCAACGCGGCATTTGTTTCAATAAAATGATAGTGGCTGCCGACCTGGATGGGGCGATCGCCGAGATTCGTCACACGCACTTCGGCGGTCTGGCGGCCAGCGTTCAGTTGGATTTCGCCGTCGCGCGCTTTCACTGCACCGGGTTCGCCCTCGTCGGCAACGGAATTGAAAATGGAAACGTTCGGCGCGGGAAGAAAGCTTCCTCGCAGCGCCAGCGCAAGATCGCCGTTTTCACTCGCGATGGGGTGGTGCACGGTGACGAGTTTGGAGCCGTCGGGAAAGGTGCCTTCCACCTGCACGTCGTGGATCATTTCCGGCACACCTGACATCACCTGGTTTCGTCCGAGAAACTTGCGGCCAAGGTTCATAAGTTCCGCCACGCTCTTGCCATCGCGGATAAACTCAAGTAATTGCGCGGCAATCAGCGCGACCGCCTCCGGATGATTCAGGCGCAGACCGCGCGCAAGGCGTTTCTGCGCGAGAAAACCCGCGTTGTGCAACATCAACTTTTCGATTTCGCGAGGGGTCAGGTGCATGGGTTCGTTAACTTTGTTAAATGAGTTAAATGGTGACTACCATTTTCTGGCCCAGGGATCGTCGCCAAGAAAAGCGGCGAGGAAAGCTAAGTGGTTTTTCAGTTCGCGACTGACGCTCTCGACATCTTCGCCGGCGGCGCGTAATACAACGCCGTCCTGGACGGGGCTGGCGCTGCGCAGGAGCATCGTATTGCGTTCAACCGGGCGCGACGAAATTTCGGTTATCAGGTGCGTCGCGGCTTCGCGCATCGGTGCGCCGATAAGAAGGAGCATTGCAAAACAATTGAAGCGTCCGACGCGATGTGGCGATGCCATTGCGCCGGCGTCAGGATTCAACAGGATGGAGTCGACAAACACGCAACGTTCATCAATGAAGACATCATTGCGGCTTTGAAAATTGTCGAAGGCCCAGCGTTCGCCGCGAGCAGCCCGGCCGGCAGTGAACCAGTCCACCAGAACCAATCCCGCGTCGTCAGGGAGATGAAATTCCTGGCGTTGACGGTAGCTTGAGCCGGCAAAGGCCTGGATTGCATCCGGGGCAAAAACGAGCAGAGAGCCACTCTCCAACCTCGCCCGGGTGGTGTGCGAACAAGGGAGTTGTGCGGGGTTGCGGTAAACTTTGGTCGATGCCTGCGTGCCGAAAAAGCAACGTGCTTCAGTGCCGATGCGCAGATCCAGTTGCGTTTCGTCACCGGCGACGAGTCCGCCGCCGAAATTGCTCGCATAAGCCCATACACTTTTGCCGCGCGAGCAGGGTGTGAGAAGTTTCAGCGGACTGGTCGCAGATGAGGACGTGGCCGTGCTTTCACCAAACACCATTTCAACTTCCAGATGCGCACAGCCTTTTGTGTTCGGCGCGATTTTGAAATTGTTTTCCGAAAGCTTCACGCGAACTTAAAAACCGAGACCGAACAGCCAGATGCAGCCAATCGTGACCGCCAGGCCGGAACACGCAAACATGAATCCACGATAGACTTTTGCCGTGGCGGCAAAGCGCATGGAAAATGAATTGATGGCCGAGGCGAATAGCATCATCGCCAACACCGTGCCGACACCGTAGCAGGCCAGATATATTATGGCCAAAGCGGTGGATGGCATGGCCAGCGCGGGAATGATTGCCAGAAAATGCGAACTGCCGGAAAGCCCGTGCAGTGTGCCAATACCAAACGCGGCGTGGGTGTGCACATGTCGTTTCACACTGTGCGCTTTCGCATTGTTACGACCGTGAATGTGAATGTGCTCGTGTGATTCGCCCTCGTGCGCATGCGTGTGCGTGTGGATGAGCAACGCTTTGCGCAACGTCCAAAGGCCGATGCCGATCAGGAGCGCGCCGACGAGGCGATCGCTCCAGCTCGAAATCAAATCAACCGGCAACAGGCCGCGCAAAATCAGCGAGAGAACGCCCACAAAAATTACACCCGAGGCGTGGCCCATTCCCCAACGCAAACCGGTGAGCCATGCGCCGCGCTGGCGTTTCAGGGCAAGGGGCGCAATCGCCGCGAGATGGTCTGGGCCGGAGAAAACGTGAACAAGTCCGGCGCCGATTCCGGCTGCGACGATCAGTAGCGCAGGGGCCTGGTTCAGGGGGAGGTTACTCATAATGATTACGTTTTAGATGTTCAATGATTATCAGGCTTAAATCGACTACGAAAATGACGACGACGGCGGTATCCATTGCGGTCGCAAACAGGCTGGGCGGGAGGAATTGTTCCGAGCCCCAAAAAAGAAAAGCCATTCCGATCATAATCGCCTTCAACTTTTCGCTCCGAGGCCGTCGCAAACTGATTTGCAATACGACGTAGGACGAGCCGATCAACATGAACGACAATGCTCCTGCGTGACGGTGTACCGTGGTGAACGTGAGCGCATTCAATGCGTCGGACCCCAGCAGCGTCAGCATCGTGCCAATCGCGGAAATAAAAAGAATGGTGCTGAGCCAGCGAAAAACAGTTGGAAGGATACGGGCCAGCGGGATGCCGGTGCTGCCGGGATTATTCAACTTCATCGCCAGCCTCCGTGAGTTTGATCATCGGCAATTTCTCAGCGACTTCCATAGGCGGATGAATGTGTTCCTCGAGCCGCTTTTTCAGCGCCAAAAACTCCGGCGAAAGAAACTGCGCATTGCTGCGCGGGCGCGAAACAGGGTTTTCGATAAACTCAACCACACGGCCGGGATTTGCGCCCATCACGAGGATGCGATCTGAAAGGTACGCCGCCTCGTCGAGGTCATGTGTAATGAACAAAATGGTAGCATCGATCTTTTTCCAAATCTGGAGGAGGTACGATTGCATCTGGCAGCGCGTTTGCGCGTCGAGCGCCGCGAAGGGTTCATCCATGATGAGGATGCGTGGGTTGTTCGCGAGCGCGCGGGCGATGGCCACACGTTGTTTCATGCCACCGGAAAGTTCATGCGGATACGAATTTTCAAATTTCGACAAACCGACCATGTCGAGCCATTGGCGCGCCTCGGCCTTGGCAGTATTATCGTCTTTGCCATGCATTTTCAGGCCGAACATGACATTGCTGCACACCGAGAGCCATGGGAACAAAGTGTAACCTTGAAACACCATCCCACGGTCCGGACCAGGGCCGTTCACTGGTTTTTCGTTGAGCAAAATCTTTCCGGCAGTGGCTTCGTCCAGGCCGGCTACGATGCGTGCCAGCGTGGATTTGCCGCAACCCGATGCGCCGACAACGCAAATGAATTCGCGGCGATGAATATCCAGCGAGACGTTTTCGAAAACGACGTGGGTGTTGCCGTTCGGGCCAAAACATTTCTTCAGCCCGCGCACGCTGAGGATGACTTTGCGCTGGCGGATGCGCTCGAATCGCGCGGCGACGGCCGGCGATTGCTCGCGGTAATCGGGAAGTTTTAGTTCACTGAGCGGCATTCAATTCGACGGTAGGTTTTTCTTCCACGATTTTGACCGGGGGTGTGTCCGGGATTTCCAGCACAGGAGATTTCGGTGAAAGTTTTCTCAGCCGCGTGCGCTTTGTTGAACCGGCGCGCGCCGGACGTTTCCACGGAAATAGAACGTTGCCGAGCCACGCGAGGAACATGTCAGTGGAGAGACCGATGATCCCGATCATGGCGATGGCCGCATAGACATTGTCGAAATTCCGATAGCGCGCCTGTTGATTAATGAAGAGCGTGATGCCGGACATGGTGCCCACAACTTCCGCGACGATCAGATACGTCCAAGCCCAACCCAACAGGATGCGCATGTCGGTGTAAATGTCCGTAATAGACGCGGGAATGATGACATGGGTCATGAGGCGGAGACCACGAGCTCCGAGTGTCTGCGCGGCTTCAAGCAACGCCGGGTCCACTTTGCGGACCGTGTTGCCGATGACGAGGACTTGTTGAAAAAATGTGCCGATGAAAATGATCGCGATTTTCGGAGCATCGTCGATTCCGAGAATGGCCACACACAACGCGCCAAACGCGGGCGCGGGGAGATAGCGAAAAAATTCAATGAACGGTTCCTGCAGTTTTGCGAAAAAGCGATAAGACCCGCATAAAATTCCCAACGGCAACCCGAAGATGGACGAAATAACGAAGCCAAGAAAAATTGTGCGAATGCTGTGGCCGAGGCTTTCGTGAAGCCATGGTTCATTTTGCAATCGGGGCGGTGTTTTGAACGCGGTGTAAAACGCGCGCGCGACTTTGTGGGGGGCGGGAAGGTAAACGGGATTGACGAGATAACCCTGTGGCACTTCCTGGCCGGCCGCGAGCGCTTTCGCCACTTCCTGATCGAAAGTCGCGCGCGGCACATCCATACCCGTTACGAAGTAGTCGACGCTGCCGACATTCGTCACGTGCACCAACGGATGCCAGAGGCTCGGGATATAACTAATGGCACACCACAACGCGAGCGGGACGAGGAACGACAGCACCGTGAGCAGAATCTTCCGCCGATGCGGCAATTCGTTTTTTAGTCCGAGCCAATCGTGGTGTGCCATAGTTTATGATGGCGGTCACAGACCCCCGCTACATGGGAATAACTATTTCAAGCCATTGACGATTCCCGGCACAACGTAATCCGAGGGCTTTTGCGAATCTTTATAGACTTTGTTTTCGAGATAGAATTTGTCGCTCATCTCCATTGAACCGTAGAGGGACGACATCTCATGGCTCTTCTTCAAAGCAGCCTTGGCTTCCGCCAACGTGAGGAAATGCGTGCCGGGAATGTTCTTGGCGTATTCAGCCGGGTCCGCTCCGACTTTGGCGGCCATGATCTTAACGGCGTCATCCATCGTCTTCGGGTCCTTTAGGTAATCCACGCATTTATAATATATGGCGGTGATCTTCGCCCAATCTTCTTTGTGCTGCGCGTAACTGGTCGGGTTCACGGCGATGACGTCGAAGATGAGTCCCTTGGCATCCGCGCTGGTGAATAATTTTTTGGAGCCGGGAACAGTTTTCAGGGCCTGACCGGAAACCGGGTACCAGGCGCCAATGGCCGAAACCTGTCCCGAGGCAAGCGCTTGGGGCGTTTTGTCGGTGGAAGTTCCCACGAGTGTCACATCGGATTGGCTCATGCCGTTGGCTTTGAGCGCCTGCAGGAGGAGTTCGTGTTCCACCAGTGTGAGTTCAATGCCCACTTTTTTTCCTTTTAAATCATGGATGGATTCGACGCCGGGCGCGCCGATAATCATATCGCTGCCTTCACTGTAATCGATGAGGCAAACGATTTTGCTTTTGGCGCCGCTGGCGCCCGTCACCATATCATCACCGGCGACAATCGTGACGCCATCGATTTTCCCCGCCGCAAAAGCATCAATGGATGGCGAATATTCAAACCAGACGAGTTCCACGTCGAGTCCGGCCTCCTTGAACCAACCCTTTTGCTTGGCCACTTCGAGCACGGTGAATCCCGGCCAATCACTGTAACCGATTTTAATGGGCGCCGCAGTGACCGCGCTCAGACTCATTAGCCCGAGGAGTCCCGCTGCCAATAGTTTTTTAAGTTTCATTTGGTTTTCCTTTCTTGGTTGTTTTGATTTCAGAATAGCCCCGCGTAACGATCTATTTCCGGCGGACTCAAATTCATCGAGGTTATTTCTTTTTAGTATTCTTCTTCCGGCGCTCCGGCCAATACGGGGGCGGTGGCAATTTGGTTTCCGGTTTTTTGCCGAGCTTGCCTTCGTTAACCAGCGTCGCGAGCACGTCCATGATGGCACGCGTGCCGATTAGCGCGGTTTTGTCGCCCACGTCGTATTGTGGAGCGACTTCAACGACTTCCATTCCGCATAAACCTTCGCGGGCGACGAGGCGCAGCAAGCGCAAGACTTCACGCGGGAGGAAGCCGCCCGGTTCCGGCCAGCCGGTGCCGGGAACGAAGCCGGCGTCCAGCGAATCCACGTCGAAGCTGAGATAAACGGCTTTCGCGCCATTGCTCCAGGCGATGTCGAGCGCGATTTCAGCGGCCTTATCGACACCCATCATCACGATGTCTTCAATGGTGAGCACACTGGTGCCGCGCGAGCGGCCGACTTTTACACCCGGCCGTGGCGCCTGCCAGCCGCCGATGCCGAGTTGCACGAGATTAACCGGCGGCGCGTTCGGAATATTCGTGGCATGGAACCACGGACACGTGTGCATGCGTTCATCCATGTCCGTTTCCTGCGTGTCCACGTGACGATCGATATGGATAATCCCGACCGGGCCATCGATGTAAGGCGCGATGCCGCGCACATCGGGATAACCAATCGAATGATCGCCACCCAGCATGATGGGAAACACGCCGTTGGAGCGCACGTGCGCGACGGCTTTGGAGATTTGGTCGAAACCCTTTTCGATGTTCGCAATGGCGAACACGTCGCCGACGTCGCACCACTTCAGTGATTCGCGCAGGTCAACACCGAGTTCATAATTATAAGTGCCGTAAAGCGCCGAGATGCGGCGAATGGCTTGCGGGCCGAAACGCGTGCCGCTGCGATACGTGGTGCCAATATCAAATGGCACACCGATGACCGCGGCATCAAAGCCGGAAACCTTTTTGACGTCTTCGAGGTAATGCGTTTTGCAAAACGTGTTGATGCCGGCGAAGTGCGGCAATTCGCCGCGAGCGAATGTCGAGATCGTGCGATCTTTGATCGAAGGCGCGGCTTCGAGGCCGAATTCAATGCAGCGCTCGACTTCCTCCTTCCATCCCTTGGAGCCGAGTTCGGCTTCGCGATATTTCGCCCACGCGCCCTGGCGAACGGCGGGATCAAAAATTTCCGGATGCGCGTGCCCGGGCGGCACGTGGCCGACTTCGCCGTAATCCGCGTGTTGCACCGGTTTCCAGGGATAGCCCTCGGGATGTTCCGGGTGCGGATGATGCGAACTCGGCAGATCTGGAAAGGGCGGCCAGTTTTCACCGGCGGGCGGCGAGTGATATTTGCTTTGCGCACCGGGCTTATCGGCGTGGTGATGCACGCCAGGATTGAACGCATGGCCGGGAACATCGTGATGTTCTTTGCCTTCGGTGTGCGCCAGATCGTGTTGCGCTGCTTTAGTGACTGAACGGACTCTGCGAATACGTTTAGGATGTGAATGACCAAAACCCATAAGTACAAAATTACGGACGGTTAATTTCTGGAGACATAGGTTCCGTAGAACCGGAACGCGCTGGTGGGCTCAGGACCGGATGGGAGGTCCGCAGCAGATGTCAATCAGCGTGAGGCGCTGGAAGAAATGGCTATCGTCAAACGTCTGCGACGATTTGGTTTTAATGAAAACAGCCATGCCGACTCACAAGCACTGGACATGCCATGGATCCATTTTGGGCCAGAGAATCGGAAAGGGATTTCCAAACGGTTGAAAAATAAAGCGAAAGGGTAGCGTTAATTTTTGTTGGCGAGTTCCGACCAGACATATCGAGGGCAAAAAGTGTGTCGGCTTTTGAACAGGGTGACAACAAGACCGCAAAGCTTCGCTGCAACGGGGGCAAGTGGAATGGGCGTTTTTCGATGTTTCGTCAAGCTGCCAAGTACTCAGTCACTAATCACTGACGAATCAGAAAAAACTCATGCAAAACGATGTTGCCGGCACTTTTGCTGGCATTCAAATTGAGCATTTCTCAATTGGCGATCTGGAAGATTAAGAATGAATGACGCGTATAATTTGAGTGCCCACATGGAGGGTGAAGACTTTCATGGTGAGAATCCGGCTGGGTGGGCCAGCCGGATTGAAGTCCAAACCGAATTTTATTTGGAATTGGCTTCGTGGGCCCTCAGCATTGACGATGTTTTTCGCAATCTCCGTCAACTTGTCGTCCGCCGCTTTTTCCTCGTTCAAGGTTTCGTTGAGGAGTTTCGCAGCGCTTCGCTTCATACGGGAATTATAAAGGTCAAGGCGATGATATTTGTGACAGGATGACAAGGCTCACCGGGCATGTCTTGCAATTCTTTCGGCGAAAGGCATTGAACGCGTTTGGGCGACTCAGCATG
This sequence comes from Verrucomicrobiia bacterium, assembly GCA_035552155.1. Lineage (GTDB taxonomy): Bacteria > Verrucomicrobiota > Verrucomicrobiia > Limisphaerales > DASXHY01 > DASXHY01. Next base: position 31,574 of record DASZLX010000022.1, on the reverse strand, counting down.
TTCATTTTCCACATGTTCAATTTTCTTCGCCGAAGAGAATTGGAAGAGCGATCTGTGGAGCTATGTTAAAACACCGGCAGTCCCTTAGAACCCAACAACAATTCCCACACTCTAAAAATGAAAATTCACCCTCTTAGCAAGAGTATTCTCGGTGTGTCTATCGCGGCTGCTCTCGTTGCTGCCGCGCAGGCGCAGTCGGACATCAATTGGCAGACTCCGTTGACCATCTCTGGGCCTGCGGATGTAAATACCTCGGGAACTCTCTTCGGCACATGGGCTCCGTTCAATGGGAATGCGGGCAGCGGACTGACGGTGAATGGAGTGACCTTCCAAGCCTTTTCGGATTTGCCGGGAGCCGCGGACAATTTCGATAACGGTGGTAACAATGGAACCTTTGCTTCGCCCGGCACTTCGGACAATAACTACAACAATCTGCTGAATGCCGGCGCGTTTGGGAACAATTCCGGGGCATATACGGTGAGTTGGAACGGCATGACGGTGGGAAACAGTTATCTCGTGCAGTTATGGGTGAATGATGGGCGCAACAGCACTGTCAATGCGCGCACCGAGACTGTGACGGGCGGTCTGAACACCTCGCTTTCGCTGGCTTACGGCTCCGGTAACAGCGGCCCCGGCCAATATGTTATCGGAACATTTGTCGCCACCGACAGTTCGGAGACATTAACTCTCACGCCCGGGCCGGCAATTCCCTCTGCACAATTCAACCTGCTTCAGGTCCGCGATCTTAGTCTTATACCTGAGCCGTCGATCTTCGCGTTGTCTTTGGCCGGACTGGGTATATTCTTTGCGATTTCACGGAGGAAGTAAGCAAAAGTCCTCAAACGCACCAGGATTTCCGAACGGGCGGCTGCCGGATTTCATCAGCGCCAGTTCGGAGATTTTTTTGAAATGCGAGCCTTGAGGCGCGGTCGTTAATGACCGCTTTTTTCCGCAAGAAAATGGGTCGGGGAAAGTTTGAATCGCCTGCGAAAGCACGTGGCAAAGTACTGGCTGGAATTAAAACCGTTGGCGAAGGCGATGTCCGTTACGGAAAGCTCCGGTTTCTCGCGCAACTGCTTCGCCGCATGGTCGAGACGGCACTGATTCAGGTACTCCATCGGGCCGACGTTTACCAATTCGCGCGCGTATTTTGAGAATGCCGTCACTCCCATGCCGCATTGCTGGGCCATCTGGCTGAGCGTCCAAAGCTCGCGGCTGCTGACGGGATTTTCCGCGAGGTCTTTCAGGAATAATTCCACGGTGCGGCGCCGGGAGGTAAGGTCTGGGTTTTCGTCGGTCTGCTGCGCGGTCAGCGCGTCGAGAATGCCGACGAAAAGTTGATTGAGTTTGCTAATCATGCGCGAGACGGAATGGGGCCGTTTCCAATCCAGAATGCATTGCGCGATTTTTTGAAACGTTTGCGCGATGTCGGACGTCGACTTCCACACTGGTGTTTCGTTGTGGCGCAGTTTGCGGGTCAACTCATCGAGGTCTTCACGCGTTAAAACCAGCCAATCCGGCCAGCGCCATTCCTGATTGGGGCGCCGCACGCCGACATCAAGAATCAACCAATGTAGTCGTCCGGGGCCGATGTTCGGATCACCGAGTTTGTGCAATTGCCAAGGGCGCGTGATGGTGAGGTTCCCCGGGCCCAAATCAAATCGGCGTTTGTCGACCATGAAAGCCATGCGCCCGGTTTCCAGAAAAACAATTTCCACACCCTCGTTTCGATGTTCGTTGAGCCCCCAATCCTGCGGTCCGGCACCGTCCCAAAACCCAATGCTGTTCAGTCCGGGGAGCACGTCCGAAGGGAATTTTGAACCCGGATAATGCCCCTTGGTGAGGGCGTGCAAATTGATTTTCCCCTCCTTCACGGCGCGGACCTGCGGCTCGCACGTATCGATCTCGTAAGGCTTGCGGCGAGTCTGATAAATGGCCTTGAGGGTGGGTTGTTCCATTTGTGTTCAATATCCTTCGCCGAAAGAATTTGCAAGACGGTTTAAGGCCAGCTTTGGCATCGTTTATTAGACAAAATATAACCCGATGAACTTGAGTTTCAACTCGTGCCTGGCAGCATTCCTTTTAATGGCATCCATTGCGGCTGCCGCGTCAGAAACGAATCTGCGCCCTGAGTATTGCTGCACTGGCAGTCCAATCGCGTTTGCAATCGGGCCGGCCATCAATGAGATCGAACCGCTCAACAAATGACCCGTGTTCATGAGCCCGCTTGATTGGATCATCATTGCGACTTACCTGCTGGCCATCGTGGGGCTGGGTGTTGTCGCGGGAGCGCTGCGGCGGAAAAGTGAGAAAGGCGGCGCAGGCAGCCACTACTTTCTCGCGGGCAACACTCTTGGCTGGCCCGTCATCGGGCTCGCCATGTTTGCCGCAAATATTTCGACGGTCCATCTGGTGAGCCTTGCTGAAGCGGCGTACAAATACGGTTTGGTTTTCGGAAACTTCGAATGGATGGCCGGATTCACGCTTATTCTATTGTCGCTTTTCTTTGCGCCGCTTTATCTGCGATCCCACGTGGCCACCTTGCCGGATTTTTTAGAACGGCGCTTCAACCGCAGATGCCGCGATGTCTTGTCCGTGGTGTCTTTATTTTCAGCGATCGTGATTCACATGGGTGTGGCGCTTTATACCGCTGCGTGGGTATTTCGCGGCATTCTTGGGCTGGGCTCCGGAGCGACCATCCTGGGTGTGGATGCCCTGTTGCTGTTCATTGCGGCACTGGGATTGTTGACGGGAATTTACACGATGTTCGGGGGCCTGCTGGCCGTGGTCTGGACGGAAAGCGTTCAAACGGTGCTGCTGCTCGTGGGCGCGGTTGTGATTACGGTTGCAGGTTACGTCAAGATTGGCGGATGGCAGGAACTCACACACACGCTCGCAACCCATCCCCACCCCCTGGCGGGCATTCCCGCAAGCAATATTACGTGGGGCACGGGTAATTTTTTGAATCTCGCGCGCAGTAAAAGCGATCCCTCCGGATTGCCGTGGTATTCGATTCTCCTTGGCTATCCCGTACTTGGCATCTGGTATTGGTGCTGCGATCAAACAATCGTTCAGCGGGTGCTGGCGGCGAAGGATGAGAGGCATGCACGGCTTGGGCCGCTTTTTTGCGCCTTCCTGAAAATCTGGCCGATGTTCTTTTTTGTGTTGCCCGGCGTCATCTGCGTAGCGCTGGTGCAAAACAATGCCTTCCACGGAGCTTCCCCGCACACCGCGACGGATACTTACACTTTTCTCATCACACACTTGTTGCCCGTGGGCCTCAAAGGACTCGTCGCCGCGGCGATGCTCGCGGCGGCGATGCAAACCTGCTCCGCCGCGCTCAACTCCACGGCTACGTTGGTGGCCTACGATTTGTTCAAGCGGCGACGCCCCAACCTCAGCGATCAACAGCTCGTCCGCATTGGTAAAATCACCACCGTGGTTGGAACGATTCTCGCCATTGTCGCTTCGCCATTGTTCGGCCACTACACAACGATTTTCGAAGGCATCAACAAATTGATCTCTTATGTCGCTCCACCGATTACGGCTGTATTCCTCGTGGGCGTTTTCTGGAAGCGCGCTTCTGGAAAATCGGCTTTGATTACTCTCGTCGCCGGCATGTTGCTGGGGCTCGCCACCTTTCTGCTCGACTGGAACAACATCTATCGTGGCGATTTCATGCTGATCGCTTTCCTGCTGTTGGTAGCTTGTTTGGTAATTATGGTCGCGACTACTTTTTTATTCCCGGAGCCGTTCAAGGCCGAAGCTCGATCGTTGGTGTGGGTGGATTGGCGGGAACCACTGCGCCAGCCAACCGCTGGTCGCGGTCTCGCCGATTACCGCGTGGCCGCCGCGTTGATCATGATCATATTCTGCGTGCTCTATTTCATTTTCCGATAACTGCATGAGACGTTTGCTTCCATTTTTATTTTGCGCAGTTGCGCTCGGTTCCTGGCCCGGTTGCGCGGCGCAACATCCGCCTCAACGGTACGCCTGGGTTACCGGCCTCAAACCCGAAAAGGCGGATTATTATCATCAGCTTCACGCGGCACCCTGGCCGGGTGTGTTAAAGCAAATCAAAGCCAGCCACATCCAGAATTTCTCCATTCATGAGAAGAAGATCAACGGCGAGCTTTATCTTTTTGCCTACCTCGAATACACCGGCACAAATTTTGACCAGGACATGAAAAACATGGCGGCGGATCCGGAAACGCAACGTTGGTGGCGGGAAACAGACCCGTGCCAATTGCCGTTGCCGGACGCTGCCGTTGCCGGCAAAATCTGGTCCGATACAAAGGAGGTTTTTTTCCTGCCATGACTACGCCATTGCTCAAAGACAAAGTGATTTTCCTCACGGGCGGCTCATGTGGCATCGGCCACGATTGCGCCAAAGCCTATGCCGCCGAGGGCGCGAAGGTGGCCCTTGTCGCCCGCGATCAAAAAGGAGTCGAAGCCGTCGCCGCAGAATTGGGACCGGAACACATTGGAATTGTTTGCGACGTGACGCGCGATGCGGCGGTGAAGGAATCCGTGGAAAAAACTTTGGAACGCTTCGGGCGCATTGATGCCGTTCACAATAACGCTGGGGTTTCTTCGCCGAGCAAAACAATTCACGAAACCACCGACGGAGAATGGAACGAGTTATTCGACGTCAATTTGAAGGGCGTGCTTCACACCACGCGCCATGCTTTTTCGGCGCTGACGGCGAGCAAGGGTTGCATTCTCAACACGTCGAGCCTGGTCGGAAGCATTGGCCAGGAACTTCACGCCGCTTACACGGCAACCAAGGGCGGCCTGAATGCCTTGACCAAATCGATGGCGCTCGATTATGCAAAATATGGCATCCGAGTGAATGCCGTTTGCCCGGCTGGCGTGTGGACGCCCATGCTGCGCCAATGGTGCTCCGAACAACCCGACCCCGCTTCCACCGCGCGTTATTTGGATGAAATCCATGCACTGGGTTTTTGTCCGGAGAGCACCGTGATTGCAGACGCATGCGTGTTTCTGCTTTCGGAAAAGGCCCGCTTCATAACCGGTCACATTATGAACGTCACCGGGGGAGCTGAACTCGGCTATCGACGTTGATTCTCCCATGATTCAAAGCATCTCGACTCGCGACGTTCGTTATCCTCTGGGCCAGGGCCACGGCAGCGACGCCATTCACCGGGACCCGATTTACTCCTATGCCGTGACGGAATTGCACGACGACCGCGGGCGCACTGGGGTCGGCCTCGCGTTTACGCTGGGTGAAGGGAACCAATTGGTTTGCGAGGCAGCCCGGTTTTACGCCGAACGGTTGGTGGGCAAACCCATCGAAAGTATTATGGCGCAATTCGGCTCCGTTCAACGCTCGCTTGCCGATGAGCAACAATTCCGCTGGCTCGGTCCCCATAAAGGTATCGTGCAACTGGCGCTCGCCTCCGTGACCAACGCCTGCTGGGATCTTTGGGCGAAAACTCTGGATGTGCCTCTTTGGAGATTGCTGCTCGGGCTCACCCCGGAGGAGATCGTCGCGACGCTCGACCTTTCCTACCTCGAAGACGAATTAAACTTGGCCCAGGCTGCAGATATCCTGCGGCGGCACCAATCGACACGCGCCTCCCGTGAAAATATTTTGAAAATCGGTTATCCCGGCTATGACACCTCAGTGGGCTGGTTCAATTACGACGACGAGCAGGTACGGGAGAATTGCCGACGCGCGCTGGGGAACGGGTTTGCGGCAATGAAACTGAAAGTGGGGTCGCGCGATGCTGAACGGGATTTGCGCCGAGCGGCAATTGTGCGCGAGGTGGCCGGCAACAAGGCGCGCGTGATGGTGGATGCAAATCAGCAATGGACTTTGCCGCAGGCTCTCGATATTTGCCAACGTCTCCGCGCCATCGATCCGTTTTGGATCGAGGAACCGACGCATCCAGACGATGTGATTGGCCATAAGACGCTCGCCGACGCCATCGCGCCGACAAAACTTGCCCTGGGCGAGCACGTGCCGAACCGCGTCGTTTTCAAAAATTATTTGCAGGCGAAGTGTGCGGGCTTCATCCAGGTGGATGCCGTTCGGGTGGCGGGAGTGAGTGAATTCATTGCGGTCAGTTTGCTCTGCCGGAAGTTTGGAGTGCCGGTCGTGCCTCACGTCGGCGACATGGGGCAGTTGCACCAGCATCTCGTCTTATTCAATCACATAGCGCTTGGTCATGAGGTCGTGTTCCTCGAACACATTCCGCACCTGCGACAGCATTTTGTCCATCCGTGCGATGTCTCCGGCGGTTTTTACCGCCCGCCCCAGGAAGCCGGGGCAAGCTGTGATTTGAAACACGAATGAAGGCGCCTGTCATCGTGGATTCCCATGTGCATTTGTGGAACCCGGGCAAATTCCGCTACGCCTGGCTGGACGCTCTCCCGGCACTAAACCGTCCCCTGTGTCCGGCGGACTTAAAGGCCGCCGGCGATTCGGCGCCGGTGCAAAAATTTATTTTCGTGGAATGCGGTTGCGATGCTTCTCAATGTGCGGCGGAAGTGGATTGGGTTGCGACACTCGTGACGGAGGAACCGCGTTTGAAAGGTATTGTTGCCCACGCGTCCCTGGAAAAGGGCCTCGCGGCTCGCGCCGATCTCGAATCACTTGCAGGCCGGCCGCTGGTTAAGGGGGTCAGACGCAATCTACAGGCCGAGAACGATGATTTTTGGAATCGGCCGGGTCTGCTGGAAGGTCTGAAATTGCTTCCGGGATTTAATTTTACATTTGATTTGTGCGTGCGCGCGAGTCAATTGCCGATCGTCCTCAAACTCGTCCGGCAGGCGCCGGAAGTGACGTTTGTTCTCGATCATTTCGGCAAACCAGCCGTGCGCAACGGAAGTTTCGAGCCGTGGGCGCACGATCTGCGAACCCTAGCCGAGATGCCGAACGTGGTCTGTAAAATCTCCGGTTTGATCACAGAGGCTGATGGGAGCCGTTGGACGCCGGCGGATCTCGCGCCCTATTTCGAACACGCGCTGGAGTGTTTTGGGCCGAGTCGCGTATTATTTGGCAGCGATTGGCCGGTCGTCACGCTCGCGGCAACGTACGAAGTCTGGGTCGAAACGGTCATGAAACTGGTCGATCGCATTTCTGAAACCGAAAGGAAACAACTTTTCCAAACCAACGCGGAAAGGATCTATCGTGTTTAGCCTGAAAGATAAAACAGCGTTTGTTACCGGCGCGGCGTCTGGAATCGGCGCGGCCATTGCGGAAACTTTCGCAGCGGCGGGAGCGAAAGTGTTTGTCGCGGACCGCGATGAGGCCAACGGCCCCAAGGTGGCGGAACGGATTGGCGGCGTATTTTACAAATTGGATGTAAGCAGAGGAGAGGAGTGCTCGCGCGCTGCGCAGACAATTGGAACGCTCAATGTACTCGCGAACGTCGCGGGCATTGGACATGTAGGTTCGCTGATTACAACGACGGCGGCCGATTTGGAGCGTTTGTACGCCGTGAATGTGGGCGGCATCTTCAACTGTTGCAAAGCATTCGCTTCCGGAATGATCGAGCGTGGGAACGGAAGCGTTATCAACATGGCGTCCGTTGCGGGTGTGGTTGCGGTCCGGGAACGTTTGGCCTACACGACGACGAAGTTCGCTGTTGTCGGCATGACCAAGGCGCTTGCATTGGATCATTCGCACACGGGAGTCCGTTTCAATTGCATTTGCCCGGGACGCGTGGAAACGCCATTCGTGCTGGAGCGATTGAAGGAATATCCGGACCCGGAGGCTGCCTATCGTGATATGGCTTCGACCCAATTAAATGGCAGAATGGCCAAACCGGAGGAAATAGCCGCCGCGGCGCTTTATCTGGCGTGCGACGAAAGCTCGATGATCACAGGAAGCACTTTGATGATCGACGGCGGTTGGACGGCTGGAAAATAATTATGAAAATCATTCGTTATCGGGACAATTTGGGAGGAATTCACTACGCCTCCAAGCAGCCAGACGGCCTCGCATTGAAACTTGAGGGAGACATTTACAGTGGCTTGCGCGCCACCTCCGAAAAAGCCGAGGTTTCGCAGGTCCTGGCACCTATTGAACCGACAGGAATTATCTGCATTGGGCTGAATTACCGGAAGCATGCGGAGGAAACCGGCGCGCGTTTTCCGGAATATCCGGTTGTTTTCTTCAAGGGCGTCAATACGCTGCAGCATCCCGGCGAACCCATCCAGATTCCGAGGCATTTGCGGAGCGACGAAGTGGATTATGAATGCGAACTGGCTGTTGTCATCGGGCGGCGCTGCAAAAACGTGAATCGCGCCGACGCGCTGAATTATGTTTTGGGTTACACGTGCTGCAATGACGTCAGCGCACGGGATTGGCAGATCAAACGCGGCGGTGGCCAATGGTCGCGGGGGAAGACATTCGACACTTTCAGTCCGCTTGGGCCCGCGCTGGTGACGGCCGATGAGATTCCAAACCCAAACTCTCTGGGGATTCGTACCATCGTCAGTGGCCGGGTCATGCAGGACTGGAATACGAACGATATGATTTTCAATGTGTCGGCGTTGATTGAATTTCTGAGCGGCAGCACCACGTTATTGCCAGGCACGGTGATTTTGACCGGTACCCCGCACGGCGTTGGCATGGCGCAGAAGCCTCCGCGCTGGCTGCAGCCCGGTGATTCCGTCAGCATCGAAATTGAAAAGATCGGAACGCTGACAAATCCGGTTATCGATGAACCTCGGTGATTTGATGATTCAGAAGCGGCTCGATGCTGGCGGCCACTTGCTGCGCCTCGAGTTGGATGCCCTGTGAATTGAAATGGACGTTGTCGCTGTGGTATTCGGGATGGCCGCGCACGAGGGCATTCAAATCATCGACAGCAATATTCTGTCCTTGGATGGCTGCGAGGCCGATGGCATTACGTGCTGCGATCCGGTCGTCCGAAGGGTCGGTTGGGCTGTGCGGTTGGGCGGCTTTTAGCGGAGTGGTCGTAGCCCAGATTAATTTTGCGTGCGGGGCCTGGACGCGAATGGTCTTTACGAGATTGGGAAACGCTTTTCGGTATTCCTCCTCCGTATGCTGCCAGCCGTGCATGCCGTTGTTGAAGTGGATGATGTCGAATTTGGTATTATCCAGAACAAGCGCGATTTCCTGTAGCAGCACCGGATCGCCGGCAAATCGCGAGGTGGCAAGGCGTGTTACGTAAGCCTTGCCCTCCAAACTCTTTTCCACTCCCGGATAATAATCGCGCGTGATAGAATCTCCAATGAGCAGGACGCGCGGCAGGTTGGTTTCGTTGGCGTGCGAAACCCAGATGTCGCACCATTCAATCGATTCGTGGCCGGCAGCGGGCGGATAAGCCGGCCCGGCGTGAGCCGCGGCCAGCAGCAACGCGGCAAACGAGAACACGATGAGGACTATTCTCATGCAATTCCGAAATGAACTCTTTCGCCCTTGTTATGGTACTTGCAACAAGTAAAAGCCACGCGGCGCCGCCGGATTAATGGCGTTCGTGACGTGAAAGTTACCGTTGCTATCAAAAGTGTTGGTTAAAACCGGCGTCCAATTCGCGAGCGGCGTCGTGAGGTTCGTTGACGTCAGCACAACGTAATTGCTTCCCGCCGGCCCATTTGATCCGCTGAAAATAATGTTTCCACCGGAGACAGACACGTTGCCAAGCACCGGCTGGCTGGTGCCGGTGACCACTGAGATATTGCCCGCGTTGAGTTGCGTGGTGTCCCAAGCGAGACCTGCGCCGGGATTTGGCGGGTTGATGCCCTGAGTAAAGGAACTCGAGAAACTGGACGCGCTGAAAATCTGGAAGGTGTCGCCCGCCGAATAAGGCGCGCCACTGATATTCACGAGGTTCAATGTACCGCCGTAGGTAATACTGCCGCCCGCTTGCACTACGTCGTTCGAACCAGAACCGTCCAGCTTGATGGTGGTTGTGCCGCCCAGGGTGACGTTGCCCGAAACCGAAATTGTGCCGGTGGGGTTCGCTCCCACCGTGATTCCAATAGTGGTATTGGTGCCCCCTGGTGCGATTATCGAACCGCCGGACGCAACAAGATTTCCTGTTATTGCTCCGATACCGCCCAGCGTTTGGCCGCTTGCCAGCGTCAGCGTTTGGTCCGCGCGGCCAGAGACGTCGAAATGAACCGATGTCGAATCACTGCCGCCGAAGAAAATCGGTGTGCTGTGGGAGATTGAACCGTTGCCACTCAATGCCACGGCCATTCCTTGAGCAATGATAGTCGGGCCGGCATAGGTGTTCGCGGCTTGGAAAATCATGCTATGATTGTACGCGTCCCAAACGAAACCACCGGGACCGCTGATGACGTTCGTGAAAGAAAAGTTGCCGTCGCCCAGCACAATGTGCGCGACGCCATTCAACGTGATGGCGCCGTTGATGGATTCAGTGGGATTGCCGCTGGCGCCGTAGGCATTGAAGCGAGCTCCGTTTTCCAGCGTAAGACTTCCATTGAAATCGGTGAAACCGGCCAGGATCTGCATCACGCCGTTGTTCAACACGTGAAAATTCCTCGCATAACCGGCATCGCCCGACCAAAAATCCAATTCAGTTCCGGAATCAACGATGAAATTGGCTGACGGATTCCCGAACGTCGGCCCCATATTTTTGATGCCAAGCTTGCCGTTGGCCAGCTCGATATCACCGACGTTGGTCGCGATGTTTATTGTGTTCCATTCGCCGTAGTTGCCATCGGCGGTGTCGCTCCAATTGACAGTGATTTTGTGCGGCCCGGTGATGGAACCGAACAAGTCCCATCGATTGGTGCCGCCAAAAACCGTGTCACCTGCCAGAGTAATGGCCAACGTTTCGCTGGGGAAATCATCAAAGCTGTTGAAAAGCGCTCCCAATCCATTCACACCGGTGCCGGAAACAAGGATCGGCAGATTGTTATAAGTGCCACCCGCAAAATCCAGGGTTGCATTGTTGGTGACGGTAACTGATGCCACGCTCCTGAATGAGTTGTTGCCCGCGTAAATCGTCCCGCCGCTAATTGCCACCGGGCCCGTAAAATTGGCCGGATCGACGATGGTCAAAGTGCTCGACCCTTTTTTAACCAGGCTTGTGCCGCCGCTGATGGCACCTGAACTGGAAAAGGTATAATTGTTCGTGCTCGAATTGACCGTGATGGTGCTCGGTAAAACGGTTGAAGCAATTGTGACCGCGGTCGGAGCATCAACTGTATCATCAAACAATACTTGATCCGCGTTATTGAAGACGGTTTGCTGGCTATTCGCGAGATCGATCCAATTCGCCGAGGACGCAACATCCCACGTGCCGTTGTTGCCTACGTCAGCGCTGCTCCATTGCAGCGAATTTCCGGAAGCCAATAAAGTGAATGCGGCTGAAGTGCTGTTGGTCGTGCCATTGCTGTTGCCGACGATGACGCTGTAATTTGCCTCGTCGCTGGCCTGAAGGTTCGTCAATGTCAACGTCGCATTGGTCTGGCCCAGGAGAGGGTTGCTGCCTTTGAACCATTGGTTCGTCGTCGGCAATGCGCTCAGGACACTGACGCTGAAAGTGACGGAACTGCCGATGAAATTCGATTGTGATTGTGGTTCCATGGCGATAATGGGCGGCGTCGTGCTGGCGTCCAGGCCGTATTCGCCCGTGAGGTAGTGCGTGACGACCTGCGCGGAAGTGAGGGAGTGATTATAGAGAGCGACCTGGCTCAAATTTCCGGCGAATAAACGGTTCGCACCCGCATCGCTCCCCGAACCGATCCGCCATTGAATGGGAAAATTAATTGCACCGACGGTATCACTATTTTGGCCGACCAGCAGTCCGTTCACGTAAGTGTCCCAATTGGTGCCGTCATAAGTGGAGACAACGTACTGCCAATCGGTGGTGGGAACGCCACCCACGGCACCCTGCGTTCCGCGAGCGTCACTGAACGTAACACCCTCGAATCGGCTGCTGTTCAGGCGCAGTGCAATTTCATCGTCTCCATTTGTGGGGGAGTAGCCTTTGGCCAGAATGTCGCCGAGGTTTTGGCTGGGATTAGCTGGTTGCACCCAGGCTTCCATCGTGATCGGACCGCTAAAGTTTAACAGTCCGGGATTGCTGCCATTTCCCAGATCCACAAATTCGCTCAAGCCATCGAAATTTATCGCATTGGTGATATAAGGCGACGGACCCACGGCATTGTTAAAGCCTGAAAAAATATTGGTGTAGTAGCCGGGATTGTTATTGCCCGATAAATCAGTGGCGATCGCGCCAGTGTCGACATCCAGATTCAACGGATAATAAGCCAAGGGCGTGTCGTTCAGAACGGTGCTTTGATAATCCGCCGCTTGAGCATTGGAAACGCCCATCAGCACAAGTACGAGCAAGCTGACGCTCCACACATTCAAAGATCGAGGTGTATTTGCTTTTTTCATTGGAGGCTGGTTTTGTGGTGTTGGAAATCGAACGTTAAGGGTTCTGTTGACAGGCGTAATCCGTGGCCAGGAAAGTGATATCGTCAGGGCAGTCGGTGATTGTCGGAGGTGAGGAGTATTTGTTGGGATCCATGTTCAGGGCGTACTTGATAGTGGTGCCGTCTATCCATCGGTGGCTTTCGGCGTGGCCATCCGCCCAACTGAATGTGCTGTTGTACCCATGCCAGGAAGCCACTGAATCCACAAAAGCTGCGCCGGCGAAAGTGGGCCGGGTGCCCGGCTTCATGACCCATGAACTTTGGTTCTCGCCACGCGGGTCGTTCTCCTCCACCCACAGGAATCGATCTGTTGGATGCATGATCGCGCTCTGTTTCGTGATGGCACTATCCGGCCCATAAATGACACCGTTCAGGCCGCCGGCGCCCGAGTAGCTGCCGTAAGCGAACGTTCCAGGCGGTGTGGCCGGCGAGATAACGACCGGATTTCTCGACCGGGCATCCGCCGGGCAGTGAAGCACGTTCGCATTTGCGGCATATTGATAAAGGGCTCCCTGCTGGTATGCGGCCTGAAGCAAGAGAGTCGCTTTTGTTTGAAGATCCGCGCCCGGCGGCAGTGTTGGTATTGCCGGTGGCGGATTGCCATAGCGCCAAGGCGTATCACCGGCGGCATTTTTAACAGTGTCGAAATTGACAATATTGCCGCCGTTATCGTCCGCATACAACATCCAGGCCAGGGCGAGTTGCTTTTGATTGCTCATGCAATCCGCACCCATGGCCCGCAGCTTGGCCTTGGCGAGGGCCGGCAACAATACCGCCGCCAGAATCGCGATAATGGCAATGACAACGAGCAATTCAATCAAGGTGAACGCGCTGTTTCCCAACGCCGGGAAGGGGTTTTCGGAACGAAAAAAATAAATCGGCGTTGAATTATTTATCTCGGATTTCGGTCGCGTGAACATTCGATGGCTGAAACAGGGGGTTGTGAATCAATGGGTGGCCTGGGCCGCAGACCGGCGGTTGCCGGTGCAACGATGCTGTTGTCGCAGTCGTGCTTCATGATAGAAATTTCGCATGATGGCGAGCGACAGTCTTGCAATTCTATTCGGCGAAGAATTTTGAACAAAGCTGCTTCGCGGTTCTGTTGCAACTAACTCATGAATGAAAGATCCGGCAAACGCGAACGAAGTATTAACGACGGCTCCATTGAGCGTGGTTTAAAAGAGGGGGCAACCTAAGGCTATGCACAAACAATCGGACCGACCCGAGCGGATAATGAACCGCGGGGAGGCTTCAGTGAAATCTTCAGTAAGCGAGCGTTGAACGAGCACGAATTAGCGATAAACGAGCGAACTTGTTTTGTTCGGCAAAAGATGCTAAACAACGAGGAAATTCGAGTGTAAAAAGCCCGACTGAGGGATGGGGTGGATCAATCCCGGCCGTTGGCTCCATCGCCAATGAATGAAAGTCGGCCATTGGCGTCGTTCGAAATTTGAGAGTGATTCGATTCCGACTCTCGATTCCAAATCCGTAGCCGCGTGTGGCAATTCACGGTGACTGCCTCCGTGATTCACCCATTTTAGGGATAGTGTAGCCGGTAATAGCGCTGCGGAGCTGCGGGCGCGTTGGTGTCGGTGAAAAGATAGCGAGGAGTGGCCGGGCCGAGAAGTTGCCAATCGGTAAGGTTCGTCGAGACTTCGACGCTGTAGGCGCCAAGAGGCGAATTGCTCAGGGCGAAGCTCACGTTCGTTTGGCCCAGGCCGGCGATGTTGGTCATCAAAAGCCAGGGGCTGTTCGGCAGATAATTGCTATAAACCGCGTTGAGCTCCGATTGATCTACGATGCCATCGCCGTTGGCGTCGCCCAGAGGGAAAGCTGCCGGGACGACAAAAAGCTGGTCTGGCGTGAACACGCTGCCAGGAATGGAGTCCATGCCGTTGGTTGCGAAAACGCTCCAGTGGAAGGCGAAGTCGGCGCTGAGCGGAACGTCAAAAGTCGTCGTTTGCGGCGTGAAGAGGCCGGGCAAAATGTTGGTGCTGCTGACGGCTCCGTAGCCGGCGGTCAATCCATAATCGATCGAAACCATCGTGGGTGAGCCGTTGGGGTTGATCGAGGCACTGAAGCGCACGGTTCTGAGACCATTGACCGCGTTGGTTCCGACTACGGAGGCTGACGGGTTGGAGATCGTCGGGGAATCAATCACCAACACAGTTCGGGTAACGCTGGCGTCGATCGTGGTGACGATGCCGTCGGCGTTGGTGGCATAATAAAGCACCTGATAACTTCCAGGCTTGCTTGTATTCACATTGCTGTCCGAGAGGATTGGTACGTTTACGATGTCCAATCCGGATGGAATGTTAATTTTACCGTAAAGGTTATCTCCCCAGCCGACGACGGTGCCATCTGCATTCAGAGCCAGAACATTTTGCTCACCCGCCGCAATCGCGATGACGTTGGTCGCGCTGGCCGGCATATTAAATGGACCGAAAGGGTCGATATATCCCCCGCCGACGACGGTGCCGTCGGCTTTCAGGACCACACTAAAATATGGGCCTGCCGCAATCGCGATGACGTCAGCATTGGTCGCGACATTGAGTTCACCTTCGGAGTTATCTCCCCAGCCGACGACGCTGCCGTCGGCTTTCAGGGCCAAACTATCTCCAGCGCCCGCCGCAATCGCGACTACATTCGTTAGACCAATTGGGATGTTGATTTCACCTTGAGAGTCATCTCCCCAGCCGACGACAGTGCCGTCGGCTCTCAGGGCCAAGCCATGGTATTGGCCGGCTGCAATCGCAACCACATTGGTCGCAGCGCTCGAGACATTGGTTTGGCCGTGACTGTTATTTCCCCAGCCAATCACCGTGCCGTCCGCTTTCAGAGCCAGACCATACGCCTCCCCCGCCACAATCGCGACGACGTTGGTCGCACCGGCCGGTATATTCGTTTGGCCGTAAGCGTTATTTCCCCAGCCGGCGACAGTGCCGTTAGCGTTCAGGGCCAGACTATAGTCGTACGCCCCCGCCCCCGCCGCGATCGCGACGACGTTGGTCGCAATGGCCGGAATATTGGTTTCACCGTCAGATTTATCTCCCCAGGTCACGATGGTGCCATTGGCTTTCAAGGCCAGACTAAAAATATTGCCGCACGCGACTTCACTGGGAAATGCATGCGCGGTTGCCCCCGGATCAACCCATGTCTGCTGTTTAAGAATCAAAGGATTGTTGCCATTCACAGTGAGGAGCGGAGCCCAGAAATGCGAATCGCGACCGCGCACCACTCCGAACGCGTTGCTGACCACGAGTCGGTAATGGTAAGTGACGCCTGGCGTAAGTCCCTTCAATTGCTGGCTGATCGCAAGCGTTGATTCTCCGCTGCCGAGGTTGGTGACCGCGGTGGTATAACGGTAGGGGAACTGAATCGGGCCCCACTGAAACCAGGCGGTGGCCGGCGGGCCGTTGGGGTTGACGGTGCCATTGAGTGTGGCGAAGGTTCCGCCCAGAAACGTCGGCCCGGTTGTCGTCACAACGGGGGAGATCGCATGGTTCAGGAGCAGATCGTTCGTGCTGAATTGTCCCGGGGAAAAAGTGAAGACGCGCACCTCATCCATTAAGCCGGTGAAAAACTGATTTGTCGGAGACTGCGGCGGTGCGCCCAGGGCGAAATTCCCGCTCGGCACGCCCGGTACATTTGAGTTGGTGGCCGAGGCAATTCCATTAATGTATAGAGTTGAAATTCCACTGGCCCGCACCAGGGCCAGATGAGCCCATACGTTCGCTGTTGCCAGATTGGTGCCAAACAATGTCACCCCGCCGAACAAGGCCTGGTAGGTGTTGTTCGCAGCAATTATCAGCCCCCAACCGCCGCTGCCGGCACCGCCGGTAATCCCGTTGTAAGCAATGATCTCGTTCATGCCCGGAATGGTCGGTTTTACCCAGCATTCGATGCCAAAATTATCCGTGGCCGTGGAGATGATGGCATTGGTTGCATAGGCTGAGTTGGTGAAATTAACCGACAAGGAACTGCCGGCGTGGGTCACGGCGGTTGGAGCCACATCATTCGCGTAACTTGCGTTGCCGTAAAATTGGAGATTCATCGTGCCGACGGAATCGGTCGTGTTCGTTGCGGTGACTCCGACAGCCGCACCCGGATCATTTTCGCCCAGCCGCCAATAACTCTGCACGTTGATAGCTGCATAGCTCGAACCGCCTGGAAACACGAAAATCAAGAGAAGAACTAACCAAAGGTTAAAGTGAGGGGTCCGCTGCATAATCGAGGTGGGTTAACGCGAATGCCCAAAGCATATAGTGATAAAGTGCTTAAACATGAGCATGGTTCATCGCGAAAATGATTGGTGTGATCAAGATTTGCAATCGAAAACAGCCATCTGAAACAGGTCATTTACCGAGCGACGAGGGAAAATGTCAGAAGAAAAGGATCGCTTACGGTGAGACCTCGTGCCGCAGATTCTCTTCGTAGAATAAATTTTTCGTTCGATGCTGATAACTCGCGATTGATCTGATCGCCGTAAAAGCGCATGCTGCCAAAAAACCGACGGCAGCTTCTTGATACTATGACTCATTGGGTTCATATGTTGAATCGCCAGATTCCGGTCTTCATTCGGAATTCGGGAGTTTTGATTATCTTTGCATGTATTTCGGCGGGGGCGCAAATACCGGAATCTCATGACACCGCACCACCGGGTTTCACAGCGCTCTTTAACGGCGCCAACCTTGATGGCTGGTGGGGAGCGGATACCGAAGACCCTCGCAAATACATGGCGTTGCCTGAAACCGAATTCCGGAAAAAACGTGAAGCGAGCCTGGATGATATTCACCAACATTGGGCCGTTCAAAACGGGGAATTGGTGAACGACGGCCACGGCCTTTATCTGACATCCGACGAGATGTTCGGGGATTTCGAATTATTGGTGGATTACAAAACTGTTCCGCTCGCGGACAGTGGCGTCTACCTCCGTGGATGTCCCCAGGTGCAAATTTGGGATTCCACGGAAAAAGCAAAATTTCCACTGGGGGCGGACAAAGGCTCAGGCGCGTTATGGAACAATTCTCCCGGTGCTCCCGGCAAGGATCCGTTGGTTAAAGCGGATAAGCCGTTTGGCGAATGGAATCATCTGAGAATCATCATGAGCGGTTCTCACGTCTGGGTTTGGCTGAACGGCCAGCAGACTGTCAATGGTGCGGTCATGGAAAACTATTTCGACCGTCGGCTGCCGGTTCCGCCCAAAGGGCCGGTGCAATTGCAAACCCACGGCGGCGAAATTCGATGGCGAAATATTTTTATCCGAAAAATCGGAAGCGATGAAGCCGATGAGCGTTTGCGCGGCACGGACCCCGCCGGATTTAAATCTGTTTTCAATGGCCGCGATTTCACCGGTTGGGAAGGCCCGCTGGATTGTTGCGTCATCACCAATCAGGCAATTCTTTGGCGCGAGAAAAAAGGCGGCACGATTTATACGGCGGAAAACTTTACGAACTTCGTCGCGCGATTGGAATTCAAGCTCCCTCCGGGAGGCAACAACGGTCTGGCGATTCGTTATCCCGGCGAGGGAGACACCGCCTACGTGGGCATGTGCGAGTGCCAGGTATTGGATGACAATTACGAGGAAGCCACGGGAAGTAAGATTGATCCCCGACAGGCGCACGGCTCGGCTTATGGAATGATTGCTGCGTTGCGGGGCTATCAGCATCCCATCCGCGAGTGGAATTACGAGGAGGTGACGGTGAATGGATCCACAATCAAAGTGGAATTGAACGGCACGGTCATTCTTAATGGCGACCTCTCGACCGTGACCAATTTCATGGACGGCAAACAGCATCCCGGCAAGGGTCGGACGAGCGGCCATTTCGGATTTGCCGGCCATAACGACCCGGTCATGTTCCGCAATATCGCGATTAAACCTCTCAACTAAATTCAGGAATGAAAAATTTTCCCCAATCGCGCCGCGAATTTCTTAAGCGGATTGGAGTTTTGGCGGCCACGGCGCCTTTCGTGAGCAGCGGCGCGCTCGCGCGTTCCGCAACTAACACACTCCGCCACGCGAGTTTTGGCTGCGGCGGCATGGGATTGGGAGACCTAAAAGTGATCGGAAACCTTAAGGGGGTGGAGATGGTCGCATTATGTGATGTCGATACTGCACGCGCAACCGAGGCGCGGCAGTTGTTTCCGAACGCCCGCTTTTACCAGGATTGGCGTGAGTTGCTGGAAAAGGAGGAAAGGAATATTGATTCCATAAACGTCGCGACACCTGACCATATGCACGCGCCCATCGCTGTCGCCGCGATGCGCATGGGAAAGCACGTGTACGGCCAAAAGCCGCTCGCGCACGATATCCACGAAGTTCGGCGCATGACCGAGATCGCCGCCAATGGCAAGCTCGTCACGCAAATGGGTATTCAGATCCATTCGGCGGCGCAATATCGAATGGCTGTTCGAATTGTGCAGGAGGGTGCGATTGGCAAAGTACGTGAAGTGCATACCTGGTGTCCGAAATCGTGGGGCGATCCCGACGCATTGCCCGACCGGCACGATCCCGTGCCGGCGAATTTTGATTGGGACCTGTGGCTGGGTGTCTGCGCGGACCGCCCTTTTATCGGGGATGCTTATTATCATCCGAGCAACTGGCGCAAGCGTCTCGATTTTGGCACTGGCACATTAGGCGACATGGGCTGCCATCTCTTCGACCCAGTTTTCAATGCGCTGGGATTGACAGCGCCGCTCTCGATACGGTCGGAGGGCCCGCCCCCCAATAAATGGAATTGGGCGTTGAACAGCAAAATGATCTATCGTTTCAAAGGCACTCAGCGCACCGCGTCGGACGTGCTACCGGTGACCTGGTACGACGGCACTTCGAAACCACCGGCGGAAGTCATTGCCTTGCTTGATGCTGATCCGCTGCCGGAAACGGGTTCCGTGTTTGTGGGCACCGATGGAATCATGGCGCTGCCTCACGTAGGCCGGCCGCGGCTTTATCCCGCAAAAAAGTTTAAGGACTATCAAATCCCGGACCTGGATGATCTCAATCACTGGGGGCAGTTCGTGAAAGCGTGCCAGGGGCATGGGAAGACAACCGCCGACTTCAATTACTCCGGACCCCTCACAGAAACGATATTGCTGGGCTGCATCGCTTCGCGATTTCCCGACACCACAATGAACTGGAATACGAAAAGGATGAGGTTCGACCATTCGGATGCCAACGTATTCCTGCGGCGTGTCTATCGAAAGGGCTGGTCGGTAAAAGGTTTGTCCTGAAGGCGCGACGGATGGACTTTCAGGGCTTCAGAGAAGTCACGACTCGGATATCGCTGTCTCCGGTTGGCCCACGGTCTCTTTGGTTTCTTGAGAAATTTCCTTCGGAGGATTGAAAAAAAATGCGAGCGCGGCCGCTGCGGCGAGTGCGCAAAACATCGGCACGAGAAACAAACCGCGGAAATTGGTGACGCCATTGTGCGCAAACGTGTGCTGAATCAAGTACGGGCATATGGAGTTTGCCAGCAACGCGCCAACTCCGAGAATCATCACGTTAAACAGCCCTTGCGCGCTCGCTCGCGCATCTTTGGGAAAGTGAGCATCGACAAAGATATAGACCGTGGCGAAGAAGAATGCGTAGCAAACACCATGAAGCAGTTGGATGAGAATAATCAATGACGCGGGCTGCGGGAAAAAGGCATAGACTGCAAATCGACCAACCTGGCCGAGGATTCCCGCGAGTAACGTCGCCCGCCACCCCAGTTTTTTGAGCGTTGCCCCGAGAATAAACATCGCGAGGATTTCCGCGATTTGTCCCACACTCATCACCGGCATAATCCAATTGCCGGGAATTCCAACGCCGCCTGATCCCGGCGTCGCGCCTAGAAACGAGGCGGTCCAATTGAAATAACAATTGTGGGAAAAGGAGTCCGCCAAAGTCACCAGCCAAAGCACCAGAACGAAAGGTTGCTTGAGCAATTTGGCGGCTTCCAGCCAGGCGAGTTTTTGATAGCCGGTCGCGCCGCTTTTTTTAGGTGGCGTGTGGGGAAGGAAAAAGCTGAACCCGGCAAGAGCGAGCGAGGCGAGGCCTGCGACTTTGTAGGTCCAGACGGTCGCCGATTTCAGAGATTCTCCCGTCAGGCCGGAACTGAGAATCACGCCCAATGTTTTGATGACGCCGTGCACGTTCGCAGCCTGGACCTTGTCCCAATCGACCAAAATAAATGTGAATGGCCACGCGGCAAGAACCCAGCCGATCGTGCCGCCCATTCGTACCGCTCCGAACTCTTTTTGTGGGTCCTTCATATGGGCGAACGCGATGGAATTCGTGATTGAAATCGTGGGCACATACAGCAGGCAATGAAGGAGCATCAGGATGAAAAATGGCCAGAAACTTCGGGTGAATGCGAGGCCGAGCATGGCAAGCCCGCCGACAAAGTGGCTGAAGGCCAGAAATTTTTCGGCGGAAAAGCGGCGATCGGCGAATTGGTTGCTGAAGAACATCCCGAAAATCGCCGCAATCGGGAATGCGTTGAGTATCCATGCCTGTTCGGCCGGCGTGAAATGCAGGCTGGGCAGGTAGCCGAAAATCAAGGGCAGCCACGCTCCCCAGATGAAAAATTCCAGCACCATCATGATGAACAATTTGAAGCGGGGCGATTTGTTCATGGATAAACTTCGTTGTTTAAATTTTTATATAACAGTTGTTGCGAATGGATTTTTCCTCCGCTTCGCATATTTCCAACGCTGTCAGGGCGTCCCGCACGGTCACGGTTTCTGGCGGTGAATTCTTGCCGATACAATCGACGAAATACCGAATCTCCTCCGTATAGCCATCCGATAGTTCCAACTGAATTGTTTGCGGCGAATGGCCGCGTTCGAGAACTGTCAGCGCCGCAACGCCGCGCGCCATGTCGAAATCCACAGTCGCTTTCTCGCAGTGCAGCGTGTAGGCCATATTGAACCCTTGCGCGCGCAACCAACTCGCTTCGGCGTGGACTGCGGGCCCGTGCGGATAATGGTATTGCGTCGTGACGTGATCAATACGGCTCGCTTTGTCGATAACCCCCGTGGAAAAAACACCCGCAGGCCTGCCGAAAAGATAGTGGATAAAATCTGTGTCGTGGATATGAAAATCGAACAAAGCGCCCCCGGAAGCGCTGGCGTCAGAAAAAGTGTTTGCCTGGGTCCATGCGGGCATCTCCGAAAAACGACAAAAGCGCGCGGCGAGAATCTCTCCGTAAATTTTTTCGGCCACTATCCGTTTTAGCCAGCTCCAGCCCGGCCAGAATCTCATGCACATTGCCGGCATGAGAAAGCCCGGCGCAGACTCGGCGGATTTCAAGACCTCGACCGCGGCGCGGGAAGTGAGGGCGAGCGGCTTTTCGCAAAGGACATGTTTGCCCGCTTTCAATGCGGCAATGGCCTGTGCGGGATGCAACGCCGTCGGCGTGCACAAATCCACCAGATCAATGTCCGGCTCGGCCAGGAGTCGTTCGAAGCTTCGAAAAACTTTTACGCCGGGTCTCAGAACGATGTCGTCGGTTTTTTTAACATTGCCTTCGATACCGGCCAAAACGCCGTTCACAGGAACGCGATTGAGGCCGCAAACCGCGACGACCTGAGCCTGGGGATTTTCGAGGTAAACCCGCAAATGTGTTCGGCCCATGAATCCGAGGCCCACCACAGCCACGTTGACCTTTCGGGGAATGGTTTTCGTGAGCGCGGGCATAATCAGGGAACGCAGTTCAATTGAAGCAACAAATCCCGCGCCGCGCAAACATCCAGGAGCCGTTGTTCGCCCGCTTCACGTTCAATGACGAAGTCTCCGGCGAACTGTGTTTCGCGAAGAACAGAAAAGAATTTCGGCCAATCGACTTCGCCCTCGCCTGCAACCACTTCAACGCCCCAGGTACCGGGGGCGGTCGTGCGTTTGGCGTCCTTGATGTGCGCCTGGCGCAGCCATGGCCGAAGAGTGCGAAGCGCTTCGATCGGATCGCCCTTATCATAGAGAATGATATTGGCGGGGTCGAAATTAACACCGAGGTTCCGGCAATTGAGTTTCCTCAGAAAGACGGCAAGATTCAGCGCGGTTTCCTGCCCGGTTTCGAGAGCCACGGAAATATTTCGCGCGCCAAAGATTTCGGCAACTTGTGTCACCCGCTTCAGCATCTTCGCAAAATTCGGGTCCGCCGGGTCGTCTGGTAGAAACCCCGCGTGAAAGGTTACGAGTGAAAGGCAAAGCTCGCTGGCGATGAGCGCATTTGCGTGAATGCGCGCCAAATTCTCGGACCAGGTGCTGTCCGGCGCGATTCCTCCAGTGGCGCGAATTGTTTCCAGTGTGGAATAATCCTCACCGGCGGTTCCGAACATCCCTGAGACGATGTGAATGCCGTTTTGCCTGAATAGAGTTTCGGTTTCCTCGATGAGTGAACGTGATTCCCGAAGCGGATCCAATGCCAGTTGAACTCTGGAGATGCCCGCGGCTTTAAGTTCGACGACAAGGTCCGTGGGTGTCGCGGGCCGCAACGACCAACTGCATACGCCAATGCGTTCCAGGAAAGTTTTTTTCATTCGAAAGACGCTGGCGACAAATTAAGGAGTTTTTTCCCGAATGAAAGCGTCAACATGCCAACGGCTTCCATGAAGCAATCGTTTCGATTGCATCCTTTTGTATATGGCCTGGGTTTATCCGGAATTTGCCGGCTATTATGGCCGGTTATACTGGGCAACCATGCAAACCCCCGAGCAACCCATCACCGTCGGCTGGTGGACCAGGGCGGGTTGTTGGGCAGTGGAATCAATTCCTTGGTGCAATAAAAAATTTGGCGAAAGATATATGTGGGCTTCAAATTCAAGTATGAAACGGCGTGGACAGGGTGCAATCTGGTTTGCGCTTATAACTTTTCAATCCCGAATCAGCAGCATGACAAATTATTTTACCCGGGCCCGACGCATTTTGTTCGCGGTTGGTTTTCTCAGCGTTGCGAACGCCGCCATTCCGGTCTCGGCGCAGGAAACCATCCGTCAGTATCTTTCCGGCACCGATGGGGAGCACACGGTGCCGTGGGATTTTTTCTGTTCCGACGGTCGGGGCAGCGGCTGCTGGACCAATATTGAAGTGCCTTCGTGCTGGGAGTTACAAGGGTTTGGCAAGTTTCGTTATGGCCACGAGGATAAAAACTATACCTCCATCCGCGGGGATTACCGCCATCAGTTCAACGTTCCTGCCGAATGGAGTGGCAAGCGGGTCTTTATCGTCTTTGATGGCGTGATGGCCGATGCCGCGGTTAAGATCAACGGTCTGCCGACGGGGCCAGTTCATCAAGGCGCTTTTTACCGGTTTAAATACGACATCACCGGCTTGGTTAAATACGGCCAGGAAAATTTGCTGGAGGTGTCCGTGGACGACAAATCCTCCAATGCCTCGGTCAATAACGCCGAACGCAATGCCGACTTCTGGGTCTTCGGCGGGATTTTCCGGCCCGTATGGTTGCAGGCCGAACCGGCGCAGTTCCTGAAGCGCGTCGCCATTGATGCGCGGGCCGACGGCACGTTTGCGCTGGACTACTATCTCGGCGGCCAGGGAAATGCGGACACCGTTAAGGTCACGCTTCAAGATGCCCGGGGAAGAATGGTGGGGAAACCCGTTTCCGTCCCCGTGACTGCGGGCCGCGTCGTGACGAAGGTGGCGGCTCCGGCATTATGGACCGCGGAGACGCCCGTACTTTATACCGCCGTCGTGCAGCTTAAACAAGGCGCCGAGGTGTTGCACGAGTTCAAACAGCGGTTCGGATTCCGCACGATCGAAGTGCGGCCGGGAGAAGGTCTGTTTGTCAACGGCCAACACATCTTGTTACGCGGAGTCTGTCATCACGTCGCCTGGCCTACCCTGGGACGTTCCTCGTCGGATCGGATTGATGTCCTGGACATCGATTTGATTCGGGACATGAATATGAATGCCGTGCGCATGTCGCATTATCCGCCCGACGAAGAGTTTCTCGATTTGTGCGATGAAAAAGGCCTTTACGTCCTCGACGAACTTACCGGCTGGCAACACAAATATGATACCGACGTGGGCCGCGAACACGTCAAAGAAATGATCTCCCGGGATGTAAACCATCCCAGCATTATCATTTGGGACAACGGCAACGAGGGCGGTTGGAATACCAATCTCGACGCTGACTTCACGCAACTGGACCCGCAGCATCGCGTGGTCAATCATCCGTGGGCGAAGTTCGGCGATATTACCGACAGCCATTATCCGGATTATAGTTCGCTGCTAAAGGCGCTGGGCGGCAAATCGGATTATTTGATGACGGAATTTCTTCATGGCCTCTATGACGGAGGGCTGGGAGCGGGCCTGGACGATTATTGGAAAGCCATGAGCGGCAGCAAAGTTGCGATGGGCGGATTCCTCTGGGTGTTCGCGGATGAGGGTGTGCAGCGTGGCGATTCAAACAATGTCATCGATGTGAAAGGCAATTGGGCGCCGGATGGCATAGTGGGACCGTTTCGGCAAAAGGAAGCCAGCTATTATACCATCAAACAAATCTGGTCGCCGGTGCAATTACCCGAGGCATTGCCGGCCAATTTCAACGGCACATTGCCGGTGGAAAACCGTTTCGATTTCACGAGCCTCTCCCAATGCCGGTTCACCTGGCAATTGCGGAATTTTGGCGATTGGACCGGGTTCGAGGTGATTGCCAGCGGACAAAGCGTCAGTCCCAGGGTGGGCCCAAAAAAAGCCGGGGTTTTGAAATTGAATCTGCCGCGCGGTTGGAAGAATGCCGACGCGCTGGCGGTCACGGTGAAGGACGCCGCCGGTCATGAATTGTGGACGTGGGTTTACCCCTTGCGTTCACAGAATAATTTTACGCCCGCCGGATCGCCCGTCACCCCGGCCGTGGTGGACGGTGAATCGGTTTTGAAAAGCGGCGACACGGAAGTCCATGTCGATCCAACCACCGGCCAATTGCTGAGCGTCAAAGTGAACGACAAAAATTTCTCTCTGACCAGCGCTCCGATTTCAGAGGCCAGGTGGACGCTGTTGAATTCGGGCTGGCTAAAACTGGATTACTCCGTGGATCCCAGCGTGCAGACCAACGTTCTCGGGGTGGCGTTTGATTTTCCCGAAGAGAAAATGCTCAAGAAAACATGGCTGGGCGATGGTCCCTACCGTGTCTGGCGCAATCGCTTAAAAGGCGGAACTCTGGGGGTTTGGGAGACTGCTTACAATACGACCGAGACCGGTTATGAGGATTGGGTCTACCCCGAATTCGCCGGCTATTTCGCCAATGTCCACTGGCTCAAATTGGCGACGACCGAAGGCGTCCTTACCATGATGATTCCGGACGGGAAAACTTTTGTGCGTGTGGGCACGCCGCGGTTTCCGCCAGCGAAATTGTCCGGCCGCACAAAGATTGCGTTTCCTTCCGGAAATTTGGCTGCGGTGCGCGACATTCCGCCCATTGGAACCAAATTTCACCGTGCCGCTCAGCTCGGTCCGCAATCAACCACGCCACTGGTGAATGCGCCGTATCAAGGCTCAATTTATCTTCGCTTCGATCCGGTCGCGGCGGTGTCCGCTAACTGATTGGGGACTGCGCGTCATTTTTGTTTTATGATTGGCGATAACGGCCATGTCAAAAATGACGAGGTTTACCTCAGTCTTGACGGGCAGGCGTGGAACTCTACAGTTGCCAAGGGAACATTTGATCGTGATGCGAATGTGGAAACAATACGTTTTGCGAGGCCGGTGAAGGCGCGTTACCTGAAATTTGTCGCATTAAACGAACAAAATGGCCATGCTTATGCGACGATTGCGGAGTTGCAACCCATCACGGATGAACATGTCATGATGAAGGCGCAGAGATAACGGGCGAACTCACGCATTAGTTGAGTTAGGGAAAATTTTTCACCATTTATTAGTCCCAGATTCAAAAATAAAAAGCGAAGAGACTGTTTGTGCCGGCGCATCGAAGTCTTCTGGTGCGCCGTCTTGGCCATCGCCTTTTGTTGCTCGGTGATTCAAACCCGGGCTTTCACCTCCGCCGATGCCGACACGCTGTTCGACGCGCACAGCCAGGCGTTTTATCGAACCAGAGCAGCGGGAGCTTTTTACCGAAAAAATGACCAGGGAAACGAGCCTGCGGATTTTTGGACGGAAGCAGAACAGATGGAGATGGTGCTCGATGCTTACGAACACGCTGCCAATCCGCAACGGTTGGTTATGTTCACCAACCTGTTTCACGGATTCATTGCCGAACACGGCCGGACATGGGAGCGCAATCCCTACAATGACGATATCATGTGGAGCGTCATCGCTTTGGCCCGGGCGCATTTGCTTACCGGCGATCCGGAATTTCTCTCCGTGGCACAAACAAACTTTGACCTGTGCTATGCGCGGGCGGCCTCGACTAACTTGGGCGGCGGTCTTTGGTGGAAGGTGGGAGTGCGGTCCAAGAATGCCTGCGTCAACGGCCCCGCCTCCATAGCGGCTTTTTTGTTGGGTAAGTGCACGGGCAAAGCCGAATATTTCACGGTGGCTACCAACCTGTTTCTCTGGGAACGCAGCCATCTGTTCGATGCCGCCACGGGTCAGGTTTTTGATCATATTCGTGAAAATGGGCGTGTGGGACGCTTTGCTCTTACTTACAACGAGGGCACTTTCGTGGGCGCCGCGAACTTTCTGGGTTTTACCAACGAAGCCAGACTCGCCGCGCTCTACACGATGAATCAGCTGTGTCGCGATGGATATTTTCCTCCCGGCGATGAGAACGGCGACAGCGGCGGTTTCAACGGCATCGGCGCCCGCTGGATTGCGCGATTTGTGAAGGACCGAGGCGAACAAGCCGCCTTCGAACCCTGGCTTCAGAAAAATGCGGATGCCGCATGGAAAGCCCGTCGTTCGTCGGATAATCTTTCGTGGTGTCACTGGCCGCAACCGACTCTGGACGGTCCGCAATCTTCCTGGGGATGCAGCAGTGCCGTGGTGATACTGCAGGTGGTTCCTCCGACCGAGACAATAAAACCGGATTCAAAATAAAGTCTTTGGGTGACAATCGCTGCTTCGTATAGAGTGAACGAAGCTAAAATGCGCTTCCAGGCTGCGAATCTCGGATTGAATAGTGGAATCAACAATGGTGGCGGAATCACGCTTTCTATTCCGAGCGGTGGTTCTGGCGGGTTTGTCGTCAACGATCCGCTCAATGGCGCGGCGATAAACAGCTTCGTCGATTCCTTCAAAATATGAGTTGGCCGGCATCGCCGAATACAAGCAGAGCGGCGCAGAATCAAAAATAGCGAGCGTGGATTTGAGAAGATATTCCCGTCTGCCGGGCAAACTCCTGTTCGTTGTTTGGGTAACCACAAATTTGAGTCAACGTATTGCTAGATCCCTCGGTCCAGTTTTCAGCCCCGGTACCCTTTATCCCGAGTCAACATGCCGGAAGTCACTATGAACAACTTGCATGGGGAAACTTGATTCAGTTGCAAACGGCAGGTAAAATGCAACATCTCGAGCCGGATAACCGTGACTGCACAATGCACCGCCTGCCTCAACGCAATACTTTGTCCGCCCAAGCTGCCGCAATTTTGAAGGAAGGAATCCAATTGGGTGAATGGAAAACTTATTTGCCGGGGGAGCGAGAACTTAGCACCCGCTTGGGCATTGGCCTCGGCACGCTCAGAATCGCTCTGGAGCAGCTTCGACGTGGGCGAGTAATCAAGTCCAGCCCAGGGAAGCGGCACGCGATTATTTCAAAGCAAGGACCGATTCGATCTGTAGTCGCGAGACGCGTGGTACTACTAACACCACAGCCGCTCCATCTTTTGCAAGGGCTTGTAGTGTTCTGGATGGATAGTTTGCGTGAGCAATTGGCAAACGCGGGCTATCAACTGGAGGTGCACAGCGGCCCGGCTCTTTACAATCGTCAACCCGACGCCGCCTTGGAGGCGTGCGCGAGACAATTGCGGCCCATCGGATGGATCCTATATTTGTCCACCGCCTCAATGCAGAAATGGTTTTCGGATCGGGGGCTGCCCTGCGTCGTCATCGGTTCACGTCAGCCGCAAATCTTTCTTCCGGCTGTGGATATTGATCACCGTGCGGTCGCTCGCCATGCGGCCGGTCTGTTTTTGGCCAGGGGACATCGGCGGATTGTTTTCCTGTCTCCAAATCTGGACCTTGCCGGAGATAAGCTGAGCGAAGAGGGTTTTTTGGAGGGCCTTCAGGCAGGAGGCAGGGCGATCGAGGGAAAAGTCATCCGCTACGCGACCGCCAGCAAAGAAATCTGTTCCAAGCTGGACCAATGTATCAAACAATCCGATCGTCCAACGGCCTTCCTGGTGGGGCGCCCGCTGCATGCGCTAACGACAATCAGCTATCTCATTAGCCGCGGCATTTCCGTGCCGGCCGATACTTCTGTGATTTCCCGGGATGACGAACTGTCTTTGATGCATATGGTGCCTTCTGTGGCCCACTATTCGTGCAATCCAACTGTTTTCGCCAAGCGAATCTCGAGATTGGTGCTGAAGATGGTGCATGCAGGAGTGGTGGAATCCTCACAACATTTTCAGATGCCTGATTTTGTGAGCGGCGAGTCCCTCTCATAGGCCTGGTTGCGGTTCTGGTTTAATTTTCCGCAGGCTGCGACGTATTCGCAAATAATAGCAATTCGCGCCTTTAAAAACTCCTCTCCTCACAAGCCGAAAACCTCTTCATAAATAGTAGAGGTTCATTTCCATTGAAAGTCGTGTCGTGCCGTACGATAGTGGCAGCAGCCCAAAATAAGAGAATTTCGTTAATATGACTAAAACGCGCCCCAGTTTTAGAAGGCAACTTGGAACCCTCGGCTTCACGCTCATCGAACTCCTGGTGGTGATTGCGATCATCGCCATTCTCGCCGCCATGCTCCTGCCTGCGCTCGCCACGGCCAAACAAAGGGCATACCAAGTAAAATGCGTGAGCAATTTAAGGCAGGTCGGCATGGCTTCGATTATGTATCGCGATGATTATGATGACCGGTTTCCGCCGCCGGGGCGATTTGTCAACGGCACTTGGCAGGGGACCCAGGGAGCGTGGCTGGGCATTCGCGCCGGCTCTCCCGGAAGTGCCTATTATATTTTGGATGCGACACAGCGATATTTGAATAGTTATCTGGGAACATTTAGTCCGGAAAGTCCCGTGCCTATGGCCCTATGTCCTGCGGAAATGAACATAGCGTCAAACTATTATCTTACAAGCGGATCATCGTATGCGGGAAATTGCGATGTTGCTGGCGATAAAAACAGTTTGACTATTTCCCCGCAGCAATGCGTACAGGGGCGAGACTTAAAATATCCCTCCCGCATGGTAATAATGACTGAATTAGCCGCCTACCGCATCGCCTGGGATGGCATAAACGCCGCTCCAGAGGAATATCGCCACAGTAAGTATCCCGATCCGCGATGGAACATGACATTCGCCGACGGACATGCCGCTTTCATACAAATGCAATTTAAACCGCCAATAATCACGCGATGGACAGACGCATATTCATTTGACCGGTCACATTAAAAAGCAATTTAAAAAACAGACAACCCCCGTCCTCCATGGCAAAAATTAAACATACATCTGGAATGCGTGCCCTCGCAGGAATGCGATTTCTGTTATCATTGGCGATGGTTGCGTGCTTGAACCCGCTACGGATAGCAAACGCCGCTTTAACACATTACTACAATTTGGACGAGACAAGCGGCACTACGGCCCACGACAGCTATGGCGGGCAAAATGCCACCTTAATGGGTACCACGTTCGACGCGCGAAGTATTTCTGGCGTTATTGGGAATGCTTTGAATTTTACGAATAATGTATACCTATCTCTTCCTCCCTCGGTATTTCAGTTTGGCACCAATTCATTCAGCATCAATTTGTGGGGGCGTCGTGACCTGGCCAGCGTGACCACCGCGTTTTTTCACCTCCAAAACACGACCTCCGGAAATCCAGGCGCAGTTTTCGCCCGGATTTCGGCCAATAACGGGTCTCCTGCCAATGCAGTAAATTTCACGATTGATAAAGGTGCCACCGCGGATAGTGTCAATTCGACGAACAAAATTACTGCTGACAATACTTTTCATATGTTCTCCTTCGTTCGCGAATCCGGCAACGCCATGCGCATATATGTCGATGGCGTTCTGGTCGCGTCCACGAATGATACGGCGTTTAATATCAATGGAACAGTTGCCGTCATGGGAGCCACTACCTCAGGAACTGCCGCTTCAAGTTTTTTTGTCGGACCTCTCGACGACGTTAGAATATTCGACAATGCTCTTTCTGGCGCGGACATTCAGTCGCTTTTTGCTTCTCGTCAACCACCCCCCGCGATCCCTCCGTTGGTTGTAATTCAAGATCCCGTCTCCCAAACGAACGTGCTTGGAGGCGCGGTTAGTTTAACGGGCGCTTTTACGAACAGTCCGTTCGCCTATCAATGGTATAAGGATGGTGCACCCATTGCGGGCGCCAACCAGGCGACCCTCACATTGCCCTCGGTGACTTTTGATGATGCCGGTGACTATTTTTTGTCGGCGACGAATGGCGCCGGCTTTGCAAACACGGCAGTTGCTACGTTAACAGTTTTATTTGCACAAGTCGGTGTCCAAAGCTCGCAGTCGCTGCTGACCTTGCAACACGTGCGGGTGGCTTACAATCAACCGGTGACTGATTCGGCGATCGATGCTGGAAGCTATAATTTTCAGAATAACGCGCTTGTCATCAGCAACGTTTATCGGACGAGTGCTACAACTGTGGAAATAGTCACTAGCCCCCAGGTTCCCGGAAGTAATTATGTGCTTCATATTAGCAACATTTCAGGCTCCAGCGGTACGAGCACCAATATAATCGCTCCCGGCACTCAAGTGTCTGTAACCGCACCTGCGCTGGTTACTTGTGTGAGCTATGATGCCGGAACGCCGGCTTCTCAACCTTCCGGGCCGCCCGATCCGGCCTCGGCGGCGGGTAACTACTGGCAATATCTGCCAAGCACAAATGTAAATCTGACGCTGAGTTCGATGACGGATGACGGGGGGCTCAATGCATGGGAGGTTCAGGACTATTCTACAGCTTCAGGAGGAATCGGATATCAAATGCCTGTTCCTTCGGAATCTCAGGATTTCGCTCGGACAAATGGATGGAGGTATCAAGTGACCTGCCGAATGGTAAACAACAACTTTTCTACCGT
>DASZLX010000021.1:0-19517 GCA_035552155.1 Verrucomicrobiia bacterium | reverse complement strand
CGAGGGAATTGGCTGTCCCAAGGTCTATCCCAATGTCATTGGAAAACAGGCTTTTAACTTGTGCAAACATGAAATGTTGCCTAACGAGCGAGAGATTAAGAGCCTTTGCCAAAGAAGGTCAAGTTATTAACAATACTGGTGACCAATACCAAACTTTGCCTCCGCCCGCAGAGAGTCATGGCCACCGGACGCACGCTTTTCTGAACGTTTTTTCATTTCACCCCGGTGGAAACTGTCCGAAGAAATCCGGCCTTGGTTCGGGTCAACCCGTGTTTGCAGATTCGGGCGCAGCAGTCTAAACCTTGAGCGTGAACTCCTTGTATCGGCCGTCGCCTCCCGAACTGCCGCCCGGCGCCCTGCTCTCGCTGACGCCGGAGCCCGCAGCCGAGCCCAAGGGGCCGCACATTCCTAAAATCCTGGTCGCCGACGATAACGTCGTCATCCTCAAAGCGCTTTCGATAAAACTTAAGTCTAACGGCTACGAAGTCCGCACGGCCATGGATGGCTCCACGGCGGTCAGTTGTGTCCGCCGGGAAAGGCCGGACCTTATCATTTTGGACATCAATTTCCCGCCGGACGTAGGCCACGGCGGCGGCATTCCCTGGGACGGATTTCTCATTCTCGATTGGCTGCGTCGCATTGATGAAGTCCGGGACACGCCAATCATATTCATCACCAGCGGCGAATCCGCCCGGTTCCGGGAAAAAGCCCTGGCCGCCGGCGCGGTGGCCTTTTTCCAAAAGCCAATTGACCAGGAAGAAATGCTCAGCGTCATCCGTCACACCGTCGGCGAAGCTCCTCAATAAGCTACTGTTCAAGCCGCGAGAATTTAAGCAAAAGCGTCTTCTTTGTCTCGCGTGTGAAAACGGGCTGCTCCTCGTAAACGAGAATCGTCAATCGCATTTAAAAGCGTCCGGTGACAAACGCCAAGGAGGTGG
Organism: Verrucomicrobiia bacterium; assembly: GCA_035552155.1. Classification (GTDB taxonomy): domain Bacteria; phylum Verrucomicrobiota; class Verrucomicrobiia; order Limisphaerales; family DASXHY01; genus DASXHY01. The sequence goes on along the minus strand of DASZLX010000021.1, from coordinate 18,579 downwards.
CGGTGGAGAACCGCGCTGAAGAAACGTATTATCACCGGACACTATCATTGATAACAGAACCTATTGAGGAATGCTAACCCTTTTTTGCTTTTCCTAAAAAAATCTGTTGCCGGAAGCGCTTGAAAGTTTATTTGGGCTGCCGGGTCGAAGCTCGGGCAAATGGCAGATTTGGGGGCCTTTGTTTCTCTGCGGCGCGGCAGTCTTCGCTCTCCGTTAACTCCGGAGAGGGAAGACTGGTGCCAGCGACTGGAGTCGAACCAGTGACCTCGGGCTTATGAGTCCCACGCTCTAACCAACTGAGCTACGCTGGCAACCGCGCGCGTTAAGGTATTCACGCGCAACAGTTGGTCAATGGAAAAAACTATCCGTCCGAGGAAGGGCGCGGCTGGACACTGGGCCGGTGCGCTGTTCTCTGTGCTACGCCTTCTCCACGCCACTTGTCCCGGGGGACAATATTTATTCGCACTTTTCTCATTTTTGGAGTACATTTTGGTACAGCACAGCAATAAACCGCATTTAAACCAATAGATCGGAGGAAAAATCTATGGGAATGGAATTCTGGCTCATTCCAGTCATCGCGATGGCCATTGCCGGTGTCGCCATCTTCTATTTGATCATCCGACACGAAGGTGGCTCGGGAGCACGGGCTCAGGGTCACACCGTTGTGGACAAACCCTCGGCCGAAGCACCCCGGAGCGCCGAGTGGAATTATTACAAATAGCCGACTCATTTCAGAACCGATGTAACCAATGGAAACTGACAAAGTTTCCCCGTCTGGAGTGTTGGCGTGTGAGTCGCACCTTGCGCGCATAATTTCTTGCTGTAAAAAATCCCCCTTGTCATTCTCGCCGCCATGATACTCGCAGGCGACATCGGCGGCACGAAAGTGAACCTGGCATTCTTCGGCGAAGGTCTCCGACTTATGCCCGAAAACTTCGCCTCCTATCCCAGCCGCGATTACACCAGTCTCGAAGCCATCGCACAGCAATTTTTGAGCGAACGCAAACTCAAGGCCGATTACGCCTGCTTTGGCATTGCGGGGCCTGTGAAAAAGGGCCGCGTGTCCCCCACCAACCTTCCCTGGATCGTCACGGAGAAGGAACTCAAACAATCGCTGCATCTCAAAGACGTTTGGATCATTAACGACCTCGAAGCCAACGCGCACGGAGTCCGCGGTCTTTCCGCGAAGGATTTTGTGACTCTCAACGAGGGTGAGGAAGGCGCCGTGGGGAACGCGGCCATCATTTCCGCCGGCACTGGACTGGGCGAGGCCGGTCTTTTCTGGGACGGTAACCGCCATCTCCCGGTCGCTTCGGAAGGCGGTCATTCGGATTTCGCGCCGCGCACGGACTTGGACATTGAATTGCTCGTCTATTTGCGCAAACGCTTTGCCCAGGTCGATTGGGAGGCGGTACTTGCCGGTCCCAGCCTGTATCACATCTACGAATTCCTGCGGCAAAGAAAAGGCAATGGCGAACCCGCGTGGCTGGCCGCCGAGTTGGGCAGCGAGGATCCGCCGAAAGTCATCACCCGCGCCGCCCTGGAAAACAAAAGCGACATTTGCGCTCAGGCCCTCGATATGTTCGTGGATTATTATGGCGCGGAAGCGGCGAACCTCGCGCTCAAAGTGCTCGCCACCGGGGGCGTTTATGTCGGCGGCGGCATTGCCCCGAAAATCATTGCCAAGCTGAGCGATGGACGTTTTATGAAAGCATTCGTCGGCGAAGGCCGGATGAAAGACCTCCTGGCCGCCATGCCCGTGCATGTCATCATGAACGACAAAACCGCCCTCATCGGCGCCGCCCGCTTCGCCGCGATGCAATCCGGCAAGATTTTGTAGCGGCACTCTGCGAGTGCCGGTCGAATGGCCGTTCAAAATTGTCATCTTGTGAAAACCGCCTTGCGCCTCCTTGCTGCCATCGTCATTCTCGGCGCGCCAATATATTGGGCGGCCAAAGGCGCGAACCGGGGTTGGACGAAAACCCTCGTTCCCGTCAAAATTACCGACGATGTCACGGGCATCGAGGGCATAACCTATCAAAAAAAATTCGTGCCGGGCCTCGATTTTCTGGCCGCCGCGATGGGAATTGGAATCGTGGCGGGCGGAGCTTCATTTTTATTTCGAACAAAACGCTCTTCCCAACCATCCAACGTGCAAAAGAACAAGCCATTGTCATGAAAATCCAACTTACGATCCTCATCGCCGGACTCAGCCTCGCCACTTCGGTTTTCGCCGCGCCGGAGACATTTGATTTCAAAGACCCGAAAGGCATTAACAATGCGGGCTTTAAATTGGACGCGCCGCTGGAATCCATCAATGGCAGCGCCAGCGGCATCAGGGGGACCGTCGCTTTTGACCCTGAAAACCCCGCGGCGACCAAGGGCAAAATCGTGGTGGCCGCCAATTCCCTCATCCTGCCGAATCCCATGCAGCAAGGCCACATGCGCGGGGACAAATGGCTGGACGTGGCCAAATATCCGGAAATCAGCTTTGACGCAAAGGAACTCAAGAATGTGAAAACGGAGGGCGATGTGACCAGCGCTGATGCGGTCGGCACGTTCACGTGCAAGGGCGTCGCCAAAGACATGACCGTTCCCGTGAAACTGACCTTTCTGAAAGACAAGCTCAGCCAGCGCGTGCCAAAAATGAACGGGGATTTGCTGGTGATTCGCTCCAACTTCAGCATCAAACGCGGCGATTTCAACATCAACCCCGGCCAGATGGAAGACAAGGTGTCAGAGGATATTGCCATCACGTTGAGCATTGCCGGGGCTTCGGCGAAATAGCAGGACTGTTCTTTTACACCCATTCATCCTTTCCCGGATCCTCATCCTTCGGTTCGGATTCGAGGAACTTTCCCAGCCGCCATAATACCACCGCCACGCAGGAGAGAACGAGCACGGCAAAAAAAGTGCCGATCATGACGTCGGAACGGTTTTGCGTGGCCGTGTCCCGGATGGCGATGAAAAAATAAGTAATCACCGAAAAAATCACGGCGCCAATGACGAGAGGCGCGCGCTTCCCCTTTTTGGCGCGCAGAACAAATCGCAGATACAGCGCCGTCAAAACTCCGCCGGCCACAAAGGCGACAACGCTGGCAGCCGAAAAGCGAACCTGAATCACCGGGTTGACCTGCTTTAGGGAGGCCAGCAGCCCCGCCATCACCGCGATGCTCAACGCTGACACCCACATCACCAGCTTCTCAAAATCGCGGCCTTCCTTCGATTCGCCAAGTGGTGCAGGACCTTTGTCGGAGTTCATAAGCAAAGATTACATCGCTTCCCGCGGAAATGGAAGCGGCACGGGAAAGTTATGGGTCAAGCTTTGGAATAAGATTAGCGTATCTTAATTTGTTAAATTGTTAAATAAGTGAATATGTAAATCGGATCAGTCGAACATTTTTCCGGGATTCAGAATTCGGTTCGGATCCAGCGACCTTTTCAGTTCCCTCATCACGCGCATCTGGGCGTCGCCGGCGAATTTCGGCAGAAAGGATTTTTTGGCGACACCAATTCCGTGTTCGCCGGTGATGGTGCCGCCCAGGCGAATTGCTTCCGCAAAAATTTCCTTGAAGGCTTCCTCCACCCGATGCATTTCATCCCGGTTCCGCTCATCGGTCAAAAAGGTGGGATGCAAATTCCCGTCGCCCATGTGGCCGAAGGTGCCGATGCGCAACTGATATTTCTTCGCGACTGCCGCGACGAAGCGAATCATCTTCGCGAGTTCACTGCGCGGCACGGTGGCGTCTTCCAGAATGGTCGTCGGCGCCACGCGCGCGAGCGCTGAGAATGCGCTGCGCCGGGCCATCGCCAATTTCGTGGCCTCCGTGTCATCGGCCGCCACGCGAATTTCCAACGCGCCGTTTTGGCGGGCGAGCACTTCCATTTTCGCGGCCTCGTCCGCCACGGCGGCGGCGTGGCCGTCCGTTTCCATCAATAGCAAGGCCTCGCAATCCAGCGGCAGCCCGATTTTCGCGTAGTCCTCGACGGAATGAATGGTGGTGCGGTCCAGAAACTCCAGCGTGCAGGGAATGATTTGCGCCGCGATGATGTCCGAGACCGCCTGCGCCGCCTGGTCCATTTGCGCGAACGTGGCCACGAGCGTTTTTTTCGCGGCCGGTTTCGGAATCAGTTTGAGCAACACTTTGGTAATGACACCCAGCGTGCCTTCCGAGCCGATGAAGAGGTCCTTAAGCGAATAACCCGCCACGTCTTTCACGCACTTGTTGCCGGTCCATAAAATTTCGCCGTGGGGCAGAACGACTTCGAGGCCCATGACGTAATTGCGCGTGACACCGTATTTGAGGCCGCGCAAGCCGCCGGAATTTTCCGCCACGTTGCCGCCGATGGTGGAAATTTTCATCGAGCCGGGATCGGGCGGATAAAACAACCCGGCCGCGTTCGCCGCATCCGAGACCGATTGCGTCGTCACACCCGTTTCAACCAGCATGGTAAGATTCGCGCGGTCGAGCTCCAAAATTTTGTCCATCTTGACGAGGCAAAGCACGATGCCGTCGGCGACCGGCAAACTGCCGCCGCTCAGGCCAGTTCCGGAACCGCGCGTGACTACGGGCGTTTTGGTGTCATTCGCGAGCTTCAGGATGCGGGTTACGTGGTCCGTGTTGCATGCGAAGACGACGCAGCCGGGCATTTGTTTGAGCGCCGCCGTGCCATCGAAGGAATACGGGATGAGGTCTTCCGACAGGGTGAGAACATTTTCCGAACCGACGATTTGGGCGAGGTCGGAAATTATTTTTGGCGCGAGCGGCATGTGATGGCGAGCATGTTTTAAGACGCAGCGAGGGTCAACTGTTTCGTCGACGGTGGATTTTCGTCCTGCGCCAGCGTTTCAATTTCTTTTCGTTTACATTCCTTACAGGGGCAATTGCAGCCGCTGTATCTCAGGACGATGGAGATGCCGTTCTCCTGGCGCACTATGTTGGTTTGGTGCTGCTGGACGAATTGATGGTCTCGCAGAACTTCCTCCAATGAATATCCGGAGTCCGGCGCGTGGCATTTTCCGCAGAAGCCCCCGCACTGGCATTTGGTGCTGTGCATTGTGCGAAAGATGGAGGTCCTGCGATTGCCGTCCGCTTCCGGCCGGCCGTTTTTTGAATCGCATCGCTGGCAGGTGCAATCGCAGTTCCAGTTCTGGAGGTAAAAGGAACGGCCATCGCCTTTGGGGACGAGGCCGGCGCAGGTTCGATGGGCGGCGTCGCGTTCGACCTCCCAGTAGGGATATGGGCCTTCCGGGGGATGGCACTTGCGGCAAACACAGCCGCAGGGGGCGTGGTGCAAAAATCGATTTTCGGTGCCGCACGATTGGGCACGATCCGGCACGACTGAATTTTCGGTTTCAGGTTTTGGGTTTTGAGTTTCGGGTTCTGATTAAAATGGGACGGTGGCGCCGTGGCGGTCGTTCCATTTGGTCCAGGCGAGTTCGGCCCAGCGGCTGCGATTGTAGCCGTTCTGCAGGCGGGCGAGTTCGCGCGCAAGCTCGCGGAGACGTTGCCAGCGCTGGTTGCGGTCTTTTGCGTCGTCGAGGGATTCGAGGTCATCGGCAAGTTCGGCGACGACCATGCGGGCGAAATTTTCGAAGAGATCGCCGGGGCCTTCGTGTTGCTTGAGGGAAGCGCCGGATTCGGCCACGCGCGCGATGCGCTCTTCGCGAGCCTGAAGGCGCAACCAATCCTGATAACCGCCGTGGCGCCAATCCGAGAGGTTGGATTTGGTGATGGGCTGGCTGTTGAATTGGTGGGCCAGGAGTTCTTTAGTTTCCGGCAAATGGTTCAGCCATTTGAGCAACTCGGGACTTTGTTTGCCGTTTTCGAGGCGTTGATTAAGGTCGTCGCGGATTTGTTTGGGGAGCTGGGCGATTTTTCCGAGTCTGGTTTTCATGAGCGAAGTTAGGGGGAATTCGGAGATAGGAGATCGAAGTTCGGAGATAGGAGTTAGAGATCTCGGGGATTTTTAGGTTTTATTACCATTCTATAAGTGAGGAAAAACTTACGGTAATGTTTTCAATGGAAACGGTTGAGAAAGAGAGGATTGGGGGTTAACAAGCGGGGAAAAAGGGGTGGAAATGGACAGTTTATTAGATCGCGGCTCGATACTTGTTAGGTCCCGGAGAACTGAAAACGACACTGCCTGATTTATAAAAGGATTGACCTAATACTCACGTGATTCTATAAGTGGCCGTCCACCGAAGCTGCACTGGATGGGCACACTAAAGGGCCGGGTCTTATGAATAAAAGCCGGGAAGAATTGGGTTGGCAGCGGATATTTATTCACACTTCAAGGATGAATTGTCGATTGCACGCTCTTTTCTTCCTCTCGTTGCCCGGTTCAAAAACCAAAAAACCAAACAAGTCTATCATGAAAACTATTGTCTCCACATTGGTCGGATTGCTTGCCTTCGGGATGGTATCTATAGCGGACACGCATGCTCAGGCGGCAAGTGATAAGCCAGATATAGAAGTCACTCTCACCGGAAGGGTGGAAAAAATCGAAGTGGATACTTGCATGGACGGTGCAACCTACAACTTAATATACACGGCGAATGGCAGCGAGGTGAAGACGCGACTCAAACCTGCAAATGATTCAATAAAGGCTAAACTCGACAAGGTAACAGGTAAAAGAGTGCAAGTAACCGTCAGCGGCCAACCAAAAAACAGCGTAGAGAATTGCCATTATGTGGACGTTGATTCGGTCAAGCCTGGCGCTGACAAAGAGCAGAATAAATAACGGATCATCTCCGTTTTGAGGGACGAAATGGTTTGTGGTGATGTATCGAGCCGTCTCGCCCATTCGGGTTGAGTGTTAATTTTGGTCAATTATCCCAGGACGGCATCGGCTGCCCTGGGATATTTTTTCCGCTTTCGACCCAGCCGTTCGTATTGAATCAGATCCTCCTTACGCCGGCTCCTACGAGGAATGATATAAAATATTTTCTCTTGTACGAGGGAGCGAATCGTGGTACGGGTCGTACATGGTTCAACTTATTACCGCCAGAAAAGCCGTCGGCACGGAGTTCAAATGGGTCCGCGGCGATTGCGTGCGAGGCATGGCGGCGCTGCCACCGGATTCGGTGGATGTCGTGGTCACTTCCCCGCCCTATAATCTCGGAATTAAATACGGCAAATACGATGATCACCAGGTGCGTGATGCTTATCTGAAATGGTCGATGGAATGGGCGGCGCAGGTGCAGCGGGTGCTCAAGGATAAGGGTTCGTTTTTCCTGAATGTGGGCGGGTCGCCTTCGAATCCACTGCTGCCGCATCAATTGATTTTGGAAATGTGCAAGTTGTTTACGCTGCAAAATACGTTTCACTGGATCAAATCCATCACGGTGGAAACGCGGGCGGGCGAATTAATTTCGGTGGGGCATTTCAAACCCATCAGTTCGCATCGGTATGTGACGGATTGTCATGAATATGTTTTTCATCTCACGAAGACCGGGAACACGCCGGTCGATCGTTTGAGCATCGGGGTGCCGTATGCGGACAAGTCGAATATCAAGCGCTGGGGGCACACGAACGGCCATGATAAAAGGTGTCGCGGGAATAATTGGTTCGTGCCTTACAAGACGATTCGCAGTCGCGAGGAACAGCGTCCGCATCCGGCGACGTTTCCGGTGGAGCTGGCGGAGCAATGCATCCGGTTGCACGGGGGCGAGGCGGGGTTGGTGGTGATGGATCCGTTTCTGGGGATTGGACATTCGGCGCTTGCGGCGAAGAGATGCGGGGTGGCGAAATTTATTGGATTTGAGATCGATGCGGAATATTTGGGGGAGGCGAAGGAGTTGTTAAGCGGGGAGTGATGAGTGACGAGTTATGAGTGATGAGTTGAAGGTCCACGGTCCACGGTCCAAGGGCCAAAGTCCAAAGTCCAAAGGCTAAGGTCCAAGGTCCATGTCGGTGGCGACTTCCTACTTGAAACTTGAAACTGAACACTTGAAACTTCCGCATGATTATTGCGCCTTCATTCCTGGCGTCGGATTTCAGCCACACGGCCCGTGAGGCGCGGCGGGTGGGCCGATCGGGGGCGGATTGGCTGCACCTCGATATCATGGACGGCCAATTCGTGCCGAATATTTCCTTCGGGCCGGCGTTCGTGAAGGCGATTCGCCCCTATTCGAAGCTTTTTTTTGACGTCCACCTGATGTGCGAGAAGCCGGAGGTTTTGTTCGAACCGTTTGTCAAGGCCGGCGCGGACCAGATGATCGTGCACGTGGAACTGGGGGAGCGTGTCACACAATTGCTGTGGAAAATAAAGTCGCTGGGCAAAAAAGCGGGGCTCGCGATCAACCCGCCCACGGCCATCAGCACGGTGCTGCCGCACCTGGATAAAATCGACAGCCTGCTGATCATGACGGTGAATCCGGGCTTTGGCGGGCAGGAATTTATTTACGAAACGCTGCCGAAAATGCAGCAGGCGCTGGCGTGGCGCACGGAAAGAAAATTGAATTATCGCATCGAGGTCGATGGCGGGATCAATTTCCAGACTGCCGGCGAGTGCGCGCGGGCGGGCGCGGATACGTTCGTGAGCGGCACCGGGCTTTTTGGGCAGCGCAGTTTGAAGGCGGCCGTGACAAAGATGCGGAAGATCGTCCTGGCCAATGATCCGACGCTGGCGGATCTCATCGAATAAAGCAAATTCATCCATGGCACAGATCAAATTCGGTACGGACGGCTGGCGCGCGGTAATCGCGGAGGATTTCACGTTCGCCAACGTAGCGCGCGTGACACAGGCGACGGCGGATTATTGGAAGGCGGAAGGCGAAAGTGGAAAGGCGGAAAACAAGGTCATCATTGGCTATGATCGTCGTTTTCTTTCCGATCGGTTCGCGCAAATCAGCGCGGAGGTTTTTGCGGGGAATGATTTTCAGGTGGTGTTGACGCCGGAGCCGACGCCGACGCCATCGGTTTCTTTCGCGGTCAAGGCTTTGGGCGCGATTGGCGGAGTGATGATCACGGCGAGCCACAATCCGCCGATTTTCAACGGGTATAAACTGAAATCCTATTACGGGGGTTCGAGCAGTCCCGAGGAATGCCAGGCGGTGGAAGGTTACATTGATCGCAATCCCGTGCGCTCGAAAAATCTGAACGAGGCGATCGCGGCGAAGCAGATTGTGGTCAAGGACGTGCGCCCGGCGCATTACGCGGCGCTGAAGCGGTTGGTGGATTTCAAGCTGATTACGAAATCGAAATTGCGTTTTGCGCACGAAGCGCTGTTCGGGGTGGGCGCGGGATGCTTCGAGCAAATGCTCGCGGGGACGACCTGCCGGGTGACGACGCTGAATGGGAGGCACGATCCGCTTTTTGGAGGCATCAACCCCGAGCCGATTGAAAAAAATTACGGCGCCAGCAGCGCTTACCTGAAAAAACATCCGCACGATATTTGCCTCGTGACGGACGGCGACGCGGACCGCGTGGGCGGCATGGATGGGCGCGGCAATGCCTTGTCGACGCACCAGATTATCTGCCTGCTGCTGCATCATTTGATCGTGAATCGCAAGGGGCGCGGGCGGGTGGTGAAGGCGCTGACGACGACTTCGATGATGGACAAGATGTGCGCGGCTTACGGGCTGGAGCTGACGGAAACGGGCGTGGGGTTCAAATATATTTGCGCGGAAATGCTTAAAGGCGGCGTGCTGCTGGGCGCGGAGGAAAGCGGCGGCATTGGTTTTCCCGGCCACATTCCGGAGCGCGATGGCATCGCCGCGGGACTGATGCTGCTGGAGTTGCTCGCGACCGAGCGGTTGCCGGTGACGAAGTTGATTGCGAATTTGGAAAAGCAATTCGGGCCGCATCGTTACGCCAGAATCGACGCGCATTTCCCGCTCGAAAAACGCGGCGCGCTGATGGATTACCTGAAAAATAATCCGCCGGCGAAGCTGCTGCGCTCGCCGCTCGCGGAGGTGAAAAGCTACGACGGGGTGAAGTTCGTGGCGGCGGACACTTCGTGGCTCATGCTGCGCGGGTCGGGGACGGAACCGATTTTGCGGATTTACGCCGAGGCGAAATCGGACGCGGACGCGCGGAAGCTTTTGCAGCTCGGCGTGGCTTTGACGAAGAAGGTTTGATCACGATTTCCCATTCCTGAATTTTCCCGCTCACGATTTTAAAAATCGGATGCGCTTCCGGCGATGGAATTTTTTTGTGCGCCGCCAAAACTTCCGGCGCGCGGGCTTTTAATTTCCGCTTCAGGTGCGTCCACTCGTAAAGCAATTGGCCGTCGGTTTCAGGCAATTGGATTTTGATGCGGCAGCGTCCGATTTTGGAAACATCAAACTCATAGCCGCGGCGGACGGATTCGTCGTGAACCGTTTTGAGAAACGCCGCAATGGCGGCGGCGGGTTTTGCGTGGGCGCGAAAGCGGTGGAGTTGCGGATGATGCCGGTAGCCTTTGGTTTGGCCGCGCAGGACTTTTTGTGCCAGCAAGGCTTCGCGCCAGAGGGCGACCAGGCCTTTGGCGTCGAGATATTTCGGGTGCAGCGTCCACAAGCGCATGCGGAACTGAAACAAATTCCACTGGCGGGCGCGAGCGCTAAACACTAGGCTTTGCGCCGCAGTGTTTTGCCGACGGAATGACGGCGCTCCCACGGAGCACAGCCGCATTAAATGAAAAGGATTAAAACCATCTCTTCGCTGATTGCGCTCTGCGGGCTGGCGTCGCTGCTTATTTGGCAGCATGAATTGCTGACGAAGCTTCGGGCCGAGAATGAAGCGTTGCGTGGGCAGATGGAACAACCGTCGCCGTTGCCAGTGGCCCAACCTTCTCCCGATGACAATGCATTGACGCAGGAACAGATGTCGGAGTTGCTGAAACTTCGCGGTGAGGTGACGCAACTGCGGGGGCAGGCGAACGAAATCGCCTCTTTGCGCGAGCAAAATGAAAAATTGTTGGCGTCCTTGACGGATTTAAAGCCGGCACAGACGAATGCGGTCGCGAAAAAGAAGGGGCCGGAGGATGCTTTGCCGCAGGATATTCATCCGCGAGATTCGTGGGGCTTTCGTGGCTATGACAGTCCGGATGCCACCGCCGAATCGACTGTCTGGGCGATGGCGCACGGAGACGAGGCTGCATTTATGGCGGCCTTTTCTCCTGAAATGCGGGCCGAATTGGACAAATTGCCGAACAGGAATTTTGCCGATGAAATGAAATCGAATGACATGGGAGAATTTCGAGTCCTGGACCGGCAGACGTTATCGGAAGACGAAGTGGTCCTGTCGATCTACTCGACTCGCAAGGATAAGACAGGCGAGTACGTCGGCGATGGTCCGGAGGACACGACTTTCAAAAAAATCGGCGGCCAATGGAAAATTTCGAAGCCGGGCGGTCCGTGAAGAGATTTCTGTTCGCGCCGAGTTGGTACCCGGCGCTCCGTGTCATTGACCCGGCGAAGGGGAGATACTCGCTTCGCTCGCCGCGCTTCGCGCGAAAGTGATGGGTTGGATGGCCGAGTTCCCCGGGGTAGCCCTCTCGGAATCGGGCAACCCCGGGCTAATTTCCTCGACCCCTTTGGGGTCGCCACGGGGGCCTGCTTGTTTGATTTTTCTCTCTTCACCCGTGTCCGTCAAATCCAAGCGACCGCAGATCTCAACTTCGAAATAAAGGCAAATCGAGGGACGAGGGACGAAGGGCGAGAACGAGGGACGACGACGAGGACGATATTTTCATCATCGGCTTTTCTGTGCGGGGTCCATCGTGGCGGCGCGGGTTGGCGAACTTTGCGCGGAGCGATGCTCCGCGCTCCGGATCATTGGACCGACTTGCCCATCCATTCGACGGCGTTGGCAATCACTTTCAAAACCGCCGGGTTGTCGTAGCCGGCGAAGGTTTCGTGCTCGGGGCGGAAGTAAAACACTTTGCCTTTGCCGACCGACCAGAGCATCCCAGTCCGGAACTCCTCGCCAGTCGAATACTTCTCGTGGAAAATCACGGCGTCAGGATGCGGCACGTGGAATGGTTCGAGGTAAACTTCGGTTTGCGCGATATCGAATTCCTTTGGCACATCGCGCGCAATCGGATGTTCCGGCATCAGGGTGGTAACGTGCGAAGGGTTGCCGCCTTCGCGGAAGCCGGTGATTTCGCAAATGGGCAAATAAACCAGCGCGAGGGGGTCGTGCGCGGGCCAATTCGTGACGATCTCCACGCGCGGTGTGATGGGATCGGTGGGCCGGGGGTCTTTGTAGGCTTTGGGCAGGATGTATTCGGTCTGCGTGCCGGCCGGAATGACTTTGGCGGCGTCCTCGCGCGTGCGCTCGTTCATCGACTCGATGAACACCTTGGAGGTGAGCGCCGAGTGCAGGGCGATGAGCGAGAGGCTGCCGTCTTTCACGCGGGCGACGATTTTCTTCACGGCGTCGTCGGGCACGAGTTTGTTTTTCACGTGCGACCACCAGATGAGGACGTCGCAATTGCTGATGGTATCATCGGACACGCCTTGGTCCGGGTCGGCGAGGCTGACGGATTTAACGGAAACGTCCGGGAGCGTTCTTAAATAATTGGCGATGTGGTCGCCGATGGAATTGGTGTAGGCCTTTTTCGCGGCGGGGGATTGTTCGTCCCAGACGACGACGCGAATCGGCGCGGCGTGGAGGGCGCCGGTGGTGAAACAGGCGATGACGAAGAGGAGGAGTTTGGACATGCGGGAATAATTCCCGGTTTGCGGGACAAGGCAAATAGAATTTACCGGGATTCGGGGGATTTGATAAGGAAAGCAAGGGCCACAGGAAGTATCCAACGCCGTCGCGTCATTAGGCGAAGATAAAAAATTACTGACCAATGACTAGGCAAAACTTCATTTGCCCAAAGCTTGAATTGGGTGCGGTGTTGCCTAAAATTTGGCCATGAGCGGACGCAGATTTTTCACGGGCGCGGTGGTGGTGGCTGCGCTGGGGATTATCGCAGCGCTGTGCGGAATGCAACGGGCTGCGCAGCGGCGTTTGTTCGCACAGGCGGACGAGTCGCGGCATTTGCTCACGCAGTTGAATGACCTGGAGGTCGAGAATTTCCGGCTCTCCAATTCCGTGGCGCAGGCGAATGCGCCGATCTCGGAGGAACAATTGGCCGAGTTGGACAAGTTGCGGGACGAAGTTCAGTCGCTGCGGCGGCGGACGAACGACATCGTGACGTTGCAGGGCGAACTGCGACGGGTGCGCGCGGAGCTATCGCGGACGCGCGACATGATGGCGAGCAATGGGCCGCCGGATGTGCCGGCGGAGGATATTTATCCGCGGGATTCGTGGACCTTCGCCGGTTTCGATACGCCGGAGGACGCGGTGGAATCCGCTACGTGGGCCATCAGTGAAGGAGACCAGGACACGTATCTCGCCGCGCTGGCGCCGGAATTGCGGGAGGAAATGCAAGCCGAGCTCGGCGATGGAAGTTTTGGCGAGGCCGGGCCGATGGAAATGAGCGACGCGACGGGTTACCGGATCGTGGATCGTGATACGGTTTCCGATAACGAGCGGATTATTACGGTTTATATGGATGGCGACCGAAATATTGTTTCGCTCACGTTGACGAATACGGGTGACGGTTGGAGGGTGTCGGGGGAAAATGGGGAGTAGGTTAGTTTCTAACTGCGGGTCAGCGATTCCTAATCTGCCCTGACTAATGTGACGGGATTCGGTTTTCGGGCGGTAAGCCGACTACAAGTCGGCGCTCCGCAAGATGAGCGCGCCCACTATTTCTTGCCGGCATTTATTTTGGCCTTTAAGGTGTCGATCTGCTGCTGGATTCCCGCGGGGTCGGAGGCGTTTGCTTTGAGCTGTTCGAGGTATTGGAGGGCCTGATCGAGATGGCCGGCGTCCGTCTCTTCCTGCGCCAACGCGCCGAGGATTTGCTCGAGAAGAAAGGAGTTGCGCTGGCCTTCACCGGTTTCAGTTTTTATCGGCTTCGGTTCTTCGACTTCGTGCCAGCAGCGCAGCGCGGCGAGGAAAAGATTTTTTGCATGCGGATAGTCCTTGCGGTTGTCCAGATAGATCTGGCCCAGTGCATACAACAAGTCCGGGGAGTGCGGGTTGGTTTTCAATCCCGAGCGGAGAAAATCCTCGGCTTCGTCGGGTTTGTTCAATCTTCTTCGCAGCCAGTAGGCGGTGACGACGTAAGTCTGGACCCGATTGGGGTCGAGGTCGGCCGAGAGTTTCATCCAGGGAAGGATTTCGCGGATTTGATCGCCTTGCAGATGCGTATGCACGCGCGGCTCAAAATGGCGGCCGAAACGTTCGATCCAATCCAGAGGTTTGCCCATGAATCCCGCCTCCTCCTGACCATTCCCCTCTTCGGGATGGGTGACGTCGCTATCGGTTTCCTCCTGTTTTCGCGCCTGGTCAAAAACGGAGGGATAATAGCCGCTGTGGAAATAGACATCGGCTTCCACGTAACAATAATCCGCCACCATTTTGCGGCCGTCGCCGAGCAGGTCGGCCAGGACGTTGCCCGAGGCCTGCGCGCCGCCGGTCCGCGCTTCGTAACGGGGTTGCAGCCAGGCGACCAGGCTGAAACAAATCACCTGCAACAAAACCAGGATTAAGATGCCTTTGCGCATCGTTTAATTCAACGCCTTGCGCCGAAATACCAGGCAGGCGGTGATCAGGAAAAAGGCCGAATAGGCAAGGCCGTAAACGGTGCCGCCGAGGACATCGATCCAACGCGGCAAGGCGGCGCCGGTCCACCCGTGAATGATCAGTTCGCGCATGTTGAACAGTTCCAGGTGCGGGATGACGAAATAAATCGCGGTGAGCAACGACGCGGAGGGCTCGGCCATGTGCTCGGCCAGTTTGTGGAGAAAACCGCCCATGGCGAGAATGCCGATGGTGATGATGAATACAATGGTCATGTTGGCCGCGGGCGTGCTGAGCGCCACCGAACCCAGCAGGGTCATGGCGATGACGATGCCGAGCATTTGCCAGTGCAGCCAGAAGGCCTGGAAATAGGCGTCCACCGGCAGGGTGTGTTCGCGCGAGGCGCTGACCAGGCCGAAGAAAATATAGAACACCAGCAGCGCCACGCCGGTGGCGAGCCAGCAGCCAACAAACTTCCCAATCATCACCTGCCAACGCGAGATGGGTTTGGCGAGCAGCGGAAAAATGGTGCGGCTTTCGCGTTCGAAAGGAATTTGCCGCGCGGCGGTGGTGACGGCGATGACGAGCGAGGAAATCCAGATCAAGAGCAGGCAGATTTCCTTGATGAACCGGATGATTTGTTCATCGTGGAAAAAATTCATGAGCCACATCAGGCCGGTAATGAGGACGGTGAGAATGAAGAGGACGTAGAAATCCTTCCGGCGATACAGCTCCTTTATGACCACACCGGCGACAGCGAAAATTTTGTTCATAGGCTGAGGAAGGAAAATTCTCGTCTCATATCGCCTGTGGCTGGTAACCGACGACCTTGAGGAAGACCTGCTCCAGGTTGCACTGGTGTTCCTTGACCAGGTCATCGACGCGGCCCTGCACCTTCAACTCGCCTTGATGCAGAATGCCCACGCGATCGCAGATGGTTTCCACCTCGCCGAGTTCGTGGGAGGAAAAGAAAACCGTCTTGCCCTCGTTCTTGAGGCGCTGAATGATTTCGCGCACTTTCATGCGCCCGAGCGGATCCAGGCCGCTGGTGGGTTCATCGAGCAGGAGCAAATCGGGATTGTTGATGAGGGCCTGGGCAATGCCGGCGCGTTGCTGCATGCCTTTGGAGTAGGTGCGAATGGGCCGTTTGCGGGCGTGCTCCAATTCCACCAGTTTGAGCAGGCGGTCGATGCGCGTCTCGGTTTCGTTTTTCGGAATTTCAAAAATCCGCGCGTAAAACCGCAGCAATTCCTCGGCAGTGAGAAATTTGTAGTAATAGGTCAGCTCCGGCAGATAGCCGATGCGCTGGCGGGCAATCGGCTCGCGGACGTTGACATCGAAGAGAAAGGCCGCGCCGGCGGTGGCATTCACGTAGCCGAGCAGCACGTTCATGGTGGTGGTTTTGCCGGCGCCATTCGGGCCGAGGAAGCCGAAGACTTCCCCGGTTTGGACGCTGAGGTCGAGGCCGGCCAGAGCGACTTTGGTTTGCTGCTTCAAGTCGCGAGAGCGATATTCAACCCGCAAATTTTCCGTCCGCAGAACTGCGTTCATTAATTAAGTCGTGAAAATCATTACGTAATATTCTTGCGCATGTCAATTCGTGCCGCCCCAGAGTTTCAACGCCTCGCGCGCGTCCGGAAAATCCGGCTGCAGCCGCAACGCTTCGCGGCATTGCGCGATGGCATCCTGGGATTTGCGTTGCGCCGCCAGCGCGAGGCCGAGGCGATAATGGGCCAGGGCGGATTCGGGCTGGATGCGCAGCGCTTCGGTGAATTGCGCGGCGGCTTCCACGGGTTTGTCCTGTTCCAGCAGGGCGAGCCCGTAATTGAGCCGCGCGTCGAGGTCATTTGGTTTCAGGCGCACTTTTTCCGCGAAATGAATGATGCCCTCTGCCGGACGCCCGAGGCGCATCAAGGTCACGGCGAGGTTCCCCTGGGCATCGGCGTTGTCCGGCATCAACTCGATGGCATGTGAAAACTGCGTGGCGGCTTGATCGAGTTTTGACTGCGCCAACAGCACGGTGCCGAGATTGTAGAAAACTCCGGGGTCGTTCGGGTTCAAACGAGTCGCGGCCGTCAAATGCGCCGCCGCCTCGTCCAACTTGCCGAGGGTTTGATAGGCTTTGCCAAGGTTGTTCTCGGCGTTGGCAAACCGGGGATTGTCCTTCAAGGCGACTTCGAAGTGTTGGATCGCTTCTTCCGTTTTGCCGGCGGCCAACAATAGCGTGCCGAGATTATATTGGCCTTCCGGATAATCCGGATTCAGGCGCACCGCTTCGCCGCAGTAATATATGGCTTCGTTGGTATGGCCGTCGTCGTCGTAACTGGTGCCCAAGGCGGAGTATGCGAGATAATTATTGTGGGTGACGTCAATGGTGTGCTTGAAGAGGGTTTCGCCATTCCGCCAGTAAGTCAGTTGGTGACGGGTCAAAACGAAAAGCGCCGCCAGCACCAGCACTGCCGCTCTCGTGAAAATGTTTCGCGCGCGCGGGATTTTCGAGGCGACCTCCGCCGCGGCCCAGACGATCGCGATAAATAATCCGATGCTCGGGATATAAGTGTAGCGGTCGGCCATGGATTGTCCTCCCACTTTAATAATGCCAATGACCGGAACGAGGGTTCCCACGAACCAAAACCAGCCGCAGAACAGATACGGACGACGCCGGGCACACCAGAATGTGAAGGCGCTCACAAATACGATTACAACAGCGGCGGCCAGCACCGAAGCGAGGGGCAGCGGTTGGGAAAAGGGATAAAGCACGGCCAGGTGCGCCGGCCAGATCGTTTTCCAGATATAACCGGCGTACGCGAGAAAAGCGTTTTCGACGCGGAAAGAAAAAGAGGCGAACGCCAGGGAATCCACCGCTCCTCCTGCCTGTTGCACTTCAAACGTGATGATGCTCGAGGCAATTACCAGGGCGAAGAAGGGCAGCTTTTCCAATATCAAGACTCCCAGGTTCTCCGTTCGTCCGGCGGCTGGCTCTGAGGATTCGGGGGGAATTGAATTGGGCATTCCGAAACTCAAAAATCTTTTCAACGGCCAGAAATCCGCGAGCAAGAGAACGAATGGCAACGTCACGGCCATTGGTTTGGACATTAACGCGCAGGCGAAGAAAACCAAGGCCAGGAGGTAAGACGGCCGACCGGCGCGGGAGTGCTTTTGGATTCCTTCGGCGCTCCTTCGCTTACGAGTATATTGCGTATAAGCGAGCATCGTGAGAATCCAAAAGAAAGCGCAGAGGACATCTTTTCGCTCGGCCGCCCAGGCGACGGATTCCACGTGCAAGGGATGCCATGCAAACAGGGCGGCGACCAAAGCGCTGCGCCAGCGCGCGCCGGTCATTTGATTCAGCAGGATAAAAAGCAGCGCGGCGTTAAGGGAATGAAGGATGAGGCTGGTCAAATGATGCCCGGCCGGATTCAGCCCGCAGAATTGCACATCGAGCAGGTGGGAGATCCAGGTCAGCGGGTGCCAGTTCGAGGCGTAGCCGCTGCGGAACGCCCACTCGATGGCGGACCAGGTCAGACCGGATTGAAGGTGCCAGTTCTGAACCAGGTATTGGTTATCATCAAAACCGATGAACCCATCGCCGGTCACCGGCCAAAATAAAATTGCCGTTCCGGCCGCGAGCAGCAGGCAGATCCATAGCTGTTTTTTTGACAGGTTCATCAAGGGAATCCGAATGGTAACGACATCGTCCCCGGCAGGATATTCGAAATTTTTTTGTTTCAACAAAAAACCCGAAGCCTTTTGGGCTTCGGGTTCTCGAAGTTAAACAAACAGACGATTACGGGAGCTTGTGACCGTTGCTGTCAGACAGCGTGCAGGTCGGGGCCGTGCTCACAGGAGAAGCGGTATACGATCCGCCTGAGGGGCATTTGACCGCGCCTTGACCGGTGCCGTTGATCGATCCGTTGCCACCGCGGCCGAGATACACCTTCAACGAGCTGAGCGCCGGCGTGGCCGTGCTCAACGCGCCGGTTTCCAACGCCCACTGTTGCTGGGC
>DASZLX010000020.1:0-32049 GCA_035552155.1 Verrucomicrobiia bacterium | reverse complement strand
TGCCGTTCTGGCGATAAATATTCACGCGGAAGCGGCAGAGACTGCCCAATTGATAACTGCAATCGCAGGAACCGGCCTTGACGAGATCCTGGAGCAACCGCTGGTTCTCGTTGATGATGACGCGCGCCCAGCCCTCGATCCGCCCGCTGGTGAGCAGGGGTTCGGACGGTCCCAGCGAGTAGGGCTTGAGTTTCCCGTGATTCTCGACCTGCGGCGGACGGTCCGTCACGAACAGCAAATCCGAAGCGCCTTCCGCGCTTTCAATCATCGATTTTAACAATTGATCAAATTCTTCTTTCATAGATTGCCAGCGATTTTTCCCGTGCGATGACTTTGCCCCGGGCATCCCCGCCCGAGAGAATCTGAAAACGAGACACAAATACCCGTTCCCGCAGATTTGGGTGAGAAGGCAGCTAATTCCATGCCGCAAAGCCAACAGGCATAGTTTTTTACGAATTAAAAAAGCTTCCCGCAGACCAAAGAATTCCCGCAATGAAAACGGAGTCGGCGAATAAATCGCGAAGGCCACTTTTCTAGAGTAGTATCACCGACAGCTTACAATGAAGAATCGGATAAAATTGTTCAAAACGATCGCCGGAATCACGCTTGCATCCTGGCTGCTTCAGTCGCTGATGTTCATCGTGCTTTTTGCGTCATCGTTCGAACACGTCGTCGTGCAAACTTTTGTTTCTCTCGGCGGGTCGCAAGCTGGCACGTCGGCTTTTCTTTCCGGCACCATGAAAGTTTTGGCGTGGCCGGTTCACTCGCTGTTTCCCTCAGTTTGGGCGGAGGCCAGCTTTGTCGAGGCGATTTTATTACTGGGGCTTAACAGCCTGATTTGGGGCGGCGTGTTGGGAACGTTGTGGTTCTTTTTAAGACGAATGCGAACCGGACGCGAGGCGGAAAGACCAGTGTAGCAGAGGCGTCTCAAAGGATGGAGACAGGCAGGAAGCCTGTCCTACGGCTTCAGCAAATTCTTGGACTTTCCCGGGAATTCGTGTTTTCCTGCGCTTGCAAATGGAACCACAACCGCAACCGCTGGACTCTTTGATCGAACAGCGCAAGGCCAAACTCGCCGCCTTGCGCGCGAAGGGCATTGACCCTTTCAAAAATAAATTCACGCCCTCGGAAACCTGCCATGCCGCGCGGACGAATTACACCGAAGGCCGCGAGGTCGCGGTCGCGGGGCGCATCGCGGCGCATCGCGACATGGGCAAAAGCATGTTCATCAATGTGCGGGACCAAAGTGGGGGCATCCAGGTTTACGCGCAGAAAAATGTTTTAGGCGATGAGCAGTGGGACATTTTCACGCACCTGGACCTCGGGGATTTTATTGGCGTGCGCGGCACGTTGTTCACAACCAAGACGGGCGAAATCTCCGTCAAGCTGGCGAGCTTCACGATTCTCGCCAAGGCGTTGCGCCCGCCGCCGGCCAAGTATTACGGGCTGGAGGACACGGAGATTCGCTATCGGCAGCGCTATTTGGATTTGATCGCCAACCTGCCGGTGAAGAACGTGATGCTGATGCGGAGTGATATCATTCGCGAGATTCGGAATTTTCTGCACAACCGCGGTTTCGTGGAGGTTGAGACGCCGATGATGCAGGCCATTCCCGGCGGCGCGGCGGCACGGCCGTTCATCACGAAGCACGAGGCGCTGGGCAGCAATTTTTATCTGCGCATCGCGCTGGAACTTTATCTCAAGCGTTTGCTCGTGGGCGGCATCGACAAGGTTTTTGAAATTGGCCGCAACTTTCGGAACGAAGGACTTTCACGCAAACACAATCCCGAGTTCACGATGCTGGAGGCCTACGAGGCTTACGGCGATTACGAGAGCATGATGGATTTGGTGCAGGGGCTGGTGTGCCACGTGGCGGAAAAGGTTTTGGATACGCTGACCATCGAGCACAAAGATGCCGAGGGAAAAGTGACGAAGACCATCAATCTCACGCCGCCCTGGCGGCGCGTGAAATACAAGGACCTCATCCGCGAGAAGGCGGGCGCGGATTGGTTCGATATCCCGGCGGCCGAACGCCGCCAGCGCGCGCACGATCTTGGCGCGGAGATTGGCAAGGAATACGAAGATTTCGAAGTGACGGGCGCGGTGTTTGAAAAGCTGATTGAGCCGACCTTGATTCAACCGACTTTTGTAACTCATTTGCCGAAGGAGCTCGTGCCGCTGGCGAAGCTCTCCGCCGAAGATCCCAGCACGGTTGAGGTTTTCGAGTGCTGCATCAACGGCCAGGAAATTGCGCCCGCTTACACGGAGCAGAATGACCCCATCGAACAGCGCGAGCGGCTGGAACACCAGGCCGGCGGCGAGCAGCAAAAACTGGACGAGGATTTTCTGGTGGCGCTCGAACACGGCATGCCGCCCGCGGGTGGCATGGGCATGGGGATCGATCGCCTTTGCATGATGTTGCTGGGACAGGAAAGCATCCGCGATGTCATTTTGTTTCCGCAGTTGAAGCCGAAATGAACTAATTCCGGCGGGAATGGTCGAAGCAAGATGCCAGGGAATTTTTCTTTGGTTCGTGCTTTGTTTTTGGCCTTCGTGAGCGCAGCCGCCGGCCATTGCCTGAGCGCGCGGGGTGAATTGCCGCCGAAGTTGAGGCCAGTCGCCACTTGTCCAGCTCTGCTCACTGCTGCGGCGACGAATCATCTCGCAACGGCGGGAATGGACACGGCTGGCGATACGAATACCTTGCGTGCCGGCGATGCGGCCACGATTCTCGGGACGTTGGTTTTGAAAAAAAGCCAGGCGTAGTGGCTTCTCGCAATCGAAGCAGCACCCCGCCCCAAAGAGCCCGCCAAAAAACCGAGGCCAATGGTGGTTCATCTTTTCGACACGCCCGTGTCCTTCGAATCAAAGCCGGTTCCCGCCAAACTGCGAATGCTGGGCCCCTTCGCCGTCACGCGCGCCACGAAACTCAAACCAGAAGATAAAACCGCCCGCTTCCGGTTGAATGAAAGTTTTCTCGGCGTGGGACTGGACCGGGCCGCAGAGGTAATCTCGCGCCGGTTTCACGGGACAAATTCGGACAACGACTTCACGAGCTCTACGAATTCTTATGCAAACATAAAGCTGACTGTGGCCGAAAAGCGTGCCATCAGCGGGGCCGTTCCGGCGCTCATGTCGTATTTTGAAATTGTCGAGCATACGGAAGGATTGGAGGACCTGCTTTTTAAATTGGTCAAGATGCCGTCCCTCTGGTCGATGGTTCGCCATGGTGGAATAGACGCCAATTTGCGTATCGGCAAGGAAGCTTCGCCGGCAAATCCGACCGATTGGGGTTTGCCGGCGGCCACCCCGGTTTATTACTTTCCGTGTTTGTTCACGCTCAACGGCCAACCCGCGGTCAAAATCACGCTCGTTGTGACGGCGCCGCGCCCGCCGCTGTTAATTTGCGGCGGCGTGATCGCCCTACTGGCGGAAAAGCCGGGAGACAATAATACTTACATGACGCTGACGGTCATTAGCGCCCGGCGAGGACCGGAACATGAAAATCAAAATAAAGATGAGAGGAACAGTGAATGAAGCCGACGCCGGAGCTTCTCCTTCCTTCTTTCCTAATTTCCTTATAGGCTGATCCGATGCAGCAACTGATTGAAGGTGTTCACCGGTTTCGTCACGAAGAGTTTGGCAGTTATCGCTCGTTGTTCCAGCGGCTCTCGCGCGAAGGGCAAAATCCGCATACGCTGTTCATTACCTGCTCGGATTCGCGGGTGCTGGCCGAACTTATCACTCAGAGCAAGCCGGGGGATTTGTTCGTCGTCAAAAATATCGGCAACATTGTACCGCCGTATGCCGCGACGGGCAGCACCAATTCGACCGCCGCCGCGATAGAATTTGCTGTGGAGGTGATGCGGGTGAGTGACATCGTGATTTGCGGTCATTCCCAATGCGGCGCTATCGCGGCCCTGATGGATGGATTGTCCAACTCCGAACGGATGCCGCATCTAAAAGACTGGCTGTCACTCGCCGCACCAGTGCGCGAAATTGTTCATGCGCAATACCCGCACATCAAAGACCCTGAGCATCGCAAGAATGTGGCCGCGGAAGAAAATGTTCTGTTCGCGCTCGAAAGTTTGCACGGCTATCATTGCGTGCAGGACCGGCTGATGGATGGCACCTTGAGGTTGCACGGCTGGTTTTTCAAAATCGCCACGGCCGAATTGTTCGCCTACAATCCTGAGACCCGCCAATTCGCGCCCCTGGTGCGGGACACGGATTCGAAAGCATAGGCGATGGTGTGCGAAGATTCGTTCCCTTTGGGGGGCCTGAATCACAAAGTTAAAAATTTAGAGACTCATTACCTCGTCTCGGACATTTGCCATTTCAGCCGCTTCCTGTTAGGTTTCGGGTTCAACTAAATGAGCAATTCGAAGATTGATGAGACGGCGGGAACGGCGGCGCCGGGGCCATCGGATTTTATCCGCGATATCGTGGCGAAACATGTGGCGGAGAACAAATATCCGCGCATTCACACGCGGTTTCCGCCGGAGCCGAACGGCTATTTGCACATTGGCCATGCGAAAAGCATCTGCCTGAATTTCGGGATCGCGCGCGAATTCGGGGGGGTGTGCAATTTGCGCATGGATGATACCAACCCGACCAAGGAGGAAGTCGAATATGTCGAGTCCATCGAGGAAGATGTGGAATGGCTCATCGGCGGTTGGGCGATGGATAAATATGGATTGAAGCCCAAAGGCAAAACGCCCGAGGCGAAAACGTCCGAGGGGAAGCCAGATTTCTTTTTGCCCGCCGTGGTGGGCAAAACGCATGACGATTCGGCGGTCGAGCCGTTTTACGCGAGCGATTATTTCGACCCGATTTTCGAATTTGCCGTGCAGCTCATCAAGAAGGGCAAGGCTTACGTTGACGATCTGTCAGCAGAAGACACGGAGAAATATCGCGGCGCGCCCGACCGGCCGGGGAAGGATTCGCCGTGGCGCAACCGGAGCGTGGAGGAAAATCTCGATCTCTTCGCGCGGATGAAGAACGGCGAGTTTCCCGACGGCGCGCGGACGTTGCGCTCGAAGATTGATATGGCCTCGCCGAACATCTGGCTGCGCGATCCGTTGCTGTATCGCATTCGCCATACCGCGCATCATCATACGGGCAACAAATGGTGCATTTACCCGATGTATGACTTCGCGCATTGCCTGAGCGATTACATTGAGGGCATCACGCACTCGATTTGCACGCTGGAATTCGAGGTGCATCGCCCGCTCTACGATTGGATTTTGGAGAGCCTGGAACTGCCGCGTCCCCTGCCCCATCAGTACGAATTCGCGAAGCTCATTCCGACTTACATGATTGTTTCCAAGCGGAAACTGATCCAGCTCGTGAACGAAAAAATCGTGACCGGCTGGGATGATCCGCGGATGCCGACGATTTCCGGGATTCGCCGCCGGGGCGTGCCCGCGAGCGCCTTGCGCAATTTCGCAACGGGCGTGGGCGTGACCAAATATATTTCCACCACCGACATCGCGGTTTATGAGCATGCCATTCGCGAGGAATTGAACCGTGTGGCCCTGCGCCGGCTCGCGGTGCTGCGGCCGGTCAAGGTGGTGATCACGAATTATCCCGAGGGCAAAACCGAGGAGCTGGAGGCGGTGAATAATCCCGAGGATCCGAACGCCGGGACGCGCAAGATTCCGTTCGCGCGCGAACTGTACATCGAGCAGGAGGATTTCATGGAAACGCCTCCGCCGAAATATTTCCGGCTGAAACCGGGCGGTGAAGTGCGCTTAAAGTACGGTTACATCATCAAGTGTGAGGAGGTCGTGAAAGACGGCGCTGGAAAAATCGTTGAACTGCGTTGCACGGCCGATCTCGACAGCAAAACCGGCGGTCCGACGGCCGGACGCAAGGTCAAGGGGACGATTCATTGGGTGAGCGCGGCGCACGCGGTGGACGCTGAAGTGCGCCTGTATGATCGCTTGTTCACTGAACCGGAACCGGAAAAAGACGGAAGAGATTTTAAATCCGTGCTGAACCCGCACTCGCTCGAAGTGATTACGGCGAAAGGCGAACCGAGTTTGAAAGATGCGAAGCCGGAGTTGCGGTATCAATTCGAGCGGCTGGGTTATTTCACGCTGGATAAAGATACCCTCCCCGGCTCCCGCCTGGTTTTCAACCGGACGATTACGTTACGAGACACGTGGGCGAAAGAAGCGCATAAGGGGTGAAGCGCACGCGCGGGGAAATTATGGGTAGCTCAAACGGTAGAAAAGGTTCGTGGGCCCGAGAGTATCCGTGAATTGAGCGCTGCCCAAAAAGGGCGGCACGGTGATGCTTCCGGCGGAGGACCATTGAGGATTTTGCAATGAGCCCGCCGATTGCAAGGTGTAGGTGCGGCCGGGAGTGCCAATCAAATCCAGGACCACCGCGCCACTGGCTTGTCGCACAGTGGTGAAAAAGCTGGTCGGTCCGGGGCGTAATTGGACGCTGCGCTGGGTGAGGCGCGGCGTGTTGATATCGTTCCGAAACCAATAGGTGCGGAAATCATAGTGCACGCCGGCGAGAGCGTTGAACGTCAGAGGAAAGATTTGATAACGCGTGTTGGGAAATTGGTTGCGCGTGAGGTTTTGCGCGGCCACGGTGAGGTTGTTGTCCACGTCGACCACGGAAATTTGCGCGACGGTCGAGTTGTCCCAGTTAAAATTGTCCACCTTCAATTCAAATTGCGTCGTGTAATCGCCGGACGCAAAGCTTTCGCCCGGCCCGCGCGTGAGATAACCCGAGATGGCGTCCCGATTGTAATCGGCCTCCCATCCGTTCAATCCGTCCAGGCGGCCGAGGTCGTGAGCGAGAGTCGCCGCGCTCCAATTTTCCAGGCCGTCAATGGTGACATCCATATTCGTGAGCACGGGCGCGCCGGCGGCGTTGTACCAATAGACGCGGAATTCGAGCGGATCCGCGGGCACGCCGTTGGTGAACAGCAGCATGAAATCCTGCGCACGACCAACGGCAGCAAATGCGCCCCACGGGATATCCGCGCCCGCCAGAATCGTGCCGCCGTTGTTCTCGCGAACATCGAGCCGCACTAAATTCGCGGGCGAATTGCTGACAGCATTAACAGCCAGATGAAAATGCACGGCGTGCGGGCCGGTGGGCAGATAGGAGAGGTAAGGGCCGTATTGCAGATAATCCGCGCGCGCGGCGCCGGCGCTGCTCCAGGCCAGTCCGCCCGCGAGACTGCCCACGGCATGATCAAATGCGGGATCGCCGGAGCCTTTGCAAAGTGAAAGCGCGGAGGTGATAGGCTCCGCGAGCGCGCTTACGGCCATAAGCGCGGAACTTTGGCGCGAGGCATCGGCGGTATCGAACGGCCCATCCCAGTGCACGCCGAGTTGATTGAAAGTATTGCGGCCCTTGAACCAGACCGCGTGGGAGTTTGTGCGGAGATAATTGTAATAGGAAGCGGTGTGGGTTTCGTCGTAGAGATAGGCGAGGTTCCGCTGGAAAATGCCTTTGAATTCCGAACCGTCACCGCCGCAATCGCCGGACTCGCAGGGTTCCACCAGCACGCCATTGCCGTCGCTCAAGTGTGTGATAACGGCGTTGGCAATGACGATCGCCTGGTTCAGATAGCTGGCATTGCCGGTCGCCTTGTAGAGATCCGTCAAGCCGCCCAGAACAACGCCTTGATTGTAGGTCCAGGTGGTTTGGCCGTTGTTGACGCAGCCGTTCAGGCCGTCGTTGATGAGATTCTGCGAATTGATCATGCCGCTGGCCTTGAACCAGGTCCATTCGTTGGTGGCCCAATTGAAGTAACTGCCCGCACTCATGCCGTCCGCGGGCGTTCTTTGATGCAGGCGAATGGCGGCGGACAGAAAGAGCTCGTTCGGAATGGCGTTTTTATAACTGTGAGATTTATTCCACCAGATTCCACCGGGACAGGTGCTGGTCGTGTCCCAGCCGGTGGTGAGGTCGGCGAAAATGGTTTTGGCCATATTCAAAAAATTCGTGTTGCCCGTGAGGTCGTAGGCGTGAATCCAGGCGAGGCACCACCAGCCTTCGTCGTCATAGTAATCGTTCAAAAAATTGCCGGAGGCATTTGCGTTGAAGGTGTTCGTAAGCGCCGCTAGATATTGGGTGTCATTGTTGGCATTGATGTCTTCCAGGACGGCTTCGATGCAATTGGCGGCGTTCCACCAACCGGTGCTGAGGTAGAGGCCGTTGAGGGGATTGTACCATTGCTGAAGCATGGCCGTGCCGGCGGCGGTGTTGGCGTTGAAATCATCCTGGGCCAGCGGCAGAATCGCGGTGCCGCCGCTGACGGCGAAAATCGCCGCGTTCGCGCTGGGATTGCC
Organism: Verrucomicrobiia bacterium; assembly: GCA_035552155.1. Classification (GTDB taxonomy): domain Bacteria; phylum Verrucomicrobiota; class Verrucomicrobiia; order Limisphaerales; family DASXHY01; genus DASXHY01. The sequence continues at coordinate 23,728 of DASZLX010000020.1, read as the reverse complement.
CGACAAATAACTTAACTGGATGCTGGTGACCGGACTGGCGGTGTCGGCCAGCGCAATGTCCGCCGCGTAAAGGCGCGGGTTGCTGCTGTTGAGGGAGTTTACCGTTTTGTTATCGACAAAAACGCGGCCATTCGCGAACCAGGCGGTAGGCGCCAGATTAAACCAATCCTGCACGGTGATGGGAATGCCTTCGGTGGTTCCATCCGCGTGATGGACGAGGCACACAATGCTGGCCGGGCCGATGCCAACGGCGGCGAGGAAAGACAAGCCGGCGTAGCTGGCGGGAGATGCCAGCGTAATTGTCGTGGTGGAAAGATTTGAAGTTATCAGCACGGCATTTTTCGCCGTGTAACTGGGCGGCATTTGGTAAACGTGATCGGGGGCGGAAATATTTGTGATCAGAGAACCCGGGTGAGGCAATCCCGTGTCAGGGGCTTGCGACACGTAACCCACTTCGTAGAAAGTCGAGCCGGTGTTGGCCGGTCCGGTGTCCATGGTGGCGGTCGTCACGCCGGTGAGCGCGCCGGGTTTGCCTGCGGCAGCTTCGACCACGATGTCCTCATTGTAGCCGGTAACGGTTATGGGCGTGAACGAGGCGCCGTTCAAGCCGCTCACGGCCATAATCGCGCCATCGCCAGTGCCGGAAGTGTAGGAAAAATCGATGCTCGTCACCGGGGTGGACGTGTGAGTCAGCACAATGTCGAGGGAGTAAAGGCGGGGGTTACCGCCATTCACCGAATCAAAGGCGAACGTACCCACATTCACGCGGCCGTTAGCGGTCCAGGCGGGACTGGCGCCGCTGAACCAGTCGGGGATGCTGGCCGAGCCGGTTTCTGAGGAGCCGTCCAGATGATGTACCGTGTAGGAAAATCCCACACCACTGTGGCCGCCGCTTTCGAGAAAGGACAGTTGCGAATAAGCCACGGGTGTTGTGAGTGTGAACGTCCCGTGCGTGAGCGTTGAATCGAGCAACAACGCATTGTTGGTCGTAAAGCTGGGCGCCAGGGCGTATTGATGATTCGCCAGGCTCTGGCTCGTGAAGGTCGCGCCCGGGTGCGGCAAACCAGTCGTGGGACTGGCGGTGTTGTAACCTTGTTCGTACCAACTGGTGCCATTATTCGCGGCGCCGGCGTCCATGGAGGCGGTGGTGTAGCCACCGGCAACGACGGGCTGTGGCGCGCTGGACTCAACAATCATGTCCTGATTGAAACTTCCGCTGGTGAGTGGGATGGGGGAAAAACCGGCCAGCGCGGAAGTCGTTTCCAACACGGAAACCAGGACGAGCACCAAATTAGAGCGCTTGCGCCGAGGGCTCCCGCAGGAAGCGACGCGCGTCACGTGAGTCAGCATTACGGTTATTAGATAGCACAATTGCGCTCCGGACAGAAGTCCTTTTCGGGACGGAGAACCGCTATGTGCTCTTCATCAGAAGGCAGGCGATTGGAGTGTTTTTCGTTCGGTGGCGGGTACTTCGCCCCGTTCGCGCCCCACCCTTTCGCGTGTTATGCTTCAGCATGACTGTAAGCAATCGCCGGGACTGGAGCATGAAAGCCTTTGAGCCTCCTGAATATCAAAACTCGCGCGCTCGGAATCGTGGCGGTGGTGGTGGTGGCCGGGGCACGCGCGGCTGACCTGCCAGATTCTGTTTCGCCCGACAGCGTCTTTACGCTATCGCTGCAGTCGCCGCGACCGCAAGCGGCCTTCTTCTGGCAACGCTTCGACGACGGGTTCGCCGACAATGCCAATGATATCTTCTCCGATGCGCTTCGTCCGTTAAACGTGATCCAATGGAACCTCGACTTGCGGGGAAAAGATTTCTCGGACAGTTTTCGCCGGCGCGCGGCGAGCCAGGCGCGTTCCGCTTTTTACAAATCCATCGAATACGGCACGCGCGAGGCGGCGGTGGAATTGCCGATCATGCTCTGGCTGGATGAGCGGGACGGATGGCTCGCCGATTTGCTGCGCGGCTCGATTGATGATGTGGATGAGGAGGCGGTGGCGCCGTTTGGCCTTACTTACGAAAGCGTGGAACAATCCTGGTGGAGACGCCTGGCGAATGGCGGAACTCATTATGGCTTCCGGGCGTTGCGGACGAGCCCTTACGCCTACGTAAGCCGTGCCATTACCGACGGCGAGCGCACGATTCTTTCGGCGAACTTACGGTATTACTACAATCACTTCGCGGATCATCGCGTGGAACTGGCGCTGGCGGTTCCGCTCGCGTATGGAATGGCGCTCGATTTTGGCAGCGCGTATGAATTCGGCGGGCGCGATAACCGGAAAGCGGTGTTCAAACTTCTAAAGGAATTCAAGGGTGGCGGAATCGCACACGTCGGTTTTGAGGCGCGGGAGCATCCGGCATTGATTGCGGGAATTTCTTTTGCGTGGTGAGCCCCGGTTTTAACGCAAAGGCGCAAAGGCGCAAAGGTGCGAGGACGCAAAGTTAGACGGGGCAATTTAAAATCAGGTACGCCACTGCATGGGAGTTCTGATGCAGGATGGGTTTAACGCCAGTGTCCCGGCACGCGATGCCAGCCGTAAGGGCCGCGAACCCAATAACTCTCCACCCAAACTCCACCCACCTGCGGCGGAAGAGCCCAATAGCCGCTGGCCCACACCCAGCGTCCATGCCATTCCCAGGAGCCCGGCACCCAGGTATATCCCGGCCCCGGCGCGACGACGACCGCTTCCGTCTGCGGCGGAGGCGGCGCCTGGGCCACGCTGTCCGCCGGTGCGGGGGCGCTGGCGGTGTTGGCGGAATTAATCATACACTGAATCACCTTTCCGCTGACGTTCGCGTTGTGAAGATCGATGATATCCGCCGCGCTTAACTGATAAACGCTATGGGTGCTTTGGATCTGGCTGATGATGATATCGTCGCCGACATTGGCCGCCGCCATTGCCTTGATGTCAGCAACGGCCAGGGGTTGGTTTTGTTCCACGCGGGTATAAGTCTGGGGCGCTTCCGCGCGCAACCGCTCTTGTTCCTCCTGGTCCATGGAGTTGCCGATCAATCCACCGGCGACCGCGCCCACGGCCCCACCGATCAGTGCGCCTTCGCCGGCGTGACGTCCGCCGAGCAGCGCGCCCGAGACCACGCCGATTGCCCCACCCGCCAGCGCGCCGGTGGCCGTACGGTCGGGGGTTCCGTAGGGCGTATAGCAACCGGTCATTACCACTGCGGCACCTAACACACAGAAACTAAAAACCGAATACTTCATATATGTCCGTTGGACGCAAAAACCTGTTAAAAATTCAAAAATAGCCGACCGAACACGGTCAAAATTCTCCTTAACCTGTTGATTGTCAATTCGCCGACGGACATCCCACGGCACGGCAAAGTGGATCGCGCTTAGGAAGGGCGCACATGTTTCTGGCGTCTGGGCAGCTTTCTATCCGGTCACGGCGCGGCCATGGCTTTGAGCCGCGCGGCCTCCTGCTCGGCCCAGTCCGCCAATTGATTCCGCTGCTCGTCGGTCAAGCGAGCGGTCTTGTGTATCCGGGTGTAGCTCGGCAAGGGCATGTCGCCATCGCGCACGGTGTCGCTGATGCGATTCCACCTTTTGGCCTCGCGCTGGTTATCTCCGTGCGGCCATTCGGAAAAGTTCAGCCGGTCGCGCGCGTCGCGGACATGCCCATCGAGCCACCAGGATACCGGGGCCACGTGTCCATACCACGGCCAGCGCGTTTCATAGGAGTGACAGTCATAGCACGCGGAGCGCAGCATGGCCGTTATCTGCAGCGGCGGAGCATTGGTGCTGAGCAAATCGTGGCCGGGCAGGACGGGGGGATTTATGCGCGCGACATTGGTCAGTTGCAATAAGCCAAAGGCGGCCACCGCGGATATTCCGGTCCACTTAAAACGCTTGTTCACTATCATTAGATGCAAAGGTTCGGGGAATGTTTCAATAAAAGCAACGGCTTCCATGGCGGGAACCAGGGCTAACGCATTTAATTTCCAAAGATTCCAATGAGAAATTATTGACCAGGGAATTGAGCCGAGGGTCAATCTGCCGAAGCCCCGAAATCGCATGTGCGAAAAGCCGCCCAAGTATTCAAGATGTTGCGGCCTTAAAATCCAACCGCCTACCCATTTGTAGCTAGGGCAAATGGGTAGGCGCATTTTAATTTTGATGATTCTAATGTCAAACCAAATGTTCAACGAAACATCGTGCTAAAAAATTAAGATGCGTCCGCCCTGTGGCCGGAACGGCTTAAATGCGGGAATGAGCGCGGCTGTATCACAGACCAGCCGCACCCGCATGATACATTCAGTCATTTCAAATCGTCACTGAACCTTTCACGTGGCTGCGGCTGGTTCCGCTGCGCGGAGCACAGCCGCGATCCGAGCCAGGATGCGCCCTCATTACGGTGTTGGGGTTATTTTGCGCGTGCTTTTTTTCCAAAAAGCTTTTAATTGTGCGCATGACTATTTGGCTCCTGGCCGTTCTGCTTTTGGCGGCGCTTGCTGGTTTAGGCTTGCGCCAGGGCGCAATTCGCGTGTTGCTCTCGTTTTTCGGCATCGTGATCGGCGGATTGCTCGCCGGTCCGCTGGGACATCTTTTCCGTCCGCTGCTTTCCGCGTTCGGCGTCAAACATCCAATGTATCTGGCAGTTCTGCCGCCGTGCATTGGGTTTCTTATCATTCTCACAATTTTCAAAATCGCCGGCGCCGTGCTGAACAAAAAGGTGGAGACGCATTTCAAGTATAAGTCCGGCGAGTTGCAACTGGCGATGTGGGAGCGATTGAATCATCGCCTGGGAATGGCTCTGGGTTTCTTTAACGGCGCGGCGTACCTGGTGCTGGTGTCTGTAGCGGCTTATCTCCTGAGCTATTGGACTTTTCAAATGGCTTCCGGGGACAATGACCCGAGGGGCGTCCGGGTGCTGAACGATCTGGGGCAGGATTTGCAGAAAACGGGAATGTATCGCGTGGTGGGGGCAGTGAATCGGGCGCCGCAGACCTATTTTCAGGCGGGAGACATCGTCGGGCTCATTTATCACAACCCGCTTTTGCAGGCGCGTTTGTCCCGCTATCCGGCGATTATCGGACTTTCCGAGCAACCGGAGTTCCAGGACCTGGGCAATGACAAGGATTTTACCGAGTTGCAAATGCGGCAGCCGCCGATCATCGATCTGCTCAATTATCCAAAGGTGCAGGCCATCATTCAAAACCCGGAAACGGTGAAAACGATCACCAACGCGCTCCTGCCCAATCTTTCCGACCTGCAAACATTCCTGGAGACCGGCAAATCGCAGACCTTCACGGAGGATATTTTTGGACGCTGGGATTTTGATCTCCCGGCAACCATGTCGCTGGTTCGCAAAGGGCATCCGAATATGTCGGCAGCGGAGGCGCGAAAATATCGCAATGCGTTCGCGGCGAGTTTTACGAAGTTGACGTTCGTGGCCGCGCCCGGCGGCATGGCGAAACTGAAGAGTTTTCCCCATATCAACCGGGGCAATCCGCCGACGATCGAATTGCAGGACGCGCAAGGCCAATGGAGCGGCACGGGCGGCTCGTATAGTGTGTCAGTGCCGATCGAGGGGAAAGACCAGCAATTGAAGGGTGAAATTCACGGGGACCGGCTGGCGCTCAGCGGTCCGGATTTGAATTTGGGATTCGTGCGGGAGGATTGAGCGCCGCAGAATTACCTTTGCCACAGAGGCACAGAGGGCACAGAGAAAATGGCTTTGGCGAGAACGGTTCTGGGAAATAACCCTTTTGATATTTCCCGCCCTCTTCTGTTTCTCTGTGGCGACGGCTTTCCGGGTGAAGTATCCGCAAAAAAAACCGCCGACATTCAGTCGGCGGCGGCAATTTTAAATTAACCTAAATCAGCGGTTTCCTGGCGGCTCAGTTTCCGTTGGGAAGATAAAAGCGGTCGGAAACCGGGCGGGTTTCGAGCTGGAATTGGTCGAATAGCGAACCGGCCAGGCTGTTGCTGGGAGCCGCAAAGGGCTGTTCATCCATGGCGGACATGCTGACGGGGACGGCGGCGGTGGCCAGGGAGGTATTGCCCGGATTCGGGGCGACGCTGCCGATGGCCGGAGTTTGTTCGGAAGAAATAACCCCGGAAATCAGGAAAGCACAAACCGCGGTGCCGAAGGCTCCGGCAAAGACCGGTTTCACATCAAATGCCGAGAGCAGCCGCTGGAACCAGGAAAGCTCGGAGCCAATGGCACCGCCGCGTTCCCCCGCCTTGATGCGCGCCATGACGTCGCGCGAGAAGCGGTCGAAATAACCCGGGGGCGGTATTTCATGGCGTTTGAGCGCCAGCAATTGCCGCAATGAATCGAAATTTTGGGAATCTGGGTTCATAGCTATTTCAAATAATCCGACAGAAAACCTTGCAACTGTTGCCTCGCGTAGAACAGCCGTGACCGGACGGTTCCCACGTTGCAACCCATGATTTTCGCGATCTCTTCATGTGACAGGCCCTGCACATCATGCAACGTAACTACCAATCTATGAGGTTCTGACAGCTTTTGCATAGCCTCGTTCAATTTTTCCTGCAATTCCGACAAACCGGCCTCTCTCCGGGGAGTTTTGTCGGAAACCAACGCCACGAGGTCGGGATCGTGCTCGGCGTTGAAGTCCAAGTCGTTCAGGCTCATCTGCGAGCGATTCTTCCGCTGCTTGAGGAAATTAATCGTTTTATTGACGGCAATGCGATAAACCCACGTATAAAAGCTCGAGCCGCCCTTGAACGATTTTAAGGCCTGAAATCCCTTGATGAAGGCCTCCTGGGCCAGGTCGTTGGCATCCTCGTGGTTCGAGGTCATGTGGTAAATGGTGGCGTAAATGCGCTCCTGATAGCGCTGCACCAATTCATCGTAGGCCTTCAGGTCTCCCCGGCGGGCGCGGGCGACCAGTTCGGTTTCCTCCACGGGAGCCGGGGTGGAATCCTCCTTTTCGTCTTCCGGAAGTCTTTTCAGCGCGTTGCCGGACTTGCCGGAAATGGGTTCGGTCATAATCATGGCAGCTTCACGCATGAGTTCCCAACGCGTCTGTCTGGACCGCGAGATAGTCCATCACGCCGAGCAGGCTTTCCCGCCCGCGTGACTCCGGCAACTCGCCCAGCGCCTGACGCGCGATTTCCAGATAGTGATGAACGCTTTTGAGCGACGGCGCGAGCGTTTGGTATTTCGACAACAACTCGCCAACTTCGCTCAAAGCTCCATTTCGGCAATTCTGCACCAGCGCTTCCAACCGTGCGCGGTCAGTCCCGTTGGCCCGTTCCCACAATAATAAGACGGGCAAGGTCAATTTTCCCTTGGCCAGATCCGTTCCAAGTGACTTTCCCGCCGCTGCTTCCGACCCGAATAAATCCACGCAATCATCCCAAACCTGGTAGGCGGTGCCAAAGGCCAGCCCAAAGCGCCGCAGGGCGGCTCGCTGTGTCGGCGTGGCGCCACTGAGAACGGCTGCCAATTCGCAGGAAAGGGCAAAAAGCTCCGCCGTTTTCATCTCCAGCACGCGAAAATAGTCATCGCGGGAGAATTGGAAATTCCGCCGCTGTTGGGTTTGGAGAATTTCGCCGGAGCAAACGGTATTGGTGGCCATGGCCACGGCGCGGCAGATTTCGGGGGTCGGAAAGCTGGCGGCGAGCTTTAAAGCCTGGGCAAAGAGGCAATCGCCAAATAACACGGCGATTTCGTTGCCCCAGTTCGCGGCGAGGGTCGGGCGCGCCCGGCGAATTTCGGCTTCGTCCATCACGTCGTCGTGGACGAGCGTCGCCAAATGCACCATTTCGATGATGACGGCAACGGTCACGTGGGAGTCGTTCGTCCCGCCCAGCGAATTCGCCGACAACGCCACGAGAGCAGGCCGCAAATGCTTGCCGCTCCCGTTCAACGCATATTCCGCGTAGGGCGCGAGGGCAGCATCAAACTCGTCCACTTGCCGGGCAAGGCGCGCATGCACGGCGTCCAGGAACGGTTCAACAGGTTCAACAATCTGCTTCCAGGAAATAGCCGCTTCGGGATTGAGACGGTTGGTCGCAGGCGCTGACACCACTTTGGATTCAGCAGCTAACATTCTGAAACAATCTAAAGTTCGCTCGAATCCAAGTCAAACCTGTTCATGGCGGGTCAGTTGAGGGTGTATTTTGAGGGCGTGTTGCCCAAACCAAAACTCGGTAGGGCGCGCCACTCCGTGCGCGCCGTCGCACTGAAAAATCGTCCGTTTTGCTCAGAAATGCGGCGCGCGCGGAGCGACGCGCCCTACCGCGAAAGACGCATTTCGTTTTGAGTGGGATTATGCACCTGACAAACAAGCAACCAAAAGGGTCCGCAGATTTCGCAGATTTACGCAGATATAGGAATTCAATCTGTGCTCATCCGCGAAATCTACGGATAAAAATCGGAATTGTTTGTGAACGGCATAATCCCACTTATGTCAGGGAAAATATCGACATGCGGCTTCCTTGTTTTCTGACAAACAATCCAACTTTTTCCTCATTTTCCATCCGCCGCGAATTCGTATCTTTTTCCTAATGGCAAAAAGATACCACTTACATCCTCTTGATTGGAATTGCAGTTCCGAGCAGGAGAAGGCTCTGGAACGCGCGCGGGAACGCAAGTGCCGCGCCAGTCGGTTCGCCGGTGATGTCCGGCCCGTTGATTTTCTTACGAAAGCTCCCGATTGTCACTCATCGCATATTGAGGGGTGGCGTCCGGCAAAGGCACACTTGCCCGTCTGATGGTACATCGAGACGTGCGGAAACAATTTGGGTTAGCGATCAAGACCTGGCGGGGAAGGTCGGGTTTATCCCAGGAGGAATTGGCGTGGCGCGCAGGGTTGCATCGTACCTACGTTGCGGACATCGAGCGCGGGGCGCGAAATCCATCGCTGCAAAGCATTCAAAAACTTGCGGCGGCCCTGCGGCTCTCTTTCTCCACTTTATTTGAGCCGTTCGGCGACACTCCCCTTCCCGCCGGCAACGATCAACCTGGCCAGCAAGCGGACATCCTGTTTGTTGAGGATGATGCGGATGATGTGGCGCTGACGATGGCCGCGTTCCGCCGCGCGAATGTGAAAAATTCGATTCACGTCGCGCACGACGGCATCGAGGCAATGGAATATCTCTTCGGCGAGGCGGGCAACCGGGGGTTGAAAAACCGCCCGAAATTGATCCTGCTGGATCTGCATTTGCCGCGCCTCGACGGCATGGAAGTTCTGCGGCGGATCAAGGCCGACGAAAACGCGCGCACGATCCCGGTAATCATTCTGACGTCCTCTCAAACGAGCAGCCAGATGCTGGAATGCCGGCGGTTGGGCGCGGAGTTTTACATTGTGAAGCCGGTGGACTTTAAGAGATTTTGCCAGGTCGTGCCGCGGCTCAGTGGTTATTGGAGATTGTTTCTCCCGGGTGAGCACAGTTATGAATCCCGGATTTCTTAAACCTCTGCAAGTCCTGATCCTGGAGGATTGCGACGAGGACTTGTTCTTCCTGCTGCGCAAACTGGAAGGCTGCGGCTACCAACCCGACTACGAGCGGGTCTGCACGGAGGCGGCCACCCGCGAGGCTCTCGGCCGTCGTCCCTGGGACATCATCGTGAGTGACAGTTCATTGCCTGGTTTCGACGGCATGGAGGCGCTGGCGATTGCGCGGGAGATGAAGCTCAACATTCCTTTCATTTTATTGTCGGGTATGATTTACCCGGAAAAAGCCGCCACGGCAATGGAGGCGGGCGCGTTTGATTGCGTGCCAAAAAACAACCTCGACCTGTTGCCGGCGGTGATCGAGGACGCCTTGCAAATCGCGCGGAGCCTGGGCCGCGGGCCCGACAGGCACCCGCCGCCGACGGGCGAGCCGGTCATTGCGCAATGCCCCGATTTCCGCTGCCTGGCTTACGTCGACTCTGACGGCAAATGGCGGGAGTACGAGAATTCGAGTGAACTGCCGGAGGTCACCGAGTGGTTTGAGATATAGCGGTCTCCGGCATTGGCGCCATCTTCAGATAAAGCTGTTCCGTGCCGTCCGCAAAATCCTCGGGCGGGAAAAACCTGAGCGAGTCCTTGATATTGCTTTCGGGATATTCGGCAGCGGCCAGCAGGAGGAGTTCGCCCAATTCGCGGCGATTGGGCTTTTGAATCTGTTGATAGGGCCAGGGCCGGGCCGGGTCGGCGTATTGAGCCAGGAATTCCACCGCTTTCAAAATGGATCGGCCATCGCTGGTATGATAATGCCACAAATCGACTCCGGCGCCACGGCCGAGCGCCGCGAGCTGCATTTCAGCGCGCAGATTGAACAGGCTGTAATGAAAGGAAAGCGTCCGCGAAAGCTCGCGCGGCATTTTTCCGTCCGGCTCGATTTGTTTGGCAATGCGTTTTTCTTCCGCGGCCTGGAGTATCTCGCGCGCAACATTTGTCTGGCCCAGAAACAACGCGAGCGAAACCGCCTGCACATCGTAAAAGGTCCCGTGGTTGTTGGTCGCGGCGGATTCGCCGAGGCCGATTTTGCTGGTGGTGAGCCAGCGCAGATACTCCCCTGCCCACCCGAGCATTCGTTTCTGGTCGTTCGCCGTCCAGCTTTTTGAGGCGGACAGCAGCCCGACGGCGTCCACGAGATCGGAGAGGTAGCGCGCACCGATGAGTCCCGCGGGCCGGCCGTCCACGCCGCCCGGAATCCCCTGACCGTAGTTGAGGTTGGGATTCATCCGGGTGGCCGGATCCAAAAACCAGGTGCGAATGAATTGGCTGGCTTTGGCAGCGTATTTTTCATCGCCGGAAAAATAATACGCGAGCGCGAGCGTGTGGGCGTCGTAACAAACGGAGGCGAAATTTCCGGCGTCGGTATCTTTCGTCGCGTCGGGATTGCGTTGACCATCGTGGTTGACGAATCGCGCGCCCGGCGAATTGGTGTTGGGCCAGAAATACGGCGCCTGACTCAAGAAATCATGCTTGTCGCCGCTGGGGGCCGTTTGGTGCTTGTCCATTACCGAGGGAGGCTTACGGCCCAGTTCCTGGTTTGCCTCGGACAAAAGATGCTCCAGGGCGGGACGCAAGGCCGGGTCACCGGCAGCCAGCATTGATTTGCTCGCGACGAGGGTTCGCGGATCGGCCAGGAAAATTTTCGATGGGCCGTCGTTTGCCTCCGCCGCACAGACTTTGCCCGTGAACAGAACGCTGGTGAATCCTGCCATCAGGAGGATTGCGGCCAGCAGAAACAATGGTGTGAGCCTCCGTCCGTCGGTGGCCACCGTAGCTTGGGAACGGCACAACAGCTTCATGGCACGGGCTTGAATCGGAGGGCGGCATGTTGGCCGAGGGGAATGGATGACATGTCTTCCTGATAAAAATACCAAAGGCGCGTGGTGGTGCTATAAGTCGTTATTTCATACATCCGCTCCACCTTGACCCACGACACCGAACCATCCGCGCACAATTCATTTCCGCCATCGGGAAAATTCGCGCGCTGACGCCGATGGGGCGACGACCACTTGGTGCCGTCGTAAAAAATGTCCTCCGAGGCCAGCACCCAACTGCCGTTGGCCTGGCCGAGCCGGACGGGGCTGCGGGAGGCAAAGGCTCCTTGCAGGTTGGCCCAATTGGTCACACCGCCCAGATATTGGTAACCGACCTGCCATTGCGGAAGCGCGCCGCCCGGGTTGGGATTATAAACGGCTATGCCATCATTGACTTCCGGACATACCCAGACGCAGGCGGAATTGGTGTGAGTGGGATCGAGGCCAATTTCCCGGGACTGCGTGGCGGAGTCATCATTCAGCGCATGGAGGTTGAAATTGTTGGCGGCCGGACGTGGGGAGAAAAGATGGTCGTTGTTGTCATTGGCGTAGAGGGTCAATCCGATGCCGACTTGTTTTAGATTGTTAAGACATTGCGTGCGTTTGGCCCGCTCCTTCGCGCTGGCCAGGGCCGGTAACAGCATCGCTGCCAGGATGGCAATGATGGCGATCACCACCAGAAGTTCGATGAGAGTGAAACCGCTGATTTTTTCCGGACGGAATTTTCTCATGAATTTTTACAAAACGTTTCGCAACGCTGACGCCGCCGGACGGGTGTCCGGCGGCGCAGTGTTGGATATTATTGCGACAGGATGAAGAACTGCTGGGGCAGCGCGGGATTGATGATGTTGGTGGACAGATTCAGATTGCCGCTGCTGTCGAAGTTGTTCGTCAGGATCGGCGTCCATTGGCTCAAGGGCTGCATCAGGTTGGTCGTGCCCAGCAGCACGACGCGTCCGCCATCCACGCCATTGGTGGCATCGAGAGTCAGGGTCGTTCCACTCACGCTTACGTGGGTGATGATCGCCGATTGAGCCGGCGGCGGCACCACTGTCACTTGCAACCCGACCACGCCGCTGTTGTCCACCAGAGTGCCGCTGTATCCGGCCGGGAGGGGCGCCAGATTTAAGCTCGCATACGGGTCCGCGCCGGAATAGCTGATGAGCGGGTAAGTGTTGCCCGCAATCACGCCGGACAACGCGCCGATTTGCAGAGTAATGGTCTGGCTGCCGCCGCTGGTAGTCACGGCGCTCGCGGTCACACTCGCGGTGCTGCCATTCACATTCAACTGCAAGGTTGAGCCGTCGGCGATAGCCAGGCTGGTCAGCGGCGCGCCGACCGTGCCGGCAGTGCCAGTAACGATGAGTGTTCCGCCGTTCAGGTTCACGATGCTGGGAGCGTTGTTGCTGCCGGCCACGATATTGGCCGCCTGCACGGTGCCGCCATTGATGTTCAAAGTTCCGGCGGTTGAGGTCGCGTTCGTATTGTTCACATTCACGCCGAGGTTCAAATTGCCGTTCACCATCAGCGAACCGGACGCTCCGATCGTGGAGTTGGTGAACACGGTGATGGTTCCCACACCGACTTTCGCTCCGATGGTGGGCTGAAGGCCGACGTTGACGGTGTTGGCCGTAATGGTTCCGGCTTCAAACTCCAGAGTGCCCGTGGTTGTGCCCGAGCCGGACGCGCCGCCGGAAGCCCGGCCGACGTTCAAGGTATCCACGCTCGCGGTCACAATTCCTCCCGTCAGATTCAGGTCGCCGGTGCCGGAAGTGGTGCCGGTGTTTCCGATGCCGTCGCCGACATCGAAGTTCGATACCAGCGTGGTGGTGTAGCCTTTGAAAGTCACCGAGGGATAAGGAGCGGCGTTCGTGTAAATGGGATTAAACTGCATCGTCCCGCTGGATTTCTGCCGCGCAATGCCAATGGAGTCGGCGGAAATCGTATTGGCCTGGCCCAGGTAAAAGAAGGAGGGCTGGCCCTGGTTTTGATTGCAGTCGCCGACGATGATTCCGGAGTTGCCAGTGGTCGAGCCCGCTTCGACGCTATTCGTCGTGTTGAAACTGCAGGCGATCACATTCGTCCTCGCGAGATAAATGTTGCCGCTCGGGCGGTTGACCTGGTTGTCCACCGTGCACGCGCCGATTCCCAGTCGATTGATGTTCGCCGTGAAGTTGTCCAGCGCGGACATGTCGAGTGTGGCAAAGGTCGTTTGCGTCCCGCTGTTGCCAATCCACACCTGGAAAGTGCCGTTGGTATTATCGACATTCAGCGTGGCCCCGCCGCCGCCGGCAATGTTCACGAATTGCGACTGAGCGAAGGAGGCCCCATCCACCACACCCACCTTCACGAAGTTCGTAACCGCGAGTGTCGCTCCGTTGGCGATGGCGGTATTATGGTAGCTGCCGAAGTTATTGGAGTAGGTCAGCGAGGCGATGGTGAAATTTCCATTCACGAAGTTGTTGATGTTGTCGGGAATGAGCGCGCTGATTCCGCCGCCGGGAGAGGTTAAATCCGTGCCGTTCGGCGCTGTCCCGTTGTCATTAAAAATGACGTTTTCGCCCGCAATGGGCGCGCCGGGCGATTGCCAATTGGTGCCGTCCGACCAATTCGTGCTGGTGGCGGCATCCGCGCCGGTCCAGAGAACCGTCGGACGCACCCCGATGGGCCCGCTATTCAGAGTCAATATAACGGTCGCGCCATCCTGACCCATCACCACGCCACCACTGACGTAGCCGGGAGGAAGCGTTCCCACGCCGAGGTTAAATCCGAAGAAGCCGCTGGGCGATTGCAGCAGGGTAACTGTAGTGGGATAGCTGGCGATCGGCGGCAGGCTGGTCACATTGATAATATTCGTCGATCCCACCATCGAAATGCCGTTCACCACCAGGTTGGTTTGGAGATAACCGGCCGAAACGGTGAGGTTGGCGTCGTCCAGAGTCAGGAAGCCCAGGGAGGTGGTTCCCGAAGCGCCCGAAACATCCAGCGTGGCGCCGGTGACGTTGATTTGCGAACTGCTGGCAATCGATCCCCCGTTGGTCAGCGCTAGGGTGCTGTTGGTGATAATTGTCGCGCCCGTGTAAGTGTTGTGAGCGCTCAAAGAAACCGTGCCGCTGCCGCCCTGCGTGACCGTACCAACCCCGGTGATCACCGAGCTAACGAGGAGATTGTCGGAACGATTGAAGATCAACGCACCCTCATCGTTCAAATTGCCGGATGGGATTGCGCCGTTGGCATCGTTGTTGCCCACCTGCGCCGTGGCGCCGCTGGCAATATTCAACCCGCCGGAAATGGCGCTGTTAGTATTATCCAGAATGACTGTTCCGGCGTTCAAGGTGATGCCGCCGGTGAAATTGTCACCGCCGGTTTCTGCCAGCGTCACCGAGCCAGCGCCGTTCAGCGTCAAACCGCCCACACCGGTGATGCTGCCGGCGCCGGTGAAAACGTAATCCAGGGTGCTGTTATTCTGCACCCAGTTGGCCGGAGCAAACGTGCCGGTGATGCTCACATTCGTCGTCGCGGCCGTGTCGTCAAACGTCACGACGTCGGGATCGCTGTAGGCGATGGCGGTGCCGTTGTTGGTCCAGTTAAGCGTGCTGGTATCCCAAAGATTATTGATACCGCCGGACCAAACGGCGCTGGCGAGATTTGGCCCGTTCGTAATCACCAACCAAATCGTGCTGGAATTGTCGTTGGAAATCGTTCCCTGGAAACTGCCCGGCAAGGTTCCGTTGGAAAAAACCAAACCGGGGCCGCTGCCGCCCTGATAGGTAATGATCGGGAATTGGGACGGATAGCCGCCCAGCGCGGGCAGCGAACTGATGTTGATGATGCCGGTGCCGTCGCCCGTAAGCGTGGTCACGGTGCAGGCAGACGAACCGTTCACGGCGGGAAATTGCAACGTGGCTCCGGCATTGACAGTCATTGACGACAAGGGCGCCACGGCAGTGCCCGCGGTGTTCGACACGACCAATAAACCGCCGTTCAGGTTGATGGTGCTGTTGCCGGTGCCGGCAACGATGTTGCTCGCCATTACCGTGCCGTTGGTGATGTTCAGCGTGCCGCGAGTGATGCCGCCGGAAACATTATAACGGGCCAAGCGCAGGTTTCCATTGACCGTCAGCGTTCCCCCATTGACGTTGACAGTGCCGCTATTTACTGCGGAAGACGTGTTCGTGGTCTGAAAACCGATTTCCAGCGTATTGATATTCAACGCACCTGCCGTCATGGTCAGCGTCCCGGTCGCCGTGCCCGCACCGGCGAGAGGCTGTCCATCTCCGAGTATCATTGAACCCACCATGGCGTCCACCGTGCCGCCGCTGAAATCCACCACGCCCGAAGAGAATGAGCCGATTGCCGCCGTAGCCGAGGAGTTGTCGCCGATATTCATCGTCGTCACCCGCGAACCGGAATGGCCCCGCAAAAACAAGGACGGCACCGTGCCGTTGGTAAACGCCGGATTAAATTCCAGCGTGCCCGCGCAGCGTTGGTTGCCGATCTCAATCGTGTCCGCCGCGATGTTGTTGGTGATGCCCAGTGACAGGATGCTGATGGTATTGGGACTGCTGCCCGTATCACCGATGTCGATGGAGGGGGCCAGCTTCGATCCGACTGCCAGGGTCGTGATGCTGTTGGTCTTGGCCAGAAATAATATTCCCTGCGGGCGAGTGGTCGTGGTGCCGGGAAAAACACCCACCCACACGTTGCCAATGGTGGCGCGGAAAGTATCCAGCCCGGACATATCCAAAATTTCATTATGACTCCCGGCGGTACCCGATATCTGGCGAATCGCGATCACCGAACCGATGTTGGTGCTGGCCAGCGCCAGGGTTCCGCCCGGACCGGAAATAGTATTCGTCACCTGCAAGGTCGATGGGCTCGCGGTCGTGTCTGTGGCGGCGAAAAGATTTGTGGCCGCGACCGCGTTAGAAATCGT
This sequence comes from Verrucomicrobiia bacterium, assembly GCA_035552155.1. Taxonomy (GTDB): domain Bacteria; phylum Verrucomicrobiota; class Verrucomicrobiia; order Limisphaerales; family DASXHY01; genus DASXHY01. The sequence continues at coordinate 7,539 of DASZLX010000020.1, read as the reverse complement.
GAGCGTCACGCCGGGCAGAATCAAGGTGTTATGAAAACCGTTGGTCTGGCGGAAGGCCAGTTGCTGAATGGTCAAGCTGGTGTCCACGACGTTATCAATCGTGACCGGATCGAGGACCGCGCCACTGTCGTTGAAAACCACGTTGGAAGAGGCGGTCGGCACGACGTTCGGCAGCCAATTCGCCGCCGAGCTCCAGTTGGTGTCGGCGCTCACGCCGTTGGTGGCGTTCCAGAGCGATTGCGCGCGAGCGGGCAAAACCAGGGAAGCAACCGCGACCGCGAGGGCCATTGAAAAGAGATTTAACGGGCGCAGATATTTTTTCATAAGCGGGTAGTCCAACTGATTTTTGCGATTTGGTTTGGCACGAACAACGGCGGCATTCAAATTCACGGCGCTGACGGAAATAACGGCTAAAATGTGTCGGGTGATGCTTAGGTCAATCGGTGGGCAATAAACTTCGGAGATTTTGGAAAAACATTTATCATCAACAGGGAAAGTCTAACAGTACTTCAGAACGCTTCAATGTCCTCGTTTCATGTGACAGGAGAAAAAAATCTGAAAATCCAAATTTGAAAATCGAAAGGCAGCGCCGGGCGACTGCCCGGCTCATTCGGCGCCCGACAGATTTACGCGAAATTTTGCCACTGCCTCCGTGCGCGAATTCACGTGCAATTTTTCGTAGATGCGTTTGATGTAGGTGCGGACCGTGTTCTCGCTGATTTTAAGCTCGGTCGCGATTTCCTTATAAATCAGCCCCTTCGCCAGTGCCGCCAGCACCTGCGCCTCGCGCTCGCTCAGACTTTGCGATTCCGAGACCGGTCCGGGAAGCTGATTGAAAAACGCGACCACCTTGCGCGCGATGCGCATGGACATGGGCGCGCCGCCTTCGTGGACCTGCTGAATAGCCGTCAGCAATTCCGCCGAGGATTTGTTTTTGAGGATGTAACCGCTCGCACCGGCGCGGAGAGAATTGAAAATCAGGTGGCTGTCCTCGTAGGTGGTCAGCATCAGCGCGCGCAACTCGGGCATTTGCGTTTTTAATTTCGCGATGCAATCAATGCCGCTCATGCCGGGAAGGTTGATGTCCATCAGCACGACTTCCGGCTGTTCGGTGGGCACGGCCGCCAGCGCCGCTTCCCCGGAGGAATACACGCCCAGCAGGTGCACGCCGGCCGCGCGGCGCAGCAACGCCACCAGGCCCTCGCGGGTCTTGCGATCATCTTCGACGATGGATACGGCGATGGACATTTAATCAGCCGGCGGCCACGGATAGCGGAGCGAAATTTTCGTGCCCGCGCCGGGCGCGCTTTCGACGCGGAATTCTGCGTTCAATTCGCTCGCGCGCTGGCGCATGTTGCGCAAACCGTCGGTCGCGGGGTCATCGGATTTTTGTCCCATACCACGGCCATTGTCGGCAATCAATAAATCAAGCGCGGCGGGTGTGACGGCGATTCGCAGGCGCACTTCCGTGGCCTGGGCGTGGCGCACCACGTTGTTCAAGGCTTCTTTCACAATTAAAAACAGGCTGTGCCGCAACTCCGCCGTGACCGAGCGCTCGGGCGGATGGTCCGGCAGGTCGAGCGTGCAACGGATGTTCGCCTGTTGCAAAAATTCCATCGTGAACTGGCCGATGTAAGCCACCAGTTCCGGCAGGGTGTTGTTTTCCGGGTTCACAGCCCACACCGCCGCGTCGAGCGACTTGATGGCCTCGCGCGCCGCCACTAATCCATCCTGGACGGTGCCGATGACCGCCTCGGGTTCCGAGCGTTGTTGCAAGGCGAGTTCCAACACCAGCGTCATCTGGGTCATGTTCGCGCCGAGATCATCGTGCAAATCCTTGGCGATGCGCGCGCGGTCCTGGTCCAGCACGGCCTGTTGTTCCAGCAACCGCATCCGTTCGCGCAAACGGCGGAACGAAAGATAACGCACAAGTGCAATCACCACCGCCGTGAAGGCCGCCACCAGCAGCGTCCGGAACCAGAGGGTTTGCCAGTAGAACGGGCCGACGACGAATGGGAGGTTAAAGCCGGTTTTGTTCCAGACGCCGGCTTCGTTGCAGGCGGTCACTTCGAAGTCGTATTTGTTGGCCGGCAACCGCGGATACTGCGCGCTGCGCTGAGTTCCGGCTTCAACCCAACCCGCGTCGAACCCTCTCAAGCGATAGCGGAACTGGACGTTTTCCGGCGAATTAAAACTGAGCGCGGCAAAACTGAATTCGATCTTCGAATGCCGCGGCGGCAATTGCAGCTTCGCGTGCGGATCGTGCAGGTCCAACAACCGCGATTCCTCCGCCGCGCGCAGCGGAAACTGGCTATCGTAAAGCGCGACCGGCTGGCCGTCCACGGTTACCTCTTTGACAAACACCGTGGGTGGAATTGGATTATCGCGAATCATGCCGGGCTGCACCGCCAGGACTCCTTTGCGGGTCGCAAACCAGAGCCGGTCATCGCTGCCGCGCCAGGTCGAGGGACTGTTTTCACAGACGGGCTGCAGGCTGGGCAAGCCCTCGCCCCGCCCGTAAACCGTCGAGCGAAGATGGGTTCTGCGCCCCTCGGCCACGTCAATCAATTCATCCAGGCGCACGCGGGATAATCCGTGATTGCCCGTCAGCCACAATCCGCCCTGGTTGTCGGAAAGCATCTGCGAGACGGAGTTGTCAGACAGGCCCTCGGTGATGGAGATGCGCGCGTAACGGCCGTCGTGCCAGCGGGCCACACCCGAGCCGGCGTAGCCAATCCACAGACTTCCGTCCGGCGTCGGGTAGAGGCAACGCACCGAATAGGGCGGACCTTTTTGGGCGGCTAATTCGTTGGTGGCCGCGTGGCCTTGGACCCGCAAAATCTGGCCGTCGGAAGTTCCCACCCAAATCGTCCCGTCCACGGCCTGCGTCAAAGCGCGAATTGCGTGAACTCCGGGAGGCAATTGCAGCCGATCAAATTTCCCGTCCCGAAACAACCACAGGCGGTTGGGCAAATCCGTGGCGATCCACAAATCTCCATTTACGGCCTGCATCAGCGAACGCACACTCGGCGCGAGGCCTTCGCTCTGGCTCCATTGCTGGCATTTCCCGTTCTGCCACCGCTGCAGCCCACGCTCATGCGTGCCGATCCACACTCCGCCCTCGCGGGCGGGCGTCACGCAGGTGGCATCGCCGCCGGGCCATCCATCCGCGGCGGTCACCGGCGCCCATTGGTCGCCGCGCCCGCGCGCGAGCGAACCGTTCTGCAGCGCCGCCCACATCCAGCCGTCAGCGTCCTCGCAAACCGAACGCACGGATTCAAAAGGCAACCCCGCTTTCGCGCCGATCAAATCCATAGCCCGCGAACGCAGCAGGTTCAAGCCGCCGCCGCTGGTCCCGACCCAGAGGTTGCCTTCGCGATCTTCGGTGAGCGAGGCAATGTCCGGGTGCGACACAGCGACGTGTTCCAGGGCGTGTCCTTCGAGGTGCAACAACCCTTGGGCTGCCGTCCCGATCCACAAGCCACCGGCGTGGTCCTCCAGCATCACTTGCACCACAGTTTGCTCCGGCAACGTCGTAAATTCCTGCAACTCGCCGCCTTCGGTGCATTTCACCACGCGGTGCGGGGTGCAAATCCAAATTCCGCCGGAGTGCGAGGCCGCCAGGTGAAGCGGCCCGGTTTCCAGCGTCGCCAAAATCTGCCAGTGGCCATCTCGAAAAACGCCCACGCGGGACCGGCTGGCAAACCAGATCTGCCCGTGCGCGTCGGCAGTCATGTAAACATTTCCGCCGGTGGGCAGGCCTTCGGCGTCAGTAAAGCGTTCCACCTGATTTCCCCGAATACGGCAAACCTCCGTGCCTCCATAAAACCAAACGCCGTCCTCATCGTCCTCCGTCACCCCGGTTACGCGCCAAAAACCAAAGCCGTCGGAAGCGTCAAAAACCCGCGCCTCCTTGTCCCCCACCCGGATCACCACGCCGCGATCCATCACCAGCCAAAGACGGCCGTGCCGGTCCAGATACATCACGCGCACGACGTGGTTGGGGACCTTGGGCAGGTGAGTAATGGAAAATTCCTCGAAGTGTTCTCCGTCGAAGCGCATCAGGCCGCCCAGGGTCGCCACCCACAAATGGCCGTCGGTAGTTTGGGCCACGCCGGTCACGTCGTTATCCGGCAGGCCTTCATCGGTCTGCCAGGTGCGGGTGAGCCAAAGATTTGCCGGCGGGGCTTTCTCCAGGTTTGTCAATGTCCCCGCCACGGAGGCGAGGTCGCCAATCAGGAAGAAAACAGCGCAAATGCCCGCGCAAAAAAATCTCGTTCCGCTGGACACGAGCGAACTTTATTTTCGTTTGGAGAACAACTCAAGCCCAGATGCCGGAGGGCCCATGTATTTAAATTTTACAAACGGAGCGCCGATTTCTGATCGACTTTTTAGACGAAGCCAACCGACGGGCTGTGTCCGATGTAAAGCCGATTAAAAATCGGCGCTCCGCCGTCTTATTTCCGCTCCAGCAAGAACGTCATTTCGGATTTGCGCCCCAGGGTGGATTGGATATTCAGCAGCTTGGGGTAATCCGCCGGATTCACGATCGCCGGAACCGCGTTGAGACGCTCGGTCACCACGTATTTGCCATCCGCGCTCGTTTTCGTGATATGAACCTGGGAGCCGCCGGGCGCGGCAAACATCCCGTCGTTCGGCGCAATGTCCGTGGGGACGAAGCCGGGGGGCAGTTCGATTTCGGCGCGCACGACTCTTTCCCGTTTGTCGGAAAGATACAGTGGCAACGAGCGCTCACCGGTGCCGGCCGCATAAAACGGCGGTGAGAACGGCAAATCGAAATAAAAGTATTTGCCGCTGGCCACGCCATAATCATCCAGATCCACGGTGAACTCCTCGAGGCCCGGATAGCTGTCGAATTTCGTGGTCAGATCGCCGTCCGCGCGCGCGCCCTGCGCGACCCCGGAGACTGCTTCCTGGAAATAATGCTTCCGTTCTTCCGGCGGCAACTCGGCAAAGTAGCGATGCTTTCCGTTGTAATTTTCGCCGTAGTAGCGCGTGGAAATTTTCATGCGCGCATGGCCGTCATCCGAGAGCGAAATCGCGTAATCGGTTTCGGTTTTATTTCCGCAATCCCGGGCCGCGTGAATCGTCGCTATCTTTTGATCGGCAAGGTTCACGCCCAGATTTCCATCCGCGGAAGTCGTGCCCAGTTGCGCGTATTGGTCCGTGTCGTTCAGATAGTAATCATCCCCGTTCGCGGAAATCTTCACCAAAGGCATTTGAAAATCGTCCGGCAGTGGAACGGAGTGCGCGATTTTGGTGATGCCCGCGACCGGCGGCAAATCCGAAGCCAGGACAAACTCCGGCTGAAAGCCCGCCGCCGAAAGCATCGCGTAATATAGAATCGCGCGGTCGGCGCCGTGCCCGTAACCGTCGCTGAGGGTCGTGTCCGCATCCGAAAGTTCGCGTAGCGACAGGCTGGTGAAGGACGGCCCGGCCAGGCGGATGTTCCGGGCGATGAAATCACGAATCGCCCGGGCTGAATCCAGTTTGGTTTTGGCGGAGCCGGTCAATTGCCGCGCGAGCTCGGTGGCCTTTGTGGAGTTTTTCGCATGCGCCACCATTGCGTCGTTCACCGATTTCCAGTAATCCGACGGGCTGCCGATAAAATACTCGACGCCGGGATTGAAAGTCCACTCCGGCGGCAACGACGGCTCGGACGGCAGCGCCTTCACGTTCGCGGCCTGCCAATCGACCGTCTCGACGCGGTCGGAGGTCTTCCGATGCTCTTCGACCACGCCCTTGTCGCCGCTGACAAATTGGTGGAGCTCGACGCCCGCCGGCATGGTCACATGGACGGATTTTTGGTCCAGCGCATCGGGAAATTGGAACAACTCGAATCCCGACAGTGAAGGCATGTCGTGTTCCGAGATTTCATATTCGACTTCAATGGTCGAGCCGATGTCCACTCCGGGGAGGCTGGCGACCAGGACTTTTCCGCCGGTGTAACGTTTCGCGCCGGCGTTCCAGCCCTCGTCCATCACGTTGATTTCGCCCGGGGAAATTTTCTGCTTGGTGCCATCCTTGGAAGTCACGACCGCGCTGATGATTTTGGCCTCCTGACAGGCCGGGTCATAGGGAATCTTAACTTCCGCTTCGCGAATTTTTCCGGCGTAGGTCAGGATGCGCTTGGCATAGGTCGCGTGGTACACCCCCGTGTGCGCGTCGATGACTTCCAGGGTCTTGCGGCTTTCCAGAATGCGGGCATTCGAATCCACCGCTTCGGCGGAATGCTCGGTGGCGTTCGCGGCCGTCTCGGGGACTTTGGTTTTCAGGCCGAGAATGAGATTTTTACGGGCGTCGTAGGCGATGTCCTTCAAAGTTTTTTTCAACTCGAGATATTGCGCGGGCGAAAACTCGACTGCTTTCAACATCAATTCGCGCGAGCACGTGAGCGAATCATTGGCCAGCGTGGCGCTCACGCCGTAATCCAAAGTGTCCTGGTGGACCGCGGAATACTCTGGCAGTGCGAGGGGCGCGGCAAATCCGCCGGTCAACCGCAGCGAAATGTCCTCGCGCACTCCGCAGGTCTCTTCGGTATTGAGGGGATATTTCCTTTTTTCCAGTCCCGCCGCGCCGATGAGAATGCGACTGGCGATACCCAATTGCCGGGTGATCCATGGCAGGCTGACGACGGATTTCTCGCCGCCGTTCGCGGTCAGGCCGCTGGCAGTGAATTTAAGCTGCGCGTGCAGCGGCACGGAGGTGTCGAGCACGTTTTCCGGGGTTATTTTTAACGAGTTCAGTTTCGCCCCCGGCATCGCTCCCTTGAGCTGCTGCTCGAAGAATCGCTTCACATCGTCCGGCTTGAGGTGCGCGAAATGATTGCGGTAGGCATCATCGTTCACGCCCGAAAAGGAAATCTCCGAGGTGGCGTCGAGCACGCCCGCGGCGTCCAGTGTGCCGGTCGTTTTGGCCGTGAGCATGTGCTCTTCCGGGGGTTGCACCGGGCTCACCCGCAGGGTTTCACCCTCTGGTTTGCACACGAGATAACTGCGGTTGCAATCGTAAGAGGGCAGCAAATCACGCGTGTTTTCGTCGGTCGGATCCATCAGCGTGTAATCGCCTTTTTTGAGTTCGGCGCAGACGATGGCGTGGTTGAAATCCGGCTGCGGCACTTCCATGTCGCGCTTGGCCCCAATGTTGATCAGGACCGGGTAGGCGTCGAATCCCGCCAGGCGCAGCATTTCCACGAGCAATCCCGCTTTGTCGCGGCACACGCCGTATTTCTTGTCGAAAGTGATGCAGACATCGTGCGGCTCGAAGCCGGGGCGGTCTTTTTCCGGCGTCAGGCCCATGTAACGGATATTTTTGGACACGTAATAAAAAAGTGCCTTCACCTTGTCCAAGTCGGTATGCGCATTGGCGGTCAGGTCAGTGACGGTCTTTTTCATTTCCGGCGTGGTCATGTCCAGGTGCGGTTTGCTGAGGCTCCAATACCATTTGGAAACGTCGCGCCAGGACGGCACGGTGCTGACGAAGAGCCGCTGCAACACTTCATCGTACGGCGGCATGTCC
>DASZLX010000019.1:0-30044 GCA_035552155.1 Verrucomicrobiia bacterium | reverse complement strand
GGCAATGTCGTTGTTGTTGTTCTGCTGGGTGACGCCGCTGAACAGGAGCACATCGGCGTTCACCGGCGCGGTGCCACCCCAGTTGCCGGCGGTGCTCCAGTTAGCGTCCGCTCCCGCTCCCGACCACGTTCGGACGGCGGCCGGGACTTGGGAACCGGCGAGGAGGACGGCAACGAACGCGGAAAAACCGACGGAAAGACTCGGTCGTAACATCACAAAAAATTTCCGGAAAACGGTTCCCGATCACCAATAGCCAACAATGGTGGTTTGCAAAAAGTCGCTCTGCTGCGTTTTCACCGGATCCTTAAACGGGCTGACCGTGTGCGGCAGGGCAGTATTGGCTTTTCTCCACTCCACCGAGCCGTCGGCCCCCGCCACGTTGTTTCCTTCCATGCCCAGCGACAACGGCGTGGGAAAGGTGTTGATGGCGACTTTCAATCCGGCCTTCGAGTGTGGCAAGCGCGTGTACTTAACACCGGTTCCGCTGCCTTGTTCGCTCACATCGGCCATGAGCGCCGAGTAGGGCGTCTGCCGATCCGTCGACTTTCGCGGCGAATCCCACGGCGCGGGCTGCGTGCCGTAGCTCAATTCGCGCGGGCGCAGGTCCGTCGTCGTGTTCAATCCCCACAAGGAATAATATCCCAGCCGTCCGCGATTATCCGGCGTGTCCACATAAATCGCCCCGACACTTCCCGGATAATTCGGGTCCTCGAATGTCGTGTAATTGGGACATTGCAGCGCATTGGTCGACATATGCATCGTCGAGATAAAATAATTGTAGGTCTCCAGCGGCAGCCAGACCAGGTGCGATGCGGCGACGGGATATTTATCCTGATTATCGTTGGCATACATCATCACGCCCATGGTGATCTGGCGCATGTTGGATTTGCAAACGGCGCGCCTGGCGGTTTCCTTCGATTTAGCCAGCGCGGGCAAAAGCATGGCCGCCAGAATGGCAATGATGGCGATGACCACCAGCAACTCGATCAAGGTAAATCCGCCTCTTGTCTTGGATAATCTGATTTTCATTGGACGCTTCAGATTAAATCGACGCCAAACCATTCGTCCATCGTCCGAAGAGATGACGGCATTGATTCAAACGGACGAAACCACCGTGTCGTTACTCATCCCTAGCGATGATTCCGGAATTCTTGGCGTGAAAATTTTTTTACAGTAATCTCCCCGCGTGTCTGCCAGCCAACGCGCCTCCATCAAAAATAATCGCCGGTGGATTGTTCTTTTTTCGCTCGCGGCTCTCCTGGCTGGAGCCATGATTTTCTTTGGCTCGCGCGCGGGAATGTTCCATCGGGTTTCCGGAAACGTTTCGCCCGCGCCGGAAAACGAAAAACAGATTTACGCGGCCTACGGCGGCTCCGCCAGTTGCCGCGAGTGCCACCAGGAAGAGTACGCTGCCTGGGAAAAATCGCATCACGCGCTGGCCGAGCGCCTGCCGGATCCAAAACTCGACGGCCCGGCGTTCGTTCCGGCCTCCACTCTTCATCACGGCACGCAGCAAACCTCTTTTCGCCAGGCGGGCGCACAGTTCGAGCTCGTCGCGCCGGGCCTGAAATCCGCGCAGGAAATTTTCCCCGTGGAAAGAATCATCGGGGAATCGCCCCTCCGCCAGATGCTGATACCTTTTCCCGGCGGCCGCTGGCAGGCCGCGGAAACCGCCTACGACCCGCGCTCGAACCAGTGGTTTGACGTGTTCGGCGCGGAAGACCGGAAACCCGGCGAGTGGGGACACTGGACCGGCCGCGGCATGAATTGGAACTCCGCGTGCGCCACCTGCCATAATACGCGCCTGCGGAAAGACTACGACGCGGCCAATGACGACTATCACACCGCCATGGCCGAACGCGGAGTCGGTTGCGAATCCTGCCACGGCCCGATGCGCGCGCACAACGAGTGGCAGCACGCTCACAAAAATAGCAGCGCGAAGGATCCGACCATCCAAAAAATGTCGCGCGACCAGATGTTCGCCGCCTGCGCCGCCTGTCATTCGCGCCGCACCGAAATCACCGGCGACCCCAGGCCCGGCGAAAGTTTTTTCGATCATCACCTGATTTCCATCACGGATGATTCAGACACGTTTTATCCGGACGGCCAGGTGCACGATGAGGATTACGAAGTCACCGCTTTTCTCGGCAGCAAAATGTATCAGCACGGCGTCCGCTGCCAGGATTGCCATGATTTTCACACCGCGAAAGTCCGCCTGCCCGGCAACATGATGTGCCTGAGCTGTCACGCGACCGGACAGACGAATGCCCCCATCATCAATCCGGTCACGCACAGTCATCACAAAGTTTTCGGCTTCGACACCAACGGCGTGATGCTTGCCCTGAACCTGGCCGCCTACCAGCCGGGCAAAATAAAAGAAACCGGCGGCGAATGCATTAACTGCCACATGCCGCAGACCGTTTACATGCAGCGCCATTGGCGGCACGACCACGGCTTCACCATCCCCGATCCTCTGTTGACCAAACAATTTGGAATTCCCAACGCCTGCAATCGCTGCCATCAGGACAAGGACACGGATTGGTCGTTGAAACACGTCGAGGACTGGTACGGCGACAAAATGAATCGCTCCACGCGCGCACGCGCGCAAGCCATCGCCCGCGCCCGAGCCGGCGATGATTCTGCGCCAGGCGACCTGGTGAAAATTCTCAAAACCGATCCGCAGGATTACTGGCGCGCAGTCGCGGCGCGCTTGCTGGAACGCTGGGTCGGGGAAACCCCCGTCGTCGGCGCGCTCGCCGAAAGGCTTTCCGACACCAACGCGCTCGTGCGGCAAAGTGCGATTCAAAGTTTGTCGGCGCTGGGCGAATCGATGTCGCCGGACCTGCGCGCTCAATTAAGCCAACGTCTGGAAGACCCCTCACGAAACGTTCGTGTTGTCGCCGCGTTATTTCTGGAACCAAGCCTCGATTTGCATTCGCGGGCCGGACAGGATTTGCTCCGGATGCTGGCCCAAAACTCCGACCAACCCGCGGGCCAGATGCAACTCGGCACCTTCGCCCTCGCGCGCGGTGAGGCGACCAATGCGCTGGAACATTTTCGCACCGCCGAAAAGTGGGATTCCTTTTCGCCCGAAATCCGCCAGGAACTCGCGGTGCTTTACAGCCAGCTTGGCCAGCCGGAAGAGGCCGTGAAAGAGTTGCAGGCTGCCGTCAAGCTGGCTCCCAATGAGGCGGAATCCCATTTCAAACTGGCGCTCGCGTGGAATGAATTGGGCGACTCGGCCAAAGCCCTGGCCGAATTGGAAGCGGCGGTGAAAATCAATCCGCGCCATGCCCGCGCTCAATATAATCTGGGCCTCGCCCGCAATGCCGCGGGGGATTCGACAGGTGCCATTGAAGCCCTGCTCGCCGCCGAAGCCGCCGATCCGCACGACCCCGCCATCCCCTACGCGCGTGCCACAATTCAGGCGCAACTGGGGCGATTCGATGAAGCCCGCCAGGCCGCCCGCCGCGCGCTCGAATTGGACCCGCAATTCACCGATGCGGCGAAGCTGTTAAGCCAGCTTCAAACAAAATAATTTCCCGAAGCTTTATGATAAATGGCGGGTGCATGGTTCAGAAAAGTTCTGAACCCCAAGCCGCGGGAAGTTCCAAACTCCAAATCTTTCTAAGTCCTCGGCGGAGGTGGCGGCAGGCGATTGGCAGCAGGCAACGTGACGCCCGGAGTCGCAGCGGGACCGGTCCCCTGACGATTGCCGATATTCACCTGGTTCGCCTGCATGCGCTGATACAGACCGAAGCCGTTGCCGCGCCGGTTCAGGAGGTCCGTGCCCCACCAGGTGCCCCAGGTGTTCTGGACAATACCCTTATCGTTTTTCCAGGATTTCGGTGCGGCGTAGACCACCACCTGCCCGACATCCACACCGTGCATTCTGAACGTTTGTACCACGTTCACCAAATGGTCGATGCTGGGTTGATAATGACCGCTGTCGTTCGCGATTGCTTTTACAATCCCGTGCTCGATTTGGATCGTGCCGGTGCACAGAACCGAATCCCCGGAGAGATAGGACGAGTGGAAAAAGTTATTTTTGTCAAACCCACCGCGATGATGCGCCATGAATAACTCCCGGCCCATGCTTAAGGAGAAACCGGCATAACCGGGATACATCATCTGCTCTTTGATGGACGGATGATAGGTCCAGCCGATGCCGCCGGAATTGGCCAGCACCCACCGGTCGTATTTCGGGCGGACGCGCATGTACGCCCGGCCCGCCTGAAACCGAATCTTATACTTTTCAACCTCCGCCCGGCTGAGATAAGTGGCGACCGTCGGGATTCCCCCAACCGAGGCTTCCATTGTATCAATGTGATGTCCGTGCTTGGTCAACACTCGTCCCCAGCATTCTTCGAGCATCTGCGGCAGGAAATTCGGCGTGCACGAAAACGCGCGACAGAGTTGATCCACGACCGTCAGGAAGAGGTCATTGAGCGGGCCTTCCAGCGCGGGCCCGGCGCTCTTGAGGGCATTATTGGTGCAGAAAAAAAGCTCCCCCAACAGCGACAGCCGACCCCACCCATCTCCCCACGTGTTCTCATAAAGCCTCAAGCATTCGTCGATGCGCTGCACCACCGGATCGCGCGGCCCGGACAGTGAGGTCGATTGCATCCAGGCGTTATATCGCGGAATCGAACCCTGTGCCCCTTGAACGGCCTGATATTGCCTGACAGTTTTACCCTTGAACGGATTTGAAATTTTCATGCGCGTTGTGGATTGGGTCAAAAGGGTACCAAAAACAGGATGGAATCGTCAAGCCGGATTAGCTCGCTCACGCCAAATATACTCGCGATTTCGCGAATGTGGGCGACATGGCCAGCGGATAGGCAGAACCGGCGTTTTCGCCTCAGGCCACGAAACTGTAATCGTATGGCTTGCGCATTTCCCGCGCGAGGTGCCGGTTGGCCTGTTCCGCGTCCGCGCCGGTGAACACTTCCCGCGCCGGATCCCACGTGCAGCGCAAACCGGTCCGCAGCGCAATGATGATCAAATGCCCGATCACCGCCGAAAGATGCCCGTCCTCGATTTTGGCAATCGGGTCTTTGCGCGAGCGCACGCATTCAAAGAAATTGCCCATGTGATTATGGCTGACTTCCAGGTGGACGGCATTTTCGGGCAGCGGCGTCCGCAGGAGTTCCTTGTCACTGGCGGTGATTTCATTTCGGTTGACCCAAATCCAGCCGTCCGAGCCGATGAATTTCACGCCGTTGCGTTGTCCGTCCGCTTTGAGAATCTCGCCGAAGGGGCTGTCGTCGCGCGTGGTTCTGACCCGCTGTTTGACGCCGTTTTTCCAGGTCAACGTCGCCTCGAATTCGCTGGGCGTCGTGAAGCCGCCGGGAATCGGCCCGGTGATGACATTGGCTTCAATACCGATCGGCCCGTCCTCGCCAATCCCCCAGCGGGCGATATCGTTGTGATGCGCGCCCCAATCGGTCACCGGCCCGCCCGCGTAATCCCACCACCAGCGGAACGTGTTTTCGCAACGCTCCTTCATGTAGTTCACCTGCGGCGCCTGGCCCAGCCAGAAATCAAAATTCATCGTCGGCGGCGCCACCTGGTCGGTCTTGAAGGGGCCTTCGCGCAAACCGGCCGGAACCCACACGTCCACTTCCTGTAATTTGCCGATGCGCCCGTTGCGGACAAGTTCGCAGGCAAGATGAAACCGCTGGCTGCTGCGCTGCTGCGTGCCGGTCTGGAAAACGATTTTATTATCGCGCACCGCTCGGATGACATGCTTGCCCTCGTCGATCGTTAGGGTAAGCGGTTTTTCGCCATAGATGTCTTTCTTAGCGTTCGCGGCGGCCATGTTTATCAGCGTGTGCCAATGGTCCGGCGTGGCCTGCGCAATGATATGCACATCGTCCCGCTCCATGACTTTGCGGAAATCGCTATACTTGGCGGGAACCTTGCCGTCCTTGGTGAAATGCTTCACGGCCGCATCCAAATGTTCCTCGTTCACGTCGCACACCGCGAGAATATCTCCGTAACTGCTCGCGTTTTGAGCGTCGCCGGTGCCCATGCCGCCGCACCCAATCAAAGCGATGCCCGGACGATCATTCGGTTTTGGCCGGCCCGGACTATCAGCGGCGGCTTCGGCGGCCAGCGCCGCATTTCTTTGGATGAACCACAACGGCAACCCGGTGGCGGCCGCGGCGGCAGTGCATTTGGCGAGGAAGGAACGTCGTGAAATTTGGAAGGAATGATTTCGGCTTTTCCGCTTCATGCCCCCAATTCTCTCAGCCGCTTGCGAAAAGTAAATATCGCACAAATAGAGGGCTTGACTTGCCCGCGTCAAAAGACTCAAAAATAGTCGTTTATCTAAACGCTGAAACCTCACCGGCCACAACCCGCCCGACCGCCCTGTTACGCGTGGACAGTTTCAGCTTCAAATTGGATGCCAGCCACAGTGGCCGTTTCCAACGCTCGGGCCTCTTCAACGAGCCGTTCGTAAATCGAAAAATATTTCTCGATGGAAGCACCCGCCGTCTGGGACAGCTCACCGTCGACTGTTTCACGCAACAGATTTTCGCAGGGCGGGCAGGCGCGGCGTTGATCCGCGGACGGGCAGTGCAGGAAAGTTTGCGGGCGATCCAGGCGAAAAATCATTTCCGGATATTGCTCGATGGGCGAATGCAACGTGACCAGCACCGGAACGCCCGGCTCGGGAAGGTATTCATAAAAATCCGCCCCGTGCATGTGGATCAAATCAATCGGCCATTTTTTTAAAAAGCTTCGCAGCGTAAACCGATATTGCTCGTGAATCCGGTGCCGTTCCGCTTCGTCGAGAAAACCCGAAAGCCTCGGTGTAGCCAGAAGAATTCCCTCGCTCACCGAACCTTCGCAGGCCATCACGAAAGATTCATGGCCGGCATGGGTCAGGGCCGCGTCGAGTTGCGCCAGCGTTTTCTCCGCCTCTCCGGAAACGTCAGGGCCTACCGGGGCGAACGGATAGGCAATATTCAGTACAACAAGTTCCATAACGCCCTAAGTAACGCCCGGATTCAGGTCCGCTCAATAAGGGCTTCACCTATTACAGCCGGGGATTTTTACGAAGATGGAATCGGCGGGATTTTAACAAAACATTTCCCGAGAGCTTTGCGCCTCTGCGTCTCTGCGGTGGAAAATCCCCGGTTCCTTTGTTCGGAACGCAAACACCTTACCCCGCGGTGAGTTTCAAAACCTCCAGCGCGTAACGCTCCAATTCCGCCGCGCGGTGGCGCGTGGTATAGCCGGTGAGCGCGCGTTCGCGGGCACGGTAGCCCATGCGCCGCCGGTCGAGCTCCGGAATTTCTTCGAGGTAAACGAGCGTTTCATCCGGCGAATGCGAAATTAAAATCTCCTCATCCGGCGTGAAAAACGTATCGATTCCCGGCCAGAAATCGCTGATGACCGGCGTGCCGCAGGCCGCCGCCTCAAACAGCCGCGCGTCCGGGGAAAAACCGATGGCAATCTCGCCCGGCAGCGTCACGTTCAGCGCGAAGCGTTGCGAATTGTAAAACGCGCGCCGTTTTCCCATCGGCGATCGCGAAATACGATGCACATTTTCCGGCCAGTGAAGCGAGCGTGGATACCCCGAGCCGGCGACCACAAAACGCCCTTCGCTCCAGCGCCGGGCCGGCTCGACCAGCAGCCGGTCGAGCAATGACAGCCGCTCCTGGCTATATTCACCCCCGTAACCGAGGTCCCATTTCAATTCGTTTTGCTCGGGGAAAAAAAGCGTGGCATCCACCGAAGGGTACAAAGGCCGCGCCATCGGCGAGCCATAGTGTTCTTCCATATAATTCAGCAAAGGCCCGCCGGTGGAAGACAAATAAAGCCGATAACGCCCGATCAACGACGCGGAAACGGAATCCGCCGCGCCCCGCAGAAGCTTCGCCATGGTCGCAGGCAAATCCGTATCATAAAAAGCCGTGGCGCCCTGCGCGATGCGCGTGACCCATTCTCCAATCGCCACGCCATCCTCAACCTGCGAACCGACCATCACGAAATCCGCCTCGCGAATCGCCGTGGCGAAACCATCCTTCAATTCCTTGAGGTCCGCATAAAATTCGGCCCGCCCCGATGCCGGTTTCTGCGAAGAGCGCGGTGCTGCACGCCGCGGACCGCGCTCCAGATACAACACGTCATGGCCGCGCGCACCCAGGTCCCGAAGCAATCCGCGATAAGTGCCCGATTCCTCATTTCCGCGCGCGGTAAGCGAGGGGCCGAGAACGACGATCGCCAATTTCCGGCCGCTTGATGGCGGGAATTTGTTGCCGAACGAGTAGCGCGGCGGTGAGAGTAAACTTTCGGTATCGATTCTTGAAACCGTTTCCAGAGCCGCGGCCCCATCTCCATCAAGCTGCGGTTCGTTCTGCGCGAAAAATTGGGTCCGGCGTGTTTTCAAGCGATTACCCTTCCTTCCTTTCCCGCGAGCGCATTTTCAATCCGCTCGGCCCGGTGGGCATAAGTGTGTTCCGCCAGCACGCGCGCATAAGCCGCGCGACCGATCTCGCGCGCTCGTTCCGGCGTGAGCCCGCGCAAATGGCCGGCCACCTCGTCACCGTTTCCCGCCACCAGGACCTCGCGGTCCGGCTCCAGGAAAAGCTCGATGCCTTCCCATTTGTTCATGATCAGACAGGCGCCCGCGCCCGCCGCTTCGAATGCGCCCGCCGGCGGCGAAAAACCGTAGCGCGCCAGGCAACCGCGATTCAGATTCAAAACCGCGCGCGGCGTGGAGTTAAACGCGTTGTGCTCTTCGGCGCGGATATTTCCCAGGCAATTGACGTTGGCGGGCATCGGCTTGTCCTGCCACCCATCGCCGGCGAGCAAAAATTTTCCGTCCGGGATTTGCGAGGCCGGCTTGAAGAAAAATTCCTGCAATCGGCTTTCCCGGGCCGGTACATAATCGCAAAGCAGGCCCAGTTCGGCCTCGAACCCTTTTTCCCGACCCGCCGGAAAGTGCAACTGCGGATCCAACGCGTCGGGGAGAGCCACGCAATCGGCGGCGCCGGCGCCGAGGTAAGCCTCGACGACGGGCGTGCCGCCGCAGCGGGTAAAAATCAAATCGTATTCGCGGATAAGGACATGAAACAAATCCTCCGGGTCGTTGCGAAGCCGTTCCAGCGTCGCTGGTGCGTCCGAATCAAGAAAAGCCACCAGCGTTCCGGGCTTTTTCAATTCCAATACCGCCGCTTCCAGCAGTTCATCGAACATGCCCACTCCGCTGCATTTGACGATGAGATCGCTTTCCTCGGCTTGTTCCAGCGCATTCAGCACACTTTCGTCCGTGGCCGGGTAGACCACCACTCGCGCCCCGCTGGGATTCGGGATACCCCGTCGCTTTGCGTCCTCAGTTTTCGGCTCGTAGAACGTGATGCGATGCCCCCGGTCGGCCAGCGCTCGAATGAGGCCGCGATGATAGGCCGCCGCAGGATTGCGCTCGGTTGAAACCAGGCTTGAGCCAAAAAAGGAAATGTTGAGACGATGACTCATGGGGTGAATGCATCTTCCGGGGTTTCATCGCCGCGACATGAAGACGCGGAAATCGCCACCCCGCGCTCGAGCGTGCCAGCCGTTTCTTCGGCAGCTGACGCGTCCGGCGCGGCGGTGGCGGTTCCATCCGCACCCACCTCCAATAAATCGTCCACCCGGATTAACACCGCTTCTTCGGAAAAGGTGCGCTGCGAAACCTCCGCACCGGCGGAAAAAGCCCGATCATCGGCAAATTGCGGCGGGAATGAATCGGTCAGGAGCGTCCTCATGATGGTCAGTAGCTTTTCGTCGGGTTCTACTTTGATTTGTCTCGGTTTATTTTTGGTTAGAATAAAGCGCGGGAAAAATGGAACAATCAGGCGACAACCCCGTTTAGCTGCCAAAAACCCCTCCACCCCACCCGCCCCATTTGTAAGACCACCTTTGAAACGCGCCGCCGCTTTGCATTTACGAAGGCCGGTTTACGAATTAGAATTCCGCCGCGTGCTGAATCTCGAACACCTGGCTGAATTGTTGGAAAAAAATCGCGCCGCCGCCGCCGCCCCCGTGAAGACGTTCTCCATCGGCGGCAAGGCATTCAATTTCAATGCCGCTCCCGCCATCATGGGAGTCATCAATCTCTCCGCCGATTCCTGGTATCGCGAAAGCGTCTGCCTCACGACCGAGAGCGCGATTCAGCGCGGCCGCGTTTTGCACGACCAGGGGGCGGACATCGTGGATCTGGGCGCCGAATCCACGCTCGCCCAGGCCGCGCGGGCGGATGACGTCGTCCAAAACAGCAAGTTACTGCCGGTCATCGAAAATCTTCGCGCGGCGGAAATCCTGGTGTCGGTGGAAACCTATCAACCCGCGGTGACCCGCGCCTGTCTCGACGCCGGGGCCAATGTTTTAAACCTCACCGGCGCGGATCGATCCGATGAATTGTTCCGCATGGTCGCGGCCCACGACGCCGCCGTCATCATTTGTTACGTGCAGGGGAAAAATGTCCGCGAAGTGGGCGACTTCGATTTCAGCGCCGATCCGATCGGAATGATGCGCGATTATTTTGCGCGGCAAATTGAAATCGCCCAGCGCAACGGCGTGGAAAAAATCATTCTCGATCCGGGACTGGGATTTTATTACCGCAACCTGCAGGACAGCGCGGTTCGAGTGCGCCATCAAATGACCGTTTTCCTGAACACCTTTCGGCTGCGCACGCTGGGATTTCCCATTTGCCACGCCCTGCCCCACGCCTTCGAGTATTTCGGCGAGGAAGTCCGCTGCGCCGAGCCGTTCTTCGCCGTGCTGGCCGCCCTCGGCAAAACCAACCTGTTCCGCACGCACGAAGTCCCGCGCATCAAAGCCGTGCTGGAAACGATGAAGGTTTTCTAAATCGTCAACCCGGGCTCCGCCGGCAAAGGAACACGCCTTCCTCTTCAGACGCCGTCACCCATTGCTCAACCACCTCTAAACCGTGCCGCGCCAGGACTTCGCGCGCCAATTCCGGCGTGTAGCGATACGAAAAGAACAGCCGGATGGCTTCGCCCGCGCGAAACTCGAACCGCTCCTCATCCAGCACAATCGTTCGCGCGCGCGTAAAATGAAACCGCGCCACAATCCGTTTCAACGGCCCCGCGTCCTCCGCGGTGAACCGCAATTCGCCATCATACGGCTCAACGCCCAGATCGAACAAAAACGCCAGCAGCCAATCCCGCGTCAGCGCATTGTCGTATTGCGGCAGAATCTTTTTGACGCCCTCCGCATAATCCCGTCCCGGCGCCAGGTTTGCGCTGAATAACAGGTCGTCTTGCACCCGGATGAGCGAGGCCAGTTTCGGCAAAATGATTTCCGGTTCGAAATTCGGGATCATGCCAAAAAATGTCGTCAGCCGCGCTGCGTGTTGCGTGTTGTGTTGGTTGAAAAGCGCGGGCAAATCGTCCACGCCCAACAAATCGCATACCAGCGGAAAACAATTCTCCGGCGGCACAACCGCCAGCCCCACTTCCCGCGCCGTCAGCACCATTGCGGTGCTCACATCGCAGGGCGTGTAAAAAATTTCCTTCCCGCGCTCCCGTAGCAGGCGCAGCAGCCGCGTATCTTTCTGCCCCCCGCCGCAACCGAGCCCGACGACATGAACCGTCTTCGCTTGGCTGCGAGCGACCACCGCCGCAAACCCGGCGTCATAAATCGCCGCGCAATCGGCGTCGTTGCGCGAAGGCGAATGCGCCTGGTGCAGCGCCAGCCATTTCTGCGTTTGCTTCACGCTGTCGTAGTGAAATTTGTGGTTCACCGCGCGCGCGCGTAGCGACTCGATCAGGTCCGCGCGGACCCGTTTCGGAAACTGGCTCGGATGAATGGCGACATTGACTGACAATGACATGGCTAGGTTTTCGCCGAAATGCCGGCGCAAAACAAGCGTGCGTTGACTTGACGTCACTTCGCGGTCATATTCGCCTCATGGACTTTGATATTTCGCCACTCCTCGATCACTGGCAATACAAACCAGGCCAGGTCGTCGTCAGGAAATTCAAGGGCAAGGACGGCAAGGAAAAAATTCAATTACGGGTCGATCTCGGCGTGCTGCAAATGAACGCCGAAGGACGGCCGGACGGCAAGCGCCCCTTCGGCCACAATTCACTTTTTGATTATTACCAGGCGAAACTTCACAAGCATCTCGCCGCCAACAATGGCACCGACGAGGGATTCACCCTCGCCGCCGAGGATTGCGCGAAACTCCAAATCGAGTCGCTCCAGTTTCATCACCGCTATATCTGCCTGCTGCAACTCGAGGATTACGCCGGCGTGGTCCGGGACGGCGAACGCAATCTCGCGGTGTTCAATTTCGTCGGCAAACACGCGGAAACCGAGGAGTTGGCCTGGTCGCTCCGGCAGTTTCAACCGCAGTTGATGATGATTCTCACCCGCGGCCGCGCCACGCAATCGCTGGAAGCGAAGGATTACGCCGTGGCCATTGCGCAAATCGAGGAAGGCATCGAGAACATCAAGGAATTTTACCGCGAACATGCGCGCGGCGAAATGAGCGAACAAAGCGGTGAACTTTATTCGCTGCAAACCTGGCTTGCTGAAATCCGCGCCAATCGCCCTCTTTCCACCCGCGAAAAACTGGAACAAGCGCTGAGCGAAGCCGTCCAGCGTGAAGATTACGAAAAAGCCGCCAAAGTCCGCGATGCGATTCGGAATTTGAAGGCCGAAAAAGAAAAAACCAGCGAGTGAGGCGTTCCTTCGCTCGCATCACTCATCACTCATCACTCCCCCATGTCCCTCCAGGAACGTCTCAGTCAGGAAATAAAATCCGCGATGCTCACCAAGGACGCGGACCGGCTTTCGACTCTGCGCCTGCTTAAATCCGTCATCGGTTATTTATTGGTTGAACGCAAAACCGAGACGCTGTCCGACGCCGATTTTGTGGGCATCGTGCAAAAGGAAGTAAAAAAACGCCGCGACGCCATCGAGCAGTACGACAAAGGCGGCCGTCCCGAACTCGCCGCGAAGGAGAAGATCGAAATCACCGTTCTCGAAACTTTTCTGCCGCAAGCGCTCTCCGCGGAGGAACTGGAGCAATTGGTCAAAGCAACCATCGCCGAAACCGGCGCCACCAGCAAAAAAGACATGGGACCGGTCATTAAAGCAGTTCAGGCGAAGGCCGCGGGAAGAGCGGATGGAAAAACGATTAGCGGGTTGGTCGGCAAGTTACTGCCGTAAGGAATTTTCTCCATCGAAAAGTGAGGGAGGGCCATTCTGCTCCCACACACTCACGCGCTCTATCACGCCTATCGCTGCGGAAAAATCTGATATAGCAGCAAATAAATCACCACGCCCGTCACTGAAACATACATCCACAACGGCCACGTCCAGCGCGCGATTTTTTTGTGTTTGTCAAAACGCTGCCGCAGCGCGTAGCTCAAGGTGATGAGAATCATCGGCACAATGACCACCGCCAGCACCGTGTGCGTCAAAAGAATTGTTAGGTAGATAGGCCGGAACCAGGCGGGATCCCGAAAATGGGTGAGGCCGTGGACGGTGAAATGATAAGTCAAATAACCGGTGAGAAAGAGCGCCGAACTGCACACCGCCGCAATCATGCAATTCCGGTGCGCAATCACCTTCCCCTGTTTGACGAAGTAGAATCCAAAACCGAGAAAAACCCCCGCCAACCCGTTGAACGTGGCATTGCAAGCGGGCAAATCGTGCAGGGTCACGGCTCGCGCTCCAATTGCTGGGCCGCGTCCAGAATTTTTTGCTTCTCCACCTTCCAATCCACATCCTCGCCACCGGTCTGAAACACTCCGCGCAGTTGCGCGTGCTTGTCCACAATCACAAAAATCGTGCTGTGCACCCACAAGTCATCTGGCGACGCGCGTTCGCCGGGTTTCTTTTCCACCGCGGAAAGTTTCAGGCTGCCGGTCGCCAGGTCGGCGATTTGGATTTTGGTTCCTGTCAGGAAAGTCCACCGGCTCCAGTCCGCGCCGGCGCGCTCAGCGTAGGTTTTCAAAATAGCCGGCGTATCGTAATCCGGGTCGGTCGTGAGCGAAATCAGCTTTGTACGGGCGTCTTTCGGCAGCGCTTCCTGCAATTCCTTCATCTGGCGCGTCATCCGCAAACACGGCCCGGGACAGCGGGTGAAAATGATGTCAGCGATCCAGACGCGGCCGCGCAAATCCGCCAGGGAAACAGCGGCATTATTCTGGTTGGTCAGGGAAAAATCCGCCACTGGCCCATAAATGGGGAGGGACTCGCGCCGCTCCGCCTCTGCTTTGGCCTTGGTGAATACGAACGCGATGGACACCATCAGGATGACCAGCACTAAACCCACACCGACCGTCCACGGAAATCTTCGCACGGTCGGGTTCATAATGGCGGCGCGTCCGCGGAGAACGCGGACTTATTCAAAACTCCCGCCGCCCGCGCCCGCCGGCGTCTGGCTCGCAATCCATTTGTCGAATTCTTCCTGGCTTTGCACGATCATGTAACCGTTGGCCATGCTCGCGTGGCCCTCCCCGCACAACTGCGCACAGTTGATCTGGTAACGGCCTTCCTTGATGGGCTTGAAATGAAGCGGAATGCGCATGCCGGGAATCGCGTCCTGGGTCACGCGCATGGCAATCACCTTGAAGGAATGGATCACATCTTTCGACGAAAGCCGGATGAGGACCGGTTTATTGACGACCACGTGCACTTCGTTCAACGTCACGATGTCGTCCTTGCCTTTCGGATCAGCGGGGTCCACGCCAAACGAGTTGTCCGCGGAAACAAATTTCATGTCTTGCGCGCCAAATTCGCCGTCCTTGCCGGGATAACGGACATTCCAGGCGAATTGCTGCGCGACAATCTGAATGACCGTCGAATCCTTCTCCGCCGGAAATTTATCAACCGTCTTCGCCCACAACGGCACCGCGACGAACAGCAGGATGACTGCTTCGACCAGCGCCACGACGACTTCGATGTAATTCGAAGCGTGATTGCGAACGCCGATGTAGTCCGCTTTCGGGTTGCGGCTGCGATGAAAACGGAACAACGCGTAGGCAAAATACGCAAGCCAGCCGACGAAAAGCGCCATCATCAGCCAGTGGACGTAGATGATCAGGTTGTCCACCTGCTGGCCGTGTTCCGAAGCCAGGACCGGCATGCCGAGAAGCTTTGCGGTGCCCTGTCTCAGAGATTCAAAAAGATTCGCCATAGTCAGATCTTTTCCGTGGGTTCAGTCTTCTGTTGAGAATCCGCGTCCGGCAGATTGGAAGCCTCCGCGGATTTTTTTCCGAGAAAAACAAAAAAGGTGGCGATGCCGCCGAGAACCATGGTCACCACGCCCAGCAGGCTGAAGATGCCCCAGTTCATTCCCTTGGCCATCGGCGCATCCGAAGCGCCGTAACAGGCGGCGCAGGCAAAAAGCGAGGCCGGCCGAAGCGCGAGCGCGCAAGCGGTCAGAATCAACGCGCGCTTGATGGTTTCGGATTTCGGATTTCGAAATTCGGATTTCATAAATAGCTCACATTCTTGGTTTTCTTGAGAAAATAGCGCTCGTAAAAAATCAACCCCACGCCCGCGCCGAACGAAGCAATCGCAAAAACCACGTTCCACACCCCGCCTTGAATGGCCAGCCACACCCCGAAACCAAACGCCAGGGCGATGGACACCATGATAAAAACGAGATGGAAGGCTTTCAGCGACAT
Source organism: Verrucomicrobiia bacterium (assembly GCA_035552155.1). Classification (GTDB taxonomy): domain Bacteria; phylum Verrucomicrobiota; class Verrucomicrobiia; order Limisphaerales; family DASXHY01; genus DASXHY01. The sequence goes on along the minus strand of DASZLX010000019.1, from coordinate 14,385 downwards.
GCGACTCAATGCGTGATGGTGTGCGGCGGAAAATCAGCGAACGACCAAAGGGTCAGCGCCATGAGACCGGCAAAGAAAAACGCCGTGAACCCGAGCACGCCGTAAATCATCTTGCGCTCGGAAATCAGGTGCATGAAGTAGCCGGCCACGAGGAAGGCCTTGCCTCCCGCGATGAACAGCGCCACCGCGATGTTGGCCCCGCGGCTCCCGAAGGGAATGAACGAGGCGCCGACCGTGATCAGCGTTCCAAAAAGCAGGGCGTAAAAAACGTACAGGTAACGCCGGACGTGATGGCTGAAATGCTCGTCGTGCGGCTGGGCGTGCGTTTGGGATTTAGCTTGGGATTCGCTCATAAACTATAACAAGTATAAAACCGGGAAGAGAAAAATCCAGACCAGGTCCACGAAGTGCCAGAACAGGCCGGAAATTTCGACACGGTTGGTGAATCGCTCGGGATCGCTTTTCCACATTTTGCCACCGAAGGCCCACAGATAAAAAATCACGATGGCGCCGCCGATGACGTGCAGGGCGTGCAGCCCGGTCAGCGTGAAATAAATCGCCGTGTAGGTGTTATGCCACGGCCCGTAGTTTTCCATGTAGGCAATGTCGGAGCGCTCAATCTTGATGGGCGCAGGTTTCGCAAGGTCTTTGCGTTCGTGCAGGTCCAAAACATCGTGCATGTTCTTGGCGTAGCGGCCCAGGATGACGATTTCATCCTTGTTGTTCTCCTCCATGTGCCCGTCCACGATGCGGCCGTCCTTCAGGTCCACCTGGTAATGGATGAATTTGTCATGGTATTCGTAGGATTTGATTCCCAGGAACGTCAGCGCGCAGCAAAGCGTGATGGCGTGATACATTTTGAACCGCCCGAAGTTGCCCATCTTGAGCGAAGCCCAGGCCATGACAGTGGTGATGGACGAGGTGATCAGCACCAGCGTATTGGCCGTGCCCAGGGGAATATTCAGCCAGCCATACGGCCACTCCACTGCACCGACGCGCAAAAGGATATAGCTCGAAAAAAGCGCGCCGAAGAGCATCACTTCGGAGGCGAGAAAAAGCCAGATGCCGACCTTGGCGTTGTAAAGCCCGGTATCCTTGCGAACTTCTGTTGTGTACGGAATTTCCATGATGATTATTAAGCTTTGTCCGGTTCGTTTTGCGGCGTGAAGTCGGTCGCGTGACCGGGGACGCTGTATTCGTAGGGGCCGCGATAAACGATCGGCGCCTTGGCAAAATTACCGTGCGGCGGCGGCGTGGGCGTCTGCCACTCGAGGGTGGTCGCATTCCACGGGTTATCCGAACCAGCCGGCTTGCCGTGTTTGATGCTCCAGAAGAAATTAATGATGAACGGAATCTGCGCGAGGCCCAAACAGACCGCCGCCCACAGGATGAAGACGTGCAGGCGTATCAGGCTATCGCTCAACCCCCCGATCACTTCCAGGCCCGTGGCCGTGTTGTGCGCCGCGGTGTAATTCGCGCCGCCGTCGGACATGCGCCGGATCATTCCCGCCATGCCCTGCGCGAACATCGGTTGGAAAATCAAGTTCATGCAAATCAGCGACAGCCAGAAATGCACGCGGCCCCAGAACTCGTTCATCATGCGGCCCGTCATTTTCGGATACCAATAATAAATTCCCGCGAACAGCGCGAAGATCGTGCCCGGCGCGACGATGTAATGGAAATGCGCGATAACGTAATAAGTGTCATGCAGGTGCAGATCGCTGAAATTGAAACCCAGCGGCAGGCCGGTCAAACCGCCGATGCCGAACATGGGCAGGAACGCCATCACGAACAGCATGGGCGTGTTGAAACGAATCGACCCCCCCCACAACGACAGGAACAGGCACGTCAGGATGATGACCGACGGAATCGAGATGATCATCGTCGTGGTCTGGAAAAACGTCGCCACCCGAATTCCCATGCCCGTCAGATACATGTGATGCGCCCAGACGATGAATGAGAGAAAACCAATCGTCAGCGCCGAATAGACCAGCGATTTGTAACCCCAGATCGGCTTGCGCGTATTGTTCGCGATCACTTCCGCGACGATGCCGATCGCCGGTAGAATGAGCACGTACACTTCCGGATGCCCGAGGAACCAAAAGAGATGCTGCCACAACAACGGGCTGCCGCCGCCGCTGATATGCCCGAGGGTGCCGACCGCCAGGCCCGTAGGCAGGAAGAAACTGGTGTGCGCCACTTTATCCATCAATTGCATGACACCCGCCGCTTCCAACGGAGGAAATGCCAGGAGCAGGAGAAACGCCGTTACGAATTGCGCCCATACGAAAAACGGCAGCCGCATCCAAGTCATGCCGGGCGCGCGCAACTGAATGATGGTGGCGATAAAATTCACCGCGCCGAGCAGTGACGACGTGATCAGGAAAATCATGCCGATCAACCAGAACGTCTGCCCATGCGACGCAATAGACGTCGCCAACGGCGAATAGGAGGTCCAACCCGCCTGGGCCGCGCCGCCCGGGATGAAAAAGCTGACGAGCATGATGATGCCGCCGACGACATACGACTGATAGCTCGCCATGTTCACGCGCGGGAAACACATATCCGGCGCGCCAATCATCAGCGGCACCACGTAATTTCCGAACGCCGCGAACGCCAGCGGCACGATCGCCAAAAACACCATGATGGTGCCGTGCATCGCCCCGAAGGAGTTATACAGGGTGGGCGTGATGGAATATCCGATGATACTGCCCGCCGCATTCTTAACCCCGGCTGCCATCTGGTCGCCCACGATGCTGTGCAGCAGCGGGCCGAACAGCGGAAGCGGCGCATTCGGATGCGCGATCTGCCAGCGCATCATCAGCATCAGCAGGAACCCAAAAAACAAAAAACACAGCGCGGTCACGCCGTATTGAATGCCGATGACCTTGTGGTCGGTGGAAAAGACGTAGGTGCGCCAGAAGCCTGCATCCTCATGATGCTCTTCATGGATTCCGGAATGTGGAATTGCGTGTGTCGCCTGCATGTTTTTCAAATCATTATTAGCTCAACATCTTTTCCCAGCCGCCACCAAACGCGAAGTAGTGAACTTTACCGAGCCGCGCGTGTCAACGGCGGACTCAATCCTGGCTCGTTAAATAAGTTAAATTGTTAACTCAGTTAAATTTAACGAATACGCCGCTTCATTTAACTCACATCTACTTCACTTTGTCCAAAACCATCATCACCAACAGCAACGGCAGATACAAAATTGAAACGAAAAAGAGCTGCCGCGCGCGTGGAATCGTCATGTACCGCGCAAACTGGATGGCATACCAAAGGAACACCAGCCCCAAAATCAGCGCCCCCACGAGGTAAATCGCGCCCGTGACGTGAAACAAAAACGGGCACAAACTGACCGGGAGCAACCCCAGCGTGTGGCTCACCGCCTGCCGCCCGGTGCGATGGCCCTGCGGATCAACCCCCGGCAGCATCTTGAAACCGGCCCGCTCGTATTCTTCGCGATACATCCAGGCAATCGCAAGAAAATGCGGTAATTGCCAAAAGGCGAGAATGGCGAATAAGGCCCACCCTTCCCGGCTTAATTCACCCCGCGCCGCGGTCCAGCCCATCAACGGCGGCAAAGCGCCCGGGACCGCGCCGACAGCGGTATTCAGCCAGGTCATCCGTTTCAGCGGTGTGTAAATGAAAAGATAACTGACCAGCGAAATCGCGCCGATGACGCTGGTCGTCAAATTCACCGCCAGCGCCAGGTCAAGCAATCCCACGCACGCACACACACCGCCGAAAACCATGACCGTCGCGGGCTGCAACCGGCCGGAGGGCAGCGGACGATTTTTCGTGCGCCGCATTTTCGCGTCGTGTTCGCGTTCGAGCAGCTGGTTCAACGCCGCCGCGCCGCTGGCGACCAGCGCCGTGCCCAGCACCGCGTGCAACATCAGCAGGTAATTGACCGGGCTCGGCGAGCCGAGATAAAAGCCCACCAACGTCGTCAGCACCACCAGGAACGTAAGCCGCGCCTTGATCAAATCGGCATACACAGCCATCCAGCCTTTTTCGGCCGCAACGACTTCGTTCACTGATTGCACACTTGCTTCTTTCATGAATTAACGTGCTGCCGGCATTTTGCCGGCGGATCCAGCATCCATCGCGTGCTTCAAATGGATCGCCTGCTGGCCCGCTGGAATCGCTTCCGCCGGCGAGACGCCCGCAACACGCTGCGGAAATCGAGCCGCGATTATACTCAACAACGCGCCCGTGGCCAGCGAAAGTGCGCCCACCAGCACATGGGCCGTCGCAATGTCCGCGGCTTTGCCCGATAAAATTGTGGCCGCGCCGAGAGCAACCTGGCAAAGAATCAATCCCAGCCAGCCGGCCGCGAGCTTCGTCAAAGGATGGCGCAGCGAATATTTTCGCCATGCCTGCCAGGCGCAAAACGCCACCGCGCACAAAATCAGCCCGGCGATGATGCGATGCACCATTTGCAGTTCAATCTGGAAAGCGGTGATGGGATTGATATCGAAAATCTCCACTCGCTGCTCATTATAATGCGCCACCGAAGCCGCGTCCGTGGCCGGCCAAAGCTTCCCGTAAGCCAGCGGAAAATCGTGAATGGCCAGTCCCGCGTGCTGGTGCCGCATCGTCGCCCCCAACACCAGCTGGAACAAAATTAACACGGTCGTGGCCAGGAAAACCACCGGCGCAGGACCCAGTTTCGGATTTCGAATTTCGGATTTCGGTATTTCCACCCGCCTCCACCATTTGCTCGTCAGCAGTGCAATCGCGCACAGCAGTACGAAAAACAACTGCGCCAGTGTGGCGTGAAAAATGCCAATTTGGTCTTTGAACATCACCACGCGCAATCCGCCCAGCAATCCCTGAATCTGCACGGCCACGAGGGCAATCCAGCCCAATAAAGGCAGCGGACGCGGCGCGGCTTCGTTGCGAAACCAAACCAACCCCGCCAAGAGCACGATTCCACCGATGCCCGCGAGAAACCACCCGGTGGCCTTGAGGTCCGGTTTAAGGACCAGAATCAGAATTCCCGCCACCATTTCCAGCAGGCCGACAATCACCAAAGGCCGCCGCGACGCGTGCCCGGCCAGCCAACGAGTCAAGGCCACCACCAGCAAGCCGACCATCGAGGCCAACAAGCGATGCGTGTGCTCATAAAGAATTCCCCCAATCCACTTGGACGGCGGGAACAGAAACATGTTGTAGCCGTAACTGTTCGGCCAATCGGGCACTGACATGCCCGCCTCGTGGCTTGTCACCAGACCGCCGAGGCCAATCAAGGCGAGCGTCGCCAGCGCCGTCAAGACGGCAAAGCGATGCAGCCAGCGATGGTTCGGCAGTTCATTCATGCAAAAATGACGGGATAAAAAATAAACCGCTGCGAGTGGACGCTCGCAGCGGTGGCAGAGCCAAAATTTATTTAACTTCGAGGGTGAAATCCACGGAGGCGCCGCTGTCTTTCACATCGACATCCTTTTCGACGCCCTGGGGCGCAGCTTTACGATGCAGCGCGGCGATTTTGTAGTGGCCGGGCGGCACGTTTTTGATCGTGAACTTTCCGTCCTTGTCCGTCATGGCGAAGTAAGGATTATCCACGACCGTCACCCACGCGAACATCCAGGGATGGACGTCGCATTGGAACTTCATGAAATTCTCCGGAGCCGTGAAACTGTAGGTCAGATCGGCGCTACCGGGCGTTTGCGGTTGGCTGATTTTGGTGGAATAAGCGTCCAGGTTAGCGGGCGCTGTGGGGTTAACATGAACATTGTGCATCGTCGGGTCGGAATTCTTGACAATCAGCTTCTGCCCGGTCTGAATCGCGAGAATCTGCGGCCGATAAAGACAGCCTTTTTGGTCAATCTCCGCCGACGCCGTGGAGGCAGCGGCAGGCTGGGCGGGCACGCCCTTCAACATCACAATGACATCAGCCAGTCCCTTGTTGGGGCCAACCACGAAAAACGTGGTGCTGACCTTGCCGGAATTCAGTTTGCCGCAAACCGCGTCGCTTTCGAGCGGCGTGATTTCGCGCTCGGGCGGCGGCGTACCGCTGAGAGTGACCGTGCCGGTGATGTCCGCCGCGGACGCCCAATTCGCCAGTCCGGCGACTCCGATTGCAGTGAGAAGAGCAAAAGACAATTTCATATTTTGGTTCAATTAAATCGGCAAGGAAGCTAACACCCGGGGTTTGCGACCGCAAGACTGCACCCAATCTTTTCACACCGCCTGATTCTGCGCGTGATGCTGGCTAATTATGGAAAGTGTCTTCCAACCGCCCCATTTGAAAAGTAAGAGACGAGGTGAGGAGTCTCTAATTTTATCCGGCTTGAAGTGAAAACGAGGCGCGTCACTTCATCTCCCGCGAAACCTATCGCACTCTCGCCATCACCCGCGCCATCTGCAACGCCGTTTGCGCCGCTTCGGTGCCGCGATTGTGTTTCGCGCCGAGGCAACGCACCTTCGCCTGCTTCACTTTTTCAAAAACAAACACGCCGTGAATGATCGGCACCTTCTGCTGCACCTGTATTTGCGCCAGCGCATGCGTCACGCCCCAGCCGATATGCTCGGCGTGGCTGGTTTCCCCCTGAAAAATAACGCCCAGGCAAATAACCGCCGCATAACGCCCCGAAGCCGCCAGTTTCGCCGCCACCGCCGGAATCTCAAACGCCCCCGGCACACGCACGATGCGGACATGCGCCTTGGCGTTTTCAAGTTCCACCCTGGCGGCATGAACCATGGCGTCCACATATTCTCCGTTGTAACACGAAGCGACGATGGTGAATGTGTCATTGCTGACGGCAGCCACCCTGGATTTGACGGATTTTAACATTTCGGATGCCTTAACTTTTCCAATTCTTTGAACAACGGGGACCAATAGATTTCATCTTGTTTTCGTTCCGCGGCTTCTTCCGCCGCCAGGCCGCGCTTCAGAAGCGCTGCTTTTCCGGACCGGGCACCGGCTAAAAGCGGTCTCCTTACCGCCAGCTGCCGGGAGAGAAGAATGTGCCTTTTCGCAAGTTCAATCAACAATTCTGGAGTGCGCAGTTCCATCAACCAGAATTTTATTTGGGCAGGATTTGGTTTATCAAAATGTTGAAAATAATTTGCTTCGACCAACCGGCGAACCATCGGCCAATCCTTGTCACACTGAGTCTTCTTTGCCCGCACTAAATCGGGCAGCGAAATCAAATCGCAAATGGTCTTGTCAGCCAGTTCGATCACGGTGCGCCTTCGCCAGAGTTTGGAGAAACTATCGACGCCGCGCATCCGGGACATCACATCCACGCGCATCCGCATTGCGTCGGGATGTTGGCAGCGGAAATGTATCGCGTGGCCACGCCGAAGATATTTCGGCTCAAACGGGGGGACCGCTATCGATTCAGCGCGCAGGTCGGCAAGTGCCCGCCGGAATCGCGCCAGGTTGGCGACGTCAGCGAGAATGACAAAATCAGTATCGCGGCTAAACTCGTCCGCGCCGTAAAACACGCACGCTTGTCCGCCCATGAGCAGGCAGCGGACGCGATGCGCGCGCATCGAAGAAAGGACTTTGCGTATCGGGTTCGGGATCAAGCGAGCCTCCAAGCGCGAGATACGTCTGCCAAAGCTTCTCGCTCTCCAGCCAGCGTTCAATGGGCGAGAGCCGATACCACTCGGCCCACTCGTCACCAATCAACTCTTCCGGCTGAATCATGCAAAACAAATAACAGATTTTTGAGCGCGTGTAAACCAGGGCGCGAAAGACAGTCGCCAATCGTAAATCACAAAAGGTGCCCCATTTTCTCCCGCTTGGTTTTCAAATACCGCTCGTTGTGCGCGTTCGGCTTCACCCGAATCGGCACCTGCTGGACAATTTTCAGGCCATAGCCCCCGAGGCCCACCACCTTTTTCGGATTGTTGGTCAGCAGGCGAATCGTTTTCAGGCCCAGGTCGGCCAGGATTTGTGCGCCCAAGCCGTACTCGCGCAGGTCCATGTCGAAACCCAGTTGCTTGTTGGCCTCGACGGTATCATAGCCTTGCTCCTGTAATTTGTAGGCCTTGATTTTTGGAGCGAGCCCAATGCCGCGGCCCTCCTGCCGCATGTAAACCAGCACACCCGCGCCGGCTTCGGAAATCTGCCGCAACGCCTGGTGCAATTGCGGGCCGCAATCGCAGCGGCGCGAGCCGAACACGTCGCCGGTGAGGCATTCGCTGTGCACGCGCACCAGCACATTTTTTTTCCCGGCCAAATCGCCGCGCACCAGCGCCAAGTGATGCTGGCCATCGATTTTCGAGCGATACAAATGCAGATCGAAGTCACCGTAATCAGTCGGCATCTTTACGACCTCGATGTGTTCGACGAGCTTTTCCTGCGTGCGCCGGTTCTCGATGAGGTCGGCGATCGTGCAAATTTTCAGCCGATGCTTTTTGGCGAACTTCATCAGTTCGGGCAATCGCGCCATTGAGCCGTCGTCGCTCATGATTTCGCAAATCACCGTGATCGGCCGGCAGCCGGCGAGTTTCACCAAATCCACCGCGGCCTCCGTGTGGCCGGCGCGTTGCAACACGCCGCCCGGTCGCGCGCGCAACGGAAACACATGCCCGGGCTGCACCAGGTCGTCCGGAATCGCCGTCGGGTCCGCCATGATGCGAATGGTTTCCGCCCGGTCCGCCGCGCTGATGCCGGTCGTGATATTTCGCGCGGCATCCACACTGATCTGGAAATCCGTTTTGAAGGTTTCGCGGTTCTGCCGGACCATGCGCTCGATGCCGAGTTGCTGCAAGCGGTCGGAAGTCGTCGGCACACAAATAAGCCCGCGGCCGTGTTTGGCCATGAAGTTTACCGCGGCGGGCGTGACGAATTCAGCCGCCAGGATTAAATCGCCCTCGTTTTCACGGTCGGCGTCGTCCACCACAATCACCATTTTGCCTTTTTGCAAATCGGTGATGACGGACTCGATGGAATTAAACCGTTCTTTCATTAGCGGGCACAAGCTACTGTCCCGCCCGCCAATTACAAATCACAAAACGCCGCTGATTGAGAGCGTCTAAAGAAATCCTGCATCGGTTCGAAAGGAGATTTTTTTGGGTTTTGCCGCCGCCTCCCTTTGCGTCTTTGCCTGTTAGCGCCTTGGCGTTGAATTCCGCCGCATCCTCCGGCTCAAAGTTTGTTGGACAACCGAACCACTTCCAACTTGCCATTTTTGCTGACTCGGAATGACAGGAGAACGTTGTTGAATTTATAGGTGGCGGCGTGAAAACGATCGGGCTTGGTGCTGAGCTTGAATTCCAACAAACCCGCCACCGTGGGAATAAACGCCACTCGCGCCGCTTGCAACCCGCCGGCCGGAACCTGCCATTGAAGATCGAACGCCGGGCCGCTGCAATCACCGGCGGTGCGGGTGAACTCCGAGAGTATCTTTCCGCCCGGATGTTCAGCCCGTAGCAATTCGCGGCAGTTTTCGCGCAGCGATTTCTTCTTTTGCGTTCCCGTTTGCTTGGCAAACGCAGGCAGCATCTGCACGGTGATGAAAGTCATATCGTCGGGCGACGTGAGGGAAATCTTTCGCGGATTCGAGGCATCAATCCGAAAATTGCGCGGCGCAAAGAACGCGAATTTGTTCGTCCCCGCGGAAGTGACCACACGCGTGACGGACTGAAATCCCGGCACGGACTCGGGCTCGAGTTGCGTGGCAATCGGAGAAGCGTTCGTCCCGGCAACGCCGGCCTTCAACCCCTCGCCGTGGGCGGTCTGCAGGAAAAGCCCGGCGCACAAAACGAGCGCCTGAACTCTGGAAATAATCTTAACGGCCGGCATAGGTCGTGTTATTGGGCGGCGGCGTTCCCCAACCGGCCCGCAAAATAACGCCCAGCGTGGGCGTCCCCGGCGGCAGTTTGGTCGCGTCCTTGAAATTCAGGTCAAAATTAAAATCCCGCGTCGGCGCATAATAATACAAGCCTGGATTCTGGAACGGCGCCGTGGCCCGCACGCTGTTGAACAGGTTCACGATGGAAGTATTGAGGGTGAGCTTCACGCTGCCGTTGCCCCAGTCCTCGAGCAATCGCGGCAGATTCATGACTCCGCCGCTGAACGGTGACGACCCGTCCGAGCCGCCGGAATACACAATCCCGGTGATGATGGCGGCATTCACGGTGGTATTGGCGGCGCCACGGGAGCCGAGAGAACCGCTGCTTTTGGAATCCTGCCAATTCGACGAAAGAATCGTCAGCGCATCAGAAATCAGCGAGGCCGGCACGCTATGACTGGTATTGGTGGAGTTTTCATAACCAGGCGGACAATTGTAATTACCCTGGACGTAGAGCGGATTGGGCGTCGCCACCGTGAAGCCGGTCGGTGTTCCACCGACCCCGGGACTGGACGGGAGGTTCGTGCCGTTCATCAGCCGGACCGCGCTCAATTGCGTGGTGGTGGTCGTTCGATTATCGGAAACATATAAGACATTCATCGGATTGCTGGCCGGATGCTTCGTCGTGGGGCTGTCGGGATCGGTATAAACGTTCGTGCCCAACCAGGTGCCCAACGAGTCCATATAAATCTGAGTGGCCAGGATCGTTTTACTCTCGCGCTGGTCGGTAAAGGTATTGGTCAACGACAAAAAGGGAAAGGTCTGGTTGACCGTGGCCAGGTTGGTACAGGTGATCGTCACGGGCACGGAATCATCCGCGGAACTTTTAATAACCGCGGTCACGGTCGAATTGCTCACCAGCAGGAGCATTCCCGCCTTGTTATAATAACGCGCCTCGCCAATCGAGGAATCCACGGATTCGCCGGCCGGCGGCGGATTGATGATCTCGCGCACCGCATCGGCCGTGTTGGTCGCGCCGATGGGCAGCGACAACGTCGGCACGTTCGTGCTGTATCCCGGATGGCCGGTGTAAGTGATGCTGCCATTCATCTGCTTGACCGTGTAACCGTCCCACGCCATTTTCTGGACAATTCCCGTGGCCGTGACGAGGTCCAGGAACTTCAGGTTCGCGGTGGAGCCGGTAAAAATATTTCCATTCGCGTGCGTACGCCCGCGCACCGTGAATGGCGCCGCCCAGGTGAATTCCAGCAGGCCATTATAAAAAATCGCGAATTGAAAAACGGGAATCGAATCCATTTCGACGTCCTGTTGCACCGCGCCCACAACTCCCGGCGCGCCGTTCTTTTCTTGCGCGTTCGAAACGATCCGGTAAACCGTCCGCCAGCCGCTCAAGCCGTAGTATTGCGAGTCCAACGGAGCATAGGTGCGGTTGGAAAGCACCCCCACGTACGTCTTCCCCGTCCCGCCCTGCGCATCGGAAAATGTAAAATTATCCCAGTAGGAATCTTCGCTGCTGGTTGGAACCGTCGCCGCATAGGAAGCCAGGCCATTATCCACGCTCACATCACCGCCGTTCAAGTAATCACCCCGCATTCGGGCGATGACTTTTTCCGTCGCGGCTTCCGCCGCATTCGCGCACGCCACGAATTGATTATTGCGCTGATTGAGCGAAGCGGTCACGTCCGAGCGCCGCATCGTTCCTGCCAGCACCACAATCGCCACGGCACTCAGAATTAAAACGCTCGCCAAAGCATAGCCTCGGGCCGCGTGCTTCCGGTTGGGATTTGATAGTATTCTCATGCTCCGTCGGGACAGTGGGGTGTGATTTTGAACTCCATCTTGTAAAAATCGTAGTAATAGCCCGGCCCCACTTTCGTCAGCGGATACTGATACTGGCAGAAGTCCATCACCACATGGATGACGTATTTGTAAGACAGGTCCGTCTTAACGTTTCCCAGGTAATCTTCCGCCTGGAAATACATGTTGTTGGTCAGGTATTGCGCCACCAGCGTATGACCCGTCACCCCGCTGACCTTGCGGCACAGTTCCGCGTTGTTCGTGTCAAAATAATACCGCGTGTAGGCGTTCGTGTCGGTGGTGCTGCTGATTTGGATGGCGTTGCCCACTTGTGAATCCCCATTGTCCACCGGCGTAAAGCTGCTCTCACCACCATTGCCAATCATCCAGATCTTGGCCGAGCGAATATCCCCCGTGAGCTTGTCAAACGCGCGGCGGGACTGGTCGCTCGCACCCAGTTTGCTGTTCGCCAACTGGTCCTGCAACATGCCGAACATGTTCGCGTAAAGTAGCGCGACGAAGACCAGCCCGAAGATCGCCGTCGTGACCATTATCTCAACGAGTGTCATCGCCCGCAGCCGCAGGGCCCGTTTCGTAATTGTGTCGCCAGTAGAATTAATCTTCATCGGTCAGGAGCGTAGTAATTGGCCACTGTGTTCGTGAAATAGCTGGTCGCTCTGCCCTTGGCGAAGGGCCACACCGTGGACACTTTCACCATGCGCACGCTCTCCGGAGGATTCGACGAGATCGTGATCGTTTTCACTGTGATGTAATTAGTGGCGTACACCACGTTGGTGCCGGACACCGGCAGATCCAGAACCGAGCGAGTCAACGTGGGAAGGTTTGTTAACTCGTCCACCACCGGCACGCTCAGCACGTCCCACTTCGCCGCACGCGCCTGCTCCAGTTGCTGAATCACCAAACCTTGTGCCGCCAATGAATAACCCGTCCACTCCGCGCGCCGCGTCGTTTGAACGTAACCGGCTATGATGCCTCCAAAAACCAACGCCGCGATCGCAATCGCGATCACAACTTCTGCTAAAGTAAACGCCTGACTTGATTGAGACTTTCTTCTCATCATTTGGTTTTCTTATTGGTTGCCCAAGCCCATACAAGCAAACAGTTTGCCAACTTTTCCACCGGGGAGAGAGTTCACCATTCCTTTAGCTAAAAATGGGGAAATAGACTCATTTAGGGGCAGTCAATGTCTCAGGAAGAGGCGAAGAATGGGCTCCGATTGAATCGATTTTGGGCAGCGCCGCTAATTCCCATTCGGAAATTTTTGACGCAAGGTTGACGCTGTCAGGGTTTTAAAGAGCGCGTATTGGATTGAGCCATTCGCACTTTGCGACCTGGCCTCTTCGCGCCCTTTGCGTTAAAATTCCGTGCCCAAGCCCGGCTTGTCGCAACCCGATGTTACGGCGCGACAGCTTTCAGCGCCGCTTCGAACACCTGCTTGATTGGAACTTTCGCCTCGGCAGCCACCTTCCGGCACGATTCGAATTCCGGCGCCGCCTGCACGACCTTTCCCTCCAATTTGCCAAGTTTAACCGTCACTTCGCCGAACGGCGTTTTTACCGTGACAAATTCGCGGCGCAATTTGCGGCGCTCCGCCATGTGCCGGCGCACGCCAAAAGCGCTGGTCTCGCGCAACATCAGCTCGCTGAATTTATCCGCGTCCGCTTCAGCGCACAAAACCGTGAGCAAAACCGCCGGCCGGTTTTTTTTCATCTGGATGGGCGTATGAAAGACGTCCAACGCCCCCGCCCCCAGCGCTTGCTCGACAAAATTACCGAGAATCTCCCCGCTGATATCATCCAGATTCGTCTCCAGCACCGCGATTGTATCCGTCTCCCAATCCGTTGGAACTCCGGACTTCGCACTGCTGGTCGCGCCGGCGCCCGGCGAAGGCGGATGGACCGCGGACTCCGTCCCCAGCACCGCCCGCAAAACATTCGGCCGCGTCTTATTGTCGCGCGTTCCCAGCCCGAAACCGATTTTTTCCGCCACCAATCTCTGCATCGGGCCAAAGCTCTCCGCCAGCTCCGCCAGCAATGCCGCGCCGGTGGGCGTGACCAATTCGTGCGGCTCATCGCACTGCGTAACCGCCGCGCCGCGCGCGCCCAGGATGGCCAGTGTCGCCGGGGCGGGAATGGGAAACCGTCCGTGCGCGCAATTAATCCAGCCAAAGCCCTCGACCACCGGCGCAGCCAGCACACGCGGTTTGCCCAGCATCTCCAGCGCGATGCACGCGCCCACCACGTCCACGATCGAATCCACCGCGCCCACTTCGTGAAAATGCACTTCTTCGGGCGGTTTACCGTGAATTTTTCCCTCCGCATCCGCGATGCGTTGGAATATCGCAATGGATTTTGCCTTCACCCAATCAGACAGAGCGCTCTGAGTAATCAATCGCTTAATCGCCGCGAACGTGCGGTTTTCGTCGTGATGATGTTCCTCCTCGTGCTCATGCTCATGCTCGTGAGAGTGCGAGTGTCCGTGTTCATGGCCGTGGGAATGAGTATGCGGATGAGCATGCGCGTGTTCATGTTCATGGTGATGATCATGTTCGTGAGCCAGATGAACATCGAATTTCACTCCCGAAATTCCCGATTTCTCGCGGCGCGCAACATGCAGATGATACCCTTCAAGTTTCAATTTCTCGAGTTCATGCTCGAACTGATGCGCGTCCACCCCCAGATCCAACAACGCGCCGATGAACATATCGCCGCTGATGCCGCTAAAAATATCGAGATAAAGAGTTTTCATCTTGTCATGTAGCGGCGGTCTGTGACCGCCGCTACACGCATGT
>DASZLX010000018.1:0-483064 GCA_035552155.1 Verrucomicrobiia bacterium | reverse complement strand
CGTTGGGATAACAACAAGGGATGCGCGATGACTTCGTTCTGAGGTCTTGTTCCCCGCAAGCTCTGGTGCTGTTCGACCATGTTCGGGCAACCTGTGAACAGGGAGCGAGCATTTTCTGGATTCGACCAGCCCTGTTGTTTGGGGAACCCGTCGATCAATTCATTGCATCCTGGCAAATCAAACGAAGCGGCGGCAAACGTGGCATTGTGGAGGTGAAAGCATGATCGCCAACGACCAGGAACTGACGACCCCGCAGGAGCGGATTGCGTATTTTCTCCGCCTGTTGGGACAAATGCGCAGCAAGGCCACCCCGGAAGAGTTCCCTCTGCTGGCCAGCGGTTATCGCGCCGAAGTGGAACGAATGCAACGCGAAGTCCTCGATTACCTGACCCAGCATGTAACTCAGACCACCGCGAAAGCCGGCTGAGGGTTCCCTTTCTCCGTTATTCCGCCGTGTTCACCCACGAACGCAGCGTTTCAGCGACGCTCCACGCCTGGGCGATGCAGCCGCGCGGCGTGAAAGGCGGTTCGGCATCGAAGATTTCATTAATCGAGCCGATGCATCCCGCATTCAGATGCGGTTCGAAGCCAGCGAGGAATTTTCGAGCGCTGGCGCGATCATCGGGATGCACCTTCAACCACGCGTCGACGAATGGCCCGATCAACCAAGCCCACACGGTGCCCTGATGATAGGCGGCGTCGCGGGCGCGCAGGTCGCCAAAGTATTTCGGTTTGTAATCGGGGTGGTCCCGGCTCAGCGTGCGGAGACCGACCGGCGTCAGCAAGCGCTCGCGCACCGTGTCCAGGACTGGATTCCAGTAACGTTCGTCTAAAACCGGGTGTTTCAGAGAAAAAGCCAAAACCTGGTTCGGGCGGCAGGCCCAGTCATTCCCATTCTCGCCATCGACGACGTCGTAAAGATAATTTCCGTCCGCGTACCAGAAGCGTTCGTTGAAGGAATCCCTGGCGCGCTGCGCATGCCGCGCGTAGGTGTCGGCGACGTCATCTTTTTGTTCCGCGCGCAGCCAATTCACCAGCAGGCAGAGCGCGTTGTACCAAAGCCCGTTGATTTCCACGGCCTTTCCGCGCCGGGGCGTCACCACCCAATTATCCACTTTGGCGTCCATCCAGGTCAGTTGATAACCTTCCGCGCCTTGCCGCAGCAGGCCGTCCTGCGGATCGACGCCGATGCCGAAACGCGTGCCCCGAAGATGATGTTCCACGACATCGATTAATTTCGGAAGAATGTGGCGCAAGGTGTCGCGGTCGTTGGTGTATTCGAGATAACGATCGAGCGCGTGGAAAAACCACAGAGTCGCGTCCGCAGTATGGTAAAGCCCCTGGTTCTCGCCTTCGGGAAACAAATTTGGAATCAGGCCGTAGCGGATATAATGCGCGAAGGTGCGCAAAATCCAGCCGGCCTCCGCGTAACGGTGCGTGACCAGCGTCAGCCCCTCGAGGCTGATCATCGTGTCGCGGCCCCAATCCGTGAACCAATGATACCCGGCAATCACCGTGCGGATTTCGTCGCCCGCGGCGTGTGCGCGCGCGGAATCCTGCACGCGGCCGACCGGGTTGATGATGAATTGATCCGCCGCCAGGACCAAATCCGCCGCCGGCGAAGCGTGCGCCTTCGCATCCGAGGTGCGAATGAGCCGCGTGCTGCGTTGGCGGTAAAAGTCGATGGCCTCCGCCGGGCTGAGCGCGTGCATGGTGTTCCACGATTCCGTCGAAGCGATGAGCGTGGCGTCCTTCCCGGAATTGAGGAAGACGTTGAAACAACCCGGGCTCCAGAGAATGCCGCGCGCTTCGTAACCGCGGTCGGCGTCCTTCTGGTAATAAATTTCCCGCCGCGTCCCGCCGTCGTGCGTGAAGGTGCATCCGACCCCGCGCAAAGTCATCCGCAAGGGCGGCAAATCGTCGCCGCCGGAAACTTCGTAACGGCTCGCTTCCGCCCGAAACACATATTCGCGGGTCATGGCTTCGCTGACCGAATGTTCGTGCCGGCGAAAGTGCATGGCAGGACAAAGCTCCAGTTGCAGCGCTTCGGGGCCGGAAAGCAACCGGTAGGTGACGTGCACGGTGTTCTGGCCGTGGAGCAGGACCAGGATTTTTTCCAGCGTGATATTCTCGAATTGATAGCGCCAAATCGGTATCTGGTTCTCCAGCCGGAATTCGACCAAAAATTCTCCGCAGGAGACGATGCCATCGCCCGCGCTGGATTCATGGCCGCAAAACTGGATCAGCCGGCCATCGGGCAGGCGAAGGGATTCCGAGAGGTGATTCAGCATGACCACACGTCCGAGCGGCGAGGGGAGCGCCGCAATCAGCAGCCCGTGGTAGCGCCATGTGACCGCCCCCGAAATCGTGCCCGATGCGTAGCCGCCCAGGCCGTTCGTGACGAGCCATTCGTGACGGAGACGCTCGCGGCAATCCTTGCCCGCGCCGCGGAGATCGATTTGGCGAACCAATTTGTCCATATCACGCCAGCCTTTCTGTTGTGTCGGTAGGGACGGCGCGCCTGCGCCGTCCGCGCCGCGTTCAGCGGCGCAACCGGGGGCTCCGCTTCCTCGCCCGCCCAAGCGGGGGGAATCGGCCCCACGCTTACAATTTATCCAACTGTCAAAACCAAAGCGGAATGGCCCGGAAGGCGCCAGCCTCCTTCACCGAGCGCAGGCGTGCCCAGGCCGCCGTAGCGCGGGTCCTCGCTCGACCACAGAATTTTCCACGAGCGCTCTTCGACCGGCGCGAGCAGTGGTTCGGGCATTTCCCGCAGCTCAAGATCGGCTCCCAGATTCACCAGCAACAGCCGGTCGTCGCCTTCCTCGCCAAAAAAACGCAGAACCAAAGCCTCGGTGCCCAGCACTGCGCCGTCCACGCCTCCCACCCGCGGATGACTGAAAACGGCGTCGTCACGGCGCAATTTTATCAAGTCGCGATGAAGCGCATAATAATTCGCGTGCCGCCCGCGTTCGGCAAAATCGAGTGTGCACCGCTTAAACGTCGCTTCCGCTTCCGGATTCGCCAGGCACGCCTGGGATTCGGGGCGGGCGATGCTGGGAAATTGTTCCAGAAATTTGCGGCGTCCCACCGCGACCAGTTTGGCCAGTTCCGGATTGTGATCGGCGAAAAATAAAAACGGCGCGGACGCGGCAAATTCCTGTCCTTGAAACAACATGGGCGTGCCCGGACCCAGCAGAAGCAACGCGGTCATCGCCCGGAGCCGGCCCGGGCTGGTGAGTTTGTGCAGGCGGACGCCGTGGAGAGAATTCGCGATTTGATCGTGGTTCTCGATGTAATTCACAAAATTCGCCGGGTGCAGTCCGTTGGTTGGCAGGCCGCGCCGCTTCTTTTGCCACGCATACCATTGCCCCTGGAACAAATAGCCACGCTTCATCGCGGAAATCAATTCCTGCGGATGGCCGTGATGATCGGAATAATACGCCTCATTGTGGCCCGTGAGCGCCACCACCGCGCTGTGATGAAAATCGTCGTTCCACAACGCATCCAGGCCGTGGCCACCCTCCGCGGACGCGCGCACGAGCTGGGAATGCTGCGCTTCGTTTTCCGCCACCAGGTAAGTGGAGCGGCCGCGCGCGGCTTCGCGAACGCGGCGGGTGAGGGCCGCGAGGACGTGGTCTTTTGAACTGTCGAAAATTTGCTGCGTCGCATCGAGGCGCAGGCCGTCCAGGTGAAATTCATCGATCCAATATCCGGCATTCGCGATAAAAAACTCCCGCACCGGGCCGGAGTTTGGGCCGTCAAAATTCAGCGCCTCGCCCCATTCATTCTGGTAACGGTCAGTGAAATAATCGGGCGAAAATTCCTTCAGATAATTGCCATCCGGCCCAATGTGATTGTAAACCACATCGAGAATGACGCCCATGCCGAGCGTATGCGCGCGGTCGACGAACGCCCGGAAATCATCCGGGCTGCCGTAGAGGCGGGTCGGCGCAAACAGGTCCACGCCGTCGTAGCCCCAGCCGAAGCGCCCGGGAAAATCCGCCACTGGCATGACCTCCAGCGTCGTAATGCCCAATGCAGCCAGTTCCGGCAACTGGTCCATCGCCGAAGTCCATCGGCCTTCCGGCGTAAACGTGCCGACGTGCATTTCGTAAATGATCTGGCCCTGGCGCGCCACTCCGCGCCATGCGGCGTCATTCCAGCGAAAGCCATTCGGATCGATGATTTGCGATGGACCATGCGGACCTTCCGGTTGGAACCTCGAAGCCGGATCGGGAAAGGCGCCCGAGTCGAGTTGAAATTTATAAAGCGTGCCCGCCCCGGCGCCCGGGACCAAGCCGGAGAAATAGCCGTCCTTCTCCTGTTCGAGCGGGACGATTTTGTGGTCGCCGTTGGCGGAGGAAATGAGTTGCACAGCCGCCGTTCGCGAGCGCGGCGCCCAAACCCGGAAATGCGCGCCACCTGCCGCCACCTCCGCGCCGACGGGCATTCGGCGTTCAAAGGAATCCCGGCTAGCGGAAGACAGGTGTTGAGCCTGCGACCCGGGGCGAATGGTTTGCTGTCCAATCATACCAAGACATTGTCCAGACCTCGACGGAAGTGAAAGGGGGCGTTCACCCCAAAAGTTGCAAAAATTCGCGCTCGGCCGCCCGGCGCGGGCTGAAAAGGCCGGGGGACGCCCCCCGAATAGGGTTGAATAGGGTTGAATGGAGCGAAGGTTGGAAGTCGAGGGACTGAGGCTACGGGGAGCGGGCGGGGATTTTTTTTAACCGGGATTGGGCCGGATTTACCCGGATCAGTTTGGGCGCGCGGGAGGGGTGTTGGTGGAGCAAGCTTTTCGCGGAAAGGGAGATAGTCGTTCCTAGCGGCCCGTCTGCCAAGGGAGACCGTGTTCCAAATCGTTGCCGTTTCCATCTGACCTTTCTGCCCTCCTTTTCTGGTTTTCTTATAGCACGGCTGTCAAACGGTCGGGAGGTGTAGGCGACCTTTGGGCAGGGCTAACGCATCTAATTTCCAAAGATTCCAATGAGAAATTATTGATCAGAGAATTGAGCCGAGGGTCAATCTGACGAAGCCCCGAAATCGCATGCGCGAAAAAACCCGCCAAGTATTCAAGATGTTGCGGCCTTAAAATTCCATCGCCTACCCATTTGTAGCTGGGGCAAATGGGTAGGCGAATTTTAATTGTGATGATTCTGATGTCAAACCAAATGCCCAACGAAACATCGTGCTAAAAAATTTAAGATGAGTCCGCCCTGGGCCTTTGGCCTAGAGCCCACGCAATGTTGTTCGGGTGGGGCAAATACCAGAATTCGCGAAGACTCGTGAAAAATATTATTTATATTAGTCAGGGCCATCTCCCTTTTGATATTTTGGCGTTCCACATGAGTGTTCTCCGTGTCGCCATGCCGCCGAACGATGGTCTAAAAACGACCGCCGGTGAATTGTTCAAACCAGATCCGAATTTCATGGCGGAAATTAGATTTAAAGTCGTGGTCGGCGACGGTGTTGAGTGTTCGGCAACCGAACATGTGATCGAGATCAAGCACATCATCACCGATATTCAAGGACGCCGGTTTGTGTTCACATCGCTCGTGCCTCCCTATTTCTTTTGGGAGCAAATGTATGTGGCTAAAAATGTCGGCTCCACGCCGGATTATGTTGAAAACGGGATACTGCTGGACGCCTATGCTCATCGGAGAAATGTCCTGGTCGAAAATCTCCAGTTTTATTTCGACGGCCGCCATCGCCGGGCACTCCAATGCTTTTTTCCGGAGGGTGTTAAAACTTTCTCAATTTACGAAAAGCATATCTCGCCCAGCTTGAATTTGATCGCCATCGAATGGGAAGGCGAAAAAATGCGGACCTCATTGATTGTCGAATTTCAAGGGATGTTTCTTGGGCTGGAAACGGAGTATGGCCGGAACAAAGGGGATAAATTTTGTTATGCCATAAATCCGAGGCACTTTCTCTGGCGCCATTTCGAGGAGCCCACGGTGGTAAAGTGTGGGCCGATAAAATACGGCTCAATCGATACGGGTCCCACGGAATACATAGAATTCCTTCCAGTTTCCCCTTTTAGACCGGTTCTTTTCGAGCCTTACCTGGAAGATGGGCAGGCAGCCACCTAGTCGGCAAAGTCGTTTGCTCGAACCGGCGCGCGGCTGAGGTCCTCGATACTTTCAGTGTCGTCCGGGAGGCTCCGGTGCCCTTCGACTTTGGACTTTGGAGTTGAACGGTGCACAATCCAATGGGTTAAATGCAAGTTGACGGGCTTGAATCCTCGAAGGCAATTGATACAGTCCGCAGCGAACAACGAATGAAAAATCCCCTGACCCCATTAATCCTCTTTGTCGCCGTTCTGGTTTTTTCGCAGACCGTTCCCATGCATTTCGCGTCGGCGGCCGAGACGGGAGACAAATCTTTTTACAATGTTCGCAGTTACGGCGCTGTCGGCGATGGCAAGAACCTCGACAGCCCGGCGATTGATAAAGCCATCCAGGCGGCGGCGGAGGCGGGCGGGGGGACGGTTTATTTGCCGCCGGGAACTTATCTCAGCGGCACCATTCATCTGGCGAGCAACATTCATTTGTTCATCGATATGGGCGCGACGATTCTGGCCGCGCCTCAGGAACTGAACGCCTACGACGAGCCGGAACATTGGGAAGGCACGGCCTACCAGGACGGCGGGCACACCTATTTCCGCAATAGCCTGATTTACGGCGAAGGCCTGACGAATATCGCCATCACCGGCCTGGGTATGATCAACGGCACCGCGCTATCCGCGGAGGATGGAAAGCAGGATGACGCGGACGGATTCAAGGACTGGCATCACCCGTCTCAGACTCCGAGCGACATCAAACTTGCGCGCCTCGGCAACAAAGCCATCGCGCTGAAATTGTGCCGCAATGTCGTGCTGCGCGATATTACCATTTTTCGCGGCGGCCATTTCGCCATCCTGACCACCGGTTGCGACAACCTGACGGTGGACAACGTGACGATGGACACGAACCGCGACGGCATCGACATCGATTGCTGCCGCGACGTGATGGTTTCCAATTGCCGGATCAATTCGCCCAACGACGACGGACTTTGCCCCAAAAGCTCGTTCGCCCTGGGGCGCAACGTGATCACTGAGAACATGACGATTGTGAACTGCATGATGTCCGGCTTCGAAGTCGGGTCGCTGCTCGATGGCACGCTCAAGCCCAAGCCAAATGGCAACGGCCGGTTGAAATTCGGCACCGAGGCCAACGGCGGCTTCCGTAATGTGACGGTGGCGAATTGTGTGTTTCGCTCCTGCCGTGGGCTGGCGTTGGAGGAAGTGGACGGCGGCGTGCTGGAAAATATCAACATCAACAACATCACCATGATGGATGTGCCCTACGCGATTTACGTGACGACCGGCAAACGCAATCGCGGGCCGGACGTGAAGCAACCCAGCCGCATGCGCAACGTGCTGATTTCCGGCGTGACTGCCGACGGCGTCTCGGCCAACGGCGGCGTTGAGATTTTCGGCCTGCCGGAACAGCCGATTGAAGGATTGCGTCTCGAAAATATCCGCCTCGTTTGCAAAGGTGGCGGGACCGAAGAGCAGGCGGCTAAAATGCCGCCCGAGTTGGGCACCGGCTACCCCGAACCGCGTAGTAATCCCATGCCGGGATACGGCGTCTTTGCGCGGCACGTGCGCGGTTTGGAATTGGCGAACATCAACCTCAGTTTTGAAAAGCCGGATCAACGCCCGGCGATTGTCTGCTCGGACGCGGACGGCCTGGAGATCGACAATTTTAAAGCGGAACCGCCGGCGACGCCCGGGCAAAGCGGCCGGTTCGAAAACGTGAGGGGGCTGGTTGTGCGCAATTCTCCGGTCTTGAACGGTGCCCCCGGGACTGAGGCGAAATAATTCGCTCAGTCCAGCACCGCCTGGTAAACCGACCTGCAAACCCGCAAAGCTTTAGGGTGTCTGCGAATCCGCAAGGGAACGCGCTGGAGTTCGGAAAGAGCCTGCATCGGCTGGCCTAGTTGCAGCCACAGTTCGGCGCTCCTAAGCCGCACGGCATTTTGAAGGGAAAGGGCCGGACGCTCTCGTCGTGTTTTCATCCTGCCCATCACATGCCATTTTTGTGCCGCGTTGCGAATAGGGATTTATCCTACTCCGCGGAAGCCTGCGAGGGTTCGCTGCGCTGCAGAATCGATTGGTATTCGGGATACAACAACCGCACGCAATCCGGACAGATGCCGTGGGTGAATTCCGCGTTGGACCGGCTCCGAATATATGTTTCCACCTGCTCCCAATAACCGCCGTCGTTGCGGATTTTTTTGCAGGACGCGCAGATGGGCAGAAGCCCGTTAAGTGTTTTTACGTGCCGGAGGGCTTCCTTCAATTCCTCGATCAGGCGCAACCGCTCTTTTTCCTGCCGCTTGCGCTCGGTGATATCGCGCAACACGATGGACGCGCCCTGGATTTGCCCGTCGCTGTTTTTGATCGGCGAAACCGTGATGGAGACGTCAATGGGCATGCCGCCGCGCCGCAAGCGCTGCGTTTCAATGCGTTCGACCCGCCGGCCGTTTTCAATCACATCGCGAATGGCGGAAATCTCATGGTGCTGATCCTGGGGGACTAAACTCTCGCTGGATTCACCCACCATATCTTCGGCGGTATAGCCAAACATCCGTTCGGCGCCGGAATTCCAGCTCAGGATGGTGCCCCCCAAGGTCTGGCTGATGATGGCATCATCGCAAGTCTCAACAATCGCGGCCAGGTGCGCCATGGCCAACTGCGCCTGGCGGCGACTTTTTCGTTCCTGCGCTGCCCGCAGTTCGCGCGTGACCGCCGGGGCGAGGCGGGGAAGGTCGTCCTTCATCACGTAATCCGAAGCGCCGGCCTTCATCATGTCGACCGCGACCTCTTCGCCGATTCTTCCCGAGACGATAATGAACGGCGCATCGAAGGCTTTCTGGCGGCAGAGTTCGAGGGCCTGGGCGCCGGTGAAGCCGGGCATGGAGTAATCGCTGAGGATGATATCCCACATGCGAGCATCCAGCGCCGCGTTCAAGTCGGCGGCGTTTTCCACGCGCTGATGAGTGATATGGAAATTTTCTTTTTCGAGCGCCTGCCGGATGAGGATCGCGTCGTCTTCGGAATCGTCGACAATAAGAAGGTGAAGCTGGTTGAGCATAGTTAGTGACGTCTGATCGCCCGTTGTCCTCCCCAACCGGCTGCAATATGAAAATAAGTTGTTATGGAATAATATGGGATTGTTTAAGCAAAACTTCCACTGGTTTCGCTGGAAACCGACCTAAGCGCCTCGCGTTTGTCCGGGGAAAAAATTTGTCCGAGATGGCCTTTGATTTCGGACGGAAGCTCGCCGGCATCGACCAATTGCTGGACTATTCGGGCGTAAAAGGCGCGATGTTCGGAGGGCAGGGAGGCGAGCGAAGCGTAAATGCCGCGTACCGCCAGCGTGAGGAAATTGCAGAAGCCCAGCACCGATCGGACGCCTTCGTCCGGTTCCGCGCGCTTCTTTTTGAGATCGTCCTCAACCATTCTGCGCTCCGCATCCGCGGCGCGGAGCACGGCTTTGATAGGAATTCCCTCCAGCATTTCGCAAAACGATTCGAACAAGCCCCAGTTCATAACTTTGCCTATTGAGAGATATTCTCCGAAAGGAGGCAGTTATTCTCAATAGGGTCTTAACCCCGCGATTAAAGAAAAGGCTGAGTTCCGCGCCAGTTATACCCATATATTCCTATGACTACGCCCGGATGGCCCCTCGTGACAGGGTGTCCGGATGTGAATCCCTTGAGAGCGTGTGCCCTGGCCCCGAACACGAACGCTTCGGATTAGAATCTTTAACGTCAGCGAAAAACTTAAAATATGAAAAAACGAGCGACAATCCCGGGGATTTTGGGGGCTTTGCTGTTAATCACCGGGGCGGCCGCGCAGGGCCAATCCGCCTACACCAATGCGGTGATTTCGCTGAACCCAGTGGCTTATTGGCCGCTGACGGAGACGACGCCCCCGCCCGCGTCGG
Organism: Verrucomicrobiia bacterium; assembly: GCA_035552155.1. GTDB lineage: Bacteria > Verrucomicrobiota > Verrucomicrobiia > Limisphaerales > DASXHY01 > DASXHY01. Next base: position 473,066 of record DASZLX010000018.1, on the reverse strand, counting down.
GCATGTATATCGCTACGAATCTGGGCAGTGCGCAAGCCGCTGGAAACGGTTACTACGAAACCTGGTGGACCAATGCTTCTTCCAGCTTTGTTCTGACCAACGTGAACAACATTGTGCATGCCCCGGGCGCTTTGGCGAGCGACAGCGACGCTGCCATGCAATGCGGTGGCGCCGGACAGTATCTGGTTTTGCCTCGTTCGACGAATGGCGTGTATAACCCGGCGGTAACTTTGCAGCCGCCCTTTTCGGTCGAGCTCTGGGTTTATATCCATTCAACGAACACCATAAGAGAATTTTTCACCGAAGGCGGCAATAACATCGAGGATCCGGCGTTCACGAATGCGATCGGACAGGAAGGGGTTGAGGTCGGTTTCAATTTAAATCATTTTTATTTCAAAACCTACAACGGTCCCGGCGGCACGAGTGGCGGCAGCTCCTTGGCGGGGCCGGCCAATCCCACCACTTTTTCCAATACCTGGCACCATGCGGTATTTACATTTGATGGGACCATCAAAAATATTTACGACAACGGCGTGCTGGTCAAAAGCGCCACGCTGACTTCAAAGAATCCCCTCGGACAGGTCTTCACCACTGATTTGGTTTCGCCTCTCGTCATAGGCAACGGCAATGTGCCTGGTGGTGGCAGTTCGGCTGTATTTGACGGCAAAATTGACGAATTCACCATTTATCCCACCGTTCTGGATGCGACGACCATTGCCAACCATTATGCGGCTGGCACCAATCCCGCACCTGCCACTTCCTATGTGAATACGGTTTTGGCCGACAGTCCCACCATATATCTACGTTTGGATGAGCCGGATTTCACTGGCCCCGGACTGGACGGTCTGCCGGTGGCCACCAACTACGGCACCCTGGGAGCGAGCGCCAATGGACTTTACCAGTCCGGCACCGCTCCGGGAGCCGCGGGTCCGGCGTACAGCGGCTTTGGCTCATCCAGTTATGCCGTGGCACTGAACGGTTTCAATGGCGGAGTGGATGTGGGCGGAGGTTCTCTGCCGGCAGCGCTAAATCCCACGGGCAAACAACCTCTCACTATTATGACATGGTTCCGCGGCAACCCCGCCGATGCCGGCCCGCGCATCCAGGACCTGGTAAGTCACGGCACGAATAGCTATCGCCTCGGGCTGGATGCGGTTCCCGGAAATAATTTTAATCCGGGCGCCGGTCCGCAACTTGCGTTCACCAATAATGCCGACATGCAAGGGCAGGGGATGGATTTGAATGACGGCCAGTGGCATTTCGCCGCAGGCGTTTCCGACGGCACGAATGATTCCTTTTATCTGGATGGGTTGCTGGTAAAAAGTGGCGTTTCGGTGGCCAATATTCCGGGCAACGCGCGCGATCTTATCCTGGGTGGTGATCCCTACTTCCTGGGACCGCTGCCCAGCGCGGCTGCAGGTTCTCGCGGAAGTTTGTTCTATGACGGCAGCATCGCCCATGTCGCTTATTTCACCAATGCACTTAGCGCGGCGCAGATTCAGCAGCTTTATGCGGCAGCGGGTGTGCCTCCGGTAATTCACCGGCAACCAGCGCCGGCGAACCTGGTGGTGGCCGGGGGAACCAATGTGACGTATTTGACCGTGGTGTCAGGTTCCTCACCGGTCAGTTATCAATGGTACACCACCAACAATACAATCGTCACTGGACAGACTAATTCCAGCCTGGTGTTTTCCAATGTGCTGGATGGCAATAGCGGCGGTTATTACCTGATCGCCACGAATGTTTACGGTTCAGTTACCAGCGCAGTCGTCAACCTGACCGTTTTCGGTCCTCCGGTCATTACCGCATCCGCGCCTTCGGATATTCAAGTGTTCGGCGGTTCGTCGCCCACATTGAATTTGACCGCTTTGGGCAGTCCGCCTTTCGCCTATCAATGGACTTCCAATGGCGTGAGCATCCCTGATGCGACCAACTCCGGCTATTCCGTCAACACCAGCATCGGCCAACCCGGCGCGGTAACTTACATCGGGGCGATCAGCAATTCCTTTGGCGCCGCTTTTGTGACCAATGTCGTGACCGTGTTGGGAGTGCCCACCGCGCCTTATCCCCAGACAGTGCTGGCGGACGGCCCGGTGGCTTTCTTCCGGCTGAATGAATTGAGCGGCACAACCGCTTACGATTATGTGGGCGGCAACAACGCGACTTACACGAATGTCCTGCTCGCGCAAACCGGATATTCCAGCCAGGAACCGGGTGAAGTGGCGCCGGAATTCGGCGACTTCCCTCCCAATAATGATTACGCGGGCAACGTGCCGCCTTACCTCACCTTTGCCACGAACAGCGGCAACGCGGAGTTCTCCGTGGAAGCATGGGTCACTCAATATTTTTCGTCAGGCGGCGGCGATGGCATCGTGACGCTCGGTTACGGCAATGCCGATCAATTCATTCTGGATACGGGCGCGACCGGCGGTGACCTCCGCTTCGGAGTTCGCAACGCGGCGAACGTCAGTTTCCTCGCCAATAGCGCCGTTTCCATCGCGCAGGACGGGCTGTGGCATCATGTGGTAGGAGTGTGCGATGAGGCTGGCGGCCATCTCTATCTCTACATGGACGGCGTGCAAATTGCGTCGGGAACAATAACTCCCGGCAGCGGCATTCTTCCCGCCACCGCGCCCTTGAGCATCGGCGCGCGCGAGTCCGCGAATAACAACCCGGTGAACTATGATTTTCAATTCATTGGAAAAATTGACGATGTGGCGCTTTATAACCAGGCACTGAGCCCCACACAGGTGCGCAACCATTTCTTCGCGTCCGGTGCGACGCCCATCATCACGCAAATACAGCCGTTCAATCAGAGCGTCAACGAGAACGCCAGTGCCACGTTCACGGTGACCGCCAGCGGCAGCCCGCCCTTGACGTATCAATGGTTTGATAATAACGGCAGTCCCATCACTTGGGGAACAAACGCCAGTCTCACCATTACCAACGTGCAGACCACCCAGGCGGGGAACTACAGCGTCACCGTATCCGATCCTTATGGGCCGGCGACGACCAATGCCTCCCTGACCGTGAATACCGGAATGCCGGTCATTTCCGTGGACCTGCAACCGACGAATGTGATCTGTTATGCCGGCTCGTTAAACACCTTCTCCGTCACCGTGTCGGGAAGCGAACCGTTCTTCTATCAATGGTATTTGAATAACGCGATGATCTCCGGCGCGACGAATGCGAGTTATGCCTTTGCCGCCCTCGCCGGGACCAACACTTATTTTGTGACGGTCACCAACAGCTCCGGCAGCGCCCTTTCCAGCACGGCAACCGTTGCGGCGGTGCAGGCGACCCTGATAAATCCGTCCGACTACACGTCGAACCTCAAGATCACTTTCAGCGGATACAGCCAAGCCGGGACGTTGACCAACTTCCCCGTGCTGGTTCGTTTGAGCCCCAATATTCCCGGCTTCTCCTATGCCCAGTTTGCATCCCCCAACGGAGCAGATTTGGAGTTCACCGCCTCGACCAACCTGCAGGCGCTGCCGTATGAGATTGAGCAATGGAACCCGGCGGGCGAATCCATCATCTGGGTGCAAGTGCCGTTGATTTCTGGCCCCAATGATTTCATCACTGCTTACTGGGGCAATCCCGGACAGACGGACGCCGCGGCATCGAATACGAATGGGGCGGTTTGGAAAGGGGCTTTTTCGACCAACCCCGAATTTGACCTGGTGTGGCATCTAAACCAGTCCGACTTCCCATTTGTTGACAGCACGCTGCAACATCCGGCGCTGACGGGCGTGGCGCCGACTCCCGCCGCGGGGATCGCGGGCGCGGGCGCGGGTTACAACGGCTCTACCACATACCTGGACGGAGGCGAGGTGGATCTGACCAATTCGTTCACCTTATCGGCCTGGATAAATATTTCTCCGTCCGTTCCCAATATTCAAACGATCTGGGCGAGTAAGCCGGGTTCGGGAACCGCCAATGGATTCGCCATGAACGTGAACAATTTCAATACCACGGATGGAGCCCTGCGTTTTATCACCGGCAACGGAAGCAGCAGCCTGGCGACCACCAGCGCCGGCGGCTCGGTGAGCTTTGGCCAGTGGCATCTCGTGACTGCGGTAGTGAATAACACCGCCAACACCGCCCGTTTGTACGTGGATGGCAATGATGTCACGGCGGGGCAAAATTCCACTCTCGCCAACTCATCCAAGACCAACCACGTGATCCTGGGCATGGCGTCGGACGGTTTCTTCGACTTCGATGGCACGATGGACGAGGCGAGAATCGAAGATGGAGTCCGCTCGCCCGGCTGGATTTGGGCAAGCTGGGCCACGGTGGCGACCAATACTTCCTTCGCTGCCTACAGTCCGGTGACGACGACCGTTGTCGCGCCGGTCGTCTTGCACGTGCAAAGCACGGGCGGCAATGTCGTTCTGGATTGGACCACGGGTATTCTTCAATCCGCCACGAATGTCGCCGGGCCTTACCTCGATATTAACGGGGCTCCCAATCCTTACAGCGTTCCGGCAACAAACGCGCAGGAATTCTTCCGCGTCCGCCAGGGACCGTAAGATTTGGGTGTATGAAGCGATTCCGGACACTCGTCGTCAGTTTATTTTGCAGCGGGGTATTTTTATTCGCTGCGGCGGATCCCGGCCAGGTCGCTTCCGATCGTGGCGAAGTCGTCATTGCCCAACTCAGTGATACTCATTTGGGCGAAAAGCACTCGCCGCAGGCTGCCGATCATTTGCGCCAGGCAGTGGTCATGATCAATGCGCGCCATCCGGATGCAGTGATCGTCTCCGGCGACCTCGGCGAAAGTGTCGAGAAACGTGAAGAGGTGAAAACCATCCTGAAAGCGCTCACTGCTCCCGTTTATTACACACCCGGCAACCACGACGTTACCAATACCAACAACCTCGCGCGGTATCGGAAACAATTCGGACCCGACTACTACCGTTTCCAGGTTAAAAATGTGGAAGTGCTGGCGCTCGATTCCGAATTGCTCGGCAATTACGAAAAATTCGGCCCGAATGCGCTCCCGCCTTTATCTCCTGAAATGGAAGCGGAATCCCAAAAGATGCTGGCCTGGCTCGATGATCAGGCTGGCGCGGTCAAGGGCAAGATCACCCTCGCCGTGCAACATATTCCGTTGTTCCGCGACCACGATTTTCCCGATGCGAAGCCTTATTGGATCATCGCTGCGCCTTACGCCCAGCGCGAAAGGGAACTATTGCATAAGCTGGGCGTTAAACACCTGCTGGCCGGGCATTGGCATCATGAAAGAGAGTTCGAGCAGGACGGCATCACCGTTCATGTGGCGCCCGCCACGAGCTGGCTTCCGCTGGGCGGCCAACTGGGTTTCGACGTGCACACGATTACCGCCGATGGCAATGTGCGCACCGAATTTGTGCCACTGCCAACGACGGCGCAGTAACTGACCTTTACGAGCCAGTCATGAGCATAAAGCAAAAGAGATTTCCGCAAGGATTCACACTCATTGAATTGTTGGTCGTGATCGCCATCATCGCCATCCTGGCGGCGATGCTGTTGCCCGCCTTGAGCCGGGCCAAGGAACGAGCCCAGGGCGTCCGATGCATGAATAACCTGCGCCAATTGATGCTCGGCTGGAAAATGTATCCGGACGATAACAACGGCCATTTCGCGCCCAATCCGGACTACGAATCCTCTCCCTCCTGGGTCGCCGGCAGCATGGCGGCCGGCAAGAGTGTGGGCGGAATTTATTCCGGAATCATTGATGCCACCAATTCCGCGCTTTTGGTTGATCCCAATTTTTCTTTATTGGGACCTTATGTCCGCAATCCAGCGGCCTACAAATGTCCCTCCGACCTGAGCACCTGGAACGGAGTTCAACGGGTCCGGAGTTATTGCATGAGCCAGTCCATCGGTGGGACGGCGAACGGCACGCTGGTGGATGGGGGCCAGGTGGCCGGCCACTGGCTCTCGAATGGAAACGCCAACCCGCCGGGAGGTGCGCCCTGGAAAGTTTACCTGAGAGAAAGCGACGTCAGCGGCAGTCTCGGGGCGTCGGATTTGTGGTTGTTAACGGAAAAGCATCCGAACGGATTGAATGACGCCACCTTCGCGGTGCAGATGCCAGCCTCCGCCGCCGCCACCGATTTTATCAGCGTGCCTGGCAAATTGCATAACAACGCCTGCAGCTTCGCCTTCGCGGATGGCCATTCGGAAATTCACAAATGGCAGATGCCGGGCATTATCCCGACGCCCATTTGGGCCATCGAGAGCGCGCCCGCGTTGAACGGCGGTTCGGGCGGCGGCTTCAACAATGTTCTCCACAATCCGGATGTTATCTGGCTGGCTCATCGGACCTCCGCGCCTGCCCCCGGAGCAACGGTTCCGTTTCTGCCCTGAAGGTCGGCCTGAATCGCTTTCAGACTTTGCTGCGCCACGCTGTCCGTCGGATCGAGTTGCAGCGTGATTTGAAATTCCTGGAGCGCTTCTTTCAGTTTGCCTGACTTGGCGAGGGCCAGGCCGTCATTCAAATGTCCCGGCGCGAAATCCGGGCGGGCACGGACCACCTGGGAAAACTGCGCCTGCGCCTCCTCAATTTTCCCTTCCGACGCCAGTTCGTTTCCAAAGACAAAGCGAGCCTCCCAAAAGTTGGGGTTCATTCGGACAGCCGCGTTAAAATAATCGAACGCTTCGCTGCCGCGCCTCGCCGCGACCAGACTTGCCGCGTGATAGAAATAGTCCGCGGGCCCATTCGGCTGGCGATCGGCTGCGGCTCGGTAGCAAGTGATGGCCCGATCCCAATCTCCCGCATTTTGCGCCATGAAACCCCAGTTTTGATACGCTTCAACCGAGCCGGGGTCCAGGTGGAGAGCGCGCGCAAAATACCGGGCGGCTTCGGCGGTTTGCCGCCGGTTCGCCAGAATCACGCCCATTTCGTTCAGGGCCGGGACATAATCCTTCCGAATCGTCAGCGCTCGCAAAAAGTTCGTTTCCGCGCCGTCCGGATTTCCCAAACGGACCTGCAACCGGCCAATGATGCAGGGAGTCATCGGATTTTGCGGCAGTAATTCGCTGACTTTCTGTTCTTCGACGGGAGCGGCGGCCAAATCGCCGGTTTCATCCAAAAATTGCGCGAAATTTTCCCGCACGCAATAATCGCCGGGATTGAGAGCCAATGCTTCTTCATACAGGGCGCGGGATTGCGCGCGGGCCGGCTCCGTCAGTTGCGAATTCAGATCCTGCAATTTGGCCATGTAAAATCTTGCGCGCGGGACATCGTTCAATTGATCCGTGAAAGGCGGTTCGGACACGCGGCTGTAATTTTCCTCCCACACGCGGAAACGATCCCACGGTGAAACGGCCAGGCGACGCTCGCACAATTCCGCCGAGGCCCACTCACTTTTCCCCTGCGCGAGAATGGATTTTGGGAGCAGCTGCAAAGTTTGTTCCGCAAATGCCCGCCCCAACAAATAGTTGCCGTCAAAATTCAAATGCACATGTTCATAAAAGAATTCATTGCCGGAAATTTTGTCCGGGGAATCCTGTGCCAGTAATTTAAACGCGTCCAAAAAATAAACGCCCCGGTTGGTTTTTGCCTGCGCCGCGTCTGCGATGATTCGGTTGATACGGCTGTCGGCGCGAAAGGCCAGTGTGTCGTCATCCCGGGCCAATTCAAAATCACTCCGGGCTGCGTCAAGATTGGTGAACGCGAGCTGGCAGCGGCCCGAGCGAAAATTCAGTTCCGCGTATTGCGGATCGATGGCGGCGGCTTGTTGGTATTTTTTGAGCGCGTTCGAAAAATTCCCGGACGATTCAAGATTGGTGCCCGCCTGAAAAAGGCTGTCCCATTGGTTTTTTTGCACGTCGCTCAAACCGGCGGCATGCAGGGAGGCGAAGGGAGCGCAGTCCTTCAAATTGCTTCCGACCGTGCTCAAAATGACCGGCACGCCGGCATTCTGGCCCGCGCGTAAAATGTCGTTCAGATTTTCTTTGAAATTATCGTACGCGCGCAGGCGGTTTGGATCATCGTATCGAAGCTGATGCTCCTTGAACATGTTCAGGCCGCTCCAGGTTTTGGGGGCGGACGAATGGCCCCAGCGCCGCGCCAGGCTGTCCAGCAATTGGCCCGATTTTGTAGCCTTCACCAGGAGTGACGCGCGGATTAAAGGAATTCCCGCGACGCGCGAACCGAACACGGTGCTTCCGCCAAAAGGGCCGACCATTTCGTTGTTGCCCATGTAAATGATCCACAGGTCGCCGTCACGCCGCGCGCATTCGCGCGCGATGGGCAAAATGACGTGTGAATTGATGGCGGTCATCGCCACGCAGATCACTTCAAAATCCGTGCCGGGAAAACGCTCGCGTAGCAAAACCTGCAAATAACGCCACGCGCCAAAGGTGGGGTCCGGATCACCCATCGCCGCCGATTCGCCGAACACAAAAATTCGATAAGTGTGTGCAGGTTTCTTTACCTCCATGCGCATCGGCACCGGTGTGCGCGCCAGGGCGGGTGGAAAAAACCGATAGCCGAACCGGTCGTTCGACACGTAATAATTCGTGCCTTCGATTTCGGTTTTTAGAAAAAAACTGGTGAGATAACCATAGCCGCACAAACGCAACGCCAGTTCCAGACCGCCGCCGATCAGCAGCAGCATGGCCAGCGGCGCCAGGATTCGAAACAACCACAGGCGCCGCCGGGGCATTTCGAGCGCCGTCTTTTCAACCGCGACATTTTTTTTCCCGGGCAGGACGCGCTTTTTTGAAGAGTGCTTTTTTGGGTTCAAACGAATTCACTCCCAGGCAAAATTGAGGGGCACGCCGGAAACGCAAACCGGAGGGTGGAAAATTTTGTTTGCATGTGCCGGAGTATAAAAAGGCCGCGATAGATTTATAAGAATTAGCGGACACGATGGCAAGCCAGCCGCGTTTGCCGTGTGGCGCAGGCGTCTCGCCTGCGAGTTCCCGAGGCGTCCTCGCCTCGTTTCTTCGGGTGCCTCAATCGCCGCCGGAATCTCCGTGCTATCAACCGCGCAAATTAAAAAGTCGGCGTCGATTTTTACGTCGACGCCGACCCGATTATTCTCGCAGTTTGACCTGCAATCTTCGCAAGCGATGCTATTGAATCTGCAACCGGTAGAACCGCTTCGCCACCGACCCGCTTATTGTATCATTGACAGTTTTTACGCTGCCGTCGCCCGGAACGGCGGCGGAGAGCGGTTGCCAGGTGCCGCCGACGAGCGCGTCGGTGTAGAGCACCGTGTAGCTGCTGCCGGATTGGGTCGGGAATTTAAGCTGGACGCTGGATCCGCTGAGCGAGACCGACAGCGTCGGCGACAGGGAGACCGCGGCAGCCGGCACAAACATGTAGTAGTTCGCGTTGACGCCGCCCGCGCTCGTGATCTGCAGGGTTTGAACGCCTCCGAGAGAGACGGTCGCAATATTTCCATTGGTGTCCCGCATGGGCACCCAATGCCACGTGCTCCAGCCCGCTGCATCGGCATCGGCAAATGAGCCGATCAACTGGGTGGTTTGAGTGGTGGTGCCGCGCCCCGCGGTCACCAACTTCATCGTGGTATTGCTGAAAGGACCGGCGCCGCCCGCCAACCGTCCGAAAACATTATATTTATTGGTGGGGAACGTGCGGGAATAGTTAAGCCATTGGCCCGGGTTCCAGAAGCCGATGATATAATCCGACGCGCTATTCGTGATGAATTTATCGCGCAGGAAGTCACTGCTAAAATCCTGGCCAATGCCCGTGTCAGTGGGCCGATAGTAATAGGTCTCACCGTTTCCGTCCGCGGTGCCGTTGTAATCCACGTTGAATACGGCGACGTCATTCCCATCGTTACCCGCGATATCAAAGTAACTGTTCGTGGCGAGGAAATTTGGTCCCGTCGGAACCGGATTGTCAATAAATTGACCGTTGTTGAAGTCGTAATCCTCCGCTTCGATCATCAGGTTGGTCTGGCTGAAGGTGTCAAAGGTTTCCGACACGCTGTTGGATTTTCCGGCGGCATCCAATACGGTGATGGCCAGGTTAATCAACTGGTTTTGCGGACAGGGAACACTGACGTTCCAACCCGCGCTGCTGCCGGTGAAGGTGGCCTTGGAAGCGAGGTCCGTCCCATTGGCGAATATATGCACATCCTTCATGGCAATGGTGCTGTTGCTGGAGATGGCGGTGAAGGTGATGTTCGGGACGTTCAGGAAGATATTCGTATTAATCGGCGGATTAATATTATTGGGAACCACATTGGCAATAATCGGCAAGGGGGCGCCAATCGGAACAAAAATGAAATTGACGAAATTATCCCCGCCACCGCTGAGGATTTGGAGGGTATTGGTTCCCGCCGGCAAATTCACGACCTGCAAATTCCCGGAGGCGTCGGTCAAGGGAATCCAGACATAGTTCGCCCCGGTGCCGCTGGGAGTCAGAAACTGCCCGAGGTTATTGGTCGTTTGCGTGGAGGTTCCCTGGCCGCCGGTCACCAGGTTGAGATATTCCACTCCGTTCGGAGTGCTGTTGATGCGGGCGTAGACGACACAATTGCCCGTGGGATAAACCCTCGTATAATTTTCCCAATTGCCGGGATTGTTGTAGGCGATTTGGACGGGATAGACGTTCGGATCGTTGGCTGCCTTGTACTGCGGCCCCTGTATATCGTTGGCTTTTTGAAAGGCCACGTTGCCGTCGGTCCGCACCAGTTCCGCGGCGCCATTTCCCGGCAGCGTTCCCGTGCCGGCGTAAGTTGAAAGGTCCACGCCCAAAACGCCGGCCAACCCGGTGTAACTGTTGGTCGCAGGGGCGGAAGTGGGCACCGAATTCTGGATGAATAGACCGCCGTTGTAATCGTACGTTTCGGAGTTAACGACGAAAGAATTGGTCGGGAAGGTATCGAAGGTGACGCTGGTGGCCGAAGGCAGATTTGCGCTGTTCGTGAGAGTCACGCTGATCGTATAAAGTTGGTTCGAAGCCAAACCCGGCAGCTTTACATTCAGACTGGTGGGAGTTCCGCTGAATTGCAGGTTGGCCGATTGGTCCTGGCCATTGACAACCACATGGATGTTATTGGTCGCGTTGGTCGGGAGAGGCGCGCCGCCGGCGGAGGCGGAGGTGACCGTAAAGGTAAAATTCGAATTGGCGCCATTAAAGAAACTCGTGCCATCAGGAGTCACATTTCCAATGATGGACGGGGAGGGGCCGCCCACCTGGGTCAAGGTGGCGTCATCCCAGAAAGGAGCGCCGGGTTCAGTGCCGGCCTGATAAAGATTAACCCGGAACTCCATCCTGACCGCTCCCGGCGGGGCCACCATAAACTGGCCGGGCGCCAGGGTATTGGTGAGGCCGGCGACATTGTTATCCGGATCGCTATTGGGGAATACGGTGGTCGGATCGTATTGATTGGTCACCGGGCAATCGATCCAGGCGAGATAGACGTTGCCGAGGGCGTTCGTTACGGTGGGGAGCGTGGTGGTCGCGGCAGTGCCCAGGAATGCGGGATCGATTATTTGTGATTTGTAATCCGCGAGGAGAACATTGCCCGAATTAAAAAACATGACTTCGATCCACCCGTCTTCATTGGCGCCGTCATTGACGAACAAGCCGGAACCGCCCGGGGGCGTGCTGGCATCATCGCCACCGATATGGGCGTTGCAAATGAGATAGGCGGAATACCAGGCGTCGGCGGAATAAGTATTTCCCGGACTGCAGGAAATCGATTGCGACGCATACGACGTTTGAGGACCGCCCTGGCCTTGTCCATACAAGCCTTGCATCCACAAGCCGTCGGCGCCGCTGTGAATCAGCTTCACCGAAGTGGTATCGGCCGCCGTGGCGGGACCCATGCTCCAGGATTCAGAAGCATGCTGCGTCCAACTGCCAGCGGTAAAAATAGGCGCCGAGTTAAAACTGGGATTGACCAGCAGGTTCGCAGCCTGGCTGGACAACGCGCATAACATCGTGACCGCGGCGAAAACCAACGCCAGTGGAATCCGGCGGTGTCCGCTCAATGATCGGTTTATATCTAAGATTTTTCCGGTAATACTTTTGGTTTTCATAGGAACATTGGTCTGGGTCTGGCTGGCGGGACTTTTACGGCAGTTGCGTTGAACGTTTTTGGAAATTGAAATTGAGTCGATAATCGTCAAATTTGCGAACGCGCACATTTATGTTTCAATAGGATTTAATGGCAAAGACGTCATCAACGTCGCTGACCAGATCAACCCACCTCCAGCTTTCCGAGTGTCCGTCGCAAAAGGAAAAAACCGCGAGTTTGTTATGACGGCAGGCTGCCTGTTTGGAAGGGCTGCCGGCGGGTGGATGGGTCCAACCCTGCCCGGGAAGTGGGCCCGGGGGATTCGGCTGCCTGACCGTAACCTCCGTATTATAGCCGCCTACGGGCAATTGGTTTAGGAGCGCATCGGCGGGATTTTTCGGAGTGCCGACGTCGCCGATCAGCCAGAGCTGGCTGGGTCGGCGCAATTGGCTTAACTTCATGCTCCCGAGCTTTTGCCCGGTATCGCTGATGCCGAAACGAACAATTCCTTCCGTGCCCCCATTGCCTTCCAGGGGGCCGTAGCCTTCCATCGGATTGTGATAATATGCCACCGTTCCGGGCGAAATATCCGTGTCCTGCACCGCCGGACAGCGCCAGACGTTATTCGAAACCGTGCTGGCGGTGACGTAATTGGCGTTGTTGAGCAGCGTGAAATACCAGGAGTCGTTTGGCCCGGGAGGAAATGCACCCGTAGCCAACGGCGGCAGGAAATCACCGGAATCGCTGGCATACATCGTCATGCCGATTCCGATTTGCTTGGTATTGTTCAGGCACTTGATCATTTGTGCCCTGGTTTTGGCCTTGGCCAGCGCGGGCAGCAACATCGCCGCCAGGATGGCGATGATGGCGATGACCACCAACAGCTCGATGAGTGTGAACCCGGAGACCAAGGGAGCCTTGCCCCGAGGAGTCCCATTTATTTGCGCTCGCATGAAAAAATCTCGAATTAGTTTAACCGACACTGACACTGACAGAGGCATTCGGCATAAAGCCAAAGCTTGAAGACGCCCCAGGGGCTTGCGGTTGGTTCTCGTCGCCGTGAACGTTCATACGGATCTTCTGGATGGTTTCGCCGCGTTAGATTGTGTGATAATGAGCCTATCGCTCAATCCGTGTTCCCGCCTAGCTAGCCAATCGACTAGTTTTATCAAAAAACGCCTCATATAATGCAGGGAATCGAGAATGGCCCCGGTGCCGGAACATGAAAGCATTCGCCTTCGGTTTTGCGGATCGTTCGGCCGGTCAGTGAGGTTGAACTTGCAATCGATCGTGATGGGAATGACGGAGGGCACTTCGGGATGGATTTGGGGAGATTGTCCTGCCAGGGCGGCCGGACAAGTTACAACTTTATGACTTCACTCAGATCTTGTCGCGCGGATGATCAACTGGCGGAGAGAGGGGGATTCGAACCCCCGGTACGGTTTTTGACCGTACAGCGGTTTAGCAAACCGCCGCCTTCAGCCACTCGGCCATCTCTCCAACCATTTGATTCTATTAATGAATCTCTACGTTCAGGACTTCCTTAAAAAGTCCGAAGTTGACGTTTGCCGACACTTTGCCGACAGGAAGCGCAAGCCAGGCTCGCAACCGGATATTGCCGTCAATGTCGGTAACGTCACGGTCAAACTGTACAAACGCCAGCGGATAACAGCAAACGGAAAATATAAGCGCGCCATTTACGAGGTTGCCAATTATACGAACGGGTGCGCTGCCTGCGCGGGTTGACGCGAATGAAGGCATCCGTTTAAATTATCCAAAATTATCCAAACGGAGGAATTCCACCTGGGCGAGCGAAGTGTTGAGACCCAAAACTCTTAAACTCCAAGCCCAGGATTCTTTCAACCGGATGCGGAGAAAGCGACAACCCGGCGCTCACAGCGACCGCAGAAAAGCGATCAAGTCGGATTTTTCCTGCCGGGTGAAGTTGATATTGAATCGGGTGTTATAGAAGTCCACAACATCGGACAACGTTGCAGCGGAGCCGTTGTGGAAATACGGCGCCCGGGCGGCCACTGCCCGAAGGATGGGGCCTTTCATTTTTCCAATGTCACTCCATTTACCGGTAATGAGCGCGCGACCGGGGTCAGTGGTTTCTTTTAATTCGCCGGTGGTTTTGTTGCGCAAGGTGTAGAGCGGCATGTCAGGCGTTCGGCGTGAGGCGTCGCTCAAGCCAAGGTCGAGCGGCAGACCTACGGAATGATTTCCCACGTTGGGTGAGTCATGGCAAAGTGTACACGTGGCTTGAATGACGGGCATGCTAAGTCTGTCGTTCAAACCGCCCACATTGGTCACGCTAAACACCCTGGAATTGAACAGTTGTTCGCCGCGTGCCACGGCTGCCCGCCCCGCAGCATGCGCTTCATATTCAGATTGATTCGTCCAAACATCGAACAACGTCACGGCGACGGGATTGAAGGCGGCTTGCGATGGGTTTCCACCCAAGGGATCGTTGATGCCGACGAAGAATGGTTCGCGCTGTAACAGAATGGGGCCGCCGCGAGCGCCGTCAGCATCGAGTTTGCCCGCTCTGCTATCCGAGACTTGCGCCGTGGTGAGGGCTATCTCAAAACTCACGATGTCATTTAATTGCGATTGTGAAAGAGTCCCTGCCAACTGCGCATGGCCCTGGGTCGCATCCAGTGCCTGCTGGATCAAGTTTGTCTGAAGTTCGGCGTTGGGAGCGGACTCGCGGCCGTCCCACATGACGGTGGTCAGGAAACGCAAATTCGTGGATGGAAGCGGACGACGAAACATCGATAATTCGCTGCTGGAAGCATAACCATATGGGTCGTCGACCGCGGCCAATTCAAAATCGGCATTGGCCGGAATTCCGATGCCTATACGGATAAGCCCTTTGGTGAGTAACATTTTGTAAGCCTGGCGACGCGCTTTTACGGTGGAAACGTCCGCCAGAGGCGAAACCGTGCCATCATTGGTTCGGAAAATGGGGTCGCGCCCGCCGGTGGCTTCAAATCGTTGGCGGATTTTTCGTGGCGTAACGGTCCAGCCCTCGTCCGGCTGATGACAAGTGATGCAGGAGCGGCCATTGCTGCCGAGGCTTTGGAAAAATGGATTCCGCGTGTCCAACGCTCCGTTGGTGCTGAAGGATTGGGATTTTCCTGTGGGATTGGGAAATTCCTTCATGTCCACGATTCTGGGACGGGCGGTGGCGAGTTGGGCGGACGCCAAAACGCTGAGGGCGATGCTGTTAAGCAGGTGTTTCATAACAGATTTCCGAGAGAATCGGGTTGTGTGTTAGGGTGCGGCTGGCGATGTTGATCATATTAGAAACGCGCATGAACATGCAAGCACTTGTAAACAAAACGAATACGGAGAAACGTTTCATTTTTGTCGGGTGAAATGCGGAGAACGGGGATTTAGCTGTGAGGATCTTATCCCAGGCACCGCTGGGGATGCTTACAACACGCGGGGCTGAACGTGATTATGCTACCAGATTTACCTCGCTAACAATCCGATCATTCCTGCACGTCTCTGGAAAAGGCGAGCAAATGAAACAGGAATCAAATCTCGTCACTGCGTTTGCACCCGGTAGAATTTTTGCGGCTGATCCGGCAGTATGGACTGGGGCGGAACGGAGGTGTTCGTCGTCCAGGGTCCCAAGAGATTCGTCGCTTCGAGCAGTTGGCCGTTGGCCGGCCAACCTAAAATCAAATGCGTTCCGTCCCATTGGCTGGCCAAGGTGACGTTGGAAAACACGCCGTTGGCGGCGCTATACAGCGTGGCAACCTGGCTGGCAGTCAGCACCTGGCCAAACAACGCCACGTCGCTGAAAGTGCCGGATAAGAAGTTAACACCCGTTTGGAGGGAGCCGATCCTCAGATTGGGGGGACTGGTGCGTGCGCCGTTCGGTCCGGTCGTGCTCGAATCCAGTGCGCCGTCGATGAAAATACTCATGGCGCCGTTACCGGAATTGCGAGTCACGGCCACCTGATGCCAGGCGCCATTGTTGATGGCCTTTATGGAAGTCAAAGTGGTATCGGGATTACCGATGCCGAAGCCGACCTTCCCGCCGACCAGTGCGACGCCAAAATCATTGGCGGTACCGCTGACCTCGCCATCCACCAGCCCATTGCCATTATACCAATTCGGTGTGCCGCCGGTGGCTGTCGTGCGGACCCAAAACACAATTGAAAAATTGGTGCTACCGATGAGCCGGGGAATTTGCGTGTAGCTGGTGGAACCATTATAGAACACTGCCCGATGAGGGCTGCTGAACCCGGCGCCTACCACTCCGGCAGCATTAAGAACACAATTGCCCAAGTACGAACCGTTGCTGCCACCAATCAGATCGTAGGCCACCGTGCCGGCGGTTTCATTCAAGGGCCAGTAGGCCACCGGTTTGACGTCCAATATCCGGCTTTCGTAGGAACCGGGCATGGCGCTGGCTTCGCTCGAATTCGGGCTGTCATCCGTGGCGCCGACGGCGGACACAACAAAATAATAAGTGACGCCATTGGCCAATTGACTGACGGTGCAATTTGTCCCCGGCACACTGCCAATCGCAACATACGGACCACCACGGGTCAGGGTCTCTTCAATAATATAGTTGGTGGCGCCCGCGGAAGGGTTCCAGGACAATTGCACCGAGGCATTCGTCCCTGGCATTGCGGTCAACCCGGTAGGTGCCTGAAGCGGGACGCTAGCGGGCATCCCGCTCACAGCAAAGACGGCCGTATTCTGGGTGCTGCCAGATGTTGCGGGGTTGGAAAAAGTGATGGACGTGATGGGTTGCGTCAAACCCAGCGCAGCGAGATTGATCGTCGTCTGGTATAGGTTGGGGTTGGAATCGCCGTTATCCTCGGCGCTCAAGGTGGCCCCGAGCTTGAGGCGGCCAAATCCCTGAGTCGCGACATTGGTGACCGTGTAAAACCAATCCTGGGCATTGAACGCAAGCACCGGACTTTTGGAGCCGTCGGCAAAGTTCAACACAAACGTTCCCTGGCCTCCGCCATTCGCGGAGGCAGCCAGAATTGCCAGAGTGTTATAGGCCTGAGGAGCGGATAAAGTCAGCGTTCCGGATTTTGCGTAGGTGTAGCCCAACATCAACGCATCCGCTGCGCCGTAGGGACCGAACTGAAAGGCCGTTGAACTGTCGCTCGCGCTCGAAAAAATACCGTTCAAGGGCATTCCGCGAGTGCTGCCGCTCAATCCCTGCTGGTAGAAACAATAGTTATTCGGCACATCAAATGCCGTAGCGCCCGGAGCGCCGGCGGTGGCATTGTTGCTGGCGAGAATCGCGGCGTTGTAACCGGTGATGGTAATTGGCCAGTTGGCCACAGCGGTGTTCAAAGTGAAACTGCGCGACACTGTGACTCTGCTGGTTCGGTTGCTGAAAATGACATTGGCGACATACACACCCTGCGCCAGATTCGTCGCCACCGAGGTATTTAATCCAACCGTCACCGGGGCCGTGGCGCCAGCGGCGATCGTCCCCAGAGAACTGGAGGCGGTTAACCAACTGGAAGTGTTGATGAGACTCCAGGAAAACGAAGCCGCACCCCGGTTGGTTAGGACAAAGGGCGTGCTTGCCGGCGCGGAATACAGATTGTAAGCGGCAATTCCCGAGAAACCCGTGCTCGGGGTGACGACCAGGGGATCCACCGCCTTGTTGATAATAGCACCGTAGCTGGCCAGGTCGGCAGCGCTGATATTTTCGAACTGCCAGATAAAGCCGCCCGCGATGACCGGTGACCAGGCATTGAATTTGGATGCTACCGTGGCCAGCCCATCGTTGCTCCAATCGCCGGGAGCGACCTGGAACCCACCGAAGTAACCGTCCCAGGTTGCCGGATCGTTCCCCGCGCCGCCGTCGTAACATTGCAGATAAATCGCATCGATGGCGCTGTTGTTGAAAACGCTCTGCCAGTAACTGACATTATTATAGGGGCAAAGCGTATTCTTCAGTCCCAAAGCGGTGATCATCTGGTTGAACGTCGCGGCGGAAGAGGCATTAAAAGCGACTTCGTCGTCATTGCAAATCGCGTCGATTCCCAGCGCGTTTTTCAAGGCCTGGAAATTTCGGTAAAGAATACTGGTGGGGCCAGTGCCATTGGTGGCGATGAGGTTTTTGATATTCGCCCAGCTTTGCGCTCCCGCTCCGCCCGTGCAAACCTCGATACGATTGATGGAAGTGGGTGCCACTCGGAGGGCAGCCAGCCGGGAGCCCCAATTGGCATCCCCCATGTAGACGCCGTTGGTGACAATCAAATGATCACCGTTGTAATTCAAATCGCCGTTGGCTTCGACATCCACCACGAACAGGATGGCGGTATTGAAACCGGAATTCTTCAGTTTGGAAGTGTCCGCGGTGTTCAGCGTGAAAAAAGATTCCCGGCCAAATACAGCCACGGGAAGACTGGCCTTCGCCGCCAACGGTCCTGCCAGGAGCCATACCATCGGCAGCAGCCAGCAATGGGAACGAAGGGCACGAGCGAACTTCAAAAGAGACTGCGGGGAGGGGGGTGATTTCAAACGATGCATGCAAAACGATGGACGGCAGGCCGACTCGGTCTCAGCATTTAATATGTGCGCTCTGGTTGTCCATCTCGCTCATTATGCACGTAATCGGCCTTTCAACAAGACCACAATGCTGGCCGTCCAGCGCGGGGTGCATCTTGCCCCGGATGTGTTCCGGCAGCGGAACCAGCCGCAGCAATGCGAAAGGCTCAGTAAATATTTGAAATGACTGAATGTATCATGCGGCTGCGGCTGGTCTGTGACACAGCCGCGCTCCTTTCCGCAATTTTGAGGGTCAAAATACGGTCCTGCGCACGGCTCCCGGCGGTCGTTCGAAATGAATTTGACGAATGGCATCTCATGTATTAACTATCCGGTTAGTTAGTGTTTGTTTAAAATGAAAGTCGTGCCGCGCCAGCCGAGAAGCAGTGAGAAAACCCGGGCGAATATTCTCGCCACCGCCGGGCGCATTTTCGCCGAGAGTGGGCTGGCCGGTGCGCGCACCAACACGATCGCAAAATCCGCTGGGGTGAACAAGGCGCTGCTTTATTACTATTTCAAAAGCAAGGAACGCCTGTACGAAGCCGTGGTCGAAGACCATTTCCGCCAGTTCAATACGCAGGCGATGGCGGTTCTGGGATCCGAGGGGCCGGCGCGCGAGGTTTTATTGCGCTACGTGAGCGTGCATTTCGATTTCATCGCTGCGCACCATCAGTCCGCTCCGCTTTTCCAGCAATTCATGATGGCTGGCGGCAAACGTGCGGAGCGGCTGATTCGTAAATATTTCAAACCGCGCAGCGACGCCGTGGGCAAGTTGCTGGAACGAGGGGTGCGCTCGGGCGAGTTTCGCCGAACCGACCCTTTTCACACCGCCGTGTCGATCATATCGCTCATCGTCTTTTATTTTTCCGCCGCGCCCGTATTGCAGTTGCTCGGCCATTCCCATGCGCACAGCGCGACAAATCTAAAGGCGCGCAAACATGAGGTGCTGGATTTCATCCGCCGCGCGCTATTCACCAACCCCAACAAACCTGTCTCGTGAAGAAACGAAAAATCAGAATTTTCCTTTTGGCCGGCGCGATTGTCGTGGCCGCGGTGATTTATTTCGTGGCGGTGCGACCGCCGGGCGAAATCGTGCTCACGGGAATTGTCACCACGGATGAAGTCATTGTCAGCCCGCAGATCCAGGGACGGTTGCAGCAGGTTTTGGTGCGGGAAGGCGATGCGGTGACCAACGGCCAATTGCTCGCGGTCATCCAGCCGCAAACGGAGCAGGCCGACATGACGTTTTACGAAAATACCGAACGCAGTTCAGCCTCGCAGGTGGCGCAGGCCGGAGCGGACCTGAGGTTTCAAGAGGCGCAGACCAGCAACCAGGTCACCCAGGCCGAGGCCAATCTCGCCGCGGCGCAGGCCCAGGCCACCGAAGCCGCCGCGGATTTGGAGAATGCCCGGCTGACTTTTGAGCGCCAGCAGAACCTGCACAGCACCGGGGTGGAGTCCCAGCAAACCTACGACCAGTCGCGCACCGCCTATGATGCGGCCAAGGCGCGGGTGGACGCCGCCGAAAAACAAACCGCCGCGGCGGAGGCGTCGGTGGAAATGGCGAAGTCCAATTCGGAGCAGGTGACTGCGCGCCGCGCCGCTTTTGAAGCCAGCCGCCATCAGCTGGCCGCTGCCGGCGCCCAGAAGGAGAAGGCCAAGGTCCAATTGGCCTATACCGAAATCCGCGCGCCGCTGAACGGCTTTGTGGACACGCGTGCGGCGCTCACCGGCGAAGTCGTGAATCCTGGCCAGGCGATCGTCACGCTCATTGATCCGGACGACTTGTGGGTGCGCGCCGATGTCGAGGAGAGCTACATCGACCGCATTCATCTCGACGACAAGTTGCAGGTGAAATTGCCTTCCGGCGGCACGCGTGAAGGCACCGTTTTTTTCCGGGGCGTCGATGCGGATTACGCCACGCAGCGGGACGTGAGCCGCACGAAGCGCGATATCAGGACCTTCGAAATCCGCCTGCGTTGCGACAACCGCGACCGCAGCCTGGCCGTGGGAATGACGGCTTATGTCGAGTTGCCGCTGGCGGGGAAAACGTCCCGGCCGTGAACCATGTTCGACATCGAAGTTGACAATTTAACCAAGCGCTTCGGCGATTTTGTCGCCGTGGGTGGCGTGAGTTTTTCTGTCCAGCACGGCGAGGTGTTTGGCCTGCTGGGACCGAACGGCGCGGGCAAGTCCACACTCATCCGCATGTTGACGACCCTGGTGCCGCCCACGTCGGGCGTTGCGCGTGTGAATGGTTTCGACATCGTGCGCGAGCAAAACGGCGTGCGGCAATCCATCGGCGTGATTCCGCAGGCCATGACTTCCGACATGGATTTGAGCGCTGAGGAAAACATGAGCATCTTCGCGAAGTTGTACGGGATTCCGCGTGAGAAACGCCGGCGAACCATCCAGCAACTGCTCCAGGAAGTGGACCTCGAAAAATGGGCGGATAAACCCGTGAAAATGTTCTCCGGCGGAATGAGGCGGCGGCTCGAAATCGCGCGTGGCCTCGTGCACGAGCCCAAGATTTTTTTCCTCGACGAACCGACCACTGGTCTCGATCCGGTTTCGCGGGTGGCGGTTTGGGATATGCTGGCGCGGCTCAAGCGCGAGCGTGATTTGACCATCCTGGTCACGACGCATTACATGGATGAGGCTGACAAATTGTGTGATCGCATCGCCATTGTGGACCACGGAAAACTGGCGGCGCTGGATTCGCCGCTCAAGCTGAAGGCCTCCATTCCCGGAAAGAATATTTTGGAAGTCAGCTTTTCGAGCGTCCCGCCGAATTTGCTGGAGACACTGAAAGCGCTGCCGGATGTGGCGGACGTCAAGAGCCAGGAAAATATATTCCGCATTTCATCCAACAACGGCCCCCGCACTACCCTGGCGTTGATGGAAGCGGCACAGACCGCAGGCGTGACCGTGACCTCGCTTTCCGTGCAGAGCACCACGTTGGACGACGTGTTTGTGCATTATACCGGCCACCAGTTGCGCGACGCGTTGCAGGCGCCGAGCGTGGCCGAAAGTCCCTACATGATGAAACGAAGCTGAACCATGCACCGAGTCTGGGCCATCATAGAACGCGATTTGCGCCGCTTCCGGCGTAGTCCGGTGCTTATCATCGTCTCCATCATCATGCCGCTGGTGCAGCTCGTCGTGCTGGGCTATGCCTTCGGTGGAAAAGTAAAGAACCTTCAGATCGGAGTGGTGGATCAGGACCATGGCGTGCCGGCCGTTCAATTGAAGGAAATGTTCCAGGCGGTGGCCGCCAATGCGCGCACCTTCGACACAATTACGTATACGGACATGGCCTCCGCCTTGCGCGACTTGCGCAACGGAAAAATCAATGGCCTGCTGAACATCCCGCCGCAATTCTCGCGCAAGGTCCTCGCCGGCGCGAATCCACGCATAGCGTTGATCGAGGACAACACTGACCAATTTTCCTCGTCGGCCCTTTCAGGCGTCCTCGCTGGAATGCTGCCGGCCTATCGCGCCCCAGCCATGCCGCCGCGCATGACCGCCAACGCCACGTTGGACGTGGTGGAAGTTTATCCCTACGTGCCATATATCCAATATCTGCTGCCTGGCACCATTGTGCTCGCGATTTTCGTTTCCGCGATGATTGGCGGCGGCATCATTTTCATCGACGACAAAGCCCGCGGCCTGCACGAGGGCTATCTCGTGACGCCGATCAGCAAATTGGAATTGATTCTCGGCTTCACCTTTTCCGGCGCGGCCAAAGCCATCATTTCCGGTTTGGTTTTAATTACAGCGGGCTCGGTCATCGCGGGCATTCCGGATCCGTTCAACCTCCTGCGCATGGCGCGAATGTTTTTGCTGGTCGTCGCCACCGCGCTCGCGCTCATCAGCATGATGTTCCTGATCATGGTGCGCGTGAGCGACCCGCTCGTGCCGCGCGCGATTTTTGGAATGTTGAACACGGTGTTATTTTTTCCCAGTGGCGCGGTGTATCCGACTGAGGCCTTCCCGGCCTGGATGAAAGCCATCACGGTGGCGGACCCGTTCACTTACGCGGTGCATGGATTCAAGGACCTCGTATTGAAAAACACCGGATTGACCGCCATCGCTCCGGACCTGATTTTTCTTTTTGGATTTACGCTGCTGGCGATGACGGCCGCGACGCTGCTTTTTCGCCGTACGCTCTAGGACCGGCAGGATGCCTGTTTTATGGGCCGAGTATAATGCGATAAAACTGCGCAGGAGATTGAATACCGTTCGTGACCGTCAACCAGAAAGGCATCACAGGTGGGGTGGAAGTCGAAATTGTGGACCAGGACAAAAGATTGGAGGAGGATTGCAGCAAGTAATCCGGCCCGACATCTCCGGAAACCCACAGGCCGAACTCACTGTTGGTGACGAATGGCTCGGACAACAATGGATTCGCCGGACGATTGATCGTCACCGCGAATTTCTGCGTAGCCGCCATGCTTGGAACGCCATTGTCCGCGACAACGACGCTGAGCGTTTGAGTGGATGGCGACTGCGAAATAGCCGGCCGCCAGGAGAAAATTCCGGCGCTGTCCATGCGCGCGCCAGCGGGCGCATTGAGGAGGCTGTAGGCCAGTGTTTGTGCCGGAATGTCCGGGTCGCTCGCCTGATTTGTGATTAGCAATGTCCTCCCGGCCAAAATCGTCTGGTCAGGGATGGGCGCGAGAGTGGGGGATTGGTTCACGGAAACATTGTCGAAAGCGGCGACGCAGTTTGACGCGTTATTGTGGGCGGTCACCGCCAGGCCTATCAAGGCGCTGTTATTCAACGCCAGCGGCACACTCGCGCCGACTTGCGTCCAATTGTTGCCATCCACCGAGTAGTAACCCGCGAACGAATTGGCAGCGCGCACCAATCTCAACCACAGTGGAGTCTTCAGCGTGCCAACGCCTACGACGGTCGAAGTTGTCGCGTTGCCCGTGCCCGGGCGAACCTGGAAGGAAACACCATTGCTCGCCGCAAGAACGACCGACGCGTTCATGGCTCCTGCCGCGGCGCTGTCCCGGATCATCACGCCTGCTTTGGCCCAGGGATCCGTGGGCTGCAAGCTGGTCACGCGCGCGCGGATTTCGCAATTCCCGGCCGCTGGTTGCGACACCAGGTGAAAAGCATCCTCGGAATTCCAAATATCATTTCCCGATCCGTTCAGCGTGAAGGTTCCGCTGCTCAGCGCGGCGCTGCCAGCCAGTCCGATGCTGCCGATATCCGCGCCGGACCAGGGTGCGGGCAGGGGAGATGTCGCGCCGGCAAATTGAAACCAGTTTAAATTCCCGATGCCGCCCGAGCCGTTGAATCGCGCAAACAACGTGTGCACTCCGGCGCCGCCGGTGACGAGTCCCGTGACCGTTTGCCACGTCTGCCATCCTCCGGTGACGGGGATGGTTAGCGAGCCGACCATCGGCCCGGTTGGGCTATCGATGTGGAATTCGAGCGTCCCACCGGAGCCCGCGCTTGCCAGGCGCCCGATGACATTTGTAAAACCGGTAGTGAGATCGACGTTTGAATACCCGGCATAGCTGCCGCCGGACGCAAAACCCAAATCATAACCGCCCAGCGTGTCGGTCGTCGGCTCAGTCTGCAAAGCGGAAATGGAATTAAAACTGGAGGCGGTGACGAGGTTCGTGGGATTCACCGTATATCCGTCGCCCGGTGTGCCGCTCCACGTGAAAGTCGCCCCGGAATAAGACGTGAGCATGTAAGGAAACGACCGATTCCCCCACTGCACCTGAAATGTGACGCTGTTCGCCGTGTCATTGAACGCCACCAGCACTTTGGAATTGTCCGGATTTAAAAAGGCCGCGGTATCCACTCCCGCGCCGTCGCTGGAATAAATCCGGTAAGCGCCGGGCAGCACGAATTTGCTGAAATGCCCCAGCGTATAAAACTCGATGCCGTAGCTGACATTACGGGTCGTGGAATTGACGTACACCAGTGGCGTGCAGTCACTGCAACCGCCGGTGTGCGGCCCGTAGTTTTCGTCGGAGGCCATGTTCCATTTCACGTACGCTTTTCCCCAGCTTCGCATGACATGAATGATTTCCCGGAAATCCGCTTTGACCTGGTCGGGAATCGAAACTTCGCCGGAGTGTTCGGTCAAATACTGTCCCTTCGGGGGATAACTATTTTCCAGCGAGAGCATCACGCCGGGCGTGCCGCCATATCCGTGCCAGGCAATTCCGGTGACTTGCGGCGAATTATTCACGGCGGCATCCGAAAACTCGGTGGTGGGGTAATCCGGCCGGTCCCAGTTGTGGTCGTAAACCAGCACGGTCGTGTTGGTCAGGTTGTGCGCGGCCAGGGCGGGCAGGAGGTAATCGCGTAACACGACCGTTTGCGTGGCCGCGTCCATCAACATACCCGGATAATTGGCCGGCTGATACAGCGGTTCATTTTGCAGCGAGATATAATTCACAGTGATGCCGGCGTCCCCATAGGCCTGGAGATATTTGATAAAATATAACGCGAACGGCCCATACATGCCGGGCAGCAACGAACCGCCAATCATCGAGCCGGAATCCTTCATCCACCCGGGCGGACTCCAGGGATTGGCCATGATTTTCAATTGCGGATTCAATTGCAGCGCCTGTTGGACTAGCGGAATAATGTCCGCCTGGTCATGGGCAATGGAAAATGAATTCAGATTCGTATCGGTCTGTCCGGCCGGTAAATCATCGTAAGAATAGACCGACAGCGAGAGGTCGCAGGCGGCCATTGGATTGCGGACGAAGCTCAAGCCGATGCCCCCGCCATTTCGGGTGAAGAGATTTGTCATTGCGGCGTTGCGCTGCGATGGCGTTGCCAGTTGATGCAACGCATAGCCGGTCGTGTCAGTGAACGAAGCGCCAAACCCTTCAATGCGCTGGTAAGTCTGGGTTTCATCTACGATGATCGGATTATTACCGCCCGTCCCAGTGGAAAACGACACGGAAGCCTTCGGTTGCAATTTTTGGCTCTGGTCGTCCGTGGTCAGCCAGACATTCACCGTCTGGCCGCATGCCAGCCGCCTGTCGGCAAACCCCAGCAGCAACATCAGGATTACTGCGCGCAGAAAACGGTATCGAATGTCAGCAGGCTGCATGGGCGGTGTTCAAAACAATGTGTAAATAAAGGGCGCGAGTCCGGTGCTGGAAAGCAACACGAGCAAGCCGGCGAGCACGAAGACGATCAGTATCGGGATGAGCCACCATTTTTTGTTTGTCTTGAGAAAATACCAGAGGTCGCTCAAAAAACCATTGCGGGTCTGCGACGCGGCGGCCTTCTCGAAGGCGGTGGGTTCATTTTTTTTCATAGTGGAAGGTCTCAAAATTGTTTCAGGTATCGTTCAGGCTTCGGCTCCTCCTGGCGGTCAATCCAAAAGCTGGATTGATCCGGTTTCGCGCGCAACTGGAGCGTATCCCGCCCGCGCAGGCGCCAGAAAAATGCCACCGGAGTCATCACGCCGTAGAACATCAGCAACAGCATAATCTGGCTGACGAGCCATCCAATCGGAAACGCGGCAGCGGACGCGGCAATGAAAAGCAGGCGCATCGATTTCGGTTGGATCAGGCCCACAATGCCGATGAGTGCCACGATGCCCAGCGCGATTCCCGCCGGAACATGCCCGCGCCGCCAGGTCTGGTTCGCTGCCAGCGCGAGAAAAAATACCAGCCACGCTCCCGCGAATTGCCGCAGCACGCGTGCGGTCGGTTTGGTTTGAAAAACAATCAGTCCCATGGTGTCAATCGGGTTGAAAGGCTGCGAGATGCCCGGCTTTTTCCGCCGCGGAAGGCAGGCGTGTCACTTGTTGTTTGTCCGCAATGAAATTTTCCAGCACCAGCAGGTCCATGTCGGTCGCAAGGAAACAGCGTATTGCGTCGTCGGGGGTGCACACGATGGGTTCGCCGCGCACGTTGAAGCTGGTGTTCACTAGCATCGGGCAACCGGTCCGTTCCTCGAACATTTTCAGCAGGCGATAAAAACGGCCGTGTCGTTCCTCGTCCACGGTTTGAATACGCGCGCTGTAATCGACGTGAGTAATGGCCGGCACAGTCGAGCGCGCCACATTCACGCGCTGGCGCAGGTCCGGATCATTGGTCATCGTGCCGCGCTGCGCGTCGGAAAGTGGTGTGCGATGCCGTTCCAGCAGCGGAGCGACGAGCAGCATGTAGGGACTTTCAATGTGCCGGGGCAGGGCAAAGTAATCCGCGGCGCGCTCGCGCAAAATACAGGGAGCGAACGGGCGGAAGCTTTCCCGGTATTTGATCTTCAAATTCATCACGGCTTGCATCGCGGGATTTCGGGCGTCGCCCAGGATGCTGCGCGCGCCGAGCGCGCGCGGGCCAAATTCCATCCGGCCGTGAAACCATCCTACTACCTTCCCATCTTCCAGCGCCTCCACAATTTGCTTCAATAGCGCCTCTTCGTCATCAAATCGCCGACCCGGCAGCGAACGCGTCTGCAGCGCCTGGTCGACTTCGTCGTCGGAAAATCGCGGGCCGAGAAAACTTCCGGATTGCGAATCGACCGAAGCGGGGCGGCGGGGTTTTTCGAGCAATTGATGCCAGACGAAAAGCGCCGCCCCAAGCGCGCCGCCCGCATCACCCGCGGCGGGTTGAATCCAGAAGTCTGAAAAAGGCCCTTCGCGCAGCAAGCGTCCGTTGGCCACGCAATTGAGCGCCACGCCGCCAGCGAGCACGAGATTCTTTTTGCCCGTGAGCCGATGAAGTTCCCGAGCCATGGCGATGAAAATTTCTTCGCTGACTACCTGGATGCTGGCCGCCAAATCCATGTGGCGTTGTTCCAACTGCGATTCGGGCGCACGCGGTGGGCCGCCGAAGAGACCATGAAACCGTTCGTTGGTCATGGTCAGGCCCTGGCAGTAATTGAAATAATCCATGTTCATCCGAAAACTGCCGTCCGGCCGGAGGTCCAGGAGGTGTTTACGAATGGCATCAGCAAACCGCGGTTGTCCGTAGGGCGCGAGGCCCATCAATTTGTATTCGCCGCTGTTCACTTTGAAGCCGCAATAATAGGTGAACGCGGAATAGAGCAGGCCGAGCGAGTGCGGAAATTTCAGCTCGCGCAAAAGCCGGAGGCGATTCCCCTCGCCGACCCCGAGCGTGGCGGTGGTCCATTCGCCGACGCCATCCACCGTCAGGATGGCCGCATCCTCGAATGGGCTGGGAAAAAAAGCGCTAGCGGCATGGCTCTCGTGGTGTTCGGTGAAAATAAAACGCGCCCGCTTTGCGTTTTTCAATTCGGCGCGCAACTTGCGGCGCAAATATAATTTGTCGCGCAGCCATAAAGGCATCGCCTCGCGGAAACTCGCGAAGCCGGCTGGCGCGAAGGCGAAATAGGTCTCCAGCAGTCGGTCGAATTTCAGGAGCGGCTTTTCGTAAAAAACGACGTAGTCCAGTTCGCCCAATTCCAAGCCCGCTTCGCGCAGGCAATACTCGGCGGCGTGTTTCGGAAAATCCGGGTCATGCTTGCGCCGAGTAAATCGCTCCTCCTGCGCCGCCGCGACGATCCGGCCATCCACCACGAGCGCCGCGGCGCTGTCATGGTAAAAAGCGGAGATGCCGAGAATGCTCGTCATGGTTTTGCGTCAATGTATCAGGCCGGGCGTTGTGGACGAGCAATTACCGGCGCTAAAGTTGAATCAGGCCCCGCTGAATGGCCACGGCTACCGCCTCCGTTCGATCAGCCACGTGAAGTTTGGCGAGAATATTTTTCAGAAATCCTTTCACCGTATTTTCGCTGATGTTCATCGCATGGGCGATTTGCTTGTTGGCCATGCCCTTGATGAGCTTGTTGAGCACCTGCAATTCGCGCGCGGTGAGTTCCTGGAACAAGCGCCGCGACCAAAGGCGATTGGCCACATCCTGCGGAATCCAGCGTTGTCCGGCGGCGACGGCGCGGATGGCGGGAATGAGTTTTTCTTCCGTGGCATTCTTCAGGACATAACCGGCCGCGCCGGCTTCCAGCGCCTTATGAATATCCTCGTCGCCGTTCAGGGCCGAGAGCATCAAAATGCGCGCGGTCTCGTTTTGCCTGCGAATGGCGGCGGCAACTTCGATGCCGTTGATGGCCGGCATCCGCACGTCCAGCAACGTGACGTCGGGATTGAATTTCGTGAACAGCGCGATGGCCTCGGCGCCATCGGAGGCTTCGGCCACAATTTCCATGTCCGGTTCGATGTTGACCATTGCCGTCAAACCCATCCGAACAATAAAATGATCGTCAGCGGCAAGGATCCGTATCGGGGATGTTTTCTTCATGGTCTGTTTCCATCGATTCGCCAGTTTGCCCGGCGATGACGGCGCGGCGGATTGTCATTTCCTCGGTTGGGATATCAACGGTGATGGTCGTTCCCGTTCCCGGCGCGCTCTCGATGGTGAGAGTGCCCACCAACCGTTTGGCCCTTTCCGACATGCCCAGCAGTCCAAAATGACCTTCATTCGGCCCGAGGCAGTTGTCCGGAGTAAATCCGTTTCCATTGTCTTTGATGGTTAGGACGACATTTTGCTCGTGGAAATCAAGTCCCAGACGCAGTTGAGTGGCTCCGGAATGCTTGACCGCGTTGGTGATCGCTTCCTGACCTATCCGAAGAATATTTTCCTCCATGATTTCGGGCAACGACCGCGCCGTGCCTCCGGTTTCAATTTTAACGCCGATGTTGGCGCCGTCGGCAATTTGATTTCCACTCAGCAACAACGCGCCGGCCAGGTCGAATTGCTCCAGCTCCCGCGTGCGCAAATCCCAAATGGATCGGCGCAAATCCACGCGGCTTGTCCGGACCATATTCCGCGCGAGGCCAAGATGGCGGCCGGCGGTTTCGGGATTTTGCTCGAGCAGCTTGGCCACGGCATTGAGTTGGAGCGTGACGCCCGTCATGGTTTGCTCGATGGTGTCGTGCAACTCCTTGGCCAGACGCGTGCGCTCGCTGAGGACTGCTTTGGATTGCAGGTCGGCTTCTTTGCGCGCGGTGATTTGCACTTTCAACTGCCGCGTGCGTTCCTTGACGCGTTGTTCCAACGAGTCGTGGGCTTTCTGAAGTTCCTTGCGGCCCAGTTCGCGCTCGTAAATCAATTGCCGCAGGGCGGTGTTTCTTTTTAACGCCATGATGATCCAGGTTGAACCGATCAGGATGACCATCAGGGCTGCGGCGAGGGTCACCAATAAATGTTGCGGCGTAAGCCAGCCCGGGCTGGCGAGAATGCGAACGTTGGCGGAAGAGGGAAGCAATAGTTGAATGGATTTTGTTTTGCCGTCCTCGGCGCTTTGCAGGAGGCAAACGCCGCTCACCAGGATGGTGCTGCCAATGGGGATGGAGGATAAAAAAGAATCGGCGGCGGTCGCATTGTCTTCCGCGGTGAATACGAGGTTGGTGGTTTGGATGACCAGCACTGTGCGGGGGCCGAGGAGACTGCCGGCGGATGTTTTGGCATGGCCAGTCTGGCGATCCAGCAGCTTGCCTTGGAGCATAATCAGCTCCGCATTGTGCAAACCCATTTGCAATTGGGCCATGGGCACGTTGTTGGGCAGCACGAGGGCGGGTCCGCCGGGGCATTTCCGCAAAATGGCGTCTTCAAGGACGGGCAGGAAATTTTGAACGCCGGGAAATCCAACCGCCTCGACAATGTCGCCCGGCGAAAATGCCGCGGCATCGGGGCATTTGATCTGCAACCCGCCGGTGTCATCCTGAAGAAACAAATCTTCGCCGAGCCTTTGATACGTGACTAATCCGCGGACGTGGACCTGGCCCGACGGCGACGGCCGGTTGCGGTATTGCGCGGTGGCGTTCAGCGGGATCAGCGGGTCATCGAAAGGATTCGCGGGAGCCGGTTGTTCAATGATGAAATCAGAAACCGAAGGAGCATAAAGAACGATGGTGAGGAAACGTCTTAAAGTGGCGTTGAAAAATACTGCTGCCGTGCCGCGGATGCGGACTCGGGCGCCAACCAGGCTCTGGGGATTTACGCCGGGCGGAATCGGCGAGTGCGCGCGAAAGCGATAAGCGCCCGAGACTAATTCCACGCTCAGCCGATCGATATTCGTGGAAGCGGATCTGACGATGCCGGACAATTCGATGCGCTGACTGTCTTCATTTCCCGTCATGAATTGTTCGATGGTGGGGACCTTCGCTTTCGGCATGGGACCGGTGCCTGATTTCATCCAGTGCGGCTTGTCGATACACGGCGCATAACCGCCCGGGGTGGTAATTCCAGCAACCGTCGCGATGTCTCCCGGGCTGGGCGGCGCCCCATCGACGCTGTTGACAAATACTCCGCCGCTGGCGTCCTGCACAAAAAACCGACCGCCCCAATTGGGTTCGGCGGCGGTGACGACGCCGGTAATGGATACTGAGATGGAGTCTGAAGCGCGCTCGGGCGAGAGGGCCAGGATATCGGCGGCATTCGTCAAAACCTCGGCGGTGGCCCCGGTCGAAATCCCGCTCGTGGAAAGCAGGAGCGCAGTCGTCAGCAGCGTGAGCCCGGCGAGTTTCCTGGCCAGAAACATAGTTTTAATCAAAGCACGAACGTCGTGAAAGTCGAGAGCGAATCATATCATTAGCATTTAATCACGTATACCCACCCGAAAGAGGGATGTGGCTGATTTTACAAAGCAGGTATCGTAATGAGGCTGGCTCCCACTATGAAACGCAAAAACCATCCAATCAAGATTGTGAAAACTAAACAAGCCCCACTACTCCTGGCCGCCCTGGCCTTTCTTTGCGCTCTTCTCTGCGCGCTTCCAGCGCAAGCGCAAACGCTTCAATTACGCTATAATTTCGAGGACGGACCTGGAACGACGATTACCAGCAGCGGCGCGCTACCGGTGGTTCTGAATATGGTAAATGGCGATGCCACCACTCCCGGAGATCTTCATGGCCTCGCCAACTCAGGAGTGCAAAACCAGGGCGTGGCGCTGGACCTGCATACGAATCCCATCGCCGGAAATGTTGCCGGCGGCGCCTTTGCCTACAAAGCCGGGGATGCGACACTGGCAAATCTGGGTGCGGTCAGCGACTTCACGATGACCATTTGGTTTAAAATGCCCAACCTGTTCACCAACCTTTCCAATCAAGGCTCGCGTTTGTTCCTCCTGGCCACCAATGGGACGACAGACGTCAACAATGCCCTGAGTCTCGGTCTGCAACTCAGCGGACGTTCCGCTGTCACGCAGCCCGGAAGCCCGTTGATCTGCATCAATGGTTTCGTTGGCGCGACGCGTATTTCTCCACCGGTTTATTATGATTTTCCGACGAATGTCTGGCTGTTCGCCGCTCTCGTGTATGACAGTACGGCCCAGAATGCCTATATCTATTATGGTACAGAAGCCAGCCCGGCTAAGTTGTACGCGGTCAGAAGCGTGCCGGCGGGGACCACCGTTAATCTCAGCGGCCTGGCAAGTGCCGCGATCGGCAATACCATTCACGGCAATCCGCGCGATTTCATTGGTTGGATCGACGATGCCCGGTTTTACACCGGCGCTGGCAGCGCAAGCTTTATTGAGAATGTGCGTCAGCAGGCTATTCCTGTGGTCATTTCCAATTTGACCCCCGACGGCTCGGTTTTGCAATGCGGCACCAATACTCTGTCCTTCACCGCGAGTTCCACGAACGGCCTTACTGCAGGCAATATCAAAGTGACGGTGAACGGAGCGGATGTTTCATCGAGCCTGTCGATCGGCGGATCGTCCACGTCGATGAATGTGAGTTACACCGGATTGCCCATTAATCCCACTCTCATTCAGCAAACCAATCTCGACGGGGTTAGTATCGGTATTCGGGTGACGGATAACGCGGGCGTTGTCGCCACCAACCTTTACGTTTACGACGCTTTTAACCCGACCAATTACACGTGGGAAGCTGAAGACTACGACTTCGGCGGCGGCCTCTTCATCGACAATCCGGTGATGAGCTTTGTCGGGCCTGACGTTAACACGTATTACCAGGAACAGACCCCCTACGTGAATATAACGGACGCAAACGACAATGGTAACACCGCCGGTCCCAGTCGTATCTATCGCGATCCCTTCGAGCTGGTAGAAACCGAATTCAGTGTGGGCACCGGAAATAACGGCGGCAATTCCATTGGCGAGCTTATGCGGCAGAAAGTTTTGGATGCGTTTGCCGTCACTAACATCGCCCGCGATGTGAACGTCGGATATTATGACGGCGGCTCCGGAAGCGGTCTGCCAAACTGGATGAACTACACCCGGAATTTTCCAGCCGGCAATTATAACGTCTTTCTGCGAGTCGCGGACGGCGGTGGCACATTGAACGACTCGTTTGATTTGGTCACCAGTGGTTGGGGCACGACGGCGCAAACTCTGACTAACCTGGGCACGTTTACCATGGCGAACTCGGGCGGCTGGGACGGATTTTCCTGGGTGCCTCTCCGCGATTCCGGCGGCAACCTCGCCCGGGTCCAGTTCAACGGCAGCACGAACACAGTCCGTCTTACAGCGGGAACCAGCGGCGGCGGAAACCTCAACTTCTTCATGTTGACGCCGGCGAACACCAATCTGCCTGCTATCAGCGGCGTTTATCCCAACGGAACTAATATGTTCCAGCCTTTCCCGACGCTCACCTTCGTGGCGAGTTCCCCGTCGGGCGTGAATATTAACACCAACAGCATCTCGGTGCGGCTCACGGTAACCAATCTGTTGGGAATTGGATTCGCCACCAATATCACCGCGACCAATGGCTTGAGCTTCGGTGGCCAGTCCACGAACCGGACCGTCAGCCTCGCGCTGCTCTCCAACGAGGTCTACACGGCCAGCATCAGTGTCATCGACGCCAACGGAAGTCCGGCGGCGACATCGGTTAAGTTCGATACACTCAGCCCGGTGTTCACGTGGGAAGCGGAAGATTACGATTATAACGGTGGTTCATTCATCGACAATCCGGCGCCCGATGCTTATGCCAACTTGTCCGGAATTGAAGGTGAAGACGCTCATAACATCGTAGATAACGGAGAAACCTTCATTTATCGCACCGGCACCACCGCGGACCAAGGCAATGGTGATGCTCCGAGATTGCAATATGTCACGAACTCGCTCACCGACTACAACCTGGGTTGGTATGATGGCGGTGAGTGGAATAATTATACCCGGACCTTCCCGGCCGGCGTATATAATATTTATCTGCGCG
Source organism: Verrucomicrobiia bacterium (assembly GCA_035552155.1). Classification (GTDB taxonomy): domain Bacteria; phylum Verrucomicrobiota; class Verrucomicrobiia; order Limisphaerales; family DASXHY01; genus DASXHY01. The sequence continues at coordinate 439,385 of DASZLX010000018.1, read as the reverse complement.
GCGCCGACGGCGGCACCGGCTCAGGCGTGGCTACTCTGGCCCAGGTGACCAGCGGAATTGGCACTCCTACCCAGACCACGACGAACATAGGAACGTTTACCCAGAACCCCACGGGCGACTGGCAGGCTTATAATTGGACGCCTCTGCGGGATTCCGGCGGCAACCTGGTGAAATTCACCGGCGGCTCGGTCGAGACGCTCCGGGTCACCAGCGGCGGCAGCTTGAACGCGAACTTCTATGCGTTCTTCCCGGCGAACACAAATCTGCCTACCTTGAACGGGGTCTTCCCGGTCACCGGAACGCAGTTAACCAATACGTTCAGCTTCAATGTTCAATCGAGCTCCGGCGTTGCTTCGAACGAAATTGTGGTGACGGTCAATGGAACGACAGTTTCAAACCTGGTGATCACCGGTAACATCAACAATTGGAACGTTACCTATCCGCATCTGTTGCCGAATTCAATCTACACCATCGTGGCGACAGTCACGGACGTGAACGGCAATTCATCCAGCTCCACGGCGACGTTTGATACCGTCAACCCGAACAACTACACCTGGGAAGCGGAGGATTACGACCATGACGGCGGCCAGTTCTTCGATAATCCACAAACGAATGCTTACGCCGGCCTGGGTGCGGTGGCAGGTGTGGATACAGTTCAGGTCAACTTCGGCGGTACGTATAGTTACCGCACCTCAGGTGAAGACAACGGTCCGAGCGGCGACGTGCCGAGACCGCAATTCGAGGATCCCACCAACCCTCAGGTGGATGGCAGCATCGGATTCTTCAGCAATGGTGCCTGGTGTAACTATACCAGGAACTATCCTGCCGGAACCTACTATGTCTATGGCCGCTTTGCGACAGCCTCGGTAGGCACCGATGCAAACCTTGCGGAAGTCACGAGCGGCTGGGGCACGACGGCCCAGACCACCAACCTCCTGGGATCGTTTAACATCCCGAATACCTTCGGTTGGGGCACCTATCAATATGTTCCAATGCGGGATGCCTCGGGCAATCTCGCCACGGTGACACTTAACGGCTCTACCAACACACTGGAGCTGATCAGGCCCTTGGACAATCCTACCACCCCGGATGTCAACGTGAACTATATGATGCTGGTGCCGATAATGTCGGCGAACGCCGCCTTGTCCGGCACGAATCTGGTTGTTTCATTCCCGACGCTCTCGGGTTGGAATTATCAACTCCAATACAAGACCAACCTGACGGATGCGACCTGGAATGTGTTCAGCACTGTGCCGGGTAACAACGGAACGCAATGGGTCACGAATCCGATTGTGAACAGCTCACGGTTCTATCGCGTGCAGGTGCAATAATGACGTGAACGAATAATGATGCAGTGCGGGGTCCGGCAACCGTTTCAGCCGGTGCCGGACCCCCAAAAAAAAGAAATGCAGACGTAATTTATGATGCAAACAAAGACAGATTCGCTCCGCGGACCCTCATCGGGCTCATCGTCCAGAAATGCGGGTTTCACCTTGATCGAGCTTTTGGTGGTTATCGCCATCATCGCGATTCTGGCGGCCATGCTGTTGCCGGCGCTCGCGAAGGCTAAAACGAGGGCCCAAGCCACGCAGTGCATGAACAATCTCCGGCAAATGGGTCTGGCCTGGCTCATGTACTCGGACGATAACAACTCCAAATTCATGCCCACGGTGGGGCAGGGTGCGCTTCAAGTCAGCCTCCTTCCCAACCCCTATACCGACCCGGGAAATCCGGAAAATCAGTGGGTCTATGGAGACATAACTCAACCTACGGCGGCGCAAAATACGGACTTGGTGAAGGCCGGATTGATGTACCTTTATGCTCCAAACATTCAGTTGTTCAAATGTCCGGCCGATTTAAGAACGGCTTTCTTTGGACTAAGCGTGCCGCCGGGCGCCACCGATAAACCAACGGTGCGTAGCATGTCCATGAATGGCTATCTGGCTCCCATTGTGGACAGCATTGTGAAAAGCACGGCACCGCTCAACGCCAATTATAGGATATTCAGAAAACAGGCGGACCTCATTCCCATGGGAGCGGCAAATTGTTTCGTAGTCCTGGATGAGAATCCCTGGAGCATCAATGACGGCTGGTTCTGCTCGGATAACGCCTCTCAAAGTTGGGTGGACAAGCCGGCCACCTATCATAATAACGCCGGAGGGTTCAGCTTTGCCGATGGGCACAGTGAAATACATAAGTGGCGGGACGCAAATTTGATAAAATTCCAGGGACCGCTCCCGCCTAACGCTGCCGCCTGTCCGGCCGTGGCGGGGATTGGGGACATCGATTGGTTGATGGAGCATTCCTCTGTTCATAAATAACGGCGCCGATCGGCATTGCTTTGACGTATTGTGCGTCGCAATATTGAGGTGCCGCCCAGGGTGGCGAGGTTTCAATCTTTTAAACGCTTAATCGCCGGCCTATTCTGTCGCCGGGCGAATTATGACCAAACATATCCACTCGAAAATATTGATTGCGCTCGCCATCGCATCTTTTTCCACCGCCTATGCGGCTGAGCAATCCGGGGCTTCGATCAAAGTCTACATAACGGCAAAAGACACCGGCCAAAAGTTATCCCGGGCGGCCGATTTGAGCTTTGTCGCCATGCCGCAGCCAGGCGAGAAGCAGGAGACGATATTTGTCGACGCTTCCAAAACCTACCAGACTGTGTTGGGCGTGGGCGGCGCGTTGACCGACGCAGCGGCTGAGACATTTTATAAACTGCCCAAGGACAAACAGCAGGAGATCCTGCAGGCCTATTTTGACCCTGAAAAAGGCATCGGTTACTCCCTGGGCCGCACCCATATCCATAGCTGCGATTTTTCCAGCGAAAGCTACACCTACGTGAAAAATGGGGACACATCCCTGAACAGCTTCGACATCAGCCACGACTTGAAATATCGAATCCCGTTCATCAAGGAAATCCTCGCGACTGCCGGCGCGAATAATTTCACGATTTTCGCCAGCCCCTGGAGTCCGCCCGCCTGGATGAAAGATAATAATGACATGCTGCACGGTGGAAAATTGAAACCGGAATATTACGGCACTTGGGCAAATTATTGCGCCAAATTCATCAAGGCCTACGAAAAACAGGGCGTGCCCATCTGGGGAATGACCGTTCAAAACGAGCCCATGGCCATCCAGACCTGGGAATCGTGCATCTACACCGCCGAAGAGGAGCGGGACTTCGTAAAAAACTATCTCGGACCCACCTTCGCGAAGGACGGTCTCGCGAAAAAAAATATCGTGATTTGGGACCATAACCGCAGTCTCATGTATCAGCGCGCCGCGGTGGTTCTGGAAGACCCGGAAGCCGCCCGGTTTGTCTGGGGGGTGGGGTATCATTGGTACGTGGGCGATCATTTTGAAAATGTCAAAATGGTCCAACAAGCCTTTCCGAACACCCATCTTCTCTTCACCGAAGGCTGCAACGGCCCGTATGATTCCGCGACCATCGACGACTGGAAATGGGGCGAGAATTACGGAAAATCAATGGTCAACGATTTCAACAACGGCGCCGTCGGTTGGACGGACTGGAACGTGTTGCTCGATCAGGAGGGCGGCCCCAATCACGTGCAAAATTTCTGTTTCGCTCCCATTCACGGCGACACCAAAACCGGCGCGCTTCATTACATGAATTCGTATTATTACATCGGCCACTTTTCCAAATTCGTCCGGCCGGGCGCCCGCAGGATTGTCAGTTCCTCAACCACGGATAACTTGATCACCACGGCGTTTTTGAATAACGACAAAAACATCGTTGTCATCGTTATGAATTCGACCGCCAAAGCCCAGCCGTTCTATCTCTGGATGGACGACAAGGAGGCGAAATCCCAAAGCCCGGCGCATTCCATCATGACACTGGTGCTTCCTCAAGCATAGGACAGGCATCCGCGAGGCTTTTGTTGCCCTGGCCGGCATTTTTTGCAATCGTTGAAGCCATTGAAGCGCAAAAGGCATTCCAAAGATCGAGCGCGTTCTTCGGACGAAAACAATCCTCCGTCTAAAAATTCCCCCGCAAAAATTTCGCGCGGCCGGCTCTGGTTGTTCCGCGTCGTGGCGGTGATTATCATTCCCGTCGTCGCTCTTTGCTTCCTGGAACTTGCTTTGCGTCTTGCCGGCTACGGTTATCCCACGAGTTTTTTTCTACGCGCAAAAATAAACGGCCAGGATTTTTATGTTCCCAATGACACTTTCGGATATCGGTTCTTTCCTCCCGCCCTGGCCCGCACACCCGAGCCGCAGCGGATGGCGGTAAAAAAGCCGGCCAATACATTTCGCATTTTCTTGTTTGGCGAATCTGCCGCGATGGGCGACCCGGATCCTAGTTTTGGCGCCGGGCGGTATCTGCAGGCCTTATTGCGCGAGCGCTATCCCGGGACGGATTTCGAAGTCATTTGCGTGGCCATGACCGCCATCAATTCCCACGCCATCCTCCCCATCGCGCGCGAATGCGCGCGGCGCGACGGCGACCTATGGATCATTTACATGGGCAATAACGAAATGATCGGCCCATTCGGCGCCAGCACGGTCTTCGGTTCCCGCGTTCCCGCCGTGAGCCTCGTCCGCGCAAATCTGGCCGCCAAGGCCACGCGGACGGGGCAATTCCTGGCGAACGTGATGCAACATTGGGGCCCGCATTCCGCCATTCCGAAAACGTGGGAGGGCTTGAATATGTTCAAGGATCACCAGGTGCGTTGCGATGATCCGAACCGGTTGCGGGCTTATGAGAACTTCAGAAAAAATCTCGCCGACATATTGCGCGCCAGTCAAAGCGCGCATGTGCCCGTGATTCTAAGCAGCGTCGGCAGCAACTTGAAGGATTGCGCGCCGTTCGCGTCCCTGCACTCGGTGAAACTGACCGAGTCGCAAAGGGTGGTGTGGGACGGATGGTTTCAAGGCGGGATCGCGTCGCAAACAGCCGGCGATTACGCGAAAGCGCTGGAACAGTTCAGCCAGGCTGCGGCATTGGATTCTCAATATGCCGAACTGCAATTTCGAATGGGAACCTGCGACCTCGCCCTGACCAATGCCGCCCGCGCCCTGCGCGAATTCGAATTGGCGCGCGATGACGACACCCTCGATTTCCGCTCCGATACTCCCGTCAATCAAATCATCAAAAACGCCGCCGATGCGCAGGCCGGCAAAGGGATTTATTTTTTGGATGCGGCGCGCATGTTCGCGGAAAATTCACCGGAGGGAATCCCGGGTAACGAGCTGTTTTACGAACACGTGCATATGAATTTCGCCGGCAATTACGTGCTCGGGCGCGCGTTCGCCGGGCAAACGGCAAAGCTGTTGCCTAAATCTGCTGTGTCGCGTGACACGGGCGAATGGGCCTCATCCGATATTTGCGACCGGCGGCTGGCTGTTTCGCTTTGGGACCGGGCGCGTCTTTATCAGGAAAATTTCAGTCGCGTATCCGAGCCGCCGTTCACGAGCCAATTGAATGATGTTCCGCGCGCGAAATTTTACATGGCCACGCTGAAAGAGCTGGGCGGCCAAATGAATGGCCAATCGCGCGAGCAATCTCGCGCCCTCTATCGGGACGCCGTGGCACGCGCCCCGGATGATTACATTTTACATGAAAACTTCGCCCAATTTTTATCGCAAATTGACAACTTGCCGGACGCGATCAAGCAAGAGCGGCAGTTCAGCGATTTGCTGCCGCAAACTCCGGTTGGCCCATTCAAAATCGGCTCGTTGCTCGTCCGGCAGGGAAACGTGGGCGAAGCGCAGAAATCTTTTTCTCAGGCGCTGGCGCTGCGGCGCGATTATCTGCCGGCCTTGAACGAAATGGGTTTGATACTCGCCAATCAAATGAAAACCGCGGAAGCCGTCAGGTATTTCTCAGAAGCTCTCCGGATAAACCCCGGATTTTTCGAAGCGTATATAGGATGGGGATTCATGGAGCAGGGTGAGGGAAAAATGGAACAGGCGGTCGCGCATTATCGTCAGGCGGCGGAACTTCAACCCAAGGGCCCGGCGGCGTATTTTTATCAGGCCATTCTCCTGGCCATGCAACATCAGAGCAAGGACGCGATCACTCAATTTCAGGCTGCGGTTTGGATGAATCCGCAATTCTGGCAGGCGCATTATCTCCTCGGCGTGGAACTGGCCGGGCAAAATAAAGTGGGTGAAGCGCAGGCCCAATTCTCCGAAGTGACGCGTCAGCGCCCGGATTTTGCCAAGGCTCATCAGAATTATGCCGTCGCGCTGGCCAGGCAGGGAAAATTGGAGGAAGCGGTCAAGGAATTCCAGGTTACGTTGCAGTTGAATCCCACGAATCAAATCGCTCAACGAAATCTGGAGGCGGTGCAGGCCAACCTCAATGCGTTCAAAACACGCCCAACCACGAATTAAACAGTTCGGGTTTGCCATAGAGACACGGAGTTCACAGAACAATAATTTGCTGCTCGGCTCTGCGTCCGCTGTGTCTCTGTGGCAAAAATCAGTAGGTCGCGCGGTAGAAGCGGTTACTGAAAGGGGTCGAAAGGACTATCGATTGCAATGTGTCGTTTCCCGGAACGTTGCTCAGGAGCAGCCACGTCGGGTCCGTCAGATTGTTTTTATATTGTACGTGATAGGACCGCCAGGATTCCGTCGGCAAGAGAAGGTTAAGATTCGTTCCGCTCGAAAAGGTCTCCAATGCGAAGCCGGGATTCTGCCAAAGATAATTCGCGGTGGTCGTCGTCACGCCCGTCGTGAGTGTGTTTCCAGTCCCGTTGATAATATGCGTCATTTCGCTGCCCGCCTGTCCGGTGATGTAAACGTTAATCATGTTATGCACGTTGACTTGCGGGGTAGTCGTTGGAGTTTCGATCGTGTTGAAGCACTTCGCGGTGGAATTATTAAAAACTCCATAGACGCCCAGCCCGTAAGCCTGATGGCTGGTGACTGAGTCGGCGATTTTGTAGGAGGCATAACCGTTGACGCCGTCGTGCGACCACAGGGTTTGTGACGGAGCGTCATAGGGCAACTCGGATTGGTAGAAATAGACCCGGCCCCAATTACCGTTCCATATCGTCTGAAATTTCTCGTGATGCTCGCAGAACAAACCGTAAATGGTAACATTATCACCATCCACCTCCAGGCCGGTGGAGCTGGGATTGCCGATCCACGCGGGGCTGGAACCCGCGCCATGATCCGCGCGCCAGAGCCATAAATTTTCCGCCAGCACATCATTGGCGTAAATGGTCATGCAATTTGTGGTCGTGCCGACGAATTGTCCTCCCACCCGGCTGGAAATGTCATAAATACATATGGGATCGGAATAGTGCCGCACGCTTCCAGCGCTGGTCCCGACCTGCAACAATGCCGGCGAGGCTGTTGTTCCCGCATCGAATATCAAACCGCTCACTGTGACGCCGTCGACATCGGCAATCTGCATTGTGACCTTTCCATTTGCGGGTATGAGCGTCGGGTATCCGAGTCCCATGATAATGGTGTCCGGCCGCGTCACAAAAATGGTGTTGGTAAGCTGATAAACGCCGGGAGTAAAAATTATATTCAGGCCGGCATCCAGCGCGGCGTTGATGGTGGCCGCATTATCGAGCACGGGTTGCGCGGTATAAAACTGATTGATGGGCACGGAAGTGGCCGGCGTCAAACCGGCGCTCCAGGTCGTGCCGATGCGGTTGGTCTGGAGATTCGGCACCATGACCACGAAGTTGCTGTTATTATCGAGAGCCAGGTACGGCTTTTCGCGCACCAAAGGCGCGTTGGTAATGACGGTGAATTTTGAACCGGGCCACGTTCCGGAGGGCGGGTTGGAAACACCCACAAAAACCATGTTCCAATTTTGCCCGGACCACGTTTTCCAAATGTCGTTTCGGGAAATCCACTGTTGCTGGGTCTTCGAATTGATCGTGGAATCTATTTTGGAATCCGCCAGGTAACCGCCGCTCGAATAAGCTCCGCTGTTGGTGTTGGCCAGATTGATACTCCCCTTGATGTGCATGCGCCGCATCCATGCCCCCTGCGACTGCGCCCAGGTCATCGTGTTATTGGCTTCGAGGAGGCTCGCGCCTGCGTTCGTGGGCGTCACGGCAAAGTTTTCGCACGCGCGCCAAAAAGTGGTCGTGGCATTGTGATTGGCGAGAACTCCATCTGAATGAACATCGCCGGTAATTGTGACCGCATCGGGCATTTGTCCAAGCCCGAGCACCTGCATATAATAGCCAAGATTGACATCCAGGTTCGTATATTGGCCGGGCTTAAAAAGGTAGGCAAAACGCCCGGCGCCGAATTGACTGTTGTGTTGCGCCGAAAACACGGGATCCATCTGGCTCTGGATGGCGGACGACCCCATCGAGGGATCGAAAATCAGCACGTTTGGCCCGAAATTGGGAGCGGCGCCATCCGTGTCGGTGGAAACGAGCACCAGTTGCAGTCCGCTGAAATCGCCTTCATTATTTCCGGCGAGCGCCACATTCGGATTGGCGGTCCAGGTAAAAGCAATCGTCCCCGTCATCGTTAAAACTAGGTTGCTGAACACGACATAATCCGCTCCGTTGATGAACGTATTAAGGCTGGCCGGAGTGTTGGAAGTGCTGAGAGTCATCGCCGGTGTGGCGGTGGTGAAAACTGAAAACGTCGTGCCGCGGTTCCCGAGATTGTTGATGCTGTAAAGGTAGAGGTTGTAGGTTCCGGGCGGGACATTGTTGAGCGTATTGGTCCGGCGGATCGCATTGTTATATTGGTAGGGTGATTGCAATGCCGCCGGCGTGCCCTGGCTTCCTTGAGTGCCGAACGTGCCGCCATACTGGGAAGTCAAGGTGATCGCGCTGGCGGTAATTCCATCCGACAATCGATTTGTCGCCGCCGTCGTTCCTCCGCCTTTCACCGGGTTCCAATAATTATTACTGGGATCAGGACAGGCGCCGGGGCCGGAATAATTGACCGCACCCGCGCCGCCGGGGACGTCGAAATTGATGACTTGAGCGTGAATTGCAAAAGTGCCGAGCCAACCGGCAAGAACCGCCAGCGATAAAAATCCGCGCCCAACATGCCTGGCAAGTGCGCGGCCCGGTATCAATTTAAAACGGGCCGCTTTCATGGACATAACAGGCTATGACGGATTTCTGAATAGCTTGGAGAATCCCGGGAAACGATTCATCCCTCTTTCGGGTGGGAGCTTACTGCAGGCTCACTTTATTCGCCGAAGAGAATGGAAAGGAGCCTGTCTACCTCGCGTTGCTTAAGCTGGCGCCGAACGTGACAGTTTTCCCTTTTCTGATTTTGAGCTCGATGGATTGGTCGCGGTAACGCAAGCGGCAAGGCTCGCCGGTGGTCGAACGAATCGTTGCCGTGGTCAACTGTCCCGCTTTCCAAGTCACGGAGACCTCGAATCCGCCTCGCGCGCGCAGGCCGGTGACGCTTCCTTCTTTCCACGCGTCCGGCAGAGCGGGCAGCAGATGAATTTCCCCATCGCCGCTTTGCAGCAGCATTTCCGCGATGGCAGCCGTCGTGCCGAAATTTCCGTCGATTTGAAACGGCGGGCAGACGTCGAATAGATTTGGACAAACACCGCCCCCGCCATCATAGCGCTCCTCCGTGCCAAACACCGGTTGAAGCGCGTCGCGAACCATGCCCCAGGCGTAATCTCCATTGCCGAGCCGCGCCCACAAGGCGGCCTTGTAAGCGATCGACCAGCCGACATTTCCGGCCCCGCCCTGGCCAGTCGGGACCGCTCCGCGCCCGATCAAGCTTTTGCGTGCGGCTTCCGCCAATTGCGGGGTTGTCTCAGGCGAAATTTCATTGCCGGGATACAAACCCCAAAGATGCGAGATATGGCGATGATGCGGCTCCGGCTCCCCGTAGGGTTCCAGCCATTCCATGACGCGGCCGTCCGGCCCGATTTGCGTCGGAGCCAGCCGCGCGCGCCGGGCAATCAAATCATTGCGAAAATTTTCGTCCACACCCAGAATTTTGGACGATTCAATGCACGCGCTGAAAAGATAGCGCACGAGTTGCTGCATCATCGTCGGCCCCATGCAAATGGACGCTTCCTTGCCGTCGGGCATTCGAAAATGGTTCTCCGGCGAATTGGCCGGCGCCACCACCAGCCAATGATGTTTTGGCTCTTCGATCAGCATGTCGGAATAAAATAACGCCGAGCCTCTCATGATGGGATAAGCCCATTTTAGAAACTCCCGGTCTTCCGTGAATAAATAATGATCCCAAAGATGCTGGCACAACCACGGCGAGCCGCAGGTCGCCGCGCCCCAGGAAGCCGATTCTCCCGGCGAGGTGAAACCCCACGGATTCGTGATGACGTGCGCCACCCATCCGCGCGCATGGTAATAATCGTGCGCGGTTTTTGCTCCGGGATTCTGCAACGAAGAGATCAGGGCAAATAGCGGCTGCGTGAGGTCGGATAAATTGCACGCCTCCGCCGGCCAGTAATTCATCTCCACATTCACGTCCAGGTGCCAGTCACCCGTCCACGGCGTTTGAATTTCCTCCGCCCAGATGCCTTGAAGATTGGCGGGAAAACCGCCGGGCCGGGACGACGAAATCAACAGGTAGCGGCCGAAATTAAAATACAACGCCGCCAGGCTCGGATCGCCGCCGTGTTTTTGCGCGAACAGAAGTCGTTCGGGAGTGGGTTTGAGGGCGCCATCCGCGTCGGCGGGCGGAAGCTTGAGCGAAACCCGGTGAAAATATTTTTGATAATCCGCAACGTGCGCTTTGCGCAGCGACGCAAAGGATTTTTTCGCCGCCTTGGTCAAATCATCAAGCGTCGCCGCGAGCGGATCCCTGGTCTGGCGGCCCGCGAAGCCCTGGTAATCCGTTCCCGCTGCGATGAGCAACGTGATTTCATCAGCCTTGCTGACCTTCAAAACATTCCCGTGAACGGACACCTCGCCACCGCGATTCACCACCCGGATGCGCGCGACGTAGCGGACACCGGTTTTACCGGACAGTCCGTCGTTCAATTGTCCCGTCATCAAAAGGCCGTTGTTGCCGTCGCCGGTGGTTTCAAAACGCTCCGGACGATCCAGCCGCGCCTCGAAAGAAATGGCTTTCCCGCGGTTGGCGCTCAAATGCAAAACCATCACCTGGTCGGGCGCGCTCACAAACATTTCACGCGTGAAAGTGATGCCGCCGCGGAGGTATTCCAGGCGCGTCACTGCGTCGTCGAGGTCGAGTTCGCGGCGATAATTCTCAACCGGCGCATTGGTGTCGGTGAACAACAGATGAAGATTTCCGAGCACCTGATAGCAGCCATACTGGCTATTACCGGAGCCACTCGCGGAGCCCGGCCCTTTGCAGGTGAAGTTCGCGTTTACGAGCGCCTCGGCCTCGGTATTCTTTCCTTCGAGCAATAATTTCTGAATCTCGGGCAGCACCTTGTAAGCGTCCGGACGATCGGCGTCCTGGCGCGAGCCGGACCAGACGGAACTTTCATTCAAAACAATCCGCTCGTCATTCACGCCGCCAAACATCATCGCTCCCAGCCGGCCATTTCCCATCGGCGAGGACTGCGTGAAATTCCGCGCCGGGGCGTCCATCCAGATGCTCGTTTCGGGCGAGGCGGCACGGGCTGTCGTAGCCAGGCTGATGATCGCAAACATTGCCAGGCCGGAGAGATAAAGATTTTTCATAACTCGGATGTCCAAATTTTGAGGCCTTGAAAATTACCGATCGAACCTCAAAATAAAACCGCCGCGTGGCGGCAGCGTATGCTTCCAATGATTGGATATCGGCGTTTTCGAGACCGTCACTTGCATGATCGCGTCGGTCCCTTCGGCAATCAGAATCCGCTTTGGAAAATTTTTGAAGGCGGAAAGATCCAGTTCCAGGGGCAGGGGAGCGTTGGTCCCGTTGAGGCCGGCGACGAACCAGCTTTTCCCCGAGCGTCGCGCGAAGACCACCACTCGTCCCGGGTCACCCGCGAGGCAGCGCGTTTCATCCCAGCGCGCCGGGGCGTCGCGAAAGACCTGCAACGCCTCCGCCGGCAGCGACTCGAAAAATTCCGGTTGGTCCGCATAATGAATGATGCCCGAATTCAGGATGATGGCCGTGGCCAGTTCGTGCGCCGCCGTGGTCGTGCGCGGGTATTTTTTGGGCGTGCAGGCGACCGGTGTCGAATCCATCGGCCCGATGGCATTTCGCGTGAACGGCAGGACCGTGTTCAACTCCGCGGCCTTTTCGGTGTAACGAGGCTCGTAAAAATACGATTCCGTGCCGAGGACGGCTTCGCACGTCAGAAAATTCGGCCACGTCCGTTGCCATCCGCGCGGTATTGTGCAGCCGTGCGTATTCACCACCATATGCCGCGCGGCGGCATCGCGGAACAATCCCAGCATCGCCGCGATGGCTTCCTGCCGGTCCGAACACCAGAAATCCACCTTCACGCCGCCGGCGCCGTCGGCTGCCATCGAATCCAGTTTCTTGGCGCGCGTTTCCGGATCGTAAAAATCCGAGGCGAAACTCCAGGCCAGCGGCACGACCCCCTGGCCGCGGGCATAATCGGAAATATTTTTCAATCCCACCTTCCACCAGCCGGCGTCAAACAACGTGTATTCCCATCCCATTTTCGCCGCGAAATCCGTGAAGGAATCGAACAGGTTCGTGGTGTCCGGCCCGCTCCGATGCGACCACCAGGCCCAGGAAGCGCGGCCGGGTTTGATCCAGGAAGTGTCCGCCACGCGCGCCGGCGGCGCGAGGTCAGTGACCAGGCTGGACATCGCAATATCGCCCGCATTACCGCCCAGCACGATCACGCGCCACGGCATGGTCCAGGGAAGCGAAAAGCGCGGCTCGGGACCGAATTTATTCGTCCAACCCTTGGTCCCCTGATCGCTCGCTGGAAACGCGATGCGGTAAAGTCCGCTGGAGGAATCCGCCCCGAGATGGCAGCCGCAGTAGGATTCGTCCGTGCCGGATTCAGTCAAAAGCGCCCAGGTATCGGCATCCGGAACGTGAAAGAGCGCCGGAAATCCCCAGCCGACCGCTTTCGCGCGCGAATCGGGCGGCGGGTCGCCGGGAGAGACGTTAAAAAAGAAATCCTCGTAAGCCGGCGTGTAAGGTCCCGCGGCATGATAAGGCTGCAACCAGCCGCGGGCGTTTGGCGGCAACTGAAACCCGGTAAGCTCGGATTCAACGATGCGAACGCCGCTGTTCGTTTCCGGAAAACGATACCGGAACGCGACTCCTTCTTCCGTCGCCGCCAGGTCAATTTCAATGGCGGCGCCATTCGTATTTTGAAAGACGAGATTGCGCTGTCGCACCTGATGATCCACGTGCGTGTGGGCACCGGAAAATAAGTCATACACCTCGGAACGACTCGTTGCCGTTCCGTCCGAAGCGAACACCAGCGCGCGTTCAAAATCCTCCGTGTCACAGCGAAGCCCGAGTGGTGAATTCTTTAACACCGCTTTCCCTTGCCGATAAACATCGTAACTCAGGCTCCCGTCATTCCCGAGCGACACGTCGATCTCGCAGCGCCCATTTGGAGAAGCCAGCGACCAGCTTTGGACGGCTGATGAGACATTCCCCATCAATGTAGTGAGCAGTATCACCCGCAGAGCGAAGCGGATATCTTTCAGTCTTGAAAACATGATCAGTTACTGACGATCGGAAGGGTCTATGAATTCAATTCAATCACGCAGGCTTCCAGCGCCTTCGAACAAGACGGCGAAATTCCGTCGCGCATCAATTCCTCGCCCGTGAAAGTTTTCCCTTCCTGCTCCATAGCGGGACGTCCCGGGACCGGATTCAGTTCGCCAATCGTATAACGCTTCGCCGGGTCCAACCCTTGCGGCCGCACCACCGCGTTTTGGCCGTCCTGCAACTGGAACACGAACATCACCGCGCGCGACTGGTCCGGCGATACAAAATTCAGCGCGCTCCGGATGCCGTCGTGCGGGTCTTCCAACCGATATAAATCGCCGAGCGAAGTCACGTCGCGGATCTTTTTGTAGGCGCTGATGGCGCCCGCGCAAATGGCTTTGTCCTCCGCCGATAATTTGTTTAGGTCCAGATCCATCCCGAACCGCGCGCTCATCGCCACGCTGCACGCAAAATGCATCGGACGGTTGCCCCAATGGGTCACGTGTCCGGCGATTGCCGTGGGCGGAAAGAAATAGGAATAATCCCACTGCATCAGCACGCGGGAAACCGGGTCGGTGTTGTCGCTCGGCCAGAATTCGTGAAAGTATTTCAACGCCCCATAATCCGCCCGGCCGCCGCCGCCGGAACAAAGCATCAATTCCGTGTTCGGAAAAGCCTTCGCCGTTTTCTCCATCAACGCGTAGAGCGCCTGGACGTAATCAATCCAAAGCTCCGACTGGCGGTCCGGCGCCAGGTATTCCGAACCCGGTTGCGTGAGATATCGGTTGCAATCCCACTTGGCATAAGTGATTCCCGGCACGCTGAGAATGCTTTGGATGGTTTTCCACTCGAATTCCTGCACCGCCGGGCGCGTGAGGTCCAGCACGAGTTGATGCCGCTGCAATTCGAGCTCGCGTTTCGGCTGATGAATGACCCAATCCGGATGCTCGTCGAACAATTCGCTCTTCGGGTTCACCATTTCCGGCTCCATCCAGATGCCGAACTGGAGCCCGTGCTTGATCGCTGCGGCGGCCAGCGGCGCCAGGCCGTTCGGCAGCCGTTTGCGGTTGGGCTGCCAGTCGCCGAGGCCCGCCAGGTCGTTCGTGCGTGGATATTTGTTCCCGAACCAGCCGTCGTCCAGGAGAAACAACTCGGTCCCGATTTCCTTTGCCGGGCCGAACAAATTCGCGATGCGATCAAAATCAAAATCAAAACCGGTCGCCTCCCAATTGTTGAGCAGCACCGTGCGCGTCTTGTGCCCGTCGCGAATGCCAAAATCGCGCGCCCAGCGATGAAATTTCCGGCTCATGTCTCCCAGCCCGCTGCCGCTCCACACCCAAATCATCGTCGGTGTCGTAAAGGTTTTATTCGGTTCCAGGCGATAAGTGGACGCAAACGGATTGATGCCGCACAACGCCCGCACTGAGTAGTTGTTGTCGTCGAAGGCGCATTGAAAACTACCCGACCACGCGAGCGACCCCGCGAGCACCTGGCCATTGGTCTCGGTCGCCTGGCCGTTGAGCGCTAAAAAGAACGAGGGATTGTTGAATTGCGTCGCGCGGACTCCGATTTTTGAATCGAAAATCTTCGTGCCGGGAGTGATTTTCTCGGTGATGGGATTCAACATCTCCTTCGCCCAATCGCCGAAGAAATGCGTCAGGTAAACGTTCGTGTTCAGCAGAAGCGAAGTGGACGCCATGCGCTTCAGCAGGACGGCGTTCGGCTCCTGGTGGCGGATTTCCGTCCATTGCTCGATGACATCCTCGTCGTGATGTGTTCGAAAACAAAGCGTCACATCGAACGGATAAGCCGGGTCGCGCAGGTGAATGCGCGTCAACTCGATTTCCGGCGATTCATTGGTCTGCGTGACGCCCTCATAGTGAAGCACGGTGGACGTATTGCCATCCGCATGGGCCAGTTGCAGCGCCGGCTCCCAGATGTAGCCATCGCCTGCCTGTGGATAAAACTCCTCGTCTCGCAAATGCTTAGCGTCCGGTTTGCTGCCGCCGATGGGGATTTGATAAAGGCGGCCATCGTCACCCACGAAAAAAGTCACTGTGAAATTTTTGGTCTTTACCTCGACCTGTTCGTGAGACGCGGCGGCGGACGCGGAGACGTTGTTAAGTAAAATCGTCGCGAGAAACACGGCGAAACCTAAAAAACAATTTTTCTGTAGCATAGTTTGGCGATTCGCGGCGAACCATTGTCAGCCCATTCGGAAGGGTCGAATCGTTTGCCGAATTTTCAATTATGAATGCCGCAAAAGGCTTCTGTCAATGGTGCGGCCCGAAGCTTGCGAGCAGTTGGCTTTGGATCGCACGCTGTTTCAGCCTCTCACGCCATTGGGAAGGCGGCGTGCAAAATCATTCGGCGAAGAACATTGAACGAACCCCCGGCAAACGGGAGCCGCCTTTGCCGTGCGGGAAAACTGTCCTACTGAACGGGCTCCACGACCACTTCCACGAGTCCGAGATCGGACTGGGCAAGCTTTTGAAACGCCGCGTGGCCAAGGTCGATGACGCGGCCCTGCTGCACCAGGCGTTTGGCCGGACCGCGATCCGTGATGGTCACCAGCACACTGCGCGGTTCGAAATGAGGAGCATTGACGGTCACGCGCACACGCGTCCCGAGCGGGTAAAACCACGAGGCCGCGGTGAATCTATCCGGATCGAAGGGCCGCCCGTTGGCCATCAATTTCCCGCGGTGTTCCTCCCCGTACCACGAAGCGAATCCTTGCTGCGGTCGCGCCTTGAGCGGTTCCGCCTGTGCGGAGTGAGGCGGCGCGAGAATGGACGCCCAGAACCAAAGCAGGACAACGGCTGGAGTTAAGGCCGTCTTTTTCATCGTCAACTATTTTGAACGATAATCAGCCGGTCAAAAATGGGGTTTTCCCCGCAAATTGGCGGCTTTTTCACCCCGAGGGCCAGGGATCGCGCGGAAAAGGGAATACCAAGTTCCGCTTTTTTTTGGGGCCGTTCCCTCACCTCCCATCGGGTATTCGCCCACTTCAAACTCCCGCCGTTGCGCCTACGATGGCTCGGTCGTGAATACACAATCAGCTACGTCCGCGGCGCCCCTGGTTTCCATCGGCATCATCGCCTGGAACGAGGAACAGGGCATTGGCGCCATGCTCGAATCCGTTTTTCAACAATCTCTTTTTGCCGAACTCGGCAGCCGCGGGCAGCGTTGTGAAATTATCTGCGTCACCAACGGCTGCACCGATCGTACGCCCGAAGTGGTGTCGGAAATCTTCGCCCAGAAAAGCCGGGAACATCCGGCCGCTGCGAATTTCTCCTGCCGCGTCATGAATGTTTCGCAGCGAGGAAAAATAAATGCCTGGAACAAATTCGTGCATTCATTTTCCGCGCGCGACGCCAAATATCTTTTCCTCATGGACGCGGATATCCTGATCCATCCCCGCGAGACGCTGTGGAACATGGTGGACACGCTGGAAAAAAACCGGGAAGCCAGCGTCTCGGTGGACTTGCCGCGCAAGGACATTTCTTTCAAGGCAAAGAAAAGTTTTTGGGACCGGATGTCGCTCGGCGCGTCACAAATGACCGGCTCGGCCACCGGGCAGCTTTGCGGGCAGCTTTATTGCATTCGCGCCGAGGTCGCGCGGAATATTTACCTCCCCAAAGACCTCTGCGCGTGCGACGACGGATTTATCAAAGCGCTCGTGTGCACAGATTTTCTCATGCACCAGGTCTGGCCCTGGCGGATAGTCTCGGCGGCTGACGCCGCGCACACCTTCGAGGCGTATGTCTCGCCGGCGGGAATTCTCAAGAACCAAAAAAGACAGATGATAGGGCAAACCATTGTCCACATCCTCGTGGACGGTTATTTGCGAAAGCTGCCGGTGATGAAACGCCTGAAACTGGCCGAAGCCTTGTGCGAACAGGAGCAGGCGGAGCCGGACTGGCTGAAACAATTGATTGCGGAACATCTGCGGCGCACACGGTTCTGCTGGCAGCTTTACCCGGGGCTGCTGAGTCACCGGTTTAAACGGCTCGCCCCGTTGGGCTGGGTCAGGCGGGTGGCTTGTTTTCCAGCGGCGCTGGCCGGATTTTTCGTGGCGCTGGCTTCCAGTTTCATGGCCTACACGTCGCTCAAAAAAGGAGCGACCGACTACTGGCCGCGCGCCGAGCGCGGACGTCTCAAAGAGTTCGAGCTGGAGCGCGCCACCGGCGACGTCTCGTAAAATCCCAGACCCGCCATCGGTTGCCGAAATCGTTTCGAGATGGAAAAGAAAGACCTAATCGCATTCGGGCTGCTGTCCTGCGGCGCTTGCGGGGGAATTGTGCTGACGTGTTTGTCGCAACGCATCCGCGATTTATTCTTTTTTCTGATCGTGACGCTTTCGGCCGTGACGGAGTACATAGACGTCAATTTCGTCAGTCGTGATTGGTATCGCGGAACCACCTGCGGGTTTGAAGTGTCATTCGTGGACGTGATTTCCATAAGCCTCCTGGCGAGCGCCATTCTCCGACCGCGTCCGGGTGAAAAGCGATGGTTTTGGCCGGCCAGTTTGGGGCTCATGTTGATTTATTTTTTGTATGCGTCGTTTTGTGTCGGCATGGCCGATCCCAAACTTTTCGGGCTCTTCGAGCTGTCCAAAATGCTGCGGGGCCTGGTCATGTTTCTCGCGGCGGCCCTGTATCTCCGCAGCGAGCGTGAGCTGCGGCTGTTTATTTTCGCTCTCGGTGTGGTGGTGTGTTATGAGGGATTCGTCGCGCTGAGTCAGCGTTATATTCATGGCCTTTACCGGGTGTATGGGACTTTGGACGATTCGAACAGCCTTTCCATGTATCTCTGCACGACCGCGCCGGTTTTTGTAGCAGTGATCACCTCGCGATTTCCAAAATCACTCAAGCTGCTCGGGGCTGCGGCGATTGCCGTGGCCTTTGTGGGCGTGATTCTGACCATTTCCCGCGCCGGCCTGATTGCCATCATCCTCATGTTATTTGCGGCGACCGTTACCACCATTTCCTACCGGATAACCTTTAAAAAGGTTCTCATTACTTTTCTCGTGATGGTGGGAATGGCGGGTGCGCTCGCGAAATCGTGGAAGACTGTCGGCGCGCGTTTCAAAGACGACAGTCTCAAGAACGAATACGGCGCCAAGCACGAACAGAATCGCGGCTATTACATTCGCATCGCCGCGGCCATCGCGGAGGATTCCTGGTTTGGCGTGGGACCAAACAACTGGTCTTATTGGGTGAGCGATAAATACGGCCCCAAGCTGGGCTGGCGCTTCGTGCCGTACCACGGCACCGACCAAAAACCAAGCGACGTCGTGCCACCGGGGCGCAATATCGATGACGCGCAGGCCGCGCCGGCGCACAGCCTGGCGGCCCTCACGGCGGGCGAGATGGGCTATGGCGGCCTCGCTCTGTTCACGGTGCTTTGGATACGCTGGCTGTGGATGGGCGCGAGCTTTCTCTGGCCGCGAACCCCGGATCCCATGCGCCGGGTCGGAATCGGAATTTTCTTCGGCATGTGCGGAACGTTTTTCCAAAGCATGACCGAATGGGTTTTTCACCAGACTCCGATTTTTTTCACGTTCAATATCATGCTGGGCGTCCTCGCCAGTTTGATTTACCTCCGAAAGCTCGATCGAAAGCGGCCAGCCAGAGTGGATCACGAAGTTCAATTTGAAGAAGCGGAAATCGTCGACGAGCCCGAGTCCGAACCCGAGCCCGAGTCGGACCCGGACGACCCATTCGTCGTCCGTCGTTCGTCATTTGCCTGATATGCGCACCGTTCACCTGCTCAGAAAATACGATCCTTCGCAATGGGGGGGGACGGAAACCGCCATCCAGCGTCTCTTCGCCGGACTGCGCGAGCACGATGTCGAGTCGGTTGTTTATAGTCCGCGTATCGCAGGCGTGGCTGCTCGGGATCCGCTCGCGACGGACGGGCACTGCGTGAAGCGCTTCCGTGCGTTCATGCCCATCGTCGGCATTTCATCACAACACAGACGCCAGATTGTGTCTGTGGGAGGCAACCTGATGTCCCTGGATCTGTTGCCCCGGCTGCTGCGCGAAAGAGGCGTTTCGATTGTCCATACCCACGCGCTCGGACGCATTGGCGGGATCGGAAGGCTGGCGGCGCGGTGGCACAATGTGCCGCTGGTGGTCACGATTCACGGCGGCGTTCTGGATTTGCCGGCGCAGATGAAAAAGGATTTTAATACGCCCGTCGGAGGCTGGGAGTGGGGAAAAATCTTCGGATTGATTCTTCAATCGCGCCGATTGTTGTTCGATGCCGACGCCATCATTACTTGCAACGAAAATGAAGCGCGCCTCTTGCGGGAACAATATCCCGGCAAACGCGTGGTGGTTCAACCTCACGGCGTGCCGCTGAAGGTTTACGAGCCAGACTGCCGCGAACAAGCATTGGCCGCGTTTCCGCAAATTCGCGACCGACAAGTGCTGCTCAGCGTGGGCCGCATTGACCCGGTCAAAAATCAGGGCTGGCTGGTGGAGCAGGCGCCCGCAATTTTTCAAAAACATCCGCGCGCCCTGCTGGTCCTGGCCGGCGCGTGCACGGACGAGCCCTACGGCGAGATGCTCCGGCAGCGGATTCGGGTGCTCGGGTTGGAGGACCGCGTGCTGCTGACCGGAGGGTTGCCCCCCAACGACCCGCGCTTGATCGGTTTATTGCAGGAAGCGGAAGTGCTGTTGCTGCCATCCAAATCCGAAACCTTCGGCCTCGTCATTTTGGAAGCATGGGCCACCGGCACGATGGTTTTGTCCACGCGCACTTCCGGCGCGTGCATGCTCGTGCGGGATGGGCAGAATGGCTGGTTGTTTGACCTGGACAAGCCCGAGACCTTTCATGAACCGCTGGCGCAGGCGCTTTCAAAATCCGACGCCGCCCAACGCATGCTGCGGCGCGGCGATGCCGAAGTGCACGCGCAGTATGACGTCGGCGCGCTCGCGGCGCGGATGAAGGGCCTTTACCAAGAGTTAATCGAGGAAAAAAATGCGATACGTGATCCTGCGCGACGACGACACCAATGCGTTGACGCCCGTTGAATGCCTTGAACGGCTTTACCGCCCGTTCCTGGCACACGACCTCCCGGTGAATCTTGCGATGATCCCGGACGTGGCGACCAATGCGCTGACGCCTGAGGGGAGGGCGGAGGGGTTTTTGTTCGCCAAGAATGGCACGCGCGCTGCCACGGTTCCAATCGGCGAAAATCCGGACCTGGTAAGATATCTCCAGGGAAATCCCGGCTACAAAATCGTGCAACACGGATGTCATCACGAGTGCTTTGAATTCGATATGCAGTCGCCGTCGGAAATTTCCAGCCGGCTGGAGCGCGGCACGCGGCTCTTGACGGAAGCGGGATTTCCGCATCCGGTCACGTTCGTCGCCCCCCACGATAAGCTCTCCCGCGCCAGTTATCGCGAGGTGGCCAAACGGTTTCGTGTCATTTCCAGCGGATGGTTCGAATTGCAACGATTGCCTCATTCCTGGTGGCCGAAGTATTTAGCGAAGAAAACGCGCGGCACCGCTCACTGGCGCGCGGGCGGCGCGGTTTTGCTTTCGCACCCGGGCTGTCTGCTTTCCGCGCAACGGAATTTGGATTCCATGCTCGATGAAATCATCCGCGCCATCAACAGCCGCCAGACCACCGTGCTCGTCACGCACTGGTGGGAATACTTTGCGGGCGGAAGTCCAAATCACAAATTCATCCAACGCCTGCATGAGACCGCGGAATACCTCGCCTCGCAACGCGATCTCAAAGTGATTTCGTTCGCGGATTTGGCCGAAGGCCGGGCGCCGTTGAATTGAGGCCACAGCATTTTAAGAGATGGGGCGGCCCAGTGAAGCCTCCAGGATTTATTTCGCGACTATCTGAAATGCTCTGAGAAACCACCTCGCAATCAGTGTTTTCCGGCCTCAGCCAGAAAGCGCTTTGGTTTCTCGGGCTTCATTTGCGACAAGGCCGTGGCGAGCCGGGCGCTGAAGCAGCGCGCGCCTTGTTCGTTCAGATGCACCGTATCTTCAAAATTCGTCCCTTCAGGCACCCAATCGCTGGCCATGATGTAAGTCGTGTTTTGCCGGCTCGCCAAGGCTTGCAAATGGGCGCGCATTTCCCGCCAGACGGGCAGCGAGTAGAACGTTTCCCGATGCCGGGGCGACATGGGCATTTCCACGAAGAAAAATTCCGCGCCGTGTTGATGGGCCATGTCAATCATGGCCTGGATCGGAGCTGAAAATCCTTTTTGCCCGTGAAGAATGGCTTCGCAACGTTGCGTGAAACTCGGCACGTCCTTCGCTTCCAGCGCATTAAAATCCCCCACACGCCCAAAACGATTCACCTTCTGCGGCGGCATGCCGATTTCATCGAGACGCCGGCGCAGCAATTCCACCCGGTCCCAAAGTGATGACCGCTCGGCAACCATGGGAATGCGCTCCGTTGCTTCCAGCCGCCATTCCCCGATCCGGGAATGGGGCGTGTAAAACTCCGCCGCCTCGCGGGGAAAATAATATGAGAACGCCCGGTTCCCGATGAGATCCTCCCATTTTCCATCCGGGGCCGCATTCAGTTGGTCGTCGAAAAAGCCATAGATGACATACTTGATGTGAACCGGCTGGCGGAATGCCTGTTTCAAGATCAGGTAATGCTCGACCGGCGTAGTCGCGCCCAGGGCGAGATTTACCGCCGACGGCGAAGCGTTGGTTTGCGGCCAGCTCGCCTGAAAAACCGTCGCGTCGCCGCCTGCTTCCATCAGCGAATTTCCCAGGAAGATGCAATCGGTGGCGGGCGGCAGATGTTCAATGGCAGCCAACAGATGCCGCCGCTGCGTTTTCTTCGCCACCATGGCAATAACGATGTTGTAAGCCAGCAGGATGGCCAGCGCGATTCCAACCGAAATAAAAAGCCTCTTTTTCATCCTAAAAGTCGATGTAGATGAATTTCGAGGTTTGACCGCAAAACAGCAAAATCAAGCCGATCATCAGTCCCCACCAAATTCCCAGCCAAAGCGGTGAGGCGAGAAATGGCATGCCTGCCGGTGCTTCCTCGCGGCTGCCGCCCAGATAGTCGAATACACTTTTGACCCACGCGAGCAGAGCAGTGATAGGGCGGGTGTCGAAAAATCTTTCCGGAATCTGGCTGGTTTCGGGCGTAGCGGCATTTCCGGCGTTGGGGTTTTGATGTTGAATCGTGTTCATGTTTCTCTTATCCGCAAAAAAGTCGTTTCAGGAAAAATGCCGCCGTGGGCAGGTCCATGCAGAAGAAGGCCCAGCCGAGATTGACGGTGACAAAAGTAATTGCCCAAGCCGCCAGCGTTCCAAACACCGACGGCGGCTGCGGATGGGCGCCGCGCCACTTGGACCAGGTGCGATGCACCGCCAGCAACAAACCGTGCCACAGGCCCCAGGCAATGAAGTTTAATCCGGCACCGTGCCAGAGCCCGCTCAAAAACATCGTGATCAGCAAATTGACCAGCACGCGCGGCGGCTTGCAGCGCGAGCCGCCGAGTGGAATGAAAACGTAATCCAGCAGCCAGCGGTAAAGCGAGATGTGCCAGTGTTTCCAGAATTCGGCGATGTTCGTGCGGGCGTAGGGCCAGTCAAAATTTTCCGGCACCTTCATGCCAAACAATCGAGCCGAGCCGATGGCGATGTCCGAGTAGGCCGAAAAATCGAAATAAATTTTGATCCCGTAGGCGAGCACCCAGAGCGGCAGCACCCAGCGCTGCGCCTTCGCAATGTCGGCATGGTTCAAATGATTTGTAAATGCGGTCATCAGGTCGGCGATGGCGAATTTTTTTGCCAGACCCACCAGGAGGCGCGTCATCCCGATGCGCCAATCACTGGACCATTCCAGGCTCGGTTCACGCAGGCTCGGCAGGAAAGTTTGATAGCGTTTGATCGGCCCCGCGACCATCGTCGGGAAAAACAAAATGAAGGCCATGTATTCGCGGAATTTACCTGGCGGCGTCGTGCCGCGGTAGCTGTCCACCGCGTAATGAATGAATTCGAAGGTGAAAAATGAAATCCCCAGCGGCAAAAATGCGCCCGCCCAGAAAAACGGATTGTGCTGCGGACTTCCAAAAGCGAGCCCGGTGAGAAAGTTCCAGTATTTGAAAATGATAAGAAATATAATGGTCTGTACGATGCCCACGATGCAGAGCACGGAGCCCTGCTTGTAGAAGCGGCTGAAAATGCTTTCCCAGATGAAAATCAACAGGCACGCCGCGCCAAACGCGCCGCCCACCTGCGTCAACGAAAAAAAAACGAAGAAGCTGGCTCCAAACGTGATGCAAACCCACGGCTGCGCGGCCGGGCGGACCAGTCGGAAGAGAATCGCCGACGGAACGAGGAACAAAATAAAATACGTGAAAGTATTAAAAATCATACATCTCAGCCGGGAAAAGTGTTCTGAAAAATTGCCGCGCGCGGCAATGGGGCGAAGGCCTCAGAAAAAGAAAACGCAGACCTACGGTCGGATTTGGGAGACGATCGGGAGCCTCTTCTCGACGGCTCCGGCCTGATTCAATTGCGCAGGCGGTTCAGCGGAGGGAGGGGCGCCTGCTTTTCCGTTTCCAGCGGAAAAACCTCGTCCATTTTCATCATCGTGACAATGTGCTGGAGGGGCTTGGGCGGATTGACCAGACGGATGGTCGCGGTCCCGTGGCCGTCGGCGGTTCTTTTTCGAATTGCGACCAGAGCGCCCAGTCCGCCGCAATCAACGAACGTGGTTTGCGATAGATCGAGATCGATGTGTTTGACCCCCGCTGGCATCGCGGCGCTCAATTCGGATTGGAACGAATTCGCCGTGGCCGTGGCCAATTCCCTGATTTCGCTGACGTTTAACGTGTCTCCGTGTACAACAAATTTCATGTAAATCTTCCCTGTTGATTGATGGTCTCAAGAGGGGTGGCTTCCGGCTTCGGCTCGCTGAACAGCAGTTCCAGCACGCGGCGCACGAATTTCTCCGAGGTGGGCTGACGGCGTAAAGCGCACATCAAAAAGGCATCGCTGATTTGAACCGCGGAATTCGTCTGCCAGTTCACCAGCGTGTTTCCCAGCGCCAGCGACCGGCGCAACGCGGCCAGTTTGCCGACGAAGGTGTCCGGCCCCACGATACTATTGACGATCTCCGCGCCGCCTTCCACGAAGGAGCGGTTTTCGAGCACGGCCATCGGCCCGATGATGCAATTCGCACCGACAAAGGCGTGCTGGCCGATCCAGCACGGCGCGTGCAATTGCGCCTGGGGCGAAACGTGCGCGTGGCGCCCGATCCATATTCCAGGTTGAACTTCCTGGACGCCGACGCGATCAATTGTTTTTGCCTTGGGCATCCACCGCGCGAGCCCGGCAAAAAAATTCGAATAACTGGCGAACAGCGGGCAATCGTTCTCGCCGGGAAAATGTTCCAGAGCAACAATGCAGTTCCCCGAGGCGATGGAAGTTTCCGCCGCATATTTAATTTGCGCCTGGGCCGCCGTCAGTTCGCGCACCTCCGCCGTCACCTCCACTTTCAACCCCCATCGCGCGCCGTTGCCGGCGAGCTTCCGAATCTGTTCCGGGCGGTCGTTTGCGAGGACATGAACTTCCTTGAAGCCTCCCAGCGCGAGGTGGGTAAGCCAATACTCCAGCAGGCTTTGACCCAGCAACGGAATGGCCGCGAGTGGGGCGATGCGCGAGAGTTCGGCCACCGCCGGACGTTCCGACGGACAAATGAGGAGTGCTTTGCTCATCAGCACGCGCCTTTGCCTGAAAAAACGGCGGGAACCGTCTTCGCCAGGATTTTAACGTCCACCCAGAAGCCCTGGCTTTCGATGTAATCGACATCGAGCTGGACTTGCCCTGAAAAATCAATTTCGGCGCGGCCGCTGATCTGCCAGATACAGGTGATGCCCGGTTTGACCGCCAGGCGGCGGCGATGGGCGAGCGAGTATTTGCACACCTCCCGGGGCAGCGGCGGGCGCGGCCCCACGAGCGACATGTCGCCAATCAGGACGTTATAAAGCTGGGGCAATTCATCGAGCGAAAACTTGCGCAGCCATTTTCCCACGCGCGTGATGCGAGGGTCATCTTTGAGTTTGAAGGTGATTCCTTCCTTGTGATGATTCTTTTCCAGGATTTCCTTCAACCGTTGTTCGGCGTCCAGGCACATGGAGCGCATCTTGAACATTTTAAACTCGCGCCCGAATTGGCCGACGCGAATCTGGCGGAAGAAAATCGGCCCGCCGTCTTCAATTTTCACCAGCAGGGCAATGAGCGCGAAGAGCGGGCTTAACACCACCAGGGCCAGGCTGCTGGCCGCGATGTCGAAACCGCGTTTGAGCGCGGCGCCGCCCCCGGCCAGCCAACTGGCGCGGAAACGTTGAAATTCCACGTGCACGTTCAATAAAAAACGGCCGGCGAGAGTCTGCGCCGCTTCGAACCGGCGCAGAACCAGAGTATTCAATTCGTTGTTAGGCATAGGAATTAACTTTGAAAAGGAGCAGGAGGGGTTTGCTCATTGAATCTGCAGCGGATGCACGCGCCGAAAAATGTCGGGCGCGTTACATTTATCTGACCACTTTGTTTCAATCTTTTCACAGCGAATTTTCCTGCGAGAACTCTACGCGGCGCTGGCGCGCCTGACAAAGGAGGTAAGAACCTGACTAACGCACGTGAAAGACCCCACGAAAGTTTTTTTCTCCTCGGAGCGGGGAAATTCGACGCTCGAAAAAGAAAAGCGACGTCCGCGCGCCGCTTATTTCGCCACAAAATTTGTCACCGCAAAAACACGGCGTCCATCAGGCAATTGCGCTTCCGCTTCCAGCCATTGCGGACCGCGGTTGGCCGGCACGAAGGAAAAACTTTTTCCGAATGCGGGTTCCTGGCTGCCCGCTTCCCAAACAATTCGCGCGCGTGATAAATCCACACCGTTCGCGGAAATTGTCACGCTCAGTTGCTGCCCGGCGCGCGCCCGTGAAGGCAGGCCGGAAATGTTGGCTACAGCCGCCTTCCACGGCTGATTTCTCAATGGGCTGCGGCCCATCATCCATGTGAGATACGCCAGCGCCCGCGCCTGGTTTGGGATTACGAACTCCTGCGTCAAATTGAAACTGTCGCCCCAGCGATCGTAAATCGGATAAGGCGCCGTCTCATCCGAATCGTTCGGAAAACTCAGCGCCTCCAATTCATCGCCGTAAAGTTCCAACGAGCCGAAGCTGCTTTGGATGTTGCCCAGCGGAATACCGGAGGGCGGAAGCACGCGCCGGTCGTTTTCGGCGTATTGATCCACGATGTCACGCTGGCGTTTCCAACCCAAACCGGTGAGGTAAGTGACATTCACCGGATTGCAACCGGCCTCGTAATTCAAATTGCCGAGGATCGCATCCACATATTTCGGGCGCGGGTCGTTCATCGGAGGAAAATTAAGCTGGCACGCGACGGCGAGTTCA
Organism: Verrucomicrobiia bacterium; assembly: GCA_035552155.1. Lineage (GTDB taxonomy): Bacteria > Verrucomicrobiota > Verrucomicrobiia > Limisphaerales > DASXHY01 > DASXHY01. The sequence continues at coordinate 412,404 of DASZLX010000018.1, read as the reverse complement.
AACGCCGCGTCACTGGAAAAATACCAGCCCGCCGTGCGCGTCGCTTTCGTTTCGGCTGGAAAACTGGTGCCGTAAGCGCTGGCTTGCGAGCGATGCAACTGGTCATCGGCAGTGGCGATGATTTCGTTCTCGCAATCGGCCAGCAGCGACGGAATGAGCCGCTCGCGACCGATCCTTCCGCTGCGCGCCGCGAAGGCGTAATCGCGGATCGCATTTCCCCAGCACGCGTACATCCGCCACCAGCCCCACATCCGGGTTTCCGGATCGGACGGTTTCAACCAGTTCGCGAGCTTGTCCTGAAACGCGCCGTCTCCCGTCGCCAGAAAAAGTTCGCAGGCCGCCCAGGCCAGTTCGTCTTTGTCCGTGGAATCATCGCCATAGTGAGTAATTTTTTGATACGCGCCATCCTGGCCGTATTTGGCAATCGCGCGTTCCAGAAACGCCCAGCCTTTTTTGGCCTTGTCGAGATAAAGAGCTGCGGCCTCGGGGAATTGTTTCTTAAACGTGGGCGATGATGCGCACTGCGCCAGCGCCGCGACAGCCGCCGCCGTCACCGCGGTGGTTTTGGGATAAACAATTTGCGGATCGCCATGGTCCGGGAGGACATCGATTTCGTATTCGCGTTCGCGCGGATAAACCAGAAAATAGAATCCGCCGTCCGCATCCTGCATTTTGGCGAGGAAATCCGCCTCCCACTTCGCTTCCTGCAACAAATCACTTTTTCCATCGCCGCTTTCGGGAAGCCCAAGATTATCCAGGCCGGCGGCGCCGGGGAAATTATCCGCCGCGAAAACAAGATAGTGAATAAACCACGCGCTGTTCTCTGTGTATTTGCTGTAATCACCGGCGTCATGATGGCCGCCGCGCACGTCCACCGGTCCCTTGTTGACGAAGGGATAAAGACTTGCCGCCACGTTCTTAAGCGGCGGCGCGGTCTGGGCGGGATTTTTATTTTCGTCCGCCGCGTACCCCGCCAGCGTTTGGTTCACGAAATCAAATTTGCCCGCCATCGTCGGCACTTCCGCCGGGGCCGTGTGGCACGCGTCGTGTGTGAAACGAGTGAACGGCATCTCATTCGCCATGCCGCAGCGCTGATGATAAATGCCCAGCGCATAAGTCCGCGCAAATGCCGCCGCCACGCCGTCATCGATGAAAAATGGAAACGAAGCGCCCAACCCTGGAACCTCAAGCCGGTATTCGCCGGGAGTTTTAAAAGCGGAAAAATCGGCTTCGAAAACATTTTGATAACAAACGAACGGAAAACCGGTATCCAGACGCGGCGTCAGGTTGCCGGTAAAAGCTTCTTTTCCAGAAGCGGCCTCGATGATTTTGAAAACCGGTGAAGGGATCGCTCCTCCCACATTCATTTCCCCGAGGTTGCCCAGATAAAAACCCACCATGGCTTTCTTGGATTGCGCGGGAAGATAACCAACCTGGTTGACGTGAATGGCGGGACTATATCGCAGCGGGTCCGCCTTGCCGGCAAAATGAGTTTCCGCTGGCCAGAGTTTTTTGTCCGGATCAAGCACCGCGACCGATTGATTGTCACTGATCGGCGCGGCAAGTTGCAAGTAGAGATAATTGCCGATGCGCAAATCGCGTTCTTTCAGCGGCGCATACAGCACGCGCCGTTTGAAGCCGACGGTTTGGACCTTATTCGTGCTTCCGTTCACGAGCACCAGAAATTCGCTTTGGTTCGGCAGATGCGCCTTGCCGTTCAGATCGGCGAAATTCCATTGAGTGAGCGGAGAATCCTCCGTCTTTTTCGTCGTAATCAGTGTGAGTTCAAGCAGCGTGGGAGAAAGAATCCGGAGTTGGTGCGCGCCGACCGGAGGCATTGCCAGGGGATTGGCGTCGGAAATAATCAACTCCCCGGCAGGAGCGCTGCAGAGCGTAAAGACCGCGAGCATTCCGGCGGCAAAACGAAGGCGAAACATTTTCCCAGCATGATGCACGTTGCCATCGCCCGCAAAAAATTTCGTGGTAGGGTTTCCCCCCGGCACAGCGCCGACAAGACCGGGACCTGAACAACAGTTTCGAAATATTTTCCGGGCGGAACTGTCACCATGATAGCGCGCCAAGAGCAACGATCCTTGCCTCGCTCTTCAAATGCATGCTCTTGAAAAAACTTGGTGAAATCGGTGGCACAAAAATTCGAATGGCGCTATTGTCGACAGTGACGCGAAAATTTCACGCTCCAAAGCTATGCAAAAAATTAGAGTGATTTTAGCGGATGACCACACCGTGGTCCGGCAGGGACTGCGTGCGTTGCTCGCAGCGGAAGGTGATATTGAAATCGTCGGCGAGGCTGAAAACGGCCGGCAGGCGGTCCAGATTGCGCGCCAGCTCACACCCGACGTGGCCGTCATCGACATCGCCATGCCTCAGCTCAATGGACTGGAGGCCACGCGGCAAATCACGCGAATGCTGCCGTCCACGAAGGTGCTCATTCTTTCCTCCTACAGCGATGACGAATACGTGCAGCAATTGACGGAGGCGGGCGCCGCGGGGTATCTGATCAAACAAACCGCGGCGAACGAATTGCTCAAAGCGATTCGCGAGGCTCACAAGGGGAACGCCTATTTCAGCCCTTCCATTGCCAAACGGTTGCGCGACCAATGCCGCGAAGCCTTTGCCACCGGCCAACCCACGAAGCGACGGACGGACCAGCTTACGGCGCGCGAAGCGGAAGTATTGCAACTGATTGCGGAAGGGCGTGCCAATAAACAGATCGCCTCGGAATTGTGCATCAGCATTAAAACGGTGGAAAAACACCGCCAGCAAGTGATGAACAAGCTCGGCATCCACGACGTGGCCGGTCTCACCCGCCACGCCATTGCCAAAGGGATTATCGAGAGCAGCGCCGGTCTGCGGTCCCCGGCTTTGTAAGCCAGGTTTCGGGGACGAATTTCGGAGGGACGAGTTCCACGAGTCCCCAACATTTCAACAAGCTCTGCGAACCGCAAAAGCTCTTTGAGGAGATTAATCAGCCCTTCGAACGACCGCCCTCATACGTCTTCTCCAAGAACTCCTACCCACGATTCCATGGATTTTCCATAGGTTTCGGGGGCTAGACCCTATTGGTATCCATCCGCTCTCACCGGAAACTATGACAGGATTCGGTCGATGCGTTTCACTGTGAAACGGGTTGGGACCGAAACTTAAGAAAGAAGACGTTATGAGCCTTGGAACAATATTAATAATCCTATTGATACTCGCGCTAATCGGGGTGCTTCCCACTTGGGGATACAGCAATAGCTGGGGGTATGGGCCCGGCGGCATCGTGGGGCTGCTGCTGGTGATTATCGTTATTCTCGCGTTGCTCGGAAGATTGTGACGCGCGCCGAGGTCAGAAACCGAAGGAGTTAAAAATGAAAATGCTGAAACGAACCGTCATCTGCGTTTTGGTCGCCATCGTGAGCCAAATCGTCTTTACCGGCTGTCACACGGCCCACGGTTTTGGCGAAGACATGGAAAATGCCGGTCAGTCGATTCAAGACAAATCTGACCAGTAAATTCCCAAAGTGGTTGTCAAAGAAACGGCCTCGGAATCCGGGGCCGTTTTTTTATGAGGCCAATTCCCCATGGCATAGGTGTCTCTCCCAAGTGAGGTTCAAGAGGAGAAAACGATTTATGAAAAATATGAAACGGCTTTTTTGGGTGTCCCCACTCGTTTTGCTCATTGCCGGATGCGCCGCTCCGGTGCAGCAGGACCCTACGATTTCCGAATGGCAACGCGAGGGCCTGTTGCCCCCCACCGGCGTCGCCACCAGCCGCGTCTATCCTGAGACCGCGAGTTATCCTGCGGAAGAGCCCAACATAGTCGTTAAATCAAACGAGAGCGGGAACAGCCGCGCGGACGTCGCGGTGGCCGATGTCATCCGGCAGCAACTTGAATACGACCGGGGCCTGGCGCCGTCGCTCGAACACGTTACCATTGTGCTGCAAAACGGACGCATTTTCCTTCGCGGAACGGTAAAATCGGACCTCGATGCTCGGGTCATCGTGGACAATCTTCGTAACATTATGGGCGTCAGCCAAATCACGGACCAACTGGAAATAGATCCCAATGTGTAGCGGCGGGCGCTCAATTAAGTCAGGCAAACATGAAAATTTCAAATATCCTCGCAATGGCCGCCGGGCTTTTGATGGCGGCGGGTTGCGCTGATAATCAGGAAACCGCCCACTATGATCCAAGTATTTCTCCCGTCTATTCCGCGGGTCGAATGAGTGATTTTAACGGCCCCCACGCGGCGGTTTCGTCGCCGGTCATGTCCGCAGCCGCCTCTGCTTCCGGAAAAAGCGCTACTCAATCCGACAATGCCATTGTCGCATCCGTACGCGAGTCGTTGCGTCGCAACGCGGAAATTGCGCCGATTGTTTCGAACGTTCAAATCAGCGCGAATAATGGCGCCGTGCTATTGAATGGTTCGGTCCAAAGCGAGGAACAGAAACGTCAGATCGAAGCCATTGCGCAACAGGCCACGGGCGTCGTCGCCATCAACAACCAGTTGCAGGTCTTTTCCAGCCCCTCGCCACGGGAAACCGACACGGGCAATCAGCCGGTCAATCCACTCCTGAATCCCACGTCTGTCGGGGGCAATAATCCGCCGGCGATTTATCAAAATACCGGCCGCGGCGCGCAGAATTCCAACAGCAATGCCGTGAATCAAACCGCCCAGCCCGGGGGCGCGGGAAAAATTCATCAGGATCAGCCGAATCAAAATGGACAGGCAGAAACCACCAACAGCGATCAAAGCACGGAAGACAGCCCCATGCACTGAACTTAATTTCAGGTTGATTCCGGCCATCCAACCCGGTGCGGTATCCTCCTGACAGGACGGCAATCGGTCGAAAGGCCGGTTGCCGTTCGTTTGTATTTTGATATGAGCCGCGTCACCAAGGCAGAAGTCATCATCATCGGCGGTGGAATTGCCGGCCTTTCCGCCGCCATTTACCTCGGGCGCGCCAAACGCGAGACGCTGGTCGTGGATTCCGGCCGGTCCATGGCGCGATGGGAGCCGGACGTGCAAAATTATCTCGGCTTCCCCGGCGGCATTGCGGGCTCGGAATTGCTCCGGCGCGCGCGCGAACAAGCCCGGCGGTATCGGGTGCGGTTTGTGCGCGATGAAATCGTTTCGGCAAAGGCGCACGGGAATAATTTTTCCCTCCGCGGGCGAAAAGACAATTACTCCTGCCACCGTTTACTGTTGGCCACCGGCATTTTTCACGTGCCGCCAGACATCGCGGGCGTTCAACCGTGCCTGGGCCACAGCATGTTTTTTTGCAAGGACTGCGATGGCTATCGGGTCAGCAACCGAAACATTGGCATCTACGGCTGGACCAATGAAACCGTGGAGTACGCGCTCGCCATGCTGACCTATTCAAACCACGTCGCCATTTTGACGAATGGCCGCAAGCCGCGCTGGAGCCGGCGGCACCGCAACTGGATTCGTACGCGTGGTATCCCGGTTTATCGGCAGGCCATTTGCCACGTTAGCCATTGTGGAGGACAAATCCAGGCGCTGGCGTTTGATGGCGGCAAGCAAGTTTGCCTCGAAGCTTTGTTCACCACCCGGGGAGATATTTATTTCAGCAAACTCGCCGAAGCACTTGGTGCCAGGTTGAATCGGGCGGGGGAAATTGTGATTCGGCTGGATATGCGGACGACCGTGCCCGGCCTCTATGCGGCCGGTTGCGTCACTCCGGCCAATTGCCAGATGATCATCGCCGCCGGGCAGGGCGCCACCGCCGCTCAAGCGATCAACCGCAACTTGTTCGAAGAGAGTTTGACAAAAAGTCTAACCTCGTCCGCGAAGGGGAAGCCAGCGCAGTCCCGGGTGCGGTTGCGCACCCGGCCTCATAAATCCTCGAAAAAACAAGGCAGCGGATGACCGCTGCCTTGTGTGGTTGAACTTCTTAATTCCGTTTACCAACGACGCCCGTGGTCGTAGCCCCGATGCCAATCGCGATCATGGTCATGCGCGCGATTGAATTGGTCGCGGAAATGTTGCCAGTAAGGCTCATGGCGCACCCGGAAATCAATGACCGGCGGACGCAGTATCACCCGCGGGGAAACCACGACTGGCGGAGCCACGTAAACCTGCGGCGCCGGTGCGTACACCTGTGGAGCGGGCGCATAGACTTGCGGCGCGGGCTCGACGTATGTCGGAGCTGGCGCGGCGTATTCCGGAGGCGTTACCACTACAGCCGGCGGTGTCGGCAGGGGAATTCCAATGCCGAGGTTGAAACGAACGCCGGCTTGCGAGGCGGTGGCCGCACCCAGCAATACGGCGGATAGCAATAGCAATTTTTTCATATACTAATATAGACGGCAGGGCGGCGATTGTATTGAACCACGGGCCACTTTTTTCACAATTTTTCTTTGAAAAAACGTGAATAAAACCTCCTTTCATGCGTCTCGATCGGCACGGGAAAATCCCCATAGGCGCAGATGGCGATTTAAGGGAAGTTAGGGGCGCAGCCTTGCTTTATGCGGCAATCCCATCATCAAAAAAACGGCCGTTCGAAACCTCGAAAACAAAAGGGAGGGTTCAGAAAATTCGCCCGTTCCAGCGCCCGCTGGACCGGCCGCCCCATTGCCTTCGCCCTGGCAGCTTTGTTCATCGTAATCTGGCTGGTGACGGGCCCTATTTTTCATTTCAGCGACACCTGGCAACTGGTGGTCAACACCGCCACGACAATTGTGACCTTCCTGATGGTCTTCCTGATTCAAAATACACAAAACCGCGACAGCGAGGCGGTGCAGTTGAAACTCGACGAACTGCTGCGCTCCACGCGCGGCGCTCACAACGCATTGTTGGAAATCGAGGAGCTCTCGGAAACGGAACTGGATGACATCAAACAATGTTACACGAAGCTTGCCCGGCAGGCCGTCGATGATCTGCGCAGCGGCAAGTCCGACCTCGGAACACCGGATGTGAAACGCAAGCACGTCGACCACAGTCATTCCGAAAGTTAACCAGGAATGCGCGCGCGCCTTGAGCTGGAAAGCTCAAATCCGGCCTTTTTAAAATCAATTTTGGGGTAAGACCCCATATACCCATCAGCCTGCGCGGCAGTATTCTTTTCACGAACTTGGACATGCTTCAGCACGTCTCATCCAAGAAAAAACTAAAGCATTTATGGAAACTCGATCTACATCCGACATTGAAGAATCAACCGAAAAATTACTCCAGGATTTAAAAGAAGTCGTGAGCGACGGCGAGGAATTATTGCGCGCCGGCGCGGAGGAATTGGGCGAACGCGGTTCGGCCGCGCGCGAGAAACTAATGGCTGCGCTCGAAATCGCCAAGGAAACCCAGCGTCGTTTGCAGGAGCGGGCGGTTGCGGGAGCGAAGGTGGCTGACACCTATATTCGCAGCAATCCCTACCAGGCCATTGGCGCCGCTTTTGGCATCGGAATGCTTCTGGGATTGCTGGCAGCGCGCAGAAAATGATCGACACCGACCATCAGCTGCCGACTTTAGGGCGTTTGGCCCGCCGCACACTTGCCACGTGCATTGGCGCCGTGGAGAACCGCGCCGAACTTTTCGCCCTCGAGTTCGAGGAGGAAAATGACCGGTTGATGAGGATGGTGGCGTTCGGTGTCATTGGGTTGTTCCTCGCCATGATGTCGATTCTTCTCATAACCGCCCTGATCATTTTTCTGGTGCCGCCGGAATACCGGGTTTGGGCCGTGCTCGGGTTCGCCATACTTTATCTGGCTGGCGCGGCCGGAGCTGGATTGGCCGTCAAAGGGCTGCTTAAACAATCCCCCTTCGCCGAGTCGGTGAACCAGATCAAAAAAGACGCGGAACTTCTGGACGCGTTCAAATGAGCAAATTCGCGGAAAAGAAAAAATTACTGGCCGCCGAGAGCGAGGTCTACCGGCAATTGCTCAAGCTGGAACTGCAAACCTTCAAAGTGTACGGCATGCGGACCAAGCGGCGTTTAACCTCCGTCAGCAATTACGTGCCGCTCCTGATGTCCTCGCTGCCAGTATTGAGCGGACTTTTTCGTCGCAAGGGCGGCTTTTCCCTGAAGCGCATCGGTTCGCTGGTATTTCTCGGCTGGAAAACCTACCAACGAGTTTCCCCCTTATTTGGAAGATTTTCAGCTGGCAAAAGAGAATCGAATCAGACCGCCGCTGAAGAATATCTTTCCAAACGACTTTGAGCCATGAACACGGCCAGGGCGGGGCAGCCCGGAACGGCCCGGCGGCGACGCTTCAGCAGGCCGTAGTTCTTGAACTCAATTTAGAGATTATGCCAGGTAAAAAACACCTCCGGGGGGCGAGTTCGAAAGAACAACGCCAGTACGAACGCATCAAAAAGTCCGCCAAAAAATCCGGCCGTTACGGCAAGCGCGCCAAGGAAGTCGCCGCCCGCACCGTAATGAAGAAGCGCGCGCAGAAGAAAAAGAAATAAGCCCGACCGCACGCGGCCCGCGTGCAGTTTTCGGCCTCTCGCCGAAAACGTTTCAAATACGGAGACCGTCTGCATGGGGTAAAATACCCCCGCGCCCTATCTCCGTCCCACAGCGGGGAAGACCCTATGGCGGGAGGGAGAGGCCAAAACTAGCGTAGGACGACAAAAACATCGTTCAGTCGAACAAGGTAAAAAATTAAACTATGAAAATAAAACTCGTTGCATTGACGGCAGCCGTGTTGTTAACCGCGGGCGCAGGAATGGCGCAGACCACCGTGACGGAAACGACCACCACGACGCACGTGTGGAACGATCCCCACGCCTGGTGGGGCAATCATTGGGTTTACAATAACGGCGATCGCTACACGGCCAACGAACTCAGTCTGGACTTTTTTGCCAGTTATCTTGCCGGGGAGCGCCGGGCTGAAGACCTGTTCAAAACCAACATCCGCCACGGCTTCTGGGGCGGCGGCGTGGGCGCAAATTATTTCTTCACGCGTAACATCGGCATCGGCGCCGACGCCGATATCCCGGATGACGGCGGCGGAAATTTCATCAATAACGTCAATGGAAGTTTGATTGCGCGTTTCCCCATCGGAAACTCGGGCCTGGCGCCGTATCTCTTCGGCGGCGGCGGACGGCAGACGGATCCGGCTTGGGAATGGACCGGCCATGCCGGCGTAGGCATGGAATACCGATTCAATCCGGTTACCGGCATTTTTGCTGATGCCCGCTATACCTGGGTGAAACACACTTCCGACGAAATCCTGTTCCGCGCCGGATTCCGATTTGTGTTCTAGTCGTTAAATGGGTTGTGTCAAACGCCGGGAATTTTTTCCCGGCGTTTTTTGTTGGAACAGGAGATAACCGAGGAAACGGAGGCCGAGTTATTCGTAATGTGTCGGCATCTGCTTTCATACGGGAATTCCTTTCTCAGTTTCCTCGGTTATCTCCGGTATTTCCGCTGTTAGGTCTATCACCCCATTTCAACGCAAGGAGTTGGTCGCTAGCATCCCTTCTGAATTCCGGAAAATATTTATGCAAACTATTGAAGATGTTTTGACCAGTGTGGATGGATGGCTGCATCCGAAGGAAGCCCGCCTGTTGTACCGGCTGGCGAGCGAATGCAAGGCGCGTGGCGCCATCGTGGAAATCGGCTCCTGGAAGGGAAAATCAACCATCTGCCTCGCGCGCGGTTCGCTCGCGGGCGGCAAGGCAAAAATCAATGCCATCGATCCCCATACGGGTTCGCCGGAGCATTCCAAACAATTCGGCGTCGTCTGGACGTTTGATGAATTCCGCCGCAACATCGAAAACGCCGGCATGACGAACATGGTTGAGCCGCACGTGGATTTTTCCGATGCGGTAGCCAAAAGATTTGATCAACCGGTCGAACTTATTTTCATCGACGGCCTCCACGAGTACGAAGGTGTGAAAATCGATTTCGACTCCTGGTTCCCGAAAGTCGTCGAGCACGGCCACATGGCGTTTCACGACACCACGTGCTGGCCCGGCGTATTGCGCGTCATGTGCGAGGACGTTTTCAAATCGCGCCATTTCCGCAAGGTGCGTTTTGTCAGATCCATCGTCCACGGTGAGAAGGTGGCGCAGAACACATTTTTTGAGCGCGTCGAAAACCGGCTGATGATGTGCGCCTTCCTCATCCACGCATTCAAGGACCGCTGGCAATGGCGCCTGCTGCACAATTACCTCGATTTTCCCATCACGCGTTCGCTCATCGCTTATCTTAAAAAGCGGCAGGTGAAGACGATTTCCGTGGCAGAGAGTAAATGACGGAACGGGGATGACAGATCAAAAAAAAGCGGCGGTCTTTCGACCGCCGCTTTGCGTTTATAATTTTAAGACGAACTTAGTTCGTTGTCTCGCCTACGTCATCCCAGGTGGCGCGTCCGCCGTAGAGCGTGAAGCCCATGCCGGTGAGAGTTTTGCCTTCGAGACCGACGGCGCTGGCGGGGACCGCCAGTTTCACCCATTGGCCGGTGCCCGGAAGGGCGCCGACATTATAACGGCTTACCGTTCCGTCCGTGCCGTAGGTGAGGTTGTTCGCCCCCCAATACGCACGGTGATCCCACGACGAACCGTCGTTCCATTGCATCATCACTTCGCTCGGCGGATTGGCCGGATCGATGTAAATGTAAGCGAACAACGTCGCTCCCGTCGGAACCGTCATGGTCGCGGTGGCGTTGAGGAACAGGTACTGATGTTCGCCCGCCACAATGGCCGATTGGAACGCGAATTGCCCCGACTGCGGAGTCGGATTGCTGCTCACCCAGTTCCAATCCCACGGATCGCCGCCGTCGGAACCCGCCTCGGAACCCGCCGGCGCGGCATCATCCACCCACGTAACGTTCGGCGTGCTGCCCACGAAGCTATTCGTGCCGAAAATACGCCGCCCGTCGGGCAGGGTTGCTTCCGCTTCGACCCATTGGTTGTCGTTGACCTTCGGAGTGAAGGTGAACGTCTGGCCCATCGTGGGATCCGCATCGCGGGTTTCCCACACGATCTTCGCGCTGCTCAGGTCCACTCCGGGAGCTGACAACGAGAACTTAATTGCGCCGGACGCCGAATCCACCGGCGTGATGGTGATCTGGCCGAGCACCGATTTCCACGCCTGGTTCTTAAGCGAGGTCTGCGCGGCGAGGAACGCCAGGTTGCCCAGCGACCGCGCCTGGTTCAGGATCACGAACTCGTTCTGCACATTCCAACTATCACCCCAGCGATCGTAGAACGGATATTGGGTCGTGCCGCTGTCCTGGGGATAAACCAATCCCTCGATCTGGTTGTTGGGATAAGTCCACAACGAGGAGAAGCTGCTCTCCACATTGCCCACCGGCTCGCCCGAAGGCGGCGAGAGGCGTTTGTCATTCAGCGCGTATTGGCTGACCACATCGCGCTGGCGTTTCCAGCCGAGGCCGGTGAGGTAACACACGTTGGCCGGGTTACAACCGCCCTCGTAGTTCATGTTCTCGAGGATGGCCGTCATATAATCCGTCTTGGGATTCAACTGGTAGGCCACCGTCATATCGAACGCCTGGTCCTGCGAGAAATACCAGCCTGCCCCCTGGACAGCCTTGGTTTGCGTCGGGAAACTCGTCCCGTAAGCACTCGCCTGCGCAAAGCCCAACTGCATGTCGCCAGCAGCCGCGATTTCCGCCTGGCACTTCGCCAGGTAGGCCGAATTCAACTGATTCGCCTGCAGGCGTCCACTGCGGGCGGCGAAGGCGTAGCTGCGGATGGCGTTGCCGTAGGATTCCGGCATGTGCCACCAACCCCAGCGCCACGTCGCCGAGCTGGAGGGATCGAACCACGACATGAGCGTCTGGTGAATGCCCTGGTCGCCCGTGGCGAGGAACATTTCACACGCCGCCCATGCGAGCTCGTCCTGGTCGGCGAAGGTGTCGCCGTAGTGCGTGATTTTTTGATAGATGCCGTTCTTGCCGTATTTGGCAATGGCATTGGTCAGGAACGTCCAGCCCAGTTTCGCTTTCGCGAGATAGCTGGCCGCCACCTGCGGATACGCGGCCTTGAACGCCGGTGAGGACGCGCATTGCGCCAGCGCGGCAACCGCGGCGGCCGTGGCCGTCGAAGTCTTGGGCCACACGATTTGCGGATCGCCATGGTCCGGCGTCACGTCCGATTCGTATTCGCGCGTGGTCGGATAGACGATGAAATAGAATCCACCGTCCGCGTCCTGCATCTTCGCGATGTAATCCGCTTCCCATTTCGCTTCCTGCATGACGTCGCTGACGCCATCGCCGCTCTCGGGGATGCCCATGTTGTCGAGTTGCGCGACGCCCGGCAGTGAATCCACCGCGAACATGAGCGCATGCACCACCGCGGCGCTGTCCGTCATGTATTTGCTGTAATCGCCGGCGTCATGATGACCGCCGGAGACGTCCACCTTGCCCTGGTTCACGTACGGGAACAACAGGGTGTTCTCGTTGATCTTCGGCGCGGTTTGCGTCGGATTATCCGGGTTAACAATTGTTCCGTAATTATCGATGGTCTGCCACGTCCAGGCGTAGTTCTGCGGCGGCCAGGGAATGGTCGCTGCGGCCGTATGGCAGGCGTCGTGAGTATAGCGCGACCACGGCAGGCTCACAGAGGTGCCGCAACGCTGGTTGTAAAGGCCCAGCGCGTAGGTGCGGGCAAACGCCATGGCGATGCCGTCGGTGATGTTGAACGGCAGGGATGCGCCCATGCCGGGCACCACGAGACGATATTGTCCGGGCGTGGTGAAGCTCGTGAAATCGGCTTCATACACCTTTTGGTAAGGCGCGGGACTGTAGTTCCAGCCCGAGTCCAATCGCTGGGCAAGCGTGCCGGAAAACACCGTCGCGCCGCTGTTCGCATCCACGAGCGTGAAGCCCGAGGAAACCGGCAGGGAAACTTCACCCATGCTGCCGGCCCAGTAACCGATCATCGCTTTCTTGGAATAATTCGGCATGTAACCTTCCTGGTTGACGTGGATCGCCGGGTTGAACCGCAGCGGGTCCGCCGTCGCCGAGTAGGTGGTGCTGGCATTCCACAACGCCCCGCTCGGATTGGTCACCTTGATGACATCGTTGTCCGAGATGGGTGAAGCGAGCTGCAGATAAACATTGTTATCCACGCGCAGGTCGAACTTGTAAAGCGGCGCGTAAAGCGGCCGCCGTTTGAAGCCGACCGAGGTTACGGCCACGGCTTTTCCGTTGACCGTCACGCCAAAGAGTCCGGTCGAGGGCGCCAGGAAGCTATAGCTGCTGCTGACCAAGTTAAGAGTGGAAGGTGTCAACGAACCGCTCGCGGCACTGTTGATGGTCTTCAACTCCAGCAACGTCGGCGTCAGCACGTGCAGGGTGTAATCACCCGGCTGCGGGATGAGACAGGCCACATCATCCGCGCTCGCGGCATGAAGCCAGTTGCCCGGCCCGGTCAGGTTGTTCGTCGCCGGTGGCAGATTGGTATCTGGCGGCGGCGGATTGGTTCCGATTATAACAGCATTAGTGATGACAATCTGCACTGGCGTCGAGAGCACCGTGGCGCCGCTGCCGTCCGTCGCTGCCGCCGTGACGGAATAAGTGCCGGCCCCGACATTGCTCCAATTGAAGCTATACGGACTGCCGGTCGCCTCGCCGATTTCAGTCGCACCCGAATAGAATGCCACTTTGCTGATCGTTCCGCTGCCGCCGCTGGTCGTCGCTCTGAGCGTCATAGTGACCGGAGCGGCGTAGGTCGTGTTGTCCGCGGGGTGGGACAGAGCAATTGCCAGCGGTGAATTCGTAACTGGCGGAGGGTTGTTAGTCGGATTGCCGGGATCGCTCGGGTTACCCGGCGATGAAGACACCAAGGTTCCTTTGCCCGTATTATCCCAGGTGACGCGCCCATCATTGAGCGTAAACGCCATACCGCTGACAGTGCTGCCTTCCAACGCGACCGCGCTGGCGGGCACTTGCAATTGCACCCATTGGCCCGTCGCCGGCATCGGTCCCATATAGTGGCGGCCGGTCGTACCATCGGTTCCCATGTTGATGCTGTTGCCGCCCCAATACGCGCGGTGTTCCCACGACGCGCCGTCGTTCCATTGCAACATTAGTTCGCTCGGAACGTTGGCGGGGTCGATATAAACGTAGGTGTAAAGAATATCTCCCGTTGCCACCGACATGGTCTGCGAGGCGCTCGTGAAGAAATGCTGGTGAAGGCCGGCCGCAATGGCGCTTTGATGCGCGCGCGTGCCGGATTCCGGATTCGGACTGGTGCTGGTCCAATTCCAAGTGTCGACATTCCAGTCCGGAGCCGCCCCCGTGGGCAACGCGTCATCGAACCACACGCTGAGATTGCCCAGGGTGTTCGTGCCGGTCGGTGAATTCGTCGGCGAGGTGGAATTAGTGGCCACCACCGATGATTTGCCGGAGTTGTCCCAGGTGACGCGTCCGCCGTAGAGCGTGAACGCCATGCCGACAACGGAAGAGCCTTCCAGGCCCACATTGCTGGCGGGTACTTCGAGGCGGACCCACTGGCCGGCCGTCGGAATCGTGCCCATCCGGTAAAGTCCGGGCGTGTTGTCCGTGCCCCAGGCCACACTGTTGGCTCCCCAATAAGCGCGGTGCTCCCAGGAAGATCCATCGCTCCATTGCAACATAATTTCGGTGGGCGGATTGGCTGGATCCACATAAACGTAGGTGTACAATTTGTCACCGGTGTTGATCTGGAGCGGAGCGGTTGCGCCGTTGAAGAAATGCTGATGCAGGCCGCTGGCAATTGCCGATTGATGCGCTTTCGTTCCCAGTTCGGGTGACGGACTGGCCGTTACCCAATTCCACGTATCGCCGCCGCTGTAGTCGGTAGCGGCTCCCGCGGGCACCGAGTCATCCACCCAACTGGTGTCGTTGGTGCTCGAGACAGAATTCGTCGGATTGGTCGGGGGCGGATTCGTCGGATTGTTATCGGGTGGGGGAGTAGTGACGACAACCGGCGTCGATTTGCCGGAATTGTCCCACGTGGCGCGTCCGCCGTAGAGCGAGAACGCCATGCCGCTGACCGTCACGCCTTCCAGGCCGACAGTGCTGGCAGGCACTTCGAGGCGCACCCATTGGCCTGCGGCCGGCAACGGTCCCATGTAGACCAGGCTTGCCGCCGTCGGCGAAGTAAACGAGAGGTTGTTGGCGCCCCAATACGCGCGATGATAAAACGTCGAGCCGTCATTCCATTGCAACATCACTTCCGACGGCACATTGGCCGGATCAAGATAAACATAAGTGTAAACGGTATCGCCCGTGTTCACTTTGAGAGTCTGCTTGGCCTTGGTGAACATGTGCTGATGCAGGCCGGTGCTGATTTTGGACTCATGAGCCAGCTTGCCGGATTCTGCGGTGGGACTTTTATTCACCCAGTTCCAAGTATCGACGTTGCCGTCCTTGACTGCGCCCGTAGGGAGAGTGTCATCGAACCAAATCGTGTCTACGCTCGTCGCGCCGGTCGGGGGCAGGTCGCGGCCCAACGCCATGCTGTAATCAGCCTTGGCCTGCGGTTTCACCGCAACCGGATGCTTCGGCACCAGAGTCGCCGCATTGGCAACATTGACGTTGGCTGTTGTGCCACGCGCGGAGGCGAAGGCGCCTTCGCTCGGATTGAAATAAGTGCCGCTCGCGGATTTCTCCAATTTCACTGCGCGCACCATATAATAATACTGCGTGCGGCCGGTCATCGCCAGGACCGGACGTGCGCCCGGCGCCGAGGTAAAGGAATCGTCCGTGGCATTGGCGTCGGTGAAAGTGTTGTCTTTCACGAGTGCGGAATTCAGGCGCGTGAACGGCCCATTCGGGTTCGTCGCGCGATAGACATTATAACCTGCCACTGAATCGCTCGAAGGCGTCCAGGTGAGGTCCGCGCCCTGGTCGTTGTCGGCCACCGTCACATCGGAAGCCGGGGCCACCATCTGCATGCGCAAAGTAGGGTCGCCCATCAACGCAATGTGCGTCCAGCTCTCGCAATTGTTCTGCTCGTTCTTGTAAAGGTCCGTGAAACCGTCGTTCTGGGTCAGTCGCGCGCTGTAGCCAATCGGCTCGCCCAGCGCCATGTGGTGCATGAACCAGTGCGGACGTCCCGACCACGAACAGGTCAGGCCGAGATCTTTCGTCGCCAGGACCGCGCGCTGGATGTTGTCTTCGGAATCCCAATCGCCGAGCCAGCTGCCGTAGAGCAGGGTGAACACAGCCTTCACGTCGTCCTGCACGAGTTCCGTCGTGACCCCGTCCCGATAACGGCCCACGCTGCCGATGCCGCCGATGCTGGTGTAGCTGCCCGAGCCGCAGCCGTACGCGAACAAATACGCGTTGGTGCGGAGCGTCGGCAGCCACGTGCCTTCCTTGGCGACCGTGGTGATTTTATTCGCGCCCAATAAGGGGGCGAAATTTCTCCAGCCGCTCGCCGCAAAGGCTTCGCCGTCACGCACGCCGAAATAATCGCCGACGATGGCGCGGGCGGGCGCGGAAATGGTTTTATTCCGGAAGTTATGGTCCTTGTTCAAATAGTTGCGCAGCAATTCCAGTTCGCTCGGGAACGTGGCGGGACCGCCCGCGCTCATCCGCCCGGGCATGTTTGCCAGGTCCACGCGGCCAATCATCAACGTCAGCGGCGCGGGAAATTTCGACTGATCGAATTTGCCGTCGCCCGGGACATTGTGATTGCGCGCGTCTTCAGCGCTGGTGTCATCCACGGTGTTGTCCGTCCAGGTGCCGTTCATGTCCGCGTAATAACCATCACACGGCCAGGCGCCCTGGTGATTGGCATAATGGCCGTCCGGAACGATGTCGCCAGAGTAGGGGACCGGAACATGGCCGAAGAGGAACACGCCTTTCGTATTCGCCGGGTCCTGGTTGTATTTGGCCTTGATGAGGCTCTTCACATGGACCGGCGAATCCGAACGGCTCACATTGATGCGTGATACCGTCCAGCCGTCGCCCACGAGGTCCTGCTGGAGCCGCGTGAGTTCCTTGACGAGCTGCGGGGCGTAGGTGTTGTCCACCACGAGCAGGAGCGTGCCGCGATTTTCGGTGAGCGGAACGTCAATGCCCGAATAGATGTATCCGTAGCCGGTGTAACCCGCCGTTTGTTTGACGATTTGATATTCGTAAGGAACGCCGGTGACGACGTTGTTGTCCACGTAAGTTGTGGTCGAGCCCGGAAGGGTCGTTGCGTTGCCCCACGAAGAGGAGCCCGGCGCGCGCCGGTAAACCAGATAGTCCTTCGGGGTTGAAATCGTGTCTTGCGGCCAGGTGAGCGTGATTTGCGCCGGAGACGCCTTCACGTTCGCGCTGACCTGCACTGAATATTCAGCGGTGTTGCCGGCGCGCCCCGCGAACGGAGCCACCAGCGACACAGCCATACTTAAAATTGCGTAAAATGTTTTCCGCATAGTGCGCTTACTCTGGCGTGTGGCGGAAAAACTAAAAATCGGAGTCGGGCCAATTAACGTGTCGGAGTCGCGGGACAGACGTTTGTCAGTGTCTGGCTGACACGCCGGGCGGTTTACGAGGGAGAAATCATCGCTTCTGGAGAACGCCTGTTTCTTGACGGCTGTCGGACGAATTTGATGAACCGTCCGCCGCAGCAGTGCGCAGCGGCGGTAATGGACTGGGGAACAAAGGTATTTTTCTAGCATCAAGCGCGCTAAAAAGCATCACCTGAGCCATTTGCGTGGTGACGAGGGCGGCCAAAATACCCTCCTCGGAGGGCGGGCAAGGCCAGCCGGATTTCGCGTGAAAACCGACTGCTTTTTTAACATCTACGGCGAGAAGGTGTATTAAAAACGGACGGCCAGCCGCTTCACCGCCCGATAACTATTCGGGAACCAAACAGGGTGCGCTTCACTCTTAATGGGACCCACTCCGTATCCAACCAGACCAACAACAAAAAACATATGAAAACTAGTTTCCGTGGCAAAATGAAGCCCGCGTGTTTGGGATTGACCGTCGCAAGCGCGTTATTGGCTTTCGCATCCGTCTCACAGGCAGACGATAACCGTTACCAGCAGACAAATCTCGTTTCTGATTTGCCGGGCGTGGCTCTGTTGCAGGACACGAACCTGGTGAATGCGTGGGGCATTTCCTTCGGCCCGTCCACACCTTTTTGGGTGAGCGATAACGGAACGGGTGTTTCAACCCTTTATTCCGTTACGAACGACACGACCGGCGCGCCCCATGTCAACCGAGTGCCGCTCGTGGTCCACATTCCTGGCGATGGCACGCCAACCGGCCAGGCCTTTAGCAGCGCCGGCGGTTTTAACGGGGACATTTTTCTTTTTGTCAGTGAGGATGGCACTGTTTCCGGATGGCGTTCCACGTTGGGCACAGCTGCGGAAACCCTGGTGCCGGGCAACACCAACACGGTTTACAAGGGGATGACACTAGCGAGCACTCCGAATAACGGGCTGGTCTTGCTGGCGTCGAACTTTCGGCAGGGGACGGTGGATATGTATGGCACCAATTCCGCCTTGCTCGGCCAATTCTCCGATTCAAATGCGCCGGCCGGTTACGCGCCCTTTGGCATTCAAACCATCAATGGAACGGTCTTCGTAACGTTCGCCAAACAAGATGCTGCTAAACACGACGACGTGGCTGGCGCCGGAAACGGATTGATCGACGTATTCAATCCGGAGACCGGGGCGTTCCAGCGCTTCGCCACCGGCAGGGACGCGGTTATCAGAGGCAAGCACGGCACCCGCGGGCCGGTGGTCCAACAAATGAACTCACCGTGGGGCATCGCACTCGCCCCGGAGTCGTTCGGCCAGGCCGGTGGGCTTTTGCTGGTCGGCAACTTCGGCAGTGGAACCATCATGTCCTTCGACTCGAACGGCCGTTTCCGTGGTGAACTCCGGGCGGCCAATGGCAAACTGTTGTCGATTGACGGCCTCTGGGGTCTTACGTTTGGCAACGGCACGCAGTCGGGCGTGACGAATACCCTTTATTTCAGTGCCGGTCCCTCCGGCGAAAGTCACGGGTTATTTGGCAGCGTGCAGCCCTTCGTGAAAAGTCGCGGACATCACTGAGACGATTCACATCGATTAATCATCAGGGGCGAGGCTGCCGGCGGAATTATCCGTCCGGGCCTCGCCCTTGTTCTATCGGTCGCGGTTTTTGCTCGATTTCGCTCTGCCGTCTCCGTGAGAATTGCCTGAGTGAATTTAAAGGCGATTAGCGAGTGGAGCCTTTTCCGTCCGTTCATGGGCGCGGTGCTCGCCGTGCTTTGCGGCCTGATTTTGTGGGGCACGCCGATGGGTGACTGGTGGGTGGACACCAGTTATGATTATCAATTTCGTTTCAGCTCCCGCGCCGTCACCAACCAGGTCGTGCTCGTCCAGATGGATAACGAGTCGTACGATTACTACAAACAGGGACGATTGGATCCGCAGTCTGGCACCGGGCAGCCGTGGGACCGAAAACGGCACGCACGATTGTTGAACAAACTCGCCGACGGCGGGGCGGCGTTGGTCGTCATGGACACTTTTTTTCGCGCCCCGCGAAATCCGGACGACGATGCCGCGTTGGTGTCGGCGTTGCGTCGAAACAACGTGGTCCTGATGGCGGAGCAATCCAAGGTGGTGAACCGAAAGTTGGACGGCGTGCAACCTACCTATCCGGCGGACCTGTTTCTCGATGCGGCGCGGACCAATTCCGGCGTGGCCTGGTTTGACCCGGATGGTTTTGATTGGATCGTGCGCAAACACTGGCCATTTCCGTCACCCGGCCCCTCCACGCCGGCGCAATTTTTCAGCATGGCCTGGGCGGCGGCGACTTTGGCGGGCGCGCCATTGGATAATAATAACGCGCGCGAACGCTGGCTGCGTTATTATCACGAAGGCGCCTGGACGCGCATCAGTTATCGCCATGCTCTCGAGGAAGAGCCGCCTCGCTATTTTCACGGCAAGATTGTTTTCATCGGCTCGCAACCTCATACCACCGACCCTGAAGATCCGGAGAAGGACAAATTCCGCACGCCTTTCACGCGCTGGACCGGCGAAGCATACGGCGGCGTAGACCTCAATATTACCGAGTTCCTGAACCTGATGAACGGTGACTGGCTGGAACGTCCCCCGGCCTGGGCGGAAGCACTCGTGCTCGTGCTCACCGGAATCCTGCTGGGCGCCGGGTTGTGCCGCCTGACGCCGTTGCGCGCATTGTCCGTGGCGGCGATTGGCGCGCTCGCGGTAACCTTGGGTTGTGTTTCGTGGAGCTATTTCGGCAATCGCTGGTTTCCCTGGCTGGTCATCGCCGGCGGCCAGGCGCCGTTGGCGCTGGGCTGGGCAATTTTCATGCCGGCGTTTCATCGCGTGCAGGACACGATTACGGAAGCATCACTTGTGTCGAAATCGCCCCGGCGAACGGCGAAACCGCCAGGCAGGACCCCGGCCACGGAATTGCCGGACACGCCGGAGTATGAATTGTTCGACCCGCCATTCGGCGAAGGCGCTTATGGAAAAGTGTGGCTCGTGCGCAATGCCGTCGGGCAATGGCAGGCCTTGAAAGTCGTTTACCTTTCCAAGTTCGACAACAACAAGGACCCCTTCGATCGCGAGTTCAACGGCATCAGCCGCTACAAGCCCATTTCCGACAAACATCCCGGGCTGCTGCGCGTGGATTTTGTGACGCGGAAACGGGAGGCGTACTTTTATTACGTGATGGAGCTGGGCGACGCGCTTTTTCCAGATTGGGAAAAGAAGCCCTCGAGTTACAAGCCGCGCGACCTGATGAGTGTGCGCGCGCAGTCGCCCGGGCAGCGCCTGCCGGTGCGGGAATGCATTCGCATCGGCATCGCCTTGAGCGACGCCCTGGAATTTTTGCATCAACAGGGCCTGACGCATCGCGACATCAAGCCGCAAAACGTCATCTTCGTCAAAGGCCAGCCGAAACTTGCAGACGTTGGGCTCACGGCGGAGATTCGTCCGGATGAAGCGGAGCGGACATTTGTCGGCACGCCCGGCTACATGCCCCCGCCGCCGGAACGGCCTGGCACCGTGCAGGCGGATATTTATGCGCTGGGAATGGTGCTATACGTTTTGAGCACTGGCCGCGCGCCCACGTATTTCCCCGAACTCGCCACCACGCTCGTTCAAAGCCCCGAGCCGGCGGAATTCTTCGCTCTGAACGGAGTGATTCTTCGCGCGTGCGATCCGGATTGCGTCAAACGCTATAAATCCGCCGCCGAACTGCATCGAGCCTTGTCGGAATTAGTCGCCAAATAATCCTATTTAAGAATCTCCACCGGCGCGGCCACCGCATTAATTTCCTCCAGTCGGCGGCCGGAAGTCTCGCGGCCATTAATCCAAAGCGTCACCGCAGCCAGGAGCAACGGCACTGCCAGCGTCAACGCCGGCACCAACAAGCCCGGGAAAGCAGTCAGAATAAACGCCACCATGGATGGCCCGACCACGCCACCGACTTTGCTGCTGCTCGCGGTGACTCCGCCGCCGGTGGCGCGAAATGTGGTTGGATAAAGTTCCACGCTGTAAGGCGACAGCATCGCAATCATCCCGCTCAAGCCAATCAACAATAAAACCGTTAACAGGCTGAACAACGTCTGGCTGTCTCCCCCTTTGAACACCGCGAATCCACCAAGCACCGCCGCCGTCCCGACGGCAAACAACACCATCGTGCGTTTGCTGCTCCAAAAGCCGTAGAGCAAGGCGACGACCGCGCAACCGGGCACCGCAATGAGCGCCGATTTGGCGAGCAGTCGATTGGCGATCCTTCCATCAAGATGAAGATAATCCTGGAGAATGGTGGGGAGCCACGTGAGAAAGCCCCAATTCACCAATCCCCAAGCCACTCCATAAAAACAAACCGTAAAGGTCATCAGCGCGTAAGGCTTTTGAAAAAGCTGTTTGGCGGAGTGTTTCACCACTTCACCGGGCGAAGCGGCGGTGGAGCGGACCAGTTCGATGTCGAACTTCGCCAAAGTTTTTTTCGCTGCTTCCACCCGTCCTTGTTGCAGGAGAAAACGCGGCGACTCGGGAATAAACCGGCTCATCAGGATCACGAGCAACCCGGTGGGGATGTTGAGCAGCCAAAGAATTCGCCAGCTATAAATGGGTTCCAACCAGGCCGCCGCGCCGCTCGCGGCCAGGTAACCGCCGGCGCTGCCCAGCCCGCCCACGAGCACGGAAAGCCAGCCGCGATGCCGCGCGGGCACGATTTCCGCCAGCAGCGCGAATACAATCGGCAGCAGCCCGCCCGCGGAAACCCCCATGAAGAAACACATGATCACGTTCCACTTGAAAGCCGGCATGCAGCCGCAAATTCCCGTGCTCACAAAAATCAACGACGCCAGCAGAATGGAACCGCGCCGTCCCAGGCGGTCCGCAAGCATTCCCCAAAAAAGAGAACCGAGCGTCGTGCCGAGCATCGCCGAGAAGGGGAACAGCGACGCCGTTTCTTTCGAAATGGCATATTCCACCCGCATTCCCGGAACCACGAAGCCGATGGTGGCGGGCTTCATCACATCCACTACGAGAGCGACGCCAAGCACGAACACCAATCCCCAGTGCTTCCAGGTCAGGCGCGCATCGTCCAGGCAGTGCAGTTGATACTCCGCGCTGCGATCCTCGGCGCCGCTTTGAACGGGAAACAAACCGTAGGCGGCGACGGCGATGCCCGCCACAATGAGCACCATGCCGAACAGCATCATGTTGGTCAGCGGCAACCCGCCAAAAAGAAAATGCTGACCCCGGCGCGCCACGAGGTCGGGGAGATGGCACGACACTCCGGCCAGGATGTAAATAACCCCAAACCAGAAAGCCAGGGTATGTCGCTTGCTTTGTGTTTCCACGAAAGTGAGAAGCGTCTGCGGAATCCTCGTCGGCGCCAATAGTCTCTTCTACCCGCTTATTTTTTCGATTTCGCGTTCCAGATCGCCAGCATGTCCGGGGAACCCTGGCTGCGAATGCCGTTGTCCGTCAGGATTGCGTCCGTCTCGGCGAGCATTTTTTCCCGTGGGAAAATCAGCGTCTCGCCATACCGATTGTAAAACTCAATCCGGATGAATTCCTCCTGGGAATCGCGCAACAACTCCACCAGGTGCGCCAGGTTCCTGACCTTCACGCCATTGATTGTTTTCACCACCTGGTAATACGGATTGGCATAACCCGTGGCCAGTTTGTCCGGAAAGAACGGCGACGGCACCACCACCAGTTCCTCCCCGTCGAAAGCCTGCCGGTCCGAAGCGCGCGCGAGCAGCGGACTGCCCATCGTGCTAAACCAGACCGCAAATCGCCCTCCGCGCGCGCCCGTCAGGAAATTGCGGGTGAATGTCGCGCTCGCCTTGGAAAACGCCATCGGCCCGTAGATGAAATAGGACGGATATTTTCCGTCCAGGTCGGGCATTATCATCGGAAGGTCGGGAGAAACCGGCGCGTCCACGGTCATTTCCTTTCCGTCGCGAACGAGAGTGAGCGGCACCTTGCCGTCTTTCGCAATCTTTTGCACAAGGTAGCGGAAATGCACGCGCAGATTCGGCCCGAGCTTGATCATCCCCTCGTCATCAACCGGCGTATCGCCAATTTTTGTGATCACGTCCCATTCCTTCAACGGATAGGCCGGGTCTTCGTTGTTCGGGTCGTGCACCACAATCCCCTGCACGGACTTGTCGAGCTTGAGAAACGATCGCAGCGCGGGGTTCGCCAAAGGTTGGAAATCACTAAACAACGCCGGCTTGCCATCGTAGCGGCCGTCTTTCAGGTCTTCCAAAAATAAATCAATCTCTTCCGACGGGATAATGTAACCGATATTGTCCGCATCTGTCAGTTTGCTGAACGCGAGCCCGATCATCTTGTCACCTACGACCGCCGGACCGCCGCTGTTGCCAGGGTTGATCGCCGCGTCCAGTTGAATGCGCAATCCCATGACCGGGAAATTATAAGGCGCAAATTCGATTCGCGAGACGATGCCTTTCGTGATCGACAGGCTCATGCCTCCTTCCGGATAACCGTACACCATCGCAGCGTCCTTGATTTCCGGCAACATCTTTGCCTGTGCCAGCGGCGGATGCGTGTCAAAAAACGTCTTGTCTTCCAATTTCAACACCGCGAGGTCGATGCCTGGGGCAATCGCCTCCACAGTGGCCGCGATTTTATCGCCCGACTGGTTCGCCTGGATTTGCACCTCGCTCGCGTACATGACCACGTGGGCATTCGATAGAATCCGTTTGCCTTCGATCACCACGCCGCTGCCCGTCACGGAAGTGGGGGCTTCCTTGGTCCACGGCTTGAAAACATCCGGGTAGCGCACCGTGGAAAAAATTTTCACCACCGAATTTGCCACTGTGTCAAAATTCGTATCGGCGCTGGCGGGCACCGCGGTTTCAATTGCCGGTTTGACGGCGGGTTCTGGTTTTGGTTCCGGCGTGATATCCGCCGCCCCGGCGGGCCATAAAGCCAACAACGCGCCCGCCATAACCATCATCCGGACGGTTTTCAAAACACGTGAGAATTCTCGCATAAGCCGAATGCTAGGCGAAGGGCCGAAAGGCGCAATTCAAAAGCCCGCCGTGTCCCCTGGCTGCTTCGCACTGGAAGTAAATCGCCCTACTTGTCTTTCGCGCCCGGACGAATCAGCGTTGATCATGACGCCACGTTTTGCCGGTAAAACTGCGGCTTCCGCAAGAGCACGGGAGGCCAAATTTGGCAACGCGGCTCCATTAATCCCACCCCGGCCCACCATCAAAAAACTCCAGGAAGCCGCCGGTGATTGCCGCGCGTGTCCGTTGTGGAAGACTGGGACGCAAACGGTTTTCGGCGAAGGTTCGCGCCGCGCCAGGGTTATTTTCGTCGGCGAACAGCCGGGCAACGACGAAGACCTGGCGGGCAAACCGTTTGTCGGACCCGCGGGAAAACTTTTGGACAAAGCCCTCGTCGAAGCCGGCATCCAACGCGATGAAGTTTATGTGACGAACACCGTGAAACATTTCAAATGGGAACCCAAAGGCAAACGGCGCCTCCACAAAAAACCGAGCGGCCGCGAAATCGCCGCCTGCCGTCCGTGGTTAGAGGCGGAATTGGAAGTTTTGAAACCGAAAGTGCTGGTATGCCTCGGCGCGACCGCCGCACAGGCGTTGTTGGGAAAAGAATTTCGCGTGAGCCAGCAACGCGGAGAGTTTGTCGAATCGCCGCTGGCCGATCACGTTGTGGCCACTGTTCATCCCTCGTCAATTTTGCGCGCGCCCGACGATGAAACCCGCCACGCCGAAATGGCCCGCTTTATCGAAGACTTGAAAAAAGTTGCAAAAGTCATTCACGGACTACGCTGAAGCGGCTGCGCGCCGCGAGAGGAAAGTGGAGGTAGGGACGCCGCGCTGCGGCGTCACGTCCGCGTTCAGCGGACGGAATCATGCGGGCGGATACGTGCCATTCACGCTCGCGCCCGGGAGCGCCGGCGTGTCGCCGGCCACTCAATGAAAATCGTAAGACCGGCTCGCCACCGCCGGGTCATACGGCAGCCGTTCGATGTGTTGCGCCTTCACGTGAGTAACACCGTTGGCGTGTTGCAACCGCCCCTCAATGACCAGAAATGGTTCTTCCGTAATCACCAGTCGGTTCGCTTCAAACATCGGCGGCGTGACGATCGCATTGCTGATGCCAGTCTCGTCTTCGAGGCTCACAAAAACAAATCCTTTGGCGGTGCCGGGCCGCTGGCGGCAGATGACATTCCCGGCGATGCGCACCGTGCTGCCATGTTTTGCCCCCGGCAAATCCGCCGCGCGCAAAATTCCCTGCAGTCGGGAACGCGGCAAAGCCATCGGATGCGCCCCGGTAGTCAGTTGCATCCCGGCAAAATCCGCCTGGATGCGCTCGGGATAACTCATCGGCGCCAGCGGACTGTAGCGGCGGTCTGTGACCGCCGCTATGGTGGAAGTGGCTGTGACGTCCGCCGCCGTATTGCCCTCAAACAAATCATCCTGGCGCAACGGTTTTTCCACTTCCCACAATGCCTCCCGCCGATGCGTCGCAAAGCAATTCAGCGCTCCGATTTCAGCGAGCGTCCGCAATTCATCCTTGTTCAGCCGAGCGCGCCGTTTGAAATCGATGAGCGAAACGAAGGGCTTTTTGTTTCGTTCCTCGACCAGCCGTTTCGCACCCGTGCCGCTCAAAGTTTTAACCACGCACAACCCCAGGCGAATGGGATGCCCTGGGAGCGCCGGCGTCTCGCCGGCCAGTTCACCGTGCGGACGAGATGCCTCCTCCACACCTTCAATCGCGCAATCCCACCCTGATCGCATGACGCAGGCCGGAAGAAATTTCACACCATGCCTCTGGCCGTCCTTGATCAACGTGGCGGACGAATAAAATCCCATTGGCTGATTGTTCAGCAGGCTCGTGTAAAATTCCGGCGCGCGATGGGCCTTGAGATAAGCCGAGGCGTAGGCCAGATGCGCAAAACTAATCGCATGCGATTCTGGAAAACCATAGAGCGCGAAGGAACTGACCGTTTTGATGATTTCTTCAATCAATGTTTCCGGATGCCCTTTGCGCCGCATCGCCTCGCGTAATTTGATTTTCACCCGTTCCATTTTTTCCTGGGAACGATGAAAACTTAAAGCGCTGCGCAATTCCTCCGCCTCGGCGCCGGTGAAATCCGCCATAACCATCGCCATTTTTAACATCTGTTCCTGGAACAAAGGAATCCCGAGCGTGCGCCTAAGTACTGGTTTTAAGTCTTTATGGTAATAAGACATTTCATCAGCATCCGCGCCTTCCTCCACTTGCTTTCGGCGCTTGAGATAAGGGTGCATCAAATCGCCCTGGATAGGTCCGGGGCGCACGATGGCAACTTCAATCACGAGATCATAAAATTTGGTTGGCTTCAGCCGCGGCAGCGTGGCCATTTGCGCGCGGCTTTCGATTTGAAAAAGCCCGATGGTGTCTGCTCGCCGCATGAGTTGGTAGGATTTGCTGTCATCTTTTGGCAGGTTCGCCAGATCGATGGGACGGCCCGTTTCGTAAGTCAGCTTCACCGCATCCTGCAGAACGGACATCATGCCGAGGCCGAGGAAATCCACTTTGATGATTCCCAGCGCCTCGCAATCATCCTTGTCCCATTGCGCCACGACGCGGCCCAGCATGGAGGCATTTTCGAGCGGGACAATTTTATTGAGTTTCGCCTCACAAATAATCATGCCACCGGAATGCTGGCCCAAGTGGCGGGGCAAACCTTTGATGCTGTTGCAAAGCCAGGCAAACGCTTCAGCGCGCGGGTGGGTTTTGGGAAGGCCGGATTTCTCCATCTGCGCGGGCAAATCAAGCGTGTGCGGAAAATCGCCGTTGGCGTAAAGGTTTGAAAAACGGTTCAACACGTCGCTGGAAAGATTCAGCGCCTTGCCGACTTCCCGCGCCGCGCTGCGTCCGCGATAGGTGATGACATTGGCCGTCATGGCCGCGCCGTGTTTTCCATAGCGCTGATAAATTTCCCGGATCACCTTCTCGCGCCGCTCGCCGCTCGGCAAATCAATGTCGATGTCCGGCCAGCACTGCTTGCGGCCTTCCGTCAGGAAACGCTCAAAGAGGGTTTCGAATTTGAGGGGATCGACCGCCGTGATTCCCAGGCAAAAACAAACCGTGCTGTTCGCCGCGCTGCCGCGCCCCTGCGCCATGATGTCTTTTTCACCGCAGAATTCGATGATGTCCCAAACGATGAGAAAATAGCCGGCGACCTTCAGTTTTTCTATCAGCTTGAGTTCCTGTTCGAGTTGCGTGCGGACTTTGTGCGGAATTCTCCCGTAGCGCTTTATGGCGCCGGCAAAGGCTTTTTCGCGCAACACCTTGTCCATTGTTTCTCCCGCTTCGACCGGATAGGCGGGAAATTCATAACCCAGATCCTCCAGCGTGAAATTCAATCGCTCCGCCAGGCGAACGGTATTTTCAATCGCTTCCGGCAAATCGCGAAACAACTCGCGCATTTGCGCCGCGCTTTTCAAATGCCGCTCGGCATTTTGCTCCAGCAACGTCCCGGCCGCATCCAGATGCGTGTGATTCCGGATACAGGTGAACACGTCCAGGATAGGGCGTTCGGCGTGAGAAGCATAAAGCACCCCATTGGTCGCCAGCAACGGCAGGCCGAAATGGCGCGCCAGATCCACGCGCGCTTTATTGGCGCGCTCCTCGCCGCGAATGCAATGCCGCTGGATTTCGATGAAAATATTGTCGTGGCAAAAGATGGCACGGAGCCGTTCCACGGCCTGCAACACCGGTTGCGCCGCCAGCGCCACCAAACCTTCCGCGAACTCCGGCAACTCCTCCCAGCGCACACTGCATTTTCCCTTTTCATTCCGCAAATGCGCGCGCGTCAGCAATTGGCAAAGATTTTCGTAGCCGGCTCGCGATTGCGCCAGCACGGGCAGAATGGTGCTGTCCTCCATCGTCAATTCCGCGCCCACAACGGGGTGGATGCCCAGTTCGCGGGCCTGGGAAAAAAATCGCGGCGCCCCATAAACGCCGTCCCGGTCGCAAAGTGCTACCGCGGGCATTTGCAACTGTGCCGCCTGTTTGGCAAGTTGCTCCGGCGTGGAAGCTCCGCGCAAAAAACTAAACGCGCTGCGACAATGGAGTTCGA
Source organism: Verrucomicrobiia bacterium (assembly GCA_035552155.1). Classification (GTDB taxonomy): domain Bacteria; phylum Verrucomicrobiota; class Verrucomicrobiia; order Limisphaerales; family DASXHY01; genus DASXHY01. The sequence continues at coordinate 383,876 of DASZLX010000018.1, read as the reverse complement.
CGTATTCAGTCATAAACCCCTTCCACGAAATCGCCTTCGCTCGAACGGAAAATTCGGAACAACGAACCATCCGAAGTTTCAATGTCCCACTCTTCACGTGCCCATTTGTTCACATCCCACCAATTCCCGGAACCGTAAAACGGCCCGCGTGTTTCGGTGATGGGGCCAATGAATACATGACTCCGCAGCAGTGTGGGTTTGCCGTCGCGCAGTTCAATGTGCGAGGGCAGGGGAGGGCGAAAACGGCGAAGTCGTAATCCGACATCACTCTCGCTCCGTCCTTTGATGGTTGGGGGCGTCACTCCGTGCGTGCCGTTGGTGGCCGATTTTGCGGCGCGCGCGGAGTGACGTGCCGTGCCACCATCAGCGAGAAGCGTCTTTTCGTTATGGGATCTAAATCCTGAAACGCTCATGCGAAATGAATCCGGCTTGTAGCCGGAGATTGATTCCGGTGTGCCCGCACGGTCTGGTCCCGCAAGCGCGGTCAGCCGCGCGAGGGTTTCGGCGAATTGATTGGGATCGCGCAAAGTGCTCTCGAACAAACCGAACTGTTGTGATTCCGGCTGACTGGGTTTTGCGATGAGACACAGGGAGATAATTGGTGAATCCGTCCGCACAGTTTCCAGATGCGTTTGGAGCATTCGAAAAAGAATTTCGATCCTGCCCGTCGGCGCGGGAATTTTGAACACGCGCTCGTATTTCAGACCCGAGGACAAACCGAGTTGCAACTGAAATTCCGCGACCACCAGGTAAATCAATTCCAGCCGGCGTGAAAGTTGTTCGACAAAACGGCGCAGCGCAAATAGCAGCGGCTCGACGGTCTCGACTTCGTTTTCGAATTCCATTTGCTCCGCGAATTCCTCCGCGGGCGCCACCAGCTTCAACGGTCGCGGGGAATCGGGCGAGACGCGGTTGAACAATTCCACCACCGCCGGCCCCAGTCGCTCGGCGACGTTGTCTTTACCAAGTGCGAGCAACTCACCGATTGTTTGAATGCCCCAACGCCGCAGGATTTCGAGAATTTCGGATGGCGGTTCGAGAGCGGAGATCGGAAACGATTCGAAAGTTCTGCCATGGTTCTCATCGGGAAACGCTGGAACAACTTCTTCCGTCTCCTGTTCAGGGCTTATGGAGAGGGCTAAAACCGGATTTCCCGCGCGCGCCGCCAGCCACGCCAGTTCCGGCGTCGCCGCCAGCCCCACTTTTGCCTCAAGATGAAATTGCGCCAGCACCTCAGCCAGTTTACCCGCCCATGGTTCCAGGGCATGGTCATCGAAGCGAAAACCTAGGCCCTTTAATTCTATCGTGCAAACACCGGGCGCTGTCGCTTCGATGCCCGGCGAAAAAGCATAGGCGGTTTGCAGCAAAATTTCCGTGGCGGATTCCTCCTGCGCTGGCGAACGAGGTTTGATGATGAGTTCACCGCAACGCGCCATCGCCTGGCTGGGCGTCAAACCTTCGCACACGCCGCAAGCCCGCGCCGCCGGGGTCAATTGAACGAGAATCGGTTTGGGCAATTTCGGATCCACCAGCGCCACCGCGCGCGCGCGCGATTCCGGCTCATGCCGCAGCACGGCTTGCAGGGAAAAATTGGGAATGAAAATAACCGCGAACATTTTCAATTTAACTTCTTCTCCCCCTCGGACGGGAAAGAGCAGATGTGAGGGCTTCGGTGGGGTCGCATACCAGCCTCAGGCGAATTGTGATTCCAATTCTCCGCTTTCTCCCGCGTGCCGCGCTTCGGCAATCTCAACCTTTAATTCGCTCAAAAGTTCCCCCGGCTCGCGCTCCAGTGCCGCCAGCGAAAAACGCGAACGCAACGCGATCCGCGCCTGCGCCGGCGCAACCATCACCCGCGGCGTGAAAATGGCACACACCGTCGAAGTCTGCTCGATAAGCCGCTGGAAGCGATACCACGTCGTCGCGGGAATTTTGCGAAGCTGGGCCGCGGGATTGGAAACGAGGTCCAGCAACACCAAGGGCAGATTGCCATCGCGCAGCAGCAGATCGGCGGCTTTCAATGCCTCTTCCGCCGAACGGCAGCGCACCCAGAGCAGGCGCGATAAATCTTCTCCCAACTGCGTCACATCCAGCGAATCCTGCCCATCGATGACCCCCACGAATTTATTTTCATGCAGCGCCTGATGAATCAGCGCCGTCAGGAGCAGTGTGCTGCCCGACCCGTGTTGTTCCGCGGTCACTTCCGTCAGCGCGCCCCGGGCGAGGCCGCCGCGCAACGGTTCATCCAGTTGCGGCAGACCCGTGGGCCAGAAAGCGTGTTTCGCGGCGGACAACGCGTCCGCCTTCATACGCAATCCGGGGAATCGTGCCGCCAGGAGCTGTCGTAACTCGATGATATTTGCCGCGGGCATAATCGGTCTTCATAATTCTACTCCGCACGGCGAAGCAGGCAAAAGAAAACATTACGGACACCTTAAAAAATTGCCTGGGACAAAGGCTGTCCACCCCAAAAATGTAGTGGCAGACGTGAGCAAGCTACGATTTTATTGATATACAAATTTTGTTTTGATATGCGTCCGTCAGGGAACACACCCTGTTTTGGGCTTTGAACTTTCACTGCCGCTGAACTATAACCTCCGGGTGCCTGATGAGTTCGCAAATCCAATCAACGCCAGCACTCGCATCTGCGCAGTGTATGGATTTCCCATCAAACATTCCGCCTCGCCCGCGATGCAGAATGCCGGGATGGCCGCGCTCGGTTTGAACTGGCGTTATATCGCCTGCGAAGTCGCCCCCGAAAACCTGCGCACCGCCATCGAAGGCGCCAAAGCGATGCGCCTCGTGGGCCTGAATCTCACCGTCCCGCACAAGCTCCTCGCGGTGGATTTCGTGGATGTGTTCGACGACTCCGTGAAAATGTGGGGCGCGGTGAACACGATTCGCATTGAAGGCCGTGATAAAAATGGCACCTGGCTGCCCATCTATCAATTCGGCGAGGCGCAGCCGGACAAAATCCGCACGCAAGGTTTCAATACCGACGCCGAGGCGATCACGCGTTCGCTGCGCGAGGACTTGGGCTTCGAACTGGCCGGTGCGCGCGTATTGTTGCTGGGCGCGGGCGGGGCGGGGCGCGTGGCTGCATTAAAGCTTGCCGCGGAAAACGTGGGCGAATTGTTTTTGGTGAACCGGACCCATTCCAAGGCCAGTGCCATCGCCGCCGAAATCCGCCGCCGCCATTTGAACGTGAAAATTCAAGTGGGCTATCCGCGCGGCGAAGTGGATTTGTGCGTCAACGCCACCTCCATCGGTCTTTCGCCGAATGACCCATTGCCCGTGGACAGCAAACAATTTTCGTTGCGTCAGGCCCATGCGGTTTACGACATGATTTATCGGCCGGCGGAAACCCTGCTTTTGCAAACCGCAAAAGCGGGCGGCAGCCGCGTGTCCAACGGCCTCGGCATGTTGCTTTACCAGGGCGCAAAAGCGTTGGAAATCTGGACCGGCCAGCCCGCCCCCGTCGACCTCATGCGCCAGGCGCTGATCAAGGAAGTCTATAAAGACAGTCCACAGTCCACGGTCCACGGTCCACAGTCCGTCGGCGGAGAGTCAAAAGCCAACTAATGCACACACACGCAACTTTGGACTTTGGACTTTGGACTTTGGGCACCGGTGTGACGGCGAATATCTTTGACCCCGACCTCTGGTCGCGCGTGCCGTTTCATTTCTGGTCGCTGGTCTTTTTTGTCTTTGGCTGCAACATCGGGAGCTTTTTGAACGTTTGCATTCATCGCCTGCCGCTCGGCCAAAGCATCGTTTCGCCCCCCTCGCATTGTCCACATTGCAAATATTCCATCCCCTGGTATCTGAATATCCCGCTCGTCACCTGGTTGTCGCTGCGCGGCAAATGCCGAAACTGCGGCGCGCCGATTTCCGCGCGCTATTTTTTCGTCGAATTATTGACCGGCCTGTTGTTCCTCAGTTGCTGGACCCTCTTTGGCCGGCAATCCGTGGCGTTGACGCTGGTTTATTGCCTGTTCCTTAGCGGATTAATCGTTTCCACGTTCATCGATTTCGAGCACTTCATCATCCCGGATGAAATCACCATTGGCGGCATGATGGTGGGATTTGTGATTTCTATTTTTTTGTGGCGTCTGCATGACCAGGATTCCTTGCTCGGCGGCATCAAGGAAAGTCTCCTGGGCATCATCGCCGGAGCCGGGCTGATTTACTCCATCTTGCGGCTCGGCAAATTGTTTTTTGGACGCCAGAAAATCGAAGTGCCACCCGGCCAGACGATTATTTTCAGTGAAACCGGCGTTTATCTCGAGGGCACGGAAATCCCATACGAGGAATTGTTTTATCGCCGGTCCGATGTCGTCACCTTGCACGCGCAAACCCTGGAACTGGCCGACCGCTGCTATCGCGACGTGCACGTCCGGCTCACACCGCAAAAACTGCAAATCGGCGACGAGGAGTTCAACCCGGAGCAGGTGCCCCACATGGAAGCGGCGGCTCTCGAGGTCATTCTGCCCAGGGAAGCGATGGGTTTCGGCGACGTAAAATTCATGGGCGCCATCGGCGCGTTTCTCGGGTGGAAAGCGGTGATTTTTTCGCTGATGGTCAGTTCCATCATCGGCTCCGCCGTGGGCATCGCGCTGATTGTGATGAGAAAACGCGAGTGGTCCTCGCGCTTGCCCTACGGACCTTACATCGCGCTCGCGGCGGCGATCTGGATTTTTGGCGGGAGCTATCTTTTTGAGATGATATTCCAGCCGAAATAAAAATCTGCGCGCCTCACGCGGGCCGTGCATTTCACTTCTGCCGTAAGTATTGCCCGCAACTTAAAACCTCTCTCCAACGTCGGAATTCTTTATCGACGTCGGGATTATTTACGGATTCTCGTCTCTCCAGGGCGTGTCACCGGCCATTCTCCGCACCGCTCAAAATGATATAAATGGCCATTTGTAACGTCATAGTCGCTTGACGTTCCCCGCAGTAATGACTTTGGCATCGAAATGGCTAATTAGCTCTTATGAGTAAAAATATGTGTATCAGTAAGTTACGGACACTTATCCCGGGGAAAATCTGGGTAGCTGTCCTCGGTTTCACGGGCATGGGAATCTTCCAGGCCGCCGCGGTTCCGGTCACCGTTCAGGAAACTGGAATTGGCGCCAACGAGGTTGTCCAAATCACAAGTTCCACACTCGGAACGCAATGGGTTTATGCCGGAACGGTTAATTTGCTCGTGAACGGCACCGCCGAGCAGGGCTTTTGCATCGATCCGTTCCATTGGAGCATCTCTGGACCCCAGGCGTACAATTCAGAATCGCTCGGCGTCGGCCCAAAATCCCCGGGTGGTCCCATGGGAGCAGCGACGGCGTTGAAAATTGAGCAATTGTGGGCCCAATACTATTCGCCCACTCTGAACAATCAAAATGCCGCGGGATTGCAAATCGCGATCTGGGATTTGGTTGGTGGTTCGAATTTCCAGCTTGATTCAAGTCCTGATTATGGCGCTGCCGATATGCTGACCTGGGTGAATAATAATCCCACGGCCACAGCCGCCGATTTGATCGCGGTCACCGGTCCCGGCCAGGATTATGTGATTCCGAATGGCCCGAATATCCCGCGTAGCGTACCGGATGGCGGCACGACCGTGCTGCTCCTGGGAATGGGTTTCGCCAGCCTGGTTGTCTTGCGTTCCAAATACCTGGCAGTCGCTTCGTCAAAGTAATCGTAGCGTTACTGAAGCTGAAGATAAACTCGCGAGCCGTCGGTTTTCAAACCGGCGGCTTTGTTTTCGGTAAGAAAAAGACGTCCGGCCTCCACTTTGCCGCTCTGCAGAATATATTCCCGCACGGCTTTCGCGCGCTGCGACGCCAGCGTCTGAAAATCGTCGCTTCCCACCTGGATACTATTTAACAAAGCCAGTTCCATCGGGTCCGTCGCGGTGGATGTGGCTGGTGCCACAGCCTGCGGTCTCGCCGCTGGAGCCGTTTCCCTGGTCATCAACTGCGATGCGCCCCGTTCCACAGTTCTTTTGGGCGCAGTCGGTTGGCTGATGGGTAATCCGTTTGGAGCGCCATTCGAAGAGGTCAGTATCAGCCCCTTCGCGAGAGCGTCAGCATAAAGTTTTTTGATAAGTTCCGGGCGCTCCTCCGCGGTGACGACCACTTGATCCGGCGTCACCGCTTCGCGATCCGTCTTGCGCAGCGCCTGCCATTTTTGCGCGCGCAATTCTTTTTCCAACATGACCGCGCGCAAGCCACCGGTATCCGCGTTGGTATCCACACTGCCGGAGATTTCCAGTTGCAAACCCGGCCGCTCGTAAAGCGCCTTGACCAGCACATCGAGCTTTTCCTTGCTCGCCGGCGTCAAATCCGTGCTGCCCGCCGTGAAATCCTGGTAACTGATTTCCTCGCCCTTCCCGCCAAACATCGAGCCCAGCACGGCAAAGGGCGACGTGATCGCTTTCTCCACCACGTTCCAGAGCGCGCGCACGATCACTTTGTGCAGACGAAATTGCGGATCGTCGAGGCTGCCGTCGATCGGCACATCGAGCACGATTTTCCCATTGCGATCCTTCAGCACCGCAATACCCAGCTTGACCGGCAGATGCGTCGCATCCGGGCTGTTCACCTTTTCGCCAAAGGTAAACTGGTCGAGCGTGATGACATTCTCCGACTTCAGGCTGCGCCCATGCAAATGATACGCCAGCGCCATGCTCAATTTTCCTTTCGCGATGCGATAGCCCGCAAATTTTCCCGAATAAGGGCTGGCGGCGGTCAAATCCACGTCATTCACCGCGATCTTAATTTCATTCGTCTGGTCCTTGCTGAAGGGGTTGATGGCGCCGGTGATTTCCACCGGGCCGACGTTGTCCACCTTCGCGTGCAGGTTCACGTCCGCGTGCTGCAAGTCCTCCGAGGAAATGCCCGCGATGGTTCCGCTGATCTGATTGACCGCCATGTTGACGTTGGGATTCACGGAACGATCCGTGAAATTCGCGCTCGTGTTGGTGATGACTATGCTGCCCACGGAAAATTTCTTTAACGGCAATTCGGCCAGCGCGTTTGTAGAAATCACTGTATCGCCTGCCAGCAGGGATTTTTTCGCTTTAGTATCCGCCGCGGAAATTTGGGTCCCGCCGTCGGGAGAAGCATTGGTGCTGGAAATCTTCAATGCCGCCAGCAAATTGATCGTGCGATTCGTTTCAATAATCAGCCGCGCATAAAAGCCATTCACGGAAATTGTTTTGATCGCGACCTCCGGAGGATTCAGCCCGGCGTTGATTTCGGAGATATGGATGGAATCCCACTTCAACAACGGTTCGCCGAGCACGCCGTCCACCGTATTGAAATCATTGAGCCAGGTATCGCCGGTGAACGTGACCTCGGGCAGTGAGCCATTCGGCGCCCGCAACCGAATCTGCCCATCCATGCCGAGCTTGCTGCCGATGATGAATACGCTGAGCCGCGAATCGAGATACGGATCCAGCGGATGCAACTCGATATTGGAAAATGCCAGGTGAATGTCTGCGGAGGGCGGCGCGAGCGAGGCGTTGATTTCAGAATGAAGCGTGCCGTTCGTGTTCCAGCGCAGCGACAACGCCGCAGTGAAATTGGTGAGCGGCAGATTCGAGAGATTCGTGGCGTTGACTGTAATTTGGTTCAACGTGAGGCGCGCCGGGCGCGGGTTGGCGAGGTCTTCCAGTTGAACGGTGCAATTGCTCACGCAAAGAGAGCCGACCGTCGCCGCGAACGAATTGGTGATTTGCGAGAACGCAGCAAAACCATTCGTGACGGACTGCAGCAACAAAATAATCGCATCAGTCGTATTGGTGGTTTCCGGCGCTTTTGCCATCGGGGCGGAAACGGCCGCCGCGAGCGTATTGGAGTCCGGCTCGCCGCGCTTCAGGGACAGGGTTGCTCCGGCGATATCAATTTGATCGATTCGCACTGCAAGTTGTTTGGCGGGTCCGGGGGCTGCCTTGGGCGGCGCGTTCGTGGAAAATTTCGCCAGGATGTCGGAGAAATTAAACGTCCCATCGCCGTTCATCTGCACGCGAATGGACGGTTCCGAAGTCCGGATTTCCTTGAACACCCACGGATGCCCGAAAAAGGAGGCGAGCTGAAAATTCACGAACACTTCATCCCACGAAACAAAGGGCTCGCCGTTTTTTTCCTTGATGAGCAATCCGCGGACAGTGGCGCAAAACGTGAACGGGTTCAGCTTCACTTGCTGAATACTCACTTCGCGGCCGAGTTGCTCGGACATTTTTTTTGCGGCCACCGAGCGAATGACCGGCGGCAAAATGAAAAACCCGGCAATCGTGTAGCAGAGCAGGAGACCCGCCGCCCAAAAGCATAGCTTTCGTCTCGCGCTCCGTTTGCGATAAGGCGCTCCTAAAACCGCTTTGTTGAGTGGGGCGCTCATTCGCACTGCGCTTTATGGCGCAGCGCATGGTCAATTAGCACCAATGCGGTCATCGCCTCCACCATCGGCACCGCGCGCGGCAGCACGCAGGGATCGTGACGACCTCTGGCCTTAAGCGTCGTATTTTTGAAATCAACATCCACCGTGTCCTGCTCCTGCAAGACAGTGGCGACCGGTTTGAAGGCCACGCGAAAATAAATCGTTTGGCCGTTGGAAATGCCGCCTTGAATGCCGCCCGAACGGTTCGTGGTGGTAAACACTTTGCCGCCCTTCGAGCGAAACGCATCGTTGTGCTGCGTGCCGGTGAGCAGGATGCTCGAAAAACCGGAGCCGATTTCAAACGCCTTCGACGCCGGCAAACTCAACATCGCCTTGCCGAGATCCGCTTCCAGTCGGTCAAACACAGGTTCGCCCCAGCCCGTCGGCACCCCGCGCGCCACGCCTTCGACAGTGCCGCCCACCGAATCGCCCACCCGGCGCATTTTTTCAATCAGGCGAATCATTTTTTCCGCCGCCGCCGCGTCCGGGCAGCGAACGATGTTCGACTCAATATCCGCAAATTTCACTTTTTCGGCATCAACATTGGCTGAAATTTTCTGAACCTGTTTCACGAACGCCAGAACTTCCACGCCGTAACGTTCGCGCAACAATTTTTTGGCAACAGCGCCGGCAGCCACGCGGCCAATGGTTTCCCGCGCGCTGGTGCGCCCGCCGCCCTGCCAGTTGCGAATGCCGTATTTCGCCTGGTACGTGTAATCCGCATGCGACGGCCGGAATTTCGTGGCCATCTCGCTGTAGGCTTCCGGCCGCGCGTCTTCATTGCGCACCCACATGGAAATCGGGGTGCCGAGCGTTTTGCCTTCGAAAGTGCCGGAGAGAATCTGCACCCGGTCCGCTTCCTTGCGGGGCGTGACAATTTTCGATTGCCCGGGCCGCCGGCGATCCAAATCCGGCTGGATGTCCGCTTCCGTAAGAGCCAGCCGCGGCGGGCAGCCGTCTACGACCACGCCCACACCGCCGCCATGAGATTCGCCCCAGGTGGTGATGCGGAACAGATTCCCAAACGTGTTTGCCATTCGCAAAGTTTAGGCATCCCGCCTGCCGGTTCCAAGTTGGAAAAATCGGCCCTGGGAGCGCCGGCGTCCCGCCGGCAAATCTCCTAATGCAAGCGCTTCCATCCAATCCAAATCTTTCGGGAGCCACTTAATTTGTTGCTCCTTCATTTCAATCCCATAAAATCACGGCTCACCGTGAATATCGCCCTGGGCCGTTTAATCAATGAAAGGTACCTAATGAAAACATTCACTCGAACCCTCATCCTGTTGCTTTCACTCTGCATTCCCACCGCGCTCCTCGCTGATGACGCGCCCTTTGACGGGCTCAATCTGAACCTCGGCAATTTGTATCGTGTTTCCGACGCGCAAACCCGCTCCATCAGCCCCGAAAATTTCACCGGCGAGAAGGGCAAGGCCGGGATGTCCACCGACGGCCCGGCCAAAGGCGCCGCGCGCGAATTGGGCCAGGGCTGGAAGCTTTCTCCTTACGCGCACGTCCCCGCGCATTCCACGTTCACACTCGCGGAAATTTCCGGCTCGGGAGTCATCCAGCAAATTTGGATGACGCCCGCGCCGCTCGACAAAACGCGTCTTTATATCCTTCGCTTTTATTGGGACGACGAGACCGACCCGTCGGTCGAATGTCCCATGGGCGATTTCTTTGCGTGCGGCTGGGGAAGATATTGCCAGATCAGTTCGCTGCCAGTGTGCGTCAACCCAGGCAGCGCGTTCAATTGCTACTGGCAAATGCCCTTCCACAAAAAATGCAAAATCACCCTGGAGAACATCGACGACAGCCCGATGACAATTTATTACCAGATCAACTACACGCTCACGTCGGTGCCGGCGGATGCCGCCTATTTTCACGCCCAATTCCGCCGCGAAAATCCGTTGAAGACCAAAGGGCTTTACACGATTCTCGACGGCGTGGAAGGCAAGGGCCAATACGTCGGCACCTATCTCGCGTGGGGCTCTCACAACCGCGGTTGGTGGGGTGAGGGCGAAATCAAATTTTTTCTGGATGGCGATAAACAGTTTCCGACCATTTGCGGCACCGGCACGGAAGATTACTTTTGCGGTTCATATGATTTCGAAACCCATCCCGACGGAAAGGCGGGACGCTATACGGAATTTTCCACGCCCTACAGCGGCCTCGCGCAAGTGATTCGTCCCGACGGCCTCTACGACTCACAACAGCGCTTCGGGTTATACCGCTGGCACATCACGGACCCGGTCCGGTTTGAAAAAGACTTGAAGGTGACTATCCAGGCGTTGGGCTGGAAATCCGAAGGGCGTTATCTTCAATTGCAGGACGATATTGCGTCCGTCGCCTTCTGGTATCAAACCGAACCGCACAAACCATTTCCCAAATTCCCCACCAAGGACGAATTGGAAGTGAACTGAGATTTCTTCCCGCGAGGTCGCGGCGAAAATGTTCTCCTGGCGCTGGAACAAATCGGTGGGTAAGGACGCCGCGCTGCGGCGTTCCGTCCGCGTTCAGCGGACGGAATCATGCAATCAATACGTGCCATTCCCGCTCGCGCCGCTGGACGCGGCGCGATGTCCTCACCAAAAGCCTTTATTCACCGCTACGCCGTCAGTGAAATCCCTAATCCGTATAATCTTCGTTCAGCGAACGCAAAAAAGCGGCCAGTGGCGCAATGGCGGAATCATCCAAAAATATATTGCGCAATTCCGGATCGGCATTTCTGACGCCGCCCGCCCGGGCCTTGCTCGAAAAGGTCTGATAAAAACGGATCACATCCTCGAGCGAATTGATCCGGCCGGTGTGCAGGTAAGGATCCGAATGGCCCAGATCCCGCACGCTCGGTGTTTTAAAGCGCGCCAGCGTGAGCGGCAACACGTCGGCGGGCGCCGGCAATTGCAGCGACAGCCGGAAAAATACCTGCGCGTTTTCGGAGGAGACGGGAATGCTCGTGCTGAAACGCCCCTGCTGATCAAAGGTGTTGGTCGCAACGATTTCCCAGCTGGCCATGGGCGACATCGGATTATCTGAAGCCAGAACGTAACAAACGCTGCCCGGCACGCCATTCGAGCCAGCGATGAAAAACTGCTGGGCCTCGCTCAGTTTCGCGCTTCCAATTTGCGGCGTGGTCAACCCCATCAATAGCGGCAGAATTTGTATAAGCCCCGGTTGTGGCGCGGGAAAATCAGGGTTGGCGTAAACATTCCACAAACCCAGATCGGCGGCACCCGCTTGGGTTTTGGATGGCTGCGATTCAAATATCCCGGTCGCGTTCGGATGATTCGGAGTCGGCGGCAGATACGAGTCATAATTGGCCAGCCTCGTCGCCAAATCCGGCACCGCCAATTTCCTGAATGAACCGCCGCCATGGACGGCATCGTATTCCTCCTGGCTCGCTCCCGTGTTGTGAAAAATAAAATCCGTGAAGGCCGGGAGGGAATGACACGCGGCGCAATTGCCCACATTGGGATTGAATCCGTTGCGCTTAAAACTTTTGTCCCTCAAAAAAATCTTCAATCCCTCCAATTCCTTGGCCCCAAAGCGAAAGGTTTGAACCTGGGTGGAAAATGCGCCGTCAGCCGGGTCCGTGACGTATCTTGGATTCGAGAGTTGATTCACCAACTGAAGCAAGCGCTGGGCATATTGCGCGGAGGTCTCGTTGGTCGCCGGAATCTGGGGCAGTTGGTTTTTTATCAGGAAAACATCAAACGGCGAGCCGTTGAAAATCGGCGTTCCCTGACCTACAAAATCCACCCCGTTCGTCGCCTGCGAAAAAAACAGGTTTCTCAAATATGCCTCAATCAAGTTGGCGACGTTATCGAGGATTTGTTCATCGCTCGCGGCGGTCCCTCGCATATCCAGCCAATACTGCGGCGAAATCAGATCGGCGGTCAGCGTGCGGGGATCATACAGGAAATTGCCCTGATAACTGTTGAATCCCGAAAAAATATTTGCGTAGGCGGTTTCGCCCGGCAGTTCGATCGCGAAACGGCTGTCCCGCGCCATGAGAGCCAGGTAACCCATACCGTCATCGTTGCGGATAATGCTCGCAATATGATGCACCGCCGTGGCGTACTCGCTTGGTTTCCAGCCGTAATTACGCCCCGTCAACGTCCCAATGATCAAATCATGCACGGACCCAAATTGGCCGTCGTGATGAAGGAACAACGGCACGTCCCGCGGCAGCAGGGCGTCCACCAGGGTCATCGAATTGCGGGTTGTATGGGTGCGGCCGTCATCGCGAGGTGGGACGGGACTGCGCCGCGTGAAATCCGCGTAGGTGCGGTTGCCCAAAGTGTGGTCCCCGAAATCGCCATACCCTTTTTCATCGACGATATGACATTGCCGGCAGTTCATGGCCTGCCCCGCAAACGGCCCCGGCACAGGCTTGGAAGTTGTTTCCAGCGTCGCCACCGTCGGGTCTCCGGGGATATCGGCGTTCGCATCGCCGCCCGAGTTGGCGAAATAATATTCCGAGAACCGTGTCTCTAAAAACAGACGCTCGCCAATATTGACGTCGGCGCCGTCAAAATCCGTGGGAAAGGTATCATTGTCAGCCTTGGTCCGAAAAACGAACAGCAGAACGAGTACGACGAGAAAACTGCTGCTGCGACCGAAAATCAACTTCATTTTGTAAGAGCGTATAATATACGCCGGGACTTGGGTGTCAATTCATGCGGGGAGGCGTTGTTGCCGTTCTAGAAATCCCGCCCGTGGTTTCGCCTATTACCGCCGTTCGTGCTTCCATCATGGAGGATGCAAAGAAGCGGCGTTGACAATCTATGTGGCTCGAGGCTGTAATGGGAATCTGTGCCGGACGAAATAGGAATATCCGCCGTTACCGTTGGATGGTATGAAAGGGAGGATTATCCACTTTTGCTAGCAATCTTTGATGATGCCGCTAATTTCCCCCGGTCCTTCGATGATTGGCTCAGAAATGCCGAACGTGCTGAGAAGGCTATCCGCGATCCTGGAAAGCGGGTAATAAGGGTAATAATAAAGCCGAACGAACTCTCCACTTGGTGCGCGGCCAACAAACTGAAGCTCAATGGCCACGGGAGGAATCAATTCTGTTTTTTCAAAGCCAAGGAAACGATTCGTGGTCGTAATAATTGATCCTTTGGATTCCATACCGATAGCAGCCAAGTCAACGATGGCTAGCGGATTCCCTATTTCAAATAAGGCACTACCGGGGAGGGGCTGGTAATGGCTCAGTTTGGTTTAGCCGTCCAAGCTAATCCATTACCAATCGCTCGGAAATAATTTCACCTTAAGAGCATGCATGAGGGTGGAGAAAGAGTTGGAAGGGGCAGGGCGCCGGAAAATTTGCCCGCCTCTCATTGCAAGCGGGCCGATCGAAAGGATGGTGGAGCCGAGGGGATTCGAACCCCTGACCCCCACAATGCCATTGTGGTGCTCTACCAACTGAGCTACGACCCCATCCGGGACGGGCAATTTAGAGTTCCGAACGCATTTGTCAAAAGGATTCTGACCGTCGTGCGCGGGATTTTAGGGTACGGGCGTCCAGTTGCTATCCGGGTCGAATGAAGTCATGCCCGAGGCAATCTTGACGGTCTTTTTGCCAAGATTCCGTTGATAAATTTTCCCCTGCTGATTGACGATGAAGGTCATCACGCCGGTATTGCCCCATTCGGCGGGCCAGGCGACGAGCGCAAAGCCGGCGATCATCCGGCCGTTGATGATGTAATTATATTTGCCAGCGGACGCGTGTTTGCCCTGGCGCGTCAGGATTTTGAAATAGTAACCATGATACGGCGCCTGTTCGTCGTTCAACATGGTGGCGGTGCGATGATAACCTTCCCCACGGGCGGCGGCGACGAGCGGTCCTAACGGGCTCAATCCCTCCCCGGATTTCGCCGGCCAAAAAAGCCCGTTGTGCGTGCCGGGCGTGCTATGGAGAAATTGGGCGTAAGCCAGCACGCCATCGCCCATGCGGTCCTGGCTCGCGTACTCGCGTTGCGCACCCACGTAAGCGTGGCAAACGTCGATCGCGCCCAATTCATCCATGCCGATGCGGCGGTTCAAAATTTCCGCCTTTCCTGCCGCAGTGTCAAAAAACCATTGGCCACCCCCGTTGACGAGCGGAATCGGGAACGGCCACTCGTCCGCGCCCAGTTCCAGCGTGAGAGTGGAATCGGAGTTGGTGCTTAACTGCGTTTTCTCTTTCAGGCGCTCGACAAACATTTTGAATTCATTCGTGGCCTGGACGACATCGGGCGAAACCAACTGATGCCCTTCCGGCCCAAAAATGGCGTGCAGGGCGTTGGTATCGTGACTCGCCGCCGCCGCGAGCAACGCCTGTACGGCTTCGTCGGGCGAGCGGAAGGTTTGTTCGTCGGCGGCCAGCAACTGGCCGGCGAATGTCGATACGAGTAGCGCCAGGAAAAGTGCGGGCGCGAATGTTCCGCGGCAGCGCGGCCGGGAGAGAATTTTGGATTTCATCGGCGATAAAATTTTCGTGAAAATCATAAGCATAATATTCAACGCCTCCCGCCACCGCGATTGCCTCCACCACCACCACCTCCGCCCCCGCCCGCATTAACGGATGGCGCCGCTCGTTCCACGGGCGCGGACCGGGTGACCGTCTGCATGCTTTGCTGGCCGCGACTGCTAAAAGTCCTGGTGTCATGTGAACTTTGGATGCCAATGAGCGCTCCCGTGGCAGCGGGCCGACTGATGGGCTGTTCACGTTGCACTGGAGCCGGCGCCGGCCGCGTAACAGGTTCGGGACGATTCGCAACTGGACCAGGTCGCTGAACGGGTTCGGGACGGTTCGCCACCGGCGCTCGCCCGGGGCCGGGTCGATTAGCTCCGGGAACATCGTGCGGACGCGTTTCGGGGCGAGTCGCCACGGGAGTCCGTGAATGGCCAACTGGATTATTCCAGCCACGGTCGCCGCGATTTCCGGGACCGAGATCCGGGCGATTAGCCGGATGCCACACGGTGTGGCCGGACATTGCATTGTCACGGTCACCGGGACGTTCGTGCCACCAATCGTGCGGACGTGGATGATCGTGATCCCAGGCCACCAGATGCCGTTGATGCCAGTCGAAATCGTAATTCAGCCAGACGCCAATTGGAAAAGCAGCCCCGAACGAAAGGCTATAACCGCCTTGATCATACACTTCGTCCGGTTGGTAATCCGGCAGATAAACGACGTCCGGATTCACCGGAAGAATTTCAATAGAACCGCCGTCATTGATGACTTGTTGTTGCGCCGTGGATTGCAGGTTACCGAGATTATAGGCCGCCGTCCGCAGGCGTTGGATGGAATCCATCACGTCCTGTTGCTGATTGAGAAAAGCTTGTCCCACTTCCGTCGTCCAACCGAGGTTATCGTCCAGCCATTGCAGAACATTGGGGTAGTGCGCCAGCGCCTGGATGCTCGGATCCCACGGCTGCTGGTCGGCGAGGTTCGGATCCCCGCCGCCAGAGAGGTAACGATCGGCCATGACAATTTGGGCAGGCAACGTGGATGCCGGCAGAATTTGCGCCATCAATGGATCGGGATAAAGCGCGATTGGCCCCAGCATCTGGTCCAGTTGCTCCGGCGCAAGCGGTTGATAGTCGGGCATCGGCGGCGGGACGGCTTCTTGCGCTGAGACCGGCAATACCGACAGGCCGCAGATGAAAGCCAGAAGGGTAAAGATTTTTTTCATTCGTCAATTATTGTCCGTTCCATCCATTGGACGCTGGGGAGGCTGCCTAATTCATTCATGGCTTAAACCCCGCCGGCGCAGCACCCTGGCCATTCAATCAAGAGCCATTTTCGCTGTTTTCAACGGCTTTTCAGGACTGCGCGGAAGACTCTTGATCCACTCGGTAACAGCATTGACGGCATTGGTGTCCACAAGGTTTCTTGCCAGCGGTGGCATTTGCAGATTTCCCAAGCGGTTGATGCGCGCGTAGAGGATAGATTTGGACAGGTCTCCCGGCTTGATGACCCTGGCGGCGGAATCGCCCATCTGGTTCGCCACGGGGCCATCGAGCAGCCGTTGCTGGGCTAGGGGCGTGCTGAAACGCGCGTCGAAATAACCGGCCACTCCATTCGGCCGATGACACTGGGCGCAGTTGGAATCCAAGTACGAGCGCACGCGGTCGCTAAGGGAATAATGAGTGTCGTCCACACTGACCAATCGCGGAGCGTTGGTCAGGGAAGCTTCGTCCTGCGGCGTGCTAAATAGCCCGAGGTGATTCCAGGTGCGAAGCTGGTTATCGGTGACGCCGGTCGGATAAGCGAACGAGCCGTTAAGCTGGCGCGCCGTGACGCCGAGCACGCTGCCGGCGTTCGGATTGTGGCAGACGACGCAATCGAGCGGTCCGGGATAATACCAGGATTGCGTGCGCACTCCGGTGGCCGTGGCAATCGCGATATTTTCCGTCACCGGCGCGGACACCAGGTCCGCATCGGAACCATCTTTGCGCCATCGATAGGTGACGCCGTATACACCGCCGTTTTCCGCCCGCACCAGAAAGCGCGTTTCCAACCGCCGGGTTGAGCCGCTCATTTCATTGACCGTCAGGTCGAAGTTTTTGATGAAGACAGTGCCGGCGGGAAAGGAAAAGTTGTCCGTGGCGGAATACGTGATCCGTTCGTTGCCCGGCACCGAAATCCATCTCTGTTTGAGCGCGCCATCGGACCAAAGCGGCGAATTCACTCCGTAAGGAATGATTCCCGGCGCGGCGGCCAAATGCGCCAAATCGGTAAACGCGTGAACCTGCGAAATTCGCAGCGGCACCTTCGAGCGAATATCGGTGTCTTGCTCCAGCGATTCCGCGCTCACCAGTTTGTAAATTTTCGACGGCTGGCCCATCTTCAACATGTAGAGTTCGTTTTGATCGTCGATGCCAAAGCTGGAGAGTCCTGTGTAACCGAAGCCAGGCGGCATGTTGCACAGGTATTCCACGGAGGCCCGGTCCTTTCCATTCCAGTCCATCGCCCATATCCGTCCGGAGCCGTTATCGCCAAAAATATATCTTCCGCCGAGCTCCTTCGCGTATCGCGCTCCCCGGTAGACATAACCGCCAATCACACAGTTGCCTTCCGGCCCGTGCTTGTAATCGAATACTGGCGGACGTTCGAAGCCGATCAAATCCTTCGGCTTTGCCGCGTTCGGCACCGGATGAAGACCCTCCATGTAACTCCACTGGTAATTGGCGGAGCGTTCCAACACATCCACTTCCTCCCACGTGTCCTGGCCCACGTCGCCAATCCAAAATCGTCCGGTGGCGGAGTCCAGCGTCATGCGGTGCGGATTGCGCAGGCCGACGGCCCAGAATTCCTCCAACACTCCGCCATTCGGATCCAAAAACGGGTTGTCATTCGGAATGAAATAATTCGTGGTATAGCTGTTCTCCGCCCAGCCCGCTGGAAGGTCCGTTGCCGGCAGCGGTTGCCGGCGAATCGGATGACTGCGCTGCGGATTCTGGTCCACGTCGATCCGCAACACCCCCGAAAACATTTTCCCGCGAATGGTTTGGGTGTTGCGATAATAATCGTAGGAAGCGCCTTCATCGCTGATGCTCAGATAAAGAAAACCGTCGGGACCAAAAGCCATTCCACTGCCTTCATGCCACAGGTTGTGATCGAATTGATTGATCAGCACTTGTTCCGAATTCCGATCGGCTGCCAGTGCGCCGGGTGGCACGGTGAAGCGGGACAGACGATCATAGCCGGGTGTGAAAGAGGAGGGCCGCACCGGTCCCGGGATGGGCGCCGGCGAATAATGATACCAGACATATATATAACGCTGAGGCGAATCGCGCCGGTTGAAATCCGGATGGAAGGCAAACGCCAGTAGCCCGCAATCATCCCAGCCTTGCGTCACGTTCGTCAGATTCAAAAACTCGACCATCTTCGAAGCGTCCGCCCGCTTTTCGAAGGAAAGAATTCTTCCCTGGCGCGTGGACACGTAAAGCCGTCGATGCGGGGCGGATTGCATTCCATTTGGTGCCGAACCAGTCACGGGAGGTTCCGGTATCAGCATCGTCGGATCATCCACCGTCAAATTCGTGAAGGCATCCACGACTGCCCATTTGCCGGTCTGGAGCAGCATTGATGGCGGAAGCCGTCCATCCAGAAACGCACCCGTGGGAACGCGCTGGTTTAATCCGTAAGGTTCGGCCGCGCTGGCGGCTGCCGCCAAAAAGAACACGACCAGATAAATTAGATTTCTCCAAGGGTTGCCGCCGGCCATGTCTTGAAGATAGCAGGGGAACGACGCTTGTAAAATTCCAGTTTGTTGAAATGCGCGGAAAAAGAACGCGATCGCGTAGCGTTCCTCGAGGGCTTGTAAACTTCAACAATTCTCCGGCAGCCGCGGTTTCTCGCACATCTCCCAATACTCGAAGAATAGTTTAAGCATCCGCGTGAGGCTCTCGTAACCAGCCGGTTTGACCAGGTATGAGTTGGCGCCCCATTTATAGGCTTCCTGGATATCGCTTGTCTGACGCGATGCCGTCAGCACCACCTTGGGAATGACGTTGCATTGCGGATGTTGATGCAGCCATTTCAGGATTTCCAATCCGCCAACCCTGGGCATTTTCAAATCCGTTATCAGGACTCGCGGAAAGGGAAATGCTCTGCGGTTTTGGTAAACTCCTTCGCCCCGCAGGTAGCTGAGAACGTCCATTCCATCCCGGCAAAAGTGGAAGGGATTCACAAATCCGACCTTGCGCAACGCGCGTTCGAGGATGATGGCGTCGTTCTCATCATCTTCAGCAATTAGAATCGGGAATTGCTCGTCCATGAATGTCATCCACCATTCATCGGGAACGTCAGGCACGGAAGTCGGATTTCACCTACGTTGCGCTTCAAGAACACCCGGGGAATGTTTGACCATGCCCGTTGAAAAGGGCTGTCAAAAGAAGGAGACCATTATGTTAGCAATGATACCTATGTTTGCCGCGGCCGGTTATGCGCTGTTATATCTTCTGTTTGGTGGAGGGCTGGGAGGCGCAATCCTCATTTTTATTGTGGCAAAAATGCTCGGTAAGTAATCCGGCACCGCAAAAACCGGGGTCTACACCCCGGTTGTAGACCTGTTCCAGTGGCGCACGTTGAAGGCCAAAACCTAATCAATCGATTTGATATTATGGCCTCAAACGTAAATTCACAAAATGAACGCCGCGATCGCGCCTGGTGCGAGGAAGAAAAAATTGTTGCCTCGGCAAAAATGGACGAGATGCTGATCGAGGCCATGGCCGCCCTGGAGCAGGTGCGGACCTTGCACGAAACCACGCCGAATCCCGAAACTAAGCGCCAGGCAAAGCGCATTCTCGATAGCCTGCACGCATCCCTTATACAACTAGCGCCCTTGGGAGTTCATTCCCAAGGGCGCTTGAAGCGAATTTGTTAAATTCCGGCCCAGCCCTATTCGGGGTTAAGAACCGCGGAGCAATGCTGCTGTAACCAAGCCATATCGCCTGTACTGTCGCCGGCGCTTTGGCCAGAACTGCCGTTACCAAGGCTGACTCCGCCATTGACTACGGGCGGCTGGATTCTAGTGCCGATCCATTTATGAATTTCGGCATGTCCATCCGCGAAGGAAAATCCGCCTGCGCCATTATGATAGCTGGCGGGAAAGTCAACAATTGTAGCAGTTGGACCGCTATTCTTCATCTCAACCGCGAACTGCGGATCATTAATGCTGTCCGGATGTTCATCCAGGAATACGAACAACATGGAAGTTCCCGGGATGGTCATGGATGCAGTTGAGCCGTAGGTGCGCCAATGGGATTGAGGACTTGATCCGATATTAAACCCTTCCACCCACTGTCCGTTCACCGGGTCTCCGGCCTTTAATAGCCCGGCCGACGCCCCCATGGTGCCCACCGTCTGGCTCATGGACACACTTCTAACGCGCGTACCCTCGCCTATAACAAGAGACTGATCCGCGGGACAATGGAAGCATAGGGGATTGGCAATGTAAGGCCCCAATATCGAACCCTGCGGGTTTACCAGCTTTTGCAAATTAGTATTGTCGGTGTTGCCACTATTCCAATCCATACCGCCGGCCACCCAGGCGGGCGTCTGTCCGGGAAAATTAGGCACCCACTTGTCGTTGTTGTCACTGGCGTACGTGATGGCTGCGAGCGCCAACTGCTTTTCATTGTTCATGCAATAAACGCCCTGGGCTCGGCTCTTGGCTTTGCTCAGCGCGGGAAGCAGCATCGCCGCCAAAATGGCGATGATGGCAATGACCACCAGGAGTTCGATCAAGGTGAACCCCGAATTTCTCCGTGCGGTAGGGGATAGTTTCATATTCCGGACGTTGTTATTCTCCAACTTTTCAAATCCGCAAGGGACTGCGAACGCCCCGTTGGCGCCGCAGTCCCCTGAGATATTTATACCATATACTTCACGTTATTGCTCAATGAGCATGTTACCTACCCCTTTAGGGGCAAGTCACACGCAACAACCGGTAGAACAGCTGCGGGCTGCCGCTGTTCGGATTCACGGTCATCGTATTGGTTCCATTCGACGTCACCGGCGCCGCTGTGGCGGACCAGCCAGTCGTATTCGTCAGGGACGAATTCGTTTGCAGGACGTAGCTCGGATCCGCGCTCGGCCAGGTGATGTTGAACGAGCCGCCGGATGCTCCCGCTACCGAGAGCTTCACCGAAGGCAGCACCGAGTGGAATTGGAAGTTTTTCACGGTCTGGGTGGAGGAAACACCACCATCAGCACCGGTGAATCCGATATAGGCCAGGTTGCCGCCCAATAGCGCTGACAGCGAGCCCACGTTGTAGTTGGTGCTAAACTTGGCCAGAGTTTTCTGGTCGGTCAAGGTCACGCTCAAGACTCCCGTGTTCCAGCTGAGGTTCACCAGGATGTCGTTGGTTGTCGTGATATCCACCGGGGCCAGAGATTGGTAGGTCCCACTGGCGCCATTGCTCGCCAACGTGCCACCGATCGTGCCGCCATTGTAGATGTTGAACTCATAAGCCAAGCTGCCGCCGCCGATGCCGGTGTAGCCCAACTGGCCGCCGCCACCGCCGATCGCCGCCGGATTGGTAGTCTGGAGAACAAACGCTGTGCCGTCCGCGCCACCGCCGTGCGAGTTATAGATATACGAGGCGTTCCAGGCGCCGCCGACATATTGTGCGACGGTGTAGAAGGCGCTCGAGGTTTCACCGCCATTGCCATCAGTCAGCAGCAGCGTGTTGTTGGTAATACCGGCGAGGGTGCCGTTGGTTTGCCAGCCGGTGCCGCTGGTATTGAATCCGAGATTCAGCGGATTACCGTCACCCTGGAGTTGGACCGCCGTAGAGTTCGCCATCACTCCACCGCTCAACGCGTTGGAGAAGGAGACTTGAATCGTGGTGAGACCGCAGGGGGTCGACAACGTGAGCCGGTTGCTGTTCAACCCGGTTACAATCACTCCGTTTGTGCTCCATTGATAATAGATCGGCGAATTGCCCGATACGTTTACTCCGTAAGTCACTTGCGCTCCCGCATACGCTTCCGCGTTGGTGGGCGAGAGGTCACCCGACAGCGCGGCCGGGTTGTCGTTGACTGTAATGAGGGTCGATGCGGAATTCGTGCCATAGATGTTCCACACCGTTACTCCGTAAGTGAAGCCACTCTGCGCCAGACTTATGTTTGGAACCGTGTAGTTCGCATTGGTGGCATTCGCGATGATGTTCGAGTTGGCGGAGAGGTCCATCACCCACCATTGATATTGAACGGCCGGTCCGGCGGTCACAGTGGCCGTCAGCGGCACATCATTGTGCGTGGAAACGGACGGGTTGACGGGCGTGACGGTAACCGTTTCCGGCGTCACAATCAATTGGCCAATCGGGCTAGTGTTGTCACCGAAGGCGTTATGAGCCACAAACTCATAGTTCGTGCCGTCTGCGACAAACACGTTGGAGATGCTGAGGGTAAAGGTGCTTGAGCCGGAGATGGTCGAACCGTTCGCGTCCACTCCATCGGTGAGCGGGTTGAAAGAGCCATCGACGATGCTTTGCACTTCCCAAACACCGGTGATCGGCGGATTGCCGTTCACGGCCACGGTAAACTTCACGTTCGATCCGGGAACCACAGTCTGGCTCGAAGGATTGGGACCGGAAGTCACCACCGCGGGTACGCCTTCGGTAGTTCCGCTGATGGCCATCACATACGTCGTGCAGCTGTTGTTGGGAGCAGTGCCATATTTGACGATAACATTGGTCACGGCACCGGTGGTGTCGGAAAGAAGGAAATACGATTCAAAAAGAAAAGGGAACAATCGTGCGTCCGTATAGGAATTGACCGCGCGGCAAGACATGTCCACGCGACCATTGGCCTGGTAAGCCAGGGAGCCGCCTTGTCCGGTGTCAAACCAATCAAAGCCGAGGAAAACGTTCGTTTCGTTGACGCCATCGTCATGTTGGATGATGCAGACGTTCGTCATAACGTTACCAGCGCCTTCTCCGCCACCTGCGGTCAGAAACGCCAGGCCCTTATAAGCCGACGGAGTTACGAAACCGATGTTGGCGGTCTGATGATTGGTATCAATCAGAATGGCGTTGTTGCCGGTATAACTGGCGAACTGATAATGGTGGGTGGGCTGGCTGACGCTATTGAAGGGCGCGCTTCCCGCCGGCAAACCAGACGAGGGCAGGGTGCGGAAAAAGCCCTGTTCAAACCAGGTGTTCATGCCGTTGCCGGAATTCAAATTAACGCCGCGGTCCATGGTCCCGGTAACCGGGAACGGAAGCAACGGAATCGTTGCCGGCTCGATCATCTTCACGTTGAAGCTGTCCGCGGTCAACGGAGCCGGAACCCACACCCCCGTGGAGTTGGCGCTGATGGCCAAGATATTGGCGTGATTGCCACTGGCCGTGTCGAACTCGACACTCGTAACCGGCGAGGCGCCGGAAACCGTGAGCGGAAGCCCGTAGAGATAAGGCGGGTTGTTGTTAGTAGTGCTGGTGTTGATGGCGTTCAAACCTCCGCCAGGTCCCACACGACCGTTGGCGCCCCAAGCCACCAACGCGCCGCCGGCGAACCAGTCCGGCAGGCTGAGAGTTCCACTTTCCGTGGAGGCATCGGCGTGCGTCACGATATAATGAACCGTGCATGAGCCACCACCGCTGGTGGCAAGAATCGCCAGGTTTGTCGCCGTCGTGGGAGTCAGTAGCGTCATTGTGCCGCTGGTGAAAGTGGCGTCAATCATCATCGTATTGTTCACCAAATAATCCGGCGGCATCACAAACTTCATGTTGGCGTTATTGATGTTCGTGAAAACGCTATTATGCGGAGGAATGCCCTGGTTGCTCAGGTTCGTCCGGATATAGACACCTTCCTCGAAGAAGGTGGTATCGCCCTTGCCTGAACCGCCACCGGCAGTGACGTTGATGCAATCGGGAAGCCCGGGAGTCGTGGTGGCGGGAACCACGATGTCGAGGGTAAAGCTGCTTGGCGTAATGGCGACCGGGTTAAAGTCTGCGCGAGCCAGGCTCACGCAGGCACAGGTCAGTAGGGTTAGGAGGAGTTTTGATTTCATAGGTATTCCTGAGGGCACTGATGTTATTGCATTGATCACTGATGGGACTGGGTTGGTGGAAACAGATGGGACATGGGTAGGGTTTTTTATTTATCGGCGGGCACAAATGCCATAGGCACGATGTTCGGCACTTTCATTTCGGGGACCGTGAGGTAAGTCATCGGTACGTATTCTGAATTTTTGGTTCGCCGGAACGGATGTCTATCCAAGTTTTTGCACCTGCCGGGCTTTCTTCTCAAGAGTAAAAATGTACGCTTTATGGTATTTATGTAACAATCCCGTCAATTCGTTGATTTTCCTGAGCCGCACAGGTTCTCAATGAAATCAGCGAAGAGGGCTGGCGAGAGTTGGCTTTAGCTGGGGCACCACCCTTATGAATCGGATTCGATGCTCTCATAGGTGGATTATTGTACGCTTTTGGCTCAGGTGGCAAGGGCATTCGCCCGTGCGCATTGAAACGCACAGGGGGTTGGTTCCATTTGCGCAGGGGTTCGCAGCCCGCTGTCCGGGGATCGGACTAGACACATCATCGTGCGCAGGGGACGTGTCAGCGTAAAATTCTTTGTCCCGAAACTTCGATAGAAAACTACGCTGTGGATATCGCGGGAGGGGTTTCAACTATTGACCCGAAGACTCCTTCGCGCAACCCGGAACTCCCTCGGGAAACAACCCCATCTCCCCGGCGGACTTCTCCCCATTATCAGTCCTAAAATTCTTCCTAAAATGGCGCCCATGAAAAAACAAATTTTGACGGGCGTATTAATGGCGGCGTGCATGTGCCTTGGGAGCTTCGGCGCCAGGGCGCAGGTGAAAATTTTGCCTTACGGTGATTCGGTCACCAGTTTTGGCAGCGCTCCCGAATCCAGTTATCGCTATTGGCTCTTTGTGGACCTCACGAATGCGGGATATGTATTTCAACAGGACTTTGTTTTCGTGGGCAATCATTCCGGCACCCAGGACGGTCCACCCCAGAACGATTGGCCCGCCGAAGAATATGCCGGAGACGGGGGAGAGACTTCGCTTAGTCCTTTGTCCCCGGGCTCGGGAGACTACGCTCCTGATGTGGCAAATCAGACCCAGCCTGACATCGTCCTGCTCGACTTCGGATCCAACGATTTCGGTGATTGGGACTTGGGCACAACCCGCACAAACCTCGACACTGTGATCGAGGACCTGCGCGCGGTGAATGCCAACGTGACCGTCCTTATCGCCAGGCCGACCCCCTGGGTGGACACCGACCCGGGCGCCCGGAAATTCATGTCCCAATTATCCGCGACCGTGGGCAAGGTCGCGAAGGATGAAAAAAGGGCCGGGGCCAATGTCGTGGCGATAAATCTTTTCGGCGGTTTCAATGCTCGGGTTGACACAAAGGATGGCACTCACCCCAACGTCATCGGAGAACAGAAGATCGCGAGAAAGTATTTTAATGAAATAAACAAACTCCTGCGGAAGCAGGGAATAATTCCGCAGCGACGGCGCTGAACTGAAACTGAATTCGACCTCGAACGTCTGGGAGCGAAGTGATTCGTCTCCCAGACGTTTTTTATTTAGCAGGAAGGAGTGATTGGAAGTCGTAAGAGTAGTGAATTCCTCGCTTCACTTTTATCCCTTCGCCAACTCCTGCCACAAATGCGCCCCCATCAACTGCCCTTTGGCAAAACAATCCAGGTCGAACTTCTCATTGGGCGAGTGCGCATTGTCATCCGGCAGCGCCAGGCCCAGCAGCAACGTATCCGCGCCGAGGATTTTCTTGAAATCATTTACAATCGGAATCGAACCGCCTTCGCGCATCAAAATCGGCTCGCTGCCAAACGCCGATTTCAACGCGCGCAACGCCGCCTGCGCCCGCGGGCCGGTTGGTGAAACGAGATATGGCTCTGCGCCGTGGCCGGATTGAACCTCGATTCGCACCGTCGGCGGACAAATCTTTTTCAAATGATTCGTCACCAGCTCGATGATTTTTGACGGGCTTTGATTTGGCACCAGTCGTGTCGTGATTTTTACCCGCGCCCAGGCCGGTACGATGGTTTTGCTGCCTTCACCCTGGTAACCGCTGGTGAGCCCATTGATTTCCAACGTCGGCCGTGCCGAACGCTGCTCGAAAGCCGTGTAGCCTTTTTCGCCGAACAATTTCGGCACCCCGAGCAGGTGCTGGTATTGCGCCTCGGTAAAAGGCAATCGCCCGAACTGTTCGCGCTCATATTCGGAAAGCGGCTGAACTTCATCGTAAAAACCGGGAATCGCCACGCGCCCGTCTTCATCGCGCAATTTCGCCAGCATCTGGCAAAGCGCCATCGCCGGGTTGTCCACCGTGCCGCCAAAAATTCCCGAGTGCAGGTCGCGCGACGGACCGTGTAAAATAATTTCAAACGCGGCGATTCCGCGCAGCGCATACGTGAGCGCCGGCACGCGCTTGTCCGGCATCCCGGTGTCCGAGATCACCACCGCGTCGCACTTCAATTCCGCCTGCCGATCTTTCAGGAACGTCGTCAGACTCGCGCTGCCCACTTCCTCCTCGCCCTCGATCACGAACGTCAAATCGCATGGCAATTCCGTCCCCGTTTTGAAATAAGCCTCCACTGCCGCGAGGTGGGCGAGATTCTGCCCTTTGTTGTCGCTGGCGCCGCGCGCGAACAGCGACCGGCCTTCGATGCGCGGCTCGAATGGCGGTGTTTTCCACAGCTCGAACGGCTCCGGCG
The DNA here is from genome assembly GCA_035552155.1 of Verrucomicrobiia bacterium. Taxonomy (GTDB): domain Bacteria; phylum Verrucomicrobiota; class Verrucomicrobiia; order Limisphaerales; family DASXHY01; genus DASXHY01. The sequence continues at coordinate 357,226 of DASZLX010000018.1, read as the reverse complement.
GTTGCACGTCGTAATGGCCGTAAACCAGAAAATGCGGACGTGGATTGCCGGCGCGTTTTGGTGTCTTCGCCAGAACAATTGGGTGCCCCTTCGTTGCGCAAAGCTCCGCTTTTAAACCCGCCTGCTCGCAGCGCTTCACCACCCATTCCGCGCACGACTTCATGTCGTCGCGATGCTGCGGTTGCGCCGAAACGCTGGGAAAGCGGACGTAATCGCAGAGCTCGTTGACGTACCGCGCTTCATTTTGCTTCAAAAAATCAATGACGGCTTGCATCCGATTTATGTAGCAGGGAAACAGCAGAATGCAAAGGAGAGTGTTCTCTCCGTGGCGCAAGCCTGGGAGGGCCGGCGTCCCGCCGGCAAGTCGCAACAAGATGCGCCGCGCCGCTATCGTTGCACCCGCGCGCTGCCGCCTTTCACCAGCGCCTCGACTTCCCTCAACGTCGCCATGCTCGTATCCCCGGGCGTGGTCATCGCCAGCGCCCCATGTGCCGCGCCGTAATCCACCGCCTTTTGCGGATCATCAAATTGCAAAAAGCCATAAATCAATCCGCTCGCAAAACTATCCCCGCCGCCGACGCGATCCAAAATCTCGAGGTCTCCGCGATTTGGCGCTTCATAAAATTTTCCATCCGCCCAGCAAATCGCGCCCCAATCATTGCAACTCGCCGATTTCACCGCGCGCAACGTCGTCGCCGTGGCCTTGAAATTCGGAAACGCCTTCACCACCTGCTCGATCATCTGCTTGAACGCCGTCACATCGATTTTGGAAATGTGCTCATCCACGCCCTCCACCTCGAAGCCGAGACACGCGGTAAAATCCTCTTCATTGCCGACCATCACGTCCACGTGCTTCGCGATTTCCTTGTTCACCTCCTGCGCGCGTTTCTGCCCGCCGATGCTTTTCCACAGGCTCGGTCGATAATTAAGATCGTAAGACACAATCGTGCCGTGCTTCCGCGCCGCCTGCACCGCTTCGATGACCAGCTTCGGCGTGGTATCGCTCAGCGCCGCAAAAATCCCGCCTGTATGCAGCCAGCGCACACCGAGCTCGCCGAAAATTTTGTCCCAATCGAAATCACCGCTTTTGAGCTGGCTCGCCGCCGTCAGACCGCGATCGGATACGCCCACCGCGCCGCGCGCGCCAAACCCGCGCTCCGTGAAATTCAAGCCGTTGCGCACCGAACGTCCCACGCCGTCAAACGGTGTCCACTTGATAAACTCCGTCGCCACGCCTCCCTGCAAAATGAAATCTTCGAGCAACCGCCCTACATCGTTGTCCGCAAACGCCGTGGCCACGGCCGTGCGCAATCCAAAACAGCGCCGCAACCCACGCGCCACATTATATTCACCTCCGCCCTCCCAAACCTTGAACTCGCGCGCCGTGCGGATGCGCCCCTCGCCGGGATCGAAGCGCAGCATGATTTCGCCGAGAGAAAGCAGGTCGTATTTGCAGGAGCCAGCGGGTTTAATTTGTAGGGTCGCCATCGCGGGTTAATGGATATGGACCGCGCATTTTAGTGTCAATGCAGAATGGGACCTGTATGGCGGGTGGAATCAAAAAGGTGCGCGCACTTGAACACGCAATACGCTATACGCCCCAAACACACCACTGGCCAATTGCAATTCCGTTTGTTAGCTTCACGCCATCATGAATTTTCTGGCCGGGACGTGGGTGGTGGATTGGATTGAAGGATTAGGCCGACTCGCTTTGCTTGCTCGGGAAGCGATTGGCTCCCTGTTCCGTTTCCGCATCGCCTGGCGCGACTTGTTGTTCCAGGTTTATTCCATCGGCGTGAAATCGCAGCCGGTCGTCCTCATCACCGGCGGTTTCATCGGCATGGTTTTCGCCGCGGAAACGGCCATTCAATTTCACAAGGTCAAGATGGACACCGCCACCCTCGCCGCCGTGACGGTGGCCATGTGCACGGAACTTGGCCCCGTCCTGACCGGATTGATGGTTGCCGGGCGCGTCGGCGCGGCCATCGCCGCCGAAATCGGCACCATGCGCGTGACCGAGCAGATCGACGCCTTGCGCACCCTGGCCACGCATCCGGTGGATTATCTGGTCGCGCCTCGCCTGCTGGCGGGAGTCTTCGCGCTGCCGCTCCTGACGGCGGAAGCCACCTGCCTCGGCATTGGCGCCGGTTACGCCGTCGCCGTGCACCTATATAATATTGATCCCACGTATTTATGGGTGAACATGCTGAAACATACGGCGGATTCTGACGTTGCCATCGGCTTGATCAAAGCCGTCATCTACGGGGGCATCGTTGCGCTGGTCGGTTGCTATAAAGGCATGACCTGCGGCGAAGGCGCCGAAGGCGTCGGCAAGGCCACGACCGAAGCCGTGGTCTATTCCTCCATCGCCATTTTGATAACGGACTTCTTCCTCACGCTGTCCCTGGACGCGTTGTTCAACGGCGTATGATCGAAGTCCGCAATTTAAAAAGAAATTTCGGCGCGCAAAAAATCCTCGACGGCGTCAGCCTTCGGATCGAGAGCGGTGAATCCGTGGTCATCATCGGGCGCAGCGGCGGCGGCAAAAGCGTCCTGCTCAAGCACATCGTCGGCCTGCTCCAGCCCGATTCCGGCGAGGTGCTGATTGACGGCGAGAATATCGTGTCCATGAATGAGCGCGAACTTCTCCGCGTGCGCAGCAAATTCGGGATGCTCTTCCAGGGCGCGGCGTTGTTCGATTCCATGACGGTGGCTGAAAACATCGCCTTTGCCTTCCGCCGCAACAAACAGCTGTCACCCGTTGAAATCCAGCGCAAGGTCGCCGAGGTCCTGGAAGTCGTCGAACTGCCGGGAACGGAAAATAAAAAGCCCTCGGAACTTTCCGGCGGCATGAAAAAACGCGTCGGCCTCGCGCGAGCCATTATTTACCAGCCTCAAATCGTGCTTTATGATGAACCCACCACTGGGCTGGACCCGATTGTTTCCGACGCCATCGATCATCTGATTTTAAGAGTGCGCGACCGTTACAAAGTGACTAGCGTGGTCGTGACGCACGACATGCGCAGCGCCCGGCGCGTCGGCCAGAGGATTCTCATGCTGCACGATAAAAAGATTTACGCCGCCGGTACCCCGGATGAAATTTTCAATTCGTCCGACCCGATTGTGCGGCAATTCATTGATGGGGTTTCCGAGATCAAGGAGCCCGGATTTTGATATGGATAAAAAGCATTTGGAATGGAGAGTCGGACTGTTCGTATTCGTTGCCCTCGTTGTGTTGGGAGCGTTGCTCTTGCAATTCAGCAAGGGCACATCGATCTTCCGGCCCACGTACGAGTTGTACCTCAAGGCGGGAAACGTGGGCGGTTTGAAGAAGGAAACCTCGGTATTGATGGCGGGTGTGCCGATTGGTATGGTCTCCGACGTCGAGATGAACCCCGAGGGCACGAACGTGACCATCACCCTCAAGATTTTCAAAAAATACGTCGTTCACAAGGATGCCAGGATTTTGATCGAACAATCCGGATTTCTCGGTGACGAATACGTCGCGATCGTTCCGACGCATAATGAGGGCGATGTCTGGCAGTCGGGAGATCATCCCACCGCTGAGGAGCCTTTCAGCATCACGGAAGTGGCGCGCTCAGCCGCGGGGTTCCTCAAGCGCATCGATCAAACCACCAAGAGCCTCGATGACGCCATTGCCGACGTGCGGCGTCTGGTGCTGAATGAACAAACACTCACCAATCTTTCGGCGACCGTGGCCAACGCCCGCCTCGCCTCCGAGCACGCGGTGATGGCCGTGGACAACATCAATTCGATCGTGCAGACCAACACCGCTTCCGTGGGCGCCGCGGTGAGCAACATCGTTTATTTCTCCCAGCAAATCGACCAGTTTGGCGGTGATTTGAAAGAGATCCTGGGCACCAACGGCGCCACACTGACCGCTTCCATGAAAAACATCGAAGCCTCGACCGTCGTGTTGAAAGATGTGCTCGAAGACGTGCAATCGGGGAAAGGCCTGGCCGGGACGGTGCTGCGAAACCAACAACTGGCCACCAACGTTAACCTGATCGCCTCCAACCTTTCCATCACCACCAGCAACCTCAATCGCCTCGGCTTGTGGCATTTCCTTTGGCACAAGGAAATCCCCGTTACCAACAATGCCGCCGGTAAAAAGCCGCCCAGGTAATCTATGAATCTCTGGATCATCCGAATCTTCTTCCTCGGCCTCTGCACGCTGGGAGGGTACGCCGTCGGTGAAGTCCATCCTTATTATCAGGATGTCCAATACGCCGGCTTCGTCGGAATGGCCCTTGGCTTCGGCTTCGGCTGGCTGCTGATCGCGGTCGATGAGATGATCAAAGGCTTTTCTCTTCGCGCCTTTTCTGCCACTACCTTTGGCCTGTTGCTCGGCACCTTCGTCGCCCTGCTCGTGGATAAATCCGGCCTGTTTGAAAACGTCGATGAAAAGCCGACCCGCTGGCTCATCCGTCTCTGCCTTTTTCTCGCCTTTGGTTACATCGGCATCATTCTCGCCATGCGCAGCAACAAGGAGGATTTCTCGCTCATCATTCCCTACGTCCGCTTCGCGCGCCAGAACCAGCCGGACAATCTCTACCTCCTCGACACCAGCGTCATCATTGATGGCCGCATCGCGGACTTGATCGAGGCCAATTTTTTGGAAGGCATCATTGTGGTTCCGCGCTTCGTTCTGCGCGAGCTGCAGGCGGTGGCCGATTCACAGGATCCCATCAAGCGCGCCCGCGGCCGCCGCGGCCTCGAAATGCTCAATCGCATCCAGCGCAACGCCCGCAACGAGGTTAAAATCCACGACGGCGATTTCCCCGAGGAGCAGGGCGTGGATGCCAAACTCGTCCGCCTCGCCCGCAACCTCAACGCCAAATTGTTTACCAACGATTACAACCTCTCCAAAGTCGCCGAACTCCAAAAAGTTAATTGCTTCAATCTGCACGAACTTGCCAAATCCATGCGCGTGGTCCTCTTGCCCGGCGAAGTCCTGAACTTGCGCGTCGCTCGCGAGGGGCGCGACAAAGGGCAGGGCGTGGGTTATCTTCCCGATGGCACCATGGTCGTTATTAACAACGCGCAACATCTCATCGGCCACCAGATCGACGCCCAGGTGCAAAGCACCCTGCAAACCGGCGCCGGTGTCATCGTCTTCGCTGACGTGCAATCCGCGCCCACCTTGCCGCGCAGCGAAATCAAACAGGTCAACGTATGAACCTCGTCACCATCTTCAAGGCCTTCAGCCCCGCCGAGGCCCAAATGACCCGTGCCCGTCTTGAAGCCGCCGGCTTTCACGCCGTGGTCGTCGGCGAACTCGCCGCCATCAGCATGGAGGGTTACTCCGTCGCCACCGGCGGCATTCGCGTCCAGGTGCTGGAGGATGAAGCTGTCGAGGCGCGCCAATTTCTCGATGCCGGCGATATCACCGGCGACACCGCCAGCGATACCGCGGCCGAATGATGCATGGGCTTGATCCGTGGCCTGATCTGTCGGCATCGCGCCACAGCCTGATTTGACTTCCTCTCAATTCGCATGAATTTTTCCCCGCTGAAAACTCTGCATCAACTCAAACGAATTCTCCCCGCCGGCGAAATTCTCTTTGAGGATTCCATCCTCGAAAAATATTCCGGGGATAAATGGTTCGCCACCCACAAGCCCGACGCCGTCGCTCTGCCGCGCACCGCCAATTCCGTCTCGGCATTGCTCCGGTTTGCCAATCGCCACCACATTCCCGTCACCGCGCGCGGCGCCGGTTACGGTTACGTCGGCGGTTGCGTGCCCATTCGCGGCGGAATCGCCCTCTCGCTCGAACGGATGAACCGCATCAAGGAAATCAACGCCGATGATTTCGTCGCCGTGGTGCAGCCCGGTGTGATCACCGAAAAAATTCAGATCGAGACCGAAAAACAAAAGCTGTTTTACCCGCCCGATCCCGCCAGCAAAGCCGATTCCTCCATCGGCGGCAACATCGCCACCAACGCCGGCGGACCGCGCTGCCTGAAATACGGCGTCACTCGCGATTACGTCCTCGGCCTTGAAGTCGTGCTCGCCAGCGGTTCCGTCGTCCGCGTGGGTGGGCGCACTCACAAGAACAAAACCGGCTTTGAATTTGCGCGGTTCTTTCCCGGGTCCGAGGGAATGCTCGGTATCATCACCGAAGCCACGTTGAAACTCATCCCGCTTCCGCCGTATCGCGCCTGCCTCGCCATCGGCTTCGGCTCCATGCGCGAGGCTGTGCGAACGATCCAATCCATTTTTAAAGCGGGTTTCCTCCCGTGCGCGCTCGAAGTGGCGGATGCCTTCACTCTCGCTGCCGCTTGCAACCGCACCAAAAGCGAACGCCTTCGCGGCTGCCGCGCGCACCTCATCGTCGAACTCGACGGTCAGAAAAAATCCGTGCAAGGGGAAATTCGCGACCTCGAAAAAATCGTGCGTTGCTACCGGCCGCGATTCATCGAGCGCGGCCTCGGCGCTGACGAATGCGAAAAGGTGTGGAAAATCCGCCGCGAATTTTCCTATTCCCTCCGCGACACCGGCCTCACCAAATTGAACGAAGACATCGTCGTCCCGCGCGGGCGCCTGGAGGATTTATTTCGTTTCGCCGCGCAGCTTCAAAAGAAGCATCAATTGCCCATCGCCTGTTTCGGCCACGCCGGCGATGGTAACATCCACGCCAACGTCATGGTGGACTACACCAAACCCGGCGCCGACCGCCGCGCCGATGCTGCGCTCGATGATTTATTTAGCCAGGTGGTTGCCTGGGGTGGCAGCATCACCGGCGAGCACGGCATCGGCCTCGCCAAAAAACCGTGGTGGAAGCTGGCCGTTCCCAAAGAAACCCGCGACCTGCATCGTACCGTAAAACGCGCGCTCGACCCGCACGGCATTCTGAACCCTGGCAAGTTTATTTGACGTTACCAGCGCGGTAATCGGAAAGAGAAAAGGGGAACGCGCGCGTCCCGCGTGCAGTTTTGGGCGCATTTAAGGAACAAGGTAGTTGCGGCCTTCACTCTCAGCGGCTCAAATTTCACGATGCCACATCACCGAGGTTTTCCCATTTTCAGGATAACTCATTTCGCTTACCGCCATACTGCTCATCAGTAGCGCCAGCCGGCTGCTGGCGAAAATATTTTCTGCGCCGGAAAGGCTGTAAAAATAAACGGGCGAGGACGGCCCGCCCGAAACGCTGATGGTCCAAAAATCTCCATTCTGTTCATCGGATATCGGAACCAACCCCGCATCCAGGATGTCGAGTTGCAGGCAATAGTCTCCCGAGGTCAACACTTGTTGGTACCAAGCCGGGTCCGGAAAGCCGAACCAACGTAACCAATGCTGATTATAGTTGTTATTGCCGCACTCAAGCACCCCGCCGACCAGGCTGTGATTGGCCAGCAACGTTGGAATCCAGTCAGGGATGAATTTTAATACGTCAGAAGATAACGTATTCCATTCAGTCAACGGAACTTTCCGGGTGGGAACACGCAGGAACTTAAACCGTTCCTCCAGAGAACGCGCTGCTGCAGCCAGTTCATCCGGCAGTTTGACTTCAGTCATAGCGTTCAAAAATCAGGGCAACCATCGCCTTTATTGATTCGTTTTCATTTCTGTCTGCTCCAACTGGAAATCCACCGGCTTCCCGGAAGCCGAATCCTTCGAAATCCACACCTGGAATTTTCCCGGCTCGACCAGCCAATGCCCCGCCGTGTCGTAATAACCCAATTCATGGTTCGAAATCGAAAACGTCACGTCACGCGATTCGCCTGCCTCGAGCCGGATTTTCTGGAACCCCTTTAACTCCCGCACTGGCCTCGGCCCCGCTGACGCCGCCACATCGCGAATATAAAGTTGCACCACTTCCGCGCCCGCGCGCGCGCCGGTATTTGTGATCTGCGCATGCGCCGTCAGCGTCCCGCCCAAAGGCGTCGTCGTCGCGCTCAACTGCACCGGCCCGTATTGAAACGTCGTATACGTCAGCCCGTAGCCGAACGGATAAAGCGGACTGATGGGCGCATCCACGTAATTGCCCTTGTATTCGCCGATGCCCGGGCGGCCGGTGTTGAAATGGTTGTAATAAATCGGCACCTGCCCGACGTCATACGGAAACGAAATCGTCAGCCGCCCCGCCGGATCCGTGTCGCCAAACAAAACATCCGCCACCCCGTTGCCGCCCTGCACACCCGGATGCCACGCCTCAAGGATCGCGGCCGCGTTCGTGCTGATTTCCGGAATCGTCAACGGCCGGCCATTGAACAAAACCACGATCACGGGCTTGCCCGTGGCGGCCACGGCGCGAAATAATTCCAGTTGCCGGCCCGGCACCCCAAGCTTCGTTCGGCTTTTGCTTTCGCCGCTCCAATCCTTCGGCTCGCCCAGCGCCAGGATCACCACGTCCGCCGCTTTGGCGTCCTTCACCGCGCGTTTGATATCCGCGGTCGCGTTCGTGATGTTGCACCCCGGCGAAATCGTCAGCTTCGCGCGCTCGGAAAGTTTTGCGCGAATTCCAGCCGCCAGCGACACCGCATCCTCCGGCCGCCCGCGCGAAGCCCAGCAACCCAGCATCTCGCCCGCGGCATCCGCCAGCGGCCCGATCAACGCGATTTTTTTCACCGACTTCGAAATCGGCAACGCTCCGTTTTCATTCTTCAACAACACGCAGGATTTCGCCGCCGCCTCGCGCGCCAGCGCCACCGCATCCGGCTTCAGGTAAGCGCCCTTGTAAAGATTGTCGTCGGTGTAAGGCCGGTCGAAAAGGCCCTTGATGAATTTCACCCGCAAAATGCGCCGCACCGCTTCATCCACGGTTGCCTGCGAGATCTTCCCCTCCTGGATTTGCGTCGGCAGCGTGTCGTAATTGCTCGACACCATTTCCATGTCCACGCCCGCCGTGATCGCCAGCCGCGCCGCCTCCTCCTCATCCGCCGCCACACCGTGATCGATGAGCTGCACCACCGCCTGGTAATCGCTCACGACCATGCCTTTGAACTTCCATTCATCGCGCAAAATATCATTCAGCGTATGCCGGTTGGCGCTCGCCGGAAAACCGGACAGGCAATTGAATGAGCTCATGATCGTCCACGCCCCGGCGTCGACGCCCGCCTTGAACTGCGGCAAATAAAAATTGCGCAGTGTGTACTCGGAAATTTCCGTCGTGTTATAATCCCGCCCGCCCTCCGCCGCGCCGTAGCCCACGTAATGCTTCATGCACGCCACCACGCGGTCCGGTGCCGCGCAATTCGTCCCCTGGAATCCGCGCACATTCGCCGCCGCGTAGAGGCATCCCAGGTAAGGGTCCTCGCCGAATCCTTCCGCCGTGCGTCCCCAGCGCGGGTCGCGGGCCAGGTCCACCATCGGCGCGAAAGCCCAGTCATTGCCGGCGGCGGAAGTTTCCCGCGCGGATATTCGCTGCGTGCGCTCAAAAAGTTCCGGCTCCCACGCGCTCGCCTCGCCGAGCGGGATGGGGAAAATCGTGCGAAAACCGTGAATCGAATCGTGCCCGAAAATCAGAGGAATACCCAGCCGGCTGCCCTCTACCGCGATATGCTGCAGCGCATTGCGTTGCGTGGGCGACTCGATGATTTCGCTCCCGCCGAAGAACGAGCCCATGCCGCCCTGTTCAATCCGGTCCTTGTAGATTTTTTCCGTCCCCACGTCGCGCGTCGTCTGGAGCAGTTGCCCGATTTTTTCTTCGAGCGTCATTTGCCGGAGCAAATCCTCCACGCGCTTTTCCACCGGTTGCGCCGGGTCCTCGTAAATGTCTTCCGTGCCGTTTTTGTTGAAATCGATCCAGCCGGAATGGTACTGGTCCGGAACCGGCGCCCCAAAGGTGTTCGCGATAAAAAATGCCCCTAAGAGAAAAAATGCTCTTTTCATTTCCGTCACTGTGCCCCTCGCCGTGCGTGAACTCAAATGGTTTTCTGGTGGGGTAAACTCTTAGCATCTTTAGAAGCCGGCGGGAAGCCGCTCCGCTTAATTTGCCGCGTGTGTTTCCGTGAATTCACTCACGGCGTGACGGTGCGATAGAAAGAACCAGCCGCCGGAGGATTGGTATCAATGAATTGAGCCATGCCGGTTCCCGGCCCTGTCAATGTTCCAATATCCATCCACGGGCCGGTTAGGTTAGTGGCGCGTTGCAAGCGATAGCTGTATCCCGGGGCCACTGGAAAATGAAGACTCAGGCCCTGTGGAATTTCTCCAGCCGTAATCGACGACGGACTTGGCGTGGCCGGGATCACGCCCATCGCCAGATTGCTGAATTTAAAATCCTGTCCGTTGCTGGGTGCGGCCGCGCCATTGATTCTAAAGAAAGTGACTCCGTTGATGGTCCCGCCGGAAAGTTTGCCGCTGAAGCTCTTCGCCGTCTTCAGGTCGGCAAACGTGTAATTAGTGGCGCTGGTCAGTGTAAACTTGAAGCTATCGAGCTGGCCGAAGTCGAAGGCAAAGCCGGCCGCAGTGCCATTTCCGTTGGCGTCGGTGTAATGCCCATTCGCATTGTCTCCGCCTTGGTGCCAATAGTTAAAAAGCGTATTCCCGCTGGCATCCTGAAGGCTGAATCCATTCTGGTTGAAAGCGGTATCCAGCGAGGTCATTTCGAGTTGCACCGTGAAGGAACCGCCGATCGGCAGTGGAACATTAAAAGTGCGCGCGGCAGTGGACTGACCGTTGGCGGCGCTGTTCCAAAGCCCAAAGAGGGGCGGGGCGTCGCCGCTCAGATAGCCTCCGCCGCCGACGGTGTTCAATACCCAGGGGCCGAAGCCGAAACCCTGGTTGCCGAGTAAGCCCAAGCTGGGATCGTAATTGGTGGCGGAATCGTAGGCGAGCGTCCCATTGGTATTGCCGATCAAATAAACATTGGCGACCTGGCTGAACGCCCCGGCGACGGAATTGGAGGCCACGACCCAATAGTGGCCGACGTCGCTGTTGACCAGGCTTACCAGAACCAGGTTGGTGCCGACGGCGCCCGGGATGGGATTGTTTTCGTGATACCACTGGTACGTGATGGGTTGGCCGTTCGTGGCAACGGCATTCAGTCCAATGGCATTGCCCACGGCGCCGATCTGGTTGGAAGGTTGAAGCGTGAACACGGGAGCCGCCGGCGTCACCGCGGGAATGACCTGCTGAATCACCGCTGCGCTCAGGCATTCGAGCGACGAACAATCATTGGTTGTTGTTTGAGTGGTCCAGGAGTTCCAAGTGATATTCAGATCAGCGCGCCGGGAATTCCACGCGGCATTGGCGTTCGCCGTCATCCACGAATTGTAGAGGCCCCAGAGTCCGTTATCGCGGGCGAAGTTGGCGAGCCCGCGCGCGAACTGATCCTGCCAGGTGCTATCGCCGCGCCCGGTGTTCGAAAGTATGGCGTTGTTGTTAATCACATGACTCGCCGCCAGCAGCGCGTCCGCATAGTAATTGGTTGCGCCGGTGAGATTGTGGAGGCAATTGGCTGCGTTGATGAACGCTCCGCTGTTATAGACGTTGTCGGAAATCATCACCGCGCCGTTGGAGTGGATGCCTTCATAAACCTGTCCGTTCGTCGGGTTAAAAATGTTATTGCGAACCCATGCGTAAATGCTCTGACATTTGGTCAGATAAGCCGATTGCCCGGTGATTTGGTACAAGACCCCTCCGGCGACAATCATGGGATCGTTGCTCAACGCGCATTTGGCATCCCTGGCATTCATTTCTTCCCAAATCCCACCGCCCAGAGCGCTGTCCCAACCGCGATTATAAGCCATGTTCCACGCGTTGGTGGCTTTGTTGAACAAGGCGGCGTTGCCGGTGATTTGATAACCGCGCACACACGCAATGGTCATCCACGCGATGTCATCGTTCCAGGTGTCGAGCGACCAATCATAATTTTCCTTGGTTAAAAACGTGCTGGTTAAATTCTGGACCAGTTGTTTGGACTCGAGACTCTGCGTGCGGTCATAGGCGTCCTCGGCCAACTGTATTTCCAAGGCCTGCACCCAGGAGCCGGCGTAAGAATTGTTGGTCAGACTTCTTTTATAATAGGTTGACCCGTTTGTTTGGACGAGAAACGCCGCGTTGTAGGCATCAAATGCAGCCTGGGCGAGCGCTGGTTCGTCGGAGACGGATACCGTGATTCCGGAATCAATCGCGCCCTTGGCGTAAAAGGTTCCGTTGCTCGTGACAATCTCAACATTGACCGGTGTGTTGGCAACGGGATACGTGCCTTGCTGGCCGCTGAGTTGGACGTTTACTGTATTGCCGGTTTGCTGCGCGGTGAAAGTTTGCAGGCAATAATTTCCAGATTGAAAATCCCAACCATCACCGGCGTCCCGATAAAGGCTCCCGGAAGCAAAACCGTTTGCGTCCAGACAAACAATCAAGGTGAGCGGATTGAAAAGATTTTGACTGGTATTTTGCCCCACGGCGCCGGCCGGTATGATGGCTCCGCCGCGAATTTTCAGCTCGGCTTGATATTCGCCTGAGTCACCGGGAATGAGAGACAAGGGCTGCCAGATACCTTTGGGCAGAGCCGGATTTTGGGCCCACGCCGGGACGACCAAAAGGTCTGAGCCCAGCAAAAAGGCTTGTTGTTCGGCACGCAGTGAAAGGTCCGCGGGATTGGCGAAAAAGACCGGTTGCATTACCGGCACACCCGTTTGCGAACTGTTATAAAAAAGTGTGTAAAGATAGGGAAGCAGGCGATAGCGCCGTTGCAATGCAATCTGCGCCGCATTCTTCACCGTTGCACCGAACGCCCACGGTTCCTTCGGATCGGTTCCGATGGTTGAGTGTCCCCGACAGAAGGGAAGGAATGCGCCGAAGCCAACCCAGTTACCCCACAAATCCGGTGTGGCGTTGGCAATGAATCCGCCCAGGTCGGGTCCGCTGAACGGTTGTCCGGACAGTCCGAGAGTCAAAGACATCGGCACCGAGACGTACATATCATTGGTCGAGGAAACGTTGTCGCCAGTCCACGTCGCCGCATATCTTTGTCCGCCGATAAAGTTCGCGCGCGTCAAAACGAAGGGACGGCGGTTCGGATGCGCGGCCAATTCGCCCTGGTAAGTTGCTAGCGATTCAAACAAGCCGTAGGCGTTGTGATACTTCAAGTGAGAGCCGGCCGGCAATCCTGCGCCGCCGCGATGCCAGTTGTCGTAGGGCATGGTGTTCAAGGCGGTGAGCGCATTGTTCGCGGACGGTTCGTCCATATCGATCCACAGGCCGTCCATTCCGTTCGTCATGAAATTGCCGCAGAGCCCGGACCACCAACTCCGGGCGGTGGGCATGGTGAAATCCGGCCAAGACGAATTTCCCGGAGTGGACACCGCCTGATACGGCTGCCCGTTTGCCGTTTGGACCCAGACATTATTCGCGGTTCCTGATTGATAAACAGAATAATTTGAATCCACGGCGATGGCCGGATCGAGAATGTTCACGGCGTGAAAACCGTTCGCATGCAGCCAGCTCGTCAACGAAGGCATGCTGGGAAAATTAACCGGGTCGATCGTGAAATCCCGGTTGTTCTTCATGTAACCGATGTCCATCCAGATGGCGTCGCACGGAATCTGGTTGGTCAGGAAACCCATGGCGATGTTCTGGACTTGCGATGCGGGAGAATAGCTGAAGCGGCACTGATGATAACCCAGCGCCCATTCGGGCGGCATCGGCATGGTGCCGGTCAATTGCGCCAGCCCCTGCAACACCGCCTGCGGTGAAGCGCGATCGATGACGAAAATGCGAAACAACGGGCCGTGCGTTTGGAAAACAATGCGGTTCGTGCCGGTCGTCAGTGAAGCTTTGTAGGAACTGTCGAAAAGCACGCCGAACGCCGTGCCGTCCGGCCGCACTCCCAACACCCACGGATGCGCCTGATACATGCGGCGTAAATTGTCAGTCGACCAACCGGCCGTATCAGTATTCCAAATGTCAACGGTCTGGCCGTTGCGCAAGAGCGGTCCGGCGACTTCACCGCCGCCGTAGAGACTGGTTCCAGTGGGAACCGCCAGCGAAGCGCAGGCGTTGCTGTCCACGAGCGTGACGGTCGGAAATAGAGACCAACCCGCAGACAATGGCCCGGTGGAAACCGGTTCCGAAATCAACGACAGGGAAGGAGCTTGATTGGAATCAAATCCGTCGGGAACAAATTGAGCGATGCCTTGGCCGATCATGGTGGCGTTGGTGACAGCCACGGGTTGAACGCTTCCGATCGCAGCGGAGTCCAGTCCCGTTACGTTTGTCCATGCCGAGCCCACGCGAATTTCATCCGTCGCCACATAATTGCCCCAGGCCCCCACGCACAGGCGATCAAACGACAGATCACCAATACTGAGCCGGGTCAGGGTGGGGGTGGCCGGTTCCGTGATGGAAGTGGGATTGCGATAAATGCGAATGTCATCATTGCCGCCGTGGAAATCTATTCGCACCACATAAAAATTCACCGCGGTATCTCCCCGTCCGAGACTAAAAAAGGAGCCGCTGGGCGTTCGCAGATAGGTATCGCCCGGAGCAGTGTCGTTGCCAATGCCGGCAATTCTGCCCGGATCTCCATAATCACCGCGATGAAACTCAAATTCGTAAAAGGACGAAGTCACCGCGGGCTGCTGAAGAAAGCTGACATAGACTGTTTTCCCGGCTGCGCCGATGTCGCTATTGGCGTTGAGATAGCCGTTCTCCGCAAACACGCCGTTGGGTGAACAATCCAACAATCGTCCCACCCGGCTGCCGCCATATCCAGACAAGTGATTACCCTGCGAGTGAGCGTCATATCCCACCGGCGCATTTGATTCGCCGATCAAACTGCCGAGGTCAAAATACATGGCATTTCCCGCGACATTTGTCCAAACGTCGCCCCAGCCGTAACCCCCGCTTTGGCTGGTCACCGCGCCGGGCGGGTAATCGAATCCCTCGTACGCCAGGCCCGCGCCGGCGGCTGCCTGGCCGGGAGCGGTTATCGCGAGTGTGTTGAACTTGAAATCCTGCCCGTTGGATGGCGGTGTGGCCGATTGATTGGCGCGCAAAAACTCAACCTGGCTGACGGCGCCAGACACCATGCCGCTAATGCTCGCACCGGTGGACAGGTCGGAAAAAGTGTAGTGCGTCGAGTCAACCAGGGTGAATGCGAACGAATCCAGCAACTGGTAATCGAAGGCAAATCCGGACGCGGTGCCGTTCGTTATGCCGGCATCCGTGTAGTGGCCGTCGGCATTCTCGCCGCCTTGATGCCAATAGGCGAACAGCACATTTCCGGAGGCATCCAGCAATTCCAAGGCGTTTATATTGGCGGATGAATCCAGATTATTCATCATGAGCTGCACGGAAAACGTTTCACCGGCAGACAAACTCGAATTGAAAGTGCGCACCGCCGTCGATGCGGAATTTCCGCTCGTGTTCCAAATTCCGAAATCCGGGGGCGTATCGTTGCTGATATATTTGCCGCCACCGGGCGTGTTCACCGTCCAGGCGCCGAAGCCGAAACCGTTGTTTCCGGTGAAACCAGTGCTGCCGTAACTTGAGGCAGTATCAGAGGCCAAGGTGGTAATTTGTGCCGAAGCCGAAGTGATTGCAGCGAGCAAGCTGCCCAATATAGCCGCGGCGAATGTGATTTGGCTCCGTTTTCGAGCGTGTGCGCAAATAGCCTGTGGCTTCATAACTCAACGTTCCTGGAGGGCATTCTGGTGTGAAACTTTTACCGCGATGCTACCAACCACCGGCGGTCGGGCGCGTTGATATTTGAAGCAAGTAATGAAGATCATCGAGACTGGCAGTATCGGTCAGCGTGAGCCCTCCCGAACCCAAATCGGCCGCTGCCTGGATCGCCTTGCCGGAATTCAATCCGCGCCACTTATGCAGTTCCGCGTGGCCGTCCGCGAAGGACATGCCGGACGCACCGCCATGATAAGTGGCCGGACAATCATTCAGTTTGGTCACGCTGGCCATGGACGGCGCGGCGACGTTGGCGAAGTAGCCGTCGTTGATGGTGTTTTGATCCTCATCGATGGTGATGAAAATGGAATCAGGATGCGTCACCAGATTGACCTTCATGTAAGTTTCAAAAATGCCTCCGCCCTGGGAAATGCGGCTGGCGGCGTTCCAACCCACGTAGCAATTCATGGAAATTCCACGGACCATGTTCTTTTGGTTTCCCGGGCACTTGTAAAGTTGAATTGATTTCGTGTACGGAAACAGAAGTTCGTTTTGGATTTTTGCCGTGCTGAGGGCGTCCGCCGCGTTTTGCATGTTGCCTGCCACCCA
This sequence comes from Verrucomicrobiia bacterium, assembly GCA_035552155.1. GTDB lineage: Bacteria > Verrucomicrobiota > Verrucomicrobiia > Limisphaerales > DASXHY01 > DASXHY01. The sequence continues at coordinate 341,023 of DASZLX010000018.1, read as the reverse complement.
CGCGTTCGGCGAATTGGGCGGAACCGGCCAGTTGCCCTGGTTGGCTCCGTCGCCGGGATTCAGCACCAGGGAATTGTTGTTGTCATCCGCATACATCAGCCAGGCCAGCGCAAATTGTTTGCTGTTGTTCATGCATTGGATGCCGATGGCCTTGGACTTGGCGCGAGCCAGCGCCGGCAAAAGCATCGCGGCCAGAATCGCGATGATGGCGATGACAACCAAAAGTTCAATCAACGTGAAGGCGCGGAAGAGACCTCTTTTAACGGAGACTTGAGCGGTCGCTATTTTCATATGCAAATGTGCTTTCGACGGTAACCACGACGACGCAGAAGCCGGATGGACATTCTTCAACTGCTCTCGATCGAGTTTCACTTAATTTAAAAGACGAAGCCGCCCCTCTCAATAGTCCGAGGGGACTATCCTGCGGTGGCCGCGCTGAAAACTTCTGAAAACGGCGCGTGAGAGTGATCGGGACATAAATAGTCCGGTCGGACTATTGTCTCTCAACTTTTAGAATTTATTATGGAATTGGATCAGCCCTTAAACCTAAAACCATCAGATAATTCATGAGAAAACATTTGCTCCCCCAGCTCGTCATTCCGGCCATTGCTGCAATGTCCGTGATGGGGCTTGACGTTGGCCGCGTCTCCGCTCAAACGGTCACCAATGCCTACGACGTGGCGGCCAACTACTCGGGCACCGGTTTTACCGGCAACCAGGGATTTGGTTTCGGAGCCTGGACTTTGAGCACATCCGGCGGGGGCAGTTATATCAGCGGCGACGCGCCGCCGAATTTCGGGATTTGGAATGGCGCGGGAAACAGTTCCTCCACCGCGACGAGGTCGTTCAATTTGAGTTTGTCGGTCGGTCAGACGTTTTCGGTGGGGCTCATGTTCAACAGCCTGGATACCTCTGCCAACCAAAACGCCCTCGAGTTGGAGGATTCATCCGGCAATGTACTTTTCAGCTTCTGGCACCAGGGCGGTGACAATAACGACGGATGGTACACGGACTCGGGGGTGACGGGCGGCGTCGCGGCCGGTTTCGCCTACGATTATCAGCACTTGGATTCCTACGCGCTGACTTTGAACAGCCCGACGACCTATACCTTTTCTGATCTCACAACCAGTCAGAGTGTCAGTGGCACTGTGAATGGCACGATCAGTCAGGTCGAGTTTTTGCGGGCCAATCAGAGCGCGTCCGCACCGCCAAACGGCCAGGATTTTAAGTTCAATAATTTGGAGATTTCCGAAGTTCCGGAACCGGGGACGTTGGCGCTGGCGGGCATGGGAGTCGGGCTTCTTTTCCTTATGCGCCGTCGTCTGACCTGACATCGCGCGCAGGATAAAGAGATAGAGATGCAGGAACTGGAATTCAGCTGTTTGCTGACGTATCGTCGGCTTTTATAGATTTATGAAAAATAAAGTTTCAATCCGCGGATTGTTAAAAATAGTGGGGGTGGTCGTTGGTTTCTGCGGCGCGCTCACAGCGCGCGCGCAGATCATTACGAATGCCTATGATGTGGCGACCAATTACGCCGCCGCCGGCAATTTTTTTGCCGGCGATAATTTGGGGACAGGCTTCGGGCCCTGGGCCATTTCCGCCGGGGGCGGAAGCCAGACCCTTTCGACGGACGACAGCACCGCGTTTGGGCAGTATGCTTTCACGCTGCTGAATACCACCGCGGATTCAACGACCACCGCCACCCGGCCGTTTGCCAGCCCGTTGCCCGTGGGAGGCTCGTTCACCGTGCGGTTCCGGCTGAATCATTTGGATTCGAACATCGACACGAACGGATTCGAACTGCAGGACAGCAGCGGAAATGTGCTTTTTAGTTTTTATCATAAGGGTGGGGATAACGGGAACGGTGCGTTCACGGATGCGGCCGGGGCGGGCATCGCGACGAATTTCACCTACAATTTCTCGGCCTTCAGCACCTTTACGTTTACGCTGACCAGCGCGACCACTTACACGTTTCAGGATATCAATACCGGCGGGAGTTTCTCCGGAACCCTGTCCGGAGCGGCTGTTTCCCAAGTCACATTTTTTAGAGCCAATGGGGACGCCGCGCCCAGTGACGGTCAGAATTTTGACTTCAACGCTCTCACCATCACCACCCTGGGATCCAAACCCGTGATCGCCGTGCAGCCCAAGAATAGCGCCGCCGTGGCGGGTGGGACGGTGACACTCACTGCGACGGCCACCAGCAACCAGGGCACGCCCGGCTACCAATGGTATTTCACCAACCATATTCTCGTTGGCGCAATGAGCACAAACCTCGTGCTCGCCAATATTGGAACCACGAATGCGGGAAGCTATTTCCTGGTGGCCTCAAATGCCGCCGGCATGGCCACCAGTTCGGTTGCGACCGTGACCGTGATTCCGTTCGGCTTTACCAACGCGCTCGATGCCGCCTCGAATTACAGCAGCTTCACCGGCAACCAGGGTTTCGGCTTTGGCGCCTGGACCCTGAGCACTGTGGGTGGCGGTGATTACATCAGCGGCGACAATCCGCCTTTGTTCGGTATCTGGAATAACACGGCCGATTCTCAATCCACGGCCATCCGCTCCTTGAACACGCCGCTTCCCGTTGGCGGCTCTTTCATGGTGCAACTCCAAATGAACGGTCTGGATACCGCCAGCAACACCAATATGTTCGAGCTTCTGGATGCGAGTGGAAATGTGCTGTTCAGTTATTTTCATGAAGGCGGAGATAACACCAATGGATGGTACACGGATGCCAACGGAACCGGCACGGCCACCAATTTCGCCTATGATTACACCCAGGTGGATTCCTTTGCGTTCACCCTTACCAGCTCCACCACCTATACCTTCACCGATTTGGCAACCGGGGCGACCTTTAGCGGAACGCTGTCGGGCGCGCCGATTACTCAAGTCGGTTTTGTGCGCGCGAATGGCGACGGCACGCAGTCCGGCGGCCAGGATTTCAAATTTACCATGCTGGTTGTTTTAAGTCCCAACGGCGCCGCGCCGCAGTTTACCACCCAGCCGCAATACAACGGCGGAATCGTCGGCAGCACCCTTAACCTCAGCGGCGCGGCGACCAGCAGTGCCGGCGCGGTGGGTTACCAATGGTATTTCGGTTCCACGGCCATCGCCGACGCCACGAATCCGACCCTGGTCTTGGGCAACACGACCTTGTCCAATTCCGGCACTTATTACCTGGTCGCCACAAATGCTTTCGGAGCCACGACCAGCGCGGTTTCCGTCGTCACCGTCTATGTCGAAAACAGCCGATTGCTGGCCTATGAGGGATTCAATTATGAAGCCGACCCGACCATCATCGACGGCACATCCCAAAACGGCGGCCTGGGCTGGAGCGGCGCCTGGGTTAGTGTCACGGGGTCGGGCAATTTTATCAATCCCGGCAATCTGGTCGGTGGCACCAATGCTCCCGCCAACTACGATTCTCTTTCGACGGGCAACTCCTACTATAATTTCGGCAGCAGCCGCGCCGGGCGGTTTTTGGATTGCTCAACCAATGGCGCGCTGGCGGCGCGCGGTTATCTCGACGCCAAGGGAAATATTGGCGCTCCCGGCAAAACGATCTATGTCAGCTTCCTGCTGCAGCCGGATGTGGCCTCCTTGTTTTACGAGTTTGAGTTTCATCGCGGCGACCTCGGCGACCCCGGCCGGATTGCGGGAGTTGGAGACGACACCAGCACTAACGATGTCTTTTTCCGCCAGCCCAACGGCATTTTTGCGGATCTCGGAGCGGGCGATTCATTCGAGGACCCGTCCGTTGGCAATCACACGGTTGATTTTTACGTCGTGCGAATTGATTTCCAGCCGAACCATGCGGATAACGTAACGGTCTATCGTAATCCAACCTCGATCACCGAACCAGCGACGGCAACCGTGACATTGACGAACGTGGGCAACATGTCCTTCAACGGCCTCAGCCTGGGTGCATTCGGAAATGAGCTGGCGGCGGATGAAATTCGCGTGGGAGCGACCTGGGCGGATGCGCTCGGGCTGCCGGGTTCATTTTCCCTGCTGTCGCCGTCCAAGCAGGCGGGAAATTGGGTGATTCCGGTGGCGGGCAATCCCGCGTTTAGCTATCGCGTGCAACGTGCGCCCAGCCTCACCGGTCCGTGGGAAGATCTGGGAACCGCTACGCCCGTGGAGAACGGAATAGGAACCGTGCTGGACACGACGCCATTCTCGGACAAGGCCTTTTATCGCGCGGTGATGCCCTGATTCAGGGCCTCGTTTAATTAGAATCACCGGCGCAGCCTTCGGGTTGCGCCGTTTTTTTTGGCGCAAAGAAATTCAGCGTATTTAAACCAGGCTGGGTTTGGCGGCTGAATCCTGGCGGGCGAGATATTTATTGATGGCTTCGACCCGGCAGCGAACGTGAAGCTTCTCGTAAATATTCCGGAGATGAGCGCGCACGGTGTCCTTAGCGATGTGCAGTTGATCGCCGATTTCTTTATTGCTCAGTCCCTTGGAAAGCAGCATCAGAACTTCTTCCTCGCGCAGGCTTAGTTGCTCGGCGTCCGTCGAGGGCGCTTTGTGCTCATGAAAAGCCTCCACCACCATGCGCGCAATTTCTCCACTCATCGGTGAACCGCCCGAACGCACCTCGGCAATTGCCTCCAATATCGTTTCCGGATTCGAGCGTTTTAAAAGATAACCGCACGCACCCGCTTTCAACGATTGAAACAATGCTTCGGGATCCCGGAAAATCGTCAGCATGATGATTTGCAGCGCCGGCAGGGTGTGCTTGAGCCTGGCGGTGCAGGCGATGCCGGATTCGCCGGGCAGATTTATATCCATGAGCACTACGTCGGGACGGTGGTGAGGGATGTCCACCAACGCGGCTTTGGCATCCGCGCAAACACACGCGCAACGATATCCCGGCGCGTTGTCAATTATCTCGCGCAGTGACTTGGAAACATCCGGGTCGTCCTCGACGATGGCGACCGCCGTCAGTTTCGGCGATGGTTTCGATTCTCTAAATTTCGCGTCCTGCATACAATTGAATGACCCAGGTGACCCAGACGTGGATCCATGGTTCCCAGGCGGTAATTCCCAGGGTGCAACTTTTATTTAACCTCAAACGAGCTACCGAGCAATAGTCCTGTCAGCCTATTGCGGCAAAATGAGATTGTCGTCAAAATTGTGCCGGTGTCCGGGTCCGCCCGATTTGGCCATCAAAACAGATAAAACTGATATGGAATACTCGTTTTTTAAACCAGCAACACTGGTTCTCGGCCTTTGCTCCCTGTGCGCGGTCAGTTTCGGTGCGCCGGACAATGTATCAAAAACTGAACACGGCGTGCTCATTCAATTGAGAGGCCAGGAGATCGAATTGGCTCCCGCCGGCCCGAACGCCCTGCGCTTCAGTGTGGGGACCAATCATTCATCGCGGCCCGCTTCCAGTTCCTTCCTCATCGCAACCAATGGCGCCGCGCCGACGGCATGGAATTTTGTGGAATCCGGGGATTATGTCGGCGTTGAAACCGCGGCGGGAAAATTATTGATGAATCCACGTGACGGAGTTTGGACCCTCCAGGCTCACGACGGCAAGACGTTGATTCCGCCGCATGCTTTCGGCGGAGTGGATCAGCCGGCTGCCGAAAACAGTCGCGAGGTGCAGGTCCAGTTGGGGTGGGACGGAAAAGATCGGGTGGAGGTCTATGGCTGCGGCAGTGCCGACTCGAATTTAGAGCGGGCGAGCGCGAGAGGAGAAGTTTCGAATGGCAAAGCGGTCATTCCTTATTATTGGGCAAAGTCCGGATACTGCGTCCTCGGTGTGACCGAAGACGATAATCGTCCCGCGAGATGGCGCGCCGCGGTCAATAACGAATATCTCACCTGGACCTTTCCGGGGTCGCGCGCGGATTTATATTTGATGCCGGCGGCCTCGCTGAAGGACGCCGCTAAAGCCTACTCTCAATTGACCGGAGCGGCCCCCGTCCCGCCGCGCTGGGCCTTCGGCTACCTTCAAAGCCGGTGGGGTTGGACCAATCATCTTTCCATCGAGGATGCCTTGAAACATTTTCGGGATTTGAAAATTCCCGTGGATGCCTTCGTTTACGACTTCGAATGGTACACGCCCAAGCCCGATTACGAATTGCCCGACTCCGGAAAGGACGCGTTCGAGGACTTCGGCTGGAACACTAATCTGTTTCCGCAGCGGGCGGCCGAGATACAGTCTGAAAAAGCCATGGGAGTGCATTTCGTCGGCATTCGGAAGCCGCGCTTGGGCGACGCTGGTTTGTTAAAAATGGTCCGCGCAAAAAAATGGGACCTGGCGTCGAATGTCCCCAATAAAGTTCCGGCTCGCGACTTGAATTTCATGGATCCGAATCTTCGCGAATGGTACATCGGCGAATCGGCGAATCTGCTCAAAAGCGGCGTGTCCGGATGGTGGAATGACGAAGGAGAGGCCACTTATACCACTTATTTTTATTGGAACCTGGCGGAACGCGTCGCGATGGATCGTTACCGGCCGAACGCGCGTTTGTGGACGTTGAACCGCGCGTTTTCGCCTGGCACCCAGCGCTTCGGCGCGGCGGTCTGGACCGGAGACATCGTTTCTTCGTGGCAAACTTTCGCGGGCACTCCCGCCAATCTCCTGAATTGGGGCCTGAGCGGCATGCCTTACAGCACCTGCGATATCGGCGGGTTTTTTGGCAGTCCGTCGCCAGAATTGATGTCGCGCTGGATGGAAGCCGGAGTGTTTTTTCCCATCATGCGCACGCATTCGGAAGTTCATTACCAGCCTCATTTTCCCTGGCTTTACGGCAACGAAGCGTTGGGTGCCATCCGCAAAGCAATCGATTTGAGATACCAGCTGATACCCTATTATTACAGTCTGGCCTATGAAGCCTTTGAATCCGGCCTGCCGGTGATGAGGCCTTTGGTCATGGAATTTCCACGGGATCCCAAGGTGGCCAATATGACCGATGAATGGCTCATGGGCGACTCGCTTTTGGCGGCGCCGCTTCTTCAGGAGGGCGGAAAGCGTTCCGTTTATCTGCCCGAAGGCGATTGGTATGTTTTCGGAACCAACACCGTTTCCAAAGGCGGCCGCTCGATTGAAGTCACCGCTGCTTTGGGCGACAACCCGGCCTATGTCCACGCGGGAACAATATTGCCGCTGGGGCCGGTCATTCAGCACACCAGCGAATTGCCGGGCGGCCCGTTGGAGCTGCAAATTTATGTAGGCAAGAACGCGACGTTCACGCTGGTCGAGGATGACGGCCAAACGCAGAATTATCTTAAAGGAGATACCCGGCGCACGGTTTTTAAATGGGATGACAACAAGGGAAAACTGGAATGGACGCGGACGGGAAATTATTCCGGCCCGGATGTGTTCAAGGAAATGCGTGTTGTTATGTTTGATTCGCGCGGAAATCTCGAAACGAATTGCTCTCTGACCGCCTCCGGCTCCGTCCAGTTAAGGCCGGAAATGGATAGCAATGCCGGCTCGAGGCCAGCAACCACTTCGGCCCGGATTTTACAATGAAGCCACTGCTAAAATCCATGCGGGATTTGCTTTCGCCAATGTCACGCCGCTTGCAGATTCCAAGGTTTTTAATCATTACGATCCTGCCAGGATTGTTGGTGGCAAATGTTTTTGCGTCACCGCTTGTTTATCAGGATCACAACGCGCCACTGGAAGCGCGCGTCGACGATTTATTCAGTCGTTTGACTCAGGATGAAAAAATCGGCTTGTTAAGCGGCACCGGTTTTACGACGCAGCCGATTCCTCGTCTGGGCGTGCCCGCCCTGGCGATGGTGGATGCGGGGCAGGGGATTCGGGGTGGACAGGATAGCACCCGGGGCCCAGCGACGGCGTTTCCCGCCGAAGTTTTAATGGCTTCCTCGTGGGATACCAACCTGGTCTGGCGTATCGGCCAGGCGATAGGTGAAGAGGCGCTCAATAAAGGGTCCGGGGCGCAAATGGTGCTCGGGCCGGCCGTGAACATTCAACGCTCGCCCTTGGGAGGGCGCGACGGCGAATATTTTTGCGAGGACCCTTATTTCACGGCGCGCCTCGCCGTCAATTACATTCAGGGATTGCAAAGCTCCGGCTGCGCGGCGTGTGTAAAACATTACGTCGCTTATAACCAGGAAAGGGATCGTTACACCATCGATGTCGATGTGACGGAGCGCGCACTGGGTGAGATTTATTTTCCCGCATTCGAGGCCGCGGTGAAGGAAGGTCACGCGTGGGCGGTGATGTCTTCTTACAACCAGATCAACGGCTACAAGGCCACGGCGAATCAATATCTGATGGTCGATGTACTGAAAAAAGGCTGGGGATTTGACGGCCTGCTGCTTTCCGATTGGGGCGGCGTTCAAGACACGGTTGGGCCTCTCAATGCCGGCAATGACCTGGAAATGCCCGGCCAGGAATATATGACTCATGACCGGGTGGAAGCTGCGTTGACCAGCGGGCGCGTCACTCAGGCGTCCATTGATGAAAGTGTCCACCGCATTTTGCGCGCGATAATTCGGGTCGGGCTGCTGGACAAATCGAATAAGCCTGATCATTCGATCGTTAATTCGGCGGAACATCAACAGCTCTGTCTGCAAGCCGCAACCGAAGGCATCGTGCTTTTGAAAAATGGCGATCAGGTTTTGCCGCTCGACGACCGAAAAATTCATTCCATCGCCTGTATCGGTGCCGCTGCCAGCGATTGGGAAATCGGAGCGGCGGGAAGTCCCCAGGTGGTGCCATTCTACTCGATCAGCGCTTTGGATGGCCTTCGGAAACGAGCTGGCAACGCGATCCAGGTGAATGACTCAGCGGGAGAGCGGGATGGTTCGCCGGTACCGCCGAGCGCACTGCAATTTGACGGCAAAGTCGGTCTGCACGGAGAATATTTTGCGAATCGAAACCTCGAAGGCGCGCCCGTGGTGGTCCGCAATGATTCACAGATTCAGTTTGATTGGAGTGATAAAGCGCCGGCTCCAAATATTTCCCAATCCGCTTACAGTGTTCGCTGGACCGGCACTCTCACTCCGCCGTTGTCGGGAGAATACAAACTCTTATTGACCGCCGATGACGGATGCCGGCTGTATCTCGATGGGAAATTGCTCATCGACCATTGGGTGGACAGCGCGGCGAGCGCGCAGGTGGCACAAGTTGATTTCACCGCCAACCAACCGCATCAGTTGCGTGTCGAATATTTTCAGCACGGCGGACAGGCGGTGGCTCGCTTGAACTGGGCGCGAATCGATGATCCTCCTTATGCCGACGCCATCGAGGCGGCAAAAAAATCGGACGTGGCGTTGGTCTTCGTTTCGACCAAAGGAACCGAAGGCGAAGGTTCCGATCGCCCATCCATGACATTGCCAAATGCGCAGGACGATTTAATCCGGGCGGTGGCGGGGGTGAATAAGAAAACCATCGTCGTCCTGAATAATGGCGCGCCCGTGTTGATGCCCTGGTTGGATGACGTCGCCGGTGTGATCGAAACGTGGTTTCCCGGAGAGGAGGGTGGAAATGCGCTCGCAACTATTCTTTTCGGCGATAGCAATCCATCGGGAAAATTGCCCACGACTTTTGCGGCGCGCCGGGAAGATTATCCCGATTTCGGAAACTTTCCCGGCAGGAACGGCCACGTCCATTATGCCGAAGGGATTTATGTGGGTTATCGTCATTTTGACAAAGCCGACATCAAACCATTGTTTCCTTTTGGCTACGGCTTGTCCTACACGAGTTTTGCCTATTCACAGCCGCGGCTTTCAGAGGCGATGCTGGCGGCCAACGGCACCGTCACGCTCACGCTGAATGTGAAGAACACCGGTTCCCGCGCGGGCGCTGAAGTCGTGCAATTATACGTTCATGCGCCGGATGGTCCGATCGACCGGCCATTGCGGGAACTCAAGGGATTCGCCCGGGTCGAACTTGAGCCGGGAGAAACTAAAACTGTTTCCTTTGATGTGCAGCCGCAATTATTGGCCTGCTGCGATGTGGCGGGAAAACAATGGCGGGCGGACGCGGGAACGTACGAGTTGCAAGTGGGCGCGTCTTCCCGGGACATTCGTGTGAAGGTGCCGCTGGTTCTTTCGGCAACTTATCTTCAACCGATTCCTTTTTTGGCGGAACAAACGTCCCCAACTCCCGCCGAGGGCGATCTGGCCGCGTTCCGTCCGGTCGTCAGTTCGTCCGAGGCCCCAAATAGCGAATATGGTTCGGAGCCTCGCCAAGCCGTTGATGGAAACACCAGCACTTATTGGAAATCCAAAAACTCCGATTCGCAATGGCTGGCGGTTGATTTGGGTGAGCCCCGGCTGGTGGATCGCGTCCGGCTGACCTGGGCAACCGATCGCTTTGGGGATAGTTTTGCCAGCGCCTACGCGATACAGCTAAGTTCGGACGGCAAAACGTGGAATGAAGTTTACCAGACCACAAAAGGGCAGGGGGGAGTCGAAACCAATACGTTTTCTCCGACGTCAGCCCGCTGGGTGCGCGTCTTTTGCACCAAACGCGCCGCGAACCAAAATTATAAAATGGTGAGCCTTGAAGTGTTTGCGCCATCGAAATAATTTGGTACACGAGCGGCCGATTATTTTGTCTCGCGCGTGACCGTTCGCGAATGGCGTGCGGCTCGATGCAGATTAAAATTGGCCTTAATATTTCATGAATAGCTCTTTTCGCAAAAGCCCGCCTCTCTACCGGCTTTTGTGCAAAGCGATGCTGGCGCTGGCGCTGTGGGCTCCTACCTGTGCCCGCGCCGATGCGGTAAAAGGATTGTATGTCGGCGGCGACTTTTATGCTCCCAACGAGGTGGCCCAAAACGCCGCCCGCTCCTCGGGGTTCACCCGAATTTTTCTTTCTTTCTTTCGCGTCGATGAACGCGGAGACATCACCTACAACAACACGCCGGTGGTCCGGAGCGGTATCTACGTGGGTGATCCCAGCTGGGCTGCGAAATTGGCGGACCTAAAAAAACAGCCGACCAGTATTGACCGGATCGAACTGGCTCTGGGTGGCGAAGCGAAAACCGCGGGACGTGCGGACAGTACCTTTGCGAACATTAGGAGTCTGGTTGCGTCGCAAGGCATCGGGTCGGCCAGCATTTTGTACAAGGATTTTGTGGCGCTCAAGGAGGCCACTGGTGGTGACGCGGTCCAATTTGCCGATAATGATGCCGACGATGTGCCGTCGGCTGCCGCTTTGGGACGAATGATTTCCGCCTTGGGTATGAAGGTGACTTTCTGCGCATCTTCCAACGAGGATTTTTGGGCGCAGGTCAACCAGCAGTTGGGAGCCAATGTCGACGCGGTTTATCTCGTTTGTTACGGCGAAGGCACGAACAACAACCCGGCCGACTGGGCGGCAACCTTCGATCGCCGGATGATTTATCCCGGTTTATGGGGCAACACGGATACTCCGACCTCGGCCATGTTGAAGATGCGCAATTGGCGGCGAACCTCGGGAATCGCCGGCGGCTTTGTCTGGCTCAACGGTTTCATGCCGGATGACGCCGTCAAATGGTCCGGCGCTTTGTCGTATGGTCTGGATTCCATCGCCGCCTTGCGGATCGTCAATAAGAACAGCGGGAAGTCACTGGACCTGGCCTTCGGCCGCATGACCAACGGCTCCGTCATCAGGCAGTCCGCTTATCAGGCGGCGGACGATCAGCGTTGGATGCTGGTGCCGACGGAACACGGAGACCATTTCAAGATGGTTTCCTGGATGAGCGGCAAATCCGCCAGCATCGCTTTCGATTCCAGCCTGCCCGGCGCGCAGTTGTGGACCTGGGATTACAATAATGATTCCAGCCAGCAATTCGATTTGATCGACACCGGGAACGGATGGTTTGAATTTAAAAATGTGCGGAGCCAGCTGGTGCTCGAAGTCGCGGGCGGCAGCACAGCCGATAACGCGGTCATTCAGCAAAACATCGATACCGGCGCGTCCAGCCAAATGTGGCGGCCGTATCCCTACCAACCCACTCTGCTGGCGTCTGATAATTTTGATTATTCGACGGGAAGCCTGGGCGGACAAAACGGCGGTGACGGTTGGAATGGCGCCTGGTTTGATCTGCTCAACAACGGCGTAAACGTTTCCGCCGGTAGCCTCGTGGGCGGCACCAACGTGCCCGCTGGATACGACGCGCGCTCGTCGGGGAATTCCGCCTTTATTCCCAATGACAAACGCGTGGGACGATATCTCGATTGCTCCGTCAGCGGAATATTTGGCGCTTACGGATACCTCAATCGCGATGGGCAAATCGGAGCCGATGGCAAAACACTCTACATCAGCTTCCTTGAGCAACCGCTCAAAACTTCACTGTTCTATGAATTTGAATTGAACAACGGCGCGGAACGTATTGCGGGCATTGGCAACGACACGCACACCACCAATGTCAATTTGCGCGCCCCGGCCAATGCTTTCACCCCGATTGGTCTGGGAAACACCAACGTAAACTTTTATGTGCTGCGCATTGATTTCAAGGCGGGCAAAGACGATATGCGGGTTTATCGGAATACCACGTCAAACATCGAACCGGCGGAGCCAACCTTGACCTTGCCGGACGCCGCCGACATGTCTTTCAACCGCATTTCCCTGGCTGCCTTCGCCAACGACAACACGGTGAAGTTTGATCAAATCCGCATCGCGAGTTCCTGGCCGGGCGCCGTGGCCGCGGCGCCATACGATTTGATTCAACCGAGCAGTAATATTGTCACCGATGGCGTTTTCAAACGAGTGCGCGTTTCCGCCCAGGTTCTCGGTGGCGGCAGGGAAAGATACTATTTGCTGGATGGAAATACCGGCCTGCGAGTGTCGCTGAACCGGGCCAATCAATTTGAGCCCGGCGATATCGTGATGATGACGGGACTGGTCGAGCGGCGCGGGGAAGTGATTGACCTGATCGAGGGCGAAGCGAGAAAAACCGGTCACCTGCCACTGCCGCAACCACTGTCACTCAATCTTTCGGACCCGGCTGCTTCCGGCATTTGGGTTTCGGTGGAGGGAACCCTCATCGATTTCAAGGAGAACGGCGCGACGAAAACTTTGGAATTGCAGGTTGGCCCGCAAAAGCTAAACGCTCGCTTTCCCCTGGCATCCGAGGCAGCCCTCAATTGGCCAATCGGCAGCCGCCTGCGCGTGACCGGTATTTATTCGCCCGCCGACCAGGAAAATGGCGAGGTCGCTGAGCTGCTGTTAAATTCCCCGAACGCGGTTGCCCTGATTGCGCGGCCGCCCTGGTGGACCCTGAAGCGGGCCATGGTCGCCATCGGACTGCTGGTCTCCGGCCTCGCGCTCGCCTTCATCTGGATCCGGCTGCTGCAACGGCAGGTGGATCGGCAAACCGTGCGCTTGAGTACCGAGATAACCCAGCGCGAACGCGCCGAACGTGGGCGCGTCATCGAGGAGGAACGTTCGCGGATCTCGCGCGATTTGCACGACGATCTCGGCAGCATTCTGACGCAGATTAACATGCTCACCCACGTCAGTTCCGGAGTGAAAGCCTCACCCGATTTGATGCGGGAACGCATTCATCAAATTTCGGAAAAGTCCCATCGGATGATTTCCGCCCTGGATGAAGTCGTGTGGATGATGAATTCCAGAAATGAATCCCTGTCCTCCCTGGCTTCCTACGTGGCCGCCTATACCGAGGAGTTTCTCTCCAAGACCGACATTGTTTGCCGCATTGAAGTCCCGAAATCGTACCCCGAAAAAGCCGTCAGCGCGGACGTGCGCAACAATGTGTTTTCGTCAGTCAAGGAAGCGATCAACAACCTTGTCCGTCACGGCCGGCCCGGCAAAGTGCTCCTGAAAATCTCTCTCCTGGATGATAAATTTGAAATTCGCATCCAGGACGACGGTTGCGGATTCGATCCGCTCAACGCTGAACAAGGCAACGGCCTGGCTAATCTCCAGCTTCGCATGCAGAAAGTCGGCGGGACATGCGAGATTCAATCTTCGACTCTGGGCGGTACGACGGTGATATTGCAATTGCCCGTCGGCCCATTGGCGTGATTTTGACGGTTGCCTTCGGTCGTATTCGATTCCGCTTCAAGGAAATGCGTAGGAGAACAACCCATTTTTAAATGACGTTCGCCGGGCGATTTTAATTCTGCGAAGCGAATCCGACGAGCCGATTGCATTTGCCGGCTCAATCTGCTGGGGCGCAATTACGGAAAGCACGGAAAATTTGACGCATACTTAAAAATGAGCGGGTACCCAACCATTCTGATCGCCGAAGATTCGGAGAATGATCGAATGCTGATTGACGTCGGGTTTCAAAAAGCAAAGTTTCCGTGTCGCCTTCAGTTCGTCGAGGATGGTGTTCACGCCACCGAGTATCTTGACGGCCTGGGCGTGTACAAGAACCGCGCGCAATTTCCCGTCCCGGTCCTCCTGCTCACGGATTTGACAATGCCCCGCATGGGCGGCTTCGAGTTGCTGGCCTGGGTGCACCATCATAAAATCTGGCGTGATCTGCCGGTCGTGATCGTCACCGGCTCTAACCAGGCTGAAGACTGGCACCGCGCCATGGAATTAGGGGCCGATTCCTACGTGGTGAAAAACCTCCTGATGCGTCCCCCGCCCAGTTTGTTTGAGGCGATTTGGCGTCTCGCATTTCCCAAGGCGAAAGATCCGCGCGAGTTTTGGGCACATAGAGTCAAGCAAGTCAGAGCCTGAATCTGCGTTAAACTCCGCCGGTCCGGCTGGAGTCAACTTTTGTTCCCTGGCCGCGCGTGAACCAAACGCGGTTTTTTTATCGCGGGCCGCCGGATTTCCTGCGCCAGTGAAGGACGTTTGCGTTTCGCGATGACCGGGAGCCTCACCGGCAGTCCTCTCTCCGCCGACTGATACAATACCTCCACCACCCGCACATCCGCCAATCCTTCCTCTCCCGACGGCTCCGGTTTTTTGTTCTTCAAAACACAGTCCGAAAAATACAGCAATTCTGGTGCAAATTGATCGCGCGTTTGGAATTCTCGTTTCGTCTCCTTGTCTTTGATGGTCGTTTGCAATTCAATGGGCTCAACGTATTCGTAAGCGTTGCGCAGCTCGATTCGGCCCTTCGTTCCCACCACGTGGCAGATAGAGGCATCGGCCGCGCCGAAGCTGCAAACGAAGGTCGCGATTTTCTCCCCGGGAAATCGCAACGTGGCGGAAACCATCTCCGGCACTTCGCGAAAGCGAGGATCGCGGCCCGTGGCCGTCACTCCGATCACTTCCGTTGGCTCGTCCCCAAACAAATAACGGGCTGCATTGATGCAATAAACGCCCAGGTCATGCAATGGGCCACCGCCCATTTTCTTTTTGAGGCGGATATTCGGGTCGTTTGCCTGCATGCTGAAAATCGAATTGAAATAGCGCAATTCACCGAGCTTGCCGGACCGGACAATCTTGATGGCTTCGAGATTGGATTTCTCAAAATGCAGCCGATACGCCGTCATCAGCTTCACGCGATATTTCTCGCACGCAGCAATGACCTTTTCGGAATCGCGGGCTGTGCTGGTCAGCGGCTTCTCACACAGAACGTGGACACCCGCCTTTGCGGCGCGCACTGCGAAATCAAGATGCATGGAATTGGGCAGGGCAATATACACCGCGTCGATGATTCCTTCGGCGAGCATCCGGTCGTAATCTTCATAGGACGCAACCTGCGGCACCTTGTATTTTTTTTCCAGCTCCTGCCGTTTCACTTTATCATCCGAAAAAAGCGCGACCAGCCGGGAATTTTTCTTTGCATGTGCGAACGCCGGCAGCACTGCCACTTGCGCGATGTGCCCCAAACCGACGACCGCATAACGCACCACGCCTTTCGCCGGGTTGCGCCGCGTGCGCTTCTTCACAAAAAGCGGTGTTGTCACTCGCAGCGTCGTTCGCCGGGATCTTGAAGAATGAAATCGTTTCATGTGCTTGATAATTGGTCCTGCTGTTTCCTCACGTTACGTTATTTTAATCGGCGCTGGTCAGTGAAGGTATAGGGAATGGCCCTACGTATACGTATATTGGCTGGAAATCGAAAAGACCATTCGTACCAGTGGGTTCAAGCCCTCATAGCTGGAGGGGAAACGATGTGCCATCTTGCGAAACCCAACGAGTCGCCCCATTCGACATCGAAGAACTTAACCGAGGAGTACGCAACGAAGGCAATTATCAAGACGTCAGACCCCGCCATCCAGCGGGTCGAAGTTTCAGTTTATCGCGTGCCGACCGATTTTCCGGAATCCGACGGGACGTTCGAGTGGGATTCGACAACTATTATATTGGTTGAGGTGAGCGCGGGCGGCAGCCGTGGAATGGGTTACTCCTACACAACCCCTAGCGCGGCAAATCTGATCCGCGAAACACTGGCCAAAATTGTGATTGGATCCAGTGCGATGAATACGAATCGCTCCTGGAACGCTCTGAACAGGGCCGTTCGAAATCTAGGCAAACCCGGCATCGCCTCTTCGGCCATCGCGGCCATGGACGTGGCGTTGTGG
Organism: Verrucomicrobiia bacterium; assembly: GCA_035552155.1. Taxonomy (GTDB): domain Bacteria; phylum Verrucomicrobiota; class Verrucomicrobiia; order Limisphaerales; family DASXHY01; genus DASXHY01. The sequence goes on along the minus strand of DASZLX010000018.1, from coordinate 324,583 downwards.
GATTTGAAAGCGCGGCTATTGGGCTTGCCCTTGGTCAAACTGTTGGGCCAGGTGCGCGAAAAAATTCCCGCTTACGGCAGTGGCGGCTTCACCTCGTATCCGCTGGAAAAATTATCCGCACAATTGCAGCAATGGGCGCAAGACGGTTTCAAGATGGTGAAAATGAAAATTGGCCGCGAGCCAGACCGCGACCCGGAGCGCATTCGCGTTGCCAGAAAAGCCATTGGAAGTGGAGTCCAATTGTTCGTGGACGCAAATGGCGCTTATTCTCCGAAGCAGGCGCTTTCCAACGCGGAGGCATTCGCATCGGAGAAAGTGAATTGGTTCGAAGAGCCGGTAAGCTCGGATGACTTGGAGGGACTTCGCTTTGTTCGCGAACACACTCCGACTGAAATGGAAATCGCCGCTGGTGAATATGGTTACGACGCCATTTATTTTCGCCGGATGCTCGCGGCGGGCGCCGTGGATGTGTTGCAGGCGGACGCGACGCGTTGTGGGGGCATTACCGGCTTTTTGCAGGCCGCAACGCTCTGCGATGCGTTTCAAATTCCTCTTTCCGCGCATACGGCTCCGACGCTGCACCAGCACCTTTGTTGTTCCTGCAGCTGGGCGCGACACGTGGAATATTTTCATGACCACGCCAGTATTGAAGAGCTGTTTTTCGAAGGGGCGGCGCGGGCGGTGGGGGGCTTTCTCTGTCCGGACCTGTCCCAGCCGGGTTTGGGTGTGGAATTGAAACGAAAAAACCTAAAAAAATATTTTGTGGGTTGAAATTCGGCTTCGCGATTAGTATCGGCGGCAAAGCGAAAAGCGTCCTACATCTTTCCTCATCCAGTTTGCGGTTGTTCAAATTAAAGAAGATACGGTTATAACCCTACTGGCAAAGACGCCGGTTTCGGGAGAATGGTTTTGCAGCCAATATTTCGTCTTACATCATGAACATCAGCACACTGGGCCGGACGCACCTGCAGGCGGAGGGGGTGGAGGATATTAATGCCAGCGGGTTGGCGCGCAAGCTCAAGAAGCGGATCGAGGGCGAAGTGCGTTTTGATGACGGCTCGCGCGCGCTCTATGCCACCGATGGGTCGAACTATCACCAGGTACCGATTGGCGTCGTGGTTCCAAAAAGCGCGGAAGACGTCGTCGAAACGGTGGCGCTCTGTCGCGAATACGGCGCACCGATTCTTTCTCGCGGCGGCGGCACGAGTCTGGCCGGGCAATGTTGCAACGTGGCCGTGGTCATGGACATGTCGAAGTATTTCAACCGCATCCTTGAAATTAACGAGGCGGGAAAATTCGCGCGCATCGAACCCGGACTCGTACTGGACCGTTTGCGGGAGCAAGCCACGGCGCAATGCGGCCTGACGTTCGGGCCGGATCCCTCCACCCACAATCATTGCACGTTGGGCGGAATGTTGGGCAACAATTCCTGCGGCGTCCATTCCGTGATGACCCAATTCTATGGTGCCGGCTCACGCACGTCGGACAACGTCGAAGAAATGGATATCGTCACCTATGACGGCCTTCGCATGCGCGTGGGCAAAACCAGTGACGCCGAGCTGGCTCAAATTATTTCCGAGGGCGGACGGCGTGGCGAAATTTATGCGCGCCTGAAAAAGTTGCGCGATACCTACGCGGACTTGATTCGCGCCCGTTATCCCGATATTCCGCGCCGTGTTTCCGGGTATAACCTGGACGATTTATTGCCCGAAAACGGCTTCCACGTCGCGCGCTGCCTGGTGGGGTCCGAATCCACGCTGGTTACGATTCTTGAAGCGAAATTGAGCCTGGTGAAAAATCCGCGCTCCCGCTCCCTGGTGCTGCTCGGTTATTCTGACGTTTTTTGCGCCGGCGAACACGTCATGGACGTGCTGGAGTTCAAACCGATCGGCCTCGAAGGTATTGACCATAAGCTCATCGAGGACATGCAACAGACGGGCGTGCATCGCAAGAACATCAAGCTCCTGCCGAAGGGCAAGGGCTGGCTTATCGTGGAATTCGGCGGCGACACGCGCGAGGAATCCGACGCCCGCGCCCACGAAATGATGGCCGCACTCAAGCGCACTTCAAATCCTCCTTCCATGAAACTTTTCGATGATAAGAAGGAAGAGGAGGAAGTCTGGAAAATTCGCGAATCGGGCCTGGGCGCCACCGCGTTCATTCCTGGAAAACCGGATGCGTGGGAGGGGTGGGAGGATTCAGCGGTGCCGCCCGAGCACGTGGGCGAGTATTTGCATGATCTTCGGAAGCTGTTCGATAAATTTGAATACGACAGTTCGCTTTACGGGCATTTTGGGCAGGGCTGCATCCATTGCCGGATTCCGTTCGACCTGGTGACCGCGGAGGGGATTCAGAAATATCTGAAATTCACCGATGAGGCTGCCAATCTCGTCTTGAGATATGGCGGTTCAATTTCGGGCGAACACGGAGACGGCCAGTCCAAGGCGGAATTGCTCTCAAAAATGTTTGGCCCGGAACTGTGCCGCGCCTTCGTGGAATTTAAAAAAATCTGGGACCCGGAATGGAAGATGAATCCCGGCAAGGTCGTCAAAGCCTGGGGCCGCGCGGACAATCTTCGCCTCGGCACCGATTATCATCCGTGGGAACCGGAAACGCATTTTAAATTTCCCTCGGATGGCAACAGCTTCGCACACGCCGCGCTTCGTTGCGTGGGCATCGGCGAATGTCGTCGAGAGGAAAAGGGAACGATGTGCCCCAGCTATCGCGTGTTGCATGAGGAGGAGCACGCGACTCGCGGCCGGGCGCATCTGTTGTTTGAAATGCTTCGCGGGGAAACCATTCGCGACGGCTGGCGGAGCAAGGAGGTCAAGGAATCGCTGGATCTCTGCCTTTCGTGCAAAGGCTGTAAGGGCGATTGCCCGGTAAAAGTTGACATGGCGACTTACAAGGCGGAGTTCCTCTCGCATTATTTTAAGCATCGCCTTCGCCCGCCACACGCCTTTGCCTTCGGCCTGATTCATATCTGGGCGCACCTCGCGAGTGCGATGCCGCGTGTGGCGAATTTCTTTTCTCAAAATCCTTTATTTGCTGCGATTGGAAAATTTCTCATCGGCGTCGCGCCAGAGCGCAGGATGCCGCCGTTTGCCACCGAAACGTTCAAGCACTGGTTTTTCCAACGCGGCGAAATCAACGCCGGAAAATCGCGCGTGCTGTTGTTCGCCGACACGTTTAATAATTATTTTCATCCGGACGTGGCCAAAGCAGCGGTAGAGGTATTGGAGGACGCCGGATTTCAGGTGGTGGTCCCGAAGCAAAACCTGTGCTGCGGCCGTCCGCTTTACGATTACGGAATGTTGGACACCGCGGAGAAATGGTTGAAACAAATTTTGAGGAGCCTCCAGGATGAAATTCGCGGCGGCACTCCCATGGTGGTCCTTGAGCCCAGTTGCTGCACGGTTTTCCGTGATGAATTGACGGGGTTGTTTCCCAACGACCAGGACGCTCAGCGATTGCACGTGCAAACCTTTCTCCTTTCGGAATTCCTGGCCAAATATGCGCCGCAGTATCCGGCCAACGAACTGGCGGGACAAAAAGCGCTCGTGCACGTTCATTGCCATCATCGCGCCATCATGAAGTTGGATGCCGAGGAGAAATTGTTGACGAAGCTCGGTCTCGAAATTCAAATTCCGGAGACCGGTTGCTGCGGCATGGCCGGGGCGTTCGGTTTTGAGAAAGGAGAGCATTACGATGTTTCGATTAAATGCGGCGAGCGGCATCTTCTGCCCGCGGTCCGCGAAACCAACAGCAACACGCTCGTTATCGCCAATGGATTCAGTTGCCACGAGCAAATCGTGCAACAAACAGAAAAAAAGCCGCTACACATCGCCGAGGTGTTGCACCGGGCCATGAAGCAAGGGACGCGACGCCCACCCGAGCCGCCAAAATCCAAAAAACCGCAGCCCGAAGAGGAGTCGGTTCCCGAACAGCACGGCGACGGCGAGCACCAACACGAGCACGCGGCAGGCAATTTGGTGGCCAGTGCAGGGGTGGTGTTGGCGGGATTAGCCGGCGCTTATCTTCTCGGACGAAAGAAAAAACAGGAAGGCGACGAATGAATACTGTAGAACCTGAACTGAAGGAATGCCAACCAATCCCCGTGGAAAAGAAACCCGAAGTGGTCGTCATCACCGGCGCTTCCGCGGGAGTGGGCCGCGCGACGGTTCGCCGTTTTGCCCGGGACGGAGCGTGCATTGGACTGCTGGCGCGCGGTGTGGATGGCTTGGAAGGAGCCAAGCGGGAAGTCGAGGCGGCAGGCGGACGCGCGCTTGTATTGCCCACCGACGTGGCGGATCCCCAACAGGTCGAAAACGCTGCCGAACAGGTGGAACGTGAGTTCGGGCCCATCGATATCTGGATCAACGACGCCATGACCAGCGTTTTCGCGCCGGTCAAGGAAATGACGCCGGAAGAATTCCGGCGCGTGACCGAGGTGACTTATCTCGGCGTGGTCTATGGCACGATGTCCGCGCTGAGGCGAATGCTTCCGCGAAATCGAGGAACGATTGTGCAAATCGGTTCCGCGCTGGCGTATCGCAGCATACCATTACAATCCGCTTATTGCGGCGCCAAACACGCTATCCACGGGTTCACTGATTCGCTGCGCTGCGAATTGATTCACGACCAAAGCAATGTGCATCTCACCATGGTGCAGTTGCCCGCCGTCAATACCACTCAGTTCGGCTGGGTGCGAAATCGTTTGCCGAATCGGACCAAACCCCTCGGGAAAATTTTTCAACCGGAAGTCGCCGCGGACGCGATTCATTGGGCGGCGCATCATCGGCGGCGGGAATTATATTTGGGAATGCCTTCGGTGGAATCCATCGTGGGCAACAAGGTGGCTCCCGGGCTGCTGGACCGTTATCTCGGAAAAAAGGGCTATCAGGGCCAGCAAACCGCGGAGGCTAAAGATCCGAATCAGCCGGATAATCTCTATGAGCCAGTCCCCGGCGATCATGGGGCCCACGGAACATTCGACTCAGAGGCATGTCACGGTAGCGGGGAGTTTTGGTTCGCGAAAAACCGGAATCAATTAGGCTGGATGGCCGCCGGCTGCGCGCTTTTGGCCGCGGGATTGTTTTTGACGCAAAGAAAAACACGCCGTTAGGCGCCGTGAAAGAGAAGGAAATCAAAACGGAACGCCCTCCGCTCTCCCTTGCCTACCCCGCCATCGAACGCCATGGAATCATTGGCGACCGGCGCACCGCCGCGCTGGTTTCGGCCGACGGCACTTTGGATTGGCTTTGTCTTCCGGATTACGACAGCGACATCGTTTTTGGCGCGTTGCTCGATTGGAGCAAAGGTGGTTACTGGCGATTGGGCCCGGCAGAGGTAATGCAGGGCGAACAGAGTTACGATGGCGAAACGATGGTGTTGCAAACCGAGTGGAAGTTGGAAACCGGCACTCTTGTTTTGCAGGATGCGATGCTCTGGCCGGAGGACCGGCGCGCGCCGGAAAAGGAGGCAAGTCGCGTCGTCGTCCGTTGCTTGAAATGCGTGCGGGGAACCGCCCGCTTTGCCTTTCACCTGCAGCCAGGTTTCAATCTGGAAAAATCTCCAAAGATTACTTTTACGGAACGTCCGGGCGGCATTTCCATCCAGGCGAACCAATCTGCCTTGCATTTGTGGTCTAATTTTCCTTTGCAAAAACAGACGCGCAGCCTGCGCGGCGAAATGGAATTGACCGAAGGACAAGAAATTTGGGCCGTGCTGGAACGCGGCGCTTCCGGCCAGGAGTGGTCGGTCGATGCCGCCCATGATGCCGTGGAAACAAATCGCACTTATTGGCGTGAGTGGCTGAAGCGAATTCACCATGCGCCGCGCGAAATCCGTCGTTCGGCCATGACTGTGCATTTGTTGAGCTATGCGCCCGAAGGATCGGTGGTGGCCGCCGCCACGACCTCCTTGCCGGAGCGCATCGGCGGCGACTGGAATGCGGATTACCGCTTATGCTGGGTGCGCGATACTTCACTGGCGCTGGGTACGCTCGAACGATTGGGCGATTGGGAGGAGACCGAGCGCTATTTGCAATGGCTGCATCGCCAGGTTTCACGCTTTGGCCCCCCGTTGCGCCCGCTCTACGGAATCCGGGGAGAAAAACGTCCGCGCCAGAAAGAATTGAAGCACGCGGCGGGTTACCGAAACTCAGCGCCGGTACGAATCAGGAATCACGCCTATAAACAATTTCAACTCGGCTCCCTCGGTTTTTTTGCCGACTGCGTTTGGTTTTATTTGCAGGAAGGGGGCCGATGGCAGGACGATTACTGGCAAATTATCCGGCGGGTCGCGGACTTTACCTCGAAGCATTGGATGGAACCGGACAACGGCATCTGGGAATTGCCCGAGCGTCAGCATTTTGTTTCCAGCCGCGTGTTAAGCTGGGTGGCCCTCGACCGTGCGGTTCGCATCGCGGAAAAAGTGAAACCCGATTTTGACGTGAGCGCCTGGCGCGCGGAACTTCCCAAAATCCACGACGAAGTAATGGAACGCGGCTGGAGCGAAAAACTGGGCGCCTTCCGACAGCGATACGAAGCGGACAATCTTGATTCGGCCCTGCTTTTGATTTCCGTGTTCGATTTCCTTCCGCCGGAACACCCACGTGTGCTCGCGACCATCGAGAGAATCGAAGAACGCCTTACTCTCGACGGCTACACCTATCGTTTTGATCCTCGCGAACTGGCGATGCTGGGAGATTTTCCGCTGGGTGAATTGGAGGCGGCGTTTCTGCCCTGCACATTTTGGCTTGCCACAGCCCATGCCAAGGCGTCAAGGGTGAAAAAGGCGGAGGCGATTCTCCGGCGCGTCGAGCAGCTGGCGGGGAAGTTGGGATTATTTGCCGAGGCGGTGGATCCGCGCACCCAGGGTTTCATGGGAAATACGCCGCTGCTATTTTCCCATGCTGAATACGTCCGGGCCCGGATGGAGGTGGAATATGCCCGGCGATCCAAGCGTGGGAACCGCCGGCCCCGGACTTCGCTTTTTGCCAAAACCAGTTGATTCTTCGGCATCCGCTGCCCGCGGTTCGTTCACAGTCCCATAGTTTTGTGGGGTAGGCATTTCGCGTGGCAGGCCTCAAATTCATTCAATTGCACCACCTTAAATGTATCCGCGATTGAATATGACCCCCTTCAAAACAAAATGCGGTTTTCCAATACGCGCGCTACGACGTGCAAGCCCCACGGGTTTTACCTTGATCGAACTTCTGGTGGTCATTGCGATTATTGCCATCCTCGCGGCGATGTTGCTCCCAGCGCTGGCGAGCGCCAAGCAGCGGGCCCTGAAAGCTTCGTGCATGAACAATCTCCGCCAAATCGGCATCGGCATGATAATTTACGCCGGCGACAACAACGACTACTTGATTGAAGCGCGTTGGGCCGCGTCTTCCACCTCCCCGAATCCGCCCGGCAGTGTCAAAGGCGCCTATAATCAACACGCGATTAACCAGCCGCAGGCCGGCCTTCAAAGGATATCAACCTGGACCCGACGCAGACCAATAACGCCTCCGTCTGGGCCTGCCCGTCCCTGGGCGTCGGCAGCGTGGTTTACAACGGCTCGACCACGCCTCCGCAATGGAATATCGGCTATCAATATTTCGGCGGAATTTATTGGTGGTATAATGTCGCCAATTCCTCCGGCATTCGTTCGTGCAGCCCCACCAAGCTCAGCCAGAGCAAGGCCTCCTGGGTCTTGGCCGCGGATCTGGTTTGCAAAAACCCTTCGGCGACCGGCAATCCCTGGGCGGATGTCACCAGCCCGTTGAATCGAGTCGCGCATCAACGCCCGCATGCTCTGTATCCCGACGGCGCGAATCATTTGCTGGTGGACGGCTCGGTAAATTGGGTCAAATGGGAAAATCTGCTGCAAATCACCACCTTTGATACCAGCAGCCGGCTCTTTTATTTCTACCAGGATGACCTCGGCCAGATTAATCCTTTGGACGTTCGGAATTTGAAAATCAGCCCTTGAAATCCACACAATCGCTTCGCCTCAGCCCGGAACACAACCCAACTCCCCACAACTAAATCCCAATGAAACTTCACGCTCACATCAAGTCGCTCCTTCTCGGCGCGTTCATCCTTGGAACGGTTCTTTGCGCCGGGTTTGCTCCGGCGGCCACCCTTGTCCAAACCGTGAGTCAATCCGGGGCGGATGCCAATGGCTGGGCGTCGGCACTTTGGGGCACGCCAGCCGCCGCCGCCAACAACGCCAACGACTACCTCACCCCCAGCGGATTCGCTGTGCGCACGCCCAACAACACGAGCCCAGTCGCCTTTGCCGGCGCCAGCCTGACGGTCAGCAACGGCATATTCTATTTGAAACATAACAACGGCGTCGCGAACGTGAACCTGGTTTTGAATGGAGGAACAATTACCTATCATGGCGGTCCGGGCGGGAGCAATTCGCCGATTTCCGGAACCATCCAGGTGCTCACCGCGCCTGTGACGCCGGCGTCAACCATCAGTTCCGATCAAACCGGCGCGGCCAACCTGCCAATCTGGATTTATTCTACCATCAGCGGTCCCGGAAATTTAACCGTGAACGTCTTGAACAACGGAGCAGTTGTGTTGCTCGGCACCAACTCAAACTTTAGCGGCAACTGGACGAATACGTCCGGCACGATCGTGGTTGGAAACGGCAGCAGCAACGCCCTGGGCTCCGGGCTGGTTTCCTTGAATTTTGCGACCAGCACCTTTCTAAGATTTGATTCCACAAACAATCAAATGGTGACCAATTCGATCATCGGCTTGGGCAACGTGATCAAATTGAACACCAACACCGTCACCCTGGATGGCAATGTGACTTACTCCGGGGCCACGACCATTTCCAACGGCGTGTTGCAGGTCGGCGCCAATTCGTCATTGACCAACTCGTCCATCATTTCGCTCGCTGGCGGCGCGGTGGATGCCAGCTTGATCGGCGGACTGACTCTGGGCGCGGGCGGGCAACGAATGAACGGTAATGGCACCGTCATTGGCGATTTGACCGCTTCGACGACCAACACGCTTAACTTTAATCTCACCGCTTCTTCAAACGACGTTTTGAACGTGACTGGCTCATTGACGCTCAACGGAAACCCCAACCTGAATCTCACCCTGAGCGGGTTCAAACCGAGCGGCACGTATCGATTGATCAATTACAGCGGCACGATTCAGGGCGGCGGGTCGTTCGCTCTCAATCCTCCGCCGGGCAGCACCGAATCATTTGCCTTGGACACCTCCACACCGGGTCAGGTGAACCTGGTGGTTACCGGTTCATCTCTCAATCTGACCTGGGTGGGCGACGGCGTGGAAAATGTGTGGGACACCAACGCTCCCAACTGGTCGGGCAGCACCAATGTATACGCCGTCGGGGCCAACGTGACTTTCGATGACACCGGTTCCGCAGTCCCGGACATTTTCGTCGACAGTTCCATCTTGTTCCCCAGTTCGATGACGGTCAGCAATACCGTCGAGCAATATATTTTCGACGGCTCAAGTGGAACGGCGGGGATTGTTACTACCGGAACCCTCACCAAAATGGGCACCAACGAATTCGACTTTACCAGTTCCGGCAATAACTTCAGCGGACCGATTGATATCCGTTCCGGCATTTTGTCAGTGGGCATCGGCGGAAGTTTCGGCAGCCTTGGCACCGGCCCCATCACGAACAACGGTGTTCTCCAGGTGAACATGTCCGGCAACGGCGTGGCGTTCAATGCGCCAATCAGCGGGTCGGGTTCGTTGCAAATCATCGGCGGAGGCGCCATCGTGACCATCGGCACGACCGGGCACAATTCCTACACCGGCCTGACCACGATTGGAGACGGCTGCCAACTCAACATTGCCGCCGGTGATGCTCTCGGTTCGGCCAGCAGCGGGACGATCGTGCTGGCCAATGGGCGGCTTGGAGTGGCCTCGTTTGTGGGCTCGATGACCGTTCCCGAGCCGATCACTATTAACGGCACCGGCATCGGCGGCGCACCGGGCGCCCTTTACGTAAACACAACGGGTAATAACGTCACCTGGTCCGGGCCGATTGACATTGCCAGCTCTTCGCAGATTCGAACCGTGAATCCCAATGCCCGCATGAACTTTGCCAATGTTGTTTCCGGAACGGATGTCGCTTTGGAATGCACCGCGGGAAATATTACCACCACCACTGACACCAATACTGTAATCACATTCTCGAACACGCTGTCATTGGGGAGCGGGGGAGCATTGACTGTCGACGGCCTCGGAGTGGTCGCGCTGGACGGCGCAACCAACACTTGGGGCGGCGGCACCGTGCTGAATGGCGCGGTCACGCTGCTCATCAACGGCGTCCTCGACGGCGGGCCTGTGGGTGTCAATTTTTTCACGACCCTGAGTGGTTCGGGAACCATTCTCGGCCCGGTCACCGTGGATGGCACGGTGGCCCCCGGCAGTTCCAGCATCGGAACGTTGACCGTGAGCAACAGCGTCGTGCTGAACTCCGACGCCACCAACGTTATCCGATTGAATCGTGCCGGCGCGCAGAACGCAGACCAATTGGCGGCAACGTCATTGACCCTCGGTGGCGCCTTGACCGTTGTAAATACGGGAGCGGACTTGCAGCCCGGCGATACGTTCCAACTTTTCAGCGGTGCGATCGACGGAGCATTCGCCGTAACCAACCTTCCCGCGCTGTCTTCGCCGCTGTTTTGGGACACGACGAATCTCGACACTGGTATCATCGCAGTCCGTTCGACTTCGGTGACACCGCTTCCGTGGGCAAACTCAGTGGTTCAGGTGGCCGGCACAAATCTGACCTTTGAAATAAATCCGACCACGTCCGGCGCGAGTTACACGTTGCAATCGACACCGTCGTTGACGCCGCCGGTGACCTGGACCGACGTGCAAACGGTCATTGGCGACGGAACGCCGCTGATATTCACCAACCCGATCACATCGGGCGCGCCCGATCAGTTTTTCCGCACCAAGAGCCCGTAGTCGACGGTGGAGAATCCCGCCCCGGTTGCCAAACGGCAGCCGAGGCTATTTCCGTAGGACAGGCATCCTGCCTGTCGCCAGATTCTTCCCTGATTGAAAAGCAGGGACGGTTTTCGCTATGCTGGAGAGTCGAAGTGTGAGAATCCCCGCCTTCATCTTATTCAGCGCCTGGTTGCTCGCTTCTATTTTTCCATCCCGGGCCGGCACGCCTTCTTATTCCACCTTCACGTGGCAGGCGGAGGACGGGTTGCCTGATAACCGCGTGGTGGGATTGGCGCAATCGCCGGACGGATATTTGTGGGTCGCCACGCAGGGCGGATTGGTCCGTTTCGATGGCGTCCATTTTCATCGCATCGGTTCCACGGAAAATTCCAGCCTCGTGGCGGGCACATTGCGCGTGCTCTTCATGGATCGCCGGGGAAGGATCTGGCTGGCCAAGGAAGAGGGCGGGACTTTGTTCTGCATCGAAAAAAATCAATTGCGCGTTTTGACACCAGACGGGGGTGCGCCAAAAAATGAAACGCAGAGTTCAATGGTGGTGGACGGTGAAGGGCGTCTCTGGATCGCTTACAACACCGGCAAAATCATCCGTTATGACGAGGATGGAAAGGTGGATGATTTCTCCGCTGACGCCGGGTTGCCCGGCGGCGCCGGTTCCTGCTGGCTGGCGAGTGACCGTCAGGGCGCCCTGTGGTTTGCCAAGGGCAGTCACGTGGGAATATTTCGGGACGGGAAATTTGAAGTGCTCAAAAACTTTGCCTCTTCCGAAACTCGCATCGCCGCCGCGCGGGAGAACGGCGTCTGGATTTGCTCGGGACAGCAGATTTTCAAATTCGACGAAGGCTCGGAGCCGGTGGAATTGGGAAAAATTGTGCCCGAAAATACCGGCAATCGCTCCAGTTTTAATCCCTCCGTTGTTTTCCAGGATCGTGCCGGCGCGGTTTGGGTGGGCACCGTTTCCGCCGGGTTATTCCGTTGCGACAGCAATGCCATCACCAAAGTCAATGTCTCCAACCCGGGAATTTTAAGTCTCGCCGAGGACCGGGAGGGCGACATCTGGGTGGGCACTCGCGGCGGCTTGAATCGGCTTCATCGACGGGCGGTTTCGCTCATCCGCTCATCTGACGGTTTGCCATTCGAGGGAACTCAGTCCGTCTGCCAGGATGCCACGGGCGCCTTATGGGTGGTGGGAGAAAACGGCGTGCTCGCCAAGAGCGAAGATAAGCATTGGATGATTCAATCGCCCGCCGGCGACCCGGGCGAGTTGCATGTGACCTGCGTCGCGGCGGACAACGCGGGGTCGGTCTGGGTCGGCGGATGGGGCGGCGCGCTGTATCAATGGACCAACGGCTCATTCCGCGATCTGAAATTGCAGAATGACTTCAATAAAAAATCGCCCCGCGCGTTGCTCGTGGCGAAAAATGGCGGCCTGTGGATTGGAACGGATGCGCCGGATGTTTTATTTCGTTTGCGCGCCGGAAAATTGCGAACGTTCAGTCTGCCGGCCGGCCACCGATTTGTCCGCGCGATGGCGGAGGATGCAGCGGGAAATTTTTGGGCTGGCGCTTCGGACGGTCTGCTCGTGCGGATTTCCGGCGACACCTTGACGGATGAAACTCTTAAATCCAAATCGATTTCCGTCCGCTGTTTGCAGGCGGCGACGAACGGGGATTTGTGGATTGGCTACGCGGGCGCAGGCGTCGGGCGGGTGCGGGATGGTCACTTCGAACACTTTGGCGCGGAGCAAGGTTTGCCCAACGATTTCATCGCCCAGATCCTGACCGACAATCAGGGCAACGTCTGGTTTGGCAGCAACCAGGGAATCTTTCGCGTGAGTGAACGGGACTTTGAAGAGGTGATCGCCGGAACGAAAAAACAGGTCAATCCGACCGTTTACGGACGCAGCGAAGGGCTGGCCGGCCTGCAAGCGAGTTTTGATTTTTGCCCCTCTTCTTTGCGCGCCTCGGACGGACGCCTGTTTTTTTCCATGCTCTCGGGTCTGGTTGAAGTGCAGCCCGAATCCGTCTCGCTCAATCGCCTGGCGCCGGATGTATTCATCGAACGGGTGACGGCGGATGACCAGACCTTCGGCGTTTTTCAGGACGTGCAAGTTCTGCCGCGCACCAACACCAATGCCGCCGCGAAGAGCGTTGCGAAGAAATCTGAAATGCACCTGCCGCCGGGATTGCAACAAGTGCAATTTGAATTCACCGCCTTGAGTTTTGTCGCTCCCGAAAACGTGCGGTTCCGGTGTAAATTGGAGGGCTTGGACAAAGCCTGGGTGGATGCGGGCGCGCGCCGGACCATCAGCTACACGCATCCGCCACCCGGCCGGTATCAGTTCAAGGTGATTGCCTGCAACAATGACGGCGTCTGGAACACCACCGGTGATAGTCTCGCGCTGATCGTCGAACCGTATTTTTGGGAAACGCTCTGGTTCAAGACCGGCGTGACATTGGTGAGCTTCGCCATTTTATGCGGGGCAGTGGTGCTGGAATTGCGCCGCCGCCATCGGCGCGTGGTGGAACGACTGGAACACCAGCGCGCTTTGGAACTCGAGCGCACCCGCATCGCGCGCGATTTGCACGACGACCTCGGGGTGGGATTGACCGAGATCGGCCTGCTGGGCGACCTTGCGGGAACCAACAACGAAATGCCCCAAACCAGCCGCGAGCGCCTTGATGAAATCACCGGACGCGCGCGGACACTCGCGGCTTCCCTGGATGAAATTGTCTGGGCCATCAATCCGGCCAACGACACCTCCCAGTCGCTGGTCGATTATTTCTTTCCCTACGCGCAAAAACTGCTGGGGCGCGCGGGAATTCGTTGCCGCCTCGAAGTAGTCGGCGCGTTGCCGCCGGGCACCTTGAACGCGGAAGAGCGGCATGAGTTCTTCCACGCTTTCAAAGAGGCGCTCAACAATGTCATCCGCCATTCCGGCGCCCGGCAGGCGCAAATCACTTTTTCGGCGGCGGAAAATCGTCTTATGGTTCGCATCGCCGACGACGGTTGCGGTATAAAGGAAATCGCCGGGACCGGTGCGCATCACGGTTTGACCGGCATGCGGGAGCGCTTGCAACGGCTGGGCGGCCGGTGCGAAATCTCCAGTAATGGCGAGGGCGGCGCCACGGTGACATTTATTATTCCGGTCCAACCTGAATCATGAAGACGATCAAAGTCGCAATTGTCGAGGACGACGCGCAATTCCGCCGCAGCCTCCGCCGGGTGATTGAATCGAAGCCGAACCTGACCTGTGTCGCCGAATACGGCACCGGTGCCGAAGCCATTAAACGAATTGGAGAAGATGCCCCCGAGGTCGTGTTGATGGACCTGAATCTGCCGGATTTTTCCGGCGCGGAAGTGACCGCGCGGGTCAAGTCCCAGTTTCCCGATGCCAGCGTGGTGGTGCTGACGGTCTATAACGACGCCGAACATATTTTCAAGGCGTTACGGGCCGGTGCCGGCGGCTACCTGCTCAAGCAGGCGACGGCAGTGGAAATCATTGAAGCGATCTTGGAAGCCCATCGCGGTGGTGCGCCGATGACGAGCGAGATCGCGCGGAAAGTGATCGCGGCCTTTCACGAGCCAAGACCCGCGCCGGATGTCGCCGAAACGCTCGCCCCGCGTGAGCGCGAAATCCTGGACCTGGTCGCCAACGGCTACGCCAACAAGGAGATTGCCGAAAAATTAAGCATCACTTTGAGCACCGTGTGCTGGTATCTCAACGAAATCTACAAGAAACTGCACGTGCAAAGCCGGGTCCAGGCGGTCAATAAATTGCGTCAATCCTCCATTCGCCGTCCCGCTTCGTAGTGCCCCACTGTTTTGTGGGGTGGGGCGTTTTTACCACGTTCCCTATAGTAACGATGTATTCTGCCGGGCCTGCAATTGTGCCGGTGTTGAACGATATGAAACATTTTTTTAGAATGATCGCCACGGTTTTTTTATTTTGGGCAATGACCCAATCGGCCCTGGCCGATTCAGGAATTGTCTCCGTGGCCGTGCAGGTGGCGCCTGGCAAACCGTGGACAAATTATTCAACCCTCACCCTCGCCGCGCTGCCCGCTTCGGCCGGCAACCGCGTGGATGTGGATTTGGATCAATTCGGCGGTTGGACAGCGCGAAAGGAAAAAGCCACTGGCTTTTTTTATCCGGCTCGAATTGATGGCCGCTGGTGGTTGGTGGACCCGCAGGGATGTCTTTTCCTGCATAAAGGCATCGTCGCGGTTTCGCCGATGGGCGGCACGAATGCGGAAGCGGCTTTCAAGGAAAAATTCGGCAGCGATTCCAATTGGGTGACCGCGACGAGCCGATTGTTGCACTCGCTGGGTTTCAACGGACTCGGCGCCTGGTCCGACACACAGCGATTGCGCCAGGCTTCGCACCCGCTGGTCTATACGCGCATCTGGGATTTCATGAGCAGCTACGGTAAAAAGCGCGGCGGCACCTACCAGCAATCAGGCCACATGGGCTATCCCAACGACTGCATTTTCGTCTTTGATCCGGAATTTGAAACCTTCTGCGACACCTACGCGCGCCAACTCGCGAAAACGAAGGACGACCCCTGGCTGCTCGGCCATTTTTCCGACAACGAAATGCCGTTCAAAGCGGATGAAATTCTCAATTATCTTAAATTGCCCGATTCGGACCCCGGCCATCAGGCCGCGCTTTCCTGGTTGCGGGCGCGCCACGGGCAGCAGGCCGTCGCCGGCGACGTGACCGAGCAGGACAAAAAGGATTTTCTGGCCCTCGTCGCCGACCGCTACTTTCGCATCGTTTCAACCGCGATCAAAAAATATGATCCCAACCATCTTTTTCTGGGCTCACGTTTTCATGGCGGCGAATTGAACTGGCCGGAAGTTTTCCACGCCGCCGGAAAATATGTGGATGTCATGGCGGTCAATTATTACCGCACCTGGACGCCCTCGCAGGAAAAACTCGCCATGTGGTCGCGCGAATCCGGCCGGCCCATCCTCATCACCGAATGGTACGTAAAAGGAGCGGATTCCGGAATGGCCAACACCACCGGCGCGGGTTGGATCGTCAAATCGCAACGCGATCGCGGATTGTTCTATCAGAATTTCACCCTGTCCCTGCTCGAATCAAAAGTTTGCGTGGGCTGGCACTGGTTCAAATACAGCGACAACGATCCGGCCGAGCCGAACACCGATCCTTCCAATCGCGATTCCAATAAGGGCATTGTCACCTTTCGCTACGAGCCGTATAGGGATTTGATGGATGCGATGAAGTCGATAAATGAGCGCGTCTATTCCTTGAGCGATTATTTCGACCACAGCAAGACCGTCTTCTCGGAACGTCAGGAGTAAGTTTTCTCCCTTATTTTTGTAGGGTAGCAGCGGAGCGTGGGTCCGGTGTATTCGTTACACCATCACACCCAAAACATGAAATCCAACACACATATCATCCTTCTGGTTGCTTCACTCGCCGCTCTTCCATTTGCCGCTTCCGCTGCGGTGTGGACCACCACGGCGAACTTCGGCCAATACAATTTCGTCACCGGTTACGCAGTCAACAATGACGTCTGGGGCGCCGGGGCCGGCCCGCAGACTTTATACGTGGATACGCTAAGCGGTTCCGCGCCGCACTTTTGGGCGTCAACTTCTCAAAGCGGGAGCACGGTGAAGACCTACCCCGACGCGCGTTTTACCATCAACAAAAAAGTCAGCGCGCTCGGGAGGCTGGTGGGCACCTTCGACACCGGCCCGACTGAGGGCCAGTGCGATTTCGCATTCGATTGCTGGATTCCGAGCGAGGTCATGGTCTGGACACAATGGACCAGCGGAGCGTATCCGAATGGCTCGCTCTATCAGGCGAACGTGACCATCAGCGGCGTGGCCTATAATGTTTATCATGGTTCTTACTGGTCGTTCCTGCGGGTGAATCAGAGCAGTTCCGGCAGCGCGGACCTCGCTGGAATTTTCAAATGGCTGGTGAACAACGGGCATCTTGCCGACGGCACAGTCGGCTCCTGCCAGTATGGTGTGGAAATTATTTCGGGCAACAGCACCTGGACAGTTCACAGTTGCAGCATCACGCAATAGAACTCCGCTCGGAAAGCTGGCGTGGGGAACGGAGGCGCACCCCCCCGTTCTCGCGAGTTAGGAAAAAATACCTGACAGTCGACGGATCATTGGTCCATCCGGGTTCAAGTTTTCTCCCACGCCGGAACAATTTCTCTCTCCCCTTGGATGTTTTTTGCACACAATTGCCCATTTGCGAAGTCGGCCGCACAAGAATAGCCAATCAGCCTTTGGCCATCCGATAGGTTATGATTCCTGTTTTTCGAGTCGACCTGGAAAAATATCTAATGCAGGAGCAAAGAATTTTTGGGGCCATGACAATGGCTTCGACTGATATGATTTTGGATAGCCCATCGCTTTTACAAGTTCGTTATAGCAGATGACATCCAAAACCTGCAATTTGGGAGGCTCTTTCGCTTCGATTTCCAGACGGCGGGCCGTAAATTTTACAATTTGTTCAGCAGTGAGATTATCTCCCACCAAAACCATCCCGATTTCGATGGTATTGAACTCTCTCATCAAATCCCCGTGCATTTGTGCCATTTCGTCCGTGCCGAGGACAATATCAACTATTGAGAAGAAGCCCGCGACTGTGCCGAAAAACAATGTCAAAACCTCGCCACCTTTAGCCAACAAAGTTGTTACAGTTCCCAAACCACCAATAAGTGTAAATATCTTGGTGAATTTATTGAGGCGATCAAAGTACTGCCGTCGCCTCGTGTGATAACGCACTGAGCGTCTTACATCGAAAAGAAGCTTATGCTGTTCTTTACGATTTTCTTCGGTACCGTTCATTTTCGTCTTTTAGGTGGCGGCGGGGAATCAGGCGGTGCCAGAGTATTTATCACTTGTGGTGGTGCCGGAAGAAGCTTATTCGCTTCCTCAAGAATGTCTCCGCTGCCTGAAAAATTTTCTATCCCGGATTTCTTCTCGATCTCACGTTTTGGCTTATCTTTCGCTCTCATTTCACTAGCTTACCGTTGACCAAACCGCTGTAAACAGTTTTGTAAAGGCGAGTGGGTACTAGCCAGTTTTTTGATTTATTCGCTTACAGGCTGCTACCTATGGCTTGTGACCGCAGGCATAAGAACTAAGAGCCGTTTGATCGACGACATTATTTTTTGAGCGGCGGCGGTGCATCAGGCGGTGCTAGAGTGTTCATCACGGGAGTTGAGGTGTCTAATCCTTCCTTGATGAGTCTGGCATCGCTTCCACAAAGCTCCGATGCGTTCTGATGCCTGACATTTTTCTCGTTAGCGACGACGATTTCCTTATTATCTGGTTGTTTGGCTTCTTCGCTCATTTGGGCAATTTAGTCCCGACAAGTCCCGTGTAAACATTTTTATTCCATTCTATTAATTGTTGGTCCATGAGCAAATCTGAAGGACCCGTTGAAAAGAATACAGTTATCGTTAACCGCCCGAAACACGGGCACGAATTCCCGAGGCGAATCTGAAGGCATAAAGTCCAGCGCGATAATAGGCCACCCGAAGTGCTGTGAAGTGATTCAGCTGAAAACTTCGGGAAAATAAGAGCCATTTTTGTGCGGAAAACCCCTTTTGCACAAAAACTCATTTCGGCTGGAGCACCGCCTTTTTAGCGCGATGCTTTTGGAAAAGTTGATCGGCGATGACGCCTATCAGCACGACCGCTCCCATGACGGAAAAGTTGAGCGAGCTGTCGATGCCGAGCAGGTTCACCAGATTTTGCAGCACCTGCAAAAGAGCCGTGCCGATGACAATTCCGATGATGGAGCCTTCACCGCCCCGCAGGCTGCATCCGCCCAGAACCGCAGCGGCAATTCCGTAGAGTTCGTAGAAGCTTCCGGCGTTGGAAGGCGAAATAGAATTGGTGTAAAACGCGAACAGAATTCCCGAAATGCCCGTCAACAAACCGCCTACAATGTAGGCGCTGGCGATCACCCGGCGTGTGTTGATGCCGGAGAAGCGGGTGGCTTCCTCATTGCGGCCGACCGCCAGCAGGTAACGCCCATAAATCGAACGGTGCAAAACAAACCACATGATGGCGGCTACAATCACCAGGATGACGAACGGCATTGGCAAACCGAATAGTTTGCCGTGAGCGAGATTGGCTAGGGTTTCAAATCCGTGGCCGTCGCCGAAACCTTTCGTCACGTCATGCGCAATGAACCGCGCCATGCCGCGATAAATCAGCAGGCCGCAAAGCGTGACGATGAATGGCTGAATATTCAGCCGGGTAATGAGCAGTCCGTGAATCCAGCCGAGGATTACCGGCACGGCCACGACAAAGAGCACTGCGAGCGGCCACGGCCAGTTCCATTCCCGCAAAGCCATCGCCAAAAGAATCCCGGTCAGCGCGATCAACGAGCCGACGGAGAGGTCGATGCCTCCGGTAATGATGATTAGTCCTGCGCCGATGCTGAAAATCCCAAACAAGCCGATGATATTGGCAAGGTTGGTGAGGTTTTCCGGCCGGAGAAAATTATGGTTTTGCGAGGCCGTGACGATGCAAAGCACCAGCAACAGGCCGAAAATGCCAAAATCCTTTTTCATTTTTTATTTCAACCGGCAAAAGGCTGCTTGGCCGCCGCCACGGGCCGGCCCACGGCGAGTTGCATGATGTTTGCTTCCGAACAATCCGAACGCTCCAGCACGCCCATGATTCGCCCTTCGTGCATGACCGCGACGCGGTCGCTGACGTGCAACACTTCCTCCATGTCGCTGCTGATCATGAGAATGACCGTGCCTTGCGCGGCCAGCTCCCGCATGAGGCGGTAAATTTCCGCTTTGGCGCCGACGTCAATGCCGCGCGTCGGTTCGTCGAGGATCAGCACCTTCGGCTCCATCGCTAGCCATTTTCCGAGCACCACTTTTTGCTGGTTCCCACCGCTGAGATTCATGACCAGGGATTCTGCATTGGGTGTTTTGATCCTCAGCGAGGAGATTTGTTCGTCGGCGGTTTTGCGTTCGCGGTCTCGTTGGATCAATCCCATTCTCGTGAAACGGGGCAAGGAAGGGAGGCTGACGTTTTCGCGCACGCACATGCCGACGACTAGTCCTTCGCCACGGCGGTCCTCGGGCACGAGATAAATTCCGTGTTGAATGGAATCACGCGGGCGGGAAATCGTAAGCCGCCGGCCATCCAGCAACACTTCGGCGGCTTCGGCGCCGTCGAGACCGACCAGTGCCTTGGCCATTTCCGAACGTCCGGCGCCCACCAGCCCCGCGAAACCAAGAATCTCCCCCTTTGCCGCGTCGAACGAAACCGCTTCTAGGGGATACATCGACGAACGAAGGTTGCGCACCTGGAGGAAGCCGGGTGTTTTCGGCGCATCGGACGCGACGTAAAAACTCTTTATTTCGCGCCCGATCATCATGTTGACCAGTTGATCGTGAGTGGCCTGTTCATGCGGCGCTTCTCCTGCGTTTTTCCCATCGCGCAGCACCACCACCCGGTCGGCGCACTGGTCGATTTCACCGAGACGATGCGAGATGTAGATGATGCTCACGCCCTGGTTGCTCAGCTCGCAGACGAGCTCCAGCAGTCGGTTCGTCTCGGAAAGCGTGAGGCTCGAGGTCGGCTCGTCCATGATGATCAGCCGGGCGTTCAGTGAAAGCGCCTTGGCGATTTCGACGAGCTGTTGTTGCGCGACCGAAAGTTTATCGAGGCGCGTGTGGGTCGAAATGTTCAGGCCAAGGCGTGTCAAAAACGGCGCGGCATCGGCGTGAATTTTTTTCTGGTCGATCAGCTGAAACGGCCCGTGAAGCGGTTCGCGCCCGAGAAACACATTCGCCGCCACGTCCAGATTATCCAGAACGTTAAGTTCCTGATGAATGAAGGCGATGCCCAGCCGCATCGCGTCGGTCACGCTATGAATCGTCACGGGCTCGCCGTCCACGCGGATTTCTCCCGCGTCCGGCTGATGGACGCCGCCGAGAATTTTCATCAACGTGGATTTGCCGGCGCCGTTTTCGCCAACGAGCGCCACGACTTCGCCGCGGTCGATTCGGAGGTTCACTCCGTCCAGTGCAATCACGCCCGGGAATCGTTTCGAGACCCCGCGCATTTCGAGCAGAGGTCCGGTTGTGGATGGCATAAGATTGGTTCAGAAGAGGCTTGAATCTCTTTGAGACTGTCCCTTATTTGCCGGTAAGCTTTTTCTTATTGGCTTGGAACTCCGCTACGTTGGCTTTCGTGACGTTTATCGTGGGGACGAAAATTTTCTTTTCAGCCGGAAAGACGGTTTTGTCACCGTGGAGGTATTTATCCATAAGCGTAATCGCCTGCTTGCCGAACTGGAACGGCTGTTGTGCGACGGTGCCATAAATATCGCCAGCCGCAATACCGGCAAGTGTTTCATCTTCGTCATCGAAACAAACGATTTTCACTTTGCCGTTTTTTCCAACGCCGCGGACGGCATTGAGTATGGCCGGGCCGTTGTAATTCCACAGTCCCACGAGGCATGCCACATCAGGATATTTGACGAGCGTATCCTCGGCATTGCGCTGCGCGCGGCTGTTATCAGTTTCATCCGTGCGAACGTCGATGATCTCGATCTTGGAACCTTGCAGTTCCTGTTTGATTCCGGCAAAGCGCTCCTTGGCGTTCTGTGCGTCCATGCTGCCGACGAACGCCATGATCTTGCCGCCGTCGGGAAGCGCTTCCTTGATTAACTTGCCGGCCTCGACGCCCGCCGCCGTGTTGTCCGTGCCGATGTAACACATGCGCTTGCTGTTCGGCGCATCGCTGTCCTGCGTGATGAGCAGCGCCTGGCTGGCAATCTTGTCGAGCAGCGCGGTTTGATTGGCCGGGTCCACCGGGCTGACCGCCACGCCGTCCACGCCTCTAACCAGCAGGTCGTCCAGAAGCTGTTGTTGCTCCGCGGCCATCCCGCTCGGGGGAATGCGGAAATCGACATCCACATCGCCCAGCTCTTTTTGCGCCTCTTCGCAACCCGCGCGGGCGATGGTCCAGAACGTGGCGGAGTTGTTGGACACAAAGGCCAGCTTCAATTTTTTCTGTGGCTGGCCGCCGGTTCCATTGGCGGCGGTTTCGTCCTTTTTCCCGCAACCCGGTATAGCCAGGGCCAGGCAAAGGAAGGCGAGGATGGCAATGTGATTTCGTTTCATGTTTTTTTCTGGTTTCATGATTGGGCGTTTTTTCTACCGGAGTGTGTCGGTTTCTGGCCGTAGCTGGCGTTGGGGCCATGTTTGCGCAGAAAATGTTTTTCGCGGAGCACGGACGGCATCGGCTTGACTCGTGGATTGATGCGCAGCGTCTCACTGGCCAGTCGCGCAACAAATTCCAGCACGCCGGCATTGTGAACAGCTTCCGCCACGTCCTTGCCCCAGGTGAACGGCCCGTGACTCGCGACCAGCACCGCCGGATGATGCATCGGATCCAATTTTCCAAACGTCTCGACGATCACGTGGCCGGTGTTGGATTCGTAATCGGATTCGATTTCGCCCGGCTTCAATGGGCGCGTGCAGGGCACATCCCCGTGCCAATAATCGGCCTGCGTGGTTCCATAAGAAATAATTCCTTTGCCGGCCTGGGCCCACGCGGTCGCATAAAAACTGTGAGTGTGGGCCACTCCGCCAATTTTTGGAAAAGCGCGGTACAGAATCAGGTGCGTGGCCGTGTCGGAACTGGGCTTGAATTTTCCCTCAACCAACCGGCCGTTCGCGAGCGATACCACGGACATATCGGCCGGTTTCATGCCGGAATAAGGCACGCCGCTGGGTTTGATGACGACCAGGCCGCGCTCGCGGTCGATGCCGCTGACGTTGCCCCAGGTTTCAATCACCAGACCCCGGGTCACGAGGTCGAGATTGGCCTGGCAAACCGCGCGTTTTAAAGATTCAAGCATGGTATTTCAGGACGCCGCGCTCACGAGGTGGACCTCGCTTTTTGGCGGAGGGCGATCAACTGTTTCATTATGCCGTGAAGGTTTCCGTTCCAATGCTCCGTGCCAAAAGCGTCGTGAAGATCCTGGTAGAGCGAGTAAAGTTCGCGATAGACCGCGCGCGCGTCGGCGCGGGGTTTGAACACGCGCGGTTTCAGACCGGTCATTGCCTTTTGCGCCGCGCTGAAATTCTTGTGCGCTCCCGCCACCACCGCCGCGGCGATCGCCGAGCCCAGGGCGCACGTTTGCGCCGAGCGGCTCACTTTCATCGGACGGCCGGTCACGTCCGCATAAATTTGCATGACCACCGGATTTTTATCCGCAATGCCACCGCAGTTGATGATTTGATTGATCTTTACGCCGTATTCTTCAAAGCGATTGATAATGGTCAATGCCCCGAAAGCCGTGGCTTCGATTAGCGCCCGGTAAATCTCCGCCGGGGTGGTGTAAAGTGTTTGTCCCACGAGCAAGCCCGTCAATCGTTGATCGATGAGGACAGTGCGATTCCCGTTGTTCCAATCCAGCGCCAGCAAACCGGATTCGCCCGGCTTCAACTTCACGGCCTGCCCGGTCAATGTCTCATGGTTTCCAACTTTACCGCCGGGCCGGATGTAATTGATGAACCAATTAAAAATGTCGCCCACCGCCGACTGGCCGGCTTCGAGGCCGAAATGGCCCGGCAACACGCTTCCGTCCACGATGCCGCAAAGACCGGGCACATCCGCAATCGGTTTTGTGTTTGCGGAAACCGCGATGTCGCAGGTGCTCGTGCCGATTATCTTCACGAGTGCGCCGGGCGCGATGCCGCTGCCAATCGCTCCCAGATGCGCGTCGAAAGCGCCGACCGCCACGGGAATCCCCGCGCTTAACCCGGTGCGTTTCGCCCATTCCTCTGTGAGACCGCCCACGGCTTTGTCCACGCTGGCGAAGCGTGTCGTCAGGCGCTGCCGCAATGCGCCCAGTTGCGGATCCAGCTTCGAGAGAAATTCCTGGTCCGGATAACCGCCCCACGCGCGGTTCCACATCGCCTTGTGGCCGGCCGCGCACACGCCCGCGATGAATCGGCTGGGATGTTCCGTGCCGGTCAGCATGGCCGGAACATAGTCCGCCAGCTCGATCCAGGAATGCGCGGCTTTGAAAACATCCGGCGCGGTGTTAAGGCAATGCAAAATCTTGGTCCAAAACCATTCGCTCGAATAGGTGCCGCCGCATTTGGCCAGAAATTGCGGGCGAATTTTTCGCGCCAGTTGGGTAATCTCGGCCGCTTCCGCCACACCAGTGTGGTCTTTCCAAAGCCACGCCATGGCCGCGGGATTATTCGTGAATTTTTTATTAAATGCGAGCGGCCGCCCGTTCGCGTCCACCGGCAATGGAGTACTGCCCGTCGTGTCCACGCCAATGCCAATGACCTGTTCCGCTTTGAAACCGCGTGCGTTTCGCTCCGCCAAAGCCAGCGCCTCGCCGATGGTGATTTCTGCACCTTTCACGTAATCAGCCGGATGCTGCCGGGCGAGATTGGGATCGCGCGCCAGAATCACGCCGTGCGTTCCGTGCGCGTATTCGCAAACGGCCGAAGCGATCTCCGCGCCGTTCGCCACGTCGACGATCAGCGCGCGGACGGAATTCGTGCCGTAATCCAGCCCGATGGTGTATTGGGCGGTCATTGGTTAGCTGTGATGATACATTTCCCAGCCGAGATATTTGCTTAATGCTTCCTTCACACCGGCGCCGATGCGCGAGGGATTGATGGCCACGTGATGCTCGAAGCCGTTTTCACAGATGTAACGCAGCAGCTTTTGGAAATTCGGAATGCGGACCACGCCATAGCCGCCAAAAGTCTTCAACGGGTCGTCCGTGATTTCACCTTCGCCAATGTAAGCCGTGATTTTGCCGGCGAAATCATCCGTACTGCAACGCAAATAGGTGAAGCCGCCGCCCTTCACGCGGCCCACCACGGTTCCGTAAGTGTTTTCCTTGCCGACGGTCCCGGCGATGATTTCCTGGTAATCCATCACCGGTGCGTCTTCGCCGGTTTGCACGAAAATGTCCTTGGGCAGATTGCTGCAATGGAACACCACGCCCTTGTCCGGATCTTCGCCGTAATTATTGTTCCAATCCACCAGCGCGCTGGGCTTGCCGCCGGCCTGCGCCATGGCGTACATCGCCACCGTGCCCATGATGTCCACCTCGCACGCGCTGCTCATCAGCATGTTGCTCATCATGCTCATCAGCGTGCAGGGGACGACGCCGAAAAATTCCTCCATCGCCGTCCAGCATTGGATGGCGGTGGCATTCAGCCGCGTCTCGCGCATCCATTTGTCCACCGCCACGCCGAACTTTGCCATCTTCAAAAGAGCCAGCGGCGGGATGGACTTGGCCACCACGTATCTCTGGATTTCCTGGAGCTTGGCTTCGACGATGAGGTCCACGTCCTTCATTTTGTTCACCCAGCCGAACAATTCAAAAAGGTCCAGCGTCTCGACGCTGATGCCGGAATGTTCGAGCAGCTTCTCGCTGTAACGGACCGTGTTGAACGCCGTGGGCCGCGCGCCGAGCGCGCCGATGCGAAGATTTTTCAACGCCCTGACGGTGCGGCACGTCACCGCGAAATCCTGCAAATCCTGAACGAAATTTTTTCCATCGGGCGTGTCGGTATGAAGGCGGGTGAGCGTGAAGGGCAAATTGTATTGCCGCAGATTATTGCAAACGGACATCTTGCCGCAAAAACTGTCGCGGCGATGCGCAATGGTCATCGATTTCGGATCATCGTTAAACGCATGAACCAGCACGGGCACGCGCAAACCGGACCAGCGAATCGCGTTGGCCACGCCGCGCTCGTCGCCGAAATTTGGCAGCGTCACCAGCAAGCCGTCGATTTTGCCGGCGTTTTCCTTGAACAAATCGGCGCATTTCTGCGCGTCGCCCAGGCTCTCGACCGCTCCAAATTTCGTCGCGTCGGTCGCCAGGATGACCGTGTCGATGCCCAGCTTTTCCAGGGTCTTGAGGATTTCCTTGCGCCCGGAATCGCACAGGTGCGCCGGGAAAAAGCCGCGATTGCCGACGATGACGCCGAGAGTGATTTTTTGTGTGTTCATGTTTAAATTCTTGAGATGACTGCCGTTTCGGAGGCCTCATCGGGAACAATCAAGCGATCGATCCCCGCCGCAACGAGGCCGGCTTTGCGGCGTCGCGGGGCCTTTTCAACCTTCAACTCGCCAAACCGCGCCCAAAGCGTGCCCCTCACGATGACTTCCGTCAGATACGCGAAAACGGCCGGTGGCAATTCCGTCACTGTTCCAGTGATGACCACGCGGCGCAACCCAAGAACGTTTAAGGCGCCCGCGATTCCCGCGCCCATCGCGTCCAAAGTTTTGGCGAGCCATGGCTCGATGCCGCGAACGGCGACCAGTTCCGAGAAGTCGGCCCAGGTTTTTCCAGATTTGGGATGGGCGGCGGCGAAGCTGTCCAGCAGCGCGCGCGTGGACGCGAGTGTTTCCAGGCAGCCCACCGATCCGCAACCGCATCGGCGCTGGTTTCCCATGACCGGCGTGTGGCCCAATTCCCCGCTGATGGGAAGCGGATGCGCATAGAGCTTGCCGGAAATCAACACGGCGCTGCCGACTCCTTCGCCAAAATCCACCAGGAGAAAATCTTCTCCCCCGGGGTTGGCGGAATGATGCCCGAGCGCCAGAATGCGTTCTTCCTGGAGCAGAATGACCGGGTCACCCCACACCTCGCGGATGGCGGCGGAAAAAGCGGTGCCCGCCGTCCACCGCAGGTTCGGCGAATAAAGAATCTCTCCCGTGCGTTCGTCCACCAGGCCGGGAACGCTGACCAGGATGCCCCAGAATTTTTTTTGCGGCAATTGCGCCGCGGCTTTGCGGAGTTTCTGCGACCATTCCTTGGCCGTCGCGGGAGTGCGGAATCGCACCCGCCATTCATTTTCTTCCGGCAGGCAGAGGGGCAGGGGAGACAAATAGGTTTCGCCCAAACCCAGTTGCAGCCCGAGAAAGCGGGGCTTGGATTGAGCCAATCGCAGCATCCGTCCCGGGCGACCCATTTTCGCGTGCTCGGATCCATTTTGCGCCGCCTCATCCGCTTCTTCAAAAACCCCGTGCTCAATCAGCGCGTC
The DNA here is from genome assembly GCA_035552155.1 of Verrucomicrobiia bacterium. GTDB lineage: Bacteria > Verrucomicrobiota > Verrucomicrobiia > Limisphaerales > DASXHY01 > DASXHY01. Next base: position 297,559 of record DASZLX010000018.1, on the reverse strand, counting down.
GGCGATTCTTCCGACCGTCGGCTGGCTGAGTCCCAGAGACTTGGCGAGATCCGCGCGCGAAGCCGTCCCGAGCCGGAGCATCCGGTCCAATAGGGCGCGCTTGTTGTGCCTGCCCATTTTGGAAGGGATGATTACCATAAAAGATTACTTAATTAAGTTAAGCAACTAAGTGTCCGTCAAGAATAAAAATGAAGAAATGCGGGCCACCGTCCAGCAAATGAATCCGAAGTTCATCTGCGGTTTATTAAATAGCCCGGACGTTATTTCTTTGGATTATCGCGTGGCATCAATCCTCGATAAGACCTAAGCTTGGCGTGAATTTCTTATGAACATGCCAACCATCACCGGACTCCATTCCGAAGTGGTTCTGTCGCTCATCGGCAACACGCCGCTGGTGCCGCTACGGCTTGAGCCCGAAGGTGTGACCGTTTACGCCAAGTGTGAATTTCTCAATCCGAGCGGCAGCATCAAAGACCGCCTGGCAAAAACTATCCTGACGGATGCGCGCGAACGCGGCCTGCTCAAGCCCGACTCGATCATCCTGGAATGCACCAGCGGCAATACCGGCATCGCGCTGGCCATGGTCGGCGCGGCGCTGGGTCATCACGTGACCATCCTGATGTCCGCCGGCGCGAGCGAGGAACGGCGGATGTTGATCCGCCAGCTCGGCGGCGAACTGATTCTGTTCGACAGCGCCGGCCGTTATCAAACCGGCATTGAAATGTCCCGCGAAATGGCCGCCAAAGACCCGCGTTATTTTTTGACGCGCCAGTTTGAGAATCCCTTGAACGTCGAGGACCACGAATCCGGCACTGGCCTGGAAATTTTGCAACAAATGGCCGGGCCGATTGATGCGTTCGTAAGCGGGTTCGGCACCGGCGGTACACTGGCCGGTTGCGGCAAAGCCATCAAGCATCGTTGGCCGAATGCCCGTATCATTGCGATGGAGCCAGCGGAACACGCGCTGCTCGCCGGCGAAATGCCGTGCTGCCATTTCATCGAAGGCGTGGCGGATGGATTTATTCCTCCGCTGCTGAAGGACGCGTCCATTGACTCCGAAGTTAAAATTCGCAGCGCCGACGCCCTGGCAATGACCATGCGCCTGCAACGCGAATTTGGCCTGCTCGTTGGCATCAGTTCCGGAGCGAATGTCGCGGCGGCGCTTTCCGTCGCCCGCGAACTCGGCCCCCGGGCGCGCGTGGTCACGATGCTTTGCGATCGCGCCGAACGTTATTTCAGCACCCGTCTGTTCACCGCCTCGGCGTCTCCGGATGCCGGAAAGCAGGGCCTTTGAGATTTATCCGCGGCCGCCTTTAATGAGCCACGCCGCACGCGCAGCCGATCGCGGCATCGCCGCCCACAGATTTCGTCGGTTCGTAATTCAGATAGGTTCCGAGCCAGCGCTCGGCTTCCTGCAAAGTCATGCCTTTGCGCAGGTGATAATCCAGCAACTGATCGCGGCCCAGTTTTCCCACCGCAAAATATTTTGATTCGGGATGGGCAAAGTAAAGCCCGCTCACGCTGCTGCCCGGCCACATGGCAAAACTTTCAGTGAGTTGAATGCCCGTGTTCTTATCGGCATCGAGTAGTTTCCACAGAGTCTGCTTCTCGGTGTGATCGGGGCAGGCAGGGTAACCGGCGGCGGGCCGGATGCCCCGATATTTTTCCTCGATCAAATCTTCAGTGGTGAGATTTTCTTTTTTGCCGTAGCCCCACTCCTCACGCACCCGTTTGTGAAGATACTCCGCAAAAGCTTCCGCCAGCCGGTCCGCCAACGCCTCGGCCATGATGGCGTTGTAATCGTCGTTGTCCTTCTTGAATTTCTCGACCAGTTCCTTCAAACCGTGGCCGCTCGTGACGGCGAACGCGCCCAAATAATCAAGGGGTCCCGAGGCCGGAGCGATAAAATCGGCGAGGCACCAATTCGGCGTGCCATCCGTTTTCTCGATTTGCTGCCGCAGGAAATGGAAGGTGGTCAGCACCTGTTTGCGCGAACCGTCGGTGTAAAGTTCCACGTCGTCGCCGACGCGGTTCGCGGGGAAAAGTCCGTAAACGCCGCGCGGCTCGATGAGTTTTTCCGAGACCATTTTCTGCAGCAATTCCTGCGCTTCAGCAAAAAGCTTTCGCGCTTCCTCGCCGTGGCGCTCATGGTTCAGGATGGCCGGGTAGCGACCGCGTAGTTCCCAGGTATGAAAAAACGGCGACCAATCGATGAACGGAACCAGATCGGAAAGTGAAACCGGGTAGGGCGCGTCACTCTGTGCGCGCCGTTCCGCACTCACGGTTGAAAGCGCGCGCACTCCGATGAATTCCGGCTTCGACAAATCGTCGAAGTTCAACTTCGGCGCGTTCGCGCGGGCCTGTTCGAGCAGCACGAGTTTTTGCTGCTGCCCGGCGTGATGGCTGCGCAGACGTGTGTATTCTTCGCGAATCTGGCTGGCGAATTGCGGTTTGTGTTCGGCGCTGATCAGATTGCTGACCACCGGCACCGCGCGCGAGGCATCGAGCACGTGAACCACCGGTTCGGTGTAGCCGGGCGCGATTTTAACGGCAGTGTGCGCTTTGCTGGTAGTCGCGCCGCCAATGAGCAACGGCAGCTTGAGTCCCTGCCGCTCCATCTCGTGCGCGACATGCACCATTTCATCGAGCGAGGGCGTAATCAATCCGCTCAAGCCGATGATGTCCGCCTTTTGGTCGCGCGCCGCATTGAGGATTTTTTCGCATGGCACCATGACGCCGAGATCGACGACCTCGTAGTTATTGCACGCCAGCACCACGCCCACGATATTCTTGCCGATGTCATGGACGTCGCCCTTCACGGTGGCAAGGATGACTTTGCCTTGCGCGCGCGTTTCCTTGCCGGCGGCCGCGGCGGCCTGTTTTTCGGCTTCCATGAACGGCTGCAAATACGCCACCGCTTTTTTCATGACGCGCGCCGATTTGACAACCTGCGGCAAAAACATTTTGCCGGCGCCAAACAAATCGCCGACGACGTTCATTCCGGCCATCAATGGGCCTTCGATGACACTCAACGGGCGTCCGTATTTTTGCCGCGCCTCCTCGGCGTCCCCGGCAACGTAAGTATCGATGCCCTTGACCAAAGCGTGTTCCAGCCGGTATTCCACCGTGCCCTTGCGCCACTCTTCCTCTTCTTTTTTCTGGGCAGCTTCGGTGCCCGCGCCGGCGGCCTTCAATTTTTCTCCGTAGGTAACCAGGCGTTCGGTGGCATCGGGACGGCGGTTGAGCAACACGTCTTCGACGAGTTCCTTCAACTCCGGTTTGATTTCCTCATACACCTCCAGCATCCCGGCATTAACGATGCCCATGTCGAGCCCGGCTTGGATCGCGTAAAAAAGAAACGCGCTGTGCATCGCTTCGCGGACCACATTGTTGCCGCGATACGAAAACGAAATGTTGCTGATGCCGCCGCTGACTTTCGCGTGCGGGAGATTTTTCTTGATCCACCGCGTCGCTTCGATGAAATCCACGGCGTAATTATTATGCTCCTCGATGCCCGTGCCCACGGTGAGCACGTTGGGGTCAAAAATAATATCCTCGGGCGCAAAGCCGATTTCCTGCGTCAGAATCTCGTAGCAACGCTGGCAAATGGAAGTTTTACGCTCCAGCGTGTCGGCCTGGCCTTTTTCGTCGAACGCCATGACCACCACCGCCGCGCCGTACCGAAGAACCTTGCGCGCCTGCTCTTTGAATTTCGCCTCGCCCTCCTTGAGTGAAATGGAATTCACGATGCCCTTGCCCTGGATGCATTTCAGGCCGGTTTCAAGAATCTCCCATTTCGAGGAATCGATCATGAACGGCACCTTGGCCACTTCGGGCTCGCTGCCGAGCAGGTGCAGGAAACGATTCATCGCCGCCACGCCGTCGATCATCGCCTCGTCCATGCAGATATCGATGATGTTCGCGCCGTTCTCGACCTGCTGCCGGGCGATGGCCACCGCCTCCTCGTATTTGCCTTCCTTGATGAGCTTGGCGAATTTCGGCGAACCGGCCACATTAGTGCGCTCGCCGATCATGATGAACGTGCCGGGTTGTTGTGTGAACGGCTGCGAGCCGGACAGCCGCAACGGAAGCGCCGCGCCGGTGGAAAACTTGGTTTCATCCTTCGGCCTGCGCGGCGGGCGATCCGCCAGGGTGCGCGCGATGGCCGCAATGTGCTCCGGCGTGTTGCCGCAGCAACCGCCGGCAATATTCAGGAGGCCGCTCTCGGCAAATTCACCGAGGAAACGGCCCATGTCCTCCGGTTGCAAATCGAAACCGGTGGCGGAAAGCGGATTGGGCAATCCCGCATTGGGATAGCACGAAATGAACGCGTCGGATTTCTCGCCAAGTTCCGCGAGGAACGGCCTCATCAGGTCCGGGCCCAGGGAGCAGTTCAATCCCACGGCCAAAGGTTTGACATTCTTGACCGCGTTCCAAAACGCTTCGACGGTCTGGGCGGAAATCATCGTTTCACCGCCGCGACCCACCGCCGCGGAAATCATAATCGGCAACCGCTTGCGATCTTCGTCAAACACTTCCTGTATCGCCACCAGCGCGGCTTTCGAGTTCAGTGAATCGAAAATGGTTTCAACCAGCAGGATATCCGAACCGCCCTCGATGAGTCCGCGCACCTGGTGTTTGTAAGCAGTCTTCACCTGGTCAAACGTGACCACGCGAAACGCCGCGTCATCGGCGTCCGGCGAATTGGAAAGCGAAACCGTCAACGGCCCGATCGCGCCCGCGACAAACCGCGGCCGGCCGGTTTGGTTGGCGATGCGATCGGCCCACTCGCGGCATTGGCGCGCGGATTGCACGTTGATTTCACCCGCGAGATCGTTGAGAAACTTGTTATCGATGACACCCTGGTAAAAAGCCGGGTCCTTGCGGCCGCCCTTTTCGCGCGGATCTTCCACAAAAAATTCGCTCTGGCCGATGCTGGTCGCGGAAAACGTGTTCGTCTCGATGATATCCGAACCCGCCTCCAGAAAGCGCCGGTGAATATCGCAAATGACATCCGGGCGGGTGAGAGAATAAATGTCGCCGTTATTTTTGAGGTCTTTTTTCGCGTCCTTGAACCGCTCACCGCGAATGTCGGCCTCGGATAATCCATAGGTGCGGATGGTCGTACCCATGGCGCCGTCGATGATGGCGATGCGCTCGCGGAGGATGCGTTTCAGTTGTTCAGTATTGTCAGTCATCGGCTCAAATGTTCTATGTGCGAGCAAGTTAGCGGAATTAGGGAGGGGATGCAACCTAAAAATCAACGTATCTGGATATGATGATATGTATGAATAGCGGGAATGCGTAAAACGTGAAAGCTTCATTTAGTGCTTCGGACCCGAAGCTCCGCACCCTCAAAATCCGAAATTCGAAGCACTCGTTCGTTGACACCTTTTGCTTCTTTGTTAGAGTCCCACGCGCGCGTTCTGCGGATTTCTTCCGACAAGTCAAGAACCCGACGGCGAACCATTGAACTGAAATTAATTTATGGCAAAAGCATCCAAGTCTGGAAAATACGTCTATTCATTCGGCGGCAAAAAATCTGACGGCAACGGCAGCATGAAACCGTTGCTCGGCGGCAAGGGCGCAAACCTTGCCGAAATGAGCCGCATCGGGTTGCCGGTGCCCCCCGGCTTCACCATCACCACCGAAGTCTGCACTTATTATTATGCCAACAAGCGGACCTATCCCAAGGTGCTCGAAGCCCAGGCCAAAGCGGGCATTGCTGCGATCGAAAAAATCATGGGCGTGAAGTTCGGCGACAAGGACAAGATGCCGTTGCTCGTGTCGGTGCGCTCGGGCGCGCGGGATTCGATGCCGGGCATGATGGATACGATTTTGAATTTGGGTCTGAATGATCAAACCGTGCTGGCGCTGGTGAAGGCCACGGGCAACGAACGCTTTGCCTGGGATTGTTACCGCCGTTTCATCCAGATGTATGGCGACGTCGTCATGGGCGTGCAGAAGCGCGCCGGTGAAGATCATGAGCCGTTCGAAGTGGCGATTCACGCGCTGAAGCATGATCGTTATCATCATGACATCGACGACACCAAATTGACGGTGGATGACTTGAAGGAAATGGTGAAGCGTTTCAAAGCCCTGATCAAAGAACGCACGAACGCGGAATTCCCGCAGGATCCCTGGAAGCAATTGTGGGGCTCGGTCGGCGCCGTGTTCGGTTCATGGATGAACGACCGCGCGATTGTGTATCGCCGCAAATATAACATTCCATCGGAATGGGGAACCGCAGTGAACGTGCAGGCGATGGTGTACGGTAACACCGGTGAAGATTCGGGTTCTGGCGTGGCTTTCACGCGCGATCCCGCGACTGGCGAAAAAGTTTTCTACGGCGAATTCCTCATCAACGCTCAGGGCGAAGACGTCGTGGCCGGCGTGCGCACTCCCGAACCCGTGAAACGGTTGAAGAACGAGATGCCCAAGGCCTATGCCGAACTCGAAAAAGTTCGCGCGACACTCGAAGCGCATTTCAAGGATGTGCAGGATTTTGAGTTTACGATCCAGGAAGGGAAATTGTTCATGCTCCAGACCCGCAACGGCAAACGCACCGGCCTCGCCGCCGTCCGTTTCGCCATCGAGATGGAGAAGGAAAAACTCATCGATTGGAAGACGGCCATCAAACGCGTGCCGGCCGACCAGTTCGACCAGGTGCTCGCGCCGGTGTTCGACCGCAAGGCCGTCAAGGCCGCGAAAATGATTGCGAAAGGGTTGCCCGCCGGTCCCGGCGCGGCGTCCGGCAAGATGTACATGAACGCCGACCGCGCGGTGGCCGCGGCGGAAAGAGGCGAGCGCGTGCTGCTCGTCCGCAATGAAACCTCGCCCGAGGATTTGCGCGGCATGATCGCCGCCGAAGGCATCCTCACCGCCAAAGGCGGCGTGAGCTCTCACGCGGCGCTTGTAGCGCGGCAGATGGGCAAGGTGTGCGTTTGCGGCGCAGCGGCGTTGCAGATCGATTATGCGGCCAAGACCATGAGCGTGGACGGCGCCACCTACAAAGAAGGCGATTACCTTTCCATCAGCGGCACGGTCGGTGAAGTATATCCCGGCGAAATTCAAACCGCGGCTTCGGAAGTGGTGCAGGTGTTGGTTGAGAAGTCGCTCTCCCCGAAAGAAAGCCAGACCTACCAGATGTTCCAGAAGTTGATGGACTGGTGCTCGAAAGTCTCGCGGCTGCAAGTGCGCACCAACGCCGACACGCCGGAACAGACCGCCAACGCGGTGGCTTTCGGCGCCAGCGGCATCGGCCTTTGCCGCACGGAACACATGTTTTTCGAGGGCGATCGCATCGATGCCATGCGCGAAATGATTCTCGCGGAGAATTTGGAAGATCGCAAAAAGGCGCTCGCCAAAATCCTGCCTTACCAGCGCGAGGATTTCGTGGGCATCTTCAAGGAATTGAAAGGCCTGCCCGCGACCATCCGTTTCCTCGACCCGCCGTTGCACGAATTCCTGCCGCATGAAGAGTCCGCGCAGAAGGATCTCGCCAGCAAAATGGGCGTACCGGTGGAGCGCATTCAACAGCGCGTGAAGGAACTTCATGAGTTCAACCCGATGCTCGGTTTCCGCGGCTGCCGGTTGGGAATTGTTTTTTCGGAAATTTCCGAAATGCAATCCCGCGCCGTGTTCGAGGCCGCTGCCGAAGTGCAGAAAGCCGGCATCAAAGTGAAGCCGGAAGTGATGATTCCGCTCGTCGGCTTCAAGCGGGAATTGGACCTCCAGGTGGAAGTCGTTCATCGCGTGGCCAAACAAGTGATGGCCGAGAAAAAAGTGAAATTGAATTACATGGTTGGCACCATGATCGAAGTGCCGCGCGGCGCGCTCACGGCGGATGAAATCGCTCAGACCGCCGAGTTCTTCAGCTTCGGCACCAACGACCTGACGCAAACCTGCCTCGGCATGAGCCGCGACGATTCCGGCAGCTTCCTGCCGCCCTACACGGAACTCGAAATCGTGAAGAAAAATCCGTTCGCTTCCATTGACCAGACCGGCGTCGGCCAATTGATGAAGATCGCGGTCGAGAAGGGCAACGCGACCCGGCCCGGCCTCAAGCTCGGCATCTGCGGCGAACACGGCGGCGATCCCGAATCGGTGAAGTTCTGCCATCGCATCGGCCTGACGTATGTGAGCTGCTCCCCGTTCCGCGTGCCGGTCGCCCGGCTGTCGGCGGCCCAGGCAGCGCTGGAGGAAGAAGCCGGCAAGAAAGCGAAGAAGAAGTAATTCGACCAGAAACGTTATACGTTTCTAAGAAACAGGGCGGCGCGAAAGCGCCGCCCCATTTTTTTGGTCGGACAGAGCTTCCGCTCCGCCCCCATATTCCGTCACGCGCAACGCGCGACGAAAGCTCATTTGCGTTTCCCTTAAAGGTTATCTTCGCGGCTGCCTCTTGCTCTTATGGTCCTGCCAAAGAATGTTCAACAGGAGCCAGACACCTCCCGCAGCGGCAAAGATAAAGCACACGATCGCCAACCCCGGATATCCGAAAAGATGGAATGGAGTTTCCACCCGCATCAACAGCGCCGCGCCGATGATAAGCGCCGCAAGAATCAAGCCCGTGGTAATGCGGTTGGCCACTTTTTGAAAACTTTCCATCAGGAAATTAGTTTCGCTCGGCTTTACGTTGACGTTCAGTTCCGCGTTTCCCACCGCATCCAGGATTTTATTCAGCCGCGAGGGCAGGGCACCGATGAATTGTTTGGTTTCCAGCAATGACGAAAATATTTTTCCTTCCGTGAGCGAGGATTTGACGCGGCGATTGAGGATTTTTGCGGCATTGCGGCGAATGGATTCATTGGGATCAAAATCAGGAGACAAAGCGCGGCCCACTTCATCCAACTGCAACAAGGTCTTGCCCAGCAGCGTCAATTCCACCGGCACAAACAAACCGGTGTCCCCGGCGCTCCGGCTGACTTCCAGGAGGGTTTTGCCCAAATCCATTTGACCGAGCGTATTGCCGGAAAGTTGTTCCGCCACCAGCTGCCCGATTTTGTGGCGAAATTGCGGCTCGTCGAAATCGGTCGTCGTTTCGCTCATGCCAATCGCCACATCCGCCGCCTCGTCACTGTTACCCTCGCTCACGGCGAGCAACAGTTTCAGCAGATTTTCCTGCATGGCCGGAGTGGTGTAGCCCACCATGCCGAGATCGATCAGGGCGACCCGCCGGTCGGTGGTGAGAAAGACATTTCCCGGATGCGGATCGGCGTGGAAGGTGCCGTCCAGCAGCACCTGTTTCAGATAAGCCTGGAATAACTCCTCGGCCAGCGCGCGACCATCGAGATCAAGCGGCGTGAGCGGGCTGAGTTCGGTGATTTTGGTGCCCTCAATGTAATCCATCGTCAGCACCTTGTGCGTGGTGTAGCTGTCCACCGGCAGAGGGATGCGGATGCGTTTGAATTCGCGCAGGTTGGTCGAGAGCGTCACCAGGTTGGCGGCTTCGCGGCGATAATCTAGTTCGTGCGCGATGGTGGCTTCGAATTCTTCCAAAACTTTCAGCAGCTCATGCCGCTGGCCGAACTCGGTATGGCGGTGCAAAACTTTTGCAATCTCTTCCAGCGCGGCGAAATCTTCCCGAATTTGTTCGTGAATATTCGGCCGCTGGACTTTCACGACCACCGGACGGCCGTCATGCAACGCCGCGCGATGAACCTGGCCCAGCGAGGCCGCGGCCAGCGGTGTGGGATCGAAGAATGAGAAAAGCTTGGAAATTTTCGCGCCCAATTCATTCTCCACGATGAACTCCACTTCCTGGTAGGGGAATGGCTTCACCTTGTCCTGCAGGCGCGAGAGCGGTTTTAAAAAACCTTCCGGCAATAAATCAGCGCGGCTCGAGAGCAGTTGCCCCAATTTAACAAAAGTGGGGCCCAGGCGCTCGAGGTCATTGGGCAATTCCTGCGCCTTCGCCGCTCCGTCGGCGTCCACCGGTTCGTCAAACCCGAAGCGGTTGCGCGTGCCCGCCTGCGAATATTTCGCGAGCAGGAGGGCGATGTCCTTATAGCGCTTGAGATAGTGTAATGAGAATTTCATGAGAACGTTATTCGTTCGGATCACCATACGCGTGCCGCCCTGAAACTCAAATAGGGTGGCACCCTAGGCAGGCTTGCGGGTTGGAACCAGCGATTACTGCTGCACCTTCAATTGAAAAAAGCGATTGGTGCTCGTCACCTCCGTCGGGTCCGTAATGGTCACTTGAACACTCTGATCCGGCGCCGAACCGGAGGGAGCCGATTCGGTGACCGTCGCGCCGGGGGTGTTGGTCGTCCAACCGCCCGAAAGATAAGTCATCACATTGCTCCAGGGGCCGTTCAACACGGGCGTGGCCTGGACAGAATAGGTCAAATCCGTCGCGGAAGTGTTACGGCTGAATTGAAGTTGAAAAAGATTGGAAGCGATCGCTCCGGCGAGCGGTGGCGTGGCATTTGGTGAATTAGGATCGGAACCGAAGGCAAATTCGAGAAGGTTCGGAATGCCGTCGTGATCGGGATCGGCAAAATCACCGGCAATATTGAGATTGCCCGCGTCCGCACCGAAATGGCCGGATTTCCAAATATTGTAAGCGCTCTCTGCGATGGTCAGCACGGCGTTGGATTGGGTTCCGATATACGCGCCAGTGGTCGCATTGCTGAGCGTGAGGAAAATAGTCTTGTTGGTGGCTGGGGGCTGGCCTGCCAGCAGGGGAATCGTGAAACTTTTGGGCGAGGTATCGCCGTCCGCCCAACTTAACGTGCCGGCAGTGCCCGTGTAATCCTGGCCCTCAACTGCCGTTCCGTCGGACGTGGTCGCATAACTGACCTGCACTGCGCCCTGGCTACCCCCGACACGATTGACGGTGACCGTGGCGGAGTTGGTGTTGTCCGGCACGGTATAATTCGTCGAATTAAACTGGAACTCGCCGCCCAGCAATCCAAACACGGTGAGCGAATAGGTGCCGCCCACGAAAACTTTTCCGTCGGCGATGGTGGGCGCCGCAAATTTCACCCCGTTGGTGAGCTGATCGCGAACGCCCGCCTGGGCGCTATTGTAAAGCTCGGTCAAAAGATTGGTTGCATTGTAAGCAACGAGCGTAGCGGGACCCGAATTCGTGTATTCCAGCGTCCACGCAATCCCTGCGTTCGTGCCATTGGCGGAAATACTGGGCGAGGCGCCGGGAAAAGGAAACACACGCGAGCCAAAAGTGCCGGGCTGATCTGGAATGAGCATCGCATTGGAAACGATGTAGTAACGGAGCACATCGTGAGCCGCGGCGTAATAAATTCTCTGGTTAAAATAAGCCGGCGCACTGAAACAGCCGCCACCCAATGACAGCGTCTGCAGGATGTTATCGGAACTGCCGCCCGCGTTGTAGTGCTTGTTATCGGTGGTCATCATGTCGCGATTTATCAAGTATGCGCGTTGCGGTTTTCCGCCGGCAATCATCAGGTGCGGGTATGCGCCGGGTTGATCCGGCAGCAGCAACACCCCGCCGGAGCCCACATCCAAATCGTTCAGCCGATAATATTCCTGGTTGTAAGTGGTAAAATAATCGGCGACGGAAAATCCGTTGGCCGTCGCGAGCCGGATAATACTGTCGCCGTATTCGGTACCGCCCGAAGACGCGTTGAAATTCCCGTCGCCGGTGGCGAAATATAAATTAGTGTCGCTATCGACCGCCGGTCCGCTGTCACCCATCCAGATTCCCGCCTCGCCCGCGATCGCCCCAAATTGGCCGGTGGTGCCGTTCGGGGTCGAATTGAAAACGTGATCGGACAGGATCTGAAGGTTGGAGGCATTGAAGCCGATGAGCCAGCCATGAAACGGATCCGTGTTCACCGTGTCCGTGTATCCCGCGTAAGCGACATAAAGCACGCCCCCCGCCAGGGTCAAAGCGGAGCGTTGAAGCTGCTGAACGGCCTGGAACGGAAGCACACCGCCGCTGCTCCCTGCGCCATTTCCCGGCACTGAGACATTGACCGTGACCGGGCTGAAGGATTTTTCCGAACCATCCGTAAGATTTAACGCGTGGATTTGATGGGAGTAATTTGCCCCGTCAAACGTGAACGCATCCACATATAACGTCTGCGAAACCGGATCAATCACCGGCGTGCTGGTGATCCCCACCTCTGGCTCAATGGCTTCAAAACGAAAACCATTCGTCGGGCATATTGCCGACTGGCCGACGTTCACCTGCCACAATACCCCGCTGTTCGTGCCAGTATTGCCATCCGCGTCCAAGCAATAAATTGAATTGTGTTCCGTCGCCACGAAGACGGCGTTGTGAATGCCCTGTCCGGGAATATTCAAGCCCGACACATAGAGCGGTTGCGCATAATCATATCCATCCACCGCGTAGGAGAAGAGCTTGCCAAAAGTGCTTTGATTGACATTCGACGGCGTAAGAATGGTTTCGTTCAGGTTCGCTCCGGTCCGATTATTGTCATTGTGAAAAGTCGAGACATTGACTTGCGCGAATGCGGATTGCGAAAGACACAAACCCATCGTCACCGTGCCGATTAAAAGTCTAACAGGAAACATGCGCCGAGATTTTCGCTCGCAAAGGTATGGAATTCAAATGGGGTGAATTCATTATGCCGAAGTCAGCTAATGCCCTTGAGAACCGCGCGGCAACGCGAGCCGTCATCTCAAATCCATTCCCATGCTGGAACAACTTCCCTCGCCCGTATCATAGCGAAGGCGGACGGGCGAGGGCCGGGTGACAGTGCTATTGCGCCGAGCCGGTCACAGCCGGATTCAGTTCAAATCCTCCGGGAAAGCTCTTGTTCCGGTCGTTGGGCAATTTGATCCAGCTGGGCTGGCCGCTCACCGAGGAACTATCGAAGTTCAGCCAGCCCATAATCTGGCCGCCCTGTTTGTACAAAGGCACGTAGAACGGCCAACTGCCGTCCGGCGAGAGGATCGCCGATTGACTCACGCGCGTGCCGTCGCCGAGCACGCCCTTGAACTTGACCTGTCCCGCGGTGCTGACGGTGGCGGTGCCGCTGCCATCATTTTGCGGACGCGACGGGTCGTTATCTCCCGGGCCCGCAAATGTCAGGCTGTATTTTCCGGCGAAAGGCGCGGGATTCGAGCGTTTGTTAAAGACGTTCCGATAAGCCGTGAGGTTGGCCGCCCAGGTGTCGCCGCTGACCAGTCCGTTAATGGTGTTATTGTCGTTAGTGTCCACTTGCAAGCCGACATTGATGACGCCAATGGTTTTTTGGGAAATCGCCGATGACCCCGCGCCGTTGGGATCAAACGTCCCGCGGAAGGAATAGCTTTTTCCGCCCAATTCCAATTTGCCGGAAAAACTGCCGCGCTTGCTGGTCTGGATATTGACCATGCCGGATTTGCCGAACTCGGTGCCGCTCGATTCGGAGAACAAGCCGCTGTAACTGGCCGTAATCGGTGTCCATGAGCCGGAAGTGCCGTTGTCGAGCAAACCAAAAACGGACAAAGCCCCCTGGCTCCCCGCGTATACTTTCCCATTCGCAACCGTCGGAACGACAAACTTCACGCCGCCGGTCAATTGATCGCGTTGGCCCGGCGCTTGTGAGCTGTTGTAAAGCTCGGTGGACAAATTGGTCGCATTGTAGGCAACCAGGACGGCGGGCTGGGCGTTTTGAATGGTCCACACAATTCCATCCGCATCGCCATTCGCCGAGATGCTGGGGGTCGCTCCCGGAAAGGCGAATTTCCGCGTCCCAAAAGAATTCGGCAGGTCCGGAATCAACGTGCCGTTGGAAAGGGCGTAACGGCGGATGGTGTCCTTGGTCGCGACATAATAAATAGCTTCGTTGAAATAAGCCGGCGTGTCGAAAGAGCCACCGCCCAGCGGCATGGTCTGGACGATGGGATCCTCCATTCCATTGGTGTCGATATGCATGTTGTTGGTGGTCAGCATATCGCGATTCATGACGAATGCGCGTTGAGGCTTGCCGCCTCCAATCAGCAAATGCGGATACGGCCCCGGTTGGTCGGGCAGCAGGAGTACGCCGCCGGAGCCAGTGTCGAGGTCATTGACCTGCTGATACGCCTCGTTGTTCGGTGTGAAATAATCGGCGACGGCGAGGCCGCCCGCCGTGGACAGTTTGAGGTAACTGTCCCCGTAATCGGTTCCGCCGGAGCCGGGGAAGGCGGTGAAATTTCCGTCACCGGTGGCGAAATACAGATTGTTATTGCCGTCGACAGCCATCCCGCCGCCGCCCATCCAGATGCCACCGCGCCCGGCGATCGAGCCAAACTGGGCCGTGGTGCCGTTGGGAGTTGAAGCGAAAACATAGTTGGGCAGCAGTTGGAGATTAGCCGGGTTGAAACCCAGCACCCAGCCATGATAAGGGTCGGTGTTCGGCGTATCGGTGAATCCCGCAAAGCAAACGTATAAAACTCCGCCCGCCAGCGTAAGCGCGCTGCGCTGTAATTGCTGCACGGCTTGAAAAGGCAGGATGCCTTTCGCGCTCCCGGCCCCGACGCCATGGACAGACGCCGCAACCACCACCGGGCTGAACGGCTTTTCCGAGCCGTCCACAAGGCTCAAGGCATGAACCCGGTGAATAAAATTCGTCCCTTCCTCGGTGAACGCATCGACATATAAAGTCTGCGAGGCCGCATCAATCACCGGCGTGCCCGTGATGCCCACCTCCGGTTTAATGGCATTAAAGGGCAGCTCCGGGCTGGGAACCTGCGCCGACGGGCCAAGATTGACTTGCCAGAGCAAACCGCCGTTAGCGCCCGTATTGCTGTCGGCGTCAAAAGCGTAAACGCTGTTATGTTCCGTCGCCACAAAGACCACGTTATGCACCCCCTGGCCGGCCATATTCAAACCGGACACATAAAGCGGTTGCGCATAGACATAACCGTCCACGTCGTAAGTGAACAGCTTTCCAAAGCTGTTGAGATTGACATTGTCGGGAGTCAGAACGGTTTCGTTCAGATTCGCGCCGGTGCGGCCGTTGTCATTGTGATACGTGAGGACGTTCACCTGCGCGGCGGCGGGAAGGGAAATTAAAACCGATAAGGCGACCCATCTCTGCATTAAATAACTGATTTGCTTCATTTCGCTGCGGACTTTGGCAAAACAAAATAAGGACGCAAATGGGGTGAAGTCTTACTTCATAACCGGGAAAAAAACGGAGCTGGCCAGAAATATCCGCGGAGAGATTAGGTGAAATTACCGCTCAGGGAATGATACGATAAAATAAAAAGAGCGGTTCGTGAGAACCGCTCCTGTCCTACGTTGTGTTTTTAATACTTCGTTAAGACACTTCCAGCATCGCGTATACAGACGGGATATCCAGGTAGGTCTTTCCCTACAACGAATCGCGCATCGCCGCGAACATATCTTTTCCCGATTCGGTCGTGACCGGCGTTTTCGCTTTCTCATCCGCGTGTTCGATGAGTTCGGGCGGAAGTTCTTTGAGAAATTGCGACGGATGGCACGGCATCAATTGCCCGTATTTTTTTCGCCCGCCGCAATGGCTGATCGTCAGGGTCTGCATCGCGCGGGTGATGGCCACGTAAAACAAACGGCGCTCTTCGTCCAGCGTGCCTTCGACTTTGGAACGCGAGTGCGGCAACAGCCCGTCCTCGAGGCCCACGACATACACATGCGGAAATTCCAATCCCTTGCAACTGTGCATGGTGATAAGCGTCACGGCATTCCCGGGTTTTTCGTCTTCTTCCTCCCGTTCGCTGTCCAGCGTGATGTCTTCCAGAAAACTTTGCAGCCGCTCGGACGGCGGTTGTGTTGCCGAACCGGCATCGTCCATCGTCACCATCAACTCCTTCAAATTGCGAATGCGGTTTTCGGAGGCCTCGGGAGTTTTTTCACTGCGACGCAATTCACCGAAGTAGCCGATTTCCTCGAGAAAGCCGTTGGCCCAGGAAGAGAGCAGGGGTGAGGCCAGGGGAGCGGGAATCGCAGTGTCCGGCGCATCCCCGGCGAGCACGGCGCGAGTGCGTTCGATAAACTCCACAAACGCCTCAATGCTCTCGCGCGTCTTCGCCAGGAACGTCGTGGTCACCGCCGGGTTTTTCATCGCCGCAAAAACCGAGCCCTTGCGTTCGTGGCTGGCCCCCAGCAGGCGTTCCATCGTCACATCACTCAGGCCGCGCGCCGGCGTGTTGGCGATGCGGAGCAGGCTGATGTCGTCGTGCGGATTGAGAAACGTTTTCAGATAGGCGAGAAAATCGCGGATTTCGCGCCGGTCAAAAAAACTTTGGCCGCCGATGAGATGATAACGCACCCCCGCAGTGCGCAAGGCAGTTTCCAGCGGACGCGATTGCTGGTTGGTGCGAAACAGAATCGCATTGTCCCCCCAGGGAATTCGCCGCGCGATTTGCGCATAGTTGATTTGCTCCACCACCGTGCGCGCCTCCTCTTCGTCGTCACTGAAAGTATGCAGCAGGATTTTCGGACCGTCGCCCTTATCGGACCAAAGTTGTTTGCCGCGGCGGCGGACATTGTTTTTGATGATGGTGTTGGCCGCGCGCAGGATTGTGTTCGTAGAGCGGTAATTCTGCTCAAGTTTTACGACTTTGACCTCGGGAAAATGCTTTTCCATGTCGAGCAGGTTGGAAATCTCCGCGCCGCGCCAGCCATAAATGCTTTGGTCATCATCGCCGACCACGCACAGATTGCGATGGGCCTGCGTGAGCGCGTGAACCAGTTCAAACTGCGCCGCATTGGTATCCTGGTATTCGTCCACCATCACGTAGCGATATTTCGTGCGGCAGGCTTCCAGGGCATCGGGATGCTCCTTGAACAATCGCAGCGTGAGCAGGATGAGATCGTCGAAATCGACGGCGTTGCAGGCGTGCAACGCGCTTTCATAGCGCTTGCGAATATGTTCGGCCAGGGCGCGGACGCTTTCATCGGCAAATGCCGCCGCGCGCTCGCCGCCGTTTTTGTAGCGGCTGAGCAGGCTGAGAATGGCGGCGGGGTCGGTCTTTTCGCCCTTGGCGGAAATCTGCGCCAGGATTTTTTTGACGGCGCCGAGTTGCTCCGACTCGTCGTAAATGACGAAGTTGCTCTTGTAACCAAGCTTTTCAATGTGCTGCCGCAAAATGCGCACGCACAGAGAATGGAAAGTGCAAATGGTCGGTCGTTCCGGTTTCCCGTTTTGCGCTTCGGATTTCGGATTGCGCGGCTTCGGAATGAGCTTCCGGACCCGTTCCTGCATTTCGCGGGCGGCTTTGTTGGTGAACGTGACACCGAGGATGTTTCCCGGCGCAATCCCGCGTTCGACCATGTGGGCAATGCGGAACGTGATGACCCGGGTCTTGCCCGTGCCGGCGCCGGCCAGAATCAGGACCGGCCCTTTCAGCGTCTCGGCGGCAAGACGCTGCTGAGGGTTGAGCGAACTGAGATTCAACATCAGATGAAGTTTATGACGCAGAAAAAATTCACGGGCAAGCGTAGACGCGCATTGTGAAAAACTTTTTCCCGAATGGAAACTTGACAGTCCTTCGACTGCGCCGCCGCCGGCGTCAAAAAGCTCCCAATTTCCGAATAAAATCAAGACCCTGCCCGCGTCGAGGCCTGGGTAGGGACGGCGCGCTTGCGCCGTCCGCGCCGCGTTCAGCGGCGCAACGTAAGGCATAAAGTGTGTGGGAGTGATTTATTCCGCCCGCTACTACGCGGGCGGAGACGGCGCAAGCGCGCCGTCCTTACCATCTAAACACGCGCAAAAAAAGTTTGAGCCTCCTCGCGTTGGCTCCTACGCTTTTCAAATGGACAAACGCATTTTGACCCTCGGGCATTCGCCGGACCCGGACGACGCCTTCATGTTTTACGGCCTCGCGAAGGAATTGATTCCGACGCACGGCTTCCGTTTCGAGCACATTCTGCAGGACATCCAAACCCTGAACGAGCGCGCCACCCGCGGGGAACTGGATATTTCCGCGGTCAGCATTCATGCCTACGCTTACGTGAGCGATAAATATGCCCTGTTGCCCAGCGGCGCCAGCATGGGCGACGGCTATGGCCCCATGCTGGTCGCGAAAGAAAAATTTTCCCGCGAGGAAGTCGGGCGGAAAAAAATCGCCGTGCCCGGCACCATGACCAGCGCGTTTCTGGCGCTGCAATTATGGCTGGGCAAACCGGCAAAGGAGTTCGATTACATCGTGGTCCCGTTTGACAAAATTTTTGAAACGGTCCGTTCCGGCGCGGCGGACGTGGGCCTGATTATTCACGAGGGCCAATTGACTTATCAAAACGAGGGATTGATAGTCTGCGAGGATCTCGGCGTCTGGTGGGGAAAACAAAATGAAGGACTGCCGTTGCCCCTCGGCGGGAATGTGATCCACAAACGCTTTGCGCCGGAAGTGCGCAAACAAATTTCCGATGTGTTGACCGTGAGCATCCAGTTCAGCCTGGAACATCGCCCCGAGGCCGTGCAGCACGCGCTGCAGTTCGCGCGGGACATGGGCCGCGACCTGGCGGACAAATTCGTGGGGATGTATGTGAACCATTGGACGCTGGACTACGGCGAGCGCGGTCGGGAGTCCATCCGCCGATTTCTCGGGGCCGCATTCGAGCGCGGCTTGATTCCTCACCGACAGGAGCTGGAATTCGTGCGTTAATCCAGTCTTTCTTTCGAGGCGGTTTTATTTCAGCAATAACTCTGCCACGAAGAGGCTCTCCGTATATTCTGTCGCGGAAAATTATTCACGCCCCTGTTAATAATATTCGGAAATACATTTTGACTCACGCGGTCAAAAGAGTAGGGTGACTTTCGTTCGCGGCACGATTGCCACCTCAAGACTGCATCGCAGAACGTGCCATGAGAAAGCTGGAAACGAATAAGAACGACGGGCGGTCCCGCGTTGAAAAAACCAAACGGCCCGGAAAAAAGGCCGTGACTGTGTTGCACGTGGATGATGATCCGAATGATACCACGCTGTTGCAGGTCGCCTGCGCCAAGGCCGATGTTGATTTTGAACTTCAGAACATTGAAGACGGAAACGAAGTCATCGAATATTTGAGCGGCTCGGGCAAGTATGCCGACCGCGCGCGCTATCGTTTGCCGGAGTTGGTGTTGCTGGACATGAAAATGCCGCGGGCGACCGGCCTGGAAGTCCTCAAGTGGATTCGCGGCCATTCCCGGTTGAAACATCTCCCGGTCATCGTGCTGTCCGGCTCGGAGTTGCGCGAGGACATGCACCGGGCGTACGCCGATGGCGCCAATTCCTATTTGGTCAAGCCGCCCAATTTTCAATCCCTGGTCGAACTGGTCAAAAACATCGGCGCCCAACTGCCGGTGGCATCCCTGTCCCATGGCGGCGCCAGCCGAAGTTGTCCCTGACGGACTGATTGGCTTTTTCCAAAAAGCGACGTAGGTTTGCGGTGGAACCGTTTGAACGTTCCGCCGTTGCAAGGAGCACCGATGGCTCGAACCGCGTCACAGCTATTTCTTTTGCGCTTTTCCCGTTGGGTAAGCGTCCTCGTGATTCTCATTGGCGGCACGGTATTGGTGGGATGGTTGTTCAACATCCAGCTGCTAAAGAGCGTTGCCCCGGATCTCATCGCGATGAATCCCCTCACCGCGATCCTGTTCACCCTGTGCGGCGCCGCGCTTCTGCACGCCACGGGGCCGGACCGGAAGGTGCCGGATAAAATCGTTCTCATTTGTGGCGCGATAATTCTGCTGGGCGGCGCTGCCAAGGTGGTCGAATGCGTTTTCGGTGTGGACCTGAATTTCGACCAGACCCTTTTCCGCCGGGCAGTCAATTCACCCGGACCGTTTGGGCCGAACGAAATCGGCATGAACACCGCGCTCGCTTTCATTGGTTGCGGCCTGGCGCTGCTGTTGCTGGACGTGGAAACCCGGCGCGGATTTCGCCCGGCGCAGGCAGTCGTCGTGATGCTCGGGCTGACGGCCCTGCTGGTGCTGATTGGTTATGCCTATCACGTGTTGCCGCTGTATCGGATTGGCTCGCGGCTGCCGATGGCGTTGAACTCGGCGATCAGTTTTGAATTGTTCAGCGTGGCGGCGCTCGCGGCGCGGCCGTCGCGCGGATTGATGACGGCGATCACGAGCGATACCACGGGCGGGGCCATGGCGCGGCGCTTGTTGCCCGCGGCAATTTTGATTCCGTTGGTGCTGGGCGCATTGCGTTTCTCCAGCGAGAAACACGGGTTCTTTGAGATTGAATCCGGAATCTCTCTTTTCGCCTTCGCCAACGTCGTTCTCTTCACCGGGGTCATTTGGTGGAATGCAAAATTGCTCTTCCGCGCGGAGACCGAGCGATTGAAGGCGATGGAAAAACTGAAGCAGACTTCCGCCGATCTCGAGCGGTCCAATACCGACCTGCAACAGTTTGCCTCGGTGGCATCGCACGATTTGACCGAGCCGCTGCGGATGATCACCAGTTACCTGGAACTGTTGAGCAGCCGCGCGCAGGGGAAACTGGGGGAGGAAGAGCGGGAATTCATCGGTTACGCCGTGGACGGCGCGCGGCGGATGCGCACCTTGATCCAGGACCTGCTCGCCTACGCCCGGGTGGACACGCGTGGCCGCCCACTGGGACCGACGGATTGCGAGCGTTTGTTGGACACGGTGCTGGCAAACTTGAAAGTGGCCATCGACGAAAGCGGCGCCGTCATCGAACACGAACCGCTGCCGACGGTAGAAGGGGATGCCGTCCAATTGGCGCAGGTGTTTCAAAATCTTCTGGGCAACGCGATTAAATTTCACGGCATCGCCCCGCCGAGAATCCAGATCGGAGCTCGGCGCAACAATGGCGAATGGCTTTTCCACGTGAAAGACAACGGCATCGGCATTGATCCAAAAAATTTCAGCCGCATTTTTGTGCTGTTTCAACGGCTCCATACCCGCCAGGAATATCCCGGCACGGGCATGGGCTTGGCGATTTGCAAAAAAATCATCGAGCGTCATGGCGGGCGGATTTATGCCGAATCAAAGCCCGGCGCAGGCACCGCCTTTTTCTTTACCATTCCTGTCCGGAAGGAAGGTGAGCCGTGACGGCCGCCGGTCCCGCCATGGCGGAATCAACCCATTTGACGGAAAACGTCTCCAAGCTAGCCTCGCGCCATGATCGTGGAAACACAGCAGCAAAATAATGATCAATCCGGAGTCGCGCCGGCCGCTCGCATTCGCGCCCTGCTCATCGAGGACAATCCGGGCGACGCACGCCTGATCGAGCTGATGCTGGCCGAAGCGGATGGCGGAGCGTTCGAGGTGCGGCACGCCGGGCGGCTGGAGGACGGCCTGCGGTTACTCGGCGATGGCGCCGTTGACGTGGTCCTATCGGATTTGTCGCTGCCGGATAGCCAGGGCCTCGACACCTTCCTGCGGCTGCACGCCCGCGCGCCGCATGTGCCGATCATTGTGTTAAGCGGCTTGAACGACACCACCGTGGCGCTGAGCGCTGTGCACGAGGGCGCGCAGGATTATCTGATCAAGGGCGAGGTGGATGGCCAGTTGCTCTCGCGCGCGATGCGTTACGCTATCGAGCGGAAACGGATGAATGAACAACTGCATCGTTATGCCGCGGAATTGCGCGAGAAAAACGCGCAGCTCGAATCCGATTTCAATATGGCGCGGGAAATCCAGCAGATATTCCTGCCCGACCAGTATCCGACTTTCCCGCACTCCGTTTCGCCTGAAAACAGCGCCTTAAAATTTTCGCACCGTTATATTTCCGCGCAGGCGGTGGGCGGAGATTTCTTCGACATCTTTGCCATCACCGATTCGACGGCGGGAGTTTTCATTTGCGACGTGATGGGCCACGGGATGCGGGCCGCGCTGATCACGGCCATCATGCGCGGGTTGATCGAAGAACTGATGCCGGTGGCCGCCGACGCGGGAAAATTCCTGACGGAAATCAACCGCAGCCTGCGGGCGATCCTGCGGCGCACGCGCGAACCGTTCCTGGCCACGGCGTTTTATGCGGTGGCGGATGCCGCGGCGGGCGAGCTTCGCTTTGCCAGCGCGGGCCATCCCAGCCCGTTCCGGCTGGAGCGCAATACAAACCAGGTGCGTCCGTTAAAAGACTATGATTCCCGCCACGGCCCGGCGCTGGGTTTGTTCGAGAAAACGGATTATCCAACCTGCCGCTGCCCGCTGGCGCCGGACGATTTTGTTTTTTTATTCACGGACGGAATTTACGAAGTCACCAACGGGCAAGGGGAGGAATTCGGCCAGGAACGCCTGTTGCAAGCCGTCCGGAAACGAATTCACGTGCCGGCTGAAAAATTGTTTTCCGAATTACTGGTGGACGTGCAGGGCTTCTCCGGCAGCCGCGAATTCGAGGACGACGTTTGCCTCGTGGGCCTGGAGGCAGCCAAAATTCAGGCGCGGGCGTGAGCGCCGTCGGACAAATCAATTGTTGCCACCGCCGGTCGGTCGGCCGGCAGCGGAACCGCCACGGTCTCGGAGTCGCCGGGAAATTTCACCGTGATGTAAACGTCCAACATTTGTCGTTCAAAGGCGAAAATGATCGCCGTCTGCGAATCGAGAAAGTTACGCGCTTCGGTGTGGCGCCGGGTCCAGGATCCATCCGCGCGCAGGTAGAGCAGGGTCCGGCTGTGTTGCAACAGAATTTTCATATGCGTGATCTCACCTTAAATTTTTCGCCCATGAATTGGTTTGGCGCCCCAGTATCACGCGCAGATCGGGACGAGGCAAATAATTCGTTGTCCGTTTCATAACGGAGCCGCCCTGGAAACATACGGGGGGCCTGCCCGGGTTGGCCCGGGGAGTTTCGGCTGGCTGGGAGTTGAAGGACGCGCCGCGTGAGCGCGTGTTAATGGGTGCATTAGCCGGAGACTTTGCCCACATCACCCCATGGAAGCGTCAAACCGGGGAGGCAAGGTTCAACCAGAACGCTATGAAAAACACCATTTCCCTTGCGGCCCTGGCAGCCGCGCTCGTCATCGGCGCCGGTTGTCAGTCAAGCCGGAACCACGCCTCGAACGACCTCCAAAGTTCAGAGCAGGCACCGAAATACAAGGTCACGGTGGAAAGCATTCCCGCCAGCCGTTTAAGCCCAACCTCGCGCGACGGAGACCAACCGAGCGCCGTTTATTCCAGTAACATCATCGCCGTGTATGTGAATGAAGTGGGAAAGACGAACGGAGGCATCACCAACGCGACCAGCATCATCCTTCCGGAAAAGCAAAAATGACCGGCCGGGCAGGTTTTTGATTGAGTTAAATACGCCCCTCCTCGCCGCGCGGAATTAATTCTGCGCCTTTCTATATCCCCACGGAGTCCACGCTTCTGCCGTCTATTGCCATTTGATTCTTCGGGGAAACGTTCCCGGAATAATCTCGCATGTAACCACTCCATGCGACTACCTGTGAACCACCGTCCGCTTAATCTGTTCGTGGAAAACTGACGCAACATTAAATAAGAAAACCATTTGCAATCAGAACAGCCTGGGGCTGTGCGATAGGGCTAATGGGCGTCGTTTGGACGGGAACTTTTCGCCGCGCCGGTTGTGCATTGTCATGAAGCTGAGAAGTATTTGTTCGTTGTTGGGTGTCCTGCTCGGGCTCGCGCCGCAATCATTCGCGACCGCCCCGAAGCCGGTCATGGTCCATTACATGCCCTGGTTCGTGGGCAAACCCTTCAGTTCGAGCTGGGGCTGGCATTGGACCATGAACCATTTCAATCCGGATTCGACGAATTCCTCCGGCCAAAGGCAAATTGCTTCCTGGTATTATCCGCAGGTCGGCCCCTATGATTCGGATGATTCGGCGTTGCTCGAGTACCACGTGCTGCTTATGAAACTGGCCGGCATCGACGGCATCATCGTCGATTGGTATGGGCCGGATAATTACAACGATTACGGAATCAACAATCAGCGGACGGCGGCGCTCTTCGAATATGCCCGCAAGGCGGGATTGAAATTCTGCCTCTGTTACGAAGACCAAACCATCCAGCAGGAGATCAACGGCGGATATATTACAGCGGCAAACGCGATTCTGCACGCGCAACAAACGATGTTGTATGTCCAGACGAATTATTTTTCCGACCCGGGCTATCTGCGATGGAACAATCAACCGGTGCTATTGAACTTCGGGCCGCAGTATTTCAAGAACAATTCGCAATGGCAGACGATATTTTCCGTCTTGAGCAATGCGCCCGCTTTTTTCACCGAAGACAACCGCCTGCCGGTGGGGGCGGGCGCCTTCGATTGGCCACCCATGTGGATGAGCCAGACGAACAATGGTGTCCTGGCCCCGGCCGCCCTCGACAGTTATCTCAACAGCTTTCAACAAAATGGCGCCGCGTGGCCCGCGTTTATCAGCAGCGCCTTCCCGCGTTTTCACGATATTTACCAACAGGCGGGAGTGGGCTCGTCGTATGGTTATCTCGACGATGCGAGCGGCGCCACCTTCCGCAACACCTTGTCGCGCGCGCTGACGAATCAATCCGCCATCGTGCAAATCGTGACCTGGAACGATTACGGCGAAGGCACCATCGTGGAGCCGACCGCGGATTATAATGTGCGTGACCTGGGTGTCATGCAGGACTTGCGTCGGCAATACCTCGACACCGGTTTTTCGTACCACACCAACGACCTGGCGATTGCGACCCGCTTTTTCAATTTGCGCCGGCAATATTCGGCGAACCGGTTGGTGTCCGCCGAACTGGACCGCGCCTTCACCAATATTGTGTCCGCCAATTTAAACGCGGCGAATCTTCAATTGCACGGGATGGAAGCCAGCCTCCCCGTCATCTACAACTTTTCACTCACCGGCGGACTGCTGGAGTTTTCCGTGGGCGGATTTATTTTTTCCAACGGCGCCCAGGTCCAGACCTCGTCCAATCTTTCCGCCGCCACCTGGCGGACCGTTGATTCGCTTGCTGCCAGCACAAATCAGATGATGTTCAGCATTCCGGTTTCAGCGGACAGCGGCGCGGCCTTTTTCAAAGTGCAGGCCTCGCCACCGTAATATTCCCGGCTTGTTTCGGCGGGGCTCGCGCACATAATACGATCAAGTAAGCGAATCATGTTTCTGGATCGAGTTGCTCCCCGCTCGGCTGGCTGGTCGGGTCCGCCGCCGGAAAAGCGTTTGCTGCGCGGACGCATGGCCGCGTGTTTGACCGCGTGTCTGCTTCTGTTTTCGATTCTTCCATCCTCGGCGGTCATCTTATGGAGCGATTCCGGCTCAACCCTGGCTCACGATACCGGCAACGGCGCTGACATTGTCGGTGGCGCGGTCAAAAGGGACGACACCGCCAACGACACCCTCTATTTCAAATTTCACTTAAACCCGCTGTCCGACATCACCACCGAAGAATATTTCGCCGCGTTCGAATTATATGAGGCCGATGCCGAACGCGTCGGCGTCGGCAACGCCTCCAAGGCTTGGGCCTACAGCGCGTTTCTCGGCCGCGACGACGTGACCGAAGCCTCCAAGGGGAGCTACATCGATTTGCGATCGAGCAAGCCGGAGCCGGCGGTAGGCGGCAATGCGTCCAGCTATGAATTTCCCCATCGCGGCGTCGAAAGAACCATCGTTTTCAAAGTTCAATATATCGCTGGTGGCGACGATCTCGTGACGGTCTGGCTCGACCCCGACCTCGGCCCAGGCGCGAATGAGGTTTACCAGGCCGACACGCTGACCACGCGTTTCAACGCTGATGCGTCGTTCGATGAAGTCCGTCTGCGGCACGGCGGCGGCGGGGGTGGCTGGATATTCAGCGACATGGCCATCGCCACCTCCTTCAGTGATTTCGTGGACACCAGCAGCGCCAAACCAGGTGTCTCCCTGCCGGGCGGCATGGGCGGCGCGCCATTGAGTTTTCGCTCGTGGCAGAGAGAGCAAGGCATGCCGCACAATTCCCTTCGCGCCCTCGCCCAAACCGGGGACGGCTACCTTTGGCTCGGCAGCGATGACGGCCTCAGCCGGTTTGACGGGGTGCATTTCACTTCTTTCAATGCCATACCCGGCCTCCCGCCCGGCCCGGTTCGCGCCTTGCTGGGTGACCGCGACGGAACGCTGTGGGTCGGCACCGCCAGCAACGGCTTGACCTGCTATCGCGACGGGCAATTTTTTAATTACACCGTTCACGATGGCCTTCCGTCCGATTCGATCAATGCGCTGGCGGAAGATCGGGATGGCCGCTTGTGGATTGGCACCCAAAACGGCCTGGCGCTCTGGAAAGATGGGCGCGCCGCATCGCTGGACACCAGCGCCTCATTCCGCGGAAAATCCATCGCCGCCCTCGCCAAAGATTCTCACGGCACAATCTGGATGGGCATCGCCGGAACCGGCATCTTCCATTTTCAAGACGGCAACTGGAGCCAATTGTCCGATTCTTCGGTCAATACTTTACTCCAAGACCCGCATTGCCTGCTGGTGGACGCTGGCGGGAGATTGTGGATTGGCGCGGCCGGCGATTTCGTTTTGTGCCGCGAAGGCGGGCAGTGGCGGCGTTATCGCATTCCGCGCCATTCAGAGCATTCTTACGTGGCGGCGTTGGCCGAAGAACCGGATGGGACGATTTGGGCGGGCTCCGTCAGTGAAGGACTTTTCCAATTCAAAAACGGCCGGCTGACGGCCGTCAACGCCGGCAGCGGCCTGGCGGACAATCTCGTCACCGCGCTGTTCGTGGATCGCGAGGGAAAGCTCTGGGTCGGCAGCGAATCGGCGCTGAACCGGCTGCAGCGCCAGGACGTTTTCGTTTTCAGCCAGAATGAAGGACTCGGGTACGGCCCCGTGCGCGGCCTCGCCGAAGTCGCCCCCGGCGTCGTCTGGGCGGCCAAGCCTCATGAAGGCCTGTATCGCTGGGAAGGGAGGGCCTTCAATCATTTGACCGCCGCCGGATTGTCGCCACACGACGACGCCGTTGGCGCTTTGCTGGTGGCCGCCGACCGCAGTTGTTGGGTTGCCTGCGAAGAAGGGTTGCTGCACTTCAAGGATCCTCAGGCCATCGCCGACGAAAGCCGGCTTTTCCCGTTGCCGAACGTGAGAATCATTTCACTGGCGGAAGATTTGAAAGGCAATATCTGGGCCGGCACGCAAGAGGGTCAGTTGTGGAAATTGTCCCTGGGGAAATGGGTTCAACCGACGAATTTTTCCCAATCCAAACCAGTGACCGTCATCGTCACCTCGCTGGAAAGCTCTGTTTGGGTGGGAACTGATGGCGACGGGTTGTATCGCTTCAAGGACGAAAGCTGGTCTCACTACGATAAACGCAATGGTTTGGGGAGCGATTCCATTCGTGTTCTTTACTCCAGGTCTCGCAACACGCTTTGGATCGGCACGGCCGACGGCGGCCTGGGCCGGTGGCGCGACGGTCGCATCGTGACGTTCACCAGCCGCGAAGGATTGCTCGATGACACCATCTCGCAAATTCAGGAAGACGACGACGGCCGTCTGTGGCTGGGCGGCAATCACGGCGTGGCCTGCATCGGCAAACGCGAATTGGACGAATTGGCGGACGGTACCATTTCGAACGTTTTTCCGCACGTTTATGGCAAGGCCGAAGGGATGCTTTCGGAGGAATGCACCAGCGGCTTTTTTCCGGCAGGCTTGAAAACACGTTCCGGCCTGGTTTGGTTCTCGACCTTGAAAGGCGTCGTCGTGCTCAACCCGCGGCATTTGGCTCCTGCCGCCCCGCCGCCGATGGCCGTTTTGGAAAATGTGCTCATCGATGGCAAATCGGTCCCGGCTTTTCACGAACGGCGCGGTGGTGGAACGTCCGGTGCGATGCTCCGCATTCCCCCGGGCCGGCACCAGTTTGAATTCCAATACACCGCGCCGAGTTTCGACGCCCCGGAACAAACCCATTTCCGCTATCAACTCGAGGGCCTCGATACCGATTGGTCGGACGCCGGAACGCGGCGCGCGGCTTTTTACAATTACGTTCCGCCCGGGGAATATCACTTCCGCGTGACCGCCGGCAACAGCGAAGGCGTTTGGAACCCGGCTGGTGCCAGTCTCGGCCTGAATGTTGCGCGGCATTTTTGGCAGGCGTGGTGGGTGCTCGCCTCCGGCGCCGTTTTCGTTCTCGTCCTCGTGGGCGGTGGAGCGCGAATCGCGGAGAAAAAACGGCTGCAACTGCGGATGAAACGGCTGGAGCAGGAGCGGGCGCTCGAGCGCGAACGCACGCGCATCGCCCAGGATTTGCATGATGAAATGGGCGCGAAGTTGTGCCGCATCTCCTTCCTGAGCGAACACGCGCGGCGCGGCGCCACGGCTCCCGGTGAATTGCGGGAACAAATCGCTTCTATTTCCGATGCCGCCCGCGACGTCCTCCATTCGCTGGACGAAATTGTCTGGGCCGTCAATCCCCAGAACGACACGCTCGAACACGTCGCCTCTTATCTCGGCCAGTACGCCCAGGATTATTTTCAATTGACCGGCATCGAATGCGAAGTGGACATGCCGGCGGAACTGCCCGCCTGTTCCGTTTCCTCGCAGGCGCGCCACCATCTGTTTCTGGCCGTCCATGAGTCCTTCACCAACATCCTGAAACACTCCGGCGCCACCCACGCGAAAGTTTCCATCTCCTGCAGCGCCACCACCTTCAACATCACCGTGACGGACAACGGCAGGGGAATTGCCTCCGGCTCGGGAAAAATAAACGGAGACGAACCGGCTTCCCCGGGCAACGGGCTCATCAACATGCGCCAGCGCATGGCCGGCATCGGGGGCGATTGCCTGATCGAGTCGAAGCCCGCCGGCGGCACGTGTGTCCGCTTCGTTTTTCTCCTGCCCACGGAAAAATCCAACACTCTATGATTTCAGTTTCCATCATCGACGACGAAAAAGAACTGCGCGAGTCCATCACGACCTTCATCAACGGCTCGCCCGGTTTCAAGTGCGTGAGCGCGTACGGCAGCGCCGATATCGGCCTGCAACGTTTGCCCGGTGACCGTCCGGACGTGGTGCTGATGGACATCAACATGCCGGGCATGGGCGGAATCGAATGCGTTGAACGGTTGAAAAAAGTGATGCCCGATGTCCTCATTGTGATGCTCACGGTTTACGAGGACAGCGACCAAATTTTTCGCGCGCTGGCCGCCGGCGCCAGTGGTTATCTTTTGAAACGGTTGAGTCCCACCAGGCTGCTCCAGGCGATTCGCGAGGTCTATGCCGGCGGCTCGCCCATGTCGAATTCCATCGCGCGAAAAGTGGTTGCCTCCTTTCAAAAGGCCAAGGCCGCCGCCAGTGAAAAACAGCCGCATCTTTCACCTCGCGAACAAGCTGTTCTGGACTGTCTCGCCAAAGGGCTGACTTATAAACAAATCGCCGACCAACTGGAAATCAGTATCGACACCATTCGCACGCATCTTCGGCGTGTTTACGAAAAACTCCACGTCCAATCGCGCACCGAGGCGGTGGCCAAGTATTTGAGGCTCTAATCGCTCGTCGCCAATTTATGCGACTACAGAGCCGGCGGGGCGGGTTATAGGGTGGAAGCATCATCGCCTTTCCTGTGAGCGTCTACTGCGGGCGGGCAGGGGCGAAACCGCTTCCGGCGGTGGCAAACGGTAAGAAAATTATGAATCAGACAGTTGCGGCGGGATTTGCCCAAAGTAAAAATTTCCAGAGCCAGCCGTTGCCAGTCTCGTGCCGAGTCAGAAGGGCGGCCGTGGCTGGCGGCGGGTTTACGCTCATCGAGCTGCTCGTCGTCATCGCCATCATCGCCATCCTGGCCGCCATGCTTTTGCCCGCGTTGAGCAAAGCCAAGGAGAAGGCCCAGGCGGCATCCTGCTTGAACAACACCAAGCAGATTGGCCTCGGCTTCACCATGTATGCCGGCGAGAACAACGACTATTTTCCGTCACCCAAAGACTGGTGGCTTCCGGGACCTTACAAGAATCAGTACGGATTAATGTGCGGAGGCGAATGGAATTCCGGGCGCAGCGCGACCACCTGGGCGCCCAACACCCCCGCGCCCTTGATGGCACCCTACCTCGGGAACAACAAAGTTTGGGTTTGCCCCAAGCGGCATCGCGGACTGAGTTATACCTCCGCTGCTGGCGAATGGGACCCGAGCGTGACCGGTTATCTCTCCTACGCCTTCAATGATTGTCGCGTTTTCGGCGCCGTAGGACCCGACGGCGCCATGCAAAATGCCAAACCGTTTAAATCAAGCATCGTCTCGCAGCCTTCGGACATTGTGGCCTTGACCGATTCCAGCGGTTCCACTGATTCCCAGGGCGGCGCGGGCGGCAGCGCCTGGTTGGACACCGTCTGGTCCGGCAAATCCGGCGGTTCGGTCGCCTCATCCGACCCCTACAACGGCCGCCTCCAAACCTGTTATGCCAAACATAACAACCGCGTGAACGTGATTTACGCGGATACCCACGCGGCACCGGCGCTCCCGAGCAGTTTGACCTGGGGACAATTTTACGGCGTTTTTACGCCGAACACACCGCTGCCCACGTCCTACGGAACCTCGGTCATTAGCGATCAATCCATCAGCACCCCCGCCTATGACGCGGTCCAATGGGACACTACTCCGGAATGACTGTCACCACTTCATGCGACTGGTTGAATGTTTTACAAATTTTACCATCTCCCAAGCTCCACAAATAATAACAACCATCACCCGAGCCGAACTTCAGACACCAACCCAAACCCAAAAATATGAAAAAACACCCGCAATGGTTTGCGAGCATCCTGGCCGTGGCAGGCAGTTTGTCACTTATGAGCTCGGCGCAGGCGCAAACCAATCTCCTGAGCAACTTCCAAAATTTCAACCTCTCGGCCACCTACGGCCAGTGGAACCCTGATGGGTCCCAGGTAATCGGTGGCGGCAACGGATACTCGCCAACCATCGTTTCCGGCTCGACCCCCGGCAGCTTCCAAGTCACCGCCGAGGGTTACGGCAGCGGAGCTTATAATTTTGCTTCACCGATCAACGCCTCCGGGGCGAACCAGTTCGAGTTGACCTTTACCATCAATTCGCTTTCCGGGCCGGGGCCGTTCTGGATGAACCCGGGCGTGGACATTGCCGATGGCACGCACCTCGTTCATTTGACGGGCCAGAATACGGCCGGCGGTTTCCTGGATTACGGCAATTACACCACCGGCACCTACACGATCTACGGGTCGCTGAACGATCAAAACGGTGGCGGACCACTGGACACCTCGACCATTACCGCCTTCAATTTGGAATTCGATCCTACCTCGGGTTACACCGATCCGTACACCATCACGTATCAAAGCCTGTCGGTGGCGAATGTTCCCGAGCCGGGCATGTTGTCGCTGCTCGGCATGGGCATGGCCGGGCTTTGGATTGTCCGCCGGCGAAACAAATAAGGTCAGGGTTGCCTTTCTCAAGCCGCCCTTCGGGGCGGCTTTTTTTAACAAGTCGTTCAGTTAAACCATCGATTCCCGATCCAGCCGGCAAAAAGTAAACCTTCCCGAGTTCGAATCGACTCCGTCGAAAATGAAAACAGCATTGATCCTTAAGTCATTGGTGATTGCGCTGGCCGTTGCTTTCGCCTGCGCTTCGCACGCGGACGATATTACGGCCACCGGCAGCGGAGATTGGGAGTCCACCATTCCCGACGCGCCCTGGCCGAACGGAATTGTTCCCGGAACCAACGATAGCGTTGATATTGAAGATCCATTCGTGGTGACGGTCCGCTCCAATGCCGCCGCCGCGTATATTTATGGCAGCGGCACCGTGGTAATGGCGGCCAACGCTCTTTTGAACATCGATGATCCCGCGGGCGCCAACGGCACCTTCGAGTTGGCCAACCTGGACACCAGCGCGCCTGGCAACACCGTGCTCTACTCCAATAATCCCTTCTGGGCTAAGCATCAGGATTATTTCAACCTCGTCTTCAGCAATACCGTCACCACCAACCAGATTGATTTCTATAACGGCACTGTGAACTCCGAAGATCCGGCCGCGGCCATAACCGTCTCCGGCGACATGACGGTGGTGGGCAAAATCAAGGTGCAGCAGGGCGCGGATTTCACCGTCATGGGCAATCTCTTGCTCGGCACGAACTCCTCCTGGGATTGTTCCTCCTATAATTTAACCGTGATGAGCAACACCACCATCGCAGGGCTGATGCTCGACCTTGACGGCGCGAGCGGGTCGAACTATTTCGGTGGAAACGTCCTGGTCAGCAGCAATGCCATCGGTTGGAACATTTCTGATGTCGTCCAGTGGGCCATCGGCGGGAGCCTCACCAACCAGGGGCTCATCGTGGGCAAAGGTTACGGTAACATCACCTTCACCGGTTCGGGTGCGATCGCCGGGAAGCCAATCAAAATCCCCACCATCGGCGTCAGCGGCACTTATCTCATCGCCACCACCATCACGCTGACGACCAATACGCCGACCCTTACCGGCACGCTGGTGTTCGACCTCGCCAATACCAACCAACTGGTGATGCAAACCTACGCCACGAACCCGATGACTTTGTATTACGCCGGCAATCTCAACGTG
Source organism: Verrucomicrobiia bacterium (assembly GCA_035552155.1). Lineage (GTDB taxonomy): Bacteria > Verrucomicrobiota > Verrucomicrobiia > Limisphaerales > DASXHY01 > DASXHY01. Next base: position 265,178 of record DASZLX010000018.1, on the reverse strand, counting down.
ATCAATTCCGGACCGCCTCCGGCTCCCGGTTCGACCTACAAATTCTTTTCCGCCACGAATTACAACGGCGCCTTTGATTCCACCAGCTATCCTCGGCTTGCTTCCGGGCTGACCTGGATCGACAATCTCCTGACCTCCGGCTCCATCATCGTCAGCGGCTCCGCGCCGCAGCAGATTCTCATCACGTCCTCACAATACAATCCAGCCACACACCAGTACACCTTGACGTGGACCTCCACGCCGGACGGGACCTACTCCGTGCAATATTCCAGCAATCTGGTCCTCGATCCGTTCGCCAATAATATTTTGGCCAGCGGCATTCCTTCCGCCGGGAACCTGACGACAACGACCGTCACGTTGCCCGCGAACAATGCAGGATTTCTGCGGGTCAGCTCGCCCTGAGGAAGACGCGTGGATAATCCGAATGCCGAAGTGCCAATGTCGACGGTATCCATCCGAAAGGTTTCTGCATTGAAATATTTGGACGTTTCGGCGGCGGCAGGAAAATGGCATCATCAGACTCAGATTAACGAGTGCTGAATGAAACGCATCCGCATTCAACTTTTGATTTTCGCGCTGCTCGGATTGTCGTGGAGTTTGGAGGCCGCCGCCAAACCGCTCCTCGTCTATTACATGCCGTGGTACGTCGCCAAGCCCTACAGTCCCAACTGGGGCTGGCACTGGACCATGAATCATTTCGATCCGGACACCATCAACGCCGCCGGCGAACGGCAGATTGCTTCCTGGTATTATCCGCTCATCGGTCCCTACGACTCGGCGGACCCCGCCGTCCTCGAATATCACGTGCTGCTCATGAAACTGGCCGGCATCGACGGCATCATCGTGGACTGGTACGGGCCGGATGAATATCTGGATTACGGCGTCAACAATCAGCGCACCGCCGCCATTTTCCAATACGCGCGCCGGGCCGGCCTGAAGTTCTGCCTCTGTTACGAGGACCAGACCATTCAGCAGGAAATTAGCGGCGGCTACATCCCGGCCAGCAACGCGCTGGCGCACGCTCAGCAAACGATGTTATACGTGCAAACGAATTATTTTTCCGACGCGAGTTACCTGCGCTGGAACGATAAGCCGGTGCTGCTGAATTTCGGGCCGCAATATTTCAAGACCAACTCGCAATGGCAGGCCATCTTTTCCGTGCTGACCAATCCCCCGGCGTTTTTCACCGAGGACAACCGGCTCTCGGCCGGCGTGGGCGCATTCGACTGGCCTCCCATGTGGTTGAGCCAGGCGCCGGGGACCGAAGGCGTGCTGTCGGGCGCGGCGTTGGAGGGCTATCTTTCGACTTTTCAACAAAACGGCGGCGCCTGGCCCGCCTTTATCAGCAGCGGTTTTCCGCGCTTCCACGACATCTACCAACAAGCCGGGGTGCGCGATTATTGGGGTTATCTGGGTGATAAGCAGGGCGATATTCTCCGCGCCACCCTCGAGCGCGCGCTCACCAACAACAGCGCCATGGCGCAGGTCGTCACCTGGAACGATTTCGGCGAAGGAACCATGGTCGAACCGACCGTGGAATATGGCTATCGCGATCTGGAAATCATCCAGGACCATCGCCGCTTGTACATGGACCCGAAATTTTCCTATCGCACGAACGATCTGGAATTAGCCGCCCGGCTGTTCCATCTGCGTTGCCGCTTCAGCACTAACAACGCCGTGAAACCAAAATTGGACGCTGTCTTCGATGCCGTCGTCGCCAACGATTTGCCCGGCGCGAGGCGGCAACTGGCCGAGTTCGATTCGAAGTAAGCTCATCGCGCTCTGCGCGCTCTGTGCCTCTGTGGCAAATTGACCCGTCCGTCTTTGCCTTCCGCTCGTCCTCCCAATGGGGAAACGCCCTAATGTGGAAAATGGAGGAGATGGTATCTTACCGAAGATTGTTTGCTGCGAGCCGCGTCCAAATGGCTCCCGAAAAAACAGTTCATGAGTTATCAACCCATTGAAAATCACGGCGTGATTGGCGACCTGACCACCGCCGCCCTCATCAGCATGGAGGCGTCAATCGATTTCATGTGTTTCCCGAATTTCGATTCGCCGACAATATTCGCCGCGCTGCTCGATGACAAAAACGGAGGCAGCTTTGATATTGCGCCGGTATCCGGCGAATTCAAGCATCGGCAGCGATATTTGCCCGACACCAACATCCTGCTCACCCGCTTTCTTGGTGAAGACGGCATTGCCGCCATTTCCGACTTCATGGCCATGCAGCATCTCGGGCACCGGCACAACCTAGTGCGGCGGGTGAAAGTGGTTCGGGGAGAAATTCGCTTTCGCGTCGTCTGCGCCCCGAAATTCAATTACGGCCGTACCGCCCACACGATCGAAAAGAAGCCGCATGAAATTATTTTCGTTCCCCGGGACAAGGCCCTTCCCGCCGTGCGATTGCGCAGCAGTGTTCCCCTGAAAACCCGGGACGGCGCGGCGGTGGCTGAGTTCAAATTGCGCGCTGGCCAGACCGCCTCCTTCGTTCTGGAAGAGGCGGATGGCGAATCGCCTTCGGCAAATCCGGATTACATTTCCGAGGCATTCAAGGAAACGATGAATTACTGGCTCGGGTGGGTGGCCCACTCAAAATACCGGGGCCGCTGGCGTGAAATGGTGAATCGCTCCGCGCTGACGCTCAAACTTCTGACTTCCGAACCGAACGGCTCGATCGTCGCGGCGCCCACTTTCGGCCTGCCGGAAACCATCGGCGGCGTGCGCAACTGGGATTACCGTTACACTTGGATTCGCGACGCGTCGTTTACGCTCTACGCATTGATGCGTCTCGGTTACACGGAGGAGGCGCGCGCGTTCATGCAGTGGATGGAAAAACGGTGCCGCGAATTGAAGCCCGGCAAGCCGTTGCAGGTGATGTATCGACTCGATGGCCGGTGCGAATTGCCGGAATCCATCCTGAAGAATTTCGAAGGTTATCGCCAATCGCGGCCCGTCCGCATCGGCAACGGCGCGAGCCACCAGTTGCAACTGGACATTTATGGCGAGCTGATGGATTCCGTCTTGATCTACGAAAAACACGGCGAACCGATTTCCTACGACTTTTGGGCCCACATCGTGACGCTGGTGGAATGGGTCTGCAAAAATTGGAAAAGACCGGATGATGGCATCTGGGAAGTCCGCGGCGGCGCGCACCAGTTTCTGTATTCGCGCGCGATGTGCTGGGTGGCGATTGATCGCGCCATGAAATTGGCGATACGCCGTTCCTTTCCCGCGCCGCTGGTGCGGTGGCATCGCATTCGCGATGACATTTATAAAAACATCTACCAGAAATTTTGGAACCCCAAATTGCAGTCCTTCGTTCAATACCAGGGAGCATCCACGGTGGATGCCGCGTCGCTCCTGCTGCCGCTCGTGAAATTTGTCAGCCCCACCGATCCGCGCTGGAAGTCCACGCTGAAAGCCATTGAAAAACATCTCGTCGAAGATTCGTTGGTGTACCGCTATCGCCCCGAAAAAGCCGCCTCGGACGGTTTGCGCGGCCACGAGGGAACTTTTTCGACGTGTTCATTCTGGTACGTCGAGTGTCTCGCCCGGGCAGGGGACTTGAAGCAGGCGCGCTTTATTTTTGAGAAGGCGCTCGGATACGCGAACCATCTCGGCCTTTACGCCGAACAACTCGGTTCCTGTGGCGAGCACCTGGGCAACTTCCCACAGGCGCTTTCCCACATCGCGCTCATCAGCGCCGCCTGGAATCTCGACGAGCGGCTCTCTGCGGACGAGTAAAGTGATGCCGTTCCCGCTCGCTTTAAGCGCGGAGCGGCTCATCCGTTGACTGGTTGGCTCGGGCGATTATGAAGTGGTTTGCCTGTTTTCCGGGCACGATTCCTTTCAACTTTGGCACCGCCGGAAGGTTTTTAGGCAGGCGTAACGGTTATTCCCTCAATTATAAACACTTCAACTGTCTTGGCGGGCCCGGAAACCTGATTTTTCCACTCCGGCAGGTAAAAAACAGGACAGCAGTCCAAAAATGATGCAGTCACGCACGGGAACACTGGCTACCAGTTATACTCTCCGAGGAGATGGAACAAACTTTCCCTCGGAGACTTTACAAAAATGTCTGAGGCTTTGCAAAAATTGTCATGGCACCGGGACTGCTAAGAAGGGACGTGCGGTTGGTGACCGGCAATAAGTGAACCAAAATGCAATAGTACATAACCCGCCGGTCACCGTGTTCACGCCGCCGATAGAAAGCAGTAATTAGTATGAAAATCCAGACCTCACGCAAAGCGGGCTTCACGCTCGTCGAAATCATGATCGTGGTGGCAATCATCGGTCTCCTGGCCGCGATTGCGATCCCGAACTTCATCAAGGCTCGTGAAACCGCCCGGAAGAACACCTGCATCAACAACCTGCGCCTCATTGACGGCGCCCAGCAACAGTGGGCGTTGGAAACCGGCGCGTTGAGCACGGCCACGCCGGCGCTCAGCTCGTTGAAGGTGTATCTCGGCCGCGGTGGCAACGGATCGATCAACGGCACCGGTCAAGGCGCGGTCAAATGCCCCTCGGGCGGATCGTATACCGCGTCTCCGGTGAGCACGGCTCCGACCTGCACGTTGTCGGCCTCCAACGGTCACAAGCTGCCGTAATTCTCTTGTTTAACTCAAAAACCCGGGGCCAAAAGCTCCGGGTTTTTTATTGCTCTACCACGAAACCGGCAGCAGCGCAGTGCAAACCGTTTGTGGATCTTCCCGCTCGCGCAAGGATTGATAGATCGCGTCGAAGGAGCGTTTGACGTTTCCCTCAAAAACCGTTTTGCCTCCGGCAACGACCCGAACCGGCTGGTCGAGGTCCAGCAATTCGTCGGAAAGACGCAACGTCAAACGACCGCTCGCGGGTGTTTCGATGGTGATGGTTTGTCCTTCCACGTGCGCCGCGAAAATATCGGTTGGCTTTACATCCGCCGCGTCGCGCTCGAGCCAATAGAACCGCGTGTGCGTCGCCCCTCCGTCTTGTTTCCCCCACACAACGCGCCTGGACCAGAGCGCGCGCCGCATGGGGGCCATGCGCGGGATCATTTCCGCTTCGCGCCCCTGCATGTTGTGCGGCAGACCCGGGTAAACCGTGAGCCGATGCCAGTAACCGTCAGGATCGCGCGCCTGCAAAGCATCTATTTTCGCGCTGAACTCGCGCACGACGGTGTTGCGATGGTAAGCATCGTCCGCCCCGCCCATGTAAAGCAGGAACGGCAAATTGCGCAGCCCTTCCGGCGTGACCTGGTTCGGGTGCCCGGCGCACATGCCCGCAGCCGCGAAGCGATCAGCGAGGCGCGGCGCGAGTTGGTAAACCCCGTCGCCGCCGGCGGAATAACCGATGAGATAAACGCGGCTGGGATCCACGCCGCGTTGCAGAACGTAATCGGCAATCATCCGGTCAAAGAGGTCGTCCACCCAGGGCACAAACCACATGTTCCACGTGTTCGCCGGCGAGCGTGGCGCGACATTGATGCTGCCCGGCGGAAATTCGTAGCGCCCGTAATAGCCCTTCCAATTCAAATCGTTTTCCTCCTCCGTGCCCTGGCCGCCGCCGTGCATCGTGATCCAAAGACTGTGTTTTCCGTCGGGCGCGTCGCCAAAAGTCCGTTCCAGCCATTTCAACGAATGTTCCCCGAGATTGATTTTTTTGTCAGATAATTCCGCGGTCGCGGTGGCGGCCCGTGATTTCTCCACGTCATCCCATGCCAGCGCAGTCACGCGTTTAGCCGCCTCGCGGGATAACTGAACCTCCGGCGGCGCGCCGCGTTCCGCGGCCGGTTTTGCCATCCAGGTTTCCACGGACAGAATTTCCGGGGCCACCGGAGTCAGTTCATTCCAGGCGAAATCCAGCGTGTGCGACTTCATGCAAAGAGCGCAGGGGACCGATTTTTCGCGCGCCTCACCGTCCCGCACGAAGCGGAAAATCACGCTCGCGGCATTTTCTGGCAGGGTGAATCCCGGCATGTCATTGAGGTCAGCCGTGCCGCTGCGCGTATGATCGGAGGCCAGGAGTTTTCCCCGCGCGTCCCGCAACTCGACGCTCGCGGCCACACGCTCGCCGTTTTCTTTATCCAGCAGCCGCACGCTCACGAGGTCGTGCGTGGAATTGGTGTCCGCCACCAGCAGGGCGTAGCGCGCGGAGACATTTACTCCCGGCACGTCCCGCGATTGAAGATTCCATGACATCGGAAAGTAATCACCCGTGCGGCGCCAGCTCGTCGCGAAAACCTGGTTCAATCGGTTGGTGCTGCGAGCGGTGTTGGCGGCGTCGGCGACAAACCAGCCGCGATTGAGCCCGGCCTTGTCATACTCGTCCGCGCCCATGAAATACCAGCCGCCATCCCAGATCTCGACCCAGGTATGATTTCCTTCCTTGTTCGCCCATTCCGGAACACCGACAATGCGCGCGGGGACGCCCACCGCCCGGCACGCATCCACCAGGATGATCGATAATCCCGTGCAGGTCGCCTTGCCCTGCTCGATGGATTCCTTCGGACTTTGATTGTTCCGTTTGCGCGCCAGGTTGTAATGCACATTGATGCGCTTGAAAAGTTCCCGGTTCAACGCCTGCGCGGCTTCCGTGGCGGTCTTGCAATCGCGGCAGATTTCCGATCCCATCGCGAAAAACTGCGCGCGCCACGGATCCCGCGGCTCATCGAGCGACGCGTAAGGCAGCACGTCGTTGAAAAACATCCGCTCGGAAACATTCGTGGCCCAGGGAAATTTTTTGCGCGCCTGGAACGCCAGCGAAACATCTTCCATCAGAAAATCGCGGTCGAAAACCGCCCGGTCGCCCGGCGGCATGTTGTCCACCAGGAAATAAGCCGCGCGCCGTCCCGTCTCGCCGAATTTTTCCGCCGCAGCCGCCACAAAACTTTCGCTCTCCACCGGCAACACCTGGTCGAGTTCCAGCAACCGGTCCTGTCGGATTCGCCAGACATGCTCTTTTCCACTTTCCGTGAACGGAACCGAACACACGTAACCGTCCTCTGTCATCTCCACCGTGGGCGCCCCGGCTCCGGCCGGCACGTTGCCGGAGTCCCAATTCAATTCGGCGGCGTTGGTGGCCCAACGGTTGTGTCCGTCATGGAAAACACGTTGGGAATAATAAATTCCGAGCGCCACGTCCCGTGCGGTTTTGCCGGGAATGGATTCAACTTGGAGTTTTTTCCGGGCGGGAAGCGCCGTGAATTGCACCAATCCCCACATTTCCGGCCGGTGCATGTCCACCACGCCTTGCGGCGACCACACCCAGTTGTCTTCCGGCGTGTTCGGCACTTTTGTGTAAGCGCCATTGTTCGTGGTTATTTTCCATTCCACGCGCGAGAAATTAATGCGCCACTGCTCTCCCTCGGCGGGCGGGCCGGAATGGCGCGCGTGCTCGGAAAGAACCTTCCAGGGAAAGGCGATTTCCACCGTCCAGCCGCGATCGGCATCGCCGGAATGATTGAGCGTGCCCTGAATCTGAACAGCGGTTTTGGAGCCGGGAATTTCCCAATTATCATGCGGCCTGCCGTTGTCCATATAAGGACGGTTGAGCAGCAGGTCCCACGTGGTGTTCAGCGCATTCATCTCGAACTCGTAATACGGTTGGGTATTTCCGGCCGGGTCGATGAACACTTCAAAATCCGGGTCGCGGAAGATAACCGAGTCGTGGTTCGTCAAGGTCGCCCAGACGTGCGGTTCCTGAATCTCCGCCCCGATGTAGAGAAAATTATCGTCCCAAAGCATCTTCGCCCGCGTGCGAAATCGCGGTTTCGGTTTAGCGTCGCCCTGGATGTCGGAAAAATAATCCGTCCAGGGAGCGGCGCTCCACGCCTTCTCGTTCAATTTGCCGTCAATCGTCAGCGGCGCGGCCGCCTGGCGGCAAACATAGCTCTTCGGAATGATCGCCTGCATTTTCTCCAGCCAGTCCGAGCGGTCGTCGGCGTGGCCTGTCGCGGGCAATAACGAGAGCCAAAGGATGGTTCCCGAAACGATTCGGAGTGCGTTTTTCATTTTGAGAACATGGCCACGGTCGGCGATAACGTGTTTAGCAGCGGGTTCGCCCGCCATTGAATCAGAATTGAAGGGCAAAATGCATCAAAATTCGCGGCTTCTCAGAGTAGCGCTCATCGTTGCGTCTCCAAAACAATGACTTCGTACGGGCGCAAAGTGAATGTGTGAAGCTGTCCCGCGCGCAAATTAACCGGAGTTTGGCCGCGATCGCTTTTCCAGGGACTATGCAGGCGATAACTGGTTTTGGCGCCCGGCGGTAGTTGGAACAATTCTTTCGCGTCGGCCGCGAATGTCGCCGGCCGGTCGTCCGGATTGCGCAGCACCAAAATAGCTTTGTGCGGCGACCACGCCGCCCATCCGTAGATTTCATTCCGGCCCGGATCTCCACCAATCCAGTGCGTGTCCACCAGCACATCGGCGTTGGCGCGCGACCATTTCGCGGCTTCGGCGAGATCCGCCCAGTTCTGTGAATTCAACAAACGAGGCGTGATATACATCTCCTGCAACTGCGTGCCGTTGCCAAAAAATTCCCGCGCCTGGTCCGCGAAGTCGCCGTCGCTCATCTTGTCCAAATGCTCGGCGTTTTTCGCGTAAATGATTCCGTGCAGCATGAGCGAATTGAGTGGATAGAACGGCCCGCGTCTGACGACGTTTTGATATGTCTGCGCGTCGCGATACGTCATCCACTGCTGGCACCACGAACCTTTTCCGGCAAACGAATGGTCCGCACCGCCGCGCCAGGTGGAATCCACCGTGAGCAGCCAGAACGGCGAGGGCCACGTGCCGGTCGTTTGATTGATGTAAATGTCCGGCTCGACCGCGCGCAAATCGCCGATAAGCCGGAGCATCGCGTCGCCGTCGCGCGTGAGCCCGTTCTCGCTCGCCTTGCCTCCCGCCGCGAGTCCGTCGAACTTAAATTGATTCACTCCATATTTACGGACCATCTCGAGGCAAATGTCGTGAAAACGCTGATAATATTTCTCGCCGGCCAGTGAAAAGCCGCTGGCATTGGTCTCAAATCCAAACTGGCTCGCAAATTTGAGCCGCTGCGTCCTGGCCTCGGCGTACCCGCCAAAAGGCGACAGCCACACGCCAATGCGACTGTGAAATTTCGCCGCTTCGTTTTTCAGCGGCGTAAAACCGTTGGGAAAACCGCTGTGGAAATTCCAAAGCGTCTGGTTGTCGTCCCAGCCGTCGTCGAACAGGAACGAATCCATTTTCACGCCGCGCTTTTCGGCCAGTTCGCGGCCGAATTGATCAATCACGTCGAGCGATTCCGTTTCATTATATTTCCGGTTCGCCCACGCGATGTCATACCAGGAATTGTAATGCAAAAACGGCCGGTATGGATGCGCCCGTTCGCGTTCGAGATAGGCGAGAATGCCGCGGCGCATTTGCCCGGCGGGCGCCACTCCGAGGACGTAACTTTGCGCGAGGGTCTCCCCATTCTTGAGCACCGCGTTTCGTTTGAAACTGCAACGGACGACGCCGCCGGCGTCCGTCGTGTTTTGCGCCATCGGATGTTCGTAACCAAAAAAGAAATTGCCCGCCACGACCGGCGAGCCGTCCACGGTGCCGGCGGTCTTCGCGCCGGGAACGGTTTCATTGAACAAAATAATTTCCTTCACGAGCGCATCCTTGCCCGTCGCGCGCAACGTGAGTTCAGGCCGAACGTAGGCCGAGCCTTCGCGCAAAACCACACGCCATTCCGCCGTCAGATTTTTATCCGGCGCGAAAAAGCGGGTGATAAGTTGTTCGCCGGCAAAATGCCTCGCCGCCACCGGCGAATCCGGCTCCGACTTCAGCCGCTCGATTTGCGGCGCGGTCGCCGCAAAATCCGACGCTTTCAACACCGTGCCGTCGCCGAGCACAACTTCAAAACATTCGCCGCTCAAGGCCAGTGATTGGCCATTGACCCTGTCTTCGACGGAAACGGCTTGAAGTTTATCGTCGCTAAATCGCCAGTTCCAGACGATGGCCTTGTTTTTCAGCTGCCCAGTGGTTTCCCGAGCCTCGCGCTCCCACAAATCCTTTTCCGCCGGAGTCGCGCCCCACGAGCGCGCGCCGGCCAGCAGGAAAAGCGCGAGCAGTAGAAGAGAGCCTGCTAACGGGTAGACTCTGCCATCGATTTTTTCGTTCATCGTTCGCGCATGGTTGTTGAAAGGAAGGGTGAGAAAATTGTTTTATTTCTCCGGATCACTTCCGCCCGGGATCAATTTGATCGCCTGCAGGTTCATTGGTTGCCAGCCGCTTTTGACCGGATGCACCGCCAGCGTCACCTTGCCGGCGGCGGGAATCCCGATCGTGCCCAGTGTCACGGACCGGAACGCGGTATAGTCGCCCGTCACTGGCGCGACGCCATGAAGCGTTTGACCGCCCACGGATAACTCAAATGGCGAAGCCGCCTGAGACGCAATCACGGCGGACACGGTGAATTTTCCCGGTTGCTCGACTTTGAAATCCCAATCCGCCCAGTCGTCCGGATTGGTCCAGTAACCGATATTGTCCCTGGCGCCGCCGGATTCGTACTGCACGGTGGACCCATGCAAATGCGCTCCGCTCGCGGGCAACGTAATGGAGCCGTCATATTTTTGGATCAGCGACATCGCCGCCACTTCCGGCGCGCCTTTGAATTTCAAAACGATCGTGGATGAAATTTTATCGGGCGCGGTGGGCGGCACGGAAATCATCACGCCGTCCTCACGATTTAGCGCCGCAAGTTTTTTTCCGCCGGTGAGCAGTCGCGCGGATTTCACCGGGTTCTTCAAACCAGGCACCAGCAGTTGGCCGTCCGCCGGCCAGTTGAAAACATGGAGATATAACGTGGTGGAGTTTCCCGAGATTTTTGACGTGCAACGTCCCCACGGCAGTTGCCGCGTGAAGGGCCCCGCGCTCGTTCCGTAAAGGGCCGCGCCGTTCGCTTTCATCCATTGGCCGATCTCCGCCAGCCGCTCCTGGCTGGCGTCAGGAATCAGGCCTTCGCCCGTCGGCCCGACGTTGAGCAAATAATTTCCGCCCTTGCTCGCGCAATCAATCAGGTTGTGAATCAGTGTCGCGGTGGATTTCCAATCGTGATCCTGCCGCTTGAAACCCCACGTGTCATTCATTGTCATGCACGTTTCCCAATCACGCCCCAGGCCGTTGGCGGGAATGCGCTGCTCCGGCGTCTCATAATCCCCCCCGCCTCCGCCCACGCGGTCATTCACAATCAATTTGGGATCCAGCGAATGCAGGTAGGCATACAATTCCCTTCCGTCTTCGCTCGTCCAGCCCTTCATCCACTGGCCGTCGAACCAAAGCAAACCGGGATGATATTGCGTGATCAACTCCTTGAGTTCGGTATGGAGGTATTGGATGTAGTCCGCCTTTTTGTCCGGCGCAAAGCTGGTGGGATTATAACTGGGATGTTCGGGGTCCATCTTGTTCGGTTGCTGGTCCGGTGAATGCCAGTCCATGATGGAATAATAGACGCAAAAACGGACGCCCTGCCGGCGGCAAGCCGCGCTCAACGCAACCATCGGATCTGTGTGCCACGGTGTGGCCTCCACGACGTTGTAGCTCGTCGCTTTCGTATTGAACATGCAAAAGCCGTCGTGATGTTTGGAAGTGATGACGAGGTATTTCATGCCCGCGCCCTTCGCGATTTTCACCCATTCGTCGGCGTTGAATTTCACCGGGTCGAATTCCGTCGCCAGCTTCTCGTATTGCGGAATGGGGATTCCCAGGTTGTTCATCAGCCATTCGCCCGCGCCGTCATCCGCTTTGCCATCCCAATATCCCGCCGCCTGCGAATACACGCCCCAATGGATGAACATCCCGAAGCGAGCGTCCCGCCACCACTCCAGGCGCGCGTGTCGTTGCGCGGGCGTTTCCATGGAGGTATCCGCGGCTTGCACAGGTGTGGAGAGATACGAAGCCGAAGCCAATAATAGTGAAAGAAGGATTCGATTCATGTTGTGTTTGGCAAACGTAGAATGTGCTGCGCTATTTTGCAGTTCAAAAATTTTCTTTGCTCAGAGGGTGTGGATGGTGAACGCCGCGGTGCGTCCTCGTCGCGCAGGGTAAGGCCCTTAAAGAAATGCTGTGTTTTCCGGCATTTGCCTGCATTGGGATGATTTAGCTCGTGCTAATATAGGAAACCATTGCTGTCGGTGCCACAGTTAAATTTTTGGGCGCTGGAGAGCGGCACACCTCAAAACCCGGCGGAAACTGCTCTACCGTCTCGGATTGCACCAGCACTCTGGCACTTTCTATCGCCGCCCCACGGAATCGAAACGCGCGAGCGAGCTGCGGCCACCCGGGCATTAGGGTTTTACAGAAGCCGGGGGAGGGGAAACACCGCCCGTCGCCATTGGACGGGCCGTGCGAAATTGGCCTGATGAAATCCAATGCCGGCAAGCGCGACAAATGGCTGCTGCTCATCGCCCTGTTCAAGCTGCTCAAAGCCGTGCTGCTGCTGGCGCTGGCAGTGGGCGCGATCCGCCTGATTTTTGGCGACGCCGCCGAGAATCTGGAGCGCTGGATTCGTCGCGTGAACGTGGATATTAAAAATCCCGTTCTCGAGGCCTTTCCGTCCAAACTCGACGCCATGACTCCGGGCAAGTTGTCGTTGGTAAGTGCCGGGATGTTTGTCTATTCCGCGCTGTTTTTTACCGAAGGCATCGGCTTGCTCATGCAAAAGCGGTGGGCGGAGTATTTCACCACCATCATCACGGCATCTTTTCTCCCATTCGAAATTTACGAATTAGCGGCCAAGGGATTTAGCCCAATGAAACTTGTGCTTCTGCTGGCAAATATCGCCATTGTTATTTATTTGATCTGGCGCTTGAAGCACGAGCGCCGGAAAAAGCATTAGCGCAACCACCCTTTGGTAGGGACAGCGCGCTGCGCTGTCCGCGCCGCGTTCAGCGGCGCAGGATTGGACGTCATTCGCGCGATGGGCTCGCTGATTCGGTCCGCTGCTCAATGCTCTAGTGCAGCCTGAAGACTAAGAGCGTCTAACAAAATGCCTTTAATGGTGGGGCGTGCGCGCCGTTTCTGTTGCAATTGTAACGGCGTGCACGGAGTGACGCGCCCTACCTTTCGAGGGAAGCAGTCATTTTGATATGCGGTCTAAACCTCAATCAACATCCGCGCCGGGTTTTCAATCGCATCCTTCACCCGCTTCAGAAACGTCACTGCCTCCCGGCCGTCCACGATGCGATGATCGTACGTCAACGCCACGTACATCATCGGGCGAATCACCACCTGGCCTTCCCGCGCCACCGGCCGTTCCTGGATGCCGTGCATCCCGAGCACGCCGCTCTGCGGTGGGTTCACAATCGGCGTCGACAGCAGCGAGCCGTACACGCCGCCGTTGGTGATGGTAAACGTCCCGCCCTGAAGTTCATCCGGCTTCAATTTGTTTTCCTGCGCGCGCCGTCCCAAATCGCCGATGGCCAGTTCAATCTCCGCAAAACTCAACCGCTCCGCATTGCGCAGCACCGGCACGACCAACCCTTTGCCGCTGCCGATGGCCACGCCGATGTCGAAGTAATTGTGATAAACAATGTCCGTGCCGCGCACCTCGGCATTGATGCCCGGAAACTGCCTCAATCCGTCAATCGCGGCCTTCACGAAAAATGACATGAAGCCCAGCTTCACATTGTATTTCTTCTGAAACGCCTCGCCGTGCTCCTTGCGCAGCGCCATCACGCTGGACATATCAATCTCATTGAACGTCGTGAGCAAAGCCGCGTTGTGCTGCGCTTCCACGAGCCGTTCCGCGACGGTGCGTCGCAGCTTGCTCATCGGCACAACCTCCTCCTGCCGCCCGGGAGCGCCGGCCTCCGGGCCGGCCCGTTGCGGCGCGGGCTTGGCGGGTTGGCTGGAAGCCGTCTTGCGTTCCGCCATCGCCAGCGTTTCTTCCGGATCTTGTCCCTCGCGCAATCTCTCGCTGCGCGTTTTGTCCTGGGCCGCCCGCACTGGAACCGGTCGCGGGGATGCCGGATCTTCCTCGGCTTTGGCCTCCGGCTTTTTCTCCTCCGGCTCCGATTTTTTTGGCGGCGCTTTTTCGGCCGTCGCTTTTGCGTCCTTCTCCGCTTTTTTCTCCGCGCTCCCGTCCGTTTTGGCCGGCTCCAGGTAGGCGATGACTTCGCCGATTTTTGCCGTGTCACCCTGTTGCTTCAAAACCTTGCCCATTGTTCCCGCATCCGGCGCGGGAAGTTCAACCGTCGCTTTTTCACTTTCCAAAGTCACCACCGGCTCGTCTTTCCGCACCGGCTCGCCCGCTTTCTTGAGCCAGCCGCCGATTTCGACTTCGGTGATCGATTCCCCGATTTCCGGGACCTTCAATTCAATAGCCATAAATTATTTATTCTTTTTCGCCAAACGCCCGTTGAATGATTTCTGTTTGCTCTTGTTTATGCCGCTTGGCCGAGCCCGTGGCCGGCGTGGCCGACATCTCCCGGGCAATTCCATAGAACGGCAAACGGCCGAACAATTTCTCGCCAAATTGTATCTTCATGAAATTCCATGCGCCCATGTTCGCGGGTTCCTCCTGCACCCAGAATACCGGCGTCCCCTCCGGGTAAGCCGCCAGCGTGCGCTCCAGCAATTCCCGCCCCAACGGATACAATTGCTCCAGGCGAACAATCGCCACGTCTTCGCGCTTGGTTTCCTCGCGATGCTCCGTCAAATCATAGTAAACCTTGCCCGTGCAAAGCACGATGCGTTTGACCGCGCCCGCGGCGACCATCGTGTCTGGCAAAACCCGCTGAAAACTTCCGTTAGCCAAATCGTCCAGCGACGATACCACTTTGGGATGACGCAACAGGCTTTTCGGAGTCATCACTGCCAGCGGTTTGCGCCAGGAACGAAGGGCCTGTCGGCGCAGGCAATGAAAGAATTGCGCGGGTGTAGTCGGATAGACCACTTGAATATTGTCCTCCGCCGCCAGCCACAGAAAGCGTTCCAGCCGGGCGCTCGAATGCTCCGGCCCCGCGCCCTCGAATCCGTGCGGCAACAGCAGCGCCAGCCCGCTCAGTTGCTGCCATTTGTCCTCTCCGCTCGCGATGAACTGGTCCACGATCGGCTGCGCCACGTTCCAGAAATCGCCAAACTGCGCCTCCCACAGCACCAACGCGTCCGGGCACGCCAGGCTGTATCCGTATTCAAATCCCAGCACGCCCGTTTCGCTCAAGGGACTGTTGATGATCTCGATCGACGCGTTGTCGCCGGGAAGATGTTGCAGTGAAAAATATTTTTCTCCCGTCTCGTAATCGTGCAACACCGCATGGCGATGGCTGAACGTCCCGCGTTCGCTGTCCTGGCCGCTCATCCGGATGCGAATGTCCTGGCCCGCCAGGCTCGCGAACGCCAGCGCTTCGGCCGCCGACCAATCCAAAGGCGCATCACCCTTTGCCATTTGCTCGCGCCCCTGCAAAAATTTCTTCAATTTCGGATGCGGATGAAATTTCTCCGGCACGCGGCTCAACGATTCCAGCATGGCCGACAATTTCTCTTTCGCCACGCCGGTTTGCATCTCCGCGCCCGCCGGCTCCGTCCCGCCCACGAGGGTGGGGCGCGTCGCTCCGCGCGCGCCGTGCCCGTTATTTTCCGGTAGCGGAGCGTCCATCTTGATACCGTCCGCCGAAACTTCCTTCTGCGATTGCGACAACTCTTTTTCCAGGGCTTCCCGCCGCTTCGCCGCAATGTCATCCGCCTCTTCGCGGGTCACTTCACCGAGTTGCAACAGATGGTCGAGATAACCTTCACGAACGGATTTGCGCTCCGCGATCGCGCGGTAAAGCACCGGCTGCGTAAACGTCGGCTCGTCGCTTTCGTTGTGGCCGAGACGCCGGTAGCCATACATATCAATCACCACGTCACGCTTAAACTCGTGCCGGAAATCCATCGCCAGCCGCACCACTTGCGCCACCGCTTCCGGGTTTTCGCCGTTCACATGGAAAATCGGAATCTGCAGCATCTTCGCCACGTCGGTCGCATACGGGGTCGAGCGCGACTCCGAAGGGCCGGTGGTAAAACCGATTTGATTGTTCACCACCACATGCAGCGTTCCGCCCACGCGATAACCGGGAAGCTGGCTCAGGTTCAACGTTTCCTGCACCACGCCTTCGCCGGCAAAGGAAGCATCGCCATGAATCAGCAGCGCGAGCGAACGGGAATGGTCCGCGTCACCGCCGCAATCCTGCCGCGCCCGCGCCCGCCCCAGCGCCACACCATTCACTAGTTCCAGGTGGCTCGGATTGAAGCACAGCGCGAGCTGGATTTTTTTCCCGGCGGCCGTGGTCCATTCCGCGCTGTGCCCCAGGTGATATTTAACATCGCCCCGCCCAGGCGAGGATTTCCAGCCGGTATCCGCGAACTCGCGGAAAATCTGCCGCGCGCTCTTGCCGATGATGTTCGCGAGCACATTCAACCGCCCGCGATGCGCCATGCCCATGACGATTTCCCGCACGCCTTGCTCGCCCGCTTTTTCAATCGCCAGATCCAGCAACGGAATCAAACTCTCCGAGCCTTCCAGCGAGAACGTCTTTGCGCCCACGAATTTTTTGCGAATGAATTCCTCGAAGGTCACTGCATCCGTCAGCCGCGTCAGGATGCGCAATTGCTCCCCGCGCGTGAGTTGCGTGTGGTTTTCCGTCATCTCCATCCGCCGCTGCAGCCAGCGCCGCACGCTCAGGTCGTCGATGTGCATGTATTGCACGCCAATCGAGCGGCAATAAGTGTTGCGCAGTTTTTCAAACAGTTCGCCCAATGTGAGGGTTCCGAAATAAGGAAAAGCCTCGCTGCGAACCGGCAGACTTTTGTCCGCCTCCGTGAACCCCAGAAATTCCAGCTCCAATTCCTTCGGCGTGGGGGGAATTCTTCCCAACGGATCTATTCGCGCAATGCGATGCCCGCGCACCCGGTAAAGTCGGATGAGTTGATAAATGCGATCCTGAAAAGCCGCCGGAACGCCGGGAGTCGCGGGGAGCGCCGGCGTCTCGCCGGCCCGTCTGGAACCGCCGCCGGATGGATTAAATAAACTGTCTGGCTGAAATGACGGCCCAAAGCGCGGGGCCGGCAATTTCAATTCACCGTTTGCAATCTGTGAAAAATATTCCCGCCATTCCGGAGAGACCGACGCAGCGTCGTGCAAAAATTTCTCATACAAATCTTCCACGAACGCGAGGTTCGCGGGATTCACGGTGGATTCAATCGCCGTCATCAAATCAGGTTTTTGGTTTTACTTGAAGCGTGGAAATTACCTGCCGCGCGCCATCCGTGTCCAGCGCGAGTTCCATCGCCTTGCCGATAAGATCCGCCGATGCCACCGTCCCGGACAACGTCACCACCCCGTCCGTCGTGCTGATATGGATGTCCCACGCCGAAAGATCGGGGTCCTTCACGTACTTGGCCTTGATCGCCCCGGTGACCCGCGCATCCGCCGTCGCGTCCTTGATGGCCTGGCCCGCCTGGCTGGTTTTATCGCGGATGACGCGGCCCGTGCGCTTCAATTCGTCGGAAATGCTGTCGGGATCCAGCCGCCACGACTTCAATTTATCGCTAATCGTGTCTCCGGCATTTTGCGCCGTGCTCTTGATCTCCTGGCCGGCGCTGCGGAATTGTGAATTGTTTTTGTCATGATTGAAATACCAGACCGCGGCAATTCCAATCGCGATGCCTACGATAAGTGTTAGAAAAATTTTCATAAGATACCTCGCCGTAACTTACCGGGATGCCGCCGCGAGTCAAATCAGGGAAATGGTAAAAAGGCTGCCGTTAAATCGGTTAAATTTGTTAAACAGGTGGAATGGGTTAAATGAGTCTGTGGTATTTCCACTCATTCCACGATTTAACTGATTTAACCAATCACCTATTCAACATCCCCATTCCCTGCATTGACTTGATCGCGCGCCCCGGATAAGTTTTGTTTCCATATTCATAGAAAGTTCAAGAATGTTTGAGACGATTGAAAAATTGCTGATTCTTCAGGACCGGGATAAACAAATTCACCGCGTTAAATCTGAACTGGAACATATCGAACCCGAACGCCAGGCGCTCAAAGCCAAAACCAGCGGCGCCCAGAGCGGATTGGACGCCGCGAAACTCAGGGTGAAAGAATTGGAATCCCGCCGCAAAGACCTCGATTTAGAAGTGCAGTCCAAAAAACAGCTAATCGAGAAATACGCCAATCAACAACTTCAGACCCGCAAGAACGAAGAATACCGCGCGCTCGCGCACGAAATCGAAACCTGCAAACAGGCGATCGTCAAAATCGAGGACCAGGAAATCGATTTGATGGAGCAGGGGGAAAGCGCGCAAAAAGAAGTCGCCCGCGCCAACCAGACGTTTGCCGAAGCCAAGAAGCTGATGGATGACCAGGTCGGACAATTGGCCAAACGCGAAGAGAATTTGAAAAAAGAATTGGAGCAACTCACCTCCAATCGCGAACAACTCGCCTCCGCCGTGGATGATACCGCCCGCAACCGTTACGAGCGCCTCATGAAGAGCAAGGGCGGCAATGTCGTTGTCGGCGTGCAGCACGGCGTCTGCGGCGGTTGCCACATGAAATTGCCAACCCAACTCATCGTGACCTGTCAGGCGCAAAACGAATTGGTTTCGTGCATCAATTGCGGACGCATTCTTTATTACTCCCGCGACATGGATTTGGCAGTGGTGGATTAAAGCTCCAAATTCCAAGAGCCAGGCTCCAGAGAAATCCCAAGTTTTGAAACATCAATAGACCCAGTTTGAGTATTGATTCTTGGTGCTTCTCTGGAGCTTGGATGTTGGAATTTGGATGTTTCCATCGTTGCTCCTCTTGGTGTCTTTGAATATAATAAGGGCGGTTTTGGAAAGGCGGAGAATCGCTTCCGGCGCATGCCGGGGGAGGAAAGTCCGAACTCCGTAGGGCGCGATGCCGCGTAACCTGTAGCCGCCGACGCAAGGAGGCGGACCTCGGGATACACGCGGGAGGCGACGCCGTGAGGCGTCCCGACGGAAAGTGCCACAGAGAATATACCGCCATTGTAGCGGCGCTCTATGAGCGCCGGAAACCTGCCCGTAGCCGCCGACGCGGACCTTCGGGAAACAGGTCGGAAATGCTGGCGTTCACAGACCGCCGCTACAGTGGTAAGGGTGAAAAGGTGGAGTAAGAGACCACCGCTCGAAGCGCAAGCGACGAGGCACGGCAAACCCCATCGGGTGCAAGGCCAAATAGGGGACCTTGGAGCTGCCCGCTCCACGTTTCGCGAAAGCGAACGGGTCCCGGGTACTGGCTGCTGAGACAAATGATTCTCTCCGCTCGCAAGAGCGCAGACAAAATTCGGCTTACAGCCTTTCCAAAACCATTTCTATAGGTAGGGCAAAGCTGCCGCTCTGCCTCATAATAATTTCCGCAGCAGCCGGCGTGAGGAGGCTCAAATTCCGTGAATGCTCTGGATTCAATATTGCCGAAAAATCTTCGACTGGATTCGGTCAAAAAATATTGTGCGTCCGAAACGGTGATCATATGCATCCTCTCCCCCGGGGGAGAGGAAAGAAGCGAGGGCGAGCGTAAAATATATCCCGCCCGGGTCATTTGCTTCTCAGCAGGATCCGTTTCTCCGCCGGAATCTTCACTACCTCCATCACCCGGGCCGAACTCGCATTTCCCACCCGGTCAACCGCCGTCACCGCCACAACTTCCGGCGCGCCCGTCAAAAATTCCGAAGTCACTTCTTTCGGAAAAACCTCCGTCTTCCAATCGCTGAAAAATTTCGTCTGCACCACCCACCAGCGCACCGGAACGGAATTTGTTCCTCCTTCATTCCAGTTAACTCGTATGGCGTTCGGCACGCCGATGATGGAAACGCCCGGTTTGCCCGGCGCGACGCCGGTCAACCACGGCGACGCCGGGACCAGCGCCGGTTGCCGGTTCAGGTCTGTGGTTAAAACGTGCTGCAACTCCTCCGCGCGCGCGCTGTTCGCCAGCAGGCTGCTCGCGTTGTAGAAGATATAGCCGCCCGCTTCCGCCTGTTTTCGTTCCAGGCGAATTTGGTCGGGGATTTCCTGGGCGCTCCATTGCTGCGACAGCGCGTAGGCCGCTGAAATGCCCGGCCAAAGATGCCGATGCTTCGCGTTTTGCTGTTCCCACCAGTTCAACAACACCGGAAAACTTTGCTCCCGCTGTTCGATGCGCCAATACAATTGCGGCGAGAAATAATCCACCCATCCCTCCTCCAGCCACTTCCGCGAGTCCGCGTATAACTTCGTGTAGGCATCCGACCCGGTGATTTGCGCGGGGTTTCCCGGCCGCCAGATGCCGAACGGACTCACGCCAAATTTCACCCACGGCTTTGCGGCCTTAATGGAAGTGTACGCGCGGTGGATGAACGTGTTCACATTCTCGCGCCGCCAATCCCCCCGCGATAGTTTTCCGCCCGCCCCGTATTTTTTCCAACTCGCCTCGTCCGGAAAATCCCGGTTCACGCCGGTCGGATCGGGATAAAAATAATCGTCGAACTGCACGCCGTCGATATCGTACCGCTTCACTACGTCCAGGATCACTCGCAGCGAATAGTCCTGCACCTCGCGCTCGCCGGGATCGAGCCAGAGATAATCGCCGTAACTGCGCACCAGTTCCGGGTGCGTTTTGCTGATGTGTTCGCGCGAAATATTTCCCGTGTGCGATTTGTGCAAGGCGCGATACGGATTGAACCACGCGTGCAATTCCATTCCCCGCCGATGCGCCTCCTCGATGGCGAATGAGAGGGGATCGTAGAACGGCTCCGGCGCCTTGCCCATCGTGCCCGTTAGATATTCCGACCAGGGCTCGATTTTTGAGTCATACATCGCGTCGCACGCCGGTCGGACCTGGAAAACAATGGCGTTGAGCTTGAGTTGCGCCGCGTGGTTGAGGATGGAAATCAACTCCGCCTTTTGCTGCGCCGTGCTGAGCCCAGGTTTGGACGGCCAGTCAATATTCGCCACCGTCGCCACCCACACGCCGCGAAATTCGCGTTCGATCGGCGGCGGGACCGCGGCCGACGCCTGGTAATCAACCGCGCCGCAATCGAATGCCAAAAGCACGAGCAGGGCGCTTAGGAAAAATTGTCTCATGACCAATTCTTTGAGGGCGTCACCACGCTATGCATTCGTTCGCGGAAAGGAAGAAAATTTATGATTGAAACGATGAGCCCCATTTCGTCGTCTGAAAAAGACAGGTCGGAAAACTTTCCCGGCCTTTGAACTGCTTCCAATTTTGCGAACGGTTGAATACGCCGGAGACAAAATCGGTCCAATCGTGCCGGTGAGTCGGGAAAACTAGCGTTGTATGAAAATTAATTTTTCGGGTAGCGAACGAAAACGAGCATTCACACTGATTGAATTGCTGGTGGTGATTGCGATCATCGCCATTTTGGCAGCGCTGTTATTGCCGGCGTTGGGCAAGGCGAAACAAAAAGCCTGGACGACGAGTTGCGTTTCCAACCTTCGCCAGATTGGCTTGGGGATGACCACGTTTGCCGACGACAATGATGGTTTTTATCCGGAATCAGGCGGTGACATTTTATGGACCAACAACGCGGGGACCGCCGACCTCAGTTGGATGCATCAAGTTGATCCTGAGATCGGCAATACGAACGTCTTCAATTGTCCTGGCAACGTGCAACTTCCCGAGCCATACCGCGGGCCTTTCAATTATTTCAATGGCTGCAATGCCGCGTATATCGACGCCGGAGGAAAAGCGGCCGCGGTTAAATGCGCAAAAATCATGTTTCCTTCCGCCTTTGTCCTGAGCGGTGACACTTGCGGCATCGTCGGGGGCAGCCTGCGTTTTGATCCCTTGGATGCCGATAAAGATGATTATTCCCAAAATTGCGTCGGGGGCGCGGCCAGTGACTCGATAACTGAATACTGGCAGATTCATGCCAAAGGTCAGAACGTGTTGTTCGCCGACGGCCACGCGAAGTGGTACAAAACATTTGATCCGGCCGAGATGACTTTCGGCTACAAAACGATGACCAATTGGATGGCGTGGAACTGAAAAACTTATTCACAGCCCACGGGTGGGTCCATTTCGGGCCGGATCAGGAAAAAGAACCTCCCATTTCGGCAGATTTCAGTTGCAAAAAACGCCCTTAAATACTATAGAAAAGGGTGTAATAGATAGGTCAGTTTGGATTAGGTTAGCGCACAATCTCGAATCTCGGTTCCTCACCAATTAGTTGTGCTCCGACGGCGGACAACCCTGTATATAGTGGTTTTTCGCTTTACTATTTTAACCCGGTTTGCTTTTGTAATCGCAATGTATCTCAAAAACTTAACAGTTTTAGGATTTAAGTCCTTCGCGGACAAGACTTCCCTCAATTTTCAGCCTGGTGTGACGGCCATCGTGGGCCCCAATGGTTGTGGTAAGTCGAACGTGTCGGACGCTATCCGTTGGGTACTGGGTGAACAATCGGCCAAGGCTCTCCGCGGTGGCGAAATGGCCGATGTCATCTTTAATGGCACCGATGGGCGCAAGCCCATCGGCATGGCGGAAGTCTCAATTACCCTGGGCGACGTTGACGAAGAGCATTTGCGCGCCGCGGGTGTCGAGGTCTCTTATAGCGAAGTGACCGTCACGCGCCGCATTTTCCGCGATGGCGGCAGCGAATATTTCATCAATAAAGTCCCGTGCCGCCTCAAGGACATCCAGCAGCTTTTCATGGGTACCGGCATGGGCAAGACCAGCTACAGCATTTTGGCCCAGGGGCACATCACCCAGATTCTTTCCAGCAAGCCCGAAGATCGTCGGATGATTTTTGAGGAAGCCGCCGGCATCACCAAGTTCAAGGCGCAGAAAAAAGAATCGCTCCGCAAACTGGAATACACCGAACAAAATCTCGTCCGCGTGGCCGATCTCATCCGCGAAGTGAAACGCCAGATCGGCTCGCTGCAACGCCAGGCCGGCAAGGCCCGCCGCTACAAGCAACTCTCCACGGAAATGCAGCACCTCGACACGCAACTCGCGCGTCATCAGTTCGACGTGTTGCAATCCGAAATCACCGAGCGCCAGGCCACCGCGGAAAAATTGCGCGATGAAATCGAAACCGGCTCCGCGAATGTGCTCCGTTGCGAGGACGAAATCGGCCAGTTGCGCGCGCGCCTTTCCGAGCTCGAACATTCCATCGCCGCCATGCAACAGCGCGGTTTGGAATTGAAGGGCGAAGCCGACCGCCACGAAAGCCGCATCCAATTCAACGAGGAACGCCTCCAGGAAATTTCGTCGCAAAACTCCAAGGCTCTCGCGGACATCGCGCAAGCCGAGGAGCGTCGCAGTTCCGCCGCCGGCGAACTCGCCGTTCTCGCGGAACGATTGCTGGCCTCCGAAGCCGCGCTCACGCAACAACGCGAGACGCTGGAGGCCCGGCGCGCCGCGTTGCAACAGGTCGAGCGCGATTTGCAGGAGCGGCAGGAATCCTTGCGCAAGGCACAGACCGATGCCTTCGCAGCCGCGCAGGACCTGACCCGCGTCCGCAACGAAATCACCGCCCTCGATTTGCAGAAGCAGGGGAACGTCGTCCGTCTCGAAAAACTTTCCGCCGAAAAAATTCAGTTGGAAGAAGAGCGCGCCCGCCTCGAAGCGCGGCTGCAGGAATTCGCCGCCAATGTCGAGGTGGAAAAACTCAGCGTTGAGACCAAGCGCGGTTCGGTGGAGGAACGCCAGAAACGCCTGCGCCAGATCCAGGAGGAATTGAACCAGGCCTCGCGGGAGCAGGATAAATATCTCCACGCGCAATCCGAGAAGCGCTCGCGCCTGAACGTGCTCGAGCAGCTTGAAGGCTCGCACGAAGGCTTCAGCGCCGGCGCAGTCGCCGCCTTGCGCCGCTCACAGGCTGTCATTGGCTCGCTCGCCGAGCGCATTCGCGTGCCGGACGATTACGTCGTCGCCATCGAAAACGCCCTCGGCCACCATCTCCAACTCGTCCTGACCGAGCAACCGCAGCAGGCGCAGGACATCCTCGCCGACCTCACCGCCAGCAAAGCCGGCCGCGCGAGCATTGCCGCGCTCGCCGTCGAGATGCCGGAACATCAGCTCGTGTTTTCCGGCGACATGGCTCCCGCTGAGAATGAGCAGATGATTAAGAGCCAGCTGGAGAAAGGCGAAGTTGTTTCCGCCTTGAACGTCGTGAAGATTGATCCGGCGGTGGAAAAACTGGTCAAGAGCCTGCTGGGCCGCACGTTCATCGCCCCCAGCCTCAATTCCGCCACCGCCCAACTCCAAAACGGCCACGCCGGTTGTGATTTCGTCACGCTCTCCGGCGATTTGCTCAACCGCCACGGCATCTACACCGGCGGTTACCTGAACGGCCAAGGCAACGGTCGCGCGCCGTCCTCCATTCTCGGACGCAAAAATCAAATTACCGAACTGCAAATCGCGCTCGCGGAACTGCAGGAGAAAATTGCCGAACTCAGCCGCCGCAAAGGCGCGTTGCAAAGCGAGCAGACCGAATTGCAGGCCAGTCTTCAGCAGGCGCAGACGGAATTGCGCCAGCAGGAAGTCGCGATCGCCACGCGCGAGGGCGAATTCACCGCGCTGGAAAATTCCCGCCGCCTGTTGCACCAGAAAATCGACACCGTCGTTTACGAAGTCCAAAGCCTGGCCGCCCAGGAGCAGGAGGGGTTGCAGAAACGCAACGTTCTCGCCGACCGCGCCGCCGAACTGGAAACCCGCGAGCGCGCGTTGCAGGAGCAGGTCGCTTCACTGACCGCCGACCTCGAAAATCTTCGCCAGCGGCGCGATACCGCTAACACCGAATTGACCGAAAGCAAAGTTGCCCTCGCCTCCGAGGAGCAGTTGTGCGCGTCTCATCGCCAGCAGAAACAAAACCTCGAGCAGCGCATTCGCGAACTCGCCCAGGTCGTCGAGCAGTGCCGCGCCGAATGCTCGTCATTCATCGGCCGCAAGGAACAGGCCGAACTCGAAATTCAGGAATCCCGCTCCCAGGTCGACCGCTTGCAGCACGAGCGCGAGCAGGTCAATGCGCAGACCGCCGAGCTTCTTGTCCAAAAGCAATCGCAGGAAGGCGATGTGACTGAGCGCGAGGAAAACCTGCGCGAACAACGTCGCCGCCTAGCCGAAGTGCAGCAGCAACGCGGCACCACCGAGATCGAGCTCGCGCAGAAAAATATGTCCGTGCAGAACCTGCGCGACCGCGTTCAGCAAAAATATCACCTGAACCTCGACGACATTCGCAGCGAGTGCATCACCATTACTTTTGCCGACGAAGGCGCGGCCAAGGTCCACGTCATGACGCCCGAAGAAATGGCCGCCGCGGGCGGCGCCACGGATTGGGCGGCCGTCGCGCAGCAGGTCGATGTCCTGCAAAAACGCATCGACGAAATGGGCCCGGTGAATCTCGTGGCCATCGAGGAATACGAGGAAACCGAGCAGCGCTATCAATTTCTCACCAAGCAAAGCGATGATTTGGTCGAGGCCAAGGCTCAATTGCTCGAAGTCATCAATCGCATCAACACGCAGACGAAGGAAATGTTCAAGACCACCTTCGAACTGATTCGTAATAATTTCCGCACGATGTTCACCGAAGTCTTCGGCGGCGGCAAAGCCGACCTGATTCTCGTCGATGAAAACGACGTGCTGGAAAGCGGCATCGATATTGTCGCGCGCCCGCCGGGCAAACAATTGCAGACCATTTCGCTTCTCTCCGGCGGTGAGCAGACTATGACCGCCGTGTCGCTGCTGTTCTCGATTTACCAGGTCAAGCCGAGCCCGTTCTGCGTGCTGGACGAGTTGGACGCCCCGCTTGATGAATCGAACATCAACCGCTTCATCCGCGTGCTGCAACGGTTCATCGACCTTTCGCAGTTCATCATCATCACGCACAACAAGCGCACCATCGGCATGGCGGACGTGCTTTACGGCGTGACGATGGAAGAGCACGGCGTGAGCAAGATCGTCAGCGTGAAATTCCACAAATCGCAGGAGCAGGAGGCGATGGAGCGCCGGGGGACACCGCTGGTGCCGCCGCCGGATGCCCCGCTCGCGAAAGAAGAGGGGGCCGAGATTACAATGTCGCAGTAGGGATAGTGGCACGGGTGGGACAGCCGTGCCACTGAGTATCGCTGTTAATTTTTTTCAGTTGGGAAGTGGAAATCAGAAGGATTCAGGGGCATGAACAAAATTAATCTGGCGGAGATTTCGATTGAAAAAAATCGTTCTCCGAAGGGGCAGTATCGTCGTTTGAGCCAGCACATTTCTCAGGCGCTGGCGGGAGTGAATGGCATCGGCGCCAGTGGAGTGGCCCAGCCGTTTCAAGTGGAGTTGGTGCGGATTCCCGCGGGTGCGACCAATTGGCCGTATCATTCACATTCGGCCAGATGGGAGCTCTATCTGATCATCACCGGGCGCGGGCAGGTGCGCACGCCGGGCGGCGTGGCGGATGTGCGCGAGGGCGATTGCCTGATCCATCCGCCGGGAGAAGCACACCAGGTCACGAACACAGGCGCGACCGATTTGGTTTATTACCTCGTGTTTGATAATCCCACTTCCGACTTGCGTCATTTCCCCGATACGAACAAGTGGCTCCTGCCCGGTCAGCCAGCGCCCGTACGGGTTTCAGCACCATCGAATAACTGTTTCGACGGCGAAGAGTAATCGCAATACACGTAGGACAGGTAGTGTCCGAATTGGAATTGGAATCGGCAAGCCAACGGCGCGAACGACGCCCAACCTTGCGCCGCTGAACGCGGCGCGGACGGCGCGAGCGCGCCGTCCTCACCAAATTAGATACTTACCCAACAATTGACAGGCTGCACTCGAACTCACGCAGCAGCTTGCCAGGGCGGACGCATCTTAATTTTTAGCACGATATTTCGTTGGACATCTGGTTTGACATTAGAATCATCACAATTAAAATGCGCCTACCCATTTGCCCCAGCTACAAATGGGTAGGCGATTGGATTTTAAGGCCGCAACATCTTGAATACTGGGGCGGCTTTCGCACATGCGATTTCGGGGCTTCGGCAGATTGACCCTCGGCTCAATTCCCTGGTCAATAATTTCTCATTGGAATCTTTGGAAATTAGATGCGTTAGCCTTGAGCAGCTTGCCATCCCCCTTGCAAATATCCCATTTCAGTGAGAAACTTTTTCCGCGTCTTCACGTCTTTAACAGTGTATGCTAAAGCCTTTGTCCGCCAGCAGATGGGACTTTACCACGGCGGCGCACTTGTTAAACCGCGCCGGGTTCGGAGGCACGCCGGATCAGATTCAAAAACTTCTCTCGTTGGGGCACGAAGGCGCGGTTTCCTGGCTGGTTGATTTTGAGAAAACTCCCGACTCCACGCCCGATCCGGATTGGGCGCACCCGGACCCGGGCCGCGCTGAAAGACGCCGCGCTGCCAAAAACGCGACCCCCGACCAACGCAAGGAAATGCAGAAGACCGAGCGGCAATTGGAAAACCAGCACATGCTCGAACTGCGCGGCTGGTGGCTGCAACGCATGGCCACAGGCCCCCGGCCCTTTCAGGAGAAGATGACCCTCTTCTGGCACGGTCATTTCGCCACCAGCTTCGAAAAAGTCCGCGACGCCTATTATATGTGGCGTCAAAATGAACTGTTCCGCCGGCTCGCCACCGGCAATTGGCTCGAACTGCTCACCGAAGCGGGCAAGGACCCCGCCATGCTCGTCTGGCTCGACCAGGCCCAAAGCCGCAAGGATCATCCGAATGAAAATTTCGCCCGCGAAGTCATGGAGCTGTTCGCGCTCGGCGAAGGGAATTACACGGAAAAAGACATCACCGAAGCCGCGCGGGCGCTGACCGGCTGGTCCCTGGACCAGGAATCGCAAAAATTCATCGAACGCCCCGGTATTCATGATAACGGCGAGAAGACCGTTCTCGGCCGAACCGGCAATCTGGATGGCGACGATTTCATCGAGCAAATTGTCGCCCAACCCCACGCGGCAATTTTCATCACCGCGAAACTTTGGAATTTCTTCTCCGGCGAAATGCCCTCGCCGGAATTGAACGCCGGGCTGGCCGACCTGTTTCGCCGCGGCGGAAATAATTTCAAACCGCTGATGCGCGTGATTTTTTCCACCGAGGAATTTTATTCGCCCTCGGTCGTTCGCAACGAAATCAAAAGCCCCGTGCAATGGCTCATCGGCAGTGTTCGCATGCTCGAATGCCAATTGCCGCCGCCTCTGGTCTCCACCAATCTCCTGCGCGGCCTCGGTCAGGACCTTTTCGCGCCACCGAATGTCAAAGGTTGGGACGGCGGGTTGGCCTGGATCACCACCAACAATCTTTTGGCGCGTTACAACCAGGCCGCCATGCTCGCCCAGGGCGACTCCGCCATCGCCGCTAATCTCGCGACCGGACCGGTCAAGAATCCGGCGCGCGTGAAACAAATTCAGCGCCGCATGCAGAACATGCGCATCGGTGGCGTGGACGTGGACAAAATTTTGACCGAACAGGAACGTTCGGATAAGGAAATGCTGATCGCCGCCCTCGAAAAACGGCTCCTGCAGACCAGCCTGTCGTCCCGGCAGGAACACACCCTGCGCGACTATCTCGATGGCAAAACCGACCTGGACGAAAACGACATCCGCGACGCCATTCGCCTCGTGATGTGCACACCCGAATATCAGGTCACATGAAAATAAAATGAAATGGCATGCGTGGAATCCGGCTTTAGGCCGCAATCACGTTTCACGTTTCAACAAAACTATGAAAAACGAAATTACCCTCCAGACTCGCCGAGAGTTCCTCCGTCGCACCGTCCTCACCAGCGCTCTTTCCTGGACCGTGCCGACCTTTCTCGCGAACACTTTCTCCGCGCTCCAGGCCGAAGCCATGGACAAGGCCACGCAAATCACCACCGGCAAGGACTCGACCATCCTCGTGGTGTTGCAAATGGCTGGCGGAAACGACGGCATCAATACCGTCATCCCGCACGGGAGCGATCATTACTACAAAGCCCGCCCGCGCATCGGCATCAAGGCCGACCAGGTTTTGAAAATAAACGACCAGATCGGCCTGAACCCGGGCTTGAAGGGTTTCAAGGAACTGTACGACCACGGCAATCTCGCGATTGTGCAAGGCGTCGGCTATCCCAATCCGAATCGTTCGCATTTTCGTTCCACCGAGATCTGGCAGACGGCGAGTGATTCGCAAAAGTTTGAGAAATACGGTTGGATAGGCCGCTACTTCGATAATGCCTGCGCCGGCTCTGACCCCACGGTCGGCGTGAACATCGGCCGCCAGATGCCCCAGTCGTTCACCGCCAAAACACCCAAGGGCGTCAGCGTGGATAATCCGCAGAATTATCGTTTCATCAATTCGGAAAATGGGCAGGAAGGCCAGATGATGGAGCAATCCTACCGCGAATTGAACGATACCGGCGAAGAAAATTCCGGCGGCTCCATCGCGTCCATCAGCGGTCCGGCCCAGCCTCAAAATCAGCGCCGCGGCTCCGTGATGGATTTTCTCGAACGCACCGCGCTCGACGCCCAGGTCAGCTCCGATGAAATTCGCGCCATCAGCGCGCGCACCGAAAACAAGGCCACTTATCCCGGCTCGCAACTCGGCAATTCCCTCAAGCTTGTCGCCAAACTCATCGGCGGCGGATTGTCCACGCGCGTGTTCTACGTCTCGCAAGGCGGCTACGACACCCACACGAACCAGGTCGGAACGCATCAGCGCCTGCTCGGTGATTTGGGCGATTCTGTCAAGGCGTTCGTCGAAGACATGAAGGCGCAGGGCAACATGCAGCGTGTGTTGCTGATGACCTTCAGCGAATTTGGCCGCCGCGTTTCCGACAACGCCAACTCCGGCACCGACCACGGCGCCGCCGCGCCGATGTTCGTCGTGGGCGACCGCATGAAAGCCGGTCTGTTCGGCCAATACCCGAGCCTCGCGCCCGGCGATTTGTTCGAAGGCGACATCAAATACAACGTGGATTTCCGCAGCGTTTACTCTTCCGTCCTGGAAAACTGGTTGCACACGCGCAGCGAGCCGATTCTCGGCCGCCGGTTCCAACCGTTGCAGTTGGTTTAATTAGCGAGCAAGAATTCTACTTGTCGCGCCGCAGCGTGGCGAAAGCAGCGGCCCAAATCGGTGGGTAGGGACGCGCGTTCAGCGGACGGAATCTGCGGCCAATAGGTGCCATTCACGCTTACGCCGCTAGCCCTGCGCAATAAAGCATAAACTGCAACCATCGTTCACCTTGCCCGGTTTTCTGAATGCGATAGCATCCTCCGCGTGAGCAACCTGCCGGAGCAAATCGGCCAATCCATCTGCGCGCGCAAACTTTTCCGGCGCGGCCAAAAAATCCTGGTCGCCGTCTCCGGCGGCGTGGATTCCATGATTTTGTTCCACGTTCTTCACGAGCTGTCCCGTGAGAATCAATGGCATCTCACGGTCGCGCATCTCAATCATCAACTGCGCGGCCGCAGCAGCGATGCAGATGAGCGTCTCGTCGCGCGCGCCGCAAAAAAATTCGGCGTACCGATGATCACCGGTTGCGCCGATGTCAAAAAAATTGCCCACACCGGCCGGCTCTCGCTCGAAATGGCCGCGCGCAAAGCGCGCCACGAATTTCTCGCCCGAACCGCCGCGCAATTGAAAATTTCCTGCATCGCCCTGGCTCATCACGCCGACGACCAGGTCGAGCTGTTTTTTTTGCGATTGTTGCGCGGCAGCGGCAGTGAAGGACTCGCGGGCATGAAATGGCGCAGCTCATCGCCCGCGAATCCCGCGATTCAATTGACCCGCCCGCTGCTCGGCCAGTCGAAAGAATCGCTGCACGATTACGCTCGCGAAAAAAAAATTCGTTTCCGCGAAGACGCCAGCAACGAGTCGCTCGATATCCAGCGCAACCTCATCCGTTGCGAATTATTGCCGCTGCTCCGGCGCAAGTATCAGCCCGCGCTTTCGCGGACCATCCTGCGCGTCATGGACATCCTCAAGGCCGAATCCGACTTCGTGAGCGGGATGGCGGAAGACTGGCAGCGTAGCGCCGCGGGCCTTGTGCCCGCCCGTGTCACAATTTCAAAAATTGCTTTTCAAAAACTTCCCCTGGCCCTGCAGCGCCGTTGCCTTCAATCACAATTATTGAAACTCGGAATTCCTGCCGATTTCGCCCTGGTGGAACGCCTGCGAATTTCACCCGGAAAACCATTCACCGTGGTCCCGCAGGTCGCCGTGATTTGTGACGCGAACGGACAATTGCGTTTCCAAAACGCTCCCGTAATCGCGCCAAAAACGGACGAGCTGAAAATCGCTCTACAAGGCAGGGCAGGACAGGCGGATTTTGCCGGGCGGAAAATTTCGTGGGAGATTGGCCCACAAAAGACCGTCCGTCGTCCCCGTCCGCATCGTCGAAAAGAGCTTTTCGACGCCGACAAAATCGGCCCCGGCATCGTGCTGCGTCACTGGCAGCCGGGGGATCGTTTTCAGCCCATCGGCATGGAAAAATCCGTCAAATTGCAGGATTTCTTCGTAAATCAGAAGATTCCCCGTGCCCGGCGGCATCAATTAATTGTGGCGGTTACCCTCAAAAATGAAGTATTTTGGGTTGAAGACGTGCGGATTTCGGAACAGTTTAAGCTTACATCAGCCACCGCGCGCAGGCTAACATGGCAATGGAAATAGGGGTGAAACAGGCGGTTGCGGGTTTCTGCCCATCATGTTAGGTTGGCGCAGCTTTAAGAAAATAAAATGTCTGACGAGAATAAAATTAATAACGACGACAAGGACCCGAGGAAGAACGGCGAGTTTCGCGTCCCTCCGAAAACCTGGATCGTGTGGATTGTCATCATTGGCGGCATTCTGGCCCTCGTTCTTTTCCGCAACCAGATGACCCCGCCGGTTGACGCCATCAAACCCGCCGATTTTTTGGCCAAAGTGGACGCGGGCTTAATTGACACCGCGACGGTCAATCCCAATCCGCAGTCGAACATTTACGACATTGTCGGCAAATACAAGACGACTTCGGAGAAACCCACCGACCCGAAGAGCCCCGCCGCCCTGATGCCCTTCCACGTCAAAATGCTGCTGACCGACTCGATGGTCGATAAGCTGTCCAAACTCCCCGGGGTCGAAGTCAAGGAGCCGAACACAATGCTGTTGAGCGTCATGATGACGCTGCTGCCGATTCTGCTCATCGGCGGGTTCATCTGGTTCTTCTTCATCCGCCAAATCAAGATGGCCGGCAAAGGCGCATTGAGTTTCGGCAAGAGCAAGGCCCGCCTGCTCGCCAAGGAACGGAATAAAACCACGTTCAAAGACGTCGCCGGCATCGAGGAAGCCATCGAAGAAGTTTCCGAGCTCGTCGAGTTCCTCAAAGACCCGAAAAAATTTCAACGCCTCGGCGGCCGCATTCCCAAGGGCGTGCTGATGATCGGCCCTCCCGGCACCGGCAAAACCCTGCTCGCCAAAGCGATCGCCGGGGAAGCCGACGCCGCGTTTTTCAGCATCAGCGGTTCGGATTTCGTCGAAATGTTTGTCGGCGTCGGCGCCAGCCGCGTGCGCGACATGTTCGAACAGGCCCGCAAGAATACTCCGTGCCTGGTGTTCATCGATGAAATCGACGCAGTCGGCCGTTCGCGCGGCCATGGCCTCGGCGGCGGCAACGACGAACGCGAGCAGACCTTGAACGCGTTGCTCGTCGAGATGGACGGATTTGATACGCAGGAAGGTATCATTATCATCGCCGCCACCAACCGGCCCGATGTGCTGGATCCCGCGTTGCTGCGGCCCGGCCGTTTTGACCGGCAGGTCACGGTGAATTTGCCCGACGTCCGCGGACGCGAAGGGATTTTGAAGGTTCACGCGAAGAATGTGAAGCTCGCGCCCGGAGTTGATTTGTCCATCATCGCGCGCGGCACGCCCGGTTTCTCCGGCGCTGAACTTGCCAATCTTTTGAACGAAGCCGCGTTGCTGGCCGCCAGCACCAATAAAAAAGCGGTCGGCATGAAAGAGCTTGAAGAAGCTCGGGACAAGGTCCGCTGGGGCCGCGAACGGCGCAGCCTCGCCATGACCGATCAGGAAAAGAAATATACCGCCTGGCACGAAGCCGGCCATGCCATCGTCAACGTGCTGCTCCAACACACGCATCCGTTGCACAAGGTCACCATCATCCCGCGCGGCCAGTCGCTCGGCTCCACCATGTCGCTGCCCAAACAGGACGTGCTCAGCCGCCGCCGCAAGGAAATGCTCGATGACGTCGCCATGATCATGGGCGGCCGCATCGCGGAGGAAATTGTTTCTGAGGATATTTCCACCGGCGCCGCCATGGACATCCAGCAGGGCACAAAAATCGCCCGCGCCATGGTTTGCGAATATGGCATGAGCGATAAATTGGGCATGGTCCAGTACGGCGACAATGACGAGTACGTTTTCCTGGGCCGCGAAATGGGGCGCTCCAAGGTTTACAGCGAAGATACCGCGCGCCAAATCGATGCTGAAATCAAACGCATCATCGACGAGCAGTATAAGATTGCCAAGGACCTCATCATGGGCCACCTCGACAAGCTCGAGATAATCGCGAAGTCGCTCCTGGAATTCGAAACCCTCGAAGGTTCGCAGGTCGAAGAAATTGTCCGCACGGGCAAATTCACGCCGCCCACGCCTCCGCCGCAGGTCGATCCGCCGCATGGCGCGCCCGCTGGCACGCCGTTGCCGGAAACGCCCGCCAAGCCCACGCCGCCCAAGCTGCCCGGTGGCCTCGGCAGTCCCGCTCCCGCGCCGGTTTGACCTCTGGGAGCGCTGCCGTCCCGGCGGCAAGTTGCAGGTGCGTTTGACAGCGTAAAGAGACTTTCTGAGGCCCGCGTGGCACTCTGGTAGTCCGTGGCGCAAAATACCCAAAAACAACACTTGCAAAGGCCGGAGCGCGTGATTACGCTTTGCGCTCTTTTTGGGAAAAACCCTGAAGTTTGTGGCAAATTTGCCACGAGTGGAAACGATTGATTTATGGCAGTTAAAATTCGCATGAAGCGGGTCGGCACGAAAAATTTGCCGGTCTTCCGTATTGTTGTGGCCGATGGCCGCAGTCCTCGTGACGGCAAGTTCATCGAGGAAATCGGCACCTATCAGCCGTTGAAAAAAGGTGACAATTTCACCCTCAACCTCGACCGCGCCAATTACTGGCTCAGCAAGGGCGCGCAGCCGAGCGATACCGTGGCCAGCTTTCTGAAGAAGGCGGGCAAAGCCGCCCCGGCCGCCGCTTAATTTAAAATGAAAAATGCAAAATTAAAAATCGGAGCGCGGCCGGATGTTTCGCTCCCCGTTTTTGCATTTTTAACTTTTAATTTTTAATTGTATGCAGGCCTTTCTCGAGTATGTCGTTAAAGGACTCGTGCAACACCCCGACGCCGTCACGATCACGCCGGTCGAGCGCGAAGGGACCACGGTGTTTGAACTGCGGCTCGACCCGCAGGACGTGGGAAAAATTATTGGCCGCCAGGGCATGACCATCAACGCGATTCGGTCGCTGTTGCTGGCCGGCAGCGCAAAAAAGGGAATGCGCTGCACGGTGGAAATCGTGGAAGACCGGGCATGAATTGTAGCGGCGGTCTGCGACCGCCGGACAAAACCGGCGAGCCGCGAAAGAAAGTGCGGCGCCGCTACAGATGAAGATTGACGTGCTCACCTTGTTTCCGGCGATGTTCGCCGGGCCGCTGGATGAGAGCATCATCAAGCGGGCGCGGGATGTCGGGTTGTTGGATTTGAAGATCCATCAGTTGCGGGATTACACCCACGACCGGCATAAAACGGTGGATGACCGTCCATTCGGCGGTGGCCCGGGCATGTTGTTGAAACCTGAGCCGATCTTTGAAGCGGTGGAAGCGATTGCGCGGGAAACGACGCGTGTCATTCTGCTTTCGCCCTCGGGCCGGCCCTTCAACCAGGCCGTCGCGCGCGAATTATCGCAGCAAACGGATTTGTTGCTCGTGACTGGCCATTACGAAGGGTTCGACGAGCGGATTCGCGAGGAACTGGCGGACGACGAATTGTCCATCGGCGATTACGTGCTGACGAACGGCGCGTTGCCGGCGATGGTGGTAATTGATGCGGTGGTGCGGCTGCTGCCGGGGGTCTTGGGCGATGACGAAAGCTCGAAGGAAGAATCGTTCAGCGCGGACGGGCCGGGGCTGGAATATCCGCAATACACGCGGCCGGCGGAATTTCGCGGGATGAAAATCCCCGAAGTGTTGCTGTCCGGCAACCACGCGGAAATCGCCAAATGGCGCGCCGCGCAGGCGAAACAACGGACAAAAGAAAGAAGACCAGATTTGATGAAATGACAACTTGTCACTCATCACTCGTAACATATCACTAATTTTATGAACCAGGCATTACTTGAAAAAATTCATTCAGAACAATTCCGCAAAGAGCGGACGGATTTCAACGTGGGTGACAGCGTGCGCGTGCACACCAAAGTCGTGGAAGGCGACAAGGAACGCATCCAGATTTTCGCCGGCGTCGTCATCGGCATGCGCGGGCGCGGCTTGAACGAGACCTTCACCGTCCGCCGCATCAGCTATGGCGAAGGCGTGGAACGCATTTTCCCGGTGCACTCGCCCCGCGTCGACAAGATCGAAATCGAGCGCAAAGGTTCCGTGCGCCGCGCCAAACTGACCTACCTTCGCAAGCGCCTCGGCAAGGGTGCCACGCTGGTGAAGGAAAAAGAGAACAAAGCTGCAGCCGCTCCGGCCAAGGCTTAATCTCGCGTAGACAGCCTTTAAGTTTTCAATAGCGCCGCGAATTTGAAACGGATTCGCGGCGCTGTATTATTTCCGCCGATGTGGCTGCGGCGCGCCACTCGCATCCTGGATTTCCTTCCAACGCTGGAACAACTTCTCCCTCTCCCATCCGATGGGAGAGGGCCGGGGTGAGGGCCTTTGAATCCTCCAACCAGAGCGGGGGGAGCGAATCACCAGCTTCTCAAGGCCAGCGCCACCCATCCAACGTATCCGCTTCCCAACGATTTCCCCGGAGCGAAATCTTCACCGCTCCCAACTCGCTCGTATAGAGAACCGGGATGCCGCGTTTCTCCAGCCGTGCGCGCAAAACGCGACCTGCCCGCCGGTTCACGGGCGATTCCGAATCCGCAATCACAATGAGCCTGGGCTGAATGGCCTCGAGCAGCGCATCCTTCAACGGCTCATTCTCCCCGGGCAAACCGGCCACCACGATATCCGCACGCAAATCCGCGCCCCGTTCGAGCAGCGCTTCCTGGCCCTGTCTTCCCAGGTTCGACAACAGCAAAACCCGCACGCCCGGAAATGCGCCGCGCAAGACCAGCGGATTGTCCTCCGCATGAGAAAAAGAATTTGTCGAAACGGGATGCAGCACCGTCCAATTCGAAAATTCATCCCCGCCGCTGACGACCTGTTGCCGGCCGGCCGTTGTTTTCAAAAGCTCGATGGCTTCCCGATAGACGGGTGAGCGAAACCGCGCCGGGCTGGTAACAACTTTTTTGATGGCCACCTCGGCCTCGAGATTTTTGAACCCGCCAACTTGGCCCTCGCTGCCATGCGTGAGCACAAGCCGCGGCAGCGAATTAACACCCTGCGCCTGCAAATAAGGTTTCAATACCGGCGCGAAGGAACGTTCGCTGCCGCAATCAACCAGGAGATCGTTTCCGTTGCCCGGCGCATCGCAATAAATGACACTCCCGCCATTCAGCGGAAGAATTGTGAGACGCGTGGCGGATTGGCCGAACCACCATTGTCCGCACCAGGCAGCAACGAGAAAAATCAGCGCGGCAAATTTCCATTTACGTCCGTCCACTTTGAAAAGCCAGCCGGTGGCGATCGCGAGCAGGATTAAATAAAACAGACCGATGGTAAAAAGGTTCGGAGCCTGCATGTAAGCATACGCGCCCGGCAGCCCGGCAAACCAAATGCTGCTCGCGCGAATCCAATTCATTAAATGCGTCCCCGCGTAATTCAACACCACCGCGCCCGACGGAAACCATCCTGCCAGCACGAGGCTGATCAAATTGCTGGTCAGCACGAGAATGCACAACGGGACAGCGAGGACGTTCGCCACCGTGCTGACGGGCGTAACGATATGAAAATAATAAGCCACGAGCGGAATGGAACCAAGCCACGCCGCGAATGAAGAAAAGAGCAGGCCCAACGCGCAACGTAACGGCGTGTGCAGCATTCGCTGCCAGCGCGGCCGCAAATCATCGGGCAGCAGCGGATCCGATTTCAACAGACGCTGCACGCAGCCATCGAAGAAGGGCATTATCAGTAAAATGAACAGCACGACAAAAAACGAGAGCTGAAAGCCGGCTTGAAATAATTGTTGCGGTTGCCAAATCAGGATGATCAACGCCGCCGCGAACAGCGAGTTGAGCACATCCACCGGTCTCCGGAGAGCCCATCCGCCAACGATGATCGTCAGCATTACCGCCGCCCGGATCGCCGAAGCCGGCCAGCCTGTCAGCGCCACGTAGGACCAGATCAGCGGAAGCAACACGATTCCGCAAATCATTCGCGGCACGCGCAACGCGCGGAGGCTCACGAGGAATATGCTGAAAAGAATGGCCAGGCGCAGTCCGTCCACGGCAAATATATGATAGGTGGCGGCGCGCACGAAAGGCTCGGTCGCCTCGTCCGTCAAAAACGTTTTATCGCCGAGCGACAGCGCTTGTTGGAGCCGCACCGATTTATCATCCTCAGGTTGTCCCAACGCGAGCGCAGCCTCGGCCCATTTTCTAAAACGATCACTTAACGGAGGTGAAAGATTGCGGGAATCGGCCAGCTGCCAATCGTTGGGCCGGGCTGTTTTGAGCCGGAAATAAATTTCCTGGCGGCGAAGAAACTCGCGGAAATCAAACAAACCCTCGGCGATCGGCCTGGGCGGCGGCCCAATGACGCCGTAGACCTGGACTTCCCGGTTTTTTAAAAAATTCTCCGACAGGCGGTCCGGCACGCTGGCGACGATTTGTCCCGAAGCCGGTTGCCAATTGGTGCCACGTTGGATGGCGATCATCCGGATGCGCGCCGTCGTGCTGAAAGAGTTCCCGGACGCTGGGTCGGTGTAATATCGAGCAGTGGGCGTCTCGACCAGGGTGCCACGCACCGTCACGAGTTGCGGTTCATTGGCGAGGATCACGCGCAAATCCGTCGGCGAGACGATTGTGGAATGCCCGACAAAATTTGCCCAACCGCCGAATACGATGAAAACCAAAATTAAAGATCGTCGAAATCCCGGAAGTAGCAGCGCGCCCGCCGCCAGGGCCAGGGAAGTCGCAACCATGCAGGGCAGGGGAAGCTGGAAATAGTTCCCGAGCAGCACTCCGCCTGCATACAGAACCGCCACGATTCCCAATGGCTGTTTCATCGGCGGCGCGAGATTAAGCGCCCTATTCGGTTTTGGGAATCTCTCTTTTCGGCCACCACGCGCGGCATCGCCCGAGCGCCCACAATAAAATCATCCCAATGACCGCCCCGGTGGTGTCGATGAACACGTCCGAAACCATCGGCGTGCGGGTAGGAACAAACCGTTGATGAAATTCGTCAGTAGACGCGTAAAGAAAAACGATCACCACCGCGATGAGCGCCTCGCGCCAGTGCCATGGACGCGAATCGTTGCGAACCGGTTTGCGCACTGCCCGCCAAAGCAACAGCGCAAGAATGGCATACTCCGTAAGATGAGCGCATTTGCGAACCACGTGATGAATGGCCTCCACTCGAGCCTGCGACATATGGGGGAACAACCAATGCAACAGCGGTTCGACCAATCGCGAGGAATGTTGATAGGAACTGGAATCGCTGGAGCCCAAAAAAATCAGGGACATCCACGCGAGCGGCAGCAACCAGTATTTAATGAACGAACGCGTTTTCGACACCGCGACAAAGAACAAGTTTGTCGCTCCCAACGCAAAGAAAATTTTCCGTCGGTCATGACGCTGGATTGGGTTGCAAAATCTTCAACCTTCCCAGGTTCGATAAAGTTCTCCCGCTCCCATGTCCAAAGTCGGGTTGCAGAAGAATTTTTTTATTCCGTTGCCAAACCGGAGTAGGTTTGGCAGAGAGAACGAACTTATGTTGAAACTCGGCGTAAACATCGACCACGTGGCCACGCTCCGTGAAGCGCGTTATCGCGGACTCGGTCACGGCGAACCCGATCCGATCGCCGCGGCGCTGGCCTGCGAGACCGCCGGCGCTCACGGCATTACCGCGCACTTGCGCGAAGATCGGCGCCACATCCAGGACCGCGACGTTTGGAAACTTCGTGAAGTCATCAAAACGCGGCTCAATCTCGAAATGGCGAATTCACCGGAGATTGTCGATATCGCCTTGAAACTGAAACCGGACATCATTTGCGTCGTGCCTGAACGGCGGCAGGAAGTGACCACCGAAGGCGGCTTGGACGTGGTTGCCGGCGAAAAAGCGCTGACTGAGACTCGCAAGAAAATGACCGATGCGGGCATCGAAGTCAGTCTCTTCATCGCGCCGGCCGTTGAGCAAATCGAAGCTGCTGCGCGCACGGGTGCCGGCTTCATTGAGCTGCACACCGGCGCTTTCGCGGAAAACTTTTTCGAGCGCTTCGACGAAACTCCGTCCGTCTGCGATTTGAAAGGGACTTCGCAGAAGAACATCGCCTCACCCGAATGCCAACCGGGCGATCTTCCGGAACTGGACCGCCTGATCGCCGCCGCTAAACACGCTCACGCTCTGGGCCTCCGCGTCAACGCCGGCCACGGATTGAACTATCAAAACCTCTCACTGTTGCACCAAGTTCCACACCTCGTCGAACTCAATATCGGTCACAGCATTGTGAGCCGGGCGATTTCGGTCGGATTGGAGGCGGCCGTCAAGGAAATGCTGCAACTGATGAAGAACCACCGCACATGAAATGCCGTAATTGGACCTTGGACTTAACTTTTAGCCATGCTTTTGTTCCGTGAAAAAGTCCCCGCCGCCTGGCTGCCGAAAGTCATGGCAAACATCCCGGCCGTTCTTGTGGACCATGCGCACCTCGAGCGCAAAGCCGCCACCTCCGCGCTGAACTTAGAAAAATATCGCGACTTGTACCCGCGCGTGGAGGAATTAAACGCCATCGCCATCGAGGAACTGCAACACTTCCAACTCGTGCTCAGCTTCCTC
This sequence comes from Verrucomicrobiia bacterium, assembly GCA_035552155.1. GTDB lineage: Bacteria > Verrucomicrobiota > Verrucomicrobiia > Limisphaerales > DASXHY01 > DASXHY01. The sequence continues at coordinate 225,089 of DASZLX010000018.1, read as the reverse complement.
AAACGCCGCGATATTCCCTTCGGGCAACCTTGCGCCAGCTCGTGGATCAGCGGCTTGATGAAAGCCGTTCGTGGCGGAGACCGCTTCCAAGTCATCGATCATTTGATTTGCGCCAGCCTCATTGAAGGACGCAGTTGCGAGAAATTTCAATTCCTTGCCGAAGCCTTCAAGCATTCCGACCCCGAACTGGCGAAATTTTACGCCGGCCTCGTCGAATCCGAGGGCAATCATTACGCCACTTATCTTCTCATGGCCAAGGCAATCGACGAACGAGAAACGGATCGACGCCTTGATTTTTATCTCGGTTTAGACGCCCAACTTATAATCGAACCGAACCCGCTGCCGGTTCTTCACTGAGCGAAAATCTGCTCACCCTCATTCCTGCTGGAACTTTTCGTCGTCCGTCGAACCTTCGGCCTCGTTGCCGGCGCTCACGCCGCGTGCGATCGCCTCGCGTGGAGCCAGCCGCGTGCGCCGCACCGTTCCGTCCTTTTCCAATTCCTTTTCCGCCGCCGCCGAGAACCGCGTCCACGGAATCGCCTCAAGCCGTTCGCGTTCGATGGGCTTGCCGGTGATTTCGCAAACACCGTAAGTGCCCCGCTGAATGCGCATCAGCGCCTCATCGATTTCATACACCGCATCCTGCTCGGAGGAAAGCCGGCTCAAAGCGAAATCGCGATCAAAACTGTCCGTGCCGGCGTCCGCCATGTGCAAGCTGAACGCAGGCTGCTCCTCCGCCGCGTCCCGCATCAGGTCGCTCCGCCCGTTCAATAAAAAATCCCGCGTTTGGACCAGCCGTTGATATTGCTTTTTCCACTTCTCCGGCAACGGCGCCGCGGGCTGTTCCTTGCTCCCGAGCACGTCCGCCGTGGCGGCCCGGCGCCGGCGGGGAGGCTGTTTGGATCTCTTGATACTCATGCAATAAGCTGGCACAGATGCACTTGAAATCAATTGGACGCCGCGCGATTCGAATGGGCTTTGCGCCCTATATCCGCGCGCCCAACACACGACGGAAACGCCGTGACCTGATGAAATTGCTTGTCCGTCGCCGTGCGGCGCGTACTATTTACGGGCGAGGAAGCCAGCTTAGCTCAGTGGTAGAGCAACGGTTTTGTAAACCGTCGGTCGTCGGTTCAAATCCGACAGCTGGCTCCATTTTTGTGTGTCAATTGCGAATAAATCCAATGAACGCCAAATTCTTCCTTTCCCTATTTGCCCTGCTCACCGCGGTTGCCTTTTCAAGCGGCGCGGAATCTGACGTGCCGGCGCGCGCGTTCCCGCATCCTGATCGCATCCATTACGACCGAAATTGCATGACCATCGACGGCAAGGATGTGTTCATCTACAGCGGCGCGTTCCATTATTTCCGCTGCCCCAAAGAATTGTGGCGCGACCGGTTCCAAAAAATCAAAGACGCGGGCTTCAACGCCGTCGAGACCTATATCGCGTGGAATTGGAGCGAACCGGAAATGCCCGCGAGCACAAGCGATTTTTCAAAGGTCAATGTCTCGGACTTCGATGAATGGCTGACCATGGCGGAGCAATTTGGTTTTTACATTCTCGTTCGTCCCGGCCCGTACATTTGCGCCGAGTGGAACACCGGCGGTTATCCGCAATGGCTGTTGACCAAGAAACCCACCGGCTGGGACCGCACCTGGCTGCGCGGCGATGAGCCCGGTTATCTCGCCTGGTGCAAACACTGGTATGACGCCGTCTGCCCGGTGATCGCCCGGCATCAAATCACGCGCAAACCACCCGGCCAGCCGGGAGTCATCCTCATGCAGATCGAAAATGAATACGATTACGCCGGATTGCCGAACGCCGCGAAAGTCAACCAGCTCGTCGCGCTCGCCGCCGATGCCCGCGCGGATGGCATCGATGTCCCGCTGTTTACCTGTTGGACGCATCAGGTGCGCGGTTCGACTAACGCGCTGCTGCGGCAGGTGTTCGACTCCTGCAATTTTTATCCGCGCTGGAATGTTCAGAATGAGCTGCGCCCGGCCATCGCCAAATTGCGCGCCGAACAGCCGGATGCGCCGCTCATGACCACCGAATTGCAGGGCGGATGGTTTTCCAACGTGGGCGGAAAATTGAGCGAAGATCAGGACGGCCTCACCGCCGCCCAAATCAATAACATCACCCTGTGCGCCATCGAGCAGGGCGACACCTTGATGAACTATTACATGCTTTTCGGCGGGTCGAATTTGGGTGACTGGGGCGCGCGCGGCATCACCACCACTTACGATTACGCCGCGCCCATTCGCGAGTGGGGCGGGGTGGATGCCCGCTATCAACGCGTGTGGGCCATCGGCCACATGCTGCAGGAACACGGCGCAAAACTCGCGCGCACCGAAGTCGTCGATTGCGACGTCGCCGGGACGCCGAAAGATACGATCGTGACACTCCGCCGCGCGGCGGACGGCAGCCGCTACTTGTTTGTCCGCACCACGCAACACACCGAGTCCCGGGAAGGCACGGTTCACGTGACGCCGAAGACTGGCGACACTCAGGAAATTACTTTTGACTATCAACTTGAACCGTTCGGCGCAAAAATTCTTTATCTCCCTCTCGGCGCGGGCGATGCCGCCCACGGCGAGTGGTTGCCCAAAGCCGCGCCCGCCATTGACCGCCCCACAGATTTGCCGCCGAGCGTCACCATCACCACCGCCCGCCGTCACGACGACCCCGGCCCGTCGCGCTGGAAAACGCTCCCCTCCGGCGAAGGTCTCGCGCAAGCGGGCATCTATGACAATCGTTTCGTTTTCTATCGCACGAAAATTTCGGCCGCCAACCAGACCGGCCTCACGGTTGATCGTCCGCGCGGCGATGGCGTATTGGCCGTCAGCGGCGGCAAAATGCTGGCGCAAACCGGCAGCCGGGGTCACCTGGATTTCGTTCTGCCGGGCACTCGCGGCAAAGTGCTGTTCCTTTACGAAAATATGGGCCACGCCAACGGCGGCGGTGATATGGAACTGCCGTGTGGCATTTTCAGCGCGGAAATTGCCCAACATCCCTTTTCCGTCGGGAAAATGATTGGCGGCTGGCGCATGCATTCCGTCAGTGGCCCTGGCCAACAGCCCGAGGTTGCCCCGGAATTCAACGATGACAGTTGGTCTTCAGTCGCCGTGGTCAATGAAGAAGCCGATCAATTGAAATCCGGCGAAACCACGGTGTTCCGCGCCCGAATCGAACTGACCGACGAGGAATTGAAGGGTGGCAAATTGAATTTGAACTTTGCGCGGATTGACGACCGGGGCTGGATTTACGTCAATGGGCAGCAGGTCGGGGAAACTACCGATTGGTCGCGCGCCTATTCGTTTGACGTGTCACAAAAACTGCACGCCGGCACCAATACGATTGCCGTTGTCGTCCAAAATGGCGACGGCGCGGGCGGGCTCGGCGCACCGGCCCTGGACCGCAAAATGGAGGGATCGCAGCTGCCTCTGGAATTCGGCGATGCCGCCGGGTTTGACGGAAAATGGTGGAAACCGGGCTTCAATGACAAGCGTTGGGAATCCTTCACGATTGGCGGCGAACCGGCCCCCGCCCAGAGCGCCGCGTTGCTCACGTGGTATCGCATGAAGTTCAATTTGCAATCGCCCAAAGCCGGCGTCTGGGTGCCTTGGCGCCTGCGCTTGAATGCCACCGGCAACGGTTTTCTCTATCTCAACGGCCACGCCCTGGGCCGCTACTGGGAAGCCGGCCCGCAGCATGACTTTTTCCTGCCGGAATGCTGGCTGCACTTTGGCACAGGCCAGTCTAACGTGCTCACGTTAAACTTGCGTCCCTTGGACAAAGGCGCGGTCGTTCAGTCCGCGGTCGTCGAGCCGTACGCAGACTTTGCCGAGTTCAGGAATTCTTCGGAAACTGCGCGGAGTAACTAAACAACGTTGTTAAGCAGCGAGAAGTATTGCCATACGGGTGGGGCGCGTCGCTCGGCATGAACCCGCGACATCGCTGACACTTTAGACCCGCGACATAGTTTACACTTTACGAGGTCCTCTGGCTGGATGTCGCGGGTTCATGCCCTCCGCGCGCGCCGCGGTCTCGGAAGAGCGCATCACAACTCCTTTGCCTGCGTCGCGCGCGGAGCGACGCGTCTCACCGACCGCAAAACAAAATAAGTCACCGGCGTCGCGATTAACGAAAGCAAAACGGAAATACACAGCGCGCCGATAACCGCCACGGCCAGCGGCCGCAGCATGTCGGCCCCCGCGCCAATTCCAAACGCCAGTGGCAGCATCCCCAACGCGGCCGCGAGCGAGGTCATCAATACCGGCCGCAGACGCCGATGGCCCGAGCGCACGAGAGCAGCGGTCAAATCCGCGCCTTCATCCTCCATTTGCCGCACGAAATCCAGCATCAGAATTCCGTTTTTCGCCACGATGCCCACGCCGATAATCGCGCCCAGAAATGAGACCACGTTCAAGGTAATTCCCGTCACCCACAACGCGATAATCGTGCCGAACATCGCCAGGACCGCGCCAAAAACGATGGCGATCGGCTCGTCGAACGAGCGAAATTCAATCAGCAGCACGGTAAACACGAGCAGCAGTGCCGCAAGCAGCACCGCGACCAGGTTGCGAAATGATTCCTGTTGCTGCTGATACAACCCGCCGTATTCCACCGTCCCCGGCGGCAGCCAGGTGTCCTTGCTCAGCGTGGCCTGGATTTCCTTCATGGCACTACCCAAATCGCGGCCTTCCAGCCGCGCCGTCACCATCACGACCTGCCGCAAATCGTCCCGCACCAATTCCACTTCACTCGGCTGGGTGCTGACATCGCAAACTTGTTCGAGGCGAACCATTGCGCCGCCGGGAGTTCGCAACGGAAGTTCGCGCAGCTTGTCGAGCCGGTTGACGCTGTTCGTTTCGGCCATGACCCGGATGTTCACCACGCGATCGCCCTGCAGCACGTAGGAGGAAATCTCGCCCAGCATCGCCGTGTTGGCGGCGTTGGCAATGTCCTGCGCGGTCAGGCCAAAACGCTCCGCCTCCGCCGCTCGCACGCGCAAGTTGACGGACGGGCCCGTTTCCGTGAGACCGTTAAACGTGTCCACTACCCCGGGGATTTTTTGGATTTGTTGCTCCACGCGCGGCGCGATTTGCTTGAGCCAGTTCAAATCGGGCGAAAACAATTTGATCTCGATCGGGTCTGGAGTCAGTTGCAGGTCCCCGACCACGTCGGTGAGAATGCCGGGGAATTCCCAGCGCATCATGGGAAACCGTTCGGCAAACGTGTGACGCAACTCAGCGATGACTTCGTCCGTGGTATGCTCGCTGCGAGGCTTGAGTTTCACCGCAAAATCCCCGCGATAGGGTTCCGTGATGAACATGCCCAATTCCGCTCCCAACCGCCGCGAATAGCCTTCCACGTCCGGGTTGGCGCGCAGGATTTCTTCGGCTTGGCTGAGAACACGCGAAGTCTCGGTGAGGCTCGTGCCCGGCGGCGCCCAGTAGTCGATCACAAAACCGCGCTCATCGAAGTTCGGCAGGAAATCGGTTTGCAATTGTTGATAAATGAAAATTCCAAGAACGAAAATCAGGGTGCAGCCGAGCAGGGTAAGCCAGCGGTAACCGAGTGCCACTCGCAGGGTGCGCTCATAGATGCGCAACACGCGCCGGAGCAAAAAGCCGCCCTCCGTGTCGTCTGCGGCATCGCCGTCCTTCCGCTTTTCCCGGCTCCGAACCAGCCAGCCCGCCAGCGACGGCGTGAGCGTCACTGCGAGCGCCAGGGAAGTCAGCAGCGACACCACCATCGTCAACGCCAGCGCGCGGAAAAAGACTCCGGTGACCCCAGTCAAAAACGTGAGTGGCAAAAACACCACCACCGGAGTGAGTGTCGAGCCAATGAGTGGATGCAAAATTTCACCGATGGCCTCTTGAATGCCTTCCGCTTTCGGCCGCCCCGCCGCGATTTTTACAAACATCGCCTCCACCACCACAATCGCATCGTCAATAATCAAGCCGATGGAAGCCGCGATGCCCCCCAGCGTCATCATGTTGAAACTCATCCCGGACAGCTTCATTGCCACAAAAGTGATCAGCACCGAAATCGGAATCGTGACGATGGCAGTTAGCACGCTGCCCCAGTTTTTTAGGAAGAAAAACAGGATGATGACGGAGAGAATCAGCCCGAAAAGAATGGCGTCCCAGACGCTGCCGACCGAGTCGCGCACAAATTGCGATTGGTCGTAAAAAAATCCGAGATGCATGTCGGGCGGCAATTCCTGGCGGAGTTTGTCCAACTGCGCTTTCAACGCGTTGGCGATGTCCAGCGTGCTGCCGTCCGGCTGGCTCTGTACATTCAGCAAAACGGCGTTTCGCCCCTGCGCCGTCACCACCGTCCACGCCGGCGCGGGCCCTCGTTCGATGCGCGCCACGTTTTTGATTTGCACGGGATGATTTCCCCGCACTTCAATCACCACATTCCCAATGTCCTCCGGCGAACGCACGCGTCCGTCAACCGTCGTAAGATAGAGATGATAATTGTCCTCCATCATTCCCGCGGGCGCGATCAGGTTGTTTTTCGTCAGCGCATCACTCACTTGCTGCAGGTCCAGGTGGGCCGCCTGCAATTTCAACGGGTCGACCACCACGTGAAATTCCGGCACATGACCGCCCGTGAGCTCGACCTTGGCCACACCGGGAATTTGCAGGAAGCGCGGCTTGAGCTTGTAATTGGCCGTTTCCCACAAATCCATGATGTCGCGATTGGAACTCGTCAGGCTGATGCCGATGATGGGGAAGACGGAAAAAGTCAGCCGCTCAACTTCAGTGTTGGCGCTCGCCGGCAAATCGGCGCGTGTTTCTGCCAGCCTCCCCAGCACGTAAAGCTCCGAGCGCTGCATGTCCACCTGCCAGTTGAAAAAAATATTTATTTCCGCCGAACCCCGCTTGGTGGCGGATCGCACCGAAACCGCGCCCGGAATTTCCTTCATCGCTTCCTCGATCGGCCGCGTGACCGTGGCCATCATTTCGTCCGCGGGCATGATGCCGTTGTTCACAATGATCACCACGCGCGGAAAGTCCGTTTGCGGAAAAACGGAAGACGGCAAGTGCAACGCCGAAAAAATACCTCCCAGGCACAGCACTACCGCAATGAACGTGACGGCCAGCGCATTCCGCGTGGCGAACCGGCCCATGAATGACGTGGTGGCGGGCTTCATTTCTCCGGAGCGGAATTGGTGGAATCCGCCGCAGTCGCGGATGAATTTTCTGTGCGAATTTTCGCCTTGTCGGGAAATCCGTAAGCACCAACCGTCACGACCGAGTCGCCTTCCTTCAGATTTTCGCCTTCAATTTCAACCCACCCATCCTCCCGCAAACCGGTGGTTACCGGCACTTGCGCTCCCTCGTCGCCCTTGGCAGCCACGATGAAGCTTTTGCCGTCCTCGCCCGTGACCACGCTTTCAACCGGTGCCGCCAGGCAGTTGGTATGGATTGCCGTGACAATTCTCAACGGCTCAAATTGCCCCGGTCGCAAACCGCTGCTGGGGGCAAGCGTGGCCCACACCATCAGGGTGCTATCATTGGTGTCCACCGCCGGACTGATAAAAGCCAGCGACGTGTTGATGGGTGACGCCGTTAAAATCTGGACCTCCTCGCCGGGCTTCAAATCCTCGGCCTCGGATGAAGGAATTTGCGCGCTGATGGCCAGTCGATCCAGGTTGATCACTTCGGCCACGATGGTATTCGCATCTACAGCCGCGCCGGGGTGAGCAGTGACGCGCGTGACGATGCCGGAGATCGGAGCGCGAATTTCCAACGCCGCAAGCTGCGCCTCGGCATCGTTCAGATTTTTCCGGGAGGTGTTTTGTTCGGCGAACAATTTCTTCTGCCGCTCCACTTCCGCTTGGGCGTAAGCATGGCTCGCCGTTGCCGAATCCAGTTCCACCAGCACGTCGCCCTGTTTGACTTGCTGGCCGGCGACCGCGGCGACCTTCGCCACGACGCCCGCCACGGGCGCCACCAGTGTGCCGCCGCCGCCCGTTTCCTCCACAGTGGCCGGCATTGGTTCGACTGTGCCGTAGCCGTTGACATAACGATGCAGGGTCATACGCTTGAGCGTCCCGGTTTGGACACTGATCATCGGCGCGATATTTTCCGGAGGCGCTGCGTCGTCGGCATCTCCTCCGGAACCCGATTTGTGCAATTTGGTCAGCGCCACCACACCAGCCCCCGCGCAAAGCACCATCACGGCGCCGATGAGAATTGGTTTCAGTTTCATTTTTGATTGGAGGGAAGATGATCTTTTGCCGCCGCGCGGATCGCTTCCGCCGAAAGGGTTAAAGGGCTTTGAACCGCGTCTTCCAATTCTCCGAGCGCCGTTTGGGCTTTGGCCAGGGCGTCCAGCTGGCTTTGTGCGCCGGTATAAAAAGTGACCTCGGCATTTGCGAGCGTCAGCGCATCGGCCTCGCCGAGCCGAGCCTGGCCGCGGACGGATTCCAATTGCCGTTGCAAATCAGCGGATAAAGTTTTGGCCAGTGTGGATTTTTGCAGCGCCGCGTCGTAACCTGCCAATGCGCTGTCGATCTCGGATATCGCATTGGCCTGCACCGTGAGAAAATGCGCGGCGGCTTCCGCACGTTTGGCTTTCGCCTCGGCAATTCCGCCCTGGTTCTGGTTCAGCACCGGCAGATCCACGGTCAACCCGAGCGTCCATTTATTGTCCGTTTGATCGAGTTCGTAGCCCGGGTTTAAATGCACGTCCGGATACTGTTTGGCGATTTCCAATTGCAACGCCGCCTGGCTGGCCGCGTATTGCGCCAGTGCGGCGCGAATATCGGCGCGGTTTAATACGGCATTGTGGCGAACCTCCGGCTCCGTCAGCGCCGCCGGTAATTCCTCCCACGCCTTGAAATCAAATTCGATCCCGTCCAGCGCGCGTGCCGGCAGCCCCAGCACTCCGGCCAATCGCACCCGCGCCTGGTTCATCTGGCCACGCGCGTCCTGCAGTGACAATTGAGTCGTCTCCTCCGCGATCCGCGCCTGCGTTACCTCAAAACTGGAGACTACGCCCGCCTCGAATTGCCCCTGCAAGAGACGCACCACGTTGCTTTGCGCCGTCTGCTGGTGCTCCAGGAGCGATTCATTTTCGCGCGCCGCATATAAATTCACGAGCGCAACCCGGATGCCGCTCCGGGCCTGCCATTCCGCGGAAACCAAATTCCATTTGGCCGCTTCAGAATTGAATTTTGCCTCCGAAATGCGTTTGCCGCGTTTGCCGGCGGTTTCCACTGGAATGTCAAAGCTCACCCCGGGGATCCACGGTGGCGAGCTGGACATGTCGTAAGTGGGCGAGGCAATCACCGACGGATTGGGACGCTCGCCCGCCGTGATTTCCGCGGCCCGCGTTGAAGCAAATTGCGCCCGCGCCTCGCCCAGCGTGGGTTGATAGAAAAAAGCAACGAACGTCAGCGCGTTCAAATCCCACACACGGCAGGGCCATTCCGTCACCACGTGGTTCGTTTGCAAAAACGCCCTCAAATCTTCGTTGCTCAGTGAACGCGCCTCGAACCGGGCCGCGGTGGACGCCGGCGAAATCGGCTGGGACTTGAAATGCGCGCAACCCGCGAACAGCGCGAGTGCCGGGATAAGCGGCCAGAAGCTCATGCCTCGCGAACTGTTGTAGTTTGCCCGCACCATTCGGCGGCCCGATTTCATATATAAATTGTCCGGGATTCCAGACCTGTCTTTTTACGAGCCTCCTTTTACCAGAACCAGTACAATCCCGCAAATGACAGAAATTTCATGTTCGTTTTGCCGTGCAATCGGTGTTTTCAAAACCCAGCCTTGAAAAAAAACGGAAAGTGGTTGAAGAAACAGCGTCCATTTTTTTGAATTGTATTCGGTCGCACATTGGCGCGGCCGCCGGGAACAGTGAAAACAATTTCGTCCCATCCCAATCAAGCGGCGCAAAGATGGCCTTTGCTTTTGCTCACGCTTTTCACTTTCTTTTTTCTACTGGGCAGCCGCGCCTTGAACGAGCCCGATGAGGGCCGATATGCGGAGGTCGCCCGCGAAATGATCGAATCCGGGAACTGGCTCGTGCCGCACTTTTGGTATCTTCCGCACCTGGACAAACCCCCGCTGACTTACTGGCTCGTGGCGGCCTCGATGAAACTCTTCGGCCAGAACGAGTGGGCCGTGCGCCTTCCCGTTGCTCTGGCCGGCTTGAGCGGCGTCGCCGCCGCGTGGCTTCTGGCCCGCTCCATTGGCGGAGCCCGCGCCGGGCGCTGGAGCGTGCTGATTTTGCAAACGAGCCTGCTCTACTTTGCCATGTCGCGAATGCTCACCACGGACATTTTTCTAACCCAGTTCGTCGCGTGGGCCATGTACTTTTTCTGGCGAAGTTGGCTGTCTTTGAAAAATGCGTCCGCGCCGGGACGCCTTTGGGGATGGCACCTGGCCGGCTGGCTGGCGGTGACGCTCGGTTTTCTAGTCAAAGGACCTATCGCAGTGGCAATCCCGCTGGTGACGATGGTTCTGCTGGCCTTTTTGCGGCGAAAAACCTTTTCCCAAAAACGAACTCTCTTTGCCGGTTTGATTGCCGGTCTGGTGTTGTTTCTAATTTTGGCCGCGCCCTGGTTTTTAGCCGTGAATCAACGCATTCCGAACACCTTGGATTACATGCTTCTTCACCAGGCGGCGGGACATGTCAGCGGAAATGGCATCCGCGGCCGCGCCGGTTTTCCGTTTTATTTCTTTGCAGTCCTCGCCGGCGGTCTCCTGCCTTGGACGTGGCTCCTGGGCTGGCTCTGGCGGCGCGAGCATTGGCGCAAAATGCCTGAAATCCAAAAAGACGGCTGGTTGCTCCTGAACATTTGGGCGGTATTCACGTTTACTTTATTCAGCATGATGCATTCGAAACTCCCCGCTTATATCCTGCCGATATTTCCCGCGATCGCCGTGATGTTGGGCGTGCGCTTTTTCGGTGAACCTCGGGACGAGCATTCCGCCGCCGCTCCCGCGTGGGTCTGGCGCTGCTGCGCCGCCAGCCCGTTGTTGCTATTGGCCGCATTTCCCGTGGCCCTCCCGCCCATTTTCCACGTCACCTTGCCGCGATGGATGAATTGGCAGGCCCCTATCGTTATCGTCATGGCCGCGGTGATTTTCTGGCTGGCAAAAGGTTGGGCCCGCGCCAGAACCGTGGCGATTGCAACCGGGATTTTTTCGCTGCTCGCCCTCGTCCACGAAGCGTCCTGGTTTGAAACGGATTTCAAAGGCAATCAAACGTTCAAGCAACTCGGTAATTCACTCCGGGAAAACTATCGCGCCGGCGACACCGTCATATGCTTTGGAGTGTTGCCCGAAGGCCTTCCGTTTTATGCGGGCGGAGTGATTTCCGCCACCAATCGCCCGATTTTTGCCAAAATGAGTCCCAGCCGTGTGCCGCTCGAATTTCCCGGCAACCAGCAACGCCTCGGCGGGTTGCTCTTGTCCACGGACCAGGCCTTTCACGATTCACTCGCGGACAATAACCGCATTTTCGTCGTTGTGTGGGACCGCCGGGCCAATGCCGCGCGGAAAAGCGCGGCCGGCATTCAGCTTCACCTTATATCTCGGTCCGGTGAATGGGATTTATTTTCCAACCGCTGAATTCTACCGTCCACTGGTTTTCGCCTTTGCCTTCGAGACCGCTGATCAATTCGCACGGAAGCGAACGAGGGCAGGGGAAGGCGATTTGAAATGCAATGAGGCGCGAACACCGAAAATGACAGATAATTCATTGTCGTTTCCCCTCGGAACCGTTAAAAATGCGTTCAACCGCGAAATAGCTCCACTCATGCGTGTATTGGTTGTCGAAGACGAAAAAAAGACCGCCTCGTTCATCCGCAAGGCGCTCCAGGCAGAAGGTTTCGCCGTGGACGTCTGTCATCGCGGCGATGAGGCGCTGTCCGCCGCCAGTACGGCGAGTTTTGATGGAATCGTGCTCGACATCATGCTGCCCGAGCGCGACGGCTTGAGCGTCCTGCGCCAATTGCGCGAGCGGCAGAACCGCACCCCCGTGTTGTTACTGTCCGCGCGCGGGGCCGTCAATGAGCGCGTCGAGGGTTTGGACGCCGGCGCGGATGATTACCTGCCCAAACCGTTTGTCATTGCCGAACTGGTGGCGCGCGTCCGTGCTCTGGGGCGGCGTGGCAGTGAATCGAAGTCCACCGTGCTGCGCGTCGCCAATCTGACCCTCGACACCATTTCGCATCGCGCCGGGCGCGACGGAAAATTCTTCGACCTCACGGCGCGTGAATTCCGCCTGCTGGAATTCCTCATGCGCTCCGCCGGCCGCATTTGTGGCCGCATGAGCATCATCGAAAAAGTCTGGGATTATGATTTCGATCCCGGCACAAACCTGGTGGACGTTTACATCAAGCGCCTGCGCGAAAAAATTGACGAAGAATTCGAGCCCAAACTGCTCCACACCGTCCGCGGGGTCGGTTACGTTTTGAAAGAATGAAAATCCGCACGCGAGTCACGCTTTGGTACGCGGTCATATTGATCCTTTCGTTGATTGTCATGGGCGCCGGCACCTGCCAGGAAATTTCCGAGCAGCTGCAGCGCGATCACAAAAAAAATATCTGGGAACACGCCCTCAACGAGACCAGCGAAATGGTTTTATATGCGGGCCTCCCCGCTATTTTGCTGGGCCTGCTCGGCGGTTGGTGGATCACCCGCCGTGCGCTCGGGCAGGTGACCGCTCTCACCGAGGCTGTGGAAAGAAAGCACGACCGCAACCTGGGCGAACCCCTGCCGGGCAGGGGAAATGGCGATGAACTGGATCGGTTGACCGAAGTTTTCAACGCCATGACTTCGCGGCTGGATAACTCCTTTCAACGCATCCGCGAATTCACGCTGCACGCCTCGCACGAACTCAAGACCCCGCTCACCGTGATGCGCGGGGAATTGGAAACCGCCTTGCGCGAGGACCATTTACCAGCCTCTCAACGCGAGATGCTTCTGAACCAGGTGGATGAAATCGAGCGTCTCGCCAAAATTGTCGACGGTTTGACGCTCCTGACCAAGGCTGACACCGGCCAGATCAAACTCGATTTTGAACCCGTACGGCTGGACGAGTTGGTGCGCGAAAGCGTGGCCGATGCGAAAATTCTCGCCCAGCAGCAAACCATCCAGGTCAACCTGGGCGCATGCGACAAGGCTACGGTTTCCGGAGACCGCCATCGCCTGCGCCAATTGCTGTTGAACCTCACCGACAACGCCGTCAAATACAACCAACCCAACGGCCGCGTGGATATTTCCCTCGTCCAGGCCAACGGCCTCGCCGAATTGAAAATTGAAAACACCGGTGCTGGCATCCCGGCGGATTTGCAGCCGCGCGTGTTCGAACGCTTCTTCCGCGGTGATGCCAGCCACAGCAGCACCGTGGAAGGCTGCGGCCTCGGCTTAAGCATCTCGCAATGGATAGTTCTCGCGCACGAAGGCAGCATCCGGTTTGTTTCCGAACCGGGAAAACTAACCACCGTCACCATCAAACTATTGAGCGAAGCCGTGGCGGCATAGTGACGAAATCCCGTCCGCACTATGGAGTGCGACTGAAAGCGAGTGTCAAATAACCGAACGCGCGTTCCGGTCTCCGCCATGATTGAGTCGCGAAGCCCTCATCCATATTTCTCAGCGTGTCGATCGGCCGGCAATATCGCTCCGACGGATTCGACTACAGCCGCAGTTTGAATTGCCCGTTATCTTGCTCACTGGCTCGAAGGCAAAAACGATGCGATGTGGCGCAGCAATTTGGTGCCACCTCGTTGTTTGTGAAGCCGGTTGAGCTCGCAAACGGGGCGGGGAGCTTTCGGGAGAAATTCGACAGCTTGTTTCGCATATCGTGCTCGGTATAAGACACGGACGCTTCCCCGTTCCTTGGGCGTCGCTTGTAAATGCGGGTATGCATGATAAGTTCACGGAGAACTTTGAGATTGATTTATCATGCCCACTAACGAAGAAAATCCGGCCCAGTTGGACGGCCCAAATATTCTCGTTGTTGATGATGGTGAGGAAGACGTTTTGTTCCTCCGGAGAGCGTTTGCGGGGCTGGGCCTTCGCCACCGCCTCACCCATGTGGCAGATGGCGAGGAAGCAATCAAGTATCTTTCCCGCCAGGCGCCTTACGATGATAACGCGCTTTATCCCGTGCCGGATGTAGTTGTGCTGGACTTGAAGATGCCTAAACGAGATGGTTTTGAAGTCCTCCAGTGGTTACGCGAACAGAAAACACTTAAACCTGCTCCGGTTGCGGTTCTGACCTCGTCAAATCGCGACGAGGACAAAAAAAGGGCAAAAGACCTTGGGGCAGGAAGTTATTACACCAAACCGGTTGACTTCACAAAACTCGTTGGTGTGGCGAAAGACATCAACCGCCGGTGGCTCAGCCATAGCCGAGCTCTCGGGCTGTTGATCGTGGACGATGACGAGAACGACCGCTTTCTGCTCCAACGGGCTTTTGAGAAACTCAATGTAGGCTATCGCATTCAGCCTTTACGGAATGGTGGTGAAGCATTAGCCGTCATTAAAGGAGAAGGCATTTATGCAAATCGAAAGGCGTATCCCTTTCCTAGCTTTATTCTTACCGATCTAAAAATGCCGGGAGGTGATGGCTTCGAAATTTTATCTTACCTCAAAGAGCACCCCGAAATATTGATCGTGCCTGTCGTAATGCTGTCTGGCTCCGACGACCCCGATGACGTGCGCCAAGCATACCTGCTGGGGGCAAGCTCTTTCATCGTCAAACCGCAAGGCCTCGATGGGCTGGAAGGCATCGTCCAAAAACTGCATTACTACTGGTCCGAATGCGAAGTGCCCCTGGTCGATGAATCAGGCCACGCGATTATGCCGAGCTCCGTTGGAAAAATGGGCGATCGCTTCAACAAATAGAACACGCCATCTTGATTGGACACAAGGTTCGAGTGTGGGTGTATAGGTTTAGCTGACAGAAAGGGGCCGGTTCTCACTTTTTCTGTCGCCCCGCCACTATGAGTTGGCCTGTCGCGTTGCGGCGTCAGCCAATTCCGTTTCCACTTCCCGAATCAGCGCCTCCGTCCTGCGTCCGTATTCCACAAAATCGCGATACGCCCCCTCGTCCTTAATTTTTGAATTCGCGTCGTGAAAAATAACCGCCAGATGCGGTTCGAGCGAAACCGCGCCCTGGTAGTCGCGCGCCAGTGCATCTTTGAGAATGTCCCGCAACCGGCCGTCTCCCTCGCCCGGCCAGGTGTAATCCGGCTTCTTTTCATCCGCGTTCCAGCGCGCGTCCTTAAGGTGAATATGCTCCACGTAATCGCGCACGTGCACCCAGAATTCCCACGGATCCTGCATTGGCCAGGGCTTTGCCTTCGAGCGGTCAAAGCTGGAAATCGGGTTGGCGCAATCGAACAGCCACTTCAGTCCGGGACATTTGTCGAGCAATTCCAGCGCGTGTTCCCAGCTCATGCCGCCGTAATTCATGCAATTTTCGTGCAACGGCTGGATGCCCGCGTCCAGAAACATATTGGTCACGTCGCGCACGCGCCCAAATACCTCCCTCGGAATCCTGTGCTCATCCTCGTCCGGTTTGAAACTCATGATACGGACGTATTTTGTGCCGAGCCGTTGCATCCGGGGAATCGTGCGCTTCACCTCGGCCAAAGTCGTCTCGAACGGCTCGCTCACCTTTTTCGCCCAATTCATGATGGCCGAAGCGAAGCAATAAACCCGGACTCCCGCAGCCTCCAGCTCGCGCGCCGCCGTCCCGAACGCCGCATCGGAAAGATCGTGAAAATTGGCCTTGGAAACACCCGGCACTTGCACCGCCCGCATTTCAATGAATTCCCAGCCCAATTCCCGCGCGACGCGAAGTTGCCCGCTCAGGAGATCCGACGCTTCATCGCCAATGCCCATCAGTCGTATAGCCATTTGTGAAATTATGTCTTCGATAAACGCCCTTAGGAATAAAAAAGCCGCTTAAAAACCCCACAAAATCGGCTTATTTCAGCGATAAAAAGAATTTTAATTTTTTTTGAAAGATTTGCCGATTGATTACGTATAGCAGCTTACACGCTGGAAAGGGCCTGTCTATTTGGGGCATGGGTAAATAGGGCTTAGGGGTTGGGCTGAGGCGGGTACCTCCAGTGTGTAGCTGCCGCCCCGAGATCAGGCGGCAGCTTTTTCTACTTTTTTTGAAAGATTCTTCCACCTGTTGCGTATTACCCACAGGACCTGATGGGGCGGGAAAATTAGGGTTGAGGGGAGTCAGAGTCTGCGGGCTGCTGCCCGGCGAGCTCTGGGCAGCAGCTCTTTAAAAACCGGAAGAGCATCGTTCGTAAAACCAGTGCGAATGCGGCCTGACCCGAACTCATGAGCGACGTTCCAGCCAGCAACAATATGAATCATGCCTCGCCAGGGCACGCCGCGACAAAAAAAGTCGCCGTCGTGCAGTGCGAGGGTTTTCGTTGCCTGGCCTATCAGGACCCCGCAACTGGGATTTGGCACGATGTCCAGACCGGCGCGGAATTGCCGGGCGTCAAAGACGTGGTCTTCGAATTCGCCGTCTAGTCTAGCGGCCCCCCGTAGCGCAGGCGTCTCGCCTGCGAGTTCACGAGGCATCCCCGCCTCGCGTTTCTTTAGGCGAAGGCACTACGCGCAACCAAATGCTTGCGGTATCCTCCCCGCTGCCTGTAAGTAAAACCCATGACCGACCAGCGAAACTTTCGCATCGGCGTCCTGGGTTCGGGCAAAGGCTCGAATTTCCTCGCCATCGCCGATGCCTGCGCCGCGGGAACCATCCCCGCAACCATCGCCCTCGTTTTGAGCGATGTCGAAACCGCCGGCATCCTCGCCCACGCCCGCCAACGCAACATTCCCGCCCGATTCATCGCCCCCGGAAAATTCCGCACCAAACTGGATGAAGACGCCGAGCGCGGTTATATCCAGGCGATGCTCGATGCGCGGGTCGACCTCATTGTTCTCGCCGGTTTCATGCGCGTGCTCAAGGGAGATTTTCTGCGCGCCTTTGAAGGCCGCATCGTGAATATCCATCCCTCGCTGTTACCGGCCTTTCCCGGTCTGGAAGCTTGGCGGCAGGCGCTCGAAGCCGGCGTGAAAGCCACCGGCTGCACCGTGCATTTCGTTGATGCCGGCGTCGATTCCGGCCCGATCATCGGCCAGCAAACTGTCCCCGTGCTGGATGACGACATCGCCGAGACCCTCCACCAGCGCATCCACGTCGCCGAGCATAATTTATATCCCCAATGCGTCGCCGCTCTCGCCCGCGGTGATATTTCCGTGAACGGCCGTCGAGTAATTTGGAAAAAATAAAGCGTGGCAAAGAATCCTCGAAAACCTTGGTGGAAAAAAATTCACCCGACGCGGATAAATTCTCTCTGTCGCGAAGCGAAGCATAGAGCGGGGTGGGGGCAGTGTTCAGGATTCAGGGGGAAGACCTGCACAACCTACCGGTACAAAAAAAGAGAGGCCGGACACTACTCCGGCCTCTTATGAGAACAACTTCAAATCCATGGTCACTTTTGATGCGGCGCCGCAGTTTTACGCCTTACGTCACACACGGTAACCTGCATTTCTGCATCGCAATGACGAGATAAACATACCAAACCCCCTGTCCCCCGCGAGTCACCAGTTATGGTTACACGGAGATGACCCGCGAGAAAAAATTCGCTTTTCGCCGCCGAACTTGGCATTCAATCGGGGATGTGCGTCGGGAAATTCGTGATGAACCATTCCCGCCGGCGGTTGGACGCACGCCCGGCGGCATAAGATGAGCAATAAAAAATTACGTTTCGGTCTGCCCAAAGGCAGTTTGCAGGAGGCCACCATCGAAAAGATGGCCAAGGCCGGTTTTAATATTTCCGTCAGCAGCCGCTCCTACGTCCCTTACGTGGACGACGAAGAACTCGAAATCCGCCTGATTCGCGCCCAGGAAATCAGCCGCTACGTTGAGCACGGCTATCTCGATTGCGGCATCACCGGTTATGATTGGATTCAGGAGAACAGCTCCAAGGTTCACGAAGTCGGCGAGTTCCTGTTCAGCAAAGTGTCCCGCCGCCCCGCGCGCTGGGTCTTGTGCGTTCCTGAGAATTCCCCGGTGAAATCCGTCAAGGATCTCCAGGGCAAACGCATCGCCACCGAAGTCGTCAATCTCACGAAAAGATATTTGCGCAAACACAACGTCCAGGCCGAAGTCGAATTTTCCTGGGGCGCCACCGAAGTCAAAGCCCACGAACTCGTCGACGCCATCGTGGAAGTCACCGAAACCGGTTCCTCGCTCAAGGCCAATAAATTGCGCATCGTGGATGAATTGCTCAGTTCCACTCCGCGCCTGATCGCCAATCACGCCTCGTGGAACGACGACTGGAAGCGCAAAAAAATTGAAACCTTGTCCATGCTCCTCAAGGGCGCCCTGGAAGCCGAGTCCAAAGTGGGCCTGAAAATGAACATCGCGGAAAAAAATCTCGCCTCGTTGCTCAAGAGCCTGCCCGCGCTGCGCAATCCCACCATTTCCAATCTCAGCCTCAAAGGCTGGGTGGCCGTCGAAACCATCATTGATGAACACGTCGTCCGTGAATTAATTCCGCAATTGAAAGCTGCGGGCGCGGAAGGCATCATTGAATACCCACTGAACAAAGTGGTTTACTGATTAGAGTCGGAAGTGTAATAAAAAACCTATGGGTTCCATCAAAAAACGCCGCAAGGCAAAAATCAACAAACATAAGCGGCGTAAGAAGCTGCGCTTGAATCGTCACAAGAAGCGCACCTGGCAGAAATAAGCTGCCGGCTTCAAGTCACCGTGGCGCAACTCGTCAATGCGGGTTGCGCCGCTTTGAACTATTATACCGACATGCTGTTTCGTTGCTTTGCTGTTATTTTAATCGCAGCCAGTGTGTTGGTCTCGGGCAGCCGCGCGCCGCAGGGACGACCTGCCAAAGCGTCCGGCGCCGCCCCTGTCACCCGCCAACTTGACTCGTCGGATGCCCAAAATACCGACGCCGCGCTCGCCCCTTCGCACGAAGACGCGTCCACTAATGTCGATTTGAAAAACCTGATCGATGCCCACGCGCATTTCGCCGCCGGCGTCATCCATGAAATGAATCTCGAGGCCGAGTCCGCGCTCGATGATTATTACAACGCCGCCCTCCTGGATCCCACGAACGAAGAACTGGTGCTGGATGTCGCGCAGCAATTCCTCCAGGCCAAACGCCCGGAAAAAGCCCTCGACCTCCTCAGCCGCGCCTCCACCAACCCCGCCGCCTCCGGCGCGCTCTTCGCGGAAATGGGCTTTGTTTATTCCAAGCTGGGCCGCACCAACGAAGCCGTCGCCGCCGACCGCGCTGCGATCCGCAAGGATCCTCGCTCCATCGCCGGTTATCAAAGCCTCTTCCTCGATTTTTCGCAGAACAAGCAAACCTCGGAAATCTGGACGCTGCTCGACGAAGCCTCCCGCGTCCGGGGCGCTGATGCCGAGTTTCTCATCGGATTGGCGGAACTTTATTTTCATATGGGCATCGATTCGCCCCAGGACAAATCGACCGCCGATGCGCGCGCGCTATCCTTGCTGCAACGCGCCGCTAAAACGAATCCTTCCGACCTGCGCCTGCAATTGCGCCTCGCCGAAGGCTTCGTTCGCCTCGGAAAAACCGATGACGCCGCGCGGTTTTACGAAGTTGCCGTCAAACAATTGCCCGACACCGCCCCTCAATACGACGCCGTCCACGAGGAATTGGCAAACATCTATTTGCAGAATCACGACACCAGGCGCGCCGCTGAGCAATTGGAAATCGTCGCGCGCGACAATCCCACCGACGCCCAGACCTATTACAAACTCGGCGGCATCGCCTACGAAAATACGAATTACGTCAAGGCGATGGATTATTTTCGCAACGCCATTTTGTTCAGTCCCGATTTTGAGTTGGCCTACTACAACCTCGCCACCGCGCAGATGGGCGCTGATAAAACCGCCGATGCCCTGGAAACGCTCGGCCGCGCGCGTCGCCGCTTCTCCCAGAATTTCATGGGCGAATACCTTTCCGGCATGGCCTGTAGCCAGGAAAAAGACTTCACCAACGCGCTGCAACATTTCACCACGGCGGAAATCCTGGCCAAAAACACCGACCCGTCGCGCCTTACGGACACGTTCTATTTTCAACTGGGCGCTGCCTGCGAGCGCACGGGAGACTACGCGCGCGCGGAAACCTATTTTTCAAACTGCCTGAAACTCGCGCCGGATTCCGCCGAGGCGCTGAACTATCTCGGTTTTATGTGGGCCGACCGTGGCGAAAAACTCGATAAGGCCCGGGACCTCATCAGCCGGGCGTTGAAATCCGACCCGAAGAACGCCGCTTATCTGGACAGCATGGCCTGGGTGCTCTACAAGCTGCACCAAAACAAACCCGCGCTCGATTACGCGCTCAAAGCCATTCAATTTTCCGAAGAGGAAGACGCCACCGTGTACGATCACTTGGGCGACATTTACAATGCGCTCGGCCAGAAAGACAAGGCCCGGCAGGCGTGGAACAAGTCGCTTTCGCTCGAAGCGGACGAAACAGTTCGCAAAAAAATTGACTCGGCCGGCAAATAAAAACCTTCACTGATGGCACACCACTTCACCAGGCATTACACACGCGAGGAAGCCAAGGCGCTGCTGCCGCAGGTCCGCAAATGGCTCCAACAGGTGGAGCAGGCGCGCGAGAATCTGCTGAAATACGACAAGCGCCTCAGCGCCCTCATGGACCCCGGCCGCGATGCCGGCGGCGAACTCGTCAATCGTTGGGCGCGCACCATGGCCGATTTCCGCGGCGCGATGGATGAATTCAATCGCCGCGAAATTCTCGTTAAGGACCTCGATCGCGGCCTGCTCGATTTCCCCGCTATCATCGGCGGCAAGGAAGTTTTCCTGTGCTGGGAAAAAGACGAGGACGACATCGAATTCTGGCACGACCTGGATTCCGGCTACGCCGGCCGCGAACGGCTTTAGAGCATCGTAGCAGCAGGTGTGAGGCCGTGAAAGAGGCTTCAAATGGATTCGTGATTTGATGGCGCAATCCCCCAATCCATCCATCCAAAAATCCATTCATCCGCAGTTAGTAATCCCAACTCCGGTAAATCTCGTAAATATCCACCCGTCCGCCCGGCCAGTAATCGTTCCCCGCGAACGCGAATGTTCGGCTCGCTCGATCATAAGTCAGCGTCTTGGGACTGTCCGGTTTGTTGGGGTCATACACCGAAAACAGAATTTGCGTGTTCGTTTCCTTCGCATCAAACAGCAGCACCGAATGGTTGATCGTCAATTGCGGAAAACGCACCACATGCACCACCGGCGGCCGGTTCTCCTTCAAGTCCGCCAGCAACTGCTCCGCCGTCCGCTCCTGGTGCGCGCGGCTGAATGGAAAAACCATCCTCCAATGTCCGCGCTGAAAATAACTCTGCCACGCCCCGCCGCATTCGGCCTTCAGAAGTTTTTCCTGCGCCGCGCTGAAATCCCTCAGGTTCGCGTATCCCGGGATCACAACCTTTTTCAAATCGGGCAGGGGACGCGACGGGTCCACCGAGACAACGCGGCGAATCAGCCGGCGATAAGTCGCTTCCGAGGCGGGTGGCAACGCCGGCTCAAACCTCGCGTTTTCAAAAAACTGCCGCGCCGATCGGGCCACCACGAAACAATGATGCGTATAATCCGGCGGCGGTTCGTGGCGTTGATGCACCCATTTCCCGTTCGCATCGAAATGATAATCCCAG
Source organism: Verrucomicrobiia bacterium (assembly GCA_035552155.1). Classification (GTDB taxonomy): domain Bacteria; phylum Verrucomicrobiota; class Verrucomicrobiia; order Limisphaerales; family DASXHY01; genus DASXHY01. The sequence goes on along the minus strand of DASZLX010000018.1, from coordinate 203,355 downwards.
ACAAGCGCGTTGGGGTAGGCGAACGAATCCTTTTGAAAATCAAAGGGCCGCTCGCCAATGAATGGCCGCCGTCCCGCGCAGCCGCACAGAGCCAGCAGGGAGACCGCCAAAAAAACGAACGAAAGCGGCCGAAGGATTCTTTCGGATTTCAAATTTCGGATTTCGGTTTTTCTATCCATTCTGTCTTGCTCCAAAAGCTATTCGTGTATTCCTTGGGGTGTGCAAGTAAAATATTTTGGCGAAACAGGAACCAGAAACAATAGGGCGGTCTCCCATCGCGGCGCATTGTGGTCCCTGCTCATCGCATTAATATCTTCAATCACTGTTTGTCACGCGGATCTGACGAATGCCCTGCCCGAAATTGTTTCGAAAAGCGACGCCCAGGCAATAAAAGGCGTGGATTTCTGGATCGATGTCGTCGATGTTCGACAATTTGGGTTGCTCAGATTGCGTATCGGTTCGGCGAATTTTGAAGAGTTTGGGCTAACCAACGCCGAAAAAATCACCATCGATGCAAAATCCCCGGATGGACTTTCCCTGCCCGCACCTTACTTTACTCGCGCAACTGCTGGACTAACGACCGTCGATTATTTATTGGCTTCGGGTGACTCCCGCAAAATCTCTCGCGTGACCGTGACCTGGAAGAATGAAACCAAAAACTTCAAAATGATTCCGGTGAATGTGAAAGAGAATTAGACGTGCGCATCCGCAACTTCAATATCGCATTTCTGCTTTGTGTGCTCTTTGCCGCTGCTTGCGCGTCGAAGGGTGATGCGCGTAACGGCCGCCTGGCACGGAATTACCAGCCAGTGTATCCGCTTCCTGCCTCCGCGTTTCCTGAATCCAGGGTTTATTTAGTCCAGCCGGGCGATACCGCCGCTCTGATTTCGCGACACCTGTGTTTGCCGCTCGGAAACCTTTTCGCTCTGAATCCCGGCACTGATTGGTCGCGATTGAGGATTGGACAGAGACTTTATTTTTCCCCTCCCGACACCTCTTCCCATGCGCGTCCCTAATAATATTCGCGCTACCTGACTGCAATGCTTTACGAACGATGGCTTGAAATTGCGCGCGCCCGCCCGGAGGAACTCGCCCTGCGCGACCTGCCTTCCGGCCGTCAATGGACTTTTCATGAATTGGAAACGGCCGTCGATGCCTCATCCAGCGGCAGCCAGGATATTCTTTTTCCCTCCGGCCTTTCCGCCGAATTCATTCTGGCCGTGCTGCGCACCTGGCGCGCGGGAAAAATCATTTGCCCGATGGAGGCCGACCAGCGAGCGCCGGAAATCCCGCCCGGCCTGCCCGCAGAAATTGTTCACCTGAAAATGACCTCAGGCACCACCGGCTCGCCGCGCTTCGTTGCCTTTACCGCCTCCCAGTTGATGGCTGATGCTGAAAACATCGTCGCCACCATGGGCTTGCGATCGGACTGGCCGAACCTCGGTGTCATTTCACTCGCCCACTCGTACGGGTTTTCAAATCTCGTCCTGCCTCTGTTATTGCACGGCATTCCCTTGGTCCTGGCCGGCGCGCCGTTGCCGGAAATTGTCCGGCAGGCTGCCAAAACTGAACCGTCCATCACCCTCGCCGCCGTCCCCGCGCTCTGGCGCACGTGGCACGACGCCGGCGCGATACCGCGCAACATCCGCCTCGCGATTTCCGCCGGCGCGCCGTTGCCAGTTTCCCTCGAGCAAAACATATTTGCCAGCGGCGGCTTGAAAATTCACAACTTTTACGGCAGCAGCGAATGCGGTGGAATCGCCTACGATGCCGCCGCCGCCCCGCGTCAGGATGATTCCTGCGCCGGCGCGCCCATGCGCAATGTGGACCTCGCGGTCGGCGATGATGGATGCCTCGAAGTGCGGAGCAAAGCCGTCGGCCAAAGCTATTGGCCGGAGCCGGGCGGGAGACTGGCGGGCGGCGTTTTTCGCACCAATGACCTCGCCGAAATTTCCCATGGGCTGGTTTACTTTCGCGGTCGCGCCGGCGATCAAATCAACGTTGCGGGCAGAAAAGTTTCCCCCGAGAGCATCGAAAAAATACTGCTCACCCATCCCGGCGTGCGCGAATGCGTCGTGTTCGGCGTGCCAAGTTCGGACGCGCAGCGCGGCGACACGATAGTGGCCTGCGTTTCCGCGAAGACGAGCGTCGCCAGCGATGCGTTGAAACAATTTCTCCTCGCGCAACTCCCCGCCTGGCAGGTTCCGCGCGAATGGTGGCTGGTCGAATCACTCTTCGCCTCCCAGCGTGGAAAACTCTCCCGCGTCGAATGGCGAAAACGGTATTTGGAAAAGACGACTTGATTGGTCAGGCACGTCCGAGTGCATTCCCACTCAGGGTCAATTCCCCCTGCATCACCACCTGTCCATTCACACTCGCGCTCACCTGCGCCTGCACCAAATTCCCCAATCGATTCAAAACTTTCGCCTCCAGGCAAATGATTTCGCCGGGCCGCGCCGTTCCCAGAATTTTAATCCCCCGCATTGCCGTCAGCTTCAATCCCGCCATCGGGTGAATCTGCGGATCACTTTGCGCAACCGTTCCCGCCAATTGCGCTGCGGCCTCCACTAGCAACACTCCCGGGAAGATTGGTTCTCCGGGGAAGTGCCCGTGCAAAAACGGCTCGTCGCCGCGCACCAAATATTCACCCGCGCCGCTCATGCCCGGTTCCAGCCGCAGCAGGCGGTCCACGAAGCGAAACTCCGGCCCATGCGGCAAAAGTTTCAGCGCGTCACTCATGCGTTATGTAGCGGCGGTCTGTGACCGTCGCAATTTGACTGCTCCGGATTCATTTGTTTTTAAATGGCTCCGAAATCTTGTAATCACTCTCTAGTGTCGGCGTAAACAGCGAATCATCGAGCTTCGGATTCACTTCCGCATTTTTAAAATCATTTCGCATGATCGACCCGTCCGCAAACTGCAACTCCGTCGAGCGCAGCGAAAAATCTGCCGTGGAAAACCCGATTTTGATTTGCGGCATCATTTTTCGCGCCGTGGCGGATTTCGGTTGCAGCGTCAGTTCGCAAACGTCGTTCGTCGTGCGTTGCGCGAGCACGTTGTATTGCGCCTCCATTTCCCCCTGGCTGCGCGGAAACCCCGCTTCGAGCAGCTTCATCACATCGCGCCACTGGCCCGCCTGGTCGCCCGTCAGCGGATAACGTTCGGCGTGTTTCAGCCGTGGATAAATCACCAGCATCTCCTCGGGCCCGCGCACCGCAATCGTCTGCGGCGGATGCCCCAGCTCCCAGCGGAATCGATTCGGTGCTTCAAACCACACATGCCCCGCGGACGTGAGCGGTTGCGTGAGCGATTTCAGAATGCGCGTTTGCGTGAGATCAGCCGACCACGTGTGAATCTTGGTTTGCGCGTTGAGCCAGGCGGTTAAAACGTCGTTAGTCTCAGCGGCGTGCGCGCCGAAGTTCCAAACTCCAAGCACCAAGCTCCATAGAAAAACCAAGCTCCAATGTCTAAAACAGATTACGCGGCGAACTTGTTTGGAGTTTGTATCTTGGAGCTTCATTGGAACTACTTGGATTTTGGAATGTGGAGCTTTTATTTCTGCCACACAGGAATGAATTGGTACCATTGTTCAATGTGTTGTTGTATGACCGGCTCGAAAGCCGTCACGATTTTTTGAGTGAGCTGTTGCCGGGCCGCCATGTCGCGCAAAAGGGCGCGGTCATAGGAAATTTCCGGGAGCACGTGCGCCTCGTAAGTGTCGCCGCGCCGCGGCAGGTAAACCGGCAGCAGCGCGCAACCCGAGGCCCGCGCCAGTTCGGCCGCGGCCGTCGAGGCCGCAAATGGTTTTCCAAAAAGATTGACGGTTGCGGAAGTGGTGGGCAGGGGACGGTCAATCAGCAACGCGATTACCGCGCCCGCCTCCAGCCGCCGGATGATATCCACAAACGCGAACGGGTCCGTGCCGATCACGAGCGTCTCGATGTTCCATCGCGCGCGCGAGGCCTGCCGGAGCCGCGTGAAGTTCCGGCCCGGCTCGGCCATCGTGATCACCTGCAGCGTGATGCCTTTTTGCGTCAGCCACGGGCCGCCGAATTCCCAATTGCCAAGATGCGGCGTCAGCAGGAGCACGCCGCGTTTTTGCGCCACGGCCTTTTCAAAACGCTCCCATCCCGTAGCATGGCCGAACGTGTTCTCGATTGGCAAACCAGCTTCGTACCGCCAAAGATCAACCACCTTGATCGCAAACCCATGAATGAGCTCCTTCGCTTTCTTTACCGCCGCCGCGCGATCGTTGTTCAACGCCGGCAAAAGATTTTGGATTACCACTTCGCGCCGCTCGCGGGCCAGCAGCCAATAGAAATTCGCCAGCGCACGCCCAAATCTCACGCAAACTGCCCGCGGCACGAAATGCACGAACCCCAAACCCATCCGCCAGAATTCAGCGCGGTAGAGCGACGAAGGAGCTTCGAGTTGATGTTTGGGAATGGAAGCGGCGGGAGGCATCAGGATGCGGTATTGGTTCGTTTCTTCGTCAGTGTGGCCCACCAGGTTGGCAGCAGGAAAACCGAAATTAACATATTGCAACCGATGCCGACAGCGCAAACCTGCCCCAGACTCGACATCCCCGCGTTGCTGGAAAAAGTCAGCGCGCCAAATCCAGCCGCGGCTGTCGCGCCGCACAACAACAACGCCCGTCCCACGGCGCGATGCGCCATGCCCAAATCACCATGATAACGCCGCAGCGCGAGCTGCATAAAAATACTGTAGTCCACGCCCGTCCCCAAAATCAGCGGAAGCCCCATCAGATTGAGCAAATTCCAGGACCAGCCGGCCAGGTGCATCACCGATAATAGCAGCAGCCCGCTGAGAAACAGGATCGACAGGCTGAGCAGAATCTCCGTTGGCCGCCGGAAGGCCAGCCACAGCGACAGCAGCACCAGGCCGACCATCGGCACGACCAGCTTCCACAGGTTTTTCATCACGCTTCCCAGCACGGCGCGCCCCAGCAATTGCCATCCGGACAGCCACACATCGTTTTCCGTTTCCAACTCCTGCTCCAGTCGCGAAATGCTGGCGTCGGAATTTTTTTCGCCCGGATAAAGGAAGCCGAGGGCGTAAAAGTTTGTGGAAGTGCGCGCAATGAGCTTCTCGAAAATCCACCGGTCCAAATCATTGGTGGGCCAAAAAACTCCGGGCGTTTCCGCCGCGCGCCGCCACGTGTCGAGAATTCCCCCGCCCAGGCCGAAGGCGGTTTCGGTGAAACCATTGGTTAAAATCGCGTTCCGAATCACATCGCGTCCTTCGGAAAGCTTGAGCGCCACCGGCCGGTTCGCCAGCTGAAAATCCGGCCGCGGCCAAAGCGCGCTCGCGAGCGTGAAACCGGCCAGCACGTGATTGCTGGCTGCCTGTTCCAGAATCGGTTTGGCGGCATCCAGCTTTCGCGCGACCTCGCGTTCGCTGGTTCCGGCGAGGAGCAGCCAAAGGGGCTCCTTTTTCTGACCTAATTGCTGCTGGATTCGATCAAGCGCTGCGTAGGCCTTGCTGTTGCGCGGACGAAGGGCATTTGCCGTTGGATCCATTTTCGGAATGCCAAAAAGCAAAACGACAATGGAAAATAAAATGACGCCTGCCGTAATTGCAAACACCACGCCCGAATTTTTCGGCGCACCGGTAGGGCGCGCCACTCCGTGCGCGCCGCCAGCGCGAACCGAAGTGCCCACGCCAATTTTCCCCGCTGGAACAACTTCCCCCTCTCCCATCCGATGGGAGAGGGCAGGGGTGAGGGCCGCTCTTGCTTTCCTTCGCTCCGGAAACAGTGGCGGCAAAAATGCAAAAATCATGACAAACGCCGACAGCGCCACACCGACCCCCACCAGCGTGCCCAATTGCCCAAGTCCCGGAAGTCCGCCAAAGTTCAAAACCAAAAAAGCGCAGATCGTCGTGGTCGCCGCCCAAAAAATGCTCGGTGCGATGGCGCCCCGAATTTCCGGCACCGACAAATCCGGATGCGCCAGCGCCTCCTGGTAATGCACCACCGCGTAATCCACCGCCAGCCCCAGCAGAATCGCCGCGAAACCCATGCTCACCACGTTAATGCTGCCGTAAATCAAGCCGCCGAGCGCCAAAGTGCCTGCTAGAATCAGCGCCAGCAACGTCAGCAGCCAGAGCATCGGTTTCACTCGCCGATGCGCCAGCCAGAATAAAATCGCAATAATGACCGACGTGCCGCCCACCGAAATCGTGATGTCATGCTCCATGCCGCGCGCAATTTCCGAAACAAACGCCGGCCGGCCCGTGTATTCGAAAATTGTGTCCGGCGACAAATGGTTGTCCGCGCGGGCGCTGTCCACCTGCGCTTGAATCGTCTGCAGCCAGGCGTAGCATTCCTTGTAGGTCGCCAGCGGAGTATTTGCCTCCACGAAAATGATCCGGAATTTGCCGTCGCGCGAACTGAATAAATCCCCGCCCTGCGCGAAATTCGGCGCTGCGCCGGCCACGCTCTCGGGCAATTGCGTCAGCCGCAGCGGATCGTAACTCAGCCGCGCGATGACATCCGGCGACATCGAGCCGGCGAGTTCGTCGCGCGCATCGGCCAGCGCCGCCGGAAGCTTTTCCGGCGCGAGCCGATTGATGAGTTGGCCAAAAACGGCAGGCGGCTGGTTGAACCACAAATAAGCAATCAGCTCGGATGTTTGCGCGGGATTTTCCAGCCACGGCGGCTGCCACGTCACGCTCGTGACGAGATGGGTCTGCTGCCGCAACCGGTCGGCAATCGCCCGCGCCGCAGTTTCAGTTTGCTGCGCGTCCGTCGAGCGCACCGTGATGATCAATTCGCGCGCATTGGAAAAATGTTGCTGATAAAGCTTCAAGCCCTCCACAGCGCGATTGTTCGAGGGCAATAGATCCAGTACTTCAACATCGAAACGCAGCCGCGCCACGCCAATCGCGATGAGCACCGGCAGGACAATCCATAACCCAACGATAACTCGGCGGGGAAGCGTCATTGGGTGAAATAACCTTCCAACGATTCGCCGGAAGAGGAGTTTTCCAATTGCCAGTTCGCTTCCGAGTTGCTCCACGCCCAGTGTTTGGCCACCGGTTTTCCGAGCAGCGCATCGGCAAGTTGAAACCAGATGATGCGCGCCGGCGGAGATCCGGGCGCGGCAAAATGTTTATTCTGCGGCGGGAATTCAATCTGCCACCCGCGCGGCGACATCTGAGCGATGGCGAAGGGGAAGGGCGTTTTTGTGAATTGCACAAACGCCGAGCCGTCCGCGCGCGTCGCGGCCAGAAGTTCACCGGCGATTTCCGGCCCGTCTTTTTTTGGACGCCACACGGCCTGTCCCTGCCGCACGTTCCAGCCGGGTTCGGAAAGATTCACTTTTGGCAGCGGCGGCCCCGTCAAACAGCCGCCGAAACCCATGGGCCCGAGCAGCGCCAGGCTCAAAAAAAACGGCTTAAAATAAGGGGCAAATGTGTCTTTCGGCAAAACTTTCAGAAACAGTTTCAAAAAAAATTTGAACATCATTGAGAGATTTTTTTCCAAAAGTAACAATGTAAGCGGGAATGTACGCAAATCCGCCGTCAAAAACAATGGCGGTGAAAATCCCGTTTACTTTTCTTGCGGGACTCGCTATTCCGAGCAGTCGTTCGCGGCAGGAATCGGCGCGCTGCGCTTCGCCAATATGATTAACGTTCAAAATCTGGTTAAAATTTTCGGCACCAAACGGGCGGTTGACCGCATTTCTTTTTCGGTGCAACGAGGTGAAGTGCTCGGCTTTCTTGGGCCGAACGGCGCCGGCAAATCCACCACCATGAGAATGATCACCGGCTTCATTCCGCCCACCGAAGGTACGGTCACCGTCGGCGGCTTCGACATGGTCGAAAATCCCATTCCCGCCAAGCGCCTCATTGGTTATCTGCCCGAAAACGCGCCCGCTTACACCGACATGACCGTCCACGGTTTTTTGAGTTTCGCCGCCGAGTTGCGCGGGCTTCGCGGTGACGCGAGGAAAAATGCCGTCGCGCGCGCCATCGAAATGTGTTTCCTCGAATCCGTGCAGCATCAAAGTGTCGAAACACTTTCCAAAGGTTACCGTCACCGCACTTGTTTCGCGCAATCCATTATTCACGATCCGGACGTGCTCGTGCTGGACGAACCAACTGACGGCCTCGACCCGAACCAGAAGCACGAAATCCGCAATCTCATCCGCCGCATGGGTGAGAAAAAAGCCATTATTTTTTCGACTCACATTCTGGAGGAAGTGGACGCCGTTTGTTCGCGCGCCATCATCATCGACCGCGGCAGAATCGTCGCCAACGGCACGCCCGCCGAGTTGCGTCAGAAATCCGAATGGGCGGGCGCGGTCACCTTGCGCGTTACCGGAGTCAATGGCGCAACTGTTAGCCAGAGGTTGGCGCAGCTCCCCACCGTCAAGCGCGTCACCGTGATCAAAGAGGACGCCAGCGGAGTCACCGCCCGCGTCTTTCCTAAGACGAGCGCAAACGGCGCCCTCGCGCACAGTATTGCCGACGCCGCGCAGGGTTGGCGCATTGAGGAATTGCACACCGAGGAAGGGCGGCTCGATGAAGTTTTCCGGAGCATCACCATGCCCGACACAGTGAAAGAGGAGAAGCAATGAACGCTTTGGCAAATATCAAAACCATTACAAAACGCGAACTCGCCACCTATTTCAGTTCACCGCTGGCGTACGTGTTCATCGTCATTTTTTTGCTCGTCTCGGGCATATTTATTTTCATGTTCGGCGGCTTTTTCGAGCAGCCGGAAGCATCGCTGACGAATCCCGTCTTCATGTGGCACCCGTGGTTCTACCTGTTTCTCGTGCCGGCGGTGGGCATGAGATTGTGGTCGGAGGAACGAAGAGTCGGGACCATTGAACTCCTGCTCACCATGCCCATCACCGCCTGGCAGGCCATCGTCGGAAAATTCCTCGCCTCCTGGATCTTCCTCGGTGTCGCCCTGATCCTGACCTTTCCCATCTGGATCACCGTCAACTACCTCGGTCTTCCCGATAATGGCGTCATCTTTGCCGCCTACGTCGGCAGTTGGCTCATGGCCGGCGCGTATCTCGCGGTCAGTTGCATTACGTCAGCCATGACCCGCACGCAGGTCGTCAGTTTCATCATGGCCGTCGTCGCCTGCCTGGTCTTGGTGCTGGCGGGTCTGCCGCGCGTCACTGGCTTTTTGTCCGGCCTCATCGGGCCGAAAGGCGCGGACTTCGTCAGTTCGTTTGGTTTCCTGACCCACTTCGATGGCTTCCAAAAAGGCATCCTCGACACGCGCGACATTATTTTCTTCCTCTCCATAATTGTGTTCTCGCTGTTCACCACGAGCGTCATCCTGCGCAGTCATCGGGCGGGTTAAAAAAGGAATTTCCATGCAGAAAAAATCGTTCGAAACAATTCTCTACTCCATCGCCGGCGTCATCATCATGGCCGCGATTTTGATTGGCTTCAACTTCGTCACCGGCGCGGTGCATGATCGCGTCGATCTGACTAAGGAAAAGGCCTACACGCTCTCCGGCGGCACCAAGGCCATCCTGGGCAAACTCGATGCGCCGGTGAAACTCCGCTTCTACTGTACCCGCGCAGAGAACGCGACTCCCATGGCCGTTTACCTGAAATCCTACGCCAAAAAAGTCGAGGACCTCCTCGAGGAATATCGCCAGGCCGGCCATGGCAAAATCGTGGTCGAAAAAATTGACCCGCAGCCCGACTCAGATGCGGAAGATTCCGCGCGCCTGGACGGCATCGACGCTCAAAACCTTCCCGACGGCGAGCGATTTTATCTAGGCCTGGCGGTCAGCCAGGGGCTGGACTCCAAGCAGGCCATTCCGTTTCTTTCGCCCGACCGCGAGCGCCAATTGGAGTACGACATTTCCCGCGCGATTACGCGGGCGGTCACGCCCGAAAAGCCCGTCATTGGCGTCATGAGCGTGCTGCCGGTTTTTGGTGCGGAACCCAATCCCATGATGCAACAGATGGGCCAGCAGCCACAACAACAGCCCCCGTGGCAATTGATTACCGAGTTGCAAAATGATTTCACCGTCAAACGCGTCGCCATGGACGCCTCCGCCATCGATGACGACATCAAAGTGCTCATCGTGATTCATCCGCGCGATATTTCCGACGCCGCCCAATACGCCCTCGATCAATTCATCATGCGCGGCGGAAAACTCATCGCCTTCCTCGATTCCTCCTCCCAGGTGGACAGCCACAATCAGAACCCCATGATGGGCCAGATGCCCAGCGGCGGTTCCTCGCTCGACAAATTGCTCAAGGCCTGGGGCCTGGATTTCGATACCACCAAAGTCGTCGCCGACCGCGATTTCACCATGAACCTGGGCGAAGAAGGCGACACCACCCAGCAGCATCCGGTCTGGCTCGCGCTGACGCCTGAAGGCATCAATTCCAACGACATCGCCACCGCCGAGTTGGATAACATCTGGTATTTCTCCGGCGGCGCCTTCACCGGCAAGCCCGCGCCGGGGCTGAACGAAACGGTCCTGTTGCACACCACGCCCGATTCGCAATTAGTGGACAGCATGACGGCGAATCTTTCCGGCGAAAATATCCTCAAAGACTTCAAACCGTCCGGCATCGAGTATGCCCTCGCGGTGCGCCTGACCGGAAAATTCAAAACCGCCTTTCCCGACGGCAAACCCGTGGACAAAAAGGACGACGCAAAAGACAAACCCACCGAAAAGAAAACCGACACGTCGCTCAAGGAAACGAAAGAGGACAACACCGTCGTCCTTATTGGCGATTCGGACATGATTTATGACGGCTTCACCCTGCGGCGAGTCAATACGCCCTTTGGCACCATGTCCACGGCCATGAACGCGAACCTTAACTTCGCCCAAAATCTCGTCGAACAACTCTCCGGCGACAATAACCTGATCGCCGTGCGCAGCCGGGCCGTGCTCGAGCATCCGTTCACGCGCGTGAAGAAAATCGAGGCTCAAGCGCAGGCTCGTTTCATGGATAAAATCAAGGAGTTGCAGGACAGCCGGGATAAGGCCAATGCGCGGCTCAATGAATTGCAGCAGCAGAAAAGCCAGGACCAGCGCTTCATCCTTTCGCCCGAACAACAGGCGGAGATTGAGAATCTGAAAAAAACCGAGGCCAAAACCAGCACGGATTTGCGCACCGTCCAAAAGGATTTGCGGCGGGACGTCGTCTCGCTCCAGCATCGCGTGGAATGGATCAACATCGCCGCGATGCCGTTGGCCGTCACCCTCGTGGGCATCGGGTTGGCAATTTTCAAACGCAAACGCACTTCGGCAAAATGAATCTGAAACAACTCGGAATTCTAATCGTCCTTGTCATCCTTATCGGCGCCGCCGGCATTGTTCTCCACAACCGCCAGAGCGCTTCCTGGACGGAATCTAACGCCGAAGTTGGCAAAAAATTATTGGGCGATTTTCCCTTCAACGACGTCACCCATATTTCCATCCAGCACGCAACGAATGATGTGGATCTCGTGAAAAAAGACGGCTTGTGGCGCGTGGGCCAGCGCGGCGATTACCCGGCCAACTTTTCCCAAATCAGCGAGTTTCTGCTCAAGGTCCGCGATTTGAAAATTGTCCAATCCGAACCGGCCAGCCCCACGGAACTGGCGCGCATGGATCTTACGACGGGGCAGGGGAGCAACTCCGCGACCGTCGTCGAATTCCTCGGCCAAAGCAACCAGCCGATTCGCACATTGCTGGCCGGAAAAAAACACCTGCGCAAACCCTCTGCCCCGTCTCAAATGGGAGGCGATGAAGGCTTTCCCGATGGCCGCTTTGTCAAAGCCGGTACGAACACGTCGAACGTTGCGCTCATCTCCGACCCGCTCGACAACGTTAATTCCGGTCCCGAGCAATGGTTGAACAAGGATTTCATCCATGTCGAAAAGCCCAAATCAATCGCAGCCGTTTTTCCCGTCACGACCAATTCCTGGAAACTCACGCGCGCAACGGAGGCCGGCGAATGGACCCTGGCGGATGCGAGGTCCGGCGAAGAGCTGGACTCCTCCAAAAGCTCAGGTGTTACCAGTCCTTTCAGCTCCGCGAGTTTTACCGACGTGTTGCCGCAATCGAAGGCGGATCAACTGGGAACCAACAAGCCCACCATCCTGAAAATCGAAACGTTCGATGATTTCAATTACGCGTTCAACATCGGCGCCAAAACCAACGACGATTATCTCGTGACACTTTCCATCACCGCCAATTTTCCTCCCCGGCCAGTCGGCGTGAACGAAAAGCCGGAAGACAAACCGAAGATCGACAAAATCTACAACGATGCCCAGCAGAAGTTGAAAGACAAATTCAAACAGGAACAGAGTTTTGAAAATTGGACCTATCTCATGCCAGGTTGGGAGGTGGATCCGTTGCTGAAACCCAGGTCGGAATTGCTCGCGGAAAAGAAAGAAGAACCCAAGCCATCCTCCGCCCAGTCATCTGAAAAATCTGCGGACACAAACGAAGTGAAATCCGTCGAACCCGCCCCCGTTCATTGATTGGCAGCGCGCGAGCCGCCGCCGTCAGCTTTTCCCGTGATTGCTCGGATCAACCAGGGGCACCTCCAGCGTAAAAGTCGCCCCTTGTCCGATTCCCGCGCTCTCCGCGCTGGTGGTGCCTCCGAGATCCTTCGCCGCCAGCGCGCCGCTGTGCAGCCCAAATCCGTGCCCGCCCTTGCGCGTCGTGAAACCTTGGGAAAAAATTCGCGTCAAATTCTCCGGCGCAATCCCAATCCCGTTGTCTGCCACTTCGATTTTAACCCGGTCCTCGCCCAGGCGTTTGATTCGCACCGCGACGGTTTTCTGCTCCTTGCCGCCCGCATCGCACGCGTACTTGGCGTTGGCAAGAAAGTTGATGACAATTTGCATCACCTTGTGCTTGTCCACCGCCGTCTGCGGAATCGAGTCGTATTGCCGGATCAGTTTGATCCCGTGGCGTTCGTACGCCCCGCCGTGAATCTTGATCGCATCTTCCAGCACGTCGGACAAGTCCACCACCTCGGCCACACCGAGCACTCGCGCGTAGTTCTGTTGCGTGGCCACAATTTCCTTGATGTGCTCCACGTTCATCACCAGTTCGTTCAACTCCCGGCGCATGTCCGCCTGTTCTTTTTCGAGATGTTCGGAAAGCTGCTGAAGATAAGCCGGCACGGTGCGGCCGCGTGCATCCGCCGATAGGAATTCGCCTAGGTCTCCCTGGCGCTCCACCAGCAGCTTGGAAAGTTTGCTGACGCTCGACGATTTCGAATGATTCAACCGGTCGGATAAAACACCCGCAGCCACATTTACACTGTTCAAGACGTTGCCGACATTGTGCAACACGCCGGTCGCGACTTCCGCCATGCCCGCCTGCCGCGAGGCTTCGCGCAGTTCGCGATTGATCGTTTCAATCTTTTGTTCGGCCGCTTTCAAATCGGTGATGTCGCGATTGATTCCCACAATGCCCACCACCACACCGTCACGATTGCGCAAGGGCACCTTGGTCGTGGAAGTCCAGGCGGGTTCACCGTTGGGCAGGATCTTCTTTTCGATTTTGTTGATCAGCGGCTCGCCAGTTTGGAGAATGGCCTGCTCGTCTTCGAAATACTCGCGCGCCATTTCGGGAGCGTTAAAATCAAAATCTGTTTTGCCAATGGCCTCATCAGGGTGAGCCAGCCCCAACCGGTCCGCCAGCGCCTTATTGATTTTGAGGAATCGTGATATAACGTCCTTGAAATAAATCCGGTCGGGGATGTTATCCAACATTGCCTCGAACAACATCCGCGTATCGACCACGGGGTTGCCCCCGGCCAATTCCGACAGACCGGCCGAGATTGGCGAACCCGCCTCGCGGCCCGTTTGATCGTTCCCATTTAAGGTGCGCGGATCCATTTGAATAATAGTTTTTGCCCCGCCAAATCCCGCCATCGAGTCCGTGACGCGAAGCCGCTTTTGGCGCATTTCTACAAAATTGCAACGGTTTCGAGGCGCTTTTACAGCAGCCAAAGTGCCATTTTTCTTGCGAAAGGAATATTTAAGGCGAAGAACTGGAAGGCGTTAGACTCAGCCCTCGCAAAAGACTGGGGTGCCGCTGCCCGCGTCGGCGCGACGATCAGGCCGGTTCCTGAAACTCATGCCCCAATGGTGGTCCCGTCATGTCCATTCCATGTGCATCGAAAAACCGATGCATCGATTCTATCTGCGTTCGAGTATAGCTCTTGTCAGCCATTTGCTCGGCGGTTGGCAGATCGGGAAAAGGCCGCGCGATTTCGCGAAAAAAGTCCTCCATTTTTCCGGCGGGCTGATAGACGTTGATAATTCGGACGGGCTGGCCGTTCGTTGACGCCCAAACATGGGAAACCTTGCGGGGAATGAAAACCGATTCGCCCGGTCCGAGCCGCAATTGCTTTTTGTCGATGTGGACCTCGAATTCGCCTTCCATGACATAAATCCACTCGTCCTGCTCATAATGAAGGTGCCGCGGTCCGCCGCCATGGCCGACAAACTCAAAGACGCACATTTTTCCGTCGGTATCCTGCGCCGAAACTTTGCAATCGTTCGGCTCGCCCCCCAACTTGATATGTTCGTCGAACCGGTCACCGCCCGCGGCGACGCTGAACCCTCTGAACATCTGCTCGCTTTTCATTTTCTTTTTCCCTTTCACGTGCTGGATGGTTTTGTCGATGGTTTCGATCAGGCGGCGGGTTTGCGCCAGGTCCTTTTGGAGCACCTTGCGATGCGAACGCAGCGCGGCGGTTTTTTGGAAGCGCGGCCGGCCCAGGACGCGCCGAATCTCTTTCAATTCAAACCCGAGCTCCCGGTAAAAAAGAATCTGTTGCAGCGCCAGCAATTGAGGCTCCTCATAGAACCGATAACCGTTGCGGCCGTAATAGGCCGGCTTGAGCAGGCCCGTTTCATCGTAGAAATGAAGCGTGCGCACGCTCACGCCGGACATCTTCGCCACTTGCTTGACAGTGTAAGCCATCGTTTTTCCCGCGCCAGTCGTCGCGACCGCGCGCGGCTGACGTGTACTCTCAGGGATGACGTAAGGTGAGAGTCAAAGGATTTCCAAAATTTTTTAAAGACTCCGCAAATAATGTCTGCCGAACCTTGGCAACTCATATCATCGTCGGCATCACTGCGCCCGCGCCGCCGCTTTATCCGCAAACGAAATCCCCGGCACCAACGGCCTCCGGGCGTGAATTTTCACCAGCCAGAAAAACAACCGGCGACGCCAATCCAGCCTCCAGCCGCCCTCTAACTCCCCGGCCAGGATGGCCACAATCGCGTCGGGCAATTGGAACTTGTCGCGCGGCTCCATGAACAGCTCCATGAACGGCCGGGTGTAAAATGCCTCGATCATCTCCGTGTAAAGATCCATGGCACTGCGAATCGTTTTCTCATAGCGGCTGAAACGGCGGCGGCCATCGTCTCCTGCCGCGAGCGACGCCAGAATCGCACGCGCGGCCAGCCGTCCGGAATGCATCGCGATATAAACGCCGGACGAAAAAACCGGGTCCATAAAACCAGCCGCATCGCCCACCCGCACCAGTCGCGGCCCGACAAAGCGGCGATTCCGATACGAAAAATCGCTCGTCGCCTGGATCGGACTGACGAGTTTCGCATTTTTCATCCGTTCGCGCATTTCGGAACTGGACTGGCAAATGCGCGTGAAAATTTCCGCCGGTGTCTGTTTCGCGCGCGCAAACTCCGCATGGTCCACCACGCAGCCGATGCTCACTTTTTTTGGCGACAACGGAATCAGCCAGAACCAGGCATCCTCCAGCCGCACGATCAGAATGTCCCCGGCCTTCGAGCCCTCGTCCATGATGACGTCTTCGAAGTGCCCGAAAATGGCGAACTTCTTTAACTTGGCATCCATCACCTTCATACCCTCCTGGTTGCCCGTCAGATTGCTGCGCCCGCTGGCATCGATTAAAAACGAACCGCGAAATTCCTCCTTCACGCCATTTTCACCATGCGCCTCAATGGATACTTCGCCGCCGTGATTCGTGAATTTCGTCACCGTCCACCCCTCGCGCACTTCGGCACCGGATGCGCGCGCATGCTTCAGCAGCAGATCATCGAACTTGGCGCGTTCCACCTGAAACGCCATCGGCGCGCGCGTGAACTTTCCATTGGTGAACGTCAGCTTGATATTCTTGCTCGAATTGCCGAGATGAAATTGCGCCCCCAGTTTTCTCGTAAATCCCGCCGCTTCCAGCGCGGGCAGCACGCCCATTTCTTCGAAAATCAATTGATTGTAGGGCAGCAAAGATTCGCCGATGTGAAATCGCGGAAAATGTTCCTTTTCCAGGACCAGCACGCGCTTGCCCGCCCTGGCAAGGTAAGTGGCCGCGGCGCTTCCGCCCGGACCGCCGCCAATAATCAACGCATCAAAAACGTCTTTGGACACGCTTCCAATGAAGCGCAAAAATCTCCTCCGGGCAAGTGTGGAGAAGTGGGGTGTCGTAAATCAATTCTTTCGGCAAATCCACCAGCACCTATTCAATACTTTGCGCCTTCGCATCTTGCGTCTTTGCATGCGAATAGTTGCGGCATGGTCAATTGACATTTGATTTACACAAACGAAATTGCCGCCAATGAAAGCGGCCTACATCAACCAAACGGGCGGTCCGGAAAACATCATCTTCGATGACCTGCCCGATCCAAAACCGGCCCCCAACCAATGCCTCATCAAAGTGACCGCCGTCGATGTCAACCCGGTGGACATTTATCTTCGCAGTGGCGCGGTGCCCGCGAAATTGAATTTCCCTTACATCCTCGGTCGCGACCTGGCGGGAAAGGTGGTTGCGACCGGCGCCGCCGCGACCCGCTTTAAAGTCGGCGATCGCGTTTGGGCGACCGGCCAGGGTTGGGAAGGGCGGCAGGGCACCTTTGCCGAACTGGCCGCCGTGGACGAGAACTGGCTGACTCCCATTCCCGGCAATGTCACGGACGAAGACATCGTGGCAATTTCCCTCGTCGGGACAACCGCCCACGTCGGATTAGTCGGCAAAGCAAAGGTGAAGGCTGGCGAAGTTTTATTCGTCAATGGCGGTACTGGCGGCGTCGGTTCCAGCGTGGTTCAAATGACGAAGCTTCTCGGTGCGCGAGTAATAACGACCGCAGGCAGCGATGAGAAAGTCGCCAAAGCCCGCGAACTCGGCGCGGATGTGGTCATCAATTACAAAACGGAGAACGTCGCGGAAGCCGTCAAAAAAGCTGCTCCCGATGGCGTGAATGTCTGGTGGGAAACACTGCGCGAACCGGATTTTGAAAAGACCTTTTCATTGTTGGCCCCTCAAGGGCGCATGATCGTGATGGCTGGCCGCGATGCCCGGCCCGTCTTTCCCGTGGGCGCGTTTTATTCCAAAAGCATTTCGTTGTTCGGTTTCGTGATTTTGAGCGAGACCGGCGAAGACCTCCGCACCGCCGCCGAAGACATCAACGGTTGGATGAGCGCGGGAAAATTGAAGGCGCAAATCGATCGTGTCTTGCCGCTATCTCAGGCTGCGGACGCACATCGCTTGCAGGAAGAAAGCACGATCAAGAAAACCGGAACGCTCGCCGGAAAAATTATTCTGAAACCATGAGGAAGCAGACGCTGCATGAAACGTGAATGCCCTTGAAGTGTCGGGACGAATTCACGCATCACGTTTCCCGCTTGCTTCCGCGCGAAAAGCACAGACACTTCGCCCAGCCATGGCCTGGAAACGAAAAATGACCGGAGGCGTTTTGGGCGTGATTGGCTTTATCCTCTCGCCGCTGTCGTGGTGGAACGATGCGGTCGTCAATCTCCCGCTCGCTCTTGTTTTTGCCTCCCTCGTTGGACTGGTTTATCGCCCCGTAGCCGAGCCCAACAGCACCGCCTTCAATGCAACTGTGATTCTGGGTTATTGGTTGACCAATATCCTTGGTTTTGTGCTCCTGCACAAAGGCGCGCAACAGGTCCTATCGAACGAACAAAAAAAATACTCCCGCCGCGAACTGTTGAAGGACGTGGGAGTGTCGCTTGCTTACACCGCCCTGATCGTTTTCCTAATAAAAATGGGAATCCTCAAACCCATCAGCAAATACTTCTCAAACTAAAACCCTGTTCGGGCAGCGCCGAGAAATACCGAGCGGTCTAAACGAATCCTCGCCGTAAGCCGCTCCCACTGCTACACTTCCCCATGCCGCCAACTGATTTCACCAAAGGCTTGATCGGAGACACAAACTCCATTATCGCCTCCATCATCTGGGGCGCCGTCGGCACGGGCTTCGCCATTTACGGCTGGAAACAGAAGGCCATGATACCGTTGTTTGGCGGAATTGCTCTGATTGCTGGTTCCTATTTTTTCGCCACTTCCGCGCTCGGCATGTCCCTTTTCAGCATCGCCACCATCGCCGTCATTTTTTGGCTGAAGAAAAATTACTGACCCAGCACGCGCCACCGTTCGTCCGGTGAAAGCACTTTCCATTTCCCTGGTTCAAGCCCCGCTAATTCAAATCGTCCAATCCGCACGCGCACCAGCCGCAAAGTCGGATGCCCGATGACCGCGGTCATTCGCCGGACCTGCCGGTTTTTCCCCTCGATTAATTCCAATCCCAGCCAGCAGTCCGGCACCGTTTTGCGAATGCGAATCGGCGGCTCGCGCGGCGCCATTTCCGGCTGCGGCTCCAGAATGCGCGCGCGGCAGGGCAGAGTTTTGCGCCCCTGGACGACCACTCCTTTCGCCAAATCGCGCAACGCCTCAGCCGAGGGAATGCGTTCGACCTGCACCCAATACTCGCGCTCGTGCACCTGTGTCGGATGCAGCAGCCGTTGGTTCAACTCCGGCTCATCGCTCAACAGCAGCAGTCCTTCAGAGTCGGCATCGAGCCGCCCGATGGGGTAAATGTCTTTCGGAAATCCAAACTCCGCCAGCGTGCGATTCGGCGAGCCGTCCGGCGTGAATTGCGAAATCACACCGTAAGGTTTATTGAACGCGATCAGCATGGTGCGAATTGTTATCACGCCGCCGCCCAACCACAAAGAAAACGTTCGGCGCCGTTCCGCGCGCAACCCCCCTCCTTTGTGGGGTGTAAAAGGTTCATCAGCAGTCTATTATCCCTCCAATTCCGCGGGATATTAAAATTCTCGCAGCGCAAATTGAAATGAAATTGAGACTGCTACTGAACCGAATCGCTTGCGCTGCGGCCCTTCTAAGTGCCGCACCTTTGCACGCCGATAACATCCCCGACCTGTTTTTGCACCGTGGCATCTCGCTGAACGGCGAGTGGAAGAGCATCATTGACCCGTATGAAAGCGGCTTCTACGACTACCGCCATGAAGAACGTGACTTGAGCGCCAATCCTTCCCGCTCGGAAACATTTTATCTGGACGCCAAACCCGCCGATCCCGGCGAGCGGATTGAATACGATTTCGACACCTCTCCCTCGCTCGCGGTTCCTGGCGATTGGAACACCCAACGGCCCGAGTTGTTGTATTACGAAGGCACTGTCTGGTATCGCCGAAAATTTGATTTTTCCGGTGACGACAGTCAGCGCGTGTTTCTGCGTTTTGGCGCGGTGAATTATCGCGCCGACGTTTATCTCAACGGACAGAAACTCGGCGTGCATATCGGAGGCTTCACGCCGTTCACGTTCGAAGTGACTCAGCGCCTCAAAAAGGGCGAAAACTCGCTTGTCGTCAAAGTGGACAACAAGCGCTCTCAGGATGCGGTGCCGACGCTGGCCACGGATTGGTGGAATTATGGCGGCATCACGCGCGAAGTAAAACTCGTCACGGTGCCAAAGAAATTTATCGCTGACCACCGGCTCGCGCTCGAATCCGAAACCACGCGCCAAATCTCCGGCTGGGTCCAATGCGCCGGGGCGGGCGAAGGCGAAACCGTGCAGCTTTCCCTCCCGAAACTCGGCGAAGAACTCTCGGCCCGCACCGATGCTTCGGGACGCGCCGCGTTTCAATTCGTCCCGGCCAAGCTTCAGCTGTGGAGTCCGGAAACGCCGAAGTTGTATGATCTTCGCGTATCCTACGGCAGCGACTCCGTCACCGAACGCATCGGGTTTCGCACGGTGCGCACCCAGGGCAAACAGATTCTGCTGAACGGCAAACCGATTTTTCTGCGCGGCATAAGTGTCCACGAAGAATTTCCGCTCAAGGGCAATGGTCGGGTGAAAACCCTTGAGCAGGCCAGGCAACTTTTGCTGTGGGCGAAGGAATTGGGCTGCAACTTCGTCCGGCTCGCGCATTATCCTCACAGCGAAGCCATGACTCGCCTCGCTGATGAATTGGGCGTGCTCGTGTGGTCCGAGGTGCCGGTTTATTGGACCATCGATTGGCAGAACCCGGCGACGTATCAGAACGCGCAAAGCCAGCTTTCCGACAACATCGAACGTGACGCCAACCGGGCCAGCATCATCATCTGGTCGCTGGCGAACGAGACACCGGTGAGCCCGGCGCGCACGAAATTCCTCTCCCAACTCGCCGCGCGGGCGCGTTCACTGGACCAGACGCGCCTGTTGAGTGCTGCGATGGAAAAGCATTCCAAGCCCGGCGCGGAAAATGTCAGTTGCGTGGAGGACCCGCTCGCCGCCTTCGTGGACGTCATCGCGTTCAACGAATACATCGGCTGGTATGATGGCCTGCCGGACAAATGCGGCAAGGTCACGTGGGAAATTCCTTATGATAAACCGGTGTTCGTCAGTGAATTTGGCGGCGACGCGCTCCAGGGATTTCACGGCAGCAAAGGCCAGCGTTGGACCGAGGAATTCCAGGAAGACCTTTATCGCCAGACTTTGCCGATGCTCGACCGGATCGACGGACTCGCGGGGTTTTCGCCGTGGATCCTGATCGATTTCCGCTCGCCGCGCCGTGTCCTGCCCCGCATCGAGGATGGATTCAACCGCAAGGGGCTCATTTCCAGCGATGGCAAGAAAAAGAAGGCATTCTACATTCTCCAGAGCTACTATAAAAAACGTGCCGCAGCCGAAAACGGCTTGTCCCACGTGACTGGCGACGTAAAAAACGACGCTGAATCCAAGACGGCCGAGGCCGCTCAATAAACCGTTCACTCTGGGAGCGCCGGCGTCCCGCCGGCCAGTCCCCGCCGCTTGCAGGTGGGTTATTTTCCGAAAGCTGCTCCCGCTCATTTTCAACCCCGCAGATATTTCACCACCGCTTCGGTCCGGGAATGAACGTGCAATTTCTCGTAAACCGTCCGCACATAACTTCGCACCGTATCGATGCTGATGTTCATCCGATCGGCGATTTCCTTGTAGGCGTAGCCATTGGCCAGTTGATCCAGAAAATCCCGTTCTCCCGGCGTCAGCGTGGCGAGCGAAGAAGTGCCTTCGGCAGGTTTCGCAAAAAATTGCACCACCCGGCGCGCCAGTTGCGGCGTCATCGGCGAGCCGCCGGCATGAACATCCCGGATGGCCTCGAGCAATCGCGCCAGCGCCGTGCGTTTGAGCAGATAACCACTCGCGCCGGCCTTGAGCGAATTGAAAAGCGAATCGCTGTCCTCGTATACGGTCAGCATGAGAAATTGCACCTCGGGATTGGCCGCCTTTAATTGGCGCACACACTCCACGCCTTTCATGCCCGGCAGATTGATGTCCATGAGCACCACGTCGGGCGGATGGCGTGGAATTTCCTTCAAGGCGATTTCCGCGTTCGCGTAATCGCCAATCAATCTGAAATTTGGCGAGCGGCGAATGAGTGCCGCGAGGCTCGTCCGGATGCCCTCGTCATCGTCCACGATGGCTACTTTGATTTGCATGTCCTGGGCAATGGCCGCGACCATGCGTTACTGATGCCGAAAACGCGGCCGCCTTGCAACCGCACAATCATGCGGCAATGCCTTTACACTCTCCCGCTTTCCATTCCATTTTGCAAATTCACCAAAAGCTTCACGGCCGTCCCGGGCGTGCTTTGCAATTCCAATTTCCCGCCGATCGCCTCTGCGCGGCGCTGCATGTTTCGCAATCCATTGCGCCGTTCATCATTGGCCAATGATTTCGGGTCAAAACCTTTGCCATCATCCTGCACGAGGATTTCCAGCGTCTCGCCGGAAATTTTCAATTGCACCTGGACTTCGCGCGCGCCCGAGTGTTTGAGCGCATTCGTCAGCGCTTCCTTGATAATGAGAAAAATATTATGCCGCATGTCCGGTAGCAGCGGCCACGCCGGCAAATTGTTCGGCAAATCCAGTCGACAATGGGTGGTGTCGCCGTCAAAAAGTTCGCTGGCGAAATGCGCAATATAATCGGCCAGGCTTTGCAACGTATCGCTGCCGGGGCGCACGGCCCAGACGATTTCCTCCAGCGCGCGCACGGTTTGGTTGGCGGACTGGGAAATTTTTCCCGCGTGCGCCTCGATCTGTTCCGGGTTGTCCTTGTCCGCCTTGAGCAGTCCGCCCAGCAGCGAGATGCGCGTCAGCAGCGAGCCGAGTTCATCGTGGAGGTCCTGCGCGATGCGCGCTCGCTCCTGCTCCAGCGCATTTTGCCGCTCCGCCACTTGCAGCCGGAACTGGTAACGCCGTTTTTCCACTATCCGCACCGTGGCTCCCACCGCCGCCAGGACGAACACCGCCGCCGCTGCCGCAAACCACCACGTCTGCCAGAAACGCACCACCACAAAATCATTGAACGACGTCGCCACCGCCATCTTGCTGAAAATCCACCCGTTGCCCCCGCCATTGTGCCGCAGTCGGATTTGATCGAAGGAAGCGTTGGCCTTGAATTTCGTGGTGATATTTGGCAACTGATTGTCCGCCGTCGCCCCATGCGTCAAATTTGGATCCAGCCACACCGTGATTAAATCGTCACCGCCGGAAACATATTGAACCTTGAACACGATCGTCCGTTCGACCCCCTGATGCACCACTTCATACGGCCAGAACAAACCCAGGTGCGCCGGCTCTGGATGCAGTGATTTGAGATTAAATTCACCGCCGTCATCGGCGACTTTGTTGGACGGGCCAATCTCCGATGTGTTGAAAGCTGAGTAGCCCCAGGCCTCCTCCGCGTTGCCCACGCCTAGATGCGCCTCGTTCCCGTCGAATAATTGGAACCCTGCGGAGTACGGTTCCGAACCCACGTCCGAAAGCGGGTTGACGTGGAACGTGAAATAAAGCTCGTCGTTGGACTTGTCATCCCGTTTCACTTTGCCGCCGAGATTATCCTCCCCCTCGCCAGTGTTGCGGACGACCCGCGCTCCCGCGTCGCTCCACAGAATCACAGCGCGAGCGGCCACCATCTGCATCAACGCCAGGCACAAAATGAAAACAAACGCAGGTTGGCGGCTGGACATGAGCGGATGATGCGCTTCTCCCAGCGTTGAAACAAGCCGTGGGAATCAGTTTCGCGGCGTGTGAGTGGCGAGCCACGTCATGTCCGCGTCGGAAAGGTTGCAAGCCACCCGCTGGACCGTCGTGTAACTGACCGTTCGGTGGCCGTTCATGACCGAATCCGTCCACTTATGAATTTCCGCATGTCCATCGGCGAAGCTGATACCCGCGGCGCCGCCATGCTGATTGCCTGGCAATTCCGTAAATTGATTCACCGCGTACGAGGCCGTGTATAATAACGCGTCGTCCACGCTGTCGGGATGTTCATCCGTAAAGACCCAGCAATCAGTCGGGCCAGGATTGTGAAAATCAGTGGTCTTTTTCGCCACATACCATTGCGTCCATCCGAAGGGATAACTGGGTTGCGCGTATTTGTCGCCGTCGCCCAAGGCACCATCCATGGCGACGCTGCGCACGCGGTGGTCCCATCCGAGACGGGTCTGTGCCGGGCTCACGAAGTTCGCCGTGGGACAGGCATAAACTTTGTAATTGCCGGACAAATAACTGCCCAACAACGCATATCTGTCACTGACTAGAAAAGAAGTGTTGGTGTTGTTTTGACCAGTGCTCCAGTCGATCGTACCCGTAATCCACGAGGGATTTTGGGAACCAACCGGAAAAAAAGTCGTGTTGTTGACGTGCGGATCGCTATTGATCGCCAGATGATCGGCGTTGTCCCCGGCGTACATGACCCAGGCGAGGGTCAGTTGCCGTTTGTCGTTCATGCACGAGGCGGCCAGCGCGCTCGCCTTGGCCCGGCTCAACGCCGGCAGCAGCATCGCGGCGAGAATGGCGATAATGGCAATCACCACCAGCAATTCGATCAACGTGAACCCGGCTCGGCGGCTCTTCATAAGATGGGCATTCAAGAATCTCAATGGTGAAAACTTTTTACCGCGCGCCCGGTTGAATATTACCGCCGGGCACGCAGGATTTTAATTCCACTACGGCTTTACGAGTCGGAAAAAGGCGTTGCCGCTGGCCGGCCAATTGGTCTGGCTCACGAAACCGTTGGTCGGGTCATTATAGCCGGAGACCCAGTTCGTGCCGTCCGTCGCCATCAAGTCCTGCCACGTCCCGCCGAGACCGGTGGTCACCTGCAAATGCGCGCCCGGCCGGCCCAGCCAGGTCACCGGCACTTTCCCGCCGGATTGCGCGCCCACGGTCAAATTCGCGCCGCCGGGGTTGCCGCTGTTGAAAAACGGCTCGCTATATTGGTTGCCGAATTTGTCCGTCGGCATCGGGTAAGGATTCATGGCCGTCGAGCGAACGACCCGGAAATGGTTTTGCCCAAATCCGGCTTCATTGTCCCCGGGTCCGCCGAAGGCGGCAGACTCATCCATGCCGTATTTGTAAGTGAAGGACACCGGCGTGCCCGCGGGAACGATGACCGTGTTGGTGTAGATGGTGCTAAGACCCTGCTCAATCATTTGGTAGCCCGGAGGAGCAGGGGCTGGGTTGACTCCGCCGCCCCACGCATACCAATTGGCGAATTGCCCGTTGATATAAATATTGTCCGCGGTCGGATTAAAAGCATGTCCGTCAGTGCCGACCGCGCCGGACATGTCGATGCTGAAAAACACCGGCGTGGCCTGGGTCAGATAGTCATTCAATTCGGCGTCGTTGAAAAACACCGGCGGGACGTTGGTGCTGTTAACGACTGTGAAATGGCGATTGTCATTGCCGCCATTCGCGCCGTTCAAATGATCATAGACGGTGTTTCCCGAGCTCAGTTGATTGTAGCGAAATTGATAATTGATGGTGGTGCCGTCGCCCGAGGAAATCGGCACGTTCACCGTGTAAATATTAGTGTTGGCCGCGGAGGGATTGTTGGTCATGACCAGGCCGCCACCCCATCCGTTAAAATCACCCCACATCGTCAGGGTCGAGGCATCGTAATTCGTGTCGGTCAGCGCCACGACGGACATATCCACGCTGAATGTGAGCGTGGCCACGGGCGCGTAGGGCGCGTCCGAGAAATCCACCACCGGAAGAGTCTGGGCCACATTGGCAAAATACCGGTTGCCGCCGCCGTCCGAGTTGACCGGTGAGGGTGAATCCCAATTGTCCCCTCCCGCCGCCGCGATAACGTATTTGTACGCCTGCGCGCCACCCGGCGAGCCCGAGACCGGGAAAGTTCCCACCCAAACGTTCGATGTCACCAGCCCGAATTGATTCGTGCGGGCGATGCTCGGATCATTCGTCAAAGCCAGGTCGGTTCCGGCCCATCCGTTGAGCATCCCGCGCACCACCACCGGGTCGGTTCCTGGATGAAAATTTCCCAGCGCAATCTGCTGCGACAGGTCCACCTGGAAGCCGACATTATTCGTCACCGGCGCGCCCGCGTCGGCGAAGAAGGCCGTGGGCAGTACGATGCTCGCCCCGGAAGTGGTGGGCAGCCGCACCGCCCGGTTCTGGCTCGTTGCGGGGTTTTCAAAATTGCTGCCATTGATGACAAATTTGTACTCCATTTTTCCGCCGTTGGTGTCCGTCGTATCGTTCAGCGTATTGGTGTAAATGGTCCCGGCGCCTTGCTGGACCAGCGCGAGGCCCGTGCCCCAGCCGTTAAAAGATCCGTGCACCTCAATGGTGTCTGTGCCCGGAGCAAAACTTGCATTTGCGATATTCGTCGCCATATCCACGCTGAAAGTTACGAACGTGCTTGCCGCACGTGACGTGGCCAGGCCGGCGGTGCATAACAACACCGCGGCGAGAGTCGAACAGGGGTGATTTTTAAGTCTCATGCTTTTCATGGGTCGATGCCGTTGATCAAGGAATGACTTACTCTACATCGTAGTTTGATTCGGCTTCTACCGCATGTTTGTGCGGAAAAGAAAACTAAAAGCGACGCATCAGCCGGACCTTGGAGCAAACTTTTTGTTGGATTTAACAGAGAGATATTTCGAGCCCGAAACGGTGATAATGTTCTCCTTTCGGAGCAGATGGGCTTCGGGCAAAAAGTCGAGCGGCGGCTGGATTCAGTGGGTAGGGACACCGCGCCGCGGCGTCCCCGTCCGCGTTCAGCGGACGGAATCATGCGGCGAACACGTGCCCTTCACGCCTGCGGCGCAGCCTGCGCACCGCGCTGCTGCCGCAAACTCAAAAAGAAACTCAAACAGTCCGCCGCCGCATCACAAAAACCGCGCCCGCTAGCCCGCATAACACCCACAGCGCCGCCGAGGAAGGTTCTGGCACCGCGCTCGTGGTGTAAGTTGAAAACGAAGTTTCCGTCTGCGCGCCGCCCCAACCGGACGTGCCGCTCACGTTGCCGCCCAGCGCTTCTGGCGAGCTGTAGCCCGTCGTGGAAACTTGCAGGCCGAACAATTCAAAACTCTGCCCCGCCCCCGGCGTCAGGCCGAGGTCAGCCAGATTGAATGAAAAGGTATAAGTTCCCTGCGCATCGGAGCCGGTCGGAGAAAGATTGACGCTATTGATGAAATTCTGGCTGTTGGCCCCGCCGTTCGCCAATTGCCAAAGGCCGCCGAAATTGATGCCGGCGCCGGGCTGCAATCCAATCACGTAATTCGGCGCAAATCCCGTGTCGAAATTCAAAATGCTCTGCTCGTTAGGTCCGCCATATTGGGAAATGGCGCTGCGGAGTTGATCTCCGTTATCATTGAAACCTGAGGTCGAGCTGAATCCGCCCGCGCCGGACTGCAAGTAGAGCACAAAAGCATTGCCACCCAGCGATGCCCCGGTCGTCAGGCTCCCGGAAACCGTCGTGCCATTGTCGCTTAAAGAAAGTTGCGCGTTGCCGATGGCGCCGTTAAACACGGTGCTGCCATTACCGTTAAAAGTCGTCTGCGCCGGAGTGTGGAGTGTCGCCGCGAAAGTCATCATCAATCCGGCCAGAGTGGGGTTAATCTTCATAGAGCTTTGGTTGAAACGGTTCCAGAGAATCGTCTCAAATGGCTGTGTCACTCGCTACCGCATGTTTGTGCGAGTCGGCCGCGCTCAGGGCACAATCATGATCTCGTAAAACTTCTGCTGCTCGGGATTGGGATCGTAAAAATACGTCGAGGAGCCGGAGCCCGGAATCACATCGCTGATGGGCTGGAACGGCTGCGAAAGATTCGTCGTCGCCAGCACCTGGTAATTCACCCCCGGCGCGCTATCCCAAACGACCAGTTGATTGTTGTCCGACAATCCGGAAATTCGCAACGGCGGCGCAACGATGATGCTGCGCGTGTCGCCAATGGGAGAAATTGTATTGGTGTAAATTACCTGGATGACATTGGTCCCCAGCGCTGGATTATTCCAATTGTAACTCAGGCTTTTCATTCCCGGACACGCGCTGACGCCATTCAACGGCCGCAAAATATAGGCGGCCTGCGATTGCAGCACGCCGTTGATCAATACCGTGAAATTATTCGTCGCCGACGCCAGCGAAGAACTGAAGCACGCCTGCACGAGATAAGTGGTATTGCTCGAATAAGTCAAAACCGTCCCGTTGGTCGCGGGACTGGAAATCTGCACGACCTGTACGGGCGCGGTGGTGTTCACTGTGCGCCTCAGCGTCGTGAAACGGTTCGTGTAAACGCTCGTGCCATATTCCTTCAGCCGCACCGTGATGGTCGCGCCGCCACTGCCCGGCACGTTTGTGTAAGCGAACCGAAATTCCTGCGGATAATTCGTCCACACCGTGTTCAACCCGGCATTCGGCGTGACCGACGCCGCCGGAATAAAAATGGGATGGCCGCTCGCGTCATCGCCGTTGCCATTCGCCTGGCCGGTATGAAAGTCGTCGTTGTTCGAGTCGCTATCCTGGATGTTCACGTCGGCTTCCGTCGCCAGGCTGTCCGTGCGAATGACAATCGTGTAGCTCTGGCTGGCAATGGCATCGCCATCATTCGCCGGAAAAGCAATCGCGCCGCCGGGTAACGCGCCGTCGTAATAAAACGTCTGCGAAAATGTGTTATAGACCGAGGACTGGTTCGTGCGCGGTAAAAATGTCCGGGCGCGCAGGATGTGAAACCCGGGTTGCAGGCCCGTCCGCGTGTTGGCGGGATTTAAATCGTTGTGCAACCAGACCGTGGCCGTCGCCGGATTGAAATTGGTGATGGCCCACTCCGTCATGCCGTAGAGTTTCGAGCCTTGCGGTTCCGCATCGGAAATCGTTCCGAGGTTGGAACCGCCCGCGCTGCCGCCCGAAAACAAAGCCACTTTGTAGCGCACCTGCGTGCCGCTCACCTGCGCTGGAATCGTGCCGCCCCACCAGTCGATGGTATTCTGCGCGCTGTCGTGATCGATGAAATGCGCCGGCGCCACCTGCGTCGTCCCCTTGCCGGTGCCGAACGCGCCCTCGGGAGTCGAGCCGTCCGTCGTGTAATAAATGTAAGCCGTATTAATCTGAAACTGGTAACCAACCTTCACATAAATGTCCGCCGGTTGCCCGCCCGCCGGGCTTAACGGCACGCGCTGGGTGATTGTGTTGTTGGGCGATGACGCGGTATTCGTTGCCGCCGGATCATGATAAACCCACGCCGCGGTCTGGTTCGTGATGTCCGCGCCGTAACCTGTGCCGGAAACCACATTGCTCGCCCCGCCGACGATGTACGAATACGTTTCCGCGCCGGACGAAACAATGTTGTTGCTCGCCACATTCCGCGCCGCGAATTTTTCCGGGCCGTTACGAAATTGAAACGCCGATTGTTCGTAGCCGAGAAACACATCGGTCGCATAACCCGGCTTGTTGTCGCGCAAATCCAAAAAATTCGTCGGTGCAGTGCCGTCAAACGTCAGCGGCCCCAACCCCATCGCGCTGTTCAAATCAATGCCGCCGTCGAGCTTTACCAGCGCATTGCCGCACGAAGCGTCACAGCGCACGAGCATGTCGAAGTTCCCGTTCGTCACCACCGGCACATCGATGGCGTAAGTGAGATTCGAAACATGCACGCCTCCGACGACATTTCCCAACGCATCCACGCTCCCGCGCATCGCAAAGGGAAAAATGGGATTATAATTGGCATCACCATTCGCGCCGTCATGGCGATACACCGCGATATGCGGCGCCTCGACGCCGCCCTGGCGCAGGATGATGGCGTTGGTCGAGGGATTTGCGCGGCTGGCTTCGGGCCACTGAAGGCCGTACATCACCCAGCTGCCATCCGGCACGTTCAATTCAATCGCCCCGCCGCCGGACGGAATCGTCTGGCCGCCGACGTAAATCAATCGTTGCGCCGGGTCGGCGGCGTTCGCGCTGGATTGCGCCGCGGACAAACTCGACGTCGCGGCATGCACGAGTAATTTTTTGTAAGCGCGCCCGCCCGTGGGGGAGGAACTCGACAATTGCGCCAGCACCGAGCCGGGCGGAAAGCCCACCGCCAGCCCAAGATTGCGCGAATTCGACACGGTAAAAGCGCCGTAATAACCGTCGCTCGTGCGGCTCACGCCGTCGTCGAACGCGATGTCGCCGGGAAAACTCGTTTTCGTGTTCAACACAAACAACGCCACGTCCTGGTTCTGTGGAGCGGTGCCTTCGCGATAATCATAGCGCTCGAACGCGATGATGTTATTGTCGCTCCAACGCGGCCACATTCCGCCGCGCGCGAGCTGGTTGTGCAGATACATCGTTTCCGGAATCTTGTTGTCGGAAAACTCCCCGAGATAATTCGCGTAGCTCACCACCGGCGTGCCGCTCGAGGAATTGTGATTGAACCCGTCGGAATAAACCATCGGCAAACCCTCGCGCATGAAGAGGTAGGCGTCTTCCAATCCCAAACTCGCGTAAAAGCCGTAGTCCTGGTTCAGGGGGAAATTCACGGCCTGCGCCGCGCTGAAATTCCCCGAGCCGTCGCAGTTGGAAAAATTCGGCTGGTAATCGCGCCCGTCCATGCCCGAGAGCGAGGCGCCGCCGTTGAAGGCGTTGTTCATCTGCGAGTAGAGCGGCTGGTTTTGCAGGCGCATGCCGGATTGCAAATAATCATAAAATGGCGGCGCGGGTGAAACGTGCTCGCCAAAAATCATGGCGTCATTGCGCGTTGCTTCCGTGTTGAAAAGACTGTTGCGATTGCCATCCGTTTCCACATAGCCATTGGCAGTCACATTGCTGCCGTAGCCATGGGTGTAATCATACATCGCCTGAATGCCGCCGGTGTAACCCGCGAACGACGGGTCGTCCGTCTGTCCCGTTTCCGCGCCGAAGAATCCCACCGGTACGTGCTTCACGGCGTCCAGCCGGAAGCCGTCGCACTTGGTCGTGTAAAGCGTCCACATTCCCGCCCGCGTCAAATAATCCTGCACATATTCCGCCACCGGCTGGCCGCTCCCGTCAAAAGGATGCCAATTGCCGCCGAGGTTCGGGCCGTTGGTATCCATGTATAAATCCGCCCGGCCCGGAAACCGGATGAAATGTGGTTTGGGAATGGTGTTGCCGATGTTATTGCCGAAGTTCCAATTCACCGTGCCCGGCTCCTGCGCCAGATCGCACAGCCCCAGCAACGGCTGGTTCTGCACCACCGACGTCGTGCACCAATAAGGATCCCCAATGGAAGGCCAGTTCTGATAGCCGCCGTTGACCGTTTGCAGGTGAAAATCCTGCGGAACCAATCCCGGATAATAATTCGTCGGCGTCCCGGAACCGGGATAACCCGGCACCGTGCTCGAACGATGGTTCGTCACGTTGTCGAAATAAACGCGAATGCCGAACCGATGCGCCATCTGCACCATTTGAATGAGTTCGTCCTTCGTGCCCCAGCGCGTGGCCACGGTGCCTTGCTGGTTGGTGCTGCCGAGATCAAACGGGTCGAACTGATCGTAGCCGTAGGAAAACGCGCCGCTGTTGCCCTTGGCCGGGTTCGGCAGCCAAAGACTGTCGTAACCCGCCTCGGCAATCTCCGGCATCTTTGCCGTCAAATCCGCCCAACTCACATTGAACAACTCCAGCATCGCCTCGCCGCGAACCACGCCCGCGCCGGTCAGGCAAAAAATTAATAGTGCCCCGGCACAAAGAGTGCGGAATGGTTTTTTCAATGCGA
Source organism: Verrucomicrobiia bacterium (assembly GCA_035552155.1). Taxonomy (GTDB): domain Bacteria; phylum Verrucomicrobiota; class Verrucomicrobiia; order Limisphaerales; family DASXHY01; genus DASXHY01. The sequence goes on along the minus strand of DASZLX010000018.1, from coordinate 172,081 downwards.
GCAGGGGAAAGAAATTCACGAAAAGGCGGCGTGTTAATACATTCTAATTCCAGGCTGGCAAAAAATACCATCCATAACCCGCTGCCTCCACCGCATATTTATGCGGTCAAAGCAGCGCTACAGCAGCGGTACGGTGTTAACGCTCAACCGTAAACTGCGTCCCGCTGAAAGCATCCTTCGTCCTGGCCCTGAGCAATCCATCGGAAAATGTCCAACCGCGTTCAGATTTGTCAAACGCATCCGCATCCAGGCGGGGCAGGGCGCTCGCAGCGGCATCGCCGATTTTCGCCGAAACATTTTTCGGCGCGCGCTCGCTCCAGGTTTCCACGATCAAATCACGCGCTGCCGGGCGAAACGTTCCTTCGGGCGCGGAAACGTCCACCGTGATTTTGCCGTCATTGCGCATTTGATGAAACTGGCGCGTCATGAAATCGCCTTTGCGATAACCTGGCGTTTCCCCGTCGTCCTCGTAAAGCGCCGCTTTGGAATCCGTCGCGGGAGCCACCAGCACGCGCAAAGGTTTTCCCGGCATTTCATCCGTGCTTTGCACCACCGGCTGGCGGAAAATAAAACCTCCGCCGCGCACGAACATCGGAATCGAATTAATCGTCACCGGCAGATGAATTGATTTGCCGCCGGTGTATTGTTTTCCCGTCCAATAATCAAACCACTCGCCCTGCGGCAAATAAACATCCCGCGCCGTGGCATCTTCCACCAAAACCGGCGCCACCAGCAGGTCCGAGCCAAAAAGAAATTCGTCGTCCATGCCGGTCACACTTCTGTCCTCCGGAAACTCGAGGAACAGCGGCCGCATCGCCGGCAGGCCGGTTTCACTCGCTTGTTGCATCATATTATAAATATAAGGCAGCAACTCGTAGCGCAGTTCGATGGTTTTCCGGTTGACCTCTTCATATTGCCAGCCGAACGCCCACGGTTCCTTGTCCGGCGTCCCGAACGTGGTGTGCGAGCGCATGAAAGGAAAGAAAGCTCCGGCCTGCAACCAGCGCGCATACAATTCCGGCGTGGCCGGCCCGGTGAAGCCGCTGATGTCGCTGCCCACAAACGGAAATCCCGAAACGCCCAATCCCAGCAGCATGGAAACCGACTGACGCAGCGAAGCCCAATCCGTCTGGCTGTCCCCGGTCCAGACCGCGGCATACCGCTGCCCGCCCGCGAAGCTCGCGCGCGTCAGCACAAACGGCCGCTCGTTCGGGCGCAATTGCGCCAGGCCCTCATAAGTCGCGCGGCTCATCAATTGGCCGAACACATTGTGGACTTCGCGCTGCGACGTCGGCTGGCCTTCATTGTCAAACATCACGTCGAGCGGCAGCGTCCCGGTAGGCGTGTTGAACAGCGCGGGTTCGTTCATGTCGTTCCAAATGCCGCTCACACCGTCATCCATGAAACCTTTGAAAAGAGAACCCCACCACGCGCGCGCCCCGGGTTTCGTAAAATCCGGAAAAACGCTGGGCCCGGGATTTTCGTCCGCCTGCGCCGGCCATACCGGCCCTTCAAACACCGAGCCATCCGGATTTTTCGCAAAATAATTTCCCGCCATGCCTTCATCATAAGGCGCGTAACCCTTTTCCGCTTTCGGATGCGCGTCCACAATGGTCACGACGTGGAAATGTTGCGCGCGCAAATCCGAAATCATTTTCTTCGGATTCGGAAAACGCTCGTGGTTCCAGGTGAACGGCTTGTAATTGTCCTGGTAATGAATATCGAGCCAGATGACGTCCGCCGGCACTTTCTTGTCGCGGAACGTGTCGGCCAGCAGCCGCACGCGCGACTCCGGGTAATAACTATAGCGGCACTGATTGTAGCCGAGCGACCAGAGCGGGGGCAGCGGCATCCGCCCCGTCAGCGCGGTGTAACGCTCGACCACATCCTTCGGCGAGGGGCCGTTGATGAAATAATAATTCAAATCACCGCCCTCCGCGCCAAAGGTCAGCAAACCCGGGGTGCGATGGCCGATGTCAAAAAAACTGCGCCAGGTGTTATCGAGAAAAATGCCGTGCGCCTGGCCGTTGCGCGTCACCAGGCAGAAGGGAACGGAAACATAAATCGGGTCCGTGCTCGAATCGTAGCTGTAAGTGTCCGAATTCCACATCACGTATTCGTTGCCGCCGAGCTGCCAGCCGCGTTTGTCGAGGTGCCCGTTTTTTTCGCCCAACCCGTAAACATGCTCGTCATCGCGAAGCTGTTCGCTCGCCTGGATCCGGCCGTTGCCCGCAAAAGAAATTCCGCCGTGCGAATCCTCCGCATCGAGAATTTCTCCCGCCGCAGTGGCAAAGGAAATCCGTAACGGCGCGTGCTGAATCGTGACCCGCAGCGATGCGGTCGTCAGCGTGGTGACATTGCCGCTGGTTTCAACTTTTGCCGTCCCCGCGCCGCCTTCCTGGGCGATGACCGCATAAGAATGGTCTCGCCCGAAATTTTTTGCCGGCGTGAACCGGACGCGAATGACGTCATCGGAAACCGGTATGACCGCGAGCGCGCCTTGATCGCTTTGAAACAGCAGCGTTTTGCCATCCCAATGGGGCGCTGGCATTGTGCCCAGCGACTGCCAGCCGGCCGCCGGTGTTTCCGCCGCCACGATCGCGCGCGGATTCCACAACGCCAATCCCAAGGCGAGCGACCAGGCTGCGATGGCGCAACGATTCAAAAAGCTCGAATGGGATCGGTCCTGATTTAATCGGTGGTTTTTCATTAAGGTTCGAGTGGTTGGCAGATTCGATATTTTACTGTTTGGTCAGCGAGTCGGGAGTTCCGCAGCGATAATGCGATTCGAATCCGGCATAAAAAGTCCGGCCGGAAACCGCAGCGCGCGCCGTGTCCCCGATGCGCACGCTGACCGTGGATTGCGCCGGAAAGCCCGCGCTGTCTGGCATGAAAGTCATTTCCTCGCGCGTCGCCGACCATGAAAACGCGCCTTTCACCGTTGGGACAGTCGAAAACGCCCTCTCCACGCTGCCGGAATCCATCGGCTGGCTGAAATGAACGACAATCGCTCCGGTCGCCGGTATTTCCTGCGCATCATGCCGCGGCGAAATTTCGGTCACCGTCGGATCCAGTGGACGGAATTCCGATTTAGTCACAAATATTTTCGCGGAGGTTCCCGCCATCGCGAGCGATGGAATTTGTCCGTCGGTATTCACGGTCACCGTTTCTTTTTCATCGAGCGCATTCAGCAACTTGGTTCCCGCCGGAAAAATCCCCGGGCAGGGCGGCAGCACTTCGTTGGTATTTGCTGTGTTCAAAACGACAAAAACTTCCCTGGCGCCCAGTTGGCGGGCGTAGGCGAACAAACCGGGCCCGTTTGCGTTGCTCCAAACATTCGATTGCGTTCCGGTTTGCAGTTCCGGATAAAGCCGCCGCAGATTATTCAACTTCGCGACCAATTGAAACAACGGATGTGTCATGTTGAAGTTGTCGCCGCGCGATGGTCCCCACTCGAATTTCCCCGCAAACATGTCCTCGCGGTCCCACGGATCCTTGCCGCCGTTGAAAGCCTGCTCCGTCCCATAATACAAACTCGGCACGCCGCGCGTCGTATATAGAAAAGAAAGCGCCACCGCCAGCCGGTCAGTGGTCGCGCCTTTCACACTCAAAAACCTCGGCTGATCGTGATTATCGAGAAACGTCACGAGTTGATTTTGCGCCGCCGCGTCGTAATTGGCGGCTACCGCTTGGTAATGCTCCGCGATTTGTTTCGTGGCCGACCGTGCCTCGGCAAAAAGCGAATTGATCTTGAAATACAGCGTGTAGTCCAAAACCGAATCCAGCTTGAAATTCCCGCCGCCCATCGTGCCGGTGTAGGAGCCGCATTTGGCGTCGGCTCCGGTCGGCACTTCGCCAAACATAAAAAAATTCGTCTGGCCGTGCGCGGCCGCAAACTCGCGAATCGCCGGACACCACTCCTGCCAGAATCCCATCTCGACGTGTTTGACCGTGTCGATGCGGAACCCGTCGAAACCCGCCTGCTCAATCCAATACTGGTAAATCTTCGTCATTTGCTCCCGCACATAGGGATTCTCCGTCCGAAAATCATCGAGGCTCATCAATTCACCCGACTCCAACTGCGTGGCATCCTCGTAGTTCTGAATGAAACCGTTGTTGTGAAATAGGTTCGTGAGCGCGGGATTCGCCGCGTTGAGATCAAAAGGCGGCGGGTATTGTCGTGCCGGGTTGTGAAACCGCAGACGGTATCCCTCCGGCGGATATTTGAAGGCCGGGTAGCCGGCGTCCCCGCTGTCGATCAGGTTGCCGCCGTGATTCACGACGATGTCGTCGATGATCAGGATGCCGCGCGCGTGCGCCGCCTGCACCAGATGTTTCAAGTCCGTCATCGTGCCCCAGTGCGGGTCCACCTTGTAAAAATCCAGCCCCGCGTAACCGTGAAATTCGCCGCGCACGTTCAGGACCACCGGCGAAATCCAAATCGCCGTCGCGCCGAGCGATTTAATATAATCCAGCTTCTCCTCGATGCCCTTGAAATCACCGCCGTGAACCGACGTGCTGCCGTGGCCGGCCGGATCGTAATTGCCATCGGCGTCATCGTTCGACGGATCGCCATTGAAAAAACGGTCGGTGATGATTTGATAAATGCTTTGGCGCTGCCAAAACTCATTTCCCGAATCCTTTGCGAAGTCCGCCGTTGCCGGGCAAAAAATCGCGGCCATGACCGCGAAAAGGATCCACCATCGGCACGCAAAATACCCGCGGCCCAAAAAAGCGGTTGTGCTATTCGTCGTTTTCAAGGAGACGAAAATAGCGCAAAGCGGGGTCAGCAGGTAATCGCATGTTTATGCATTGACTCGCCCGCCCGCGCCCCGTCCCAAATGAACCATTCAACGGGACGCGACAGAGCCCGCGCAAGCGCATCCTCACTTCAATAAACTCGGCTCCGGTGTTTCCAGGGCTCCATGACGATAATTCACGTTCATTTCGTCCAGCCGGCGGACGTGGACCTGCATCCGCCGCATGAAATCGTCCCAATCGCGAGCATCGCGCGCCGACCACGTCACCTCCGCCAGCGCACAGGCGCGCGGAAACAGCATATACTCGGCATGCCGGATATTCGGAACCCGCTCCGACCACAGATTTCCCTGCGCGCCGAGGACATAAGATTCCAGGCGCGGCGGCAGATTGGTGGGCATGGGCTCAAAGGCATACATCTTGTTCAATGCCAGCGGAGCGCCCCAGCCGGCGGCGACCGGCTCCGCGGTCTTGTTGGTCGACTGATAAAAATCGAAATAACAATACGCGATGGGCGTCATCACGACATAATGCCCGGCGCTCGCGGCTTGTGCCCCGCCGCCGATCCAATCCATCACCGCGGCATTCGTGGCCAGGCCGCCTTGCAGGATTTCGCTCCAGCCGATCATCGAGTGTCCGCTCGCATTGACGATTTTTTCAATGCGCCGGATGAACCAGCTTTGCAACTCTTCCTCGTTCTTCAACCCCTCGCGTTTAATCAGCGCCTGGCAATCCGCGCTGGCCTTCCAGGTATCCTTCGGCACTTCATCGCCGCCAATATGAATATACTTGCCGGGAAACAACTGCCCCACTTCCGCCAGCACGTCGCCGAGAAATTTAAACGTCTCCTCCTTGGCCGGATCATAAATGCCCGTGAAAACGCCCGCATTCGTCTCCGTTACGAACGGCCCGCTCGTGCAACCGAATTGCGGATATGCCGCCAGCGCGGCCGTGGAATGTCCAGGCATCTCGATTTCCGGCACAATCGTTATATGAAGTGCCGCCGCGTATTTCACCACCTCGCGGATGTCTTGCTGCGTGTAAAATCCGCCGTAACGGCCGTCCGGGCCGTAAGCCGAGGAGGCTTTGGGGTCAAAGTCAAAACCGGTATTCGCCCGCCACGCGCCGACCTCGGTGAGCTTCGGATATTTTTTGATTTCAATCCGCCATCCCTGGTCGTCCGTGAGATGCCAGTGAAACGTGTTCAATTTCTGCAATGCCATCGCATCCAAAACCGCCTTCACCTCCGGCTTGGTGAAAAAATGCCGGCTCACATCGAGCAAAATCCCGCGCCACTTGAAGCGCGGCCAATCCTCGATTTGCGCGCAGGGAATTTGCCAGCTCACATTTTGCACGCGATTGGAGGAAAAAATCTCCGGCGGCAACATTTGCAATAATGTCTGCACTCCGTAAAAAATACCCGCCTGCGCCGGCGCGCGAATCACGATTGAATCCGGCGCCACACTCAGTTCGTAGCCTTCCGCACCCAGGTTCGTGCTCGCGTTTTTCGTCGTCAGCAGGATGCTCTTAGGTGCTTCGCCGGATGGGATTCTCGTGCTGACCCGGGTCGGATAACCAGTGGCGGGACGCAGGTGTTCCGCCAAATATTCCCCGGATGCCCGCGACGCTGAATCCACATAAATGCGTGTGTCGGCGGTGAGGTCGAACGTGCCATCGCGCAATTCCATTTTTTGCGGAAGCGGGATGATGGCGAGGGTGTTGGTGTTGGCAGCGAAAACCGTGGAAGCCAATGACGCGAACATCAAACAGATAATCTTGGATTTCATTTTTGGATGTGGGCAGCCGGTTTAAATGGAAATTCGGGGGTCATCACCGCGCCAGTTTTAAGCCGCGCCGCCGCCGCCACAACCCCCAATTCAGGGGGTTGTTGCCGCCCTTCACTTTGTTAGCCTTTCGCGGTGACCACCGTTTCCTTTCCTGGATAACACGCGGACTCGTTATGGAAGTTGTGATTCGACCCACGGCAGAAGCAGCCTCCGACCTGGTGGCGCGCATTATCGCGCGTCAAATCCGGGAAAATCCCCGCGCCGTAATGGGGCTGGCCAGCGGCAATACCATGGAATCGGTTTATGCCCGCCTCGTGCAAATGCATCTGGAGGAGGGTTTGGATTTTTCCGCGTGCCGGACCTTCAACCTCGATGAATACGTCGGCCTGCCGGTCAATCACGCGAATTCCTACCGGCGTTACATGAATCACCATTTGTTTTCGCGCGTGAACATTGATCTGCGGAACACGCATTTACCGGATGGCATGGCGGCTGACCTGGCTTCCGAATGCGCGAACTACGAGCGGCTGATTGCCCTCCACGGCGGCATCGGCCTACAATTGCTCGGCATCGGCCAGAACGGCCACCTGGGTTTTAACGAGCCACTCTCCGCCTTTCGTTCGCGCACGCGGGTCACCGTGCTCTCGCGCGCCACCCGCGCCCAAAACGCCCCGCTTTTTTCTGGACCCGATCAGGTGCCCCAGCGCGCCATTACGATGGGCGTCGGTTCCATTCTCGATTGCCGCCGCTGCATCCTCCTCGCGACCGGTTCGGAAAAGGCGCCGATTGTCGCCAAGGCGGTGGAAGGCCCCATCACCAGCATGATTTCCGCCACCGCGTTGCAATTGCATCCGCATTGCATCCTGGTTCTCGATGAAGCCGCTGCCGGCCAGTTGAAGGAAACGGAATATTACTCCCGCGTCTTTGAAGAGGAACCCGAGTGCGCGGCGTATCGCGACGTTTTGTTCTCCGCTGAAAACGGGTTGCACGTCGTCGCCGATTCCGCCCTGGACAATGAACTCCGCCCAACGCGTGAGAAAGTGGCCCGTCTTCCTTTGAACGGAGATGAGGCGGGATAGAATTCTCCGGTGAAGTGGTGCGAGGTTTAAGGGGATAATTCGCCGGTCAGAATTCTGGTTAATCGGATTTGCGGCAATGGCTGCTCCTCACTTTGAGTCGCACCCAAGGAATGCTTGTGAGTTGACGGTCGCGGTCAAAAGCTTTTTCATTTGCAAAAGATTCGTCGTTTTTTGTGACTAACGAGCCAACCAGCAAGGCCAACGGTTCCGCTTGGAAAGACCGTCTGCTGGTCCGTCGCTATTGTTTTCCCGCCTCCGGCGCCTCGGATCTCGACCTCGCCGCGCGCATCGAACATGCCGGCGCGGGTTATTTTTTTCCGCTCGGAACGCCCGACCTGGAACTCGCCGCCACCCGGGCAGCCGAGATTCATCAAACAGCCGTCAAACGCGGCTGGAACGCCGTCTTCCCTCGGTTCGCGCGCGAACTCATCGTCAGCTTCGAGTGGTGCATGAACCCGGTTTTGTGGACCTACACCACCATTCACACACTGGTGGGAAAACCGCCCGCTGCCGACCCGGATCCGGCCCCCGCCAATCCCAACCGCCAAATCGTGCTGGTGGCGGAATTGGATGCCGGCATTCGCCGCGCCCTTTGCTGGAGCATCGACCACCAGCCCGGATTCGGCAGCCTTCCCTGCGATTCGGTGGAAGCCTTCGCGCAGGCGTTGGAGCGCCACAAGCCGCGCATGGTCCTGATGAATCGAAACCTCGCCGGACGCGCCGGCCTCAAGTCCATCGGCACCATCGCGCCCATTCAGCCGGGCGTGCCGGCCCTCACATATTCCGTGCATGTGGATGGCGACCAAATGTTCGTATCCACGCCCGGCGGGGCAGGGGGCTATCTTGTGAAACGCGTGAAACCCGACCGTATTTTGGAGCCCATCCTGAACGTCACCAGTCGCTCCGAATTGATGACCGACGATCTCTTGTTGCGCGTGAAGTATTATTTCCAGGAATTGTTGCAATTGCGCACCAGCCACGATAATTCCGCGATTTCCCAACTGACCCGTCGCGAGCGCGAAGTGCTGGCCCTCCTCAGCAAAGGCTGCGTGGACAAGGAAATCGCCCATGCCATGGGCATCAGCATCTGGACCGTGCACGGTCACATCAAAAGAATCTTTGAAGAGCTCAAAGTCCGCACCCGCACCGAAGCCGTCATCCGTTATTTGGAAAAATAATAGGCCGCGGTCTCTCTCCGAATCCGTAATCACGGGTGCAATTGTAAGTGAGGGTCAAATGGCCGAACGCGCGCTATGATCTCCCTCTCTGCCATGAAATGGCGGAGAGGGCCGGGGGTGAGGTGGTGCACTACTGCTCGCGAAAGGGTGAGCTCAGGCTTTTTCATCAAGTAATTCCAGCCACTGTCCCTCACTCCTGTCGCACCGCAATAACGGGTGCGATTTAAACCGCCGGTCGGTCGTAGCGCAGATTGCCAATCTGCTGTATCGCCGAATGCCATTCGGCAGAGCGTCGCAGATGCGGCGGGCGTGGAGTTTTCGTGCCCCGGCGGATTAGCAATCCGCGACACAGCAGATCGGCGATCTGCGCTGCAATCACGGCGTGACCGACGGTTTGAATCGCGCCCCGCAATCACCCGCGATTTGCCGGAAAGCGGACTTTGCACTATAGTGGCAGCGATTCACCGGACCGTCATTGGCATTCTGCCTGAATTGCGACGATCCATCCAATTGCCGAACCCGACGCAGCGGGCAAACCGCCTGGCTGTAAATTTTTAATGTCGTAAACTAGGAAAAGGATCACAAAATGAAAAACGGATCTCGAAAAACCGCCGTGGAAGCCCCCATCATGTATGAGACGGAGAATGACCTGCCGAAAAACACGCGCGCATCCTTGAATGAATTGATCAACCAGCGCCTCGCCGATGCCATTGACCTTCAGGCCCAACTCAAGCAGGCCCACTGGAATGTCAAAGGGCCGCACTTTATCGGCCTGCACGAACTCTTCGATGAAATCGCCGAAGACGTGGAAAAGTACGTGGACCTGATCGCCGAGCGCGTCGTGCAACTCGGCGGCATCGCGCAGGGCACCGTGCGCGTCGCTGCCAGCCGCTCGCGTCTGGAGGAATACCCCCTGGACATCGCCGATGGCATGGCCCACGTTGAAGCTGTCGCCCGCGCACTGTCCACTTTCGGCCGCGAAGCGCGCATGACGATCGACGAGACGGACGGTTTGGACGATGCCGATACGGCGGACATGTTTACCGAGATTTCGCGCGGCATCGACAAATGGCTCTGGTTCGTCGAAGCGCACACTCAGGCGTCGAAATAAATTCAAGGATTCCCATGAACACCGGTTCAAAAGTGGTTTCTCTGCTGCCGTCGCAACCGCCCGGCGCGCAAACGCTGCCGCCCGGAACACCCGCGCCGGATTTCACCCTCCGCAGCACTCCCGACCAGAATATCCGCTTGAGCGAATTTCGCGGGCGTCCGGTCGTGCTCGCTTTTTATCCCGCGGATTGGAGCCCCGTCTGCGGCGACCAAATGGCGCTCTACAACGAAATGCTTTCCGAATTTCAGGCGCTCAACGCCGAACTCATCGGCATCTCCGTGGACAGCGCCTGGTGTCACGCCGCGTTTTCCCACGATCGCAAATTGCATTTCCCGCTGCTGGCCGATTTCGAGCCTAAGGGAGAAATCGCCCGGCTCTACGGCGTCTATCGCGACAGCGACGGCACCAGCGAACGCGCGCTCTTCGTCATTGATTCAGACGGTAGAATCCATTGGAGTTACCTCTCGCCAGTGGGCGTGAATCCCGGCGCCGCGGGCATTATCTCGGCCCTCGAGGATTTGCAAAATAGAAAGGCCTGACATGAGCACCGCATCCAAAGCCACCCTTCCCGTTGCCGGACACGACCACATCCAAGGCTCCATTGATGCCCCCGTCGCTCTCGTGGAATATGGCGATTACCAGTGCCCCTATTGCGGCGAGGCCCACGCGATCGTCAAAGCCATTCAGGAACGCCTTGGCGATCGCCTGTGTTTTGCCTTTCGCAACTTCCCCCTCGCCAACATGCATCCCTACGCCGAACACGCCGCCGAAGCGGCCGAAGCCGCCGGCGCGCAGGGCCGCTTTTGGGAAATGCACGATGTCCTCTTCGAAAATCAAAATGCCCTTGAGGACGACGACCTCGCCGATTACGCCGAGTCCCTCGGCCTCGATGCCAGTCGCCTCATGGAGGAAGTGGCCAAGGGCACACACGCCGCCCGCGTCCGCGAGGATTTTCGCGGCGGCGTCCGAAACGGCGTCAACGGCACACCCACGTTTTTCATCAACGGCGCGCGCTACGACGGCTCCCTGGACGCGGCCTCGCTCCTGGCGGCCCTGACTGAATCCGCTGAATGAATGCCATATACCTTGGAAAAAAATCCGGCCCCGAATCCCTGATTTGGGGCGACCTCCCGCGCCCAACACCAAACGCCGGCGAAGTCTTGATCAAGGTTTACGCCACCGCCGTCACGCCCACCGAACTGAACTGGGACCCCACGTTTAATCAACCCTCCGGCCAGCCGCGCCCGTTTCCGATCGTGCTCAGTCACGAATTTTCCGGAGTCGTCGATTCGCTCGGCGCAAATGTCCGCGATTTCGCGGTCGGTGACGAAGTTTTCGGCCTCAACGACTGGTTCGCCAATGGCGCGCAGGCCGAATACTGCGTTGCCTCCGCCGCCTCGCTCGCCCCCAAACCGAAATCCCTCGATCACTCCGAAGCGGCGGTAGTGCCCATTTCGGCGTTGACCGCCTGGCAGGGGCTTTTCGAAAAAGCGCATTTGGAACGCGCGCAGCGGGTCTTGATCCACGGCGCAGCGGGTGGAGTCGGGACCTTCGCGGTGCAATTGGCCCGTTGGCGCGGGGCGCACGTCACCGCCACCGCTTCCGCCGCGAATATCGAATTCGTTCGCGCCCTCGGTGCGGACGCCGTCATTGATTACCACGCCACCCGTTTTGAAGATGTGATTTGCGATGTGGACGTCGTGTTCGACGGCGTCGGCGGCGAAACGCTGCAACGCTCCTGGAGCGTGCTCAAGCCGGGCGGCACCCTGGTTACCATCGTGGGCGCGCCAGGCGCCGCCGACCAACGCTCCCGCGACGCCTTCATGCTCGTCCGCGCGGATGGCCGTCAACTCGCGCAGCTTGGTAAGATGATCGATGCCGGCGAACTTCGCGTCTTTGTCGAAACCGTGCTACCCCTGGCCGACGCGACTGAAGCCTACGCGCGTGCGCAGGAAGGCGGCCTGCGCGGAAAAATCGTGTTGGACGTCAATGCGGAAAGTCGAATGACAGGCCAAATCGGGTAGGGAAGCCGCGCTGCGGCGTCCCTGTCCGCGTTCAGCGGACGGAATCATGCTGGCCAATACGGGCCATTCACATTGAGCATAATTTACGCGCCGCTCTTCATCGGCCAATTCGCCTTCACCATCCCCTTGAACCCGCCCATCACCGAGAACACATTGGGATAACCCATTTGCTGCGCCGCCGCCGCCGTGAGCGCCGACCGATAACCCCCGCCGCAATACATCAAAATCTCCGTGTCCGAATCCGGAAACATGGTTTCCAGGTCACGCTCGAAAATTCCCTTGCCCAGGTGGACCGCCTGTTCCGCGTGCTGCTTGTTCCATTCGTTGTCCTCGCGCACATCCATCAGCACCGCCTTGGGATTGTGCGCCAGCCGTTCCCGCGCCTGTTCGATGGTGATTTCCTTGACAAGCGAACGCGCTTCATTGACGAGTTTCAAAAATCCGGGTGAATGATCCATGGCGCGAAGTTAATTCCGCAGGCGAACCGGTTCAAACGGAAAAATCGACGGGCTTGCGATGGCGTGCCGAGTCGAAGCTCGGAATTTTGCCTTTGAGGTATCAACCTGCCTTAATTGTGTTATCGCGCGCAATCGTCGCCAACCGCTGCGCTCCGAGCGAAGACTGGTGGAGCCGAGGGGATTCGAACCCCTGACCTTCTCATTGCGAACGAGACGCTCTACCAACTGAGCTACGACCCCGTGCACCAGGCCCGAAAATAGTTACAACCTCTCCGCCAAACCGCAAGAACCAAAATAACCAGCACGCAGGAATATTTGTGGTCCGCGGATGCCGCAGACGACGCAGAAAATTCAAATGTTTCTCGCAAATAATCTGTGTCCATCGGCGAAATCTGCGGACAAATCTTTTTCTTCCAGTTTGGGCTTCACTGAAAAACTGATCGATTTATTCGTTCTTCAACGCCCGCTTAATCAAAGCCTTCTCGCGCGCGCCGTAGGAAAGGTTCAACGCCTCGGCCTGCGCCTGGGCCGTCATTTTCTTCCACGACTTTTGCAGGGCGGTGATGACTTTGTCATCCTCAGTCTTGGCCGCAAAATCCCCAAGCTGATGTTCCAGAAAAATCAGGCACAGCGCGTCTTCCAAAACCCGGCCTTCCGGGTCGTTGGGAAAATTCTTTTTCAGGTTGAGCGCCTGCACGCGCGCAGTCGTGGAATCGGGATAGCCCGCCTCGCGCAAGATTTCGCCGGCGCGCTCCGCGTGAAATCGTTTCAGGTCTTCGCGCCATTTGAGATAGCCCGGGCGCGTCATCGGGTAGGAGTCGCGCGGGATTTTCCAGCGGCACAAATGCTGGCAGCGCGCCGCCAGGCGAAGCTCCTCTCCTGCGCCAGGACAAAGCCTCAGCACCCAGTCGGTCAGCCACCCGGCATAAACAAGTTCCCGCGGGCGCGGCGCGCCAGCGATGGTCTCGATATTTGGATCGCGGGAATTTTCCTCGTCGAAACGGCGCAGTGCCCTTTCGAACCGCGTCCGGTCTGCCGGTTGGAATTCTGGGTTCAAGCGCTGGTCTTATTGCAAAACTGACTTATTGTGACAAGGTGATTCAGATTTCACCAGTGTCTGGATTTGAATTGGTAGGGACGCCGCGCCGCGGTGTCCCCGCCCGCGCAGTAGCGGGCGGAACTGGCAAACCGGTAGCGCACATTACGCCGCTGAACACGGCGTGGACGGCGCAAGCGCGCCGCCTCCCACATCGGCCCATTTTCCTGTATTCAATAAATTGATCATGAATGCTTCAGCTTCCAACACTCCGCTGTCCCCGGAGGAATTCCAGCGCCAATTGACAGATTTTGTCCGGCAACATTTCCAGAACCCGGCCAAAACCGCCCCCGGCGACGCCACCCCGGCCGAGGAACCGCGCGGCGGAACGGAATCGCGCGAAACCAAAGCCGACGATTTCGAATTCAAACACAAGCCGCGCGATGTGAAGGATTATCTGGATCGTTTCGTCATCAAACAGGATGACGCCAAAAAGGTGCTGAGCGTCGCCTTATGCGATCATTATCATCACGTGCGCCTCGCCCTGGAAGGCCGGGAATCGCCGAATTACGCCAAGCAAAATGTGATTTTGATCGGGCCGACCGGTGTGGGCAAAACGTATTTGATTCGCAGCGCGGCGGAATTGATCGGCGTGCCTTTTGTGAAGGCCGACGCCACCAAATTTTCCGAGACCGGCTACGTTGGCGGCGACGTCGAGGACATGGTGCGCGACCTCGTGCGCCTGGCCGATGGCGACGTCCAGCGCGCGCAATACGGAATCATTTACATCGATGAAATCGACAAGATCGGCGCCGCGAACAATGGCAGCGGCCGCGATGTCAGCGGGCGCGGTGTGCAAACCAACCTGCTCAAGTTGATGGAGGAAACCGAGGTGCCTTCGCGTTCCACCAATGATATTGCCGGCCAAATTCAGGCGATGATGGACATGCAACGCGGTCGCAAAGCGCCGAGCACCATCAACACAAAGCATATTCTGTTCATCGTGAGCGGGGCATTTGAAGGCCTCGAAAAGATCGCGCGCAAGCGGTTGCGCGATGCCTCCATCGGTTTCGCCGCCCGGGAGCAGCATTCCTCGGCCGCGGAGGACGTTCTGGCCGCGGCCCAGACCCGCGACTTTATCGAGTTCGGTTTCGAGCCGGAATTTATCGGCCGGCTGCCGGTGCGCGTCGTCTGCCACTCCTTGAACACGGACGACCTGTTTCAAATTTTAAAAAGTTCTGAGGGCAGCATCATTCGCCAGTACGAACAGGATTTCGCGGCTTATGACATCGAGATTTTGTTTTCCGACGACGGCTTGCGGAAAATCGCCGAACGCGCCAGCAGCGAACAAACCGGCGCGCGCGGCCTGATGACCGTTTGCGAGCGCATTTTCCGCGAAATCAAATATGAACTCCCCTCAACCGCCGTAAAACGCTTCGTGGTGACGCCGGACCTGGTGGAAAATCCGGCGGCGGAGTTGAAAAAGATTTTGACCGATCCGAAAAACGAAGAACGCATCGTGGCCCGGCAATTGGTCGAGGAATTTGCGCGGCGCTTCCGGGAAAATCACGGCCTCCAAATTCGCTTCACGGATGCCGCGGCGGATTTGCTGGTCAACGAAGCGCTCGAGAAAAAACAGTCCGTTCGCGATCTCTGCAGCAAACGTTTCAAGGACTTTCAATTCGGGTTGAAGCTCATCACGCAAAACTCCGGGCCGCAGGAATTCGTGATCGACCGCGACGCCGTGGACGCGCCGGATAAAGTCCTGAGCGATTGGGTGGTGGCCAGTTACCGGCAAGGGGCGTGAATTATCCGCCAGTCGTCATTCCTACGGGACGTACTTTTTTACGGAGCCGGTCCGGTCCAGAACCGCGACAAAATCGAAAACGTCGCGCTGCAGGCAAAACGGAACGTCCTCGCGCAATTCCGGTATCCCTTCCAAACGCAATCCGTTGCGCGATTGCGACGCCGCTGCTTCAAGATTGGTTTTCGCGTCCGTATAAAGCTGCCGCGCCATTTTTGCGGAATCAGAAATGCCCCTCGCGTCCATGCCGCCCCACAATAAATCGCATAAAGCCCCGGCGCCGAGCACATCCTCATAAGCCGACTGTTCGTGCGTGCCGCTGCAAATCACGAAAAGATTTTCCACCGGCGCGCGGGAAATGAATTCCGCCGTCGCGCGCAGATTCAGGAACGAGCCGGCCAGCACCGTTTTCGCGTGGGCGCAGGAGCGCAGGGCCCGCGTGCCGTTCGTCGTGGTCATCACGATGGTCCGGCCCGACACTTTCTCTTGCGTGAATTCACGCGGAGAATTGCCGAGATCGAAATCCGTGCCGTTCGCCAGCGCGGCGCGAATGCGCACGCCGTCCCGTTCCCCGGCGAGCAGGACGGCCGGTGCGCGGCGTTTTATCTCGAGCGCTTCTGGAATTTCGCCGGCGGGGATGATCGCCTCGGCGCCGTTCGCCAGTGCCGTCACCATGGAACTCGTCGCGCGAAATACGTCAAACACAACGCAAAGTGTATCGTCAAGCGGGCGGCTTTTCAGCGCCCCAAAATCCGCCGGAGTGAAAAGGACATCGAGAGTTTTCATCTGATTAAAAATGCGACGATTACAGGCCGCGCCTACAACTTTCCATGTTTCGTTCGCATGTAATGAAACAAATATTGCTGCGCATAGCCGGCGTTCGGGCCGAAATGCGTCTCTGAAAAATGCCGCAGGCGTTTTGCGGAGGCGCGTCGGCGGGCAAAATAGAGCTTTTGCAGCGCCTTGATCACCCACACGTCTACCGGGAAGGCGGATTGAAAACCGTAGGCGAACAACAGCACGCAATCGGCGATTTTGCGGCCCACGCCCGGCAAATGCATCAATTCGCCGCGCGCAATTTCCACCGGCGATTCCCGGAGCTGTTCAAGATCTATTTTGCCTTCCGCCACGGCGCGCGCGGTTTCCAGCAGGTAAGGCGCGCGAAAACCCATTTTGCACGCCCGCAAATCTGCTTCCGTGACGCGCGCCAGCCGGGCGGGGGACGGGAACGCGAACGCCGGGACATATTGCGGCGCGGCGGGAATCGCCTCGCCGAAACGCTCGCACAGCAACGAAACGATTTGCCGGATTTGGACGATTTGTTTCGTGGACGACAAAATGAAGGACGCCAGGCACTCCCACGGATCCTGTCGCAGGAGCCGTAATCCGCGGCACGCGCTCACCGCCGCGCGGATCGGTTCATCCTCCGGAAAACTTGCGACCACGCCGGCAAGGTCCAGTTCAAGTTGCAAATAATGGGTGAGCCAATGCCAGTCGGAAACCGGCGCGGCCGTTTCGGCGGTGATCGAGAACTCGTCGGCGCGCAGGCGCACCCAATTATTTCCAATGACACCGTTCCAGCCGCCGTCGATGCCTTTCCACCGAAACGCCTGGCCGGATTCGAGCGTGGCCGCGAGGTCGTAATCACGAATGGGAAACGTGATCGACACCTTGCCTTCAGCGCAGGTTGCGGCACTCGAAAAGCTGGATGGTGTGGAAGATGCGGCCACGGTAGTAAGTATTATACACTCCCAGATTTTTCACGGATTCAAACTCCTGCACCAAGATCGGCGGCGTCTGCGGAGGCTCCGGCTCCGGCAGGGTTAGATTTTCCATCGGCTCGCCTTTCAGCCAAAGCGGCAGCCAGCCCTTCACCAGCCGCGGAACACGCAATTCCCGCACAAAGATGGCATTTTGCCCGGTGTGACTTCCTTCGTAGCCGGGCCAGAAATAGAACTGGTTGACGGCATTGGTGCTGGTCGCAAAATAAACCAGCGGATTGCTGACGACGTTCGTGCGCGCTTCCGGAATATAAAAACTCAATTGACCTGTAGTCCCATAATGGCCCGCAATGATGAACACCGGCTTGCCCTCGGCCAGCAATTTTTCGCGCGCCTCCTCTACCGTCCCGGCCACTTCGCGGTAACCGCGCACGCGGGTCAGCGGATCGATTTTCGGCGGCAGCGGTTTGCCGACAAAATGTTGCACTAGGTCGGTCTCGTGCATAAAAGTGACGGCGACAAAACCAATTCCCAACCCGGCGATCAGCCAGCCTTTCAGCGCGCGAACGCCCAGCCGCCAGCGCGTGTCCCAATAAATAACCGTCAGGCAAAAAATCGGCAGCACCGAGGGCGCAATCCAGTTTGGCAACACGTGGGAATGCAGGGTGAAGAAAAAATAAATCAGGAACAGCGGCGCGCCCATGCTGAAAAGATAAATCAGGCGCGGATCGTGCCGCGCCCTTCGCCAGAAGGCGATGCAGGCCCAGATCGCCGCGATGAAAAACACGGGATTTAACAGCAGGCTTTCCACGCCAACGAAACTCGCCATGTCCGTCAAATGGCTCCAGGACGCGTGCCAGGGCTTGTTCGCTCCGGCGTTTCCCTCCACGTGAGTGACGGTAATCCAATGATTCTGATAGTTCCACACCAGCACCGGAATCGAGCAGATCAAATTCACCAGCAGCGCAAGATAGGGGCCCGGTTTGCGTAAATGCGCCCGCGCCGGTTTCCAAAGAATAAAAAACACCATCCAGCAGACTGGTTGCAGCATTTCCGTGTATTTGCTCAGAAAACCCAGACCCATCCAAAGACCCGTCCACAGCCACATCGAAGTTTTTCCGCCCGGTTGAACCGCCTTCCAGCCGGAAATCATCGCCGCGGTCCAGAATAAAACCGATAGCGGATCAATGGTCATCAATATCGAACCGAGCGCGAGCAACGGCGTGGCGCTGACAATCACCGCAAGGAAAAATCCCGCACGGGCGTTGGCCACGCGCGCGAGAAAGCGGAGCAACAGAAATCCCAGTATCGCGCCAATCACCGGCGAGAAAAACCGCACGCCGAATTCGTTGTCGCCCCACAGGTGCGTCCCCAGCCATTGAGTATAAGCGATGAGCGGCGGCTTGCTGTAATACGAGAGCGCGATGTGCTTCGACCACACCCATTGATACGCCTCATCTTCACTCAATCCAATCAGGCCGCTCTTCAAATAAATGAGATTCGCAAAAAGCGAGACGGCGATAAAAATATAACCGAGGCGGAGCCAGTGGGCGTCGAGCGTCGCATTCCGGGTATCGAGCGGGAGCGGGGCTTCCTCCCCCTCGATGTCCGACACTCCCGCTTGCGGCCTGACATTTATGAGCGACGGCAATTTTTCCCACCATAACGGAAACCATCTCTGGCCGACGAAGCGCCAAAGCGATTCGATCGCCCACATTCCGGCGACGGCATATCCCGCTCCCAGAATCGCGCCGGCCAGCACGTCACTCGGATAATGGACGCCGTTATACAAGCGTGAAAAGGCCACCAGGCACGCCATTGGCAGCATAAACCGCCAGCTCCGGCGATAGAACACGTAACAAATCATGGTAGCGGCGAACCAATTCGCCGCATGGGACGAAGGCATCGAGTTATGATTGGGTTCACCGGGGGGCGAGCCGAAATCGCTCTGCCATCGTTCCATTCGCGGGACGTGCGCGGCGCGGTTTTTGATGGTCGCCGCGGGCTGGCGGACATCCGTCAAGGTGACAAATGGCCGCGGGCGCGCCACCGCGTGTTTGATCGTGTTGCAGATGAACGAATCCGCCGGCCACAGGATCAGCGCCAGCATGAGCGCGCAAAGCCAGCCGCGTTTTCCACCTTTCCAGAGCAGCAACATCCCGGCGAGCGCCAGCGCGGGAAAGAAATATCGGTTGCCGCTGGCGAACGGCATTACGACGTCAAAAACGGGATTGCTCAACGTCCCGTTGATAAAACGGAACACGCCAACATCCACTGTATGGAGCCAATGCACGGCAGGGAGTTTAATGAAGAATCCCGGAATGAAAACTGAATTGCGAAAAATGGCGTCCCGGGTTTGCGATTTGACCTTCCCCGGCCGGACTGTTAAAAAGCTGCGCGCAGACGGCGGAGTTCATATCGCATGAAAAAAGATGGTCCCAAATACGGACGGATTTTGTTGAAGCTGAGCGGCGAAGCGCTGGGCGGCGAAGCGGGCGTGAGTATTTCCGCCGCGGCGGTCCAGAGCATGGCGCAACAAATTCGTGAGGTGCGCGAGCTAGGCGTGCAGATCGTGATCGTCATCGGCGGCGGAAACATCTTTCGCGGCCTGCCCGGCAGCGAGCGCGGTATCGAGCGCGCCACCGGCGATTACATGGGCATGCTCGCCACCATCATCAACTCTCTGGCCTTGCAGGACGCACTCGAGAAACTTGGCGTCGCCACCCGCGTGCAATCCGCCATCACCATGTCCCAGGTGGCCGAGCCCTTCATCCGGCGTCGCGCAGTGCGGCATTTGGAAAAGGGCAGGGTGGTCATCTTTGGCGGCGGCACGGGCAATCCTTATTTTTCCACCGACACCGCCGCGGCGTTGCGTGCGAATGAAATCGGCGCCGAAGTCATTTTGAAGGCAACGAAAGTGGACGGCATCTACGATTCCGATCCCAAGAAAAACCCGCGCGCCAAACGCTTTTCGCAAATCACCTACCTGGACGCGCTGCAGAAGCAACTCAAGGTCATGGATTCCACGGCGTTTTCTCTGTGCATGGATAACAAAATGCCGATCATTGTTTTTGATTTGTTCCGGGCTCACAATTTGAAGCGGGTGGTAATGGGAGAAAAAGTCGGAACGCTCGTCAGTTAGTAGTTGGTCCCTGCGGTTTTCACCTGTTGATTTTTGTTTCGAAACGGACGATGGGTTTAACATGTCGTTCGCCTCGCGTCAGGATGCGGGACAAAAACTGGGGCGCCTCTTGCAGGAAGAAGGCGTGGAGGCGGATGTTGTTGTCGGATTGCCTCGCGGTGGTGTCGTCGTCGCGGCCGAAGTCGCCCATCTATTGCAGCGCCCCTTGAACGTTTTGGTAGTGCGAAAAATCGGGCATCCATTGCATCGGGAATTTGCCGTCGGAGCCCTGGCGGAACATGACGTAGTCCTGATCGACTACCAATCAATCGACGCGAACGAAACGATCCGCGCCAAACTGCAAGAGGTCATCCAGGAGGAAAAGGAACGCCTTCGGCAGTATCAGTTCAAATTTCATAAGTTCCCAAAATCCGACTTTGCCGACAAAGCCGTGGTTTTGGTTGACGACGGCCTCGCCACCGGCGCCACGATGGAAGCCGCGGTGCTTTCGGCAAAAAAACAAGGCGCGGAGAAAGTCGTCGTGGCCGTGCCAGTGGCTTCCACCACCTCGGTCCTGAAACTCGAGCGCGTGGCCAACGCTGTTTTTGCCATCATTACCGATCCCGGTTTCGAGGCCGTCGGAGCTTATTACGAAAAATTTCCGCAAACCGGCGACGGCGAGGTTGCCGAGGTTCTCCGAGCCGAGCACGCGCATCATTGACGGGCCCGCGAAAAAATTTCCCCGCCGCTCTTTTTGCCTTAGGTTGCGGTCATGCCTGAACTACCCGAAGTGGAAGTGCTCGTGCGGCATTTGGCGCCACTGCTCGAGAACCGTAAAATCCAAAGCGTCGTTGTTCGGCGCGAGCGGATTATTTCCCCGTCGACAGTTGCGGAATTCTCTCGAAAATTGCGCGGCGCGACCTTTGTCAAACTCTCCCGCCGCGGCAAGTATCTCCTGTTCCAAATGCGGCGAAAGAGCGGCGGCAAATTTCCGTTGATAGGGCATCTCGGCATGACTGGCCGGATGTATTTGTTGCCCGTGAAAAGCGCCCTGCCGAAACACGCCGCAGTCGTGCTCGGATTGGGCGCGGAAAATTATGTGTTTGAGGACACCCGTTATTTCGGTCGACTGACGCTCGACGCCGGCGCCGTGGAAGCCCTCGGCCCGGAACCGTTGGGTGACGAATTCACCGTCGAATATTTTTCGCGCGCGCTCCAACGCTCCGCGCAGCCGATCAAGGTAAAGCTGCTCGACCAATCGCTCGTGGCCGGCGTCGGCAACATTTACGCGAGCGAAGCGCTGTTTCGCGCCGGCATTTCACCGCAATTGCCGGCGCGCCGTCTGAAGCCGCCGCAAATCGCGCGGCTTCGCCTCAACATCCGCGAAACGCTGACCGAAGCGATCGAACGCGGCAGCACCGTGCCGCTAAGTTTTTCCGGCGACGGAAATTCCGACGGTCTTTTTTATTTCGGAAGCGCACCCGGCGCGGAAAATTATGAGGAACGTTTGCGGGTTTACGACCGGAGGGGGAAGCCCTGCGTGAATTGCGGAAGCGCCATTAAGCGAATCGTGCAAGGCGCGCGCAGCACGTTTTATTGTCCCACCTGCCAGAAAAAGTGAAGGGGCGTGGAATTCAATCCGCGCTCCATTAAGATTAACTAGTGAAACACTCCAGAAAATTTTTCACCACGGGCGATGCATCCAGGCGCCGCCACACCAGCACTGTCTGGACCGGCGGCAAACCCGGCGGTAACGGGCGAAAGACCACGCCCGGGCGCCTTATTTCCACCAGCGTCGCCGTCACGGGCGCGATGCCGAAGCCGGCCGAAATCAGCCACATTTTGATTTGGACATCCTGGGCGTATTGCGCCACGTGCGTCTTAGCGCCTGCTTTGACGCAGGCGGCAATGAACGGGTCGTAAAAACTGTGCTGCTGGTCCGGATGAATCATCACCAGTCCCTGGCCGTTGAAATCCTTCCATTCCAACCGCCGCTTTTTGGCGAGCGGATGCCCCGCCGGCGCCGCCAGCATGTAGGAAGCCTGCTCGACAAACCGGGCTTCCAATTCCGGAAACGTCACCGGCGGACGCAGTAACCCCGCGTCCAGCTGGTTCGCGCGCAGCCGCCGAAGCTGTTCCGCGCTGGTCAGGGCCGATAGCGAGAGCTGCACGCCGGGATATTTCTGGTGAAAACACCGCAGCACCTTCGCCAGCAGCGGACCGGTCGCCGGCGTGATGACGCCCAGCCGCAAGGTGCCCACCAGCCCGTGCTCCGCTTTGCGCACCAATTGCTCCGCGTGCGTCGCCGCTCCGAGAATGCCCCGCGCCTCGCCCAAAAATATGTGCCCGGTCGGGGTCAGCAGCACCGAACGCGTCGTGCGCTCGAACAGTCGGACGCCGAGTTCTTCCTCGAGGTTTTTGATCTGGGCGCTCAGCGCGGGTTGGGCAACCCGCAGGCGTTCCGCCGCGCGCCGGAAGTTCAACTCCTCGGCCACGGCCACGAAATAACGCAAATGTCTCAGTTCCATAACAATCCCGTGCAACTGATATTAAATACCTATCAATAGTCGCGCAAGTTTGTATTGGGCAAACCCTCGAATTCAATCCATTACTGGTTGCGGCCTTTCGCCGGGTTTTTTGATTCCCGAAACGATGTCATACGCGCGAGGGTCGATTAGTGGAAAGTTACTGATTTATGTGGATTGTTCGCCTGGCCTTGCGCCGGCCACTCACGTTCGTGGTGGCTGCCTTGCTGCTTTTAATCATCACTCCTTTCGTCCTGACGCGCACACCGACGGATATTTTTCCGAACATCAACATCCCCGTGGTCAGCATCGTGTGGCAGTACGCCGGCATGAGCGCCCAGGAAATCGAGCAGCGCATCGTTTACAATCACGAACGCGCGCTCAGCATCACCGTCAATGACATCGAGCACATCGAATCCACGTCCTACAACGGCATCGGCGTCATCAAAGTCTTCCTGCATCCCAGCGCGTCCGTTCCCGAAGCTATTGCGCAAATTGCCTCCATCGCCCAAACCGTCGTGCGCACGATGCCTCCCGGCACCCAGCCGCCGCTGATTATCCAATACAGCGCTTCCACGGTCCCCATCCTGCAATACAGTTTCAGCAGCCCGAAACTGTCCGAGCAGCAAATGTTCGACGTCGTCGCCAATCAGGTCCGCGTCGGCATGGCCACCACTCGCGGTGCCTTGATTCCCTGGCCTTACGGCGGCAAAACCCCCGTCATTTCCGTGGACCTGAATTTGACCGCATTGAAAGCGAAAAACCTGGCGCCTTTGGATGTCGTCAACGCCATCAATGCCCAAAATATCATTTTGCCCGGTGGAACTGCCAAAGTCGGTCCCACCGAATACGACATCAGCGTCAATGGCACCATCAGCCTGGTCGATGATCTCAACCGCATCCCCGTCAAGGTCGTCAACGGCGCCACGATTCAACTGCAGGATGTCGCCCAGGTTCACCAGGGTTATAATCCGCAGCAGAATGCCGTGCGTCAGGACGGCGAGCGCGCCGCGTTGCTGACCATCATGAAAAACGGCAATGCGTCCACGCTGGACGTCGTTAAGAACGTCAAGGCGGTCGTGCCTCACGTCATGAGCTCGGTCACGTCCGACCTTCACGAGAAGGAGTTCGCCGACCAATCCTTGTTCGTCCGCGCCGCCGTCAGTGGGGTTATGCGCGAAGGCATCATCGCCGCGGCGCTCACGGCGCTGATGATTCTCCTCTTTCTCGGTTCCTGGCGCAGCACGCTCATCATCGCGCTGTCCATTCCGTTGTCCGTGTTATGCTCAATCGTCACCCTCAGCGCGCTGGGTGAAACCATCAACCTGATGACTCTCGGCGGTCTCGCTCTGGCCGTCGGCATCCTCGTCGATGACGCCACCGTGGCCATCGAAAACATTCACCGTCACATGGTCGCCGGCAAAAGCCTCGAAGACGCCATCATGGATGGCGCGCAGGAAATCGCGTTGCCCGCCTTTGTCTCGACCTTGTGTATTTGCATTGTGTTCGTCCCGATGTTCTTCCTGACCGGCGTCGCGCACTTCCTCTTCGTCCCGCTGGCCGAAGCGGTCGTGTTCGCCATGCTGGCGAGTTACGTGATTTCGCGAACGCTCGTGCCGACGCTCGTCATGTGGTTTTATCGCAACGTCGAATCCCACGACGGACACGAAGATGACAGCCGCGCGCCTATATGGCTGCGTCCGTTCGTCCGCATCCAACGCGGGTTCGAACGGGGTTTCGAACGTTTCCGCGGAGCCTACCGCTCGCTGCTGGTCGCCTGCCTGACGAAACGCGGCGTGTTCGGCATTACTTTCCTCGTCTTTTGCGTCGCGTCCTGGGTGCTGGTTCCGTCGCTCGGGCAGGATTTCTTTCCGAGCGTCGATGCCGGCCAGTTCCTTTTGCACGTCCGCGCCCGCACCGGCACGCGCATCGAGGAAACCATTCCTTTGTGCTCGGCCATTGATGCCGCCATTCGAAAGGAAATACCGGCAAAGGAAATTCACGGCATCATGGATAACATCGGCATCCCCAATTCCAGCGTGAATCTCAGCTACAACACCAGCGGCGTCATCGGGCCCGGTGACGCGGACATTCTCGTTTCGCTCAACAAAGGCCATCGGCCCACGGAAACGTATATTCGGAGCCTGCGAAAAGTCCTGAATAAAGAATTTCCCGGGAACATCTTTTATTTCCTGCCGGCGGATATCGTCAGCCAGACCTTGAACTTCGGCCTGCCCGCGCCCTTTGATATCCAACTCGTTGGCCGCGACCAGGAGAACAATCGGCGGGTTGCCGCCAGCCTCGTCGAACAGATTCGCCACATTCCCGGCGCCGTGGATGCCCATGTGCAGCAGCCCGACGATTTGCCGCGATTGAACGTCGCCGTGGACCGGACCAAAGCCGCCGAGATGGGGCTGACC
Organism: Verrucomicrobiia bacterium; assembly: GCA_035552155.1. Taxonomy (GTDB): domain Bacteria; phylum Verrucomicrobiota; class Verrucomicrobiia; order Limisphaerales; family DASXHY01; genus DASXHY01. The sequence continues at coordinate 147,059 of DASZLX010000018.1, read as the reverse complement.
GAACAGAACGTCGCCAACTCCGTCCTGTTGAGCCTCAGCGGCAGCGGCCAGGTGCAGCCGACCTATTGGCTGGACACAAAATTAGGCATACAATACCTGATTAATGTCCGCGTCCCTGAATACAACATGAACTCCGTGGAGACCTTTGAATCCACGCCCATCAATGCCGGCGGCAACGGCCAGATCTTGGCCAATCTCGCCACCATCACGCGCAGCAATGTGCCGCCCGTGTTCACGCATTACGACGTGAAGCCGGTGATCGATGTTTACGGCAATGTGGATGGCCGCGACCTCGGCGGCGTGCTCCACGATTTGCAACCGCTCATCGAGCAGGCCCGAAAGAATCTGACCCGCGGCAATGACATTGTTCTTCGAGGCCAGGCCCGGACCATGCATGACAGCTATTTGGGCCTCGGCTTCGGATTGCTCATGGCGATCGTATTGATTTATTTCCTGCTGGTCATAAACTTTCAAAGCTGGCTGGATCCGTTCATTATCATTACAGCGTTGCCCGGTGCGCTCGCGGGCGTGATCTGGGCGCTGTTTTTACTGCAAACCAGCTTGAGCGTCCCGGCGCTGATGGGCGCCATCATGAGCCTCGGTGTGGCCACGGCCAACTCCGTCCTCGTGGTCAGCTTTGCACGCGATAATTTGATGCGCGGCATGGAACCGATGGCGGCGGCGCTGGACGCCGGCGAGGGCCGCATCCGCCCGGTGCTGATGACCGCGGCCGCGATGTTGATCGGCATGTTGCCCATGAGCCTCGGCCTGGGCGAAGGCGGCGAGCAGAATGCCCCGCTGGGCCGCGCGGTGATTGGCGGCCTGTTCATGGCCACCGTCGCCACGCTTCTATTTGTGCCGGTCGTTTTTAGCTTTATGCATCGTCGCGCTCCGGCGCACAGCAAGGCGGATGATTCTTCCGCCGCCGCTCTTGCGACTGCCCATCCATCGGTTACTTAATGAGTATGAATACGAATCCACCCGCTACGCCCGCGCCCGCACCGGCGCCCGCGAATTCGCAACCTGCGGCTCCGCCGCCGACGCCGGTCAAGCTCGGACGATTCGCCGTGGTGGCCGTTATCTTAATTGTGATTGGGCTCGCCATCGGCCTGGTGCCGCGTTGGTTCTCCCGTCGCGCGCTCGCCCGGGAAACAGTGGAAAGCGCTGTTCATTCCGTGACCGTGGTTTCACCGGCTCCGGGCAAGAGCGATTTGGGTGTGCCCTTGCCGGCCGAAGTGCAGGCGTTCGTGGAAGCGTCCATTTACGCGCGCGCCAGCGGTTATTTGAAAAAGTGGGATGTCGATATCGGCCAGCACGTCGAAGCGGGGCAGTTGCTCGCGGAAATTGACACGCCGGAAGTGGACCAGCAATTGGAGCAGGCCAAGGCCGAGGTCGCTCAGGCCGACGCCAATCTCGCGCTCGCAAAATCCACCTCCGAGCGCTGGGCGGACTTGCTCAAGACCGCCAGCGTCAGCGAACAGGAAGCCGCGGAAAAATCGGCGGATTACGAGTTGAAGAAAGCCGATCTCGAAGCGGCCCACGCGAACTTGCACCGGCTCGAAGATTTGAAAAGTTTCGCGCGCGTCACCGCCCCTTTCGCGGGCACGATCACCGCTCGCGATACGGACGTCGGCCAACTCATCACCGCCGGCAACGCCCGGGCGCTGTTCCGGTTGGCCCAGACAAGTCCCTTGCGGATCTATGTTCACGTGCCGCAAACATTGTCGCGCGCGGTGGAAATCGGCCAGTCGGCGGAACTGACCATCAGCGAATTGCCGGGACGAAAATTTGAAGCCAAAGTGGTGCGCACCGCGGGCGCCATGGACCCCAGCTCGCGCACGTTGCTCACCGAGCTCCAGGTCAATAATCCTAAAAATGAAATCCTCTCCGGCAGTTACGCACAGGTGCGATTCACCGATACCACCGGCGACCCAACCCTCACACTGCCGGCCAACACCATGCTCTTCCGCTCCGAAGGCATGCAGGTCGGTGTGGTGGATTCCAGCGGCAAAGTGGAAATGCGCACCGTGAAGATCGGGCGTGATTTTGGCCAGACGCTGGAGATTCTGGGCGGCGTCAACCCCGGAGACCGTGTGATCATGAACCCCTCCGACTCTCTCACTTCCGGCATGACGGTCCGTGTGGCTGAACCGACCAACGTCGCCGAGAAATGAAAATCAATTTCGGAATGCGAACGGCTGCCCGCTTCGCCCTGTGGGCGGCATTGGCGGTCATTGCCGGTTGTTCGGTCGGCCCGGATTATAAACGTCCGGCGGCGCTGAAATCCGAGCCGATGTCCGCCGCCTTTAACGCGCCGACTTCGGCCACCAACGTGGCCGAATGGAAACCTGCCGTGCCCGCCGCAAATCTTCCGCGCGGCGCCTGGTGGCAGATCTTTGACGAATCGGAACTGAACCGGCTGGAAAACCTGGCGGCGACTGAAAATCAGGATTTGGCCGCCGCAGTCGCGCGCCTGGAGGAATCGCGGGCGAACCTCGGCATCGCTAAAGCCGATTTTTATCCCCAGCTTTCCACCTCACCCGCGATGGATCGCCAGCGGACCAGCGCTCATGCGCCGCTCCTGGCGCCAGGCGGCACGACTCACACTTATAATACTTTCACCACCCCGCTCAACCTGAGCTGGGAGCTGGACTTGTGGGGACGTGTGCGGCGGCAGGTGCAGGCCGCGCGCGCCAATTTTATCGCCAGCGCCGACGACCTCGAATCCGCGCGTCTCGCCTTGCAGGCCGAAGTGGCGTCGGATTATTTCAGCCTGCGCGAATTGGACGAGGAACGCCGCGTGGTGGCGGACACGATTGAAACTTTCAGCCGTTCATTGGAATTGACCCAGAACCGGCGCAAGGGCGGCATCGTGTCCGACCTGGATGTTTCGCAGGCCGAAACGCAATTGCGCAGCACCGAGGCGGAATTGCCCGCCATCGATTTGGAACGGGCGCGCGTGCTGCACGCGCTGGCCGCTTTGTGCGGCCGGTCGGCCATCGATTTTCAACTCGCGACCGCTCAACTGACGAATTCCATTCCCGAAGTGCCGTCCACTCTGCCCAGCGAATTGCTCGAACGCCGTCCCGACATCGCTTCCGCCGAACGCCGCGTGGCGGCGGCCAACGCCCAAATCGGCGTCGCTGTCAGCGCATTTTATCCCCGCGTATTTCTCAGCGGTTTCGCCGGTTTCCAATCCATCGGTGTGGATACCTTGTTCGATTGGCCCAGCCGGGTCTGGTCGTTGGGGCCGTCGGTGACGCTCCCGATTTTTACCGGGGGACGAAACCGCTCGCAACTCGCCGGCGCCCGCGCCGCCTTTGACGAGACGGTCGCAAATTACCGCCAGACCGTGCTAAACGCATTCCAGGAAGTGGAAGATCAACTGGCCGCGCAACATCTGCTCGCCACGCAACTGGACGCGCAAAGCGCCGCGCTCGCCGCCGCGCGGCGCACGCTCGCGATTGCCAACAACCGTTACAAAGCCGGCGTGGTGACGTACCTCGAAGTAGCCACGGCCCAGAGCGCGGAGCTTCAAAACGAACGCCTCTTCGTTCAACTGGAAGGCCAGCGCTTGAACGCCGAAGTCGGCCTGATCAAAGCCGTCGGCGGCGGATGGGAAGGGAATCAGGACAATCAAATGGCCCAGGCCTCGCGAACGGACAAGTAATCACCTCGCCCTCTTATGGAGCGCGGAATTTATTCCGCTCCCGGTCATTGAATTCCCCACGATAGGGCCGAAAGCCGCCTTTGAACTTCCCTTCATGACTCCGTTTCCTCAGTTATCTCCTGTTCAAATACATCGTTCATGACAAAAGCGTTTTGTCATTGAATTACCTCCGGCAAAGGGATATGGGTGAGGTTGTCAAATGGAGTTTACGGAATGAGTGCATCACTCGTGCAACAATTCCTTCGGAGAATCGCCAGGCGCCATGAGCTCATCAGCCTCGCCCGACAATGGCGGCTTTTTCTCCTGATTGGCATTGGCCTTTACGCTTTGGCCCTCTTGATTTCCCGTGTCTTTGGATTTTTCTCCGCCTCGTTCACGCCCATAACTTTGGCGATTCTGCCCGCTGCCACTTTAATGCTGGCCTGGGTATTCTATCGCCGCCCGCGCGCCACCGATGCGGCTCGTGTAACCGACACGCACATGGCCACGCATGATTTGTTTTTGACCGCCTCGCTGATCGGCAACTCGCTCGGCAGCTATCAGGAACTGGTGTTAAAGGAAGCGGAACAGCGCATGACCGGCGCCGTGCCGGCCAAAGTTGTGCCTTTCCATTGGCAGCGGGACACCTTGCGTCTGGGGACCGCGCTGGCTCTGCTGGCCCTCGGCGTTTATTTGTTGCCGCAATGGGATCCGTTCGACCTGCATCAACAGCAAAAAAAAGTCGCCGAACAACGCGAGCGGATCAAGGAAATCAACAAAGCCACCCAACTTCGCGCGGCGGTCCTCGAACAAAAATCCACCGGCGAGCAGGCGGATGTGGTGAAACAGGCTTTGGCCAATCTGGAAAAAACCTTCCAGGAGGCCAAACCGAATGACAAGGCCGGCACTCTGGCCCGCCTCAACGAACAGCAAAAAACTCTCGGCCAGCTTTGGAAGCAGACCAGCGAGGAAAAACTGAAGAGTGCCTTGAACGTTCCGCCGCCTTCCCAAAGTTTCGGCGCGGCCGACCCCGCCAAGGCCGAACGCTTGAAAAATGATTTGCAGAAAGGGGATGTCTCCAGCGCCAAAAAAGAATTGGATGAAATTCAACAAAAAGCGCAGGAACTCGCCGATGCCAAAGACCCGGTCGCCCGCGAAAAACTGCGCCAGGAAATCATGGACCGCCTTCAGAACCTCAAAGACACTCTCGACCAGCAGATGAACTCGCAGGCCTTGAATTCCGACCTGCAGCGGGCCTTGGAACAACTGGCCATGTCCAACTTGCCGAATCTTTCCGGCGACGCCATGAAAGGCATGAGCGACTCGCTGAAGCTGACGAAGGAGGAGCTCGATCAATTGGCCAAAGCCATGGGCGACCTGAAAAACATTGAGCAAGCGCTCAAAACTTTGCAGATGGCCAAAGCGTTGCACAACATGCAACCGTTGGACGGCCATGATTTCGTGCAACTCGGCGATCTCGCCGCCTATGCGGCTTTTTGCGAGGGCAAATACGGCGCGCTCACAGGCGGACCAGGGCTCGGCGCCGGCCACGGATACGGCCCGCGTCCTCACGGCGACGAGAATTCAAAAACAGATTTTCATCCGGAGAAATCAGCATCCCTGCTTCAACCCGGCAAAATGCTGATGGAATGGAAGACGCGGGAAGTGTCCGAGGCCGGTCCCGCGCGCGAAGAGTATTTGCGAGCGGTGCAGGACGTTCGGCAGCAGGCCAGCGAGGCGGTGGTGCAGGAGCAAATTCCGCCCGGTTACCAGGCGGCGATCAAGAAGTACTTCGACACGCTACACAATGACGCCCCCGCAACCCCGCAGCCCTGATCGCGGTTTTCCCCTCCGGCTGGTTGCCCTCGCCGCATTCATTGCGGCATTGTTCGGCGCTTATTACTTCCTTTGGTCGCCGCGGCACGGAGCGCTGGTGGTCTATTGCTCCCACGATTCGATTTTCGCCGACCAAATCCTGCGCGAATTCCAGCGGCAAACCGGCATTCCCATTTCCGTGCGCTACGACACCGAAGCCACCAAATCCCTGGGCCTGGTCGAATTGCTCTTGCAGGAAAAAGCGCATCCGCGCTGCGATGTTTTCTGGAATAACGAATTGCTCGGCACGCTGCAACTCGCGGATGAAGGCATGTTGCAGCCGTATCGCGGAACCGGCTACGAACGCATTCCTGCGGCTTTCAAGGACCCGGACGCGCGCTGGGCCGGGTTTGCCGCGCGACTGCGCCTGTGGATCGTGAACACCAATCGCCTCGCGCCGACCCAGGACGCAATTCATCAGGCGCTCAAAGGCGATCTCGATCGAGTCGCCATGGCCAAGCCGCTTTACGGAACCACCCGCACGCAATACACCGTTCTCTGGCAGCTCTGGGGCCGGGACAAACTCATCGCCTGGCACCGGGACCGGTTGGCGCGTCATTTGCGCGAGGTCAACGGCAATTCGACCGTCAAAGACCTCGTGGCTGCCGGCGTTTGCGACCTCGGTTGGACCGATACGGACGATTTTTTTGAAGCCCGGGATGACGGCAAGCCCGTTCAAATGCTGCCCGTGCGTCTCGAAAACGGAGCGACCATCTGCATTCCCAACACCGTCGCCATCCTTCGCGGCACAAAACATTTGAGTGACGCTGAAAAACTCGTCGATTTTCTTCTTTCGGAAAAATGTGAATTGGAGCTGGCGGCCGGCAAGTCGCGCCAGATACCAGTGGGTCCGGTTCCCGCCGCTCAATTGCCCGCCGAGGTGCGGCAATTGCAACCGTGGGCCGCCGACGGCGTGCCGCTCGGCGGAATTGACAACGCCAGCAGCGCCTGTCTGGCATGGCTGAAATCGCAATATTTGGAATGACCTTGCTCCGCAGCCTGATTATCGGATGCCTCGCTGTCATTCTTGCGCGGCCCTTGTGCGTGTTGCTGGCGGGGCGCAACCCGCCCGCCCGGCGCGTCGCCTGGATCCTCTTGCTTGCGCCCTATTTCACTCCCATTCTTCTCACGGGCTACGCCTACGCCAATTTCTCACTGTCACTCATTCACCACCCGGCCATCAATGCCTGGTTTTACTCGGCGCTTTTGTGCTGGAAATTCACGCCCGTCGCTGCCGTCATTCTCTATTTTTCCGCCGCTCCCATATCCCCCGAAGCGATCCATTGCCGACGCTTGCTGCAAAACGATGCGGCCGCTGCCCGGTCACATTCAATATTGGCCGCCACATTCAATCACTGGATTTTTCTGCTCCGCGCCGGTTGCGCGCGGGGTCTGATCGCCGCGTTCGCCGTCGTCTTTTTGTGCGCTTTCGGTGAAATGGAAATGGCCTCGCTCATGGCCGTGAAATCCTGGACCGTGGCTCTCTTCGATGCCAACGCCGGGGGGTTGTCGTTGATTGAATCTCTGCGGCGAATGCTCTGGCCAGTGCTATGCCAGGCGGCGGCGGTGGCGACGGCGGTCGTCGTGCTGGGGAAACATCAGGGGAATTCGGTGCGCCGGACGACGCGCGGTGCAAGAACTCATGCATTTGCCTGGAGCTATCTGGCAACTGCGTTTGCCTTCGTTTTCCTGATTCCCGCCGCCATGGTCTTGTGGGGCACGATTCGCAGTTTGAATTTGCTGCTCGAAAATTTTGTTTTAGGCCGGGAAATTATTTCCAGCCTTCTGTTTGCGGCGGCCGCAACCTTATTGGCCGGCCCGGCGGTGTTCTGGCTGAGTCGCGTGGCCCGCGCGCGCGGATTCGCTTCGATAATCGGCAAAGCCACTCTTCTGCTCTCAGTATGCCTCGGCTTGCTGGGCCCGCTCGTGTTATCACTGACCGTTTTAGCAGCCGTGCAATTGCCGGGTTTGCTTTCTCTGCGCGATACTCCCGTGCCCCTGGTGTTCACGCTCGCCTTGGTTCTGCTGCCGCTGGCGCTGGTTCTGAAACGCGTGCTGGAACTGACGGGATATCAAAGCGGGTTGCACCTCGCCGCCCTGATGCAAAATTCGCGAGCCGCCCGCGAACTCACCTGGCGGCTCAGCACGAGCGGAAAATTCTGGTCGGTGGTCCTTCTGTTTATCTGGGCGTACTGGGATTTGACGGCCTCAGCCATCCTCGCGCCCATCGGCATGACGCCCGTGACCGTGCGGCTCTACAACCTGATGCATTATGGCCAAATCGCCGTTTTATCAGCGATGACGTGCGCGACCTTTGCCGCGCCCATCCTGATTTGTGCGCTGACCCTTGCCACCCGCCGCTGGTGGGCGCCTCGATGAACAACACGTTGTGGAAACTGGACGGAATCGGCCTGGGACGCCGATTGCTCGGCCTGACTCTGCCGATCGAAGCGGGCGTCACGGCGGTGCTGGGGCATTCCGGCGCCGGCAAAACTTCCTTGCTCAACCTGCTGGTCGGCTTCGAAAAACCGGACGCAGGAAATCTCACCGCCGGGTTCGATCGCGGCACGCATCGCGTCCCGATATTCTGGGTGCCAGCCGATGGCGGCCTCTGGCCGCATCTCACGGTCGCGGAACACATCGCGGCGGTGGCAGAAAAAGAAGTGAATCGCTGGCTGGAGGAATTTGATCTCACAACTCGCCGCGACAGCCGGCCCGACACGCTTTCAGCCGGCGAACGCGCGCGCTTATCCGTGGCCCGCGCCCTGGCGGCCGACGCCACGGCGCTGGTCATGGATGAACCACTCGTGCACGTGGACCCGAGTCGGGTGGGTAAATATTGGCAGGTCATCCGCCGGCGTCTGGGCGAGAGCGGGACTTCGCTTGTCTTCGCCACGCACTCGCCGCAGTCCGTGCTGGCCGAGGCGCGGCGGGTAATTTGCCTTCACGAAGGCCGCGTTCAATATAACGGCGAAGTGGATGAATTATATTGGCGAGCCGCTTCAGCGGAACTCGCCGGCTGCCTGGGCGAAGCGAATTGGATGGAACCGGAAGCGGCGCGATTGTGGTTGCGCCGCGAAGAGCCGGCGGCCAGATGTTTTCGCCCTGAACAAATTCTGGCGCAACCGGACGAGCAATCGCCTTTCGTGGTCGAATCATCTCGTTTCCAGGGCGCCGTCGCCGAGTTGGAATTGCGCCACGAACCAACCGGAGCCCTCCGCACATTTTTTCATCGGCCTGCGGCCAATCACCTCGCGCGCGGCGCCCGGATTTTATTGAAGGCGCTCGTATGTCTGCTGCTTTGCTTGCATGTCGTCGGTTGTCATCAGGCGGTCGGCCCGGCCCTTCCCGTGCAGCAAGTCCATCTCTGGTCGGTGCCGCCGGAAGGAGTGCTGCAACCCGCGGCGCGCAGCTTGGCCGTCGGCAACCAGGGCGAAGTGATCGCGCTGGACACCGCCGGGCGCGTCCTGGTTTACGCGCCCGACGGTTCCATCGCGCGCCAATGGCGAATGCCCGACAGCAAAATCGGAAAACCGGAGGGAGTTGTCGTTCTTCACGATGGCCGGGTGGTCGTGGGCGATACTCACTACCATCGCGTCGTTCAATTTAACGCGGACGGAACCGTGGCGCGAATGTTCGGCCAGGAAGGGCAGGGGCCTGGCCAATTTATTTTCCCGGTCGCGGTCGCGAAAGACACAAACGAAAATCTTTATGTCGCCGAGTACGGCGGGAACGATCGCGTGCAAAAATTCACTTCCGACGGGCATTTCCTCCTGGCGTTCGGCAGCTTCGGCACCGCGCCCGGCCAGTTCCAGCGCCCTTCCGGCCTCGTCTGGCACGATGGCAAAATTTACGCGGCGGACGCTTTCAACAACCGCATCCAGGTTTTCACCGATGATGGAAAGTTCCTGCGGATTTTGGATTCTCCCGAGCAGCCGCTGTCCTTGCGCCTGCCTTACGATTTGAAGCTGGGCCCGGACGACACGCTGTATGCCGTCGAATACGGCGCGGGCCGCGTCACCCGCCTCGATCTGAACGGCCGCGCGCTCGGCCGCTACGGAACCATCGGCAGCGGCGCCGGCCAATTCGCCACCCCCTGGGGAATCGCCGTCGATGCCAAAAAAAGAATTTACGTGGCGGACACCGGCAATCGCCGTGTGGTGGAGTTGCAAATGCCATGAAACCAGTCGCTCGCATCGTCATTTTTCTGCTGGCTTCGACCTCCATCGCCTGCCTGCTCGGCGAAATGTACCGCCTCTGGCCCATGCGCACCTTCACGCTGTGCGTCTTTTTACCGGCCTGTTGCGTGCTGGTCGCGATGGCTCTTTACGACCGTTTTTGTGGCGATCGCCGGCTCTGGCGGATGGTCCTCATCGGCGCAATTGCCGGATTTGCCGCGGCGGTGAGCTACGACATTTTCCGGCTGCCCTTCGTGTTTTCAAAACAATGGGGATTGGCCGGCATCGTCCCGGCCCTGCCGCTCTTCAAAGTCTTTCCGCAATTTGGAGCGATGATTCTGAATCAAACGGACGCCAGTTCGCTCGCGGCGAACGTCGTCGGCTGGGCGTATCACTTCAGCAATGGCGTCACCTTCGGCGTGATGTATGCCGCCATGGTAAACGGCCAATGGCGCCGCCTGTGGTGGGTGGCCATCGTGTTCGCCGTCGGGCTTGAACTCGGAATGATATTCACGCCTTACCCGGCGACGTTTGGCATTCGCCTCACCGCTGTTTTTGTCGTCGTGACCCTGGCCGCTCACGCCATTTTCGGAGTCACGATGGGACGGCTGAGTATTTGCCTGGACAAAAAGATGGCCAAATGATGAACGCCCGCCCATGGCTGTCGAACCTCGTCCCGCCGGCGCGCAAACGCCTGACGGTCGGCGCGGTTTTGCCCTTGGTCGTTTTCCTGCTCGTTTTTATCGGTGGCTGTTTGTGGGTAAGTCTTCGGCATCTGGTTGCATTTTCCAGTCTCGCGCCCTTCTGGCTGCTCACGCTGAGCGTATGGGTGTGGTGGTTCCAAGTGGCGGGTTATAGCGGACTGAAAGGATTTCGCTCTACCGCTGCGCTCCTGGTGCGTTTGTGCGTGCTCGGCCTTTTCATCCTCGCGCTGGCCGAGCCGCGAGTGGTCCGCCGAAACACCGGGCTCGCCGTCATGTATGCCCTGGACGTTTCCGATTCCATGGGTGAAAACGTCTCCGACAAATCTCTCGCCTACATTCTCAAAACCGCCGGCGCGAAACCGGAGAAAGACCAGGCCGGCATGGTGGTTTTTGGGCGGGATGCCGCCGTGGAGCTTCCGCCGCGCCTGAGTTTTCCTTTCGAAGTCATCAATGCCCGCGTGGCGAAGGACGGCACCGATATCGCCCGCGCCCTCTCGTTGTCGGCAGCGATGGTTCCAGAAGACCGGCAGGGACGAATCGTCCTGGTTAGCGACGGTGTGGCAACCGAAGGTAACGTGTCCGGCGTTCTCGACGACCTGAAATCGCGCCATGTGGCCGTGGATGTGTTGCCAGTCCAATACGATTACCAGCGTGAAGTCTGGCTGGAACGGCTCGATTTGCCGCGCCAGGTCAAGATTGGCGAAACCTACGAAGCCACGGTGTTATTGAATTCCCTGCAGGCGGGCGACGGCAAACTGGTGCTGCGCGAAAACGGCAACGTGATTGCTCAGCAGACCGTCCACTACGAGCGCGGCAAGACTCGCTACGCGCTGCCGCTCTATCTGCGCGAACCCGGCTACTACGAATACGTCGCCACGATTGAGCCCGCCGCCGGCCAGGATGGCTGGCAGGAAAATAATACCGCGATCAATTTTCTTTACCTCAAAGGCGAAGGCAAAGTGCTGCTCGTCACTGATCCGCAGGGCGACCCGCGCGATTGGGAAACTTTGGTCAAGGCGCTCAAGGACGCCAAGCGCCTCGTGGAAGTGCGCTCCGCCCTCGAATTCCCGCGTGATGCCATGCCGCTCATGCCGTACGACTGCGTCGTTTTTGTCAACGCCCCGGCAGACAGTTTCGATCCCGTCCAGCTGCAATCGCTGCATGACGCGGTCTATAATCAGGGCGTCGGCTTCCTGATGGTGGGCGGCAAGAACAGCTTCGGGCCGGGCGGCTATCATCGCACGCCCATCGAGGATGCCTTGCCCGTGGACATGGACATCGCCCAAAAAAAAGTCCTGCCCAAAGGTGCGCTCGTGATAGTCCTGCACACCTGCGAATTTCCCGAAGGCAACGTCTGGGCCAAACGCATCGCCAAGGAAGCCATTCGCGTGCTCGGTGCGCAGGATGAAGTCGGTTTGCTCATTTACGGTTCCGGCGGCGATCAATGGGTCTTCCCGCTGACCCCGGCCAGTGAATACGAGCGCATGGTCACCTTAATCAATCAATGCGAACCCAGCGACATGCCGAGTTTTCAAAGCATCATGCAAATGGGTTTCACCGGCCTGAAAGCCAGCGACGCGGCGGCCAAGCACATGATCATCATCAGCGACGGCGACCCCTCGCCCCCGACGCCTGATCTCGTCAAACAATTCCTCGTCGCAAAAATCAGCGTCTCAACGGTGGTCATCAATCCGCACGGCGGAATGGACATCTCGGGGATGCAATCCCTCGCCGGGGTAACCGGTGGCCGCCATTACCTCGTGATGGATCCCAACGAACTTCCCTCGATCTTCATCAAGGAGGCCAAGACTCTCAAACGCAGCATGATCCAAAATACGACCTTTGTGCCGACGGTCGAGTTCGCCTCGCCGGTGCTTAAAGGCATCGACTCGATGCCGCCGTTGCACGCCTATGTGCTGACCACTCCCAAACCGCGCTCCGTGACCATTCTCAAAGGACCGGGCAAGGACGAAATCAACCCGGTGCTGTCCACCTGGCGCTTTGGCCTGGGCAAAACCGCGGCGTTCACCTCCGACCTTTCGCCGAACTGGGCCTCGGATTGGGTGGAATGGAAACAATACGAGGCGTTCGTCAAACAACTCATGATCGAAATCTCCCGCGTGGATCAGCATTCGGATTTATTCATGCAGACCTTCGCTTCGGGTGACGAGGGTGTCATCATGGTGGAGGACTATCACCCGGAGGAATCGATGCTGGACATCCAGGCGCAGATCAGCGGGCCGCACGATCGGCAAAGCAGTGTGTCACTCAAGCAGGTCGGCCCGCGCCGTTATGAAGGCCGCTTTCCGCTCGGGGGCAAGGGCCGATACCAGGTGGCGCTCGCCGGCGTCGGCGCCGGCCGCAATGAACAGACCATGGGCGGATTTGTCGTCGCGTATTCGCCGGAATACCTTCGCTTCCGCTCCGATCCGGTCATGCTGCGCCGGATTGCCGAACAAACCGGCGGCCGTATTCTTTCCGGAAAGGAAACCGGCAAAGACCTGTTCACCATTCCGCGTGAGCCGAAGGAAACCTCCAAATCCATCCTCGACCTGCTCCTGATCCTGTTGGCCTGCCTGATACCGCTTGATGTCGGCATCCGGCGCGTGCAACTGGATTGGGGCGTTGTTCGCGGATGGTTCCGCGCCAGCCACCAAACGGAATCGACCGAAACCCTCGGCGCGCTGTTGCAATTGAAAAAGAAAGTGCGCGAAACGACCGATGCTGGACGCCCCATCACTCCGGTGAAGTTGCCTCCCGCGACCGCATCTGCGCCCACCCCCAAACCCGCGGCGTCCGAAACCACTTCGGAACCGGAACCGCCGCAATCCACAACCGAAAGGCTGCTGGCCCTCAAACGAAAGCGCCAGCAGGGAGAAAAAAGCGATGACACGAAACCATAACTTAAATGTCAAAAGGAGAAAACCATGAGCGACTTGGAATCACTACAGGCCGAAGCGAATCAATTCAAAGACGACTTCCGCCACGTTCTCGAGGAAGTCCATAAGGTCATCGTCGGCCAGGATCGCGTCGTGGAATGCACCGTCACCGCGCTGATTGCGGGCGGCAACGTCCTGCTCGAAGGCGTGCCCGGGCTCGGCAAGACGGAACTCGTCAAGACTTTGGGCCACGCCCTCGATCTCGAATTCCGCCGCATCCAATTCACCCCCGACCTCATGCCCGCGGACATCATCGGCACCAACGTCATGACTGCCGGGCCGGACGGCTCGTACCGCTTCGAATTCCGGCGCGGGCCGATTTTTACCCAATTGCTGCTGGCCGATGAAATCAACCGCGCCACGCCCAAAACGCAATCGGCCTTATTGGAAACGATGCAGGAAGGCTCAGTCACGACCGGCGGAGTCTCGCACCAGCTCAAGCCGCCGTTTTTTGTCCTCGCCACGCAAAACCCCATTGAGCAGGAAGGAACCTATCCGCTGCCCGAAGCGCAATTGGACCGGTTCATGTTCAAAGTCAGCGTCCCCACGCTGGGCCGGACGGACTTGAACGAGGTGGTCACCAGAACCATTCTGAAGCGCTCAGTCACGATTGCAAAAATCATCAGCGCCGACCGAATCCTTCAACTCCGTCAGGTGTTGGACAAGGTGGTGGTCGCCGATCCCATCCGCGATTACGCCGTGCGCATGGTGCTGGCGACGCATCCGGACTCGGACCTCGCGCCCGAACGCATCAAGCGCTACGTGAAATGGGGCGCCAGTCCGCGCGGTTGCCAGGCGTTGATTCGCAGCGGTCGTGTTCGCGCGCTCGCGCAGGGCAGGGCGCATGTTTCCACCGATGACATCCGCGATTTCGCAACCGAAGCGCTCGGGCATCGGTTGCTCCTGAATTATGACGGCCAGGCCGACAACGTCAGCGTGCTCGACCTGGTCAAGGAACTTGTGACTCACGTCCCGGTGGAGGCATAACCGTGCAACCGCTCGCGCCACGACCTCAACTGACTTCGCTGCTGCCGAATAGCGTGCTTGACCGGCTCGGTCGCTTGCGCATTCGCCCGGTCAGCCGCCGCACCAGCCGCAGCCGGGGCGAGCATCTGTCGGGCAAGGGCGGCACCAGCACGGAATTTTGCGATTACCGCGACTATGTGCCCGGTGACGACACCCGGTTTGTCGATTGGAATATTTTCGCGCGGTTGCACCGGCCCTATTTGAAACAATTTCACAAGGAGGAGGAACGCCACGTCGTGCTGCTCATCGACGCCTCGGCCTCGATGAAATTTGACGGTAAACTGGACCTCGGCAAACAACTCGCGGCGGCGTTCGGCATGATGGGGCTTTTGAATAACGAACGCGTCAGCGCGTACGCCTCACACCAGGCCAACGACGCGCCCGATCGCCTCCCGCCCTGCCGCGGACGCTCCAATCTTCGCACCATGTTCCAATTCGTCGAAGGCATCGATGGACGCGGCGACGCTCCGTTGGACCGCGCAGTGGAATCGCTGTTGCGGCATCATAGCGGGCGGGGCGTGTGCCTGATCGTGTCGGATTTTCTGACCTTCGGCGATCTCAAGCGCAGCTTCAACCTGCTGTTTTCCGCCGGCCTCGAACCCTTCGGCATTCAAATTCTGAGTCCGCGTGAAATCGATCCCGACCTCGCCAGCGATTTGCGGCTGGTCGATTCGGAAACCCAGGAGACGCTGGACATCTCCACCAGTTCGGACCTCATAAATCTCTACCAGGAATACCGGCAGGGGCTCGAGCAGGAGTTAGCCATGTTGTGCCGGCGGCGCTCCGGTCAATTTTTGTCCGTCAGTTCAACGACGCCGGTGGAATCCGTGTTGTTCGATCAACTGCGGCGAAAGGGGTGGATCGAATGAACTGGGGCGGCTTCCAGGCACTGAGTCATCTCTGGCTCGCGTCGCTACTGGCGCCGCTGATATTATTTTATTTTCTCAAACTGAAACGCCCACGCGCGGAAGTTCCCTCGCTCGTTTTATGGCGACAGGTGTTGCAGGACCAGCGCGTCAATTCGCCGTTCCAGAAATTCAAAAAAAACCTCCTGTTGCTGCTTCAACTCCTGCTCTTGATTCTCCTGATCCTGGCCGCGCTGCAGCCGTTCTGGCGCGGTGGCCCGGGAAAACATCGCCGTTTGCCGGTCCTCATCGATTGCTCCGCGAGCATGGCCGCGCTGGACAAGGCGGGTGGCATCAGTCGCCTCGACGAAGCCAAACGCCGCATCCGCCAGATGATCGACGGCCTCGCTTCGGATCAGGAATTGTGCCTCGTCTCCTTCGACAACACCGCCCGGCAACGCACCGGTTTCACCAATAACAAACGCCTCCTGCGCGATGCGCTCGACCAGGTCGGAGTGGAGGATGTGCCCGGCGATTTGGAGCAGGCCTTGCGGCTCGTCCAGGCGATGGGCCGCAGCGAGCCATTCGATGAAGCGCTTCTGTTTTCCGACGGCAATTTCCCGCCGCGCGTCAATTTCGATTTGTCCTTCAAACTGAATTACCAGCGCCTCGCGCCCGCCGGGCCGAATTTCGGAATCACCGCGCTCAGTTCCCAACGCTCGGCTACCGGTGGATGGGATGTGTTCGTGCAAATTGAAGGTTCGCCCGAGGCCGAAGGCAATGCCGCGGTCGAGTTGCTCCAGGACGGCGCGTCGATCGGAAATGAGCGCATCACCCTGGCGCGCGGTCGCGCGCAACGCATGGTGTTTCAAGTTGCCGGAGACCGAGCGTCTTCGTTGCGTGTGCAATTGACGCCGGACGGTTTCGATTCGCTCGCGGCGGACAACACGGCCTATCTGGATCTGCCGCAATCGCGCCCCTTGCGCGTGTTCGTTCCTAAATCGATGATTTCCTACCGCCTCGCCTTGCAGGGCATTGCCGGCCTGGAAGTGTTTCCGCAAGCCACTGCCGACGACGCGTCGGGCGCGTTTGATTTGGTAATGAGCGACCGCCCCCAGGACCTGAATATCCCCGCGCGTACGCGCTTGTCGGTCGGGTTCGTTCCGGCCGAAATGCAACGCTTCGTCGAGCCCGGCACGAATGCCTCGGAAGTCGTGGATTGGCGTCGCGATGCGCCCGTCCTGCGGCACGTGCAATTGGCCGATCTCGTCATTCTTGACCAGCCGCACTTCACCGCGAATGCCGGGGAAGGGGACTTGGAAAATCTCGGCTGGGAAGTGCTGATTCACGGCCAGCGCGGACCGCTGCTCGCGCGCAAGCAGGGGACCGACACGGTGCAATTTGCCTTTTTGTTCAACACCGATCACTCCACGCTGCCATACCGGGTCGGCTTTCCAATTTTTGTCGCCAATGTCGTGCAGGCGGCGCTGGAGCAGGCCGGGTTGGCCGAAGTCGACGCCAATCGCACCGGTGTCTTGCCTGCCATCACGCTGAGTCCGCGTCATCGTTACGAAATCGAAGCCCCGCGGCAAAAACTGGACCCCGTTACCGCCGATGAACGCGGAACCGTCTCCGGCGTGCGCGCTTCGCAGACGGGTTATTATACTTTTCTGGAGAATGGCGCAAAACAGCGTCAACTCGGCGCCTCTCTGCTATCGCCCACCGAGACCAGCCTCACTGGCGTCGAACAGATTCAATTTAACGAGCGCTTGCAGGTCGCCGCCGCTGCCGTGCCGGTGAAAAGCGACCGACCGTTGTGGCCGCCGTTATTGATGTGCGGATTGAGCGTGCTCATGGTCGAATGGTGGTTCTTCCAACGCAAACCCGGAGGCTGGAAATGAAACACCACGGTGTCTGGGCCATCCTGGTGGCAATTCAATTGCTCGCTGGGAACGCCCGCGCCGTGGACAAACTTCAGGCCGACCTCATTCCCCAAACGCTTCTTCGCGCGCGCAGCGACGCTTCGATCCCCGTCGAAGTGCGGTTCCGATGGACCGGTGCGCACATTCTCGAGGGCTGCCTGGAAGTGGAGCTTCGCGAAGAAAACCGCGTCTTGGAACACTATCGCAGCGGCGACATGGCGTTGACCACCGGCGAGCAAACTTTTCGGATGTTGTTGCCGCCGGCAGTCGAGCCGTTTTCAGATGGACAGGTCGAAGCGCACCTGAAATTCGTGGCCGCTCACGATATTTACGATTTGGATTATTCCATCCTGACTATGCCGGTTGCCAGTGAGCGATCGCTGGCCGTGGGATGGTGCGGCGCCCGAACCGGCAGCGATACTCAGGAATCGGGCCTCGCACAAAGTTTGCAATTCGAACGGTTCGCGCCATCTCAGGATGATTCCCAGCGGCAATTACTCATGACCAGCCTGGTGCGGCTGGCGCCGGAAGATTTGCCGTTGCAACCGCTGGCTTACACCGCGTTCGATGTGATGGTGCTGTCCGCGGAAGGCCTCACCGCCGCGCGCGAGGGGCAACTCCACGCCCTGGCCCGCTGGGTGAAAGGCGGCGGCAGCGTCTGCGTGTTCGTCGGTGGAAATCTTCAGCCGCAACATCTCGCCTTCCTGAATGAGCTCGATGAATCCTCCGCCGGCGGCCCCACATTCCTCGCCGACGCCTCGGGAAATCTGCTGCCCGGCCACGAAAAAATTTCCTGCCTGTATTCCGGGCTGGGCCGAAGCGTCATCGTCAATGGCAACGCCGCGCCCGACCCTGCCGTTTGGCGGCGGGCCGCGGCGTTTTTGTGGAAGTTTCGCAACGACCAGGCCCAGGCCATCGCCGACCTCGGGCATTGGGACACCAAAATTATGGAGGACGAATATGGCCGGCCGCTTTCACAATCTTCCTCTTTCCAGGATCAAATGACTTATGGGGCGTCTTCGGAGCAGTCCGCCTCATTCGGCCAGGAGTTGATGGATCAATTGATGCCGCGAAACGTCAAGCTCATCCCCTTTGGCGCGCTGGTGGGAATGCTGACACTGTTTCTCTTGATGATCGGGCCGGTGGATTATTTCGTATTGGGATGGCTGGGCCGGCGGCGCTTCACCTGGGTGTTGTTTCCCGCCACGAGCGTCGCCTTCATGATCGCGACCGTCGTGATGGCCAACCATTATCTGGGCTGGCACGATCAAAGGCGGTCGCTCATTGTCGTGGACCTGGACCGCGACGGAACCGCTCTGCGCTGGAACCGCTACGAATTGATATTCGCCGCGCGCGACAAACAGGCGGTGACGGAAGTTAAGGATGCCCTCTGGGTCGCCTTGCAACACCGGGATTACCTTGGCGGAGACACCTTTCGCGACTCCGGCCCGGCTGCTTACGAAGGCGTGGTGCCGGTGAATTTCCGTACCAGCGAACCAATCCGCCAATGGCAGCCCAAATTAAACCGTATTTTTTCCTTCGAGCCTCCGCCCGTGCCGTTACTGCCGGACTGGCCCGCTGTCGAAAAGGCCTGGCCAAACCTGCCCGCCATTCGGGCTGACATTTCCCGAAACCAATCGTTCACCGGCGAGGTGTGCGTCATCTCCGGGACCAACGCGGTCACGGTCGATCCTCAATCGGAAAATATATTGCACCGTTCGATGTTGAAGCAATTATGCGTCTCCCATTCTTCCGGATTTTTTTCCCTGGTCTCGCAAATTTCGCCGACCGGAGGCCAAAACTATGAAGATGTGCGCGGCCTGGACCCGCGGTCCAGCGATTCGGTCCTCGCCATTGTCACGCAGACGGGTGATGACATCATCGTTTACCGGAGATTTTTTCATGGAAACTAAACCCCCAATTCCCATCGTCGACATCCAGCAATTGAGCGTGTCCTACGGAAGGCAATTGGCGGTGCGCAATCTGTCGCTCGCGATTCCCAAAGGCGAAGTGTTTGGATTCATCGGACCCAACGGCGCGGGCAAAACCACCACCATCAAGGTGCTGGCCACTCTTCTGAAACCAACCTCCGGCACTGTCCGCGTGCTCGGCATCGACGTGACCGAATCGCCCCAAAGCGTCCGCCGCAGCATCGGTTATGTGCCCGATTCATTTGGTGTTTATGAAGACCTGACGGTGGCGGAATACCTGCACTTTTTCGCGGCAGCCTATCGCATCGACCGCAACAAACGTGCCGGGACGGTCAAGGATGTTCTCGCCCTCACGGATTTGAGCAACAAAGCTGCCGCGCAGGTCGATGCTTTGTCCCGCGGCATGAAACAGCGGTTGGGCATCGCGCGCATTTTGCTGCACGACCCGCAATTATTGTTGCTCGATGAACCGGCGAGCGGACTCGACCCGCGCGCCCGCATCGAATTGCGCGAACTGTTGAAGGAACTCCAGCGCCTGGGAAAAACCATTCTGATCTCCAGCCACATTCTTCACGAACTCTCCCAATTGTGCACCCGGATCGGAATTATCGAAGCCGGCCAGCTCGTGGCGGAAGGTTCGCTTACCGACATTTATCGAAAACTGGATTTGAAGCGGACCGTGCACATCCAGATTTCAAATATCACGCCCCCATTGGTCGAATCGATCCGCGCGGTCCGCGGCGTCGCGTCACTGGAGGAACTCGCCGACCGGCTCGCCATACGCGTGCACGAACACGAACTGTCGATGGAAGACCTGCTCGACGCCGTGCGCGGCCTCGGCGCCCGCATCCGGATGTTTCAACCCGAAGCGATGGACATGGAAACGGCTTTCATGAAATTAACTGAAGGAAAGGTGGCCTGAACCGTGCCTGCCCGAAGCATATTTAGATCGCTGCGCCTCGACTGGCCGTTGTTGGGCAAGGAACTCTTGGAGCAGGCGGCTCAAAAACGGATGTATGTGATGCGCGTCGCGTACGCGCTGCTCCTGTTCGGCGCATTTTGTTTTTATTACGCCCGCCACCAGGGTTACGGGCCGATGATGGCACTGGGTCGGGGACTCGGGCCCTTCGTTTTCCTCGTCGGCGCGCAATCCGCCGCCATCTTTCTCTTTTTGCCTCCGCTCATGGCGGGAGCCATCGCCCAGGAAAAAGAACGCGACACTCTCGGGCTGTTGTTCCTGACCGACCTGACCCCGTGGGAACTGGTTTTGCAAAAGTACGTCGGACGCCTCATCCCCATGCTGACGCTGCAATTTCTTTCGTTGCCCCTGCTGGCGGTGGCGTATTCGTTGGGCGGCGTTTCCGTCGGCATGTTGTGCGCCAGCGCCGCGACGTTATTTCTCACCTGCCTGGTGGTGGGCGCGCTGGCGCTGGAATGCTCGGCTCACGAAGCCACCACCTTTCAGGCAGTCGTGCGTTGTTGGGGACTTTGCCTGGCTTTTGCGGTGTGTTGGTGGATGGGAATTTCCTCGTTCTGGCTTCTGATTCCCACGCGATTTGGCGCGACGCCGCACCCGTTCATTTTCATGCTGCGCCTCTATTACACCGCGGCAGCTTATCTCCTGCCCACCTTTCTTTTTCTTTTGCGGGCGAAACACAACCTCGAAGCGCGCGCGTTCGTCCAGCGACGCAATCCCTTCGCCCAACAATTCAAACGACTGCACCAATACTGGAAGGACCTGCGGAAACTCACGCGGGCCATCCTGCGAAAACGCGACCCGGAAGCGCTGGCCCTGGCGAACGAAGTCGTGCGCAAGGAACTCGGCCTCACCACCGGCCAGCACGCGTGGTCGCTCGGGGGCTTTCTCCTGGCCCGGATGCAGGTTCCCGCTCTCCTGTCGCTCGCGATCATTCTCGGCTCCATGGTTTTTATCTGGCTGTTCTTCGGCATATTGCTGGATCCCAAATCGACGCCGTTCCCGGTCATCATCGGCGGCTTCTGGCTGCTCGCGCTGCTCACCGTCCCCATTCAAAGCGCCAATGCCATCGCCAGCGAACGCATGAACGAGCGGCTCGGCGCGATTTTAACCACGCCGCTTACCGCGCTCGAAATTCTCGACGAATGGCTCGTGCCGGTGCGGCAATGGACTCTTTTTCTCGTGCGGCCCATGGCTGTTCTTTTTGTGATGGAAGCGCTGCTGAAATTCAGACTCCAGGACCACGGAGCCCCGCGCTGGTTGAATCTGGCGATCTACCTCGGTATTTCTCTGGCGACCATTTTTATTTATCCGCCCCTCGTTCAATGGACCTGCCTGTGGATAGACCTGCGCATGCGAAACCAGATCCGCGCGATGATGACCGCCCTTTTGGTCGTGGCGGCGTGGTGCTTCCTTCCCTTGCTGCTGTCCAACTATCTGCTGGCGATCGGCCTGATGCCCGGCGTGTGGAATGGCGCGCTGAGATATATCAGTCCGGTCGCGATCATCCATATCGCGGAAACATTCGGGACGCCGAAATCCGATTCCGTAGTGACACCCGGTTTCTTCGCTTTATTCCTCATCCATTTCAGCCTGGCGGCCGCGTTGACCTGGAAAATTCGCCAAATCTGTTTGACCAAAGCCGATCGTTACCTGGGACGAATTTAAACTTCAATTCCCACATGAATTCTATATGGTAAACCGCGTGCCGCAAACACCACTCGGATTGTTGGCTGGAGGCGAGAGGAGCGCCCGGATGAAATGTTCCTTCTGGCTCGGTCTTCTGCTCTTCATCACGGTTTCGGCTTCCGCCCTCGAGGTGCAACAGGCGCGCTGGGGTTTCGACGGCCAGGTCGTTCCGGGACGGTTCAACCTGCTCTCCGTCCTCGTCGCCAATAATTCCGCTGCCCCCTTTGACGGCTCCATGAGCTTCTACAAAAGCCGCGGCCTGGAACAACGGGTCGGAGCCATCTACGCGACTCCCTGTTATCTCTCGCCGCTGGCGTCACGTTGGCTGCAATTTTACGTTTTCATCGACAACCAATACGATCAATGGCGGCTCGAATGGGGCCGCGGCCCGGATGATCATCACGATGTCGACTCAGCAAAATGGGGTTTTCCGGCGCAGGTGCTCCTGGCGGACTCGGACACGGTGAGCGCCATCAGTGCTTTCCGGCAATTTCCTGATGAACTTTTTCCGCCCACCGTGGCCGCGACGGGCGGCCTGGACAGCTTGCTGCTGGATCATGTGCCGCGCTGGGAACCGGCAAAACGGCGCGCGTTTCTCGAATGGCTCCAGGCCGGAGGAAAAGTTCACGTGTTGAAGGGTGCGGATGGGCGCTATCCCGTATTCACCGACGAACTCAGTGTGTTGAATTCGTCCGAAGACCGCACGCGGATCGGCCTGGGCGTCGCCGTCAGGCACGCCGCCACCGCCGCCCACATTCAAAAACAGGACGTCGATTCGCACGATGCCGGAAAAAAATCCAAACTGGAAGATACGAACACAGCTTTTCAAACCACGAATACCCTCCTCGGCTCTTTGTCCCGGTTGAGCCGCGCCCGTCTCGAGTGGGGATTAATCTACCTGCTCGCCATTGTTTATTTGGGATTCGTCGGCCCGGGAAATTTCCTGATGGGCCGGCGATTGGCGGATTATCGCCTGCGGATCGCGGTGTTGGTGGCCACGGTGGCGGGCTTCGCGTTGCTCTTTAACTTCGTGGGCCGTCGCGGCCAGAGCGAAGCCAGCGTGGTCCATACCCTTTCCTATGCGCGGGTTATTGATGGCGACACCTACGACGTCATGCAATGGATCAATGTCTTCGCCGCGCGCGGCGGTCATTACACGATTACCCACTCCGCGCCCCACAATATCTATTCCACCGGCCAGGATTATGAATCCGTCAACGGCTGGATCGAAAGCGGCAAGGACGGACGCTTTATCGTGGACATGCCGATGTTTTCGCGCCGTGGACTCCTGCACGAGGCGGAAATGAAAGGCGCTGACATCGGCGTGAAAATAGTGGATTGGACGGGAGCCAAATCCTTGAAGAAATTGACTTTGTCGGCCCAGCCTGATTTCACGAAGCAGATTCTGGATGGCTGGGTGGTGCAGGGCGATCAGATTTACGCCATGACACTTGCCGGCGGCCAGATTGAATTTGAAGACTCCCGGAAACAACCGCTCAGTTCATCACTGTCTCCTTCCGGCCAGCAGCAGCCGTCCGCCTATGCGTATGCGAATAATCCGTATGCCGCCGACCCCACCGACGCCGACGTCGAACAACAGTTTCGAAAACTCGCAAAGCCATTGATCGCCTGGAGCCTGGGCATCAGCGAATCCCAGCCCCAAAGCACGTTGCCACAGGCCGTGGATGGGCGGGTGCAATTGTTCCTGTTCGCGCGCAGCCCGCAAAGTTTTGGCGTCGCCGGCGGGCAATTTGGCCGTGAAATCGGTTATGTGCTGTATCGCCTCGACCTGTTCAAACCCGGCCCGTGAGAGGTAACCATGAGTGAATCGAACCAACCCATCATCGAAATTCGCGATTTGTCCCACACCTACAAGCGCCATCAGGCGCTGCAAGGCGTAAGCTTCTCGGTCGGCTCCGGCTCCATCCACGGGTTCGTCGGCCCGAATGGCGCCGGCAAAACCACCACGCTGAAAATCCTCGCCACTCTCCTCAAACCGCAGCGCGGCAGCGTTCGCGTTTTCGGTTTGGACATCGTGAACGATTACAAAAATGTGCGGCGAAAAATCGGTTTCATGCCGGACCATTTCAGCCTCTATCGTCAGATGACCGTGCAGGAATATCTCGATTTTTTCGCCGCCGCTTACGGGATGGATATGGGGGAGCGAAACCGCGTGGTCGGGGACGTGCTGGCCCTGACCGACATGGCCGCCCGCCGGAGCGATTTAATCAAAGGCCTCTCTCGCGGCATGCAACAACGCATCAGTCTCGCCCGCGTGCTGGTTCACGACCCGACTTTGCTCCTGCTGGATGAACCGGCCAGCGGCCTGGATCCGCGGGCGCGGATTGAATTGATGGAAATCATTCAGGAACTTCGCCGCATGGGAAAAACCATCTTCATCAGCTCCCATATTTTGTCCGAATTGGCATTGCTCTGCGACAGCGTGACCATTCTTGATCGCGGCTCGGTCCGCTATAGCGGTTCGATGGCCGGCCTGAGTCATAGCACCGGCGAAACCGTGGATTACCTCCTGTCACTGGTGGCAGAACACCCGGACACCGAAGGCGCCCTGCGCAAAGTCGATGGAGTCGTCGCCGTCACCAAAGCCGCCAAGGCGCCGCAATACCGCGTGAGTTTTCAACGCAAGCAAACCGACCCCAACACACTGCTCCGCGCCACGCTCGATTCCGGCGCGCAAATCCTCGGTTTCCAGGAAATCGTGCGCCAGCTCAACCAGGCGTTCATGGACCTCACCGAACCAGGCGTGCCGCCGGTCATCCAAATCACTGACCAGGAACAGCCGCCGCTCGTCGTTCCGCCGGGAGAGCCCTCATGAAATTACCCGCTCTTGCCCTCTTCGAACGCGCCCTGCGCCTGGAAACACGCTCTGCCGTGATCTGCTGGGCGCGCATCGGATTGCTGGCCATCATCCTGATCACTCTTCTTCCCATCCAAACCCTCGCGCGCAGTGGCTGGTACGGCGCTCCCGGATTGCGTTTCCTTCAGGAACTCGTCTGGGTGAATCTGGTGTTTATCACGCTGGCCGGCCTGAGTTACTTCGCCTCCGCCATCACGGAGGAAAAAGAGGAAATGACGCTCGGATTGTTGCGCATGACGAACCTCAATCCAGTGGCAATTCTCCTGGGAAAATCCACCAGCCGATTGATCGGAGCCATCCTGCTCCTGCTCGTGCAGGTTCCCTTCGTGCTGCTGGCAGTCACCCTGGGCGGCGTGGGCCTGCACCAGGTCGCGGCCGCTTACGTGACTTTGCTGGCCTACCTGTTCCTCCTCTGCAATCTCGCGCTGCTCTTTTCCGTCGTGTTCCGCAACACCGCCACCGCCACCGCGATCGCACTCTTCGTCTTGTTCCTGTTTTTCTTCGGCCCCTATTGGGCGGCCGGAATTGAGCGGAGTCTGGCCACCTATTATCACGTCGATCTGCATCACAGCATTTGGCCGGTTGTTACCAAAACCATCGAGATTTGGCGGCGGACCACTCCCTCGGAACGATTGGACGCCATTTTCCAAACAGGCTTCGCTGAACCGGTCATCAGCTTTCAGGTGATGAGCGATTTGTTGTTGGGAGTGCTTTTCTTTCTGCTGGCCTGGCTGCTTTTCGACCCTTGCACCCGCGAAGAAAAAGATGCCGCCCCCGCGCGCCGCTGGTTCTGGCGCCGCACCAGCCGGCCCAGCCGCATCCCGCAACGTCTGATTGGAATCGGGGCGATTTCCTGGAAGGATTTCACCTTCATCAGCGGAGGCCGGATCGGCCTCCTCCTGAAATTCACCATCGTCGGCCTGCTGATCGCGCTTTGTAACTATGTAGCCTACGAAAACGACTCAAAAATCACCCTTGAATTCGAAGGCGGCACGCTCATTTGGATTTCCCTGATCACGACCGCCGTCTGGCTCGCGCTGGAAGCCTCGCGCGTTTTCAAGGATGAAGTCCGCTGGAAAACCCTCTCGTCCTTGATGACACTTCCGTTTTCGGTGACCCACCTCGCGTATCGCAAAGTCATCGGCGTGCTGATGGGCACTCTGCCGCTGCTGGCTTTTTTCATCGTTGGCGTCGTTCTTGTGCCGAACGATGTCGGCGACTTTCTGGCAAATGTATTCAGTCACCCCCAGACTTTCGGCATGATGCTGGTGGCTTTTTTCCAGTATATACTTTTCCTTCATCTAACAGCGTATTTGTCCCTCGTGCTTAAACGCGGGGCGCTGCCGATCGCGGTTGCCATCCAATATCTCGGCGGCTCGTTTTTTCTGGGGTTCATGTCAGTGTTCTTCTTTGCCATTGGAAACCGCACCGCGGAAGTGATTCCCTTTTTTATTATCCTCATTTGCATTTTTCTCACGGGCATGCTGCACCGTGCCATCGGGGTCCGATTGGTCCGCGCCGCCGCTGAGGAATGAAAACAAATTATTCGCGACTCTGGCGGAAAGTTATCGGCGAACCTTGGGGAGCCGGAGCGGCAATCTTTTTATCAGCCATTCGCCTCGCCGCCGCCGGGGATGGTGGGGTGGGGACTGTGCCTGCCAGTGATTTTCTTGACTCCATTGGTGCCAACTCCGCGATCGCGAGCCGCGGGGAGAGCTTTCAGAAAACGGTCGAATGTGCCGGCTATCTCGGCCTGCGCTGGTTCCGGGCTGGAATCGAAGGGAATGTCCCCGTGGCGCAATTCATCGAATTGCATCGGCAAACCGGCGTGCGCTTCAGTTGGGGGCTGGGCAGCGGCGGTTCGAATATTTCCAAGCTCATCGAAACGGCCAAACCATTGGCCGAAGCGGGCGCTCTTCTTGCCTTCGAAGGACCCAACGAGCCCAACAACTGGGGCGTCACCTACGCGGGCGAACCCGGTGGACGAAACCAATCGTGGCAGCCGGTGGCCAAATTGCAGGCCGCTCTTTATCAGGCGGTGAAAAATGATTCGGTTCTGAAATCCTATCCCGTGTGGTCCATCAGTGAAGGCGGGGCGGAAACTGACAATGTCGGATTGCAGTTTCTAATCATTCCGGAGGAAGCCGGCACGCTCTTGCCGCCGGGCACCCACTACGCCGACTTTGCCAATGTCCACAACTACATTTATCACCCAAACGCATCGGGCCTGGAAGACAACAAGACCTGGAAGGCCGCCGAGCCGACGTCCGCCTGCAAGGTCGATGGCCTTTACGGCGAATACGGCCGGACCTGGGCTCACCACTACGCCGGTTATCCCGGGAAGGATCTCTTGACGCTGCCACGCGTGACGACCGAGACCGGTTGCCTTATCGAAGGAGCAGTGACCGAAGAGGTCCAGGCGCTGAATCTCCTGACGCTTTATTTGGATCAGTTCAAACGCGGGTGGAGCTACACTGCGGTTTATCTGCTGCGCGATCGCGGGGATGAAGCCGGCAACCAATCCTTCGGGTTTTACAAACGCGATTACACCCCACGCAAGGCAGCCCTATATCTTCATAATTTGACCACCATCCTCGCCGACCGCGGGCAAGGCGCAAAACCCGCCAAACTGGATTATTCAATTCCCAACGAACCCGACACCGTCCACGACCTGCTCCTGCAAAAGAGCGGCGGATTATTCGAGTTGGTCGTCTGGGGCGAGCAACTGAAAGGTACCTGCGAGGTCCAGGTGAATCTCGGCGTCACGTGCGCCACCGTCACGATTTACGATCCTACCACCGGTATTTTGCCTGTGAAAATGCTTTCCGATGTGCGTTCGATTACACTGACACTTGGCGATCATCCCCTGATTGTGGAACTGCGAAATTGAGTGCCATCTCCGAAATCGGCCTTCCAATCCGCTAATGTCTTGGCTCAAAAAGTCAGCGGGTCAAATCAGGACCGCGCCACGCCCAGAATATTTTTCAGACGCCGGCCAATATCATGAGCCAGGCGAATCATCTCTTCCGCCTCCCGCGCAGCCAGATAGTTCCGGCAATTGAACTCCCACAATTGAAGCCATACCTGGAAATGAGTCGCATCGAGACCCAGTTCCAAGTGCTTGGACGGCATCTGCCCCGAATACAGCGGCGGCCCGCCCGTCATGCGCATCCAAAATGAGCCAATCGTCTCCAGGTGCGCCGGCCAATCTTTAATCTGATTGTTGAAAATGGGCCCGACCAGTTTGTGCTGCCGGATATCCGCATAAAAATGCCGCAGCAAAGCCGCCAGATTTTCGCGGCCTATCCGGGAATAAAGAGTCTTAAAATCCAAATTCATGCCGGCACGAATATGCCACAATTCACCGGGAAGGAAATGTTTTCAAATGGCGACGGTCACGCGAGTTGGGACGAATAGGATAAAAATAAAAATTTCCGGGAACATTTCTTCCGCTGAGGCCTCATCTTAACAGTCTGAAAGCAACTTTGAGAGTCCACCTTATGAATAAATCATCCAAATTCATCGCAATTCGTTGTTTCCTGATCGCAGCCGCCACTTGGGCGATGTTCCCGACCTCCAGTCAGGGGCAGGGGGCCATCGCCACCATTTCTCAAACGGGGGGCACAACCGGAAGCTTTGATTATTCCTTAACGCTGAAAAATACCGGGAGTGTGGATCTCAACAGTTTTTGGTACGGTTGGACCGATTTTGGCAATAACCTGCCCGCGAATCCGAGCAGCGCGGCCAATTCCCTGGGTTGGGCTAACGTACTCGACTTCAATTCCATCCAGTGGCAAAACACCACCAGCGCCTCGGCGCTCGCTCCCGGCCAATCCGCCACCTTCACTTTCGTCACCGCTTCCACGCTATCGCAACTCACCACCGGTTCTTCCGGACAATCGGTTGCCTACACGAGTGATACCGTTCAGTTCAACCAGGCCATCGCGGGACAAAGTTCCCCCGTTTTTTCTCCTACCATCGTGACCGTGCCCGAGCCTTCCATGGGCATGTTGGCAATTGGTTCGCTCCTCCTCTGCGCATTGCGCCGGCGAACCGCTCCATCCAAATAACCGTGCGTCAACCTGGAAATCCGTCTAGGTAGCGCAGTGTGGCACACTGATGTTTCGCCGACCGGCAGTCGGCAGGTTGGATATATTCCCAAGCGCCAGAATTCCTTGCGCCCCGCGAATTGCCACCCCGTGACCGAGCGTCAATCTTCGATGCAATTAAATGAGTGAGCCCTGACTATCGCACGGGGCTGACGCATCTTATTTTTTTGCAGGGACATTCCATTGAGAATCGGTTGCTGAGATATGGTTTGACATTAGAATCATCAAAATTAAAATGCACCTACCCATTTGACGCTATTACAAATGGGTAGGTGAGCTATTTTTAGCCACAGCGTCTTGAATACTTGAGCCAGTTTTCCCTCCATGCGATTTCGACGCTCGGCAGGTTGCCCCCCGCTTAATTCCCTGGCTCAATAAATTTTCGTTGAACTCTTTGGAACCTAAATACGCGAGCGCTGATTACGACAGACCCAGCCTTGAATTCCGCCCGGATTCGTCCAAACTGACGCGAATGAAAACCCGTCGAAACACTCCTTCGAGCCCCCGCTTACCCCTCGCGGCCGCATTCATTGCGGCGTTGGCATTTTCATTCACGGCCAGGACCCAAACCAACGCCCCCGACCAGCGCGTGGAAAATACCGTGGCCGTCCTGCCCCTGGAAAAATCGGCAAGCCGGGGCATCGTCACGCGCGATCCTTCCGACATCGTCAAGTGCAAGGATGAGTATTGGGTCTTTTACACCGGACACGGCGTGCCATCTTATCATTCCAGCGATTTGGTGAAATGGGAACGCGGACCGGACGTCTTCAAAACCGCGCCCGAATGGATTGCCACCGCCGTGCCCGGAAATCGCCGCATGTCCTATTGGGCTCCCGACATCATGAAAATCGGCGGACGCTATCTGCTGTATTACGCCGTTTCCACCATAGGAAAAATGACCTCCGCCATCGGCCTCGCCTCGAACGCCACCTTGGACCCGAAAGATCCCGCATATCATTGGGTCGATGAAGGCATCGTCGTGCAGACGAAGGAGGGCGGCAATTACAACGCCATCGATCCCGCCGTATTTCAGGACACGGACGGCAGCTTATGGCTGAGCTTCGGCTCTTATTGGAGCGGCATCAAACTGATTCAACTCGATCCCAAGACCGGCAAACGCATCGCGCCGGACTCGCCGCTATATTCGACCGCCTACAATGAATCCATCGAGGCGTCTTATCTCTGCAAGCATGACCAATACTACTATCTTTTTGTGAACTGGGGTTCCTGCTGTAGAGGCCCAGAAAGCACCTACAACATCCGCATCGGCCGCAGCGCCAAGGTCACGGGACCGTACTTGGACAAAGCCGGAGTAGACATGTTGCACAGCGGCGGCAGCGTCTTCCTGCCCACCAGCAACGGACCCTTGATCGGACCGGGACATGCCGGAACACTTACGGCCGAAGGCAAGACCTGGTTCACGTCGGATTTCGAAGGTGACGTTCGCATGGATGGCAAAGCCACCCTCGCGATCATGCCGTTGCAATGGAATGCCGACGGCTGGCCGGAGGCGACCGTGAATGATCTCAAACCCGCCACCTCCGAGCCCGCAACGAAATAAAACTTAATGCGTGCCGGAGAAGTGCCGAGGTTCAAAGCTTTACTAAATGCGTTTCAGAATTGATGGCCCAATCCCATGGAAAACATCCCGCCCTCGCTCGAACGCCCGTAATCAAAGCTAACCACCGTTGACAGATTCCACGCCAGACGAAGACCGGCGCCGCCGTCGATCTTCCATCCCTCGAGCGTGGTGTCCCCAATCGAATTGAACACGCGGCCGGTGTCCACGAACGGCACCAGCATAAAGCGCAGATGTTGCCGCAGGAACACCGTCTCACCGAAGCTCCAGCGCAATTCTCCATTGGCAAACGCGGCGGTGGTGCCCACGAACCGGTTCATCACAAACCCACGCAGCGTCGGCTGCCCGCCCAGGCCGTCCACGTCGCCTTCCGTAAATGGAATATTCGGCGCGGAATAGAACGGCACGTCGCCGAATTGCATTTCGTAGTCCACGCGGCCGGCGAGAATAAGGCGGTGCGGATCGCCCAGCAGATTGTGGAATCCGCTCGCACTGAAGTTAACCTGCTCATAGTTGAATGCCGAACCGAGCGCCCGGCTGGAAACTCGGGCGATGGCCTGAAGCATCATTCCCGACGCCGGATCCGGCTCAAAATCGCGCGTGTCAAAAGTCAGTCCGGCTTTAAGCGCGTTATCGAAGCCGCCGTTGAACCCAATGGTTTTGCCGGCCTCATGATCCGTGAAAAGGTGGGTCGGTTGCATGATCGCGCCATCGATGCGTTGCCCGGTGTAATCGACCACGTCCACGTGGTTGATTTGCAGGCCGAGCTGGGGGCGAAGCCAGCCGCCCCAGTAATCCCGTTCCACCGTGGCCACGCCGCCAACCTGCGTCTTCTGATAATCGTTGTAACGCGCCCAGGTAATGCCGTTGAGGTTCTTCTCGAGCGCCTCGGCGTAGTCCCTGAAATTATCGTACCGCAACGGCGAACCGGGAAACGTGAGCGGGCTCAGGGAGGATTCACCGACGCCGAAGTAATTCTCGAACTTGTTCCGCTCGAACGTGCCCGCCGTGCGAATGCGCCACGGCGTGTCGTTGAGGTTCGGAGCGTCGAAACCGATCAGCGCACGCGTTGAACCGCCCGTGCTGCCAGTCGCAGCCACGGTCACCCGCCGTCGATACGGTGTGTAACGAAAAAACGGACTGTTCGTCGGTCCGTTGTCGAACCATTGCACCGACGCGCCGTACGTGAAGCCGCTTTCCGGATCGACCCCGATGGCGGGGAACCCCGTGAAATAACTGCCTTGCTTTTTGTCTTTCAGCAGCAAATCCGGCTGCGGAGTTTTGTTGGCCAGGAACGCGGGCGGCGGCAGCACCGGCGGTGGATTGGTCAATTGCGCGTTCATTGGCTGGGCCGGCAGCGATTGCTGGAGGACGAAAACGATCGCAAAACCGAGGCCGACAGCGCCGGGCCAAAGCCGGCGTCGATTTGCCATTGCGTCGATTTGCCCTTCATTTTTATGGTTCATGGAAAGTCGGGCCCTCGCGCCCGGTCCGTCAAGTCACGCGGCCAATCTCCACGCCCGCTTCCCACCCCGGAAACGTGTATCCCCGGAGGAGGCAATGGATGGGCACAATCGGGAATCGCGTGTGCCTCTCATAATTTGCGATGATCCCGGCCGCGGGCGCCGCCAGTGCGGGAATGATGGCAATTCACCTCGGGAACCCGAAACCAACGATCGATATTCGCCATAACTATTCAAAAGTGATTCTGGTTCATGTCATCACACCGGATGTCCTGTGGGAATTTCTCGTCGAGACTACGGTGTTAAAAGGAAGGCTGCTATTCGGAGAAAAACGGGAGACGAACTCGAAATATTCCTTACTAAAGCGGCTGGGAGATTTCCCACCCGCCCGGCCTCCTCGAGTGCTCCCGCCAGGGAAGCGTCTTGGAAATGTACTCTAAACCGCGAACAGTCCCGTTACCGCGCGTAAGTGCGGAGCGGATAAAAAGCCCGCGCCAAGGAGTTTTTTTGCCGTAACATCCCGAGCTTCCCTCGCGAAGCCCCGGTCAACCTGTTATTGACGCCAAGTGCCCTAGCGGGATATACTTTCGCCGATGGCGACAGATCAACTCATACCGCAGATTGCCACTCAGGAATTCCCTCCAGTTCAAAAGAGAACCGGCCGCGATCTGATTTTGGCCACCCGGCAGTTTGCAATAGATGACCCTCTTCGCAGTTGGTGGCATTTACTCTCAACGTCGTTCCTGTTCCTGGCCGCGCTGGCCGGGACAATCTGGAACTTTCATCCCGTCGCAAGGGTTGCGTGCAGTCTGCTCACCGGGTTGCTGCTGCTGCGGCTTTTCGTAATTTATCACGATCAACAACACCACGCGATTCTGCCCAATTCACGGCTCGCAGAGGGCTTGATGAAGCTTTTCGGCATCCTGGCGCTCAGCCCAAGCAGCGTTTGGCGGAGTTCGCATAATCATCATCACAATCATAACTCACGGCTTCGCGGATCACAGATTGGCTCGTATCCCATCATGACTAGGGAGCAGTTCCGGAAAACACCTCCCTCCAAACGCCGCAGTTATCTCTTCGTCCGCCATCCGCTTACCATCCTGTTTGGCTACGCGGTCATGTTTCTTTATGGCATGTGCCTCAATCCCTTTTTCAACCATCCGCGGAAGCACTTCGACTGCCTCGTCGCGTTCGTTGTCCATTGCGGGATTGGTGCGGCACTTCTCTATTTTGGCGGGTGGACCGCGCTTTTGTTCGTGCAGGTCATTCCTCATTTCGTCGCGTCCGCCATCGGATCGTATTTATTCTACGCCCAGCATAATTTTCCAGGCGTCTCATTCAACGACTCCGCCGGCTGGACCTATGAGAAGGCCGCCTTGGAATCCTCCAGCTTTATGCGAACGGGCCGGCTTATGGGGTGGTTCACGGCCAACATCGGTTATCACCACATCCACCACCTGAACTCCCGCATCCCGTTTTACCGGCTGCCGGAGGTTCACCGCATGATACCCGAGTTGCGTTCCTCCCGGACCACATCGTTGCATCCCGGGGAAATTCTCCGCTGCCTGCGGTTGAAAGTTTGGGACGTCGAAACCCAACGCATGGTCGGTGTCCGCAACCTATGAAGAACTTGCCAGGACGGGATAAGGGTTCTACCCAAGATAAATCAATCCGAACCAACCGGCCGCAGCCGAAGTTCAATGGTTCAGCCGGAAAATCCTGATTACTTCCATGTCTTTCACCGTTGCTCAAATCGCGGAACAACTCCGGGGCGAAATCATCGGCGATGCCTCGACCCCGCTTACCGGCTTCGCCCCCGCCGACTCCGCGCGAACCGGCGACCTGACCTTCGCCGACAAGGAAGAATACTTCATCTCGGCCGAAGCCAGCCCGGCTGCAGCCGTTCTCGTGTCCGGCCCGTTCACCTCGGCAACGAAGGTTCTCATCCGGGTGCCCAATACCCGTATCGCTGTGGCGCGAGTGTTGCCCACTTTTTTTCCGCCGGATGAACGGCCTCTCGGCATTCATCCGGGAGCGAACATCGCGCCCTCGGCGCAAATTGATGCCACCGCACACATCGGGCCAGGTTGTGTGATTGGCGAGCGGGTGAAGATCGGCGCGCGCTCGGTGCTCATGGGTGGGAATCACGTCGGGCGGGACTGTCAGATTGGGGATGACGTATGCCTTTTCCCGAACGTCGTGCTTTACGCCCGCTCGCAAATTGGCCACCGCGTTGCGATTCACGCCGGCACGGTTATCGGTTCGGACGGCTACGGCTACGTATTTGACGAAGGCCGGCACCGCAAGGTTCTTCAGGTTGGCAACGTGGTGATTCATGACGACGTCGAGATCGGCGCCAACACCGCTATCGACCGCGGCGCACTCGGTTCCACCATCATCGGTCAGGGCACCAAGATCGACAACCTCGTGCACATCGCCCACAACGTCGTCATCGGCCGCCACTGTCTGGTGATGGGCCAGGTGGGCTTTGCCGGCAGCACGCGGCTTGGTGACTACTGCGTGATTGCATCGCAGTCGGGCATTGCCGGGCATCTCAAACTCGGCCATCAAGCCACCGTCGGTGCCAAGTCCGGCGTCATGCGCGATGTGCCAGACAAGGGCACCGTCCTTGGAATTCCTGCGGCACCGGACAAGCAGGCGAAGCGGCAATTCATCGCCGTGCAGCAGTTGCCGGAAATGATCCGCCGGATGCGCGATCTGGAGAAACAGGTGGCAGAACTTTCCGCCCGGGTCGGCTAGAGCATTGACAGAAAAGCTGTAGCGATGAGCAGCGAGGATTTTTGGTTTTTGGCTAGGCTTCGGCGAAGGAGTCCCGACCTGTCGGGATGACTGAGCCGAAACGACGTGTCCCGCCGTAGTCTTGGCGAAGGCGGACGCCAAAAATCAAAAAGACCGCTGTCCACCGATTCCGGCTCATCGCTACAGCTTTGATGGAAATGCTCTAACGACAAGACTGATTATAATTCGGATAGGTTGGATCCGTCCTTCGCCGCGATGGAGCGTGAGCAAAATGCTCTAACTTTTTCAATGCTCTTTTCGCGCTTCAATAAATCATTCCTTAAAAGCCGGCCGATGAAACGACGACAGACAGTTTTTAAAGTTTTAATAACGGGGCGGGTTTTTGTTTTAAGCAGCTAATTCTGAGTGCTTCCCGTTCATCTCTGGCGACGAAAGACCGTAACGAGATGGACAGCAAGAAATCTGTTTTAGTCTGCGGTCGTCTTGTTTGATTTGCGCCTCGCCGCCGATGTGCTTCAATGCTTCACGGATGATGGTTTCCAGCCCCTTATCCATTTTCGCCAGTCGATAATACATCCATTTTCCCTCACGCCTGGCTTCCACCAAGCCTGCTTTCCGCAGATACGCCAAATGGCGGGACACTTTCGGCTGATTCGTCTGCAATACGCCCTGCAAATAACAAACACAAATTTCGCCCTCTTGCATCAAATACAAAAGGCGCAATCGGTTCACGTCTGCTAACGCGGCAAAGAATGTTGCGGTATTACGCATGAACTACATATACGCCTTGACGTATGGAAAAACAACCTTAGTTTAGATACGCCTAAGCAAATATGTTATGAAAATCTCTGAATTCAAAAATGTGCTCGCTGAACATCGGGACAAAAATGTGCGCTTTGTGCTGCCAACTGGCACGAAGATTCCGCCTCACGCCCATGTCACGGAAGTAGCACGAATTGATAAGCGCTTTATCGACTGCGGCGGAACGTTCCGAACGGAAACAACTTGCCGATTGCAAACATGGTTTGCCGACGATACGGAACATCGGTTGACCGCTGGTAAGCTGCTTATCATCTTGGAAAAATCAGCGTCATTCCTTGAATCGGAAGATTTGGACATCGATGTTGAGCATGAGGCCCCGTTCATTTCTCAGTTTCCTATTTCGGCAGTTGAGGCCGACGGCCAGGCCGTTCTGGTGCGCCTCGATACGAAGCACACTGATTGCCTTGCCCAGGATAGGTGCGGGGTTCGGCCCATCGAGAAACAATCCTTGGTTATGAAATCACTCCCCAGTTTCCAGCAAACCCAATGCTGTTCAGGCTCATGTTAATCCTATGAAAAAGAAAAAAGTATTGTTTGTTTGTATCCATAACAGCGCCCGCAGTCAAATGGCTGAGGCATTCCTAAATCAAATCTGTGGCGAACAGTTCGAGGCGAAAAGCGCGGGGTTGGAGCCGGGAAAGCTCAATCCTATTGTTGTCGAGACGATGCAAGAAATTGACATCGACATCTCAAACAACGCGACCAAGGCCGTTTTTGATTTTGTGAAGTCTGACGAGGTGTTCACCTATGTTGTGACCGTATGCGATGAGGCCAGCGCGGAACGCTGCCCCATTTTCCCCGGTGCCACTACGCGTCTGCATTGGAGCTTTCCTGACCCGTCCAGTTTCCAAGGCACGCACGAAGAACGGTTGGCCAAAACTCGCGAAATTCGCGACACAATAAAAAAGAAGATTGAGGCCTGGTGCGAAACTACGTGTGTTGAGACAGTCTAACGGGTGATTTATCGCCTCCGCAATGCGTCTGGAATGACTCCTGGGCGCATTTTCTTTTCCCCCATCAGCCGCGCCTTTAAAAGAAAACAAGCGAAACTGCTTCGATTCTGAAATTGGCTTCAAAGGTAGGGCTCGGACGGAATCACGTTTTCAGATTGCTCAGGAATTAGCAAAATGCCCTGAGAGACAAAGGGAATTCGGTTTAACTCCGACACTACTTTCACTGACAGTTTGGTGGTGGTTATTGGAGTGGGGTTGCGGAAATTGTGGGCGAGTCACGACTGAATTAAGTGACATTTGATTAAGGTTGATACCCACTGGCGAAAACGCCTTTTGATCGCGACGATACCTCAGCAAATCGGGCCACTTCACAAACTCGCCGCCACAGCGGCTCCGCGGACAATTTATGAAAGGAAGAATTGGCGTCGTCGCCTCCGGCTCGCTCTGGATGACTTTGGCTCTCACTGCAAATGCCTCGCCGCCGAGCATTTCCTTTCAGCCACAAAATCAGAGTGTCATTCTCTACCAGCAAGCCGCGCTTGGCGTAACGGCAGACGGAACGCCGCCTTTGCATTACCAGTGGCTGAAAAACGGCGCGTCGATTCCCGGCGCAACCAACGATGAGTTTACAGTGCCGCACGCGCGCCTCGCAGATGAAGGTCAGTATTCTGTCGTCGTCAGCGATAACCAGGGAATGGCGACGAGCAGCAACGCTGAACTGACCGTTCGGTTGCCCGGAAGCGGCGACATCGATTTTTCCTTTGGTCACGACGGGATCATTGGAGCAGGCGTTCACAAGATTGTCGTGCTGCCGGATGGACGGTTGCTCGTCGGGGGGCAATTAGCTGATGACGGGCCCATCGCGCGGCTCCAGGCCGATGGCCTGCCGGATCCCGTCTTTATGAACGGGCTGCCGAATTTCAACGAGCCGTATTTGATTGCCACGGTATATGACATTCTTCCCCAAGCCAATGGCGGGGTGGTCATCAGCGGGACTTTCAG
Organism: Verrucomicrobiia bacterium; assembly: GCA_035552155.1. Classification (GTDB taxonomy): domain Bacteria; phylum Verrucomicrobiota; class Verrucomicrobiia; order Limisphaerales; family DASXHY01; genus DASXHY01. Next base: position 109,759 of record DASZLX010000018.1, on the reverse strand, counting down.
GCATGCCAACGGCACGAACGAAACCTACCTGGCGCGGCTTAATCCGGACGGCACGATTGATCCGTCATTTTCCAGTGCGTTGGAAGATCCGGGTGAGGCTTCTTACACGGGCGAAGTCTTGTCGATGCTCAATATGCCCGGTGGAAAGATCCTGATCGGCGGGGCCTTTTACGAAGATACCAACAGCACTCCTGTGAATCTCGCACGTATCAATTCCGATGGTTCGATTGATCCCAGTTTTCAAACTTCGGTTTATGGATCCGTTACCGCCCTTGCCGCTCAAAGCAATGGGCAAGTCCTGGTTGGAGGTGGCTTTATATCCATCGGAGGGATTAGCTGCTCAAATCTCGTGCGTCTAAATGCGGACGGCACTTTGGATACCACATTTAAGGCCGGGATTTTCGACCCTGACGGAAGTGACGATGATAAACCGGCCGTTGCCTCGATCGCGATTCAGAGTGACGGAAAGATCCTCGTGGCCGGCACCTTCAAATTGGTCAACGGAATCGCCTGCACGAACCTGGCGCGGCTAAATCCAGATGGATCATTGGACGAAAGTTTTAACCCGGATCCGGCGCTGGCCGCACCGGCGATTTGGGCGGTCAACTGCATCACGGTCCAGAGTGACGGCAAGATTTTGGCGGGTTCCACTCCCATGAATTCAGACAGCAATCTTTGTGTTCGGTTGAACAGCGATGGCTCTCTGGATAGCAGTTTTCGGTGCACCATTGCAATTAATGGGGTCAATTCCCAATACCAGTCTGGCGTATTTGCCATCACGCCGGACCAGAATGGGAAAATTCTGATTGGCGTAAATTTTGCGACCGTGGACGGAGTGAACCTGACGGGGTTGGCGCGGCTAAATGCGGATGGTACCCTCGATACCCAGTTTGCACAGCCGCTTCCAGCCGTCGTCAACGGCCCCGTGTATTCAGTGAAACCTCAAGACAACGGCAAAATCCTGATCGGCGGGAACTTTACGAAAGTGAATGGCGAGCCGAAACGCTTTCTGGCGCAGTTGGAATCCGACGGAAGTCTTGATCAGAGCTTTACGGCCACGCCTGATTCCATAGTCACGAGGATGGCAATCCAACCAGACGGAAAAATCCTGATTGCAGGGTGCTTTACAAATGTTGACGGCGTGCCTCGTCACGGCATCGCGCGGTTATTGAGCGATGGCGGTCTGGATACCACATTTCAAAATGGCCTCGACGGAATTGAAGCCGTGGGAAATAACATCAACTCATCCCTGGATGGTTTCGATAATGTTCTCGCGCTGGCAATCCAAAGCGATTCGCGCATCCTCGTCGCCGGAAATTTCGAAACCATCAATGGTGTGAGTTCTCCGAACCTTGCCCGACTCAATCCGGACGGCTCCCTGGACACTTCTTTCAGGTTGGCATACCAAATCAACCAGGATCCGACGTATGAATGGATCAGTTCGATTGCCGTGGAAACAAATGGGGAAATTCTAATCGGCGGCTATTTTTGGGCGGATGACTATGCCTCGCGTCGACAGTGGTTTGGCATTGCTCGCCTTGAAACAGACGGTTCACTCGATACGAACTTTTATGTGAGCGCCGACGGTCAATACGAAAAAGTTTGGTGCCTTGGTTTGCAGACCGATGGCAAAATTCTTATGGGATGTTCTGACTTTTACCAAATAGGCACTTCGACTAACCCTGCGCTCGTGCGATTGCTTCCGGACGGCACTTTCGACCGCGCTTATCCGGTCACCTCGGCTTATACGTTGCACATACTCCCAGATGACAGTCTTTTCACAGCCGGAACCACCATCAGCAAGTTCGATTCAAACGGCATCCTCGTAACGAATTTTTCGAACAGTGTCTCGGCTGATAACTACGCCGGATCATTCGCTTGGGGCGATATTGAAATGGATCCACAAGGCAAGGCGCTCGTCGCGGGTGGTTTCACGAAAATGAACGGTGCGGCGATACCCTATCTGGCGCGCCTTTGGACGAGCGATCATCCGTCTGTCCTGAACATCCCCTGCGCTTCGGGCAACAACGTGAATCTCACCTGGCACGCAATATCCAACCGCACATATCGCGTGCAATACGCTGACGACCTGCTCGCGACGAATTGGATCGATCTTCCCGGCGACGTTTGCGCCACAAACGATCTCGCTGGCAAAGCGGACGTGATGGTGAACCATCGGTATTACCGCGTGCGGCAGTTGCCGTGACATCAGAGCAGACAAAATTTAATGGGTGTATTCCCTCGAATCCATCGTGAAGATTTCATCGCTTTGATGTCACGTTCGCGAGCCATGGCAGCGGTTGCGGCACAGGAAGGCATTCGACACAAAGTGATCAAACAGTACCAGGCCAAGCGCGGATTTGTGTTGTCGCCCAGACGTTGGGTGGTGGAACGCTCCTTTGCTTGGGCCGCATGGTTCCGACGGCCGGCGCGAGATTATGAACGTGTTTGTGAAACGTGCAGATTCATGTGGCTATAGCGTTCTTGATTTCCTTACAAATTTTAACCCACGCCTTATCTCGTTCGGCTTTCATTTCAGCCAGTGGCTTGTCAGGGGGGACTATTGCTTGATACCTGCCGATTGGCGTTTCTTTATAGGAACAATCACGGACAGGAATCCAAAGAACACGCACTCCCTCTTCCTCCGCCCGTTTCAGAATTGGTGCTAGTTCGTGCTCGTTAATGAAGTTTGATGCCAAGAAATGCGCGGTCACCAGCAGAACCGCAACTTTTGTTCGAGAAATTGCATTTTGAATTTCAGCGAACCACTTTGAGCCTGGTTCAATCTGTTTATCCGACCAAGCAGTCAATTGGCCGGATCGTTCAAAGGGCTTTAGATGAGTAAGCAAGTCATTAAGGAATTTCTTGTCTTTGTGGCTGTAGCTAATAAAAACACTGTTTTTTGGGCTAGACTCTCCCTGTTTCATATCACTTTTGGTTTCACTGCGAGCTGTTCGAGTGTTCACATCCCCGGTCGCAGATTCAATAATTTCATCAATGGCGGCGATGGATGCGCGCGCAACGTCAGTTATCTTGGAATAGAAAGCTCTTGGGTAGCCGTTTTCATGTGGGGCAAATTTTCCAGGCGTCGAGGTAATGAATCCCGGTAGGCGTGGAAACAAGCCCTTTCCAGATAAGCCGACAGACCCGTTTTCGATCCAAGCATAACGCTCGGTATGGAATAGGCTACCTCGCGCGCATTGCCACGACATCTCGAATAACGCATCCAGCCATAGAAATTGTGCATTTCTTTGAGAAAAGCCGGACTGCCAGTTGCGCCATATTTTACCCGAAATTTCCAGAGGCAATTGGAAGAGGACGTTTTTTCCATCACCCAATAATTCGGTAAACCTTGGAATAGGGAGCGGGCGCAATCCGTCGGGCATAGCTAGAACGGTAACCTGGCGGTTCAAGCCCAATTTGAACGGCATGGGCTTTCCATCGGGTTCAAGAAACGGTTCCCCGCGCACATTCATCATCGGGAATAACGCGGCGTTCGGTGTCGGAATTCCAAACAACCTCGCTGGTTCCCTTCGGAGACCTGGACCGGAGCATAATAATTTGCGATCCGGCAAGATTCCTGGCGGTCTTTGTGGAACTTCCCCACTTTGGGGAATGAGTGATTGAATCAAGAAACATTCCGTTGCACAATGTTCGTCAATAAAATTATCAAACCTGATGCGCAGCTTTGAGAGATTCTCTCTCCAATTATGTGTGCCCTTGGCTTCTGCAGGGGTATACCATGGTAACACGCGTGTCGTAAATTCCTCCTGAAACGGAGTGCCAAGTGCAAGATTAGTTCCATCTTCAAAACTTTTTTTCTCGCCAAACATTGATTCTGGGTCTCCGAAATTGAAATCGAATGCGGCTTTAGTGTCACTCATGGTTTTACTCCTTTCTTGCGCTTTCGCGTCACCGGCTGTTCAGTGAATAGCTGCCGGGCGGGGCGTCGGTGGCAGGTCCGGGATGGGCAGATCAATCACTAGCTGCGGTAAATTCTCGTTGAGTGGAATGTCCCAATAAAGGTCGTGCTTTTTGGTAAAGGCTTCGAAACCCATTTTTTGTAACTCGTCGAAGGCGGCGAGGCATTGGCGCGGGGCGTCTTCGTAGCCGGAGTGGCTGAAGGTGCTGAGCACGTGGCCGTATTGATCGCGGGTCAGACCGTAGCACTCGACCGCTTCACTCACCGGACGGTCGCCCAGTAACTTGGTTGCGTGAAGATATTGAGTGACGGCCTGAAGCGCGGAGACCGTGCGCCCGGTGTCCCGACTGTTGTTATCCAGAGCATCCCGCATGGCGAGCATGCCAGTGATTTTTGGAAACTTCACGGTTCGACTTTCAGCCGAAGCGAATTCCGTCGAGCCGACGGCTGAATTCTGTGCGGAATCTGTGCGGTAAACTTCAGATTCTATCTTTTCTCCAATAAAATTGGCTCCAGAGGTAGGGCTCGAACCTACAACCCATCGGTTAACAGCCGATTGCTCTACCATTGAGCTACTCTGGAACCCAAAATCTTTCTTTTCTTCAACGGGCTCGCCAACCAGCCCCATCGGGTTAATCCCGACCTGTCGGGACTCTCCCATTGAGCTACTCTGGAACCCAAACGGACGCGCAATTTACAAACCGATTCCCCGCCCGTCAAATTCATTTCTCCAATTTAAACCCAATTTCTCGCTTCAACACGGTCAAAAAAGAATTGAACCGGCTTGCCAACGATGCTAAAACCGTCGCGAAAGGAGAGGAGGAGCAGAAATGGGAAAATTGGCCCGACAACCGGGAGGAAATGGCAACCCTGCATCAGCTACAATTTTAAATCACGTGCTCGTCGGCCCCGCCTTGGCGCGCCGGAGGCGGTTCAAAATGCCCACAATCAAACCAAATCCTGGTGAATCGCACTAAATCAAAGTCGATCAAAGTGATTAAAGGAGGGTGGGGGGCTTTCAATTCCGCCCTCTCAAACTCCTCAACCCATCAACTCCCAACCTCTCTCTCATTCAAGCCTATTCCAACCCTTGCGGGGGGCTCCTCGGAGGGACGAGCTCCGCGAGTCCCCAATTTCAACCCGAAACTCGAAACTCGAAACTTAAAACGACAAATGCCGCGCGAAATTTTTATTTACGTTCCCGTCGGCGTTTGCCTAGCATCGCCCAATTGGATCGGCGGGCGCCAAAAATGCAAAAAACTGAAAAATCTCCCATAATACGATGCAAAAGAATCCGTTTCCTCTGATTGGCTCGCTCCCAAAAATCGGCATTCGCCCCGCCATCGACGGCCGGCGCAAAGGCGTCCGCGAATCGCTCGAAGGCCAGGTCATGGCCATGGCCAAAAATGCCGCCAAATTTCTCTCCGCCAATCTCCGTTATCCGAACGGCAAACCGGTGGACTGCGTCATCGCCGATTCCTGCATCGGCGGCGTGGCTGAAGCCGCGGCGTGCGCCGAAAAATTCCGCCGCGAAGGCGTCGGCGTGTCGCTCACCGTCACGCCCTGTTGGTGTTACGGCAGCGAAACCATGGACATGGATCCGCTCACGCCCAAGGCGGTGTGGGGATTCAACGGCACCGAGCGCCCCGGCGCTGTGTATCTCGCCGCGGTGCTCGCCGGCCACAACATGAAGGGCCTTCCCGCCTTCGGCATTTACGGGCGCGACGTCCAGGACGGCGGCGATTCCATCATCCCGCTCGACGTCCAGGAAAAGTTGTTGCGCTTCGCGCGCGCGGGATTGGCCGTCGCCATCATGCGCGGCAAAAGTTATTTGTCGCTCGGCGGCGTCTCGATGGGCATCGCCGGCTCCATCGTCGAGCAGCCGTTTTTCGAAAGTTACCTCGGCATGCGCGTCGAGTGTGTGGACATGACCGAACTCGTGCGCCGCATCGAGGAGAAAATTTACGACGACCGCGAATACACCCACGCGCTCGCCTGGACGCGCAAGAATTGCAAGGAAGGCAAGGATTGGAACCCCGCCCCGCAACGCCGCGACCAAAAACGGAAGGATTCGGAATGGGAAACGGTCGTGAAAATGACCCTGATTGCGCGCGACCTGATGGTCGGCAATCCCCGCCTGGCGGAACTGGGTTTTGGCGAGGAAGCGCTCGGCCATAATGCCATCGCCGGCGGCTTCCAGGGCCAGCGCCATTGGACCGACCATTATCCCAACGGCGATTTCATGGAGGCCATTCTCACCTCGTCCTTCGATTGGAACGGCATCCGCCCGCCGATGATTTTCGCTACGGAAAACGACGCGCTCAACGGCGCCTGTATGTTGTTCGGCTATTTGCTCACCAACACCGCCCAGATTTTCGCCGATGTGCGGACCTATTGGAGTCCCGCGGCGGTGAAGCGCGTGACCGGCACGAAGCTCACCGGCCAGCTCGCGGGCGGGTTGCTGCACCTCATTAATTCCGGCGCAGCCACGCTCGACGGAGCCGGCCAGCAATCGCGCGCCGGCAAACCGGCCATGAAACCCTTCTGGGAAATCAGCGAGAGCGAGGCCGAAAAATGTCTCCGGGCGACCTCCTGGCCCGCGGCGATTTACGAGTATTTTCGCGGCGGCGGTTTCTCCTCGAATTATTTGTCACGCGGCGGCATGCCCATGACCATGTGCCGCATCAGCCTCGTCAAAGGCCTCGGCCCCGCCCTGCAAATCGCCGAAGGCTATTCCGTAGATCTCCCTCAAAAAGTCCACAAGGCGCTCGACGAGCGCACCAATCCCTCCTGGCCCACGACCTGGTTCGTCCCGACGGTCACCGGCGCGGGCGCGTTCCGGGATGTTTACACAGTGATGAACAATTGGAGCGCGAATCACGGCTCGATCAGTTACGGCCACATCGGCGCCGACCTGATTTCTCTTGCGTCCCTCCTACGCATTCCCGTGGCGATGCACAATGTCGCGGAAGAAAAAGTCTTCCGGCCGAGTTCATGGGGTTTGTTCGGCGCGCTGGAACCGCAGCAGGCGGATTATCGCGCCTGCCAGAATTTCGGGCCGCTTTACGGCTGATCCGGAGCGCCGAATTCCATTCGGCTTTGCCGAGAGCGCCGGAGTCTCGCCGGCACCCGCAAAAAGCCATTCACCGGTAATACCGTCGAAGGGCAGGGGACATCTTCCCCACCTTCAACGATTGCTCAATCTCCTGCTCGCTGGTGTCCGAATCGCCATTGAGGCTGACGATTTTTCCGCCTTCGAGCGCGGCGATCGGCACCCCGTCCCGCAACAACAATCGATTCGCCCCGATGGCTGTGATACGCGGCCCCGGCGTAAGCACGCCCACAAGATTCAACGGATCCGCGGCGCTCAACATGATCAATTCTCCCGTCGGTTTCGCCCGGCGCAGTGAACGCAGCAAGCCGATCGCCTCCGGCAGCGCGAATTGCTCCCCGCTCACGCCGCTCACGAAATGTCCGCCGCGAATTTCCCCGCGCGCTTCAAGCCGTCGATAAACCCGCCCCAGCTCAAACCACGAAATCTTCAGCGATTCCCGATCGAGCAACCGCCGGAACATCACGCCGTAGCGCCGCAACAACACCCGTGCGAAAACTTCCTGCGCTTCGTCCCGTCCGTTCACAGGCGGCTCGGCGCTTCCCGTGTCCGGCGCGGAAAATTTCCTGACCAGCGACCAGCGTCCCGCGTGCTCGATGCTGGTGACAATCCGGTGCCGTCGCTTTCGCTCCGTGTCGCCAAACGGCGCGCGTTTTTCCTGCGGCAACAACAGCGCTCGCAGGCCCTCGAAACTGTCCGCCGTCACCCAGCCTTGCGCGGCCAGTTCACCCAGCGCCTGCTCGACCCGGGATTGCAGCAAGCCGCTGCGCTGAACGATTTCGCCAAAAAATAACGCCCCGCCGGCGGCGAGTATTTTCAAAACCACATCCGTGTCGGCGGAAAATTCCGTCAGCGCCGGCGGCGCGGCCAGTTCCAGCCAGCGCGGCAAATTTCCGCGCGCGAACAAAGCGATTGGACTTGAACGCAGCGGCGTAAAACCGCGCGCCTTCACATTCTGCGGCGGCGAAAGCCGGCCCCAGCCGATGCGGCCCGTGAAGCAGAGTTGGTCGAGCCATTGCGGCGTGTATTCTTTCACGCGCGAAGCCAGTATCGCCGGTTCCCACGCCGCCGCCGGCGCTTCATAGCCATCCAGCAGGCTCAGCACGGCTTCGACGCCTTCCGGGCCTTCGACTTTGTGTTCGGTGGAAACGTGCTGCCAGGCGAGCAGGAACCGTTGAAAGTCGGCCACAGTCACCGGCTGAATTTCCGCCCGCAACCGGTTAATCGTGAGTCGATGTATCCGCGCCAGCAGACGGCGGTCGCACCACTCGGTTTCTTCCGCGCCTGGGCGAAACTTCCCGCGTAAGACGAATCCTTCGCCTTCGAGCGCGAGCAATGCCTGCTCGATTGCCGCGGGTTTTAGATGAAAGAAATTCGCCAGCAAACTGGCGGTAATCGGCCCGCTGACCTCGATCCTCCCGCGGACCATTTCGCGCAACGCATCAGCGGCCTCCCAATTTCGTTTAGCCTCCGATTCCGGTGGCGCCAGCGCCGGCTCCATCCTGGCTTCAGGATACACTGCCAGCACCATTGGTAACCGCTCCGCCGCCACCCAAAATACCTCGTCGCCGGCCTTCGGCTTGAACCGTCCCGCCCGTCCCTCGGCCGCCAGCGACGCCAACAAAATCCTCGCATCGCCATGGCATCGCAACGCCTCTTCCTCCGTCATCACGCCCAGCAACAGCAACACTTCGTGCAATTCATCCGCATTCGTCGGGCGCGGCCACGCGTCAGCGCAAACCCGCTCAATGGCCGCCGCATCCAAAATCCCCAATCCGTCATTCGCCGCCGCCTCGCTGGCGCGACGTGTATAAACCGCCTGCGTCCGCCGTTCCTCCAGCGGCGCGTTGTCCAGAAACGCATACGGCCGCGCATTCAGAATTTCATGCGCCAGCGGCGAGGGCTCGGGCAAATCACGCGCGATGCAGCGGACCGTTCCGGCCTCGATTCGCCGCAATAAATTCTCCAGCCCGTCGATGTCCATTGCCTCCGTGAGACAATCATCGATCGTCTGCTTCACGAGCGGATGATCCGGCACTTCGCGGTCGCCGGCGATGTTCTCCAGGCACGCCAACTGGTCGGGAAATACTGCGGCGAGGAGATTTTCCGATTCCATTCGTTGCAATGGCGCGGGAATCTTTTTACCGCCGCGCTGTCGCGGCAGCGCCAGCGAGCGGGTTGCATTCCAGCGCCAGCGAATCGGAAACATCGGCGAATCCAACAAAGCCTGCACCAGCATTTCACGCACCGTCTTGCTGTTCAAATAACGAAAGACCTCATCGAGCGGAAACGAGTGTTGCGTGCCGAGCGACAGCACGATGGCATCGTCAGTGGCCGCGCTTTGCAGCTCGAAATTGAACGAGCGGCAGAAACGCTTGCGCAAAGCCAGCCCCCACGCCCGGTTCAGCCGCGCGCCAAATGGCGAGTGAATGACCAGTTGCATTCCACCCGACTCATCAAAAAACCGCTCCATGATCAGCGTGTCCTGCGATGGCAACGCTCCGAGCGCGTGGAAAGCAGTCGTGAAATAATCGGCCAATTGCCGCGCGCCTGAGTCCGAAAGGCCGTGCTCGGATTTGAACCATTCCATGAGCGGGCAGGGCACGTCTGTCTTCTGCGCGGTTTGGATGACTCGTTGAATCTCTTCCCGCAGCCGCGCCACGGACCTGGAAAGTTCTTTCGTCCGCGCCGGAGCTTCGCCCAGCCAGAACGGAATTCCCGGCGGCTGGCCGTGCGCGTCCTCCACCCGCACCGTGCCCGCGAGGATTTGCAGAATTTTCCACGAAGCATTACCCAGTTGAAAAATATCTCCCGCCAGGCTTTCGACCGCGAAATCCTCGTTCACGGTGCCGATGAACGTCTGGCTCGGCTCCAGCACCACGCGATAATCCGTGTTGTCCGGAATCGCTCCGCCGGAGGTCAACGCCAGCAACCGCGAACCGCGCCGCCCGCGAATGCGATGATTGATGGCATCGTGATGAATTAAGGCCGAGCGATGCCCGCGTTTGGTGCTGAATCCCTGCGCCAGCATGCGAACAACTTCATCAAATTCCTCCCGCGTGAGATTGCGATACGGATAAGCCGAGCGCGCGAGAGCGAACAATTTTTTCTCCTCCCAATCCTCCGCGCCGACCGATGCGACAATTTGCTGGGCCAGGATATCAATCGGCTTTTCCGGAATTTCCAGCTTGTCCAATTCCCCTTCGCGCACGCTCCGCGATGCCGCCACGCACTCCACCAGTTCATCGCGCGTGAGCGGGAATAACCGCCCCTTCGGCAGCCCCCCGCGGCGATGCTCCGCGCGGCCCACGCGCTGGAGCAGGGTGGCGATCGACCGCGTGGTGCCGAGCTGGCAGACTAGGTCTACGGAACCGATGTCGATGCCTAATTCCAACGAGGCCGTGGCGACAAGCGCCTTCAACTCGCCGCGCTTCAGACGATTTTCCGCATCCAGCCGCAACTTCGCGGAAAGACTGCCGTGATGGGACGTGACCTTATCCGCGCCCAGCAACTCGCAGAGATTGGCCGTAACCCGCTCCGCCATGCGGCGCGTATTGACGAACACCAGCGTGGTTCGGTGCTCCTCAATCAATTCCGCGAGTCGTCGGTACACTTCAGTCCAAACTTCGTTCGACATTACGGCCTCTAACGGCGCCCCGGGCAATTCGATGGCCAAATCCATCGCGCGCTTATGCCCCGTATCCACGATTTTGCACAGCGGATTGCCGCTCTCGTCGAGGTTTTTGGCGCCCACCAGAAAGCGCGCGACCTCTTCAATGGGCTTTTGCGTGGCGGACAGGCCAATCCGTTGCAACGGATGTTTTACCAGCGCCGCCAGCCGTTCCATGCTCAACGCGAGATGCGAGCCGCGGCGGTTTCCGACCACGGCGTGGATTTCGTCCACAATGAGCGTGCGGACCGTGCTCAGCATTTTCCGTCCCGATTCCGAGGTGAGCAGAAGATAAAAGGACTCGGGCGTGGTGACCAAAATGTGCGGCGGTCTTTTAATCAACGCCTGCCGCGCAGCCTGCGGCGTATCGCCGGTGCGGACGGCGGAACGGACCTCGATATCGCGTCCCTCTACGGCTTTCAGCGCAGCGCGGATTTCCGCGAGCGGCTCCTCGAGATTTTTGTGAATGTCATTGCTCAGCGCCTTGAGCGGCGAGACATATACCACGTGTGTTTCATCCGCGAGTTCGCCTTTGAGACCAATTCGGAACAACAAATCCAACGATGCCAAAAACGCCGCGAGCGTCTTCCCCGAGCCCGTCGGCGCGGCAATCAGCGTATGCGCCCCGGACTGGATTGCCGGCCAGCCCTGCTCCTGCGGAGCCGTCGGCGAGCCGAACTTTTCCTCGAACCAATTGGCGATGACTGGGTGAAACTCAAACCGTTGCATGAACGGTCATAGTATAAACTCGTTTTGCGCGATTTCACGAAATATCCGCGAATTGCTTCACAGCGAACAGAAGGCAACGATGACAAAGGAGCGCGCTCCGCCGATCAACGCAGATTCTTGAAGAAACCAGCGGAAATCTGCGTCATCCGCGGGCAGTCGAATCCCGGTTCCACTACAGTATTTTTTAAATCCCTCTAATCATCTTTACTGCGCCACACTTCTTCTCAACAATTCCGCCATGTCGAAGAACTGCCGGGCCATCGCCGCAACGCTGCTGTTGTGCCTCGCGTTTTCCGGCCTCGTCCGCGCTGCGCAAACCACCGTTCGGCCGGATTCGCCCTACGTCGTGGACGTCTGGGGAGTCAAAGACGGCCTGCCTGGCAGCGCGGTCATTTCAGTGGTTCAAGCCCGCAGCGGTTATCTGTGGTTCGCCACCCTCTATGGCCTGGTCCGTTTCGACGGCGTGAAATTCACCACCTTCGACGAGGGCAACACGCCCGGCCTCGACAGCAGCCGCATCGTTTACGTTTTTGAAGACAGCCGCAGCAATTTGTGGGTGGGAACTGAATCCGCGGGCGTCATTATCATCGACCGCGCCGGCCAAATTCAAAAAGTAAAAACTTCCGGCGACCTGCCGGCCGTTCATCCCGTTTCGGCCTGCGAAGATTCCGACGGCACCGTCTGGCTTTTAATGAAAGACGGTCGGCTGTGTTCGTATCGCGATCAGCGGCTGGAATTCGTGGGCATGTGCAAATCCGCCATGACCGAGACGAACGGCCAATTGTGGCTCGGCACCGATCAAGGCGCGTTTCCTATCCTCAAAGCTTCCGCCGGAGCCCGCGCGTTTGTGGTCGGCCAGACGGTGCCGGTCAAACATCGTCTCGATTTTCTGCTCGCCAGCAAAAAAGGCGGTTTCTGGATGATTGCCGACGGGCGCGTTCAAAAGTGGAAGGACCACGAACTCCTTTCGGATTGGGAAACCGATCCCTGGCACGACACACCGGTGACCACAGCTTGCGAAGATGCCGTCGGCAATTTAATTGTCGGCACTTACGGAGACGGCATCTATTGGTTTAACTCAAACGGGACAGCGACGCATTTGTCGCGGGAATTGTCCTTGAACTATGTCCAGTCAATCGTCGTGGATCATGAGGGCAGCCTGTGGGTGGGCACCGATGGCGGCGGCCTCGATCGCGTGAAACAGAAAGACTTTGCCAGCCTGCCGGCCTCCACGAATTCAGTCGTGCAATCGGTGGCTACGGACAAACATGGCGGACTATGGATTGCGTATAACGAGAACCGGATCGATCACTGGAACAACGGCGCCTACGAGCGGTTCGCCCCGGTTTCGATTTCTGAGAATCCGGCGGGCGCGTCCGTCAAGGCGGTATTCGTGGATAAAGATGCGCGCGTTTTTGCCGGCGTTTCGGGCTCCTCCGGCCCCCGGCTTTTTGAATTTCAAAACAATAAGTTCTCGCCGGTGCCCGAGGTCAATCTGCGGTCGGACGTTTCCGCGATTTACCAGGATCACGCCGGGCGGATCTGGGTTGGCACCCGCGAAGGACTTTTGGTCTTCAGCGGCCAAACCTCCAGGACTTTGTCAGTAGCGGAGGGATTGCCGAATCCGGACGTGCGAGCCATCGCCGGCGATGCGGAAGGAAATCTCTGGATCGGGACCGGCGGCGGCCTCGCCTGCCTGCGCGGCGGCACATTGAGCGTCTTTCACAAAAAGGACGGATTACCCAGCGAGGATATTTCGTCGTTGCTCGTCGATGCCGACGGCGTGCTCTGGATCGGCACGCGCGGCAGCGGCCTCGCGCGTTTTGCGAAGAACCAATGGACGCATTACACCACTGGCGAAGGTCTCGCCGGCAATAGCATCGATTACCTGCTGGAGGACAATAAAACCAATCTCTGGCTCGGCTCAAATACCGGCCTGATGCTCGTGGCGAAAAAATCATTGAATGATTTCGCGAACGGCGTCACCCATTCCGTCGCCTGCCGCGCCTACGTGGAAGAAGACGGCCTGCCCACGCGCGAATGCACCGAAGGCTCGCAGCCAGCCGGCTCCGCCACGGCCGACGGCACCCTTTGGTTTCCCACCACGCGCGGTTTGGTTTCCGTAAATCCTTCCGCGCTCAAACGAAACCCACTAGAACCGCGCGTGATTATCGAATCGGTATCCGTGGAAGGCCAGCCGCAAAACACCAATCGTTTTGGCGGCAGCCCGGCGGAGATCATCGTTCCTCCCGGCAAGGGGCATCTGGACATTCATTACGCCAGCTTGAATCTCGGCGCGGCCGATCGCTCGCGGTTTAAATATCGATTGAGCGAACAGGGGGGAACCGCATGGACCGACGATGAAACCGGCAATCGCGTGGCCAGTTACCCCAAGCTCACGCCGGGCGATTATCAATTCGAAGTCACCGCCTGCAACGAAGACGGCGTGTGGAATACTCATCCTGTTTCGTTGACAGTTATTGTTCAGCCCGCGCTGTGGCAGAAGGCCTCGTTTCGGGGTGCCGTTGCGGTGGGCGTTCTCGCGCTCATCGCCGGTATCGTCTATTACTTTTCCACGCAAAAATTGCAGCGCCAGTTGGTGTTGCTGCGCCAGCAGGAAGCCCTGGAGCATGAACGCGCCCGCATCGCCCGCGACCTTCACGACCAGCTCGGCGCCAATCTCACTCAGGTCGCGCTGCTCGCCGAAATGGCTGAGAGCGACAAGGAAATCCCCGCCGAAGTCGAGGATCACGCGCGCCAAATCACCCAGACTGCCCGCGAAACCACAAAAGCCCTCGATGAAATCGTCTGGGCCATCAATCCCTCCAACGACACCCTGGAAGGCCTCGTCAATTATTCCGGCAAATACGCCCAGGAATATTTCGCGCTGGCCGGCCTGCGTTACCGCGTTGACATCCCGAACCAGTTGCCGGAGGTGAATCTCCCGCCCGAAGTCCGGCACAATGTTTTCCTCGCCTTCAAGGAATCCGTGAACAACGTGGTCAAACACGCCCAGGCCCAGGAAGCCCACGTCCGCCTGAAGCTCGATCAAAATTGCTTCACGCTCGAAATCGAGGACAACGGGCGCGGCCCGGCCGGCGCCGAACAAAAATCCGACAGAAATGGATTGCGTAACATGCGAAAACGAATGGAAGATGTCGGTGGAACTTTTTCGATCGGCCCGGCGGCGGGGCAGGGGACAATTGTCCGCCTCACGGCGCCCATCAAAATGCGTGGACCCAATGCCCATTAACGTTTCCATCGTCGAAGACAGCGACAAATTTCGCGAGACACTTTGCCGCGTGCTGAACCGCGCCGAAGGCTTCCGCTGCCTCAGCCATTACCCAAACGCCGAGGACGCCTTGAAAGCGCTGCCCCAGGACAAGCCCGAAGTGGTCCTGATGGACATCAACCTGCCGGGAATGAACGGCGTCGAGTGCGTTCGCCAATTAAAACAATCCCTGCCCACCGTTCAGGTCATGATGCTCACCGTGTACGAGGACACGGAAAATATTTTCAACGCGCTCGCCGCCGGCGCCAGCGGTTACATGCTCAAACGCACCCCGCGCGACGAGTTGCTCGATGCCATTCGCGAAGTGCATCGCGGCGGTTCGCCCATGACCACGCACATCGCGCGTAAAGTAGTGCAATCCTTCCAGCGCGCGCCCGCCGCCTCGCCCACCGAGACGCTCTCGCCGCGCGAACAGGAAGTGCTCGATTGCCTCGCGCAGGGTTTTCTCTACAAGGAAATCGCCGAGAAGCTCAGCATCAGTTACGAAACCGTCCACACCTACATCCGCCGCATTTACGAAAAACTTCAAGTCCGCACCCGCACCGAGGCGGTCGCGAAATTCCTGCGACGTTAAATTTTGCCCTCGTCACCAGTTCTGGCGACTGGAGGCTCGCACGCACTGTGTTAATCTGGTAACGTCATTAGGTGCAGAAACGCAGTGTTCCGTGTGTGTAGTGAGGCGTATGTCTGCGGCGCCGCATCAATGATGTGTCGTAGTCAGCGCAACTACGCGAAGATTTTAAGCGCTTGTTCTCATTGAGGCCGGAGTAGTGTCCGGCCTCTTTTCTTTTTTTTGACGAATTTTTGTGAAACCTCTTGCGCTTCGGAAAACCTGAGGCATTATTTAGCCCACTTCTGGAACGCGGGGTGGAGCAGCCCGGTAGCTCGTCAGGCTCATAACCTGAAGGTCCCAGGTTCAAATCCTGGCCCCGCAACCAGTTCATAGTCGGCTATTTGCCTCTGCAAGAACAGATTCCGGAGGCTCCCGCCCGGTGACCTCGTTCCTACCACAAGCCATAGCACCCTACGGCAAGGCCAAAAAAGTGGCGACAATAATTGGGTTCGTTTCGGCGTACAGCCCCTTTTAACGGGTTCGAAGCTTGCCCTCTGGTTTTTACGTTTGAATCAGAATTTCTTCTGGCATAACAAGATCGAGCAAATACCTGAAAACAGGCGGACTGGGTTCGTTCCCCTTAATATGCAAAACGAACCCAAATCGGATTCGTCTCGTCTACAAATCGCTTTGCGGTAGGTCGTCGGTCCCGAGCTCCCACCAGATTTTCGAGTGGAGCGTGTATATAGGTCATGGCAACTAAAAAACAGGTTATCGCAAATCGAAAAAACGCACACAAAAGCACTGGCCCGCGGACCGCCGTAGGCAAGGCTATTTCAGCTACCCGTTGCTTGAAGTTGAGGCTTCGCGTCGAGCCGTTTGAAAATGGACGTGGATACTCTTTGAGGGCGATGGCTGCGCGGCGACCTCGCCTCGTTCGATCCTGAGCGGAGGCGTCGGACGGCAAAGAAAAAAGGCCGGACACTACTCCGGCATTTAAATAAGAACATCGACAATTTTCTCGTCATCCGACCGCATCGCGATGACGGCATTACATTAACACCAGCGAAAATAAAAAGTGGCGCTGATAGTTGATTTACTCTGTAATCAAAGCTAGGAAAAAAGAAAAGCAACTAAGGTCAATCGTTAAACGGTGTCGAGCAATCAACAATTTCAAGTTACGGAGCCGATGGGGCTTTTGAAATTCCTGTTCGCGCAGATGCCGGAGAAAAGCCGCACGGCGGTGAAGTCTCTGCTTGAGCACCGTCAGATCTCCGTGGGCGGCGAAACCATCACCCAGTTCAATCATCCGCTCGTCGTTGGACAAACGGTCGAAATCCGCCGCGCCGGTGATGCGGAACATGCGCAAAGCGCTGCGAAAATAATTTTCGAGGACACACATCTGATTGTCATCGAGAAACGCGCAGGATTGCTTTCCATAGCCACGGAAATGGAGCGTGAAAAGACCGCTTACAGTTTGTTGAGTGAGCATGTCAAGCGTGCGCATTCGCGGAATCGCATTTTTGTGATACATCGGCTTGACCGTGAAACTTCCGGCCTGATGATGTTTGCGAAAAATCAGGATGTGCAGGCGATGTTGCAAGGCGATTGGCGAGAATCGGTGCTGGAGCGGACGTATGTCGCGGTCGTGGAAGGATTGCCCGCCAAACCACAGGGGACCGTCACATCGTGGCTCAAGGAAAATAAATCGTTGCAAATAATTTCCAGCCCGACGCCCGATGGTGGCCAAAAAGCAGTTACTCACTATCGACTATTGCGGAGCGGTCCGAAGTATTCGCTCGTGGAACTGACTTTGGAAACGGGACGCAAAAACCAGATTCGCGTTCATATGCAAGACCTGGGGCACAGCGTGGTCGGAGACAAAAAATATGGGGCGGCAAATAATCCTATTCGCCGACTGGCGCTGCATGCACAGGTTTTGTCCTTTCGACACCCGGTCACGGGCAAAACCTTGCGTTTTGAAAGCCCGATGCCGAAGGAATTTACAGTACTGCTTTGATTTGATTCCCAAATTATCGTGCTGAAGTTTGGATTCTTATCGTCATGTTACGAATTCAACTCCGCCGACTGGCTTATGCCTTCAGTCACTATCTGAAGGGTGTCGCGAACGGCAGAGAAGAAATTTGAATAAGAAATTTGCGGATTCACTCGAACGTTCTCTAAGGGCACCCTCACCGTAGATTTTGCAGATGCGAACCATTACTGCGATCCGGTTGATCTGTATAATCTCCAGCAAAACAGTGTGACCATCCGGTGTAAGTGGAAAGCAGTCACATCTCTCAAGCGTTTTCCGTTTGCGCATTCATGGGCCGCAAAGCTTTGAAAAAGCTCCACTATGGATGCGAAATAGGGCAAGTCGCGTAGCTGCCCCAGTTTTCGGCACCAGGCATAGTTAGGATTCTTCTGCTGGATATACGCTTTTCGTTGAAGGAGACGCCGATCTCAAGGATTTCATTTATGGGAGGACCGCGTGGAAATCGGCGAAGACCCGCAACGAAGTCAAAGGTGCAGTCAGCCAGCTGTAACCGCGGTTTACGTCCGAGTCTCGACCAGCGAGCAAAAAACCACCTCCCCGAAAGACACTGTGCGCAGAGGGGATGGACGACCTTAAAGCTCTATGTGGACCACATCTCAGGCGTTTCCTGCTCCCGCCCTCAGCTCGACGACATGATGAAGGATGTCAGGGCGGGCGACGTAGCGCGGGTAGTGTGCTGCAAGCTCGACAGTTGGGCCGGAGTTTAACCCATCTGGCGCTCATGATTGCTGAATTGCACTGACTCAAGGTGCGGGGGCGCCGGGCCGGTGGATAACCAACGACCCGGTGCTTGCGATGAAAATTACGGCGTGAAATTAAAGACGTTAATCGAATAGGGTTCGATAGTGTAATTGAAGTTCGCGCCGGCGCTGACAGTATTGGTTGTGATGTCGCAGCTGTTGTTGGCGGCTTTGGCCGCGTTGTCCTGCGGGATGCCGTAGGAATATACGGTCGCCGTCGAGCTCGGTGTATAATTGTCCAGCATTATGTTCTCCGAGTAGTTCGTTAGCGTGAGGCTCTTATTGATGACCAGCAGCGTCAGGTTTCCATTGGTTCGCAATACTCCGTAGGCCGAAACGAGCGGGTTGCCACTCGTGGCCTGCACCACCTTGTCACTCCCGCCGATGAAATGATGCAGCAACTCGGCGGCGAAATATTGCGGGAACCGGTTGGTCAACTCGAGCCCGAGGTTGCTATCCCACATCATGCCGAACCCTCCATACATCCGCCATCCGTAGAGGGATGCGCTCATGTCGCCGTTGGTGGCTTCGGGGCCGCCATCGCGCAGGTCCCACCAGACACGCGCATTGAATTCGGTCTGCATCATTTGGCCCAGGCTGTCGGCGTAATAAAGGCCGTTGACCAGGCTGGTTGATTGCTTGCCCGCGTTGCCTTCATCACTATTGTTTTCCGTCACGAGCAACTCGATGTTCGTGCCGCTCGAACCGAAAAAGTCGCTTATTTCACCGCGCAACTCGGCCGCGTCAGCAGCCCAGTTGGCGCTCGCCAGCAGCGTCTGGTCATTATCCGATACCGCCGGATAATTTTCGGGATAATAATGGTAGTCGATGAAGTCGGGAGTCGCACCCCGTTGCCGCAGGGTGCTCAATACCACGGGATTCCAGCCATGAAAGATTTGGCCGGTGAGCAGATTAGTCGCCGCGTGGTTGGTGTAGCCATTGTAACCGATTTGTAAACCGCTCAGAACAGTGACACCGACCTTGATGCTTGAATCCGCCGCCTTCATTTGTTGTATGTAGGTTGCGGCGTTGGAGGCGTAGGTGTAGGGATCGTGCGGGTTGGTGTGGTTATCGGTTTCATAAGAACCATACTCTTCATTGCCGACCTCCCAATACTTGAAGCCGTAATGATTGGTCACATTCGCAAATGAGACCCAGCCCGCCGCCTCGGTCGGTGTTCCGCTTCCGTAATTGACCGTAATGATGGGCGTGGCCCCTACATTAGTGGCCACCTGGGCGAAGTTGGTAAAGGTAAGGCTCAGTTGCGCAGGGTTGGCCCAATGATAAACATCCGATTCCACACCGCCCGGAAAACGCAGGGTGGTCAAACCGGCCGCCTTGAGCTGTGCAGGAGCATCGGTGAGATTGAAATCGCTGTCCCAATCGCCCACGTTGACGCCAAACCAGCGTGTATCGGCGGTTCGGACGGTGTTGCTGGCGTTGACGCTGACGGTGGCGACGGGGGCAGGCGGCGCATCCCACTCAATGTTGGCAAATTCAAGAACCATATTCCCGCTGGTCGGGAAATAGTCTTCAATCATCTCGAACATTGTCCATTGGACGCTGCTCAAGTTGGTGGTGGCTCCGAAGTCGCTGGCGGGAAAAACCATGTGTTGCCAGCCGTTGTAACCGGCCGTGGCGGCAATGGCCGGTTGGACACTACTGTTGGCCGTGTTGGGACTGCCGGAACTGCCGTATTCAATGAGCGGATTTAACGTGTTGCAGGCGTTGAAAAATTGGTCCCAAACGGTTTGGTTGGTGCTCACTTTGATGTCAAACTCGAGCTGGGTGTAGTTGGTGAGATTCACGCCGCCGAGATTTTTTCCGAATTCAGTCCACAAACCTGAAGGAGTAACGGGGACCGTCATAACCAAAGCTCCGCTCGAGGGACCCCACGGCGGGGCGTCTCCGGCTGCGAACGACAGGGTACAAGTGGCGCTGCCGCCTTTTGCCACCCAATCGCTGATGCTGCTGGAATTCGTGAAGACGCCTATCCAGTTGGTAAGCCCGCCGCCACCGCCGCTGGAAGTGATGGTCACCGCACCGCTGGTGCCCGTGAGCGTGTAATTGGCCGCCGACGTGCCCCCCAGAGTCAGCCCGCTGAAGGAGCTAATCGATTCCGTGCCCACATTGGGGCTGGATATTGTAATGCTGCCTGACAAGGTCAAGTTGTCGCTGCCCACCAGGTTGGTGACCGTCAGGTCCGCCGCCGGCACCGTCGTCGAGCCGTTATAAACCATTGAACCACCCAACCCCACGGGCAGCTTGTTGATCGTCATGGTAGTGCTCGTGTTCGTGGCCGCATTGAAACCCGAGGCGGCGGCGGAAGTGTAGATGACGGTATAAGGGCTGGCGCTGGCCGGGATGCTCATCGTGTTGTAACTGAGGATGAAATCTCCGGTGGAATCGTAAATGGTCGTTTGCTGCTTGTTTCCATCGACGGTGGCGCTGACTGTGGTACCCATGGGCAAATAGTTTCCGTTCGTGCTCACCGTACCCAACAAACTCACGTTGTTGGCGGATCCATAAGTCGTCGTGGGACTGGACAGGCCGGAAAATTGAGGCGTAACATTTGCCCCGCCCCCGCCGCCCCCTGAAGATCCGGGTGTAAAAACGGCTATCGCCATGGCCACCTGCACACCTCCGCCACTGGCATTGCCAATCGAAATCGTGCTGGCGCCTGCCGAAAGATTGCTCACGCTACCCATGAATACCGCGTCGCCCTGGAAATTGGACACCACTGTATTTAGCACCATGGCATAATTGGTCTTGCCGCTGGTCGAAAGCACGGGCGTGCCGGTCCCATCGAAGCCATAGCTGAAGCTCAATGCTCCCCAAGCCCCGTTCGACGTGCCGGAGGCCAGCGTCAGGGATAGATTCGTACTGAAGGCGGCATTGGTCGCATAGGTGACGGGCGCCACATTGGTATTGACGCCGCTCAAGGTATAAACCTGCATTGCCATCGCCGTTGCGTTGCTGCCGGAAGTGTCGGTAGCGGTGATGGTGTGCGTGCCTGACGCGGGATTGAAGAGGTAATAGAGATCGCTGTCAGCGTAAAGACTGCGCCCGTTGCTTTCCCCGATTGCTTTGGTGAGCGTCTGCGAACCCCAAGTCAAAGTCGCGGGCGACTTGTCGGTCGAGACATTGTTCTGGTCGTAATAGGCAACCACCAGCACGCTGGCTCCTGAAGTGACCGTGAAATTGGTGCTGATCGAGTTGGAATAATTATTTTGAATGATGGCTCCCGTCGAACCGTCTTGCAACACAATTTGGCCGTGAGCATTGCCGGCTAACCAACATTCGATACTGACCAAGCCAATCAATACATTTCTGATGAACTTTGTTCTCATAAGTTTATAGATGACGCCCCGCGGTGAATGTTAGGAGTAGGAACTGTCCTTTTTGTATCAGGTCCGTTAAGGCTTGTCATGGAATCTTAGGATTATGTTTCACTTACATCCCAGGTATAGGCAACTCTTATGGCGAGACTCTATAAAGGCCACCAACCGCATATGGAAAGGCTTGAGTTGGAACAAGGAACACGCCATTTTAATCCACCTCTTGAAATTGTGGATTCAAAGAAATAACGAGCTGACTAATGTAGCATTTGATTCCGTATGCTTACTCTCATTTGACTGAAGGCGGTTACTGGATCCACGCCTTCTTTAACCGTTCCACAATCCATTTCAATGTCGTCGAAATTCTGCGGACACGCCACGAGCGGTTCAACCTATATCTACTTACATTAGATAGGATTGCTATACATCTTTAGTATAGCTATACGCCGCCGCATATAACGACGTTTACTTCATGAGCCGGATGGGACGAGTTTTCAAATTCACTTGACATCTTACGCTCCCGGCCACTATTTGAATTCATGACCAGACTAGGATTTGATGGGTATGTGGAATTTACGTCTAGCTTCTCTCCTTGCGCAAATATTTCCCATATTATTTTTGATTTCGATGGAACACTTTCCCTTATTCGACAGGGTTGGCCGGAGGTTATGTTGCCGCTGTTTTTGGAGGTTCTTCCGCGGCGCGCCGATGAATCGGAGGCGGAGGTGAAGCAATTGCTCTATGACGACATTATGCGGCTCAATGGCAAGCAGACTATCTATCAGATGATGCAATTGGCCGAACGGATCAAGGAGCGGGGTGGCACGCCGGAAGATCCTTTGTGGTATAAAAAAGAGTATTTGCGCCGGCTCGATTCCAGAATCCGTTCCCGAATTGAGAAGCTACAGTCCGGCGTTGCCGGCCCCGATGAGCATCTGGTCTTCGGATCACGGCGTTTACTCGAAGAACTCGCTGGCAGAAACTGCAAGCTATACCTGGCGAGCGGTACCGATGAATCCTACGTTCGCGAAGAGGCGGCCTTGCTTAAGGTGGACCATTTTTTTCAGGGCCGCATCTATGGCGCCAAGGATGAGTATCGGTCGTTCTCAAAGAAAATGATTATTGATCGAATCCTGCACGAGAACAGCATTCCGGGTTCGCAACTGCTGGCTTTCGGCGACGGTTATGTGGAAATTGAAAATACCAAGGAAGTCGGCGGGATGGCGGTTGCCGTCGCCAGCGACGAAGCCAACAACGGCTCAGGCAATGTCGATCCCTGGAAGCGCCAACGATTGCTGGGTGTGGGCGCGGATGTGGTGATTCCGGATTACCGCGACGCGTTACCGTTGCTGCGGGAGATAACTGGCAAAACGGCTATTTCAAATTCGCGAGCTTGAGTTTTCCTTCCCCCATTGATTTGAAGCAGCTTCGTGTTTACCCGTTGGAAACACGCCGCAGCTTGACGCGAATCGACGACGTATTGTTATCGCCTGAAGCTGAGCGGCCCGCGGTGCCGGAAGCGGTGGCTCAACAAATCGCGAAGTGCGCGGACAGCATTCGAGAGGCTAAAGCGAAAGGAGCGGCAATCCTGCTGATTTATGGCGCACATCTCCTGCGGAACGGCGCCGGTCGTATTCTCGATCGGATGATGGAGCGCGGTTGGATCACTCATCTGGCCACCAACGGGGCGGGTTCGATCCACGATTGGGAGTATTCCTTCCTGGGTCGCTCGACGGAAAAGGTGGAAGAAAATGTCGCGGCTGGGACTTTCGGGACGTGGGACGAAACCGGGCGTTATATCCATCTCGCTCTCCTGGCGGGCAGTCTTGATAACCTCGGATATGGCGGTTCGCTGGGAAGATTTATTTCCCGGGAAGAGTTGACCCTGCCGAGTCGTGAGGAGCTTGAGCAATGGCTTCGGCAAATGCCCGCTCACCCGCTGGCTCCCGCCTGGGCGGATCTTTTGGGCGCTGAAATTCAATTCGATTTGCCCGTGGGAAAAATTCATCTGGCTCATCGTTGGAAACACGCCAGCATTCTCGGGCAAGCCTTCCGGCGCAGGGTTCCTCTGACCGTCCATCCCGGGATTGGCTATGATATCATTTCGAACCACCCGATGTTCAACGGCGCGGTCATCGGCCGCGCGGCCGGTTTCGACTTCCGCCAGTTCGGCGCGGCCGTGGATCGTTTGGATAATGGAGTAGTCCTTTCCATCGGCTCGGCTATCATGGGTCCGCAGGTATTTGAAAAATCGTTGAGTTGCGTTCACAACCTGCGTTTTCAACAAAAGCGTCCGCCGGTGCAAAATTACTCGATATACGTGGTCGATCTGCAGGAAGGCGATTGGGATTGGTCCGCGGGCGAGCCGCCTAAAAGCCATCCGGCTTATTACCTTCGCTTTTGCAAAAGCTTTTCGCGAATGGGCGGAATGATGCGTTACCTTTGTTGCGACAATACGGCCTTTATGCTTCACCTCTGCCATCACCTCGAGCACACGTGACTCCGGAACGCTTTCAATCCATTACCGGCCGTTTTGCGGATTTAAAAATTGCCGTCGTGGGCGACTTTTGTCTCGATCGCTATCTCGAAATTGATCCGACGAAGAAGGAAACTTCCATCGAGACCAGGCTGCCGGTGCATAATGTCACCCGCATCCGCAGCCAGCCCGGAGCCGCCGGCACAGTCTTGAACAATCTGGTCGCGTTGGGCGTGGGCGAACTTTTCGTAATAGGTTTCGCCGGCATCGACGGTGAGGGATTCGAGTTGCGTCGCGCGTTGGAAAGCCTTCCGGGTGTGCGGCTGGATTTTTTTATTTCCACGCCCGCCAGACGCACTTTCACTTATACCAAACCGTTGGTCGTGGAACCGGGCAAAGCGCCGATTGAATTGAACCGGTTGGACCTTAAAAACTGGTCGCCAACGCCGGCGGAAGTCACGCGACGACTCATTGCCGGCATGGAGGCTCTCGCCGGCAAAGTGGATGCCTTCATTGTGATGGACCAGGTGGATATTATTGATACCGGCGTCATCACCAGTGAACTGCTGGCCGCGATCCGCCCCATCGCCTCGGCTCATCCGCGGCTGAGGATTCTCGCGGATGGGCGGCGTGGCCTCGGCAATTTTCCACCGCTTATTTTCAAGATGAACCAGGTGGAGTTGGACAAATTTTTCCCCGGTGGTTCGGACCTCGAGGAAATTCAGTCGCGGGCGTTACAACTGGCGAGAAAAAATGGCCGAGAGATTTTTGTCACCCTGGCGGAACAGGGAATCGTGGGCGCCGCGCCTTCCGGAGACGTTTATCATGAACCCGCGTTGCCGGTCCGCGGTGCGATTGACATCGTAGGCGCCGGTGATTCGGTTACCGCTAATTTGACGACTGCCTTGGCGGCCGGCGGCAGCCTGGAAGAAGCGATCTCGCTGGCCAACGCGGCCGCTTCCATTGTCATTCATCAACTCGGCGCCACCGGCACCGCGTCCGTAGCTCAAATTCGGGAGCGATTGTTCAAATGAGTATTTAAGGCGTTTTACCGCCTTAAATAACAGACTGAGCCGCCCGAATTTCCAAGACCCGGCCAAGGATTTTTTCCAATATAAAGCCATCGAATCCCGAGAAAATTTTAAATGAAAGTTCGTTTCAACGGTCGGTTGCTCTGCTGTCTGTGTCTGGTCATCGGCACTTTTGCCACTCTCAACGCTGCGCCAAAAAAATCCGCCATGCTGGAGCTGAACCTGCGCCGATTGCAAAAATTGAAGACGGGTGTGGACCAGTGGGAACAGGTCACCAACCACGCGGAATGGGATCCGTCCCGCACGGCCGTCGTCATTTGCGACATGTGGAACCAGCATTGGTGCCAGGGGGCGACGGCGCGGGTGGCGGAAATGGCGCCCCGCATGAACAAGGTTATTAGCGCCCTACGCCAGCGCGGCGTGCTGATTATTCATTGCCCCAGCGATACGATGAAATATTACGAGGGCACGCCGGCGCGGAAGTTGGCGCAGGCGGCGCCGCGAGTTGCCACCACCCGGCCGCTGCTGAACAGTTGCCCGGTGGATTCTTCCCGGGAATCCGCTTTGCCGATTGATGACTCTGACGGCGGTTGCACGGACGATCCGCAGACCGAGCCCGCCACTGCGCCCCCCTGGCCGTGGCAGCATGAAATTGACGATTTGGAAATCAAGGATGGCGACGCAGTCACGGACAGCACGGAGGCGTTTTATCTCATGCGCCAGCGCGGCATTACGAACGTGATCGTCATGGGCGTTCACGAAAATATGTGCATCGTCAATCGTCCGTTTGGCATCCGTCAAATGGTTTACCAGGGACAAAACGTGGTTTTGATGCGCGACATGACGGACACGATGTACAACCCGAAACAAAAACCGTACGTCGATCATTTTACCGGGACCGATTTGATGACCTGGCACATCGAAAAATATTGGTGTCCTACCGTCACCAGCGACCAGATCATCGGTGGTTCGCCGTTCCGTTTTGTGGACGATCACCGAAGTCCTCTGGTCTTCCACAATTTTGTCAAATTGCCGCTCACCGACACGCATTACAAAAACACCAAGGCTTACATCGAAGACACGCCGAATCCGGATTACTTTCAGGCGCCGGAAAGTTCTCGCACCGCTTTCCGGCAGATGAAATTCGGCATTCGGATTCATTGGGGCGTGTATACGGAATTGGGTTACGGTTGCAATGCCTCCTGGCCATTTGTGCGCTCCGACGGCGGCCATCCCGCCTTGAACAACGAGCAACGGCAAGCCTACCAGCAATTCTATCGCACCTTCAATCCCACGAACTTTGATGCGAATTCCTGGATGAGCATGTTCAAGACGAATGGCGTGCAACTGGTGGCTTTCACGACCAAGCATCATGATGGATTTTCCATGTTTGACACGCACACGCATGTGTTGCGCCGGGTGAATTGGACCAATGGCCCTGAACCGGAAATCGAAAATTGCGATTTCGCTTACAGCATCATGGACAGTCCGTTCCATCGCGACATCGTAAAAGAAGTAATGGACGCGGCGCACAGTCACGGCATCAAGATGGACCTGTATTTTTCCTGGCCCGATTGGTACGACGCGGATTTTCGTCCCTTCGCCGATCATCCTTTGCATGACCGCGTGGATAAAGTCGCGCACCCGGACCAATGGTTTCATTTCGTCATGCGTTCCCGCGAGCAGTTGACCGAGTTGCTCACGCGCTATGGCAAAGTTGACACGATGTGTCTCGATCAATACTACGACAAAGGCGCGTGGTTGGATGTGCGTGAAACCATGAAAATCATTCGCCGCCTCCAACCGGATGTGATGTTCCGTTGCCGCGGCATCGGGAACTATGGCGACTATTATACTCCCGAACAGGCTGTGCCGCCCGGCAAAGCGACTACTGATATGCCGTGGATGGTCATTTACCCGTTGGTAAATGCGAAGGAAGGCATTTGGAGTTATGAACCGGACGGTCGCAAATACAACGATGGCACCTGGATTGTCACCAACCTGGTCGACGTGGTGGCTAAAGGAGGTAATTTCATGGTGGGTTTCGGACCGGACGACACCGGCGTATTTCATCCGAAGGCCATCGAAGCTCTCCAGCAGGCGGGCGCGTGGCTCAAAGTGAATGGTGAGGCGATCTACAACACTCTGCCTCTTTCGGGAGATGGTTGGAAGGAAGGAGACAATCTTCGCTTCACTCACAGCACTCTGGGCAAAATTATTTACGCCATCGATTTTCAATGGCCTGGAAACGAACTACGGATACGGTCGATTAATTTGCCGTCCGGCGCGAAAGTCCGATTGCTGGGCACGAATAAGAATTTGTCGTGGCGTCGGGATCCGTCAGGAGGAACAATCATCAGCCTGCCGGTCTGGGTTCAGCCGTCTGACGCTCAATCCAGCAAATTCCCGTACGCATTCAAACTGACACTCTAGAGTTTTTCGCGTGAACGGAAGCGATTGTGATCGATTGGGATGGCAATGATTCGATGGCACCGGTGGTCAGCGCGGTTTTTTATTGCCGCTGGCTTGCGCTTTTTTGAGGTCTTGAATATGAAAATGCACCATTTCAAAACATGGGGCATTTGGCTTTCGGCGCTGTATGCTCTGTCCAGCGTCTTTTCCCTTTGCGCCGCCGCTGAACTACCTCCTTTGATTTCAGCCGAGAAAGTGCGGGAGATGTCGCCGGAACAGGCGGCCCGGGAACAGCACGTGCGATTGCGTGGCGCGGTCACATTTTTCGATCCGCAAAACGACATCGGTTTGTTTTTGCAGGACACCACCGGCGCGGTCTTCATCAAAATAGGCGGGGAAGTCGTCACCCTGCGCGAAGCCACCAATGTCCACGCCGGTGACGAGGTGGAAGTCGAGGGCATTACGAAACCAGGGGATTATTTGCCGGTGGTTTTTGCGGAGCATGTGCGGGTGCTGGGGCCGGCGGAATTTCCGCAGCCGGAACATTTCAGTTACGAACAATTGGCCGGTGGCAAAGGGGATTGTCAATGGATCGAACTGCACGGCGTGGTCCGCTCCGTCAATCCCACCGCCAATGATCGCGGAGAAATGTCGTTGAAAATCGATGGCCAGAGATTGCCGGTGGAAGTGAAGCATTTGGATTTGGACAAGGCGCGGGAATTGGTGGGAGGCACGGTTCGGATTCAAGGAGTCTGCCGGACGCTGTTCAATACCAAACGCCAGATATGCGCGCCCTATGTGAGCGTGGCTAGTCTTTCGAACGTCGTTTTGGAAGTCCCGGCGGCGAGTGAAATCAGCAAAGTTGCGCTCAAAAACCTGGAGCAATTCGATTTTGGAGATTTCTACGGGCGGCGGGTGGAAGTGCAAGGCATCGTCACCGAGCGGAACGAAAATTCGCTGGTCATCCAAAATGGCGACACCGGTCTTTATGTGAAGACGGTGGAAACTAATTGCGTGAGGCCGGGCGATTGTGTGGCGGCGGTCGGTTTTCCGACTTTGGGCCCCTACGCGCCCAGCCTCGAAGATGTGACCCTGCGGGTCATCGGCCGCCAACCCCAGCCTCTTCCAGGGCGTATCGTGATGGAACAATTACCTTCTGAGAATTACGAAAACCTGCTGGTGCGAGTGCGCTCTCGTTTGAGAAACCGGATTGAACGGGCGAATGAAGAAATTCTCACTTTGGAGGCGGCGGATCTCATTGTGAACGCACGATTGCCGCTCAACCGAAGCGGCGGCAATCTTTCGACGTTGCAAAAGGGCAGCCTGTTGGAGTTGACCGGCGTGTGCCGGGCGGTGCCATTGGAAAATTGGAATCCGGTGTTGAGAAATCGCCCGGAGACGTTCGAGATATTATTGCGGTCGCCCGAGGATGTGACCGTGATCCAAAATCCGCCCTGGTGGACACTGGCACGTTTGCTTTGGGCGCTGGTTATCGTGAGCGCGGTTTTATTGGCGGGATTCGCCTGGGTATTCGAGTTGAACCGGAAAGTGCGCCAACAGACAGTCACCATTCAACAAAAGGTCGAACGAGAAGCCATATTGGAGGAGCGCACCCGCATCGCCCGCGAGTTTCACGATTCGCTCGAACAAGAACTGGCGGCCATCATGATTCAACTAGAAACGGTCGCGGCCCAATTTGATGCGGCGCCGGAGGCCGCGCGCCAGATGCTGCAACTGGCGCACAACATGGTCCGGCGCAGTGTTGCTGAGGCGCGGCGCTCCGTTTGGGATTTGCGATCGCACTTGCTGGAAAACAGCAACCTGGTCACGGCCATTGGCGAATTGGCCAAATCGATGGCGACCAACACCCACGTCGCGATCCCCGTGGAAACTTTCGGCCAGCAGCGCAAACTGCCTTTGCAAATCGAAAACAACCTGCTGCGGATCGTGCAGGAGGCAATGGCCAACGCACTCAAACACGCGCGCGCCACCGAAATTGCCGTGCGGCTCCATTATACTCCCGCCTGGATGACCGTTCGCATCATCGATGACGGAATTGGTTTCGATCCGAATGACCGGTGCCTGACTTTTGGCGGACATTTTGGCTTGTTGGATATGAGCGAGCGCGCGGTGAAGATGAATGCGCGTCTGGACGTGATCAGTATCCCGGGCAAGGGGACTGAAATCCTGGTTGAAGTCTCTGAGAAAGGATTTAACCCGGCACATAAGACCATTGATTGTCTCGAAGAAATGGCGGCGGTTTGATTCAAGATGTATGAATGCAACTTCAGAAAAAATTCGCGTGATGGTCGTGGACGATCATTTTGTCGTCCGCATGGGATTGTGCGGCTCGATCAATTTCGAAGCGGATATGATGGTGGAAACCGAGGCGACCACGGGCGAGCAGGCCATTGATAAATATCGCCAGCATCAGCCGGACGTGGTGTTGATGGATTTAAAACTTCCCGGCATCAGCGGCATCGAAGCGACCCGGACAATTTGTGGCGAATTTCCATCGGCAGCGGTTGTCATGCTGTCCACTTATGAGAGTGAAGAAGATATTTATAATGCCATCCAGGCCGGTGCGCGCACCTATCTGCTCAAGAGCGCCTCACGGAGCGAATTGATTGGAGCCATTCGTTCGGTCCATGCGGGCGAGCATCGCGTCTCATTGCAAGTGGGCGCGCATCTCGCCGAACGCATGCGGCGTCCCCACCTGACACCGCGAGAGAAGGAAGTCCTGGGGTTGATTGCCAAAGGCCGGAGCAACAAGGAAATTGCCGCCGAATTGGCCATCACGACGGTGACCGTCAAGCTCCACGTCGTTCATCTCTTGAGCAAACTGAGGGTGAGCGACCGCACGCAAGCGACTACGACGGCGCTGCAGCGGGGACTGGTTCACCTGGATTAGCAGGCCGTTCACGGTGGCGATGAACGCAGTGCGCCCGACCTCGGAGGCGGCGGTGTGAATATTCCCGCTCTGAGCTGGCAAGACCGTGCGGAGCGATGCTCCGCGCTTCGGCAAATCAGGCCACATGGCTGCGGCCGGGACGGACGCACTTCGTAGTTGCCGAAGGTGATCAATTCGGCAGTCGGGCCGAGCTTTTGGAGAGAAGCGAACCCTTCGCCGCTTTGATTCCGTTGGGATAAAACACCTTGATATTTACTTCGGTAAAAATGTCCTTCCCGTGGTAGGGCCCTTCAATCTCCCAGCTCAGGCGATGCGTGGAATCGTTCCACGTGAACGTCGTTTGTCGAATGATGCCTTTCAAATAATCAGTCGTTTGGCCGTCATCCTCGACCAGCTTGAAGGTCGCGTCCTGGCCTGGATAGACCTGCAATTCCAGCGGGCCGCCGGGAAGTTGGTCTGTATGTTGGATCATCTGACCGAGCGGAAGAATAGTTCCCGCCCGCACATAAAGGGGGATTTGGTCCAAAGCCGCCGTGGCGGTGATGGTTTTGCCGCCGTTGATTTTCGTATTGGTATCAAATTGGTACCAATCTCCCGACGGCAGATAAACGGAGCGTTGATTGCTCTGCGAAAGAATCGGAGCGGCCATCAGTCCGTCGCCCATGAGCCATTGATCGGACAGGTTGGCCACGTTTGGATCGTGCGGAAATTCCATGACGAGCGGTCGCATGAACGGTACGCCGGTGAGATGGGTCTCGTGAGCCAGACTGTAATAATAGGGAATCAGGCGATAGCGCAGATCGAGCGCCTTGTGGATCGCATTTTCGGCTTCCGGTCCGAATAGCCAGGGGAAATGAGCTTTGACATCGATTCTCGAATGAGCGCGCAAGATTGGATAAAAGACGCCGGCTTGTATCCACCGGGTGAGCAATTCGGGCTGGGTTTCGTCGCGGAAACCGCCGATGTCACACGTGGTGTAGGGCATTCCGGCGAGTCCCCAGTTGAGCAGGTCGGTGGCCGTCCTCCGCAACTGCGGCCAAATTGCCTCGATATCCCCGGTCCACGCCGCAGCGCCGAGACGTTGAAGGCCGGGGCTAAACGCGCGATTGATGGTCCAGAGCCGCGTGTCGGGTTTGAATTTCGTCTGAGCTTTCTGTTCGGCCATGATCCAGTAATGGTAGGTCGTATAAGTGGCTTCGCCTTCGTCATTCCACCAACCGGCTATGCCAGTCTCGAGCAGAGGACCGAGTTGCCGCGCATACCAGTCGCGGGCCTGCGGGTTGCGATAGCCAATCATGCGGTTGGCGAGCATGCCCTTGACGCTCTGCCGCTCGGGAAGGTCCCAATGATTCTTCCGCAGCATCTGTAGCACATCGCTATTGCCGACGCGCGGTTTGCGAATCGCCACCGAGTGAACTCCCTGGGCGCGGTAAGCCGCGATTTGGGCGGCCGGCTCGGAGAACAGCGCCGGGTTCCAGCCGAAATCGTTGAAATCAGGCGAACCATTTTCGGGCAGAGCGTAGTCGATCGTTGGAGTATACCATTCGACGTCGAACACCAAGCCATCAATCGGCAGCTTGCGATTGATAAATTGTTGGAGGGTGTCTTCGATGTAAGCGCGATTTGTCCAGCCCCAGCGGCTTTGCATGTATCCGAAAGTCCAGCGCGGCGGCACGGGAGGATAACCTGTTAATTGAGCGTAAACTTTCGCGGCATCTTCGAGGTTGGCCGCCGGCATCAAATAAAGGTTTGCCTTGGGGCCGGGAAAATCCCAGCGGCAGCGCGCCTCACCCGAGTTCGTGGTCCATGAGGCAGGCTGGTTATCATTTGCCGTGACCGCCAGCGCCGAATAACCCGCCGTGGACCAATAATAGGGAACGACCGCGACACCATTTCCCAAGTGAGTCGGCACGGGAGTTTGTTGCAACGTTTCCGGTCCGATGATGGTGGGCAGTTCGGAACCGATTTCCTGGCCCATGCCGTTGCCGCAGCCATAGAACGCCGGGGCAGCGCCGGGTTGCCAGCCGACGCTGAGTGAAACGTGCGACGTTTCGGAATCGGTCGCGTCGAGATTATCGAGTTTGATGGCGGGCACCAGCACCTGCCCCGAGGAGTCTTTGAGCATCCACTCGCGGCTGGCCGGATTAATTAACAGTTCACCGGCGCCGGTTTTGACGCCCACAAAATCACCGCTCCGGGCCAATTGCCACGAAATCGAATGCGGCGAAGGCGACGAGAGAAATGCGCTCGGGGCAGCGTTGGGGTCGCCGTTGTAGGATACTCCGAGACAGAACGCCGAGGGAGTTGCTGCGGTGAGTTCCACTTGGGCTTTGCCAATGGTGACTAAAATGCCGTTGTCAATCTTCTTGAAGGCCGAACTTGCCACACCCTGCGCATGATTACTGGCGGCGATGAAAGAAACTGCGAGGAGACTTGCCAGCAGTCCGTCGCCGCGAGTCCGATTGGAAAAAGGTCTTCTATGTTGAGCCATGGTGGTGAATGGATTGGAGCCGGTCATTTTCTGGGCGAGTGATCGCGTTGATTTGCTTCCTTCAAACTATCCCTGCTACGTCTGCGGTGGTCTTGGAAATTCGGGCATTGCGCATTGGATATTTGAGCGAAAGGCGGTGTCAGGACGGTTTACCAGACACAAACGCGCGCCATCTTGGAAGGCTCGACCGACTACCGCCCAGATTGACACGTGAGTCCGCCCACGTTTCCAAGACAGGCGCGGCGTCTTCCTTTAATAACGGATTTCACATTCAGCAATCTGTTGGTGATGATGACTAATCGTTCCATTCGCATGCCAAAAAAAACATTGCTAGCCGGCTTCAAACGCACCCGCTGCCCGAAGGAAATGAGTTCGCCGGTTAGCGCGACCTGTCCTTCCGTCGTCAAAATGGCGACCGTCCTTTCGATCTTGCTCTCGGGAATTTTCTGTTCCGGAACCGCGTTGGGAGCAGGCCCGGAGCAGCAATTAACCTGGGGAGTAAATTCCGTAGTCCTCAAACCGTCCTTGGACCGGACGGTTTCGCTGGACGATCTGCTGGCCGATCGCGACCACACGATTGTGCTGGATCGATTTTATCGCGTGGGCGGTGTTTCCCGCCCGGCTACGCCGACCGAATGCCGGGTTGCTTACAGCAGCGATGCTTTCTTTGTGATTATTCGCAGCAAGGAAAAAGACATGTCCTTTCCGGTCTCGGACAAGTTTTTTCCGAACACCAATCGCGAGGCAAATTGGAAACTCTTGAAAGGTTCTCCCGGCGGATATGACTCCTGGCCTCCTTTTCCGGATGAAGTGGATTTTTTCATTCAGCCCGATCCAGCCAGCCCGTCCTATTATCAATTCATCGCGACGCCGGACGGCTCGACCTTTGCGTGTAATCGTGTGGTGCCGGCGAATCCCGATGTCACTCCCGATGAAGCCGCCGCGGGCTGGAATTCATCGGTGCGCGTGACCAAAATCAGCGATTACGAAGGAAGCGTCGTCAAGCAAGCGGACGAATGGGTGACCTTTTTCAAAATTCCCTGGGCTACCATTGGCGGAAAACCGAATTCGCATTTTGGCCTGTTGCCGATCAGGACGCGCTGGCGCGACGGCGAATTCAGCAGTCCGGCGGCGATTGATTTCGAGGAATGGCTGCCGGTGGATCTCATGATCGAGGCGCATTTTGCCGGCGAGCCCGCGCCATCGCAGAACACCACCTTGTGTCAATTGCCTTCCGGCGTGCTCCGGTGGCAGCGGCCCGCCGTGACTCCGTATCCGAGTGTCGAGACGCGTCACGCGATTTGGCGGCTGGAATCGTCGTTGGCCACGCCGACCGACGGGGAGAATTTGGGTCAACGGTTGTATCTCACGCAATCGTGGATGGATTTGATGACGCAGGAAGGTTTCACCGCGCTGCCACGCGCCTGGGGGATTTTAACGAACAATCTAACGCTGGCGTTCTTTCGAGAAAGGGTCAACGGCGCTTTGCAGCAGAACGATATGACGCGGGCCTGCCAACTTGTGGACAGCTACCTGGCGCAGTTGGATCAGATGTCAAAGTGGTGGTATGCGGACAGATCGCCGGGCGACATTCTGCAAACGGAATGGGCTCCGGTGGAAACGGTGGATCAGGTTGAAATCAAAAACGACGTATTGCTGATGCGAGGCCACGCCGGCAGTCATTCCGTTGACCTGCACCTCGCGTTGCCAAAAACCGGCGGAGTTAGAATTTACACGGACGATGAAGGCGCCATAAAACCGGATGGACTTTTAAGGCTAAAAACCAGCCGAATTTCAAACACGTTTTCCATCAAGGTTGCCACCGGGACGGTGGTGGTTTGCCAGAGTCCATTTTCTGTTTCGTTCCATGACTCCGCCGGGAAAGAAGTCACGCGCATCGGAGCGAACAGTCTGGCGTTCCGATTCGATTCCGCCGGAAAAATAATTGCCGTGGATTTCCGAAATCACCTGGACCCGGATGAGGCAATTTATGGCTTCGGCGAAAAGTACGATCATTTCAATCAACATGGGAACACTTTGACGCTTTGGGGAACGGACGACTGGGTGGGCAACGGATTGGGTCTGAGAAACACGACTTACAAAATTGTGCCCGTCATTCATAGTTCCAAAGGCTATACGATGTTTGACGATTCCTCTTATCGGTTGAGGGCCGACATCGGGCACACGGTGGCGGATCAAATGCGCATCACGCAACCTGGACCGATTTTCGATTATTACTTCTGGATCGGCACGCCCAAGGAAACGCTGCAATCTTACACCGCGCTCACGGGCCGGGTTCCGTTGCCGCCCAAATGGGTATTTGAACCGTGGATGGGCCGAGGCGGCGGCGCCTGGCAGGGCGGCCCGTTGCACAATCCCGTGGCGGAGGAAGAAAATACTTATAATAAGTTCGCCGCGCTGGACATTCCGCATTCGGCGATTTACGCCGAAGGCCCGTCCGCGAACTCTCCGGAACTCAACCAGTTTATGGCCGCGCACAATATCAAGGTGCTCGGTTACTTCATGCCGGCGGTTCGCCACCAGGAATCACTCATGCCGGAATTGAAGCCGGAAGAGATTCCCATTTTGAACTGCGGGAATCCGGAAATAACCCGTGAACTGACTTACGTGGATTTCACGAACCCCAACGCGAAGGAACTTTGCCGCCGGGATTTGAAGCGGGCACTGGACGTCGGCATCGCTGGAAGCATGGTGGACTTTGGCGATATGGTCCCGGATTCCGCCGTGTTTCACGACGGTAAACGCGGTGATGAAATGCACAATTTTTACTCGTATGCCTATCACCGCACTATCAGTGAAATATACCGCGAAAGACGCGGAAACGATTTCATCCTCTACGGTCGCGCCGCCGCACCGGGCACGCAAAAATGGGTGGGCCAATTCGCCGGCGACCATCCGTCTGATTTTGACGGCCTCCGGGCCGTCCTGACCGGCGCGATGAATCTGTGCGCCTGCGGATTCTCGACCTGGGGCAGCGATCTGGGCGGATATTTTGGTTTGCCGGAGCCGGCGGTATATATGCGCTGGTTTCAATTCGGCTGTTTCAGCCCGATGATGCGTCCTCACGGAAAAGCGACGCGCGACCCCTGGGATTTCAGCGATGAGGCCGTGACCAACTATAAATTCCTCGCCTGGACTCGCGAGAATTTATTGGACTACATTTACAATGCCGCATCGGTGGCGCATGAAACCGGAATTCCGATCATGCGCTCGATGCCCGTATCTTTCCCGAAGGAATCGCAGTTGGCCGGCGTGGGAGATCAATACATGTTCGGTGACGATTTGCTGGTGGCGCCGGTTCTGAATGAAGACACTTTCCGCACGGTTTCGTTTCCGTCGGGAATGTGGACGAGCTTGTGGGATGGAAAAACAGTTTCCGGCCCCGTTGAACAGAAGATCGACGCGCCGCTGGACACGATTCC
Organism: Verrucomicrobiia bacterium; assembly: GCA_035552155.1. Lineage (GTDB taxonomy): Bacteria > Verrucomicrobiota > Verrucomicrobiia > Limisphaerales > DASXHY01 > DASXHY01. The sequence continues at coordinate 73,583 of DASZLX010000018.1, read as the reverse complement.
AGTTTACCTGAGACCGGGCGCGGTCGTGCCGGTTCAATTCGCCAGAGAATTGAAATTCGGCCAAAGCATGACCGGCGGCCGGGTCAGCGCATTGATTGTCACTCCGCCGGCGGGGAACGAAACGGTCGCGGTGCTGAACGAGCAGGGCAAGGCTGCGAATGTTTCCGTTCATGGGACGTCGCACGCTGTCAGTTGGAAATTGGAGGACCGTCCGGAAACTGAATACCTGTTGGTTTACGGCGCGAGCGGGAATGCGACTGTGCGCGTGGACGGCAAAACTTTGCCGATGTGGTCAGGAAACGAAACCACTTCCGCGGCCGGCTGGGCAGCCGATCCGGCCAGCAATCGGCTGGTGATTCACCTATCACCTGACCCAAACAAAGCCACGAGAACGATCGAGGTGAACTTCAAAGGGTCACGGTAACATTTCTTAAACATGCGACTGAATCTAAGTACTGTTGATTGGGTGGTTTGCGTGGCGGCGTTGGTCTTCAATGTCGCCCTGGGGTTGTATTTCGGCCTGCTGGCGCGGCGAAAAGCCGATAGCAGCAGTTTCTTTCTCGCGGGGCGCACGCTCACGTGGTCCATTGTCGGCGCCTCGTTATTCTCCACGAATATCGGTTCCGAGCACATGGTCGGACTTTCCGGGGATTCCTACCGCTACGGTCTTTGCGCGGGAACGGTGGAATTGATCACGGTGGTGGCGCTGGGAATTACTGCTGCGGTGCTGCTGCCGTACTACATGAAAAACAAGGTGTTCACGATTCCTGAATTTCTCGAGCTGCGCTATCGGATCGAGGCACGGATGTGTTTTTCCAGCATCATGATTTTCATTTGCATCGTGACGAAGATGGCGTTCACGATGTACGCGGGAGCGTTGGTGATGCAGGCAGTAACGGGTTGGGGAATCATGCAAAGCGTGATCATAATGGGCGTGGTCACGGCCATCATCACCATGGTCGGAGGTTTCGGAGTGGTGGCCTACACGGATGCGATTCATTCGCCTATCATGATCCTGGGTTCCGGAATCATCCTCTTTGTCGGCCTGCACAAAGTGGGAGGCTGGACGGCGCTGCGCCACGCAGTGGAAGCTTCTCAAGTGCCCGCCGCCCTGCACATCCACAAGGCGTGGACGGATCCCATCTATCCATTCTGGGGCGTCGTGCTGACCGTTTTGTACGGCGGCCTTTTTTATTGGGGCATGGATCAGGTCAACGTCCAACGACTGCTCGGCGCCAAGGATTTGAAAGAGGCGCGATGGGGTGCGATGTTTGCCGCGCTGCTGAAATTGACCCCGGTTTTCATTTTCGCGCTGCCCGGCGTGATTGCTCTGGCGCTCAATCCTCACATTGGAGTTGAAGACAGCCGGGGCACTTTCATCTGGATTCTGAATAACCTGCTGCCAACCGGCCTTCGCGGTTACGTCCTGGCCGCGCTGCTCGGCGCGGTATTGTGTTCTACAATTGCCGTGATGAACTCGGTTTCAACAATTACCGTGCGTGATTTCATCACGCGCTTCCGCCCGGGTGTTTCCGATGCCGACCAGGTGAAGCTGGGCCGGATAGCGATTGTGGCGGCCATGTTATTGGGCGTAGGTGCGGCCGGGGTCATTGCGTGGCAGCCGGAAGGAATTTATAAATATCTGCAAACCATTTCGATCTATCTGGCGATGCCTCTGGCACCCGCCATCATCTTTGGCATCCTGAGCAAACGGGTGACTTACGCGGGAGCGGCGGTATCTTTCTTTTGCGGGCTCGGGATGTCCGCTTTGTTCGTCACGGATGCGCTATTGCCCAACAGGGAGACTGCGCTGCACATTTTCCCGTGGCTTCATCATCCCATCACGGAGAATTACACTTATCGCGGTCTTTGGGGATCCATTGCAATCACCGTCATCCTTTTTGCGGTCTCGGCATTCACCAAAAAAACCGATCCGGCCAAGCTCCAGGCGACCACTGTGGACTGGGGTGGCGCGCGTGAACCTTTTCAAGGAATCAGCGACTGGCGTTTGCACCTGACGGGAATCGTGATTTTGACGGTGCTGGCTTACTGGTGGCTGTGGTAACACCGTTGGCGGACGAAGTGCCGTTGGCGCGATGCTTTTCGCGATAGCTGGCGGGCGTGCATCCGTAATTCTCTTTGAAGTTGTGATGGAACTGCGACAGATCTTCAAAGCCGGCTTCAAACGCCACCGCGATGACGGATTTATCCGTATTAGTCAACAGCCGCACGGCGTGTTCGAGGCGCAAGGTGCGGATGTAGCGGCACCATGATTGTCCGGTGACTCTGCGGAAAACATCGGTGAACTGGCGCCGGCTGAGATGAACTGACTTGGCGGCGTCCGCGAGCGTGGCCGGTCGGAAAAAGGAAGACTTAAGCCGCAACGCATAATGTGTAACGCGCTCCAGGCTGTCGCTGCCCGCTTGAAAAACCATTGCGTGTTGGTTGCGCCGGTCCATCATCCGCAAGGTGCGCACGGCCATTTCGATGAGCCGGGATTTCAGAAAAACTTTCCAGCCGAGTTGCTGTGAATCGGACTCGAAAAGCATCTCTCGAAAAATGGCACGAATCGGCGCTGCCTGATGCACATCGGGACTTCCCAGATTCAGCAATACGATGCCGGGCGGAGCGGCCAGCCGCGCGGTCAATTCATCATCCTCCAATGATTGCGGCTGATAATGAATGACGTAATTGGTAACGGGGTCGTGCGCCAGATCGCGGATGCGATGCGGCACGCCGGCGGCGATGTGAAACAGCGTGTCAGGTCCTATCGTGTATTTTCGCCCGGCCACCTCCCATTCGGCGCGGCCGCGAATCACGATATGAAATTTGGAATACGGGTTTTGGAGTTCACCAACGAAACCCGGGCCGTGCCGGCTCTCGAAAACGACGAGGCCGTGCTCGGGCATTTTGACCTGCTTGGGCTGGATCACCAATCTTTCCGCATCGGTATCCGGCAGGGCAGACTCAGTCATTGTCTGCTTGGTTTTGCGAAACGACTGTTGCATTCGCAGATACCATAACAAAGAAATGCCGCGCCGACAATCCAGTGTTTTTTGATAAGGATATCCTTTTCGCCCCCGTTCTCGTCCTCGACGTGTCGGGAGTTCCGAGGACGAGTACGATAACAAGTGCTGTTAATCATTCCGTATAAAGGTTTCCGCCAACTGATAATTGCCGCGGAGAGGAATATTCCGCGAAGAACCGCCCACCAGAACATCAAAATCACCCTTTTCCGCGACCCACGATTTTTTATCGGCATCGTAAAATGCGAACGCATTATAGTTCAGCGGAATGGATACAGTTTCCTTCGTGCCGGCTTTTAAGAACACTTTTTTGAATCCTTTCAACTCCTTCTCCGGGCGGGACAAGCTGGGGTGATCCTGGTGAATGTAAAGCTGCGCCACTTCCGCCCCATCCCGGGCGCCGGTGTTTTGAATTTCAAATTGTGCGACGGCGAGTTCATCGTTGCCGTTGCCAGGAAGTATTTTTAAATTCGAATATTTGAAGGTCGTGTAACTCAAACCGAAGCCGAACGGAAATAACGGCTCGATGTTTTTCGTATCGAACCAGCGGTAGCCGACCAGCGATCCTTCCGCGTAGGTTACGGTGCCGTTGGTGCCGGGATAGGCGCCGAGTGCGTGGGCCGGCGAGTCGGCGAGTTTTTTGGGAAAGGTGCAGGGCAGTTTGCCGGACGGATTCACATCTCCAAAAAGCACGCCCGCGAGCGCGGTTCCGCCTTCCATGCCCGGATACCACGCCTGCAAAACCGCGGGAGTTTGATCAAGCCAGGAGCCCATTTCCGCCATCATCCCCTCCAGCACGACGATGACGTGTGGATTGGCAGCGACGATTTCCGAAATCAATTTATCCTGGCCGTAAGGCAGTTTAAGGTCTGGGCGATCGGTGCCTTCGCAATCCAAACCCCGCTCGTGGTTCAAACCGCCCACGTAAATGACGACATCGGCGGCCTTCGCCGCGGCCACAGCGCGTTCGGCCATTCCCTTATCATTTCCATTTTGGTAACCCTGCGAGAACGTGACGTTCACCTGGCCGCCGGCACGATTCAAAATGCCTTGCAACGGCGTTCGCTCATAAAATGCCTTGATGCAGGAGCTGTCGCCGCCATGCGCCTGCAAGCGCACGGCATTGTCCCCGATGACCGCGATGGTTTTGATTTTTGAAGCATCCAGCGGCAAAAGACATTCGTTTTTCAGCAGCACGATTCCTTCTTCGGCCACCTGCCGCGCCACGGCTTGATGCGCCGCCGTATTAATCGAACCTTTGTTACGATTGGTGTCAAAGACGTGCGTGGCGAACATTACCCGCAAATTGCGGCGTGCCTTTTCATTCAATCCTTCCACGGGCAGCTCGCCTTTTTTAATCGCATCGAGATAAGGTTGGGCGAGGTAGAAATCGTGATTTCTTTCCGTGCCGTTTTCGAGGTCGAGGCCGTTCAAGGCGCAGTCACGGGTGGAATGCGCGCCGCCCCAGTCCGAGATGACCAGACCCTGGAAGCCCCATTGATTTTTCAGGATTTGATTCAGCAGATAATCATTCTCGCAACAATATTGATGGCGAAGCTGATTGTAAGCGCCCATCACGCACCAAACGCCGGCTTCCTGGACGGCGGCTTTGAACGCCGGGAGATAGATTTCGTGCAGCGTCCGCTCGTCGACTTCCACATTGATGGTCCCGCGCTGGTGTTCCTGGTTGTTCAACGCATAATGTTTCACGCAGGACGAAATCTGCTGTGATTGTTCACCGCGGATAAAGCCCACGGCCATGCGCGAGGTCAGGAACGGGTCTTCGCCGAGATATTCAAAATTCCGGCCGCAAAGCGGCGTCCGTAAAATGTTCACTCCCGGACCAAGCATGATGTCTTTGCCACGCGCCCTGGCCTCCTGCCCGATGGCCTCGCCTTCGCGATGGCCCAGGTCCGGGTCCCACGTGGCAGCCAGGCAAATCCCTACGGGCATCGCGGTGGAGAAATCATCGGTGCGCCCGGCGGGGTCCCACGAATGGGGCATGATTTCCTCGCGCACTCCGTTGGGGCCGTCGGACATGCCGCGGGTGGGAATGCCCAGGCGCGGAATCGCGGCGGTGGTGAACCGGGTGTCGTCATGGACGAGGGCAATTTTTTCTTCGAGCGTCATCCGTGAAAGCAAATCTTCGACCTGTGTTTCCAGCGGTTGATTACTGTCCAGGTAAGTCGGTTGAGCGGCGCCGCCAAGGGCCAGGGCGCTCGCGAGACACAATAAGAGCGAAGGCGATCTCCGGGTTTTATTCATGAAATAAGTGGGTAATGGTAGAGAGCATCGTCTGTGATTTATTGAAACTTGTCCCTGCTACATTTGGACTGTTTTGTTCTACATCCTTGGAATAGCTGGAAAATCCACAGCGACTGGCCCAATCTCGGCCATCGTATTTGATGAAGACTTTTCTCGGAATCGAAATTGGGGGGACGAAGCTGCAACTCGTGGCAGGCGACGAGAAAATGCACATCAGCGAGCGCCGCAAACTCGGGGTGGAACCCGCCGCGGGCGCCGATGGCATCCGTCGGCAAATCGAGCAAGCTATCCGGGAACTCGGCGCAGAATGGAAGTTTGATGCCGTGGGCATCGGCTTTGGCGGTCCGGTGAATTGGCGCGAGGGGAAAATCGCCTGCTCGCATCAGATTGGCGGCTGGTCTGATTTTGAAATTTGCCGGTGGGCCGAGCAATTGACCGATGCGCCGGTGGTGGTGGACAACGACGCGAATGTGGCGGCGTTGGGTGAGGCAATGCATGGCGCGGGGAGGAAATTTAATCCGGTTTTTTATGTGACACTGGGTAGCGGCGTGGGAGGCGGTTTGATTCTCGACGGAAATATTTATCACGGGGTTCCTCCGGGTGAATTGGAGATCGGCCACATCCGCATGGATCGCGTCGGAACGATTTTGGAATCGCGCTGCTCCGGGTGGTCGGTGAATGCACGCGTGCGCGAACTCGCGAAGACGGCGCCCGAGAGTCAATTGGCGCGTTTGGCCGAGGGCGCGGCCGGCCATGAAGCCAAATGCCTGGGCACTGCGCTTCGGCAGGGCGATCCGCTCGCGCAACGACTTCTGGCGGAGGTCGCGAATGATTTGGCTTTCGGCCTGTCGCACGCGGTTCATTTGCTGCATCCGGAAGTCATCCTATTGGGCGGCGGCCTGGCGGGGATTGGTGAGTCGTTGCGGTTTCAAGTTGCCGAGGAGCTGCAGCCTTTCCTCATGAAAGTTTTTCAGCCAGGCCCGCAAGTTCTTTTGGCTTCATTAGGCGAAGACGCGGTGCCGATTGGCGCCCTAGAACTGGCTCGTCGAAAATCAAGCGGGCGAACCGACCGCCCCGCGACTCTGCACGATTTATGAACAAATGGATCAACGACTATCTTCAGGCGCAAAAAACCACCCTCGATTCCATTCCGATTGACGAGGTGAGCCGGCTCATCGAAACCCTGCGAATGGCGTGGACAAAAAATCGGCAGATTTTTGTGTTCGGCAACGGCGGCAATGCGGCCAATGCCGCGCACTTTGCCACGGATTTGGGCAAAGGCTCCTCCGATAAATTAAACAAACGTTTTCGCGTGCTTTCGCTTAGCGACAATACGGCTTGGCTGACCGCTCTTGCTAATGATTATTCCGTGGAGGACATCTTTTCCGGTCAGTTGCAAAATTATGCCAATGCCGGAGACGTGGCGCTGAGCATGAGCGTGAGCGGTAATTCGCCCAATTGCGTGAAAGCGCTCGATTGGGCCAAACGAAATGGCCTGCGCACGGTGGCGATCGTGGGCGCGAAGCGCGGTCGCATGGCGGAAATCGCCGAGCAGACGATTGTCATTAACGACACACATTATGGACGGGTTGAAGACGCGCAGATGGGCATCTGCCACATGCTTTGTTATGCGTTCATGGAAAACGCGGAGTTGGCGCGCGGGCGCTGATCGATTCTGCACTCGTAGTTCCAATGGTGTAGTTCTATACAAACCTTCTGCCCGGTTGACACATTGGGCGTTCCTAACATCTTTGAAATTGAAAATTCCGCCCTGAAATCGCCCGGTGTCTTTTGCTGTTATGAAACATCTGTTAATCATCGCGGGCCTATTAGGCGGCATCCTGATCTCTAACGCACAACTTCCCATCCAGGAAATTCGCACCGCTTCGAATACGGAACTGGTGGCTTTTTTTCACAGCACAAACGTCAGCGGTCCGGTATATGCCACGGTGTATTCAACCAACGAGGTGAATTTGAGCCAGCCGTTGCAGTGGTTTTTAAACGGGCAGCGATTGGAAACACTCAGTGAATTTGTGACCGAATCCGATGGGGTGGACTATCACATTTACATGCAGGTGCCACCGTTGACCAATGGAATGGCTTACACTTTGACGACACCGTACGGCACCACGAATTTTGTTTTTGAGGATACAAATATATTGTGCGAATCCATCAAGGTTAATCAGGACGGTTATAGCGCCTTGTCGCATGTGCGGTACGCCAATTTCGCCGTCTGGCTGGGTACCGCCGGCTCGCAGCCGCTCGATGATCGTCCGGGCTATACGGTCATTGATCAAACGACGGGCCAACAGGTCGCCGAGGGAACACTCCAATTGATAACCACGGCCGGCCCGGACACGTCTTCGGGCGATTATGTCTACCGGATTGATTTATCGGCGGTGCCCGAGGGCGGGCCTTATCGGATTATCGTGAACGGGGTTGGTTCTTCGTATCCCTTTGGCGTAGGCGGAGATTTTTCCCGCCGGCTGGGCTACGTGGCATTTCGGGCGTTGTATTATCAGCGCTGCGGTTGCCCGATTGTGAAGCCGTACGCCTGGGCGAACATCCGGCCGTACGGCTGCCACACGAACATTTACGACAACGAATCGCCGGACAATCCCAGTACCTCCAGTATCAACACCAACACGTCCGGCGCGAGATTATTCGTTCACGGCGGTTATCACGACGCCGGCGATACCCAGAAAAATCCTTACGCCCTGGAAACGCCGATTATCCTGATGACCACCTACGAAGTTTTTCCGCAAGACTTCACGGATCAACAATTCAATATCCCGAACAACTTCGATGCGAGCTTCAACATCCTTCCCGGCAGCAATGGCATCCCTGACATTCTCGACGAGGCGAACTGGGGTTTGATGTTGTACACGAATCTGCAAAGCACGCCGAAGGAACCTTCCGGCGCAGTGGCCTTTGGCACGGCGTCCCGGAGCGAACCGATTTGGGGAATTAATTTCGACCAGGACACATTGATTTATGTCACCGAAACCAATAACGGCTGGTGCAGCGGGCTGGCGGCGGGTGCGTTCATGAATTTTGCCCGATTGATCAGGCCATACAATGCTCCGCTCAGCGCCGATTTTGCCGTTCGCGGCGCCGCTGCGTATGCCGCCTCGGGGTCCAAGATTACCACACAGGGAAAACTTTATTACGCCATCCAGGAGTACTTGCTCAACGGCGATACAACTTCGAGCAACATCATTGAGTCCATGTACACCACGACCAGTTTGTTCACCAATACCTTTGACGACGAAGCCAGCGGGTTCGCGGTCAATAACGGCCAGATTTGGATGCCGAGTTATTTTATGTCGTACATTATCGCGACGAATCGCCCCACCGATCCCGTCGTCGTGGCGTATTTCAAGTCCATCCTCCAAAAGGCGGCGGATAAAGAAACGGGATACATCAACGGCGATGCCTACCCCGTCGGCTGGCCGACCAATGCGAATCCGTACACGCAAAATAATTACGCGCACCGCCCTTACACTTCGCAGGGGGAATTTGCTTATCCCTGTTTGATGGAATGGGCGCTTACGGGAACGCAGAAATACATCGATACGGTCAGTCAATTGATGGATTACGACCACGGTCTTAATCCCATCGGCAAATGCTATATGTCCGGCATGGGCTTCGACCGGGTTCATAATCCGCACATGATCGAAACGGTTTATGGGGAGGAACACGGATTTGGCGGTCCCGAGCCGGGGATTACTGTTTACGGCCCGGGCAACAACAATAATGGCACCATCCCCCTGCAAATACCGGCTGCCCTGACGTTGCCGCGCGAACGCATGTGGGTGGATGATTTGGGCAATTTTCAGTGGTCTGAATTCACCGATTACCAGAGCGAGGCGTGGCCGGCCGCCATTTATCCGATCCTCGGGCAGGGCGGCAATTGGAGTCCCGCTCAGGGCGAGCCGTTTCTTAATCCCGTCGCGGCTATTGATTCGATTACGAACGGATGGGTGCTCCGTTTCGGCGGAATCCCCGGCCAAACCTATGTCCTGCAAACAGCGTCGGCAATGACCGGTCCCTGGAGCGCGGCCACCAGTCCGGTCCGGGCTGATATTACGGGCACTGTGCAATTCACGGATGTCGTGACGACTCAGACGAACCGCTTTTACCGAACGCAAGCGCCGGCTCCGATTTATTAGAGACGGCCGACATAGGGGGTTCTGCCATAGGTAAATGGAGGTTTGAGCCGGCGGTACGGAGAATTCGAGATTTGATACGCCGCCCTAAATAACAAAGCGCTCCGCCTTCGTTTCCAAGACCCGGTGCCGCTTTATTCCCTATAACCAAGGATACTCTCAGTGCAAAAGAAAACTCATATCGCGGCAATGCGAAATTCGTCTCGCTCGGCCGCGGATGACAAGCCGAGTCAATCGGAGAAAAATCTTTTGAAAAACCTGCCCAAGGTGGCGCTGCTGATTGAAAGTTCCAGGAAATTCGGGCGGGATGTCCTGAGCGGGATTGCCAAATATATCCACGTGCATGGGCCGTGGTCGTGCTACATCGAGGAGCGCGAATTGCATGGAGGCATTCCCGACTGGCTCAAGCAGGTTCCAATCAGCGGCATCATTGCCCGCATCGACGGGCGGCGCACGGCCAAGGAACTTCTCCGCCTCGGCGTCCCGGTCATCGATGTTCGCGCCAGCGTCCGCTTCGACCCCATCCCGGCATTTGTCACCAATCCGCAGGCGGTGGCGAAAATGGCGGCAGATTTCTTCCTGCGGGCTGGATTTCGTCATTTTGCATTCTGTGGTTATCCCGGGATTCCGTTTTCCGACGATCGCGGAGGGGCTTTTGCGGATTATCTCAAAGCGCGCGGCTACCCGATGCATCAGTTTTCACTGCCGCGCCGGTCGTCCTCCTCGGCCAGTCGCGGTATCAGCGCTCCGCTGACCGTCCTGCAAGCGGCCGAACAGCGTGGTTTGGAAAATGAAAAAGCCATCGCGGCGTGGCTTTTCCGTCAGCGGCGTCCGCTCGCGGTGTTCGCCTGCAATGACATTTGCGGGCAACAAGTGCTGAACGCCTGCCGGGAACACGGCATCAACGTCCCGGGCGAGGTCACAGTCATGGGGGTGGACGATGACGAGGTGCTTTGCACCATCAGCGAACCGCCTCTGAGCAGCATCAAGCCGGACGCGGAACGAATAGGATCGGAAGCCGCGGCGTTATTGGACGCGATGATGAAAGGCAAGGCCGTCAACCCCGGCCTGGTGGAGATTTCGCCCTTGTGGATCGTGGAACGCGCTTCGACCGATGTCGTGGCTATTGAGGATGCGGTGACGATCCGGGCGTTGCGATTTATTCGCAGCCACGTCAACGAGGGTATCAATGTAAAAGACGTGCTTTCTCACGTGGGCTGCTCCCGGACGGATCTGGGGGTGCGATTTCGCTATTGGCTCAGCACGAGTATTCGCGCGGAAATCGTTCGATTGCGCCTGGACCGCGCCTGTTCGCTATTGCGCCAGACAAACCTGGGGTTGGACCAGATTGCCCGGCAATCCGGATTTCGCGACGCCCCTTCTTTTTGTCGAGTTTTTCAAAGCCGATTTAAACAAACACCAACTCAATACCGATATGTTAAAAAAAGTTCAATTTGACAATGGCCCGGTTCACAATACGAATAGACCGGCTATTTATTTGTGGCTACCATGGTTGGTAATGAAGTCATTCGCCAAGGCCAAACTCGGGGCACCTTGTGCCGCGGAAAATGCCTCAAGTTACCCGCCTCGCTCGCCCGTTAGTTGTTCGACCCGAAGAGATTACGGGTTCACGCTCATCGAACTGCTGGTTGTCATTGCCATTATCGCCATTTTGGCAGCGATGCTCTTGCCGGCGTTATCGCAGGCCAAAAGCAAGGCGATAAAAATTAGTTGCGTCAACAACCTGAGACAGATCGGGGTGGGTTGTATTATTTATGCCGGAGATAACAACGATTTTCTATTCCCCTGCCGTCAGTCTGGGAATTCCTTTAATCAGCGGGCGATCAATCCCCCTCAAGCGTCGGCGGCCAAGGATCTGGGGTTGGATCCCACGGTCACCAACGGGATTGCGAAGATCTGGTGCTGCCCGAGCATACCGGCACTCGGCAATACATTGCCTGCCTTCGACCCCGGCCAGAATCAATGGCTGATTGGGTATTCCTATTTCGGAGGGATCACGACATGGATCAACACTGCGTTTCCCAGCGGTACTCCTGCCTACAGCCCGGTGAAAATGGGGCAATCGAGGGCGACGTGGGTGATGGCGGCTGATTGCATGAATAAATATATTGCCGGCAGTCCCAACAATTGGACTATCGGCGGCGGCCCTCCCTACGGCGGTGTTCCTCATCAGAGGCCTCATACACAATATCCCGATGGCGCAAACGAACTTTTCTGCGATGGCTCAGTGAGTTGGTATAAATGGGAGTCCGCCCTGCAGATCACTGAAACCAGCGCCACCTACGAGAACGATTATATCTTTCAGCAGGATCTTCCACCGGCATTCACACAGTTTGTCACCCGGAGTCTTGCGCCAACGCCCTGATACTTACCTGCGCTAAAAGTGTGGGATCGGATCACCCATGATGTGAGATAAGAGTTTTCGGTCGGTATTCAATCAAGTCCGCTCACGATAGTCAGATCAAAAACCTATGAAAACACACTCCCTCCCTAATGAAGCGTTCGGAGAAGGCTGCCCGCGAGCCAAGTTGGTGTCTCGATTGGGAAAAGAAATAAATGCCGCCGGGAATTTCGTCGACAGATATATTTATAAAGGGGTTTTATGTGGCCTGATCATGATCGGGCTTTTGTTGAGCAGCAACGCCCCAGCTCAGATCTCGGTGCAGGACGGCGGGACAAATCTCGTTACGACCGGATCATCCCCCATCAGCGCCAATATTACCGTCACCGCCGGAGCCAGCGTGCTGGTGGTCAACTTGTTTGATAGAAACAACGTCGGCACTCTCGCATCGCCGGCTTCCCTGACATTCAACGGGCAGACTCTAACCCGGGCTGTAGCCGTGAACAATGGCGCGAGCACCTGGGCCGATAGTGATATTTATTATTTATTTAACCCGACTCCAGGCACCGGAACCATCACTGCTACGGATGCATCCGGGGGAGCCGTTTCTGCCATGACGATGCAGGTGTTCACCCTCGCCGGGGTGAATACCGCCGTGCCTCCCATCACCGGGGTCGCGAGCAATACCGGCACAGCGGTGATTTCGGTGGCGTTGCCGGCCAATACTCCCGCATTTGGTTGGGCGGTGGTCAATAGCAGCTTCGGCGCGTCACCCAACAGTTTGGTCGTTTCCGCATCCAGCGGCACGGTGAATTGCCCTTCGGTTCAGAACAATACCAGCCAGGCGATGGGTTACATTGCCAACGTGGCGCCCGGCAGCGGCAGTGTCACCGTCACCTATACTGCGGGATCGACACAGAAAATGGCCGTGGGCGTGGCGATTTTTACGCCGCTTTTGAGCGGACCAGCCGGCCCGGCGAGCCTGACAGCCACCGCCAAGACAAACCAGGTGGCGTTGTCATGGACTGACGGATCCAGCGGAGTGGCGACCGGCTACATTGTGTGGCGGGCTACGAGCAGCGGCCCCTACGTTGCGGTGGTTACCAATTCCGGCAATGCCAATGTGACGTACAACGATAACAATGTGGTTCCTTACACGCCCTATTCTTACGTGGTGCAATCAGTGGGGCCTGGTGGCGCCGGTCAGTTTTCCGCCGGCGCTACCGCCGCGCCGTTCGGCATTCCTCCCTCGGCCCCCAATAACCTGGTCGCCACCGGCCAGACCAACCGGGTCAAGTTGTCCTGGTCGGATACCTCGAGCGGAGCGGCCAGCGGCTACAATGTGCTGCGCTCCATCACCAGCGGTACTAACTACATTCAAATTGGAACGACGGCGGGCAACAGCTCGACGAGTTTCATAGATACTGGCGTGTATGATGGAACAACCTACTATTATGTGGTGCAATCGGTGAGCCCCGGCGGCACCAGCGTCAACTCCGCGCAGGCCAGCGCCGCTCCGTTCTTTGCATTGCCAGCCGGATTGGGCGGGACCATCACTCTCCTGGATGGTGGCGCCAGCGCGATCGCCACGGTTGCCAGCGGGGCAGGGTCCACTATTAGCGCCAGCTTCTCGGTTTCCCAGACGGCAGGCGTGTTGGTGGTGGAATTGTGGGACAAAAATACTCTTAATAACAACTCGTCACCCTCCACGATGACGTGGACTAACACGGACACCGGCACGAGCCAAACGTTAGTGCGGGCGGTGTCGGAGAACAGCGCGGCGAGCTCATTCTCGGATTGCGACATTTATTATTTGTTCAACCCGGTCCCCGGCAACGGTGTTATTTCCGGAACGGATACCAACACGGTGAGCATCCAGGGTTTGACTATGATGCCCTTTACCCTGGCGGGAGTTGATACCACTGTCGCTCCTGTCACTTACGCCATCAACAATTCCTCGGCCACCACGTTGTCCGTGACGACCGCGGCCACCACTCCACCTGGCGCATGGGCGTCGGTGCTGGCTTACGATGGCAATTCAGGACAAGCCTTGACCATAGGTTCAACCAAAGGAGCCGCAGTTTCTTCGGACGTGAATAACGGCGAGGAGCAGGCTTTGGGCTATGTCAGTGGCGCTACTGGTGGTAGCAGCACGATTTCGATCACCGACGCCGGCTCGGCGACGAAGTGCGCCCTGGCAGTGGCCGTGTTCATGCCCGCCATTGGAACCGGCATCGCACCGCTGGATGGTTCCATCTTTACCACGGGCACCACCCCAGCCGGCTCGACAAACATCACAAAATCCTTCGCCGTCTCTCAAGGAGCCAGCGTATTGGTGGTGGCACTTGAAGACTTTGACGGCAGCGGGCCGCAGGGTTACCCCGGCGCCACTCTGGTGTGGAGCAATACCACTTTTGGCGTCACTCAGCCGATGAGCATCGGAATATCCACTAACAGCGGTCAGTACGGGTGGATCTGGACCTCGCTATATTATGTGATGGATCCCTTGCCGGGAACCGGTGTCATTATCGGCGTCGACACCAACGGCACGCCCGGAGGTATGTTCCTGCAGGCATATACCTTGAGGGGTGTTGACACAACTGTCACTCCGGTCGGGCTGGGTCTGGGTCAGGACAGCACCACCCTTTCCCTTGATACCCCCACGACGACCACCGTCGGCTCCGCGGCAGCAGTGATCAGTGACAATTACAACGGCGGCGGCGGTAATAACGTCACCATCGTATCCACGAGCGGCGGCATTATCCAAACCAATCCTCGTCCCAGTGGTGTCCAATGCACAATGGGCATTCTCACGAACTTAGCCGCGGGTGACACTACCATCACGGCCAACGCTACCGGCGTCTCCACCCACATGGACATTGCGGCGGAGATCTTTTCGCCGCTGTCCGTCTTGAGCGCTCCGACCAGCGTGGTGGCCACGGCGCAGACCAACCAAATCCAGTTGACCTGGGCTGACAGTTCGGGTGGCGCAGCGAGTTCATATGTCGTGCTGCGTTCGACCACCAGCGGCAGCGGTTATACCGCCATCGCCACCAATAACGGCAATGCGTCGACGACCCTCACCGACGTCAACGTGACCGACTGGACGACTTATTATTACGTGGTGGAGGCCGTGGGTTCTAGCGGCGTCAGCGTCTTTTCGGCGCAAGTCAGTGCCGCGCCGATGGGAGCGCCGGCTACCGCGGCGGGTCTGGCGGCAGCGGCTGATGTCAACCAGGTGGATCTGACCTGGAACAATCAGCTCGGAGCGGATAGTTTCAATGTGTTGCGCTCCACCACCAGCGGCAGCGGGTTCACCCTGGTCGGCAATTCGACCACGAACGGCTTCACGGATACTTCCGTAAATGACGGCACCTTGTATTATTACGAGCTGGTTTCGTCGAACAGCTTCGGTGTAAGCGCAGCTTCGCCGCAGGTCAGCGCGGTTCCCGTGGTGATATTCTTCACGAATTATGTTGGCATCTTCAATAGCTCCGCCGACGCCGCCGGATGGACCGCGCTCAACGGCAATCCGCAGATCTATGTTTATCCCGACGCTCCCGCGACTGGTCCCTCGTCCCAATGCCTGGTCATGGATGCGACTTTTGGGCCCGGCAGCACTTCTCCGTTCTATGGCATCCAAAAAACATTTGGGTCTCTGAATGTGGGCACTTACAAAACGCTGGAAATGGACATCAAAAACCAGGCTGGTTTTGACCAGTTCTCCCAAGTCCAGGGCATCCAGATGAACCTTCAGGTGCCCGTCAGCGGCAACCCGACTTATGAGCGGGGCACCTTCCCGGACATCACGCTCTTCCAGAATTCAGGGGGACAGAGTTGGACACATTACGTTATGCCGCTGAGCGATTGGTCGGCCTTTAATCTAAGTTCCCTGTCGGGCGTGGCGATGAACGTGTTCGACGGCAATACGACCATCCCGACTGAGATGTATCTCTCGTACGCCAACATCGCATTCTGCGGCGCTCCCGGATGGTCGTCTGCCTTCGCGGGCGTGAGCAACCGCGGCATCGGCACCGGTGCGACCAGCGTGGTCCTCACAGGTAACGTGCGTGGCATAGTCGCCGGCACCAACGTGTTCCTGGTCAGCGGCACGCCGATCACCGTCACCATCAATGGCAACGCCCAGGCGACCACCATCAATGATGCGACCGGTGATTTCAGCATCACTTACGACACGACCGGATTGGCCAACGGCGCCTACCCGGTGACTTACGCAGCGGCATCGGATATGTCTTCTCTTGTCGGGACGACCAACAGCAGCACGACATTGGCCGTGGGCGTGAACACGCCGCCGCAGCCGACCATCAACGGGCCCACCCTGGACGCGACGCGCGCGAATCTCGTGCTGACCCTGAATACCGCCAGCGGATTCAACTACTACCTGCTGTCCACGACGAACCTGACACCGCCAGTCGTGTGGACGACGAACAGCACGACCGCCGGAACGGGCGGACCCATCACCAACCAGGTGCCAATTAGCTCGACAGCGCCGAGGTTGTTCCTGCGCTACCTGGTGCAGTAACAAAGCAATCGTTCGCTTCAAACCGAGGGGTGCTGAAAATTTCAGCACCCCTCTCTTTTTTTGGTGGAGAACATTTCGCTCGATTCATCAAAAGAGGTTCCCATTTTTCTATCAGTTGGCTTTCCGTTGGTGAGTTTCAATTTGCAGTGCCGGTAAAAAAGCAGTTGGGAGCGAGCCGGAATATTTTTAAAAGTGGCCCGATTTGCAGGGCGATGCCACGGTGCCGCCGTTCCTTCAAAATCGGCTTCCGTTCAATTTGCCAATTGGTTTGTTCATAATACGAATAGACCCATTGGCGAATTTTCAGCTAACGTTATGGCCGACACTTCCATGAATTTTGTAGCCGACAACTGCATCGCAATTGCCCTCTGTGGAAGGCGCTTCGATTCGGTTGCGCACACGGAGACATTTGAATTTGTTCGATTGTCCCGGGAAGTGAACGTCTCAAAAAGGACGGCATTGGAAGCTGACCGAGTCCACCGCACAAACAGAATCCCCAGTTATGACCGAACACTCGACCGCGAAACGTAACCACTTGCTCGATGTTGATTCCAGGGTGGCAGGGCGTCTATCAACCGGAGCGCAAATAATAAACCCACTCAGGAACATTATGAAAACAAGCTTTGTCACACGGATGGTACTTGGCCTGGCCGCAGCCGGGCTGATGGTGTGCGGCAGCGCTCGCGCGCAAATTGCCCTGCAGGATGGTGGCACGAATCTGGTCACCGGCGTCACCACGACGGCCATCACCAACACGAATTTCACGGTCACTTCCGGCGCGAGCGTGCTGGTGGTTTCGCTGATGGATAGAAATAACAATGGCGGACACTTGTCTCCCGCGTCACTGACCTGGAGCGCTCCGGGATTTCCCGATCAGACACTTACCCGGGTTGTCTCCGTTAATAATGGCGCCAGCACGTGGGTGGATAGTGACATTTATTATGTGTTCAATCCGAATCCAGGCACGGCCAGCATCACTGCCACGGATACTTCCGGCAACACGCCTTCGGGTATGACCATGCAGGCGTTCACTCTGAATGGCGTTGACACTTCTGTGATGCCCACAACCGTCGTCGCGAGCAACACCAGCGCCGCATCCCTCTCAGTCACGTTGCCGGCCGGCACGCCGCTTTTCGGTTGGGCAATCGCCAATAGTAGTTATGCCAACTCGGGGAACACGCTGAATCTCGCAGCGAGCGGCGGGACTGTGAAATACGCGGAGGCCAATAACGCGGTCAGTTCCGCCATGGGTTGGGTGGCCAATCTGGGTGGCGGCAGCAGCACGATCACGGCAAACAGCGGCTCGACCGCAGCAAAAATGTCCCTTGGCGCGGCTGTCTTTGCGCCGTACCTGCCCGGGGCTTCAGCTCCGATCACTTTTACCGCTACCGCGCAACAGAATCAGGTATCCTTGTCCTGGGCGGACAGCTCGAGCGGCGCTGCAACCAGCTACATTGTTTGGCGCTCCACCAGCAGCAGCGGCGGGTTTAGTGCCATTGCCACCAATTCCGGCAACGGCAATATCAGTTATGTGGATGCGAATGTTGCCAATTGGACGCCGTATTATTATTACGTGCAAGCAGTCGGTTCTGCCGGTTCCGGATCGTTTTCGGCCCAGGCCAATGCCACTCCTTTCGGAACCTCGGCAGCCCCAACCGGATTTGCAGCGGTAGGTTACGATACCAATGCCGCGTTAAGTTGGAACACCACGGCCGGCGCCAATACGTATAACGTTCTTCGTTCGAACACGAGTGGCAGTGGTTATTCCCAGATTGCCACTGGTCTGACTTCGCCCTATTTCCTGGACACCGGCCTGACAACGGGAACCACATATTACTATATAGTGAATGCCCAGAACACGTATGGCACGAGCGCCAATTCGTCCGAGGTCAGCGCCACACCGGAGCCGTTGCCGGCCCAGAACGGGATAATCACCGTGCAGGATGGCGCGCTGACAAATGGTATCGTCGCTGTCGAAGCCGGCAGCAGTCCATCCATCCAGCCCCCGACGGTCAGCAAAACCGTTACGGTGACTCCGGGCGCCAGCGTGCTGGTCGTGCCTTTTTATATCCAATACACCAACGCCGGTTTAGCCAGCGGCGATCTTTCGCCTGCGACTCTCGCGTGGGGCAATCAGAGCCTCATTAAAGCGGTCGCCTCAACCAATCCGACCGCCGCCGGCATTGCTGTGATTTACTATCTCACCAACCCCATCCCGGGCACTCACTCGATCTCGTTTACCGATACGACCGGCAAACCGGTCTGGGAACTGGGTATCAACGCCTATACGTTGAACAACGTTGACACTACTATTGCCCCGACCGCGATGTTTACCTGGGGGCAGTTCGTTGGTACTGCAGGTCTCAGCGTCAGTTACCCGAGCGCTCCGTTTGGCGCCTTTGTGGCGGCGGTGGCGACGAGCCGAAACGGCACAACGCGCCTGAACTCGACCACCGGCACGACCAACTACCAGGTTGTCATTACCCCGTCCACGCCTTTCTCGACCTTCATCAATGAGAATATCTTGATGGGAGGCGTTCATGATATCCCCGCGGGTCCTGTCACCGTCACTTCGAGTGACACCGGCTCCGGTACTTCGCAGGTTCTTGCCACGGCGATGTTTTCGCGCCTGGTTGTCGGGCCGGGCGTCCCGGCTTCCGTGTCAGCGACTGGCCAGGAGAACCAGATCGCACTGTCCTGGGCGGATGGGGGCAACTCGACCGGCTACGTCGTGCTGCGCTCAAGCACCAGCGGCAGCGGTTACGTGCAAATCGCCACGACCACCAGCCCCAGTTATATCGATACGAGCGTGACCACCTACGTTCCCTATTACTACGTGATTCAAGCAACCAATTCCGTGGGCACCAGCTCGCCCTCGCCCGAGGTCAGTGCCTTCGCGCTGGGCGCCCCAAGAGTTCCCACGGGTTTATCGGCTGTAGGCTACGATACCAGTGCGGCGCTCACCTGGAACGTCGAGAGCAGTGCCGACAGCTACAACGTCCTGCGCTCGACTACCAGCGGTGGGCCTTACGACCTGATTACGAGTGGCGTGGCGGGTAACGCGCCTTATTACACAGATTCCGGCCTGACGACCGGCACAACCTATTACTATGTGGTGCAATCGGTGAACGGGTTGGGAACCAGCGCCGACTCATCTGAGGCCAGTGCCACACCGCAGCCCATGCCTCCGCCGAGCGGGGAAATCAGTGTGCAAGACGGCTCGCTGACGGCGATGACGAACGGGACCGGCCTGAATCTTAGCATGCCGTTCACGGTGACTCCGGGCGCCAACGCGTTGATCGTTTTAGTCTATGACCGCAATGGCCTGAACTCTGATACCTCGCCGTCCTCTCTCACCTGGCGTGATCAGACATTGCTGAAAATGGTCTCGGAATTTGATGCGCGCGATACCAGTTTCACCGCAGTGTATTATTTGCCGGATCCGACGCCGGGCAGCAGCACTATTACCATGACGGATACGTCTGGTGCGTCCGCCAATTCGGTGTCGATGGCGATGCAGGTTTACACTTTGAGTGGTGTGAACAACAACGATGTTATATGGCCGGGGCCCCAGGCAGGCGGCGGTGCGAATGATTTTGCGCAGGCCAACACCGGGGTGAGCGCCACGTTCACCTCTGTTCCGGCTGGATCATTTGCGGCGGTCAGCGCCCTGGGTGGTCAAAACACGGCGAACACCGAACACATCGCTTCCACCAATGGCGGCACGGTGACCTTTGCCTCGAAAGTCGTGGGTGGCACGGACGATATCGCGATGGGCGGCGTGGCCAATCTGCCTGCCGGGACTATTGTCATTTCGGCCACCAACAGTTCCGGGGGCATCGCAGGCAGCGTGGCGGTCGGTGTTTTCTCCCCGCTGATTCTCGGTCCGTCCGCGCCGGACAATTTGACGGCGGAGGGACAGACGAATCAAATCGTATTGACCTGGGAAGATACCTCGAGCGGATCCGCTGATAGCTACATGGTCTTCCGCTCCACCAATGCCGCCAACGGATTCACTCCGATCTGGACGAATGCCGGCAATGCCAATGTGACCTTTACGGACACCAATGTGCTCAACTATCAAACCTATTATTACGAAATCAAAGGCGTGAACTCCGGTGGGAGCAGTGCGCCGTCGAATGTCGCCAACGCTTTTGCCGTCGGCGTGCCGCCGACGCCGACCGGTCTTTCGGGATTGTGGGGCAACAATCAGGCGACCCTGACGTGGAACGCCGCGGCGACCGCGACCAACTACAATGTGTTGCGATCCACAACGAGCGGCAGTGGCTTCACTGTCCTGGCGAGCGTGACGACCCCCGGTTACGTGGACACGACGGCGGTCAACGGCACGACTTATTATTACGAAGTGAATGCGGTCAACGACGTCGGCGCGAGTCCGAATGCCTCGCCGATCAGCGTCACTCCGGCCAGCGCGCCGGCGCAGATTACGGTCCTGGATGGTTCCACCACGACGATGCTGGATGAAGACGTCAATGGAACGACGTCCATTAGCATGGACTTTACGGTCAGCCCCGGAGCCACCGTGCTCATCGTCTCATTGTATGATCAAAATAACGGCGCCAGCGATCTTTCGCCCGCAACGCTGTCGTGGGGATCGCAGACCTTGATCAAGAGCGTCGGAGCATACAACGCGCGGGCCCTGTCGGATTGTGACATTTATTATCTCTACAATCCTGCGCCGGGCACCCAGACAATCACGGCCACGGATACTTCCGCCGGCCCTGTCTATGCCATGGCGATGCAGGCTTATACCTTGACCGGTGTGGATACTAATCAGGCGGTCGCGGTTTACAGCGGCTCGCAACAATTCGCCCAGACCATCCCGCTCACGCTGTCGGGTTCGACTCCTGCCGGAGCTTGGGCCGCGGTGAACGCTGCGGCGGGCAATAACACTCAAGGCACCACGACCATTCAATCAACGAGTGGCACGCCGAGCTACGTTGATACGTTCAACCCGGGCGTGCCCAACTTCGTTGGGCAAGATGTCGTGTTGGGCGGCGTCGCCAATCTCGCCGCTGGCAGCAGCGTGCTGACAGCAACGAACTCGGCGGGAGGCATTTCGTTCTCGTTCGCGGCGGCCGTCTTCGCTCCCGCTGGCGCGGTGCAAGTCCAGAGTTCGCCCACCATAATCTCGCCTCACGTGGATGACACGGGCGCGAACTTCGTCATTAGCATCGCAACGCAGAACGCCCACAATTACCTGCTGTTGACCACGACGAACCTGAGTGCGCCGATCGTGTGGACTACGAACAGCACCACGGCGGGAACCGGCGGCGTGATCACGAATTCCGTGCCGATCGATAAAGCCCAGCCCGCCCTGTTCCTGCGCTACCTCATTCAATAAGATTCAACCGGTCTCGGCCCGGATTGGCAGGCGCCAATCCGGGCCGAGGTCTTCTATGCCGGGAGTCGTCACTTTGATACCATTGGAAATGAGTCACAAAACCATGCCGGCAACGGCGCCGAGCTGGTTGGGCACGGAACAAGAATTGAGCGGAATATGAGCGGAATATGAGCGGAAGTATTGTTGGAAATGCACGGTCCGGGTTGGGTTCTTTACCAAAAGTAATCTTTGAAATAGTGGCGATCCCCTGGCGGAGACAGGGGCGAACCGACACGTTTGACTCACCATTTCGGAAATTATTCTTGGCCATCGCGATCGCGTCCGCCGGGGCGCTTTTGGGTGGCAGCGCCGGCGCCCAAGTCATCTTGCAGGACGGTTCGCTCACTGCCATCGCCAAGAACGATGGTCCGACTTCAGTCACGAACACATTTACCGTCACGGCCGGCGCGGGCGTGCTGGTAGTCGAAACCTATGTTCAAAATAATGTCGGCAGCGATGTGCCGCCCACGCTTTCGACGTGGGGTTCGCAGAATTTTTCTTACATTGGCGGAGAATTCAACGCGCGGAGCACTTATGCATCGAGTGACATTTTTTACATCGTCAATCCCGCGCCGGGCACGCACGACATTGTCGTCACGGATACCTCGGGAGGGACCGTCACCGCGATGGCGATGCAGGCGTACACCCTGAACGGTGTGGATACCAATACTGCGCCAGTATTTGTCGGCGCGAATCAAGCCTTCGGAACCAGTAAATCGGTGGTGCTCTCCGGTGTTCCCGCGGGCGGGGCTTGGGCGGCGTTCAGCTTCAGTTGGGGATTTAATGGCGACGGTAACACGGTGACCTCGACCGGCGGCACACCCATTTACGGTCAAGTGTTGAACAATCTGCCCGGTTTTATCGGCCAGGCCGTTTTGATGGGTGGAGTTGGCAATTTGCCGGCTGGCTCAACCACCGTCACCGTTGCCAATCCCAATGGCGGAGGCGTTCAAAGCGCATTGGCGGCAGCGGTGTTTGCCTCAGCGGGAGCCAATACAAATATCATTACGCCTCAATTCGTGGGTTTGGCGAGTTCCTCATCCGTCGCCTACGGCACCAGCAGTCTGGCCTTGTCGGGACAGGTGGGCACGAACGGCAACTATCTGCCCGCGGGAACCGTTATCACGGTGGCTATCAACGGGAATTCTCAATCGACGACGGTCAACGATTCCACCGGCGATTTCAGCATCAACTACAACACGATTGGCATCCCGCCAAGCCTGACACCTTATCCGATTGCCTATACCTCGACCGCCGCGACTCGGTTCCTGGCCGCGACAAATACCGGCACGACGATTACGATCTCTCCGCTGCCGGTCGTCTTGAGCGGATTTCAACTTTACAACGGAACGGCCACCGTCTCCGCGGCAAATTTAACGGTGGCAAATTTGGTGAACAGCGACAATCTCATGCTCGCGGGAAGCGTTAGCGTGGCGGCCACCAATGCGGGTCCGGAAACGATTACCTCCTTCGCCGGATTGTCCCTGAGCGGACCCGCCGCGGCGAATTACACTCTAACCGGCGCTTCGGGCGCGGTTACAATAGTCGCTCCCGGCGGCGCGAAAACTCCCGGGCTCACCAATTGGATTGGTATTTTTAATCAGGCGTCCGACATTTCCGGTTGGACGGCCATGGGCGGGAGCGTTGCTTGTTCCCTGTCTTTCCTGGCCGGGGATGCTCCGCCGTGGGGACCGTCCAGCGGTGCGTTGGTTATGCAAGCCCCGGTTCCTACGGGCGGCATGTATGCCTATTTTGGCAGGAGCGTGGGCAACACGAATCTGGCCGGCTATTCACAGTTGGAATTCGACGTCAAAGTTGGAACCAATCAATCCGTCTGGAGTATCTACAGCACGGCCTGCAATAATCTTATCCCGACGATTGAAAACCCGGGCATGGTTTACAGCAGTTCGCAGCCGGCGGTTTATCCGGTGGCAGCATATAACGGCTGGCAACACATGGTTTTTCCAGCCAGCGATTTCTCCAGCCTCGCCAGTGTTCAAAAAATATTGTTCGAGATGGTCTCCGGTCCTTTCCCGGCTGCTACGACCATGGACCTGGAATTTGCGAACATTAAATGGGTGAAACCGCCGACCGCGGTCAATCCAACCATCACGGTGAATTCCAGCGATGTCGTTCGCACGGCCGATTCGCGGTGGCTCAGCATCAATGTCGGCGCTTACGACCAGGATTTCAATTTGCAGCATACCGTTCCCGAAGCCCAGGCCGCCGGCTGGACGATGTTCCGTTATCCCGGTGGTTCCGTGGCGGATAATTTCCATTGGGCGAGTTCGATTACGTCCGGCCAGAACAACACGTTTTCCAATTTCTGCAAAGTGATGGGCGGGATCGGCGGCCAGGCGATGATCACCGTCAACTACGGCACCGGCACGCCTGAGGAAGCCGCTGCGTGGGTGGCTTACGCCAATATCACGAATCATCTCGGCATCAAATATTGGGAGGTCGGCAACGAAATTTACGCGTGGCCGACGGAAACCGATACCAACTCTCCCGGCCATGATCCCTATCTCTATGGTTCGCGCGCGGCGACGTACATCCAACAAATGAAAGCAAAGGATCCGACGATCAAAGTGGGCGTGGTGGTCGTGCCGGGCCTGCAGATCGATCCGGGAACCAACGTCCTTCATTATGCGACCAATCTGGTGACCGGCCAGGGTGTGACGGGTTGGACACCGGTGGTATTGAGCCAATTACGGCAGGCGGGAGTGATTCCTGATTTCATCATCTATCATAATTATCCAGAAAACGGTGCGGAGAGCGACCAGACCTTGCTGGCCACTGCCAACTGGGCAGACGACGCGGCGGAGTTTCGCGGTGAAATCAATGACTTTCTAGGGCCGGCCGGCACAAACGTGGAACTGTTGGTGACCGAAAACAACAGCGAAGCCGGCAATCCCGGCAAGCAGTCCGTGAGCCTGGTCAACGCGCTTTATTACGCCGACAGCCTGGGCCAGATCATGCAGACGGAAATCAATTCGCGGGTGTGGTGGCAATTCCACGATGGCAACCCGCCTTACACCGATGGAAACCTCAGCAGCAGCCTTTATGGCTGGCGGATTTACGGCGCCTTCGGTGTCGCCGATCACACCGGCGGGTTGCAAATAACGAACCGCTACCCGCCATTCTTCGCCGCCGAATTACTCTCGCGGCTGGTGGGCGGCGGTGACGCGGTGGTGAGCGCTGCGAGCGACGTTCCGTTGGTTTCGTCCTACGCGGCGGTGCGCACCAACGGAAACCTGACCTTGATGCTCATCAACAAGAGTCCGACGAATTTTTACGCCGCGAATATTTTGCTGACCAATTGCGTGCCCGGCGCCACGGCCACGATTTACTCCTATGGCATGCCGCAGGACAACGCCGCCAGAGCGGGCAACAATACGTGCGACATCACGACGAATACGTTCAGTGTCAGTCCAAATTTCAATTATCCGCTCCCGCCTTATTCCATCAACGTTCTGGCCTTCACGCTTCAGACGCCGGCGCCCGTGCTGGCGGTGCTTCCACAGCCGAGCGGCAGCCAGTTCGCGTTCCAGCTACTGGGTCAGACCAATGTTTCGTACGTGTTGCAGAATTCCACGGACCTTCTGACGTGGACGGCCACTTCTACAAATATTCTGACGGACGGCGTGCTGAATGTCACCAGCACGATCTCCCCGGGGCCGAGCCAACAATTCTGGCGCGCCGTCTGGATGCCGTGAAGCGGCATGGCGAACCAACAAAATAATTTATGAAAATGGAGTTCCATTCAACGCTTGGTAATAAATTCGCGCAGCGATGCATTCGATTCGCATCTGCATTCCTGGGCCTGGGCCTAACGGCCGCTTCCGCGCAGGTAAATCTGCTTCCTCAGGGCGACTTCAAAAATCCGGGAGCCAACACCGATTATTCGCAGGGATTCAACATTCCGCAGAACCAGGAATTTCAGGTCGTTCAGGAAAATGGCGAGTCCGTCCTTCGCATCGAAAATCACGACCCCAGCCGTCAGCTCGATTACGTGCACGCTTTCGTGGATGTCACGACCCAAATGGATTCCCTGACCATTTCGGTGCGCATGAAAGCAACCAACCTGAAGGTTGGAAAAGAACCCTGGCACAATGCCGCGGTGGCGCTGCTGTTCGAAGGTGGTTCCTTTGGCTATCCCGCCGAGGTTCCCCGGATGACCGCCGATTCGGATTGGGTGACGAAGTCGGTGGAGCTGCCGATTCCCAAGGGCGCAACCCGGCTCAATATCCAACCTGCGATGTTCGATTGCACCGGCGTGTTCGAGGTCGCGGATCTGACGGTCACGCCGCACATGACGGTTGTGGCCTCCACGAATCTCGCCGATGCCGTGTTGCCGGCTGGCGTAAGCCTGAAGTGGGACCGGGTCAATGTCACCACCGTCAACGCGAAGCGCGCGCAGATGTCGCTGAATGGCATCTGGCATTTCATTCCGGCGGTCGAAGGTTCTCCGGAACCGCCCAAGCTGGGCTGGGCCTATATTAATGTGCCGGGCAGTTGGCAGGGCGGTGGGGGCGGTAATGGCCGGCGGAGAGCTTCGGGTCCGGGTTCAGGTTTCGTCGCCATCGGCAGCGGCCCGCAATGGCAGATGTTCGATGGCTCGCGCGTGGCTCGCGCGTGGTATGAGCGCCAGGTATCGATCCCCGCGGATTGGCAAGGCCGCGCGATCAGCCTACGCTTTGACCGCGTCTCCACCGATGCCATCATTTATGTCAACGGCAAGGAATGCGGAAAAATTGTCTGGCCGTGGGGAACCGTCGATATCACCTCCGCCGTAACGCCCGGACAAACGGCCGATGTTCGCGTGCTCGTGGCGGCCATTGCCGACGCGGCCGAGGAAGGCCATTTCTGGCAGAACGCGTTCATGAACGTCTCTTTCACCGCCGCTTCGTTGCGGTCGCGTGGTTTGACCGGCAGCGTATTTTTGGAAAGCCGCGCTTCGGAGGGGCACGTAACCGATGTTTTCGTGCGTCCGTCCACACGGGAAAAGGAAATTTCGCTGGATGTGGATCTGTCGAACCTCAAAGAGAAAGGCCCGGTGCATCTGGTTGCCGACATGCTCAATGAAAAAGGTGAGGTGGAAAAAAGCTTCACGACCGATGTCTCAGTGGACGCCAAAGAAACGCAGACCGTCACCGTTTCCTGGCCATGGGAAAATCCTCGTTTATGGGAGGTCGGCAAACCCAATCTTTATACCTTGCGTTTGAGCGCGACCGGGCCGGGTTTGGATGATCAATACAGTCAAAAATTCGGCTTCCGTGAATTTTGGATCGACGGCCGGGATTTCTATCTCAACGGCAGCATAGTTCGTTTGCGGCAGCCTTGTTTTTACGACGGCCAGCACATGTCCCCGGACGTAGGCGACACCTTTTCCGAAATGGGCAGCGACAGCGTGGACACCCGTGGCGACACCTCCGACACGACTTCGGAATTGGACGATTCGGATCGCAAAGGTTATCTGGTGGCGCAATACATTCTGAACGCCAATAAGTACCTGCTCAATTCGCGCGGGCAAACGCCCTGGGAGCAAAATCGCGGGACCGCCATGGACCGCGCCGAAGTGTGGATGCGCCATTACCGCAATCATCCCTCGATCATCATGTGGATTGCCGGTTTCAATTTCTTCAACAACGCTGTTGACGCCGACCCGCACCACATTGGCCGCTCGGGCTGGGGCGAAGCCGACGATCGCTGGCAACGCCTCATGGTTTACGGCAAGGAAATGTTTGATGGGCTGAAGAAGCTCGATCCCACGCGCGCTTATTACAGCCATGCCGGCGCTTACACGGGCGACATTTATACCATGAACCTCTATATGGATATGTTACCCTTGCAGGAACGCGAGGAATGGTTAAGCGCCTGGGCGAAAAACGGCGAGATGCCCGTCTCGATGTGCGAATTCGGCCCGCCGGTGGATTGCACCTTCCGCCGCGGCCATCATGGATTTGAAAGCAACATCACCAGCGAACCTTTGCTGACGGAATATGCCGCCATTTATTTTGGCAATGATGCTTATTCTTCCGAGGGGGCAAAGTATCGACAATATCTTCACAGCTTGTTCCGCAGCGGAATGCTTTACGAGAGTTCAGAGAACCACCTGGACGAATACGCCGACGACCATAAAATCCAGCAACTCTTCCGCGTCAATACCTGGCGTAGTTGGAGAACTGCTGGATTGCCAGGCGGTTTGCGCACATGGTCCTGGATGCAGGACGCATTGAAGGAAGTCAACAACCCAACCCTCGCCTGGATTGCCGGTTCTTCCGATGCTTATACCGCCAAGGACCACCATTTCAGCCCGGGTCAAAAAGTTGAAAAGCAAATCGTGCTGATCAATGAGACGCGCTCACCTCAACCTTTCACGGCCGACTGGACCTTTACCGTGGGCGACAAGCAGATCGATCAGGGGCAATCGCAAGGCACGCTGGCAGTTTCGGAAATTCGATTCATTCCCATTTCCGCCACCGCGCCGGACGTGGAAGCTGGCGGCAAAGCCGATGGTCAATTCACGCTGGCGGCGAAAATTGGCGAGACCGGGCAAAATGATGCGTTTGCGTTTCGCATTTTTGGCAAAGACAAGAGCGCTTCTGGTGAAATCTCCCTTATCGATCCGGACAAGGCTGTCGGCAAAATGCTCTCGGGCCTTGGTTATCAGACGAGCTCATGGAAGGGCGGCGACGCTTCTCTGGTCGTGATCGGCCGCAACGCCTTAAAAGACGATCCGGCGATAGCAAATAAAATGGAAGCTTACGTTCGCAATGGGGGTCGTGTATTGCTCTGCGCCCAGGATCCCGACTGGATGACCACTGCGCTCGGCTGGCGCGTTTGTCCGAAGGTGGCTCGTCGCGTTTTTCCCATCGAATCCCACCTCACGCAAGGTTTGGATGCCGACGATCTGCGTGATTGGACGGGCAGCAGTTCGTTGACGGAAGCCTATCCGGATTACGAGGGAAATTATCTTCGCGGAAATGAACGAGAACAACCCTACGCCGGCTGGCATTGGGGCAATCGCGGCGGTGTTAGCAGCGCGGCAGTCGAGAAGCCTCACCGCAGCGGCTGGCGTCCCTTGTTGGAATGCGAATTTGATCTCAGCTACACACCGCTCATGGAACTGGATTACGGCAAAGGCCGGCTGACCCTTTGCACGATGGATTTGGAAGACCACTGGTCCGAGGACCCGGCAGCGCGGCGCCTCGCGGAGCAAATCGTGGACTACGCGCTTCATGCGCCCATCTCACCGCGCGCGAACAAAGTCATTTATCTTGGCGGCGCCACCGGCGCAGCGTGGCTTGATAAAATTGGCGTGACTTATCAGCAGGCGACCGCACTCGATTCGAGCGCGCAATTGATCCTGGTCGGCGCAAATGCTGTCGTTGACGCAAACGCATTGGATGCTTACTTGCAGGCCGGCGGCAAAGCATTCTTTTTACCGCGCTCGCAGGCGGAGGATGGTCTGGGGGTTACGCTTAAACCCGCGGCGACACAATTCGCCGGCTCGTTGTCCGCGCCGGATTGGACGGAAGCACGAGGTCTGAGCGCTTCAGATCTTCGTTGGCGCTCTTATTTGGACAACCCTCCGTGGATCGTGGGCGCAGGAGCGGATATCGGCGCCGATGGATTGATTGGCCGCAAAACAGTGGGGCAGGGCACGGCAGTGTTCTGTCAAATCGATCCCGATGGGTTCAACGCGGATCAGAAAACTTATTTCCGTTACACGCGCTGGCACGCGACGCGCGCAGTCGCCCAATTGCTGGCCAACCTCGGCGCCAGTTTTGCCGTGGACAGCCGGATTTTTCATCCGCTCGATACCTGGACTCTTAATCTGAATGGCGAATGGCAGATGAAACCCACCGCGCCGCTGACGGCCGTGTCCAGTGAGGATTCAGCGCCGACGGATCCAGGCATCAGCGCGAGTGCGCAAGCATCGTTGGATGGATCGGGCGACGGTTGGACGCCAGTGGCGTTGCCCGAGATGGTTCCGTTCCTGAAAAATAATGACGGCGAAGTGGTCTTCCGGAAGGAAATTGAGGTTCCGAAAGATCAGGCCGGTAAGGACATGATCCTCTCGCTGGGTGTCATCGCGGATTTGGATAACACATTCTTCAATGGCGCCGAAGTGGGACATACCGATTTGGCGACGGTAAATTGGCGTAAAGCAGATCGTACCTACGTCGTTCCGGGAAATCTGGTGAAAGCGGGCAAAAATGTGATCGCTGTACGGCTGTTCAATCGCTTCGGACCGGGCGGTTTTGCGGGCCGGCCTGGCTTGCCGATGGCTCCCGATGGTGACCGGTCGGGACCTCAGGAAACCGGACCGGGCATAGGTTTGGAAATGTCCCTGCATGTCCAACCGGAGGGCGTGCAGGCCCTCACGTATTACCATCCAGACTATCGCACGGATTTCCCGATGGGCGATAATCCGTATCGTTATTATCGGTGGTGACTCTGGCGCAATGTGGCCGCGCTCTGGTCGGCCGGATGGCGCGCTGCGCCGTCCGCGCCGCTTAGCGTCGCATTGCGAGGCACTTCTATTGGCCAACTTGCAGGGATTGCCACGCGGCGCCGTAAGCTCCCGCGCGATAGCCAAGTTCGGCCGAAACGATACGCACTCGCGCGCCGTCGGGTCTCCATTCCATTTGCCGCACCGCTTTTCTGAGGGGTGGAAATAATAAACCGCCGGCGTTGGCGATGCCGCCGCCGATAACGACCAACTCCGGATCAAAAAGGTTGATGAAGGAATTGACGGAAACCGCCAGAGCTTGCAACGAATTTGTCCAAACGCGGCGCGCTTGCGCGTCACCGTTTTCCATGGCCGCAAGAAGTTCGTTGGTGGAGACGAATCGGCCGCCACTGCGTTTTTTCAGGGTGCAATCGCCAAGGGCATTCTCCAGGCTGCCAGGCGTGCGCACAATGTCCGGTTTGCCGGCGGGATCCACGGAGATATGACCCAGATGACCGGCTCGTCCCAAATGTCCGCGCAACAATCTTCCATCCACGAGTGCTGCGCCGCCAACGCCGGTCCCAAGTGTCAGCAGAATAACATTCTGCGCTCCGCGCGCCGCCCCGCGCCAAACCTCGCCCAGCAAGGCCGCGTGAGCATCGTTCAAAACGGGAACCGGGCGGGGATGACGGAAAAATTTCTGCCAATCCAAACGTTCCAGACCTGGCAATCGGCCAGGCATGTGAGAAATGCTGCGCTGGTCCTTCGCCGCCAAACCGGGTGCGGCCACTCCGATCCACGCCGGAGCAGTGCGTAATTTGTTTTGGATTTCCGTCATCGCCTGCCGAACGTTGGGGGTCCATTCGGCGCGGCTCCCTCCGCTAGTAGGCACAACGGTCTGGGCTAAAAGGCGTCCCTTGGCAGTCAAAGCGAGCGCTTTTATATTGGTTCCACCAATATCGATTCCAAGCGCGTATTGCATGACTTCAAGCTTCCGCCGCAATTTGCCCTTCGCTCACGGACCAGCCACCGTCCACCGCGAGCACCTGGCCGGTGACGAAACTGGAAGCATCGCTCATAAAATAAACCGCCGCCGCATCCACGTCCGCCGGCACGCCGATGCGCCCGCCGGACAGCGGTTGTTTGGTTTTAATGAAAGCGCGAATGTTTTCATCATTGGCGGCCCGCTGCGCCATGGGTGTGTGCATGAGTCCGGGGGCGAGCACATTGAAACGAATTCTCTGAGCAGCGTAATATGCGGCACAACTTTTCGTAAATCCTAATACCGCGGATTTGGCCGCCGCATAGGCGTGAGTGGCAAAAAATCGTGGGGACGGAGACCAACCCAAAACAGAGCCCATGTTGAGAATGCTGCCCGGCGAAGATTGCGCGAGAAATTGGCGAACGGCAGCGCGGTTTGAATTAAAAAGCGAGGTGAGATTCAATTGAAAGGTCGCGCTCCAACCTTCATCAGTGATTTCGTGAAGCGGGCCGTCACCCCAACGCCGCCCCGAGCCCCCGGCCACGTGATAAAGACCGTGAAATCCTCCAAATTCCTCGATCACTTTCGTTATGGCTTCAGTCGCCGTGTCAGGACTGGCCGCGTCGCCTTGCAACACCCTGGCAGCGGGGCCAAGTTCGCCCTGGGCGCCGGCTACGGTCTCGGCTTGTAGTCCAACTGCCACCACGGCCGCGCCCGCGGCAATAAAGGCTTGGGAGGCGGAGAGTCCCAACCCGGCTGTTCCTCCAATGACGACGATGCATTTCCCGCTTAACGCCTGAGAACCGTCAGTCTTGATCATGGCACGAATACTCCGGTTGCGTTATTTGGCTGTCAACGGTATTTATCTCACTGCGATGGATAACTGATATGATTATTGTCCTGGCTGCGAAGGTCTGGTGATTGTTTGTGCAGCTACCGTTCCGGAACTCAGGCTTGCCTGATAACGAAGTAAGGCTGGGCCCGACCGGCCGCCGGCAAACCGGGCCACAGCCACGCTCCGCGTTTGACGTCGCGCAACTCAAAATAATATTGGAGCGGATAAGGCGAGTTGGCGTAGTCCGCGCCTATTTGCACGCGATAGTTTACCCCGCTCGCCTCCATTTCCACCACCCGCCACGTCTCCCCCTGGTTCACATGACGAAAATGAAGCCGCACAGAAACCAATTCCGGGCTTGATTTGCCGGGCGCAGCTTCAATCCACACAGGTTCTCCGCGACGAAATTGTTTCGGGGGTGAATGAAAATCAGGCGTTGCTTTCCGTTGTGGTTCGCGAGGCGGATGGAGCACCGCGGCAATGGCTTTCTTCGCGACATGGTGGTCCGTTGAAGAAACATCGGCGGAACTTTTCAGAAGTTCCTCCATTTTCCGAATGTCTTTGTCGATGGCCAGCAACCGATCCAGCCAATGGCCGCGTTGGAAATTTTCCGGACCGAAGGTCAGATCATTTTGATAAACATCCCTGGCTCCTTCGGCAAAGGCAGCCCAAGCCGACCTCGCCTGGTGATAAGCTTTCAGCGCTTCTTCCAGCGCGGGCCGATACTTCGTGCTTTCGTAAACCGCGAACAGCACGCCGGCGCGGATTTTCCAGGCAAAGAACCGGCCGATTCCATTCTGAATCATCACGTCGGCTGCCAGGCGCCGGAAATTGGCGCCGCGACGGTCATCCACTTTTCGCCTCGCCTCGGCCAGCGCCCGATCCGCATTTTGTGCCCGCGCTTCCAGGGTCTCCGCCACATAAATCGGCGAATGTTTGGCGCTCACTTCGCCGCTGAGCAATTGAGCCGCAAAATCATCTATGCGCGAAAAAAATTCCGGGTCGAGCGGGCTGACGGTGCCGAAGCATTTGGGAGTAACCGTATCCTGGTAAGGACCGGGATGGCTGGCGTCCACAATGGACATATTCGTATAAACCTCCGGCCAATAATCGTTGTTGGCGGCCGAGGGACAATGCGCGGTGGTGATCAGGGGGAGGATTTGGCTCGCCTGACTCAACGCGGTTTCGACCGCGGCTGCGCCGCGATGGAATTCTTTGCGCAGCCAGCGACGCCATTCCTCCGGGTCGCAATCCGGGTCGTAGATGTGCCGTCCCCAGAGTCGATAGCTATAAAGATATTTTTCGAAATCGGGACCGTCCGGCCGCAAAGACAAATCCGAATAACCATTCCGGCCTCCCGGCAAGCCGGAGCCTTTGCGCCCTTTGAAGGAAAGCGGCTCGAACCATTCCACTCCCAGGCTGCCACAAAAATTCGACGCGCGGCCGTAATCCGCCGCCATTTCCGGAGATCCCCACAGCAGCAGCCGTTGTGTGCCGGGCCAGACTCGGTGCAGCACGCCGTAGCGGCGGTTTTCCGCGAGCAAGTCTCCATAGCCGTAACGCAGAAAACGCCGTGAGCCGGTGCTCAGCGAAAAAAAGCCGTTGTCCTGCTCATCCTGGGGCGGCATTTCAAGCGGGCGGATGGCCCCTTGCATGTAACCGAGGCCCATGTGTTCGGCCCAAAATTTCGGCGACACATTCACCGGCATTCCCGTCGCCAAAGCCGATTCGATCATCTTTTGGTCGATGCCTTTGGCGTGCATGTCAATCTCCACGCGCCGCCCGCAACGGGTCACGCCGTCAAAAACGGTTCGCCAGAAATCATAACTTCCTTCGGGCACACCGCTTTCGCCGTGGATGCGGAGAGTGACTCCGCCAATCGCCGGGCACGTTTTGAGCAACGCGGTCAACGCATCACGACAATAAGCCGCGTGCGTCTCGTGCGACAGGCCGTCGATGACATAATTCGCACGGGGACTGTTGACCCATTGATACGCGTGCGTCCAAATGCCCAATTGAAAGTGCAATCCGCGCAACGCTGCCTCATCGCTGATAAATTTCAGCATCTCGAGATTGCGATCGCGCTCCGCATCGGAGAGCGGCGTCGCGCGCACGTCATAGCCCGGCACGGAAACCAGGAAGGGATACGCGAAATAAAAATACGTATCACTAAGATCGATTGGCTGATCATATCCAAGCCCGAGACTGAGATGAAATCGGTTGAAGCGCTGAAGGGCGAGTTCAGTGAGATAGCTCTGCCAAAACGAGCGATCATAATACCATGTTTTGTCCTCAACTTCGCTCGCAAAAATTCGTGCGATGCTTCGGATTTGATTGGCGGGCTGCTGCACGATTCGCTTCACCTGCCGCAATTCCGCCAATGGGTCCGCTGACCAACGCGCGCGATCCGCCAATTCAAGCAGCGCATAGACCAGTCCGCGCGCATCCGTCCCGCCAGCCAACAATACGCTTTGCCTGACCGATTTGCCTCGTGCCAATACCAGCGACTCCGGTGTAGTCGGGGCCGTGATTTCAGCGTCCGCCAGCCATTGCTGCGCCGCCGGTGATTGCGTGCTTGCCACCAGGACGCACTCCTCAGAAATCGAATCCAAACCTTGACGCAACTCAACGAGAATGCCGCGGCTGGTGAGGGTCTCCTGGAGTTGTTGAATTGCCCATTGAACCGGCGGCAGTTTTACGATCGTATCCTCAGGAAGAGTGACTATGCGAAGAACCGTTGCGTGATCATGGCCGGTCTCGGCCCAGAGCCTCGTCGCGACCGTGACACCCGTTAGGCTCGCCGCTGCCGCCGCGGTTTTTTTGAGAAATGTCCGGCGTGATTCCGTGTCGATTGGGTGGTCCATCGCCAATTAATTTAACCATCCGAAACTAATCAATTCAGATAAGGAAATCCAGCACGGGTAACCGGCTTCCTGCTTCGTCAAAGGATCTAGTTCACGAGATATTGGAAGAAAGAATTCCGCAAGGACGGGTCTATGGGCACCAGGTTGGTAATGATTCCGTCAGTCCCGGAAGTAATGCTGTTCGTGGACCAGACTGACGGCGGCGTGAGGTTCGTGGTTGACAGCAGGTAATAATTGAAGCCGCTTTGGGTCATTGTGCTGACGACCAAATTCGTACCGGTGGCATCGCGGTAAACGGGCAGGATAACCGGTGAAACCACGGCAGTGGGAAGAGTGGTGCTGAACGTGATATTGTCTATTCCCCAGTTCACGGCCGTAGAGTCGGTATAATCGCCGTCCACGAAGTACAAATTGATCCGCGTGATATTGCTGGCGCCGGCGGTGAAGGCGCTCATGGGAATGACGAAGTGAGCCCAGCCGTTGTTGGTGCTGACCTGGCCTTGCGGTCCGCTGCCTTGATAGGTGGGTTGAATGGAAGCGGTCGAGTAATAGCCGCTGGAACTGCTGTAGAGATTAAATTGGACGGCTTGGATTTGGTTATATTGGTCCGGCGTGCCCTCTTGCTTCATGTCAAATTGCAAATAGTTGTAAACGTTCAAATTGGTGGCGGGCATATCAAGCTGAAGGCCGCCGAAGCCGGGAGTATATCCGGGACCATAGTAGCCTGTTATCCCCAAAGCGCCCGTCGAGAACGTCTGCCCCGGCGGAGCGTCATCGGATATAAAATAGGAACTGCACGCAGCCGTTTCACCCGCATTCACCCACGGATCCGTATCCGTAGAGCTGTTGAAGCCGAAAACCAGATCGCCATAGCTGACACCCGCGGTGAGAATTAAACACGTCAGTGCCGCGAGAAAACCATGCCTGCTTGAATAAGATGACTTCATATACATTTCATGTGCTGTAGGGCTGTGACTGGAGCCGGGATTTCGCCTCAACAATGACGAGAAGGAACGGAGGCGTCATTAAAACATTGGAACTGCATGGTCATACACCTTTGGAAATAGCAGGCGAATTCAATGGCCTTATGTTCGCAGAAGCACCATGGCACAGCCGCGTACGAGCGGGACGTGCAGCCTGATTGCGCCGTCCGGGTCATGCGAAGGGTTGGCGGAAAGGGGAGCGGCGGTTTCAGCACCCGGATGAAGCACGGAGATTTTAACGCTATCCAGGCCGGGAACATTTCTGATTAATACATCCACGAATTCCGCGTTACCGCCGAACGTCACCGGCAGGGCGTAGCCTCCCGGAACCTCGAACAGATTCACTTTTGCCGCATCGCCAATCGTTTCCACGCAATGTGGCGAGAGCACCCATTTCTTGCCGCGCATCGCATCCAGCAGCGGGCCGTAAGCCAGATAATATTGCTCCGGCTTCATCCATAGGTGTCCGGTATCCCGCTCGAACAACGTGCTGTATTTGCTGTAAAACTCGTCCCAGTCCATGTCGGGAATGATGCAGTGATTGTTCCAGGGGTAGGGCGCGGTCGGATATGCGCCGAGCAGCAAATGCTGCTGGAAAAAAGAATCCGGATCGGGGCGAAAAACGGATTCATTATAAGTCCACGTGAGCACCGG
Source organism: Verrucomicrobiia bacterium (assembly GCA_035552155.1). GTDB lineage: Bacteria > Verrucomicrobiota > Verrucomicrobiia > Limisphaerales > DASXHY01 > DASXHY01. The sequence goes on along the minus strand of DASZLX010000018.1, from coordinate 37,038 downwards.
CTTGCGCATTCCCATTAGCGCGCTGCCGTTGATCGCGCGACCGTCATAACCGAATTCATCGTAAATGCCGTCGATTTGGCGAAAGAGATCCAAACGCGCGTAAAGCGGGCTGGCGAAAATCACCTTGTCCGCTCGGTGCATTTTCGGACCGAGCTTGGAAAGCAGATCGTCCCAGGAACGGCTCAACGCGCGCACGGGTTTTCCGAACCAGCTCACCCCATCGTCCCCGTGGCTGTTATTCCTGACCAGCCAGTCCGTGCGATCAATGCAAATTCCTCCGGAATCGGGAAGCCAGCGAATATCGCGATCCGCCTGTTCCATAAGAAATTTTTCAAAATCCGGATCACCTGGGTCCACCACCCACGCGCCGTACGCGGTCGGGCGATTGCCACCAACCAGCAGCGCGTTGGGAAAATCGGTTTCGAGCAGGGCGCGCGGGTCTTTCCACAATTCCGGATCGCCGGCTTTCCGCGTCGGCGGGTTTTTGAACATATTCTTCCCGAACTCGGTGACGTTGAAATAATCCAGCACGTAAAAACCGTTGGTGCGGAGATAGTGCGCGTAATCATTCATCCGGCGGGCGCTGGTCCAATGCGGCTTGTCGGCTACTTCGGGTTCATCCTGCCACTCGCGTTCCCAGGTCTCGTCCGCGTTCGTCACCGGCGGGAGGAACATGCCCATATACGGGAAGTCATCGCACAATTTCCAGTTGAGCCGGAACGACATCTTTTTGTACTTGGCGACGTCAATCGGATCTTCGTCGCCGGAATACGCGCCACAGCCGGCCAATTGGTCGGCATGGGGATTGGGCGGGTCAAAAAATTGCGGATAACGCGCCGTCATCCAGCGCAACCCGCCCCGCCAATCCGCCTCGTGCGCGACCAGGTTCATTTCAAAGCGCACGGGTTTCCCGCCGCCCAAACGATAGTTCGGCCGCGAAAAACGCAGCCCGCCTGACGCCGTTGTCGTCAGCGAGGAATCGCACAAGAGAATATCCTCCAGGGAAAACACGATGCTCAGGCCGAAATCCTCAGCCGGCTCCGCGAGCGTCGCCAGCGGCAATACGATGTGATCGGCGCTCGTATTTCTCCCGCCGTAAGTCCACGACAGATTTGCCAGCGGACGCAGCAACAACGGATAACTCCATTTACCAGTGTGCTTATCGGTATCCGACACCGTCGTCCAAACCGGGTCCGTCCACGCTGTCCAAAAACGTGTGGCCGAAGTGGCGGGGTAATTGAGTTCGGTGGTGATCGGCGTCGTCCAAGGCTCGCCCTCCGAGACGACCTCGATTTCCCACCGCACACTGTCGTCCGGCGCGGACTGGAAACGATCCACCAACGTCAGCATTCTTCCGCTCGCATTCTGCCGCAACGTTCGTGTGAACTGGACCGCGCCGTCGGGCAACGTCTCGACCCTGGTCGGGCCGGCTGGCGAGCAACCGGCCAGATGCGTTCCGCCCGTGGCTTCGATTTGGCGGCCACCCGAGACTATGCCGACGATTTCACCATTGGGGGACAATTTCACAGCGATGCTCTTCGCGCTCACGGTCGGTCCGGAGGCGGCTGGCTGTGCGTTGGCTGTCAAAAAGGAGAGCAGGCTCAGGAGCAGGAGGCAGGACTTTCGCATGGTTCAAAAGGATTCCAGTCAGGGACTCGTCTGGAAGAATAGACCTCTCTATTTTGCTGTCAACGTTTTCTGACTTCGTTGAACCGATAATCATATCAGAAGAGTGTATATCTGATTATATTTTAGACTGAGACTTACTTGCGCATTTATTTTTTTAAAACCACCATTGCGCAGCCGCGCAGGAGCGGGACGCGCAACATCGTTGCGCCACGGTTATCTTTGAACAGCGTGGTGGGGGAAACTGCGGTCTTGGCGCCGGGGTGAAGCACGGAATATTTCAAAGTGTCGAGATCGGAAATATTTCTGATTAAAACGTCCGCGAATGTAGCTTGGCCGCCGAACATCACCGGCATGGCATAGCCTTCCGGAACCCGGAACAAATTCACTTTCGCTGTATTGCCGACCGCCTCCACGCAATGCGGCAGGAGCACCCACTTTTTCCCGCGCATTGCGTCCAGCAGCGGGCCGTAATCCAGGTAAAATTGTTCGGTGCTCATCCAATGATGGCCGGTGTCCCGTTCAACCAATGCGGCATAGCCGTAATAAAATTTGTCCCACGTCATATCGGGGACAATGCAGTGATTATTCCAGGGATATGGCGCGGTGGGGTAGGCTCCCATCAGCAGATGACGCTGGAAAAATGAATCAGGATCGGTGCGAAACAACGATTCGTTGTAGGTCCATACCAGGACTGGCTTGTCCATGCCCATCAATGCGCTGCTGTTCAGCCCGCGACCGTCGTATCCAAATTCATCGTAGAAGCCGTCGATTTCGCGATAAACATCCAGGCGCGCGAACAGTGGACTCGCAAAAACCACCTTGCCCGCCTGACGCATGAGTGGGCTGAGTTTGGAAAACAGATCGTCCCACGAAAGGCACAGCGCGCGCGCGGGATTGCCGTTGATCCAGCTCACTCCGTCGTCGGCGTTGGTATTGTTTTGCATCATGAAATAGGTGTTATCGATGCAAATGCCGGCGGAATCAGGAATCCAGCGAATGTCACGCTCGCCCTGATTCAGGAGGAATTTCTCAAACTGCGGATCCCCGCAATCCAGCACGCCGCGGCGATAGCTCAAAGGCGCGTTGGGAAAGTTCGCGGCGAGGAAGGCGCGCGGATTTTGCCACAGTGGACCATTGGTTTCACCTCGATTCCGGCCGCCAAAATTGAAGACATTGAAATAATCCAACAGGTAAAAGCCATTTGTCTTTAGATAATTTGCATAATCATTCATCCGCCGGGCGCTGGTCAAATGGGGCTTGTCGGGCGTGTCCAATTCCCGCTCCCATTCGCGCTCCCAGGTCTCGTCCGCATTCGTCACGGGCGGGAGGTACATGCCCATGTAAGGCATGTCGTCATCCAGCTTCCAATTGAGGCTGAAGGACATTTTTTTATATTTCGCCACGTCGATGGTTTCTTCATCGCCGGAATAGGCGGGACAACCAGCCATTTGGTCGGCGCGCGGACTCGGCGGTTCGAAAAATTTTGGATAGCGCGCGGTCAGCCATCGCAATCCGCCGCGCCAATCGGCCTCGTGGGCCACCAGATTCATTTCAAAACGAACGGGTTTGCCTCCGCCCAGGCGATAATTCGGGCGCGAAAATCGAAGGTTACCCGAAGAGGTTGTGGTCAAAGATGAATCGCACAAGAGCGTGTCTCCCGGTGAGAACACGAGGCTTACGCCCAAATCCTCGGCGGGCTCCGCGATGGTTGCCAGCGGCAGCACGCTGTTATCGGGACGGGTATTCCAGCCGCCGTAAGTCCATGTCGCGTCTATCAGCGGACGAAGCACCAACGGATCGCGCCAGGCACCCGTCTGCTTGTCGGTATCGGTCCAATTCGTCCAAATCGGATCGGTCCACGCCGTCCAAAATCGCGTGGCGGGAGTGGCGGGATAATTGAGTTCGGTGGTGATCGGTGTAGTCCACGGCTCGCCTTCGGAAACAATTTCGATTTCCCAACGTACGCTGTCATCCGGCGCGGACCGAAAGCGGTCCACCAACGTCAGCGCCCGTCCGCTCGCGGTGTTTCGCAATGTGCGGGTGAACTGAACGCCGCCATCGGACAAGGCCTCGACCCTGGCCGCACCGTCGGGAGAACAGCCGTCGAGGCTGGTGCGGCCCGTCACGTGGATTTGGTGGCCTCCAGCCGTCACCTCCGTGATTTCACCGGCGGCTGATAATTTTACCGCAATGCTTTTCGCGCTGACCGTGTGTTCGGACGAAATATTCGGGCGCGGCTGTGCGTTCGCGGTCAAAACCGAAATCAGACATAGGAGCAGGAGGCGGTATTTTCGCATAGGTTAAAGCTGGATTGGTTTCGGGGCTTTTTGAATTTGGCGAATCGTGGATTTTGGCGGCGATGCACTTGGGGGGCTGGCAAACAGGCTAACAATGCCGTCTCAACTGTCAACATTTTTTTGCCCTTGTAAAAAATAATCATATCAGAAACATTAGAAACCGGTGTTGAAATATTATAAAGTGACGATTGTTCGTTCCTTGTTCTATGAATGACGACATTTCACCCGCGGAAAGTTACTTGCGCCGGTCGCGCGGATTGGTTGATGCCGTAGAAAGGCAGATTCCACAAATCAAACAGTCGGCGGATTGGTTCGCGCAAAGTATTTTGGCGGGCCGCATGGTACATCTATTCGGCTCCGGTCATTCGCGAATCATGACTGAGGAGATGTGGCCGCGATACGGTTCGTTCCCCGGTTTTAATCCGATTGTTGAACTGTCGCTCACGTTTCACAACCTTGTCGTGGGCGCCAATGGGCAGCGGCAGGCAATGTTTCTCGAAAATGTCAGCGGCCTGGCTGAGCGTATTTTGCGCAATTTCTCGCTTTCAGCCGAGGACAGCGCGCTGGTCATTTCCTCCGGTGGTTGCAACGCGGTGCCGATTGAGATGGCAGAGGAGTTTCAAAAGCGGGGTGTGCGGGTCGTTTCGATTATCAGCCGGGCCCATTCCGAAGCGAGTGCAAGCAGGCGCGCCGATGGCAAAAAACTTCAGGATTTTTCCGATCTGGTGCTGGATACCGGTGCGCCGGCCGGCGATGCCATGGTGCGCATTCCCGGGTTGGAGACGCCGGTATCTCCCGGTTCAACCATAGGCGGTTGCCTGCTGGTAAACTCCATCAAGGCGGAAGTGGCCTTGCGGCTGACTCGCGCCGGGAAACCGCCCAGCGTGTTGACGGGCGCGAATGTGGTGGGTGCGCAGCGCGCGGCGGAATTATTTGATGCGGCCTATGATGATCACTCCCGGCGCATGGCCAAACTTTTTCAAAATGGTGCCTGATGTTTCATTTCATCTTACGTTGCATTGGGCAGGGTGGGTGAAGATTTCAAGACCCTTGTAAATTATGAAAACGTGTCCGCTTCGCACTTCGGTCATCGGCAGTTACCCGTTTCCCGGCTGGCTGGAATTCGCCGTGCAGCATCTGGACCAGTTTGGCACGGCGGACCGGGCTGAGCTGACCGATGACGCGGTCATTACCGCGTTGCACGATCAACTCGCCGCCGGCCTGGATGTCGTTACGGACGGGGAACAGACGCGGCTAAATTTCAATTTATCGTTTTATGGATTTTTGGAGGGTATTGAATTGGAGACCTCCTCGCCGCGTCGTTTCGGTCCCCCCGCCCATGACCAACGCGGCAAGCACCAGGTGACTGCGGAGTTGCGCGCGCCGCGCGGACTCGGCGCGGTGGATGAATATAAACGTCTGAAGCGATTATTCGCCGAAGCCAACCACGCGTCCTCCGTCACACTCAAAGCCAGCGTGCCCGGTCCTTACACGTTAAGCGGACGGCTGATGCCCAATAAACAATATCCCGACCGCGCCGCGTTGACCGAGGCGCTGCTGCCGATCGTGCGGAAGGAATTGGAGGACCTGGCCGCTGCCGGCTGCGGGGAGGTCTGCGTGGATGAGCCTTCGATGAGTTGTTATGCCTATCGCGAGGACGTGCGATGGTTCGTGGATGTCTTCAACCGCACGGTCGAGCCGATCTCGGGCCGCACGCGCGTGTGCACGCATCTTTGTTTCGGCAATTACAAAGCGCGGGCCGTGGGGCCGCGGCAAATCGCGCCGATGTTCCCGGCGTTCCTTGATCTGAAGTGCGACGAAATGCATGTCGAGATGGCCAGCCGCGAATTCGCCGAAATTGAATTGATCGCGCCCATCGCCAAACGGATGGACGTCGCAGTCGGCATTGTGGACGTCAAAAGTTATTACCTGGAAAGCGCGCGTGACATTGCCGACCGGGTGCGCTTGTGTCTTCAGCACGCGCCGGCGGACCGGCTGGTGTTCGCGCCTGATTGCGGGTTGAGTCAAACCGCCCGCTGGGCGGCACGGCAAAAATTGATTAACCTGGTTGCCGGCGTGCGGCTGGTGAAAAGGGAAATGGGACTCGCACAATAAGTGAAAATCGCCTTCCAAAAGGACGAGTCGTTGCTGGCCGAGATTGCGCAAATGAGAGCCGCGGGCCGCGACCGGCTGTGGTGGCTGGGTCAAAGCGGGTTTTTAGTGGTCACTCGAGCGGCGACGGTTTTGTTCGATCCCTACCTGTCGGATTCGTTGACAAAAAAATATGCGGCCACGGACAAGCCGCACACGCGCATCACCGAACGAACGATCGCTCCGGAATGGTTGAGGAGAATCGACGTCATCACGAGTTCGCATAATCACACTGATCACCTGGACGCAGAAACGCTGGGGCCGTTGCTCGAGGTGAACCCAAAGGCGAAGCTTCTGATTCCTCGCGCCAATCGCGCCTTTGTGTTGGAACGATTGGGCAAAGTGGAGAATGCGGTGGTGGAATTGGATGCGGGAGAAGCGACGACTGTGGCGGGCGTCACCTTTCACGGCATTCCCGCGGCGCACAACACGGTGGAACGCGATGCGCAGGGGTGTTGCCGCTTTTTGGGTTACGTGGCTTGTTTGGGCGAAAAAATAATTTATCACAGCGGCGACACACTCCTGCACGACGGGTTGATTCCGACGCTCGCGCCGTTCAAGCCGGATGTGGCTTTGGTGCCGATCAATGGAAACAAACCGGAGCGGCGAGTGGCGGGAAATATGGATGGTCGTGAGGCGGCAGGGTTGGCGCGAGCCGTCAATGCTGGCATCGCGGTGCCGCATCACTTCGATTTGTTCGAGTTCAACACGGCTTCGTCCTCTGATTTTGAAGCGGAATGCCGCCGGATCGGCCAGCAATTCCGGACGTTGCACAACGGCGAGGGGATGGATTTTTGACGGGTGAAATTTTTGGCAGGCGTAAAATTATTTTCTCTTCCACCCCGCTTCAATCTCTTCCAGAGTGCGCCCCTTGGTTTCCGGCATGAGCGTGATGATATAAATCACGCAAAGAAAACTGCAACCGGCATACACCCAAAATGTGCTGGCCGATCCCACGCTTTTGGTCAGCATGGGAAAGGTTTGTGTGACCACCCAATCCGCCATCCACAAACAGACAACCGCCACGGACATGGCGCGGGCGCGAAGTTTGGTCGGAAAAATTTCCGAGTTCAAAATCCAGGTAACCGGCCCGGTGGACATGGCAAACGCCGCGACGAACAGAAGAATTCCTCCCAGCAGCAGCATTCCGCTTTTGCCCTGATGGAACATTGCGCCCACGAATGTCAACGCGACGATTTGCGCCACAGTGCCCACCAGCAGCAGCGGTTTGCGTCCGGCCTTATCGACCAGCCAGAGAGCAACAAAAGTGAAGACCAGATTGACCACGCCGACAATTACTGTTTGTCGAAATGCCGAGTCCGTGCCCGCTCCCGCCGTTTTGAAAATTTCCGGCGCGAAATACATGATCGCATTGATGCCGCTGACCTGGCTGAAGATGGCCAGGAGGGTGCCAATCATCAAAGCGCGAAAATAGCCGGTGGTAAAAAGCTCCTTCCAATGCCCGGTTTCTTCCCGCAAGGCGGAATCAATCCGCGCAATTTCCAGGCGGGCATTCTCGGCGCCGCCCATGCGCACGAGCACTCGTTCGGCATCGTCCCGGCGGCCGGATTTTAACAGCCATCGCGGACTTTCCGGCACGAACATCAACAGCACTCCGAAGAGCAGCGCCGGAATCGTCAGCGATGCAAACATCCAGCGCCAGCCGGATTGCAGGTTCCACGTTTCGTCGCCCTGCCTTTGGATCTGCAGGTTCACGAAAAATACGATCAAAATCCCGACCACGATGGCGAGTTGATAGAGGCCCACGAGCCGGCCGCGAAATTTTTCGGGCGCCACTTCCGCAATATATAGCGGTGAGAGCATCGAAGCTGCGCCGATGGCAATGCCGCCGGCGAATCTGGCCCAGGCGAAGGCGGCTGATGATTGCGGAATGGCGGAAAAGACGGCTGATATCGCGAAAAGCAACGCGCAGGCGACCAGGGAAGGCCGGCGTCCAAACCGGTCGCCCACCGAGCCGCCAACCATTGCTCCCACCGTGCAACCCACGAGCAAACTGGAAGCCGCCCAGCCGGATAGTTCCGCGGAAAGGTGGAAATGTTTGGAGAGAAATCCGATGGCGCCGGAAACGACCGCCACATCGTAGCCGAACAAAAAACCTCCAAAGGCCGCGACGAGGCTGATCAGGATGATGTAAGCCATATTTCCTGAAAATCCTGAGGGCGGCTGAGACGCGGTGCTGCTGTTTGGTGTCATCATCATGAAGTGTGCGTGGAACGAAAGTTGTTATCATATCGGATAATTAGTCAAGTGATATATTAATTAACGGGCTTTTCACCCGCCGTGGCCTTTTGCTAACTTGAATGGCATGCCACGTTCCAGATCAGACAAAGTCGCGGTGGTTAAGGCCAAGCTGATTGCCCGATTGAATGACGGCTTTCATCGCCCCGGGGATCGGTTTTTATCCAACCGGGACGTGGCCAACTGCCATGGTTTGAGTTACCAGACGGCCCACCGGGTGATCGCGGAACTCGAATCCGAGGGTTATCTCAAACGCCGGGCCGCCTCGGGCACTTACGTGGCCGGCAAGCCGAGCCGTTTGACGCGCGTGGGACTCTGCTTTAATCGGCGCGCGGCGCAGGCGGGGACTTTTGGTTCGCTGTTGCTGGAATTTTTGATGAAGGAGCTGGTCAAAACGGGGATTCCTCACAAGGTGCATTGGGCGGATCTGCCGGCGACATTTTCGCCGGATGTGCTGCCGGTATTGTGGGAAGCGCCTCGAGTCATGCAACAGCTCCTGGGAACCAGGACTTGCGCGCTCCTGCTCAATGACCGCCCCGCTCCTGGTCTGGACGGGGCATTTATGGACGCGGTGACGACGGATGATTTTTCGGCGGGCATCTGTGCGGCCCAGGTGCTGACGGCGCGCAATTCCAAGGGACATCGTTTTGCGATCATCACGGGCCCACCGAATGATCGGCGAAGCATTGACCGGGCGAATGGTTTTTTCTCGCGGCTACCGAAGGCGAGGGAATTTGACGGCGGCGATTGGTTTGGCCGGCGCGTTCCGCAAAGTTTGCGGATGGTTTTGCGGGCCGGTCCGGACGGTGTTTTTTGTGTCAACGATCGCATTGCAGCAGTCTTCCTGGAATGCTGCCAAAGTCAGAGCGTCACGCCGCCGCCGGTGATTGGGCACGATAATACGCCTAACGCGGAGAAACTTCATCTCACGACCATTGGATTGCCGTGGGTGGAATTTGCGACCGTCGCGCGGGAACTGGTTCAATCTCGTCTGGACGGATATTCCGGCGTGGCTCGCCAGGTTATCCTGGCGCAACGTCCGGTATTTCGACTCACCGCGTAATCGGCGCCGCCGGTAGATTTCAGGAGAGCGACCGCCCGTTCGTCGGGCGGGATTTTCCCGGCGGAACCGCTCAACTCCATCATGCTGAACGGCAAAGTTTTGCCATTATTTTCGAGGTTTCCCCGTTGAAATGACTGCGGCGCGGCGCCAGGAAAATTCCCTGGCAGCCCAAAATGCTTATCCTGACTGCCTGAAATTCCAAGACGACGTTCAAGGGCCTATGTTAGGAAGACATCCATGATATTGAGTCGCATGCTGCACCCGGACATTCTGTGGGCCATCGGGCGAGCAGGGCATGGAAGCTGCATCCTGATTGCGGACGGAAATTATCCGGTCACGACTCATTCTCCCGCTTCTTCAGCGAAAGTTTTTTTAAATTTACGGCGCGGCCTCGTGCGGGTGGCAGATGTTTTGGAAGTATTGCGGGACACGATCCCCATTGAACAAGCCACGGCAATGGCCACGCGGGACGGAGAGCTCGCACCGATTCATCGCGAACTTTTCAAACTGCTTCCTTCCGGGACCAAGACTCGAATGTTGCCGCGGGCCAAATTTTATGCGGAAGCGGGCCAGCGCGAGACCGTGCTGGTGATCGCGACCGGAGAAGAACAACGTTTTGCAAATATTCTCATCACCATCGGTGTGGTGAAACCGGACTCATTATGAAGGCATTGGTTTTAAAAGATTACCTGAAGCTCTCTTACGAAGAGGTGCCGATGCCGGAACTGAAGCCGACTGAGGTGCTGGTGGAGGTAAAGGCATGCGGGATCTGCGGGAGCGACGTTCACGGGTGGGATGGCTCGACGGGCCGCCGACGGCCCCCGCTCATCATGGGGCACGAGGCCGCGGGAGTGATTGCGGAAGTGGGTCCCAACGCCAATGGCTGGAAACCCGGCGACCGCGTGACTTTCGATTCAACGATTTATTGCGGCGAGTGCGAATTTTGCCGGCGCGGCTTCATTAACCTTTGCAATGGCCGGCGGGTGTTGGGCGTGTCGTGCGAGGATTACCGGCAGCATGGAGCCTTCGCGCAATACGTCTCCGTGCCGCAACGCATTCTCTATCGTCTTCCGGACACATTGTCCTTCGAGCAGGCAGCCCTGGTGGAACCTTTCACCATCGCATTTCACGCGGTTCGACGGTTGCGCGCCACTTTGAATGACGCGGCGGTGGTCATTGGCTGCGGAATGATTGGTCTGGCGTTGATTCAGGCGGCGAAGTTATCCGGCTTTGGAAGAATTATAGCAGTGGATGTCACGGATGATAGGCTGGCACAAGGCAAATCCCTGGGCGCGAGTGACATTGTCAATTCGAGCAAAGTGGATGCGCTGAAGGAAATCTTAAGCATGACCAATGGTATCGGCGCCGACGCGGCGTTCGAAGCGGTGGGACTGGCGGCCACGGTCGATTTGGCGGTCCGATGTTTGCGCAAAGGCGGGAGTGTGACCCTTGTTGGCAATGTCGCCCCCAAAGTGGAACTGCCGCTGCAAATCGTCGTTACCCGGGAACTTACGCTGCACGGCTCCTGCGCGTCCGCCGGTGAATATCCGGCGTGTCTGGAAATGATGACACGGGGCGCGATTGATCCCAAGCCGATGCTCAGCGCGGTGGCTCCTTTGCCGGAAGGGGCTCAGTGGTTTGACCGGTTATATCGCAAAGAGCCCGGGCTGCTGAAGGTTGTGCTTAAACCGTAGTGTTGGTTCATAAGGGATTTATTTATGGAGTCGAATCTGTTCGATCTTACCGGCCGAGTCGCGCTCGTGACCGGTACCAGTCGGGGCCTGGGGCAATATTTCGCCCGGGCTTTGGCGAAAGCGGGGGCCGATCTCATCATCACCAGCCGGGACCCCGCCACGCTCAAACTGTTTCAACAGGAAATGGAGGCTCTGGGTCGCCAGGTTCTGCCGCTGGCGCTGGACGTCCGCAACCAGGAGAGCATCCAAAGCATGGTCCGCGATGCCGCCGCGCATTTTGGCAGAATCGACATTTTGGTGAACAACGCCGGATGCAATGTGCGCAAGCCCGCTTTGGATGTCTCGTGGGACGAGTGGAACCTGGTGCTCGATACTAATTTGCGCGGCACATTTTTTGTTTCTCAAGCTGTCGCGCGACACATGATTTCCAAGAAATATGGCCGCATTATTAACATCGGTTCCGTGACATGCGTGGCAGGCTACGCCGGCCTGGGGCCGTACGGTGCGAGTCGCGGTGGTGTGAAACAATTGACCATGAGCCTGGCGGATGATTGGGGTTCTCACGGAATCACTGTGAATTGCCTCGCCCCTGGCTGGTTCAAAACGTCCCAGAACGCGGTCATGTATCAGGACCAGGAATGGGTCGATTATCTTTGCGACCGCATTCCGCTCAAGCGCCCGGGACAACCCAACGATCTCGATGGAGCAATCGTATTCCTCGCCTCCGATGCCAGCGGATATGTGACGGCGCAGACGCTGCTTATCGATGGCGGAATTTCCGGCGGGGCGACTCGGGCAATAGCCAAGAAAAAGCAGCAATAGACAGTAATAGATTTATCTCATGAATTTGCGACAGGCTGGAAGATCAGGACTAATGTTGCCCATCCTGGGCATGGGTTGTTGGGCCTACGGCGGGGGTGAGTATTGGGGGGCACAGAGCCAAAAGGATGTTGATGCCGTGGTGCGCAGTGCGATCGAGCAGGGAGCAAATTTCTTCGACACCGCGGAAGCTTACAACAAGGGCGCCAGCGAAAGCTCCCTGGGAATGGCACTGCGCGGCCTTCCTCGTGATAAGATATTGATCGGCACGAAAATCAGCCCTTCCAATGCCGCCCCTGCAACCTTGTTCAAGCACTGCGACGCGAGCCTCAAGCGGTTGCAGACGGATTATATCGATCTTTACATGGTGCATTGGCCCATGACGCCGCATTCCATCAAACATTTCACAACCGAGACGATTTCGCCGCCAGCGGTGTCGCACGCGTTTGGGGCATTGGAATCGCTGAAACAAGCAGGCAAAATACGCCATATTGGGGTTAGCAATTTTGGCGTGCAGAAACTTTCTGAGGCAATGGCGACGGGGGTGGAAATTTCCATCAACGAACTTCCCTACAGTCTTCTCACTCGCGCCATCGAAATTGAAATCCTGCCGTTTTGCCGGGAGAAAGGCATCGGCGTGCTGGGTTACATGTCGCTGATGCAGGGAGTGCTGGCCGATATTTTTCCGACGTTGAACGAGGTGCCGGTCTGGCAGCGGCGCACGCGGCATTTCGACAGCCGCCGCGTGCCGGAGTGCCGTCACGGTTTGTTCGGCGCGGAAGACAAGACGGACAGCACCTTGCGGAGCATTCGGGCTATTGCGGCGAAACACGGAATGACCATGCCGGAAATTGCGCTCAAGTGGGCCTTTGCCGGAAACGGCATCACAAGTTCTTTGTGTGGCTCACGCAATCTCAAGCAACTACAATCGAACATCAAAGCCGCCTCCGAGCCTTTAAACGCGGAAATCGTGCAGGAACTGAATGCGGCCACGGCCCCGCTTCTGGAAGAATTGGGGCCGAGCTTTGATTATTACGAAAATCCGGCCAACGACCGGACCAAATAAATCGACGGTTTTTGAATACTGCCCCGACTAATGTTCCTGGCAAGGTATCGTCATCCGAGGTGCTCTCGCGATTGCGATGGGTGATGATCGGGTTTGCGTTTTTTGCGACCGCCATCAATTACCTCGATCGACAGGTGTTGTCGGTGGTCGCTGCCTCGGCGGATTTCAAAGCGGCGGTTCCCCTGACGGACGAGGGCTATGGCTACGCGGCTTCGGCGTTCATGCTTGCTTACACCATCATGAATGGTTTGTCGGGGCCGTTCATCGATTATGTCGGCACACGCATCGGCTACGCCTGTTGCATGCTTTGGTGGTCTCTGGCGGGGGTGTTGCATATTTTTGCGCGCGGCGTGGTTTCGCTCGGGTGCTTTCGGTTCCTGTTGGGCGCGGGTGAAGCCGGTAATTGGCCGGCCGCGGCAAAATTGGTCGGGGAATGGTTTCCGCCGCGGGAACGCGCTCTGGCCTCCGGGATATTCAACAGCGGCGCTTCCATTGGCTCGATTATTTCGATGCCGATCATTGCCTGGCTGGTACACGCGTTCGGATGGAAGAGCGCGTTTGTTGCCATGGGAGCGCTCGGCTTTCTTTGGGTCGCGGGGTGGGTGCTGCTGACCCGAAAGGCAAAGCCGGTTGAAACCCAGGCGTCGCTACGCGTGCCTCCGGGCAAACTTTTAAAAACGCGCTTCGTCATCTTTTTCACGCTGTCGAAAGTTTTCATGGACCCGGTCTGGTACTTTTTCGTGTTTTGGTTCCCCAAATATCTGGCGGAAGCCCATCATTTCAGCCTCCAGGAAATCGGATGGAAAGGTTGGATTCCCTATTTCACGGCTGCGATAGGAAATCTCGCCGGTGGTGCGCTGACGGGCGCGTTGATCCGTTCCGGCATTCCGATTTCCAAAGCGCGAAAAACCAGCACGACCATTTTCGGCCTGGCGATGTTGAGCACCATTCCCGCGATTCTCACTTCCAACGGGTGGCTGGCCATCGCGTTCGTTTCAGTGACGACTTTTGGTTATACCGGTTACACCGCCAACACGCTGGCGTTCCCGGCGGATGTTTTTCCGAAGCAAGCGGTCGCTTCGGTGTGGGGACTGGCCAGCATGGGATCCGGCTTTGGCGGCGTGGTGTTCACCGCGCTGGCCGGCTGGCTCATTGGCCATTACGGCTACATACCGGTCTTTATCGGGTATGGAATTCTTCCGTTGCTGGCCCTCGTTTGCATTCTGTTTTTAATCGGCCCGTTGCAGGCGAACGAAAAATTTTTGCAGCCTGGCGAGGCAACGCCGATTGGCGAACGACGATAGCGCTGGTGAATTAAACGGTGAAAAACCCTGGTTTCAAAAATTGCTATGAATCAAAAAATGACCCGAGTCAATCGGACTCTTTTGGGAACGGTTTTTTTCGCCTTGCTGGCGACCTCTCCCCGCGAGTGTTCCGCGCAGGCGCAAACTCTTCCCGGCACACAACCGTTGGAGATGCAGGGAGACATCGCTTCGAACATGGTCATCGGCATCGACCAATTTCTGTCCCGCAAACTGGATGAGTCCGCGGGACAAAGCGCGCAATACTGGCACCGGAATTTTTCCTCCGCCGCGGCATATCAGCGATCGATTGGTGCCAACCGCGAACGTTTGGCGCATCTCCTCGGCGTCGCGGATCAACGGGTCGATAAAATCGAGCCGGAACTGATCTCCACTCCAACTCATCCGGCGCTCATTGGGCGCGGCCAGGGGTACGAAATATTCGTTGTGCGCTGGCCGGCCTTCGGCGACGTGACGGCGGAAGGATTGCTTTTGAAGCCAACGCACGCCGCGCCAGTCGCGAACGTCATCGCCGTTCCGGACGTGGCCCAAACTCCCGAACAAATTGCCGGATTAGTCGCCGGCGTCGCTCCGGAAAGCCAGTTCGCGAGACGCCTGGCCGAGAGCGGCTGCCAGGTCATCATTCCCACTTTGATCAGTCGTCGCATGGATCCCAGGCTCAAGCTTTCCGACCGTGAATTCATTTACCGTTCCGCGTTTGAGATGGGCCGTCATGTCGTCGGTTATGACATCGAAAAAGTGCTGGCGGCTGTGGATTGGATGTCCGCCCAGTCATCGGATTCCAACGCGAAAATCGGTGTGATCGGCTGGGGTGAGGGCGGGTTGGTTTCATTTTATGCGGCCGCGCTGGATACCCGGATAAGTGCGGCGTGCGTGAGCGGCTACTTCAATGAGCGCAGCAAAGTCATCTGGCGGGAACCCATCGACCGCAATCTCTTTGGTTTGCTCGGAGAATTTGGCGATGCGGAAGTGGCGGCGATGATTGCTCCGAACAACTTGATTATTGAAGCAGCCAAAGGTCCCGAAGTCAGCATGCCCGGAGGCGGAGCTTATACGCCAGCGCAGGAAGGGAACGGCGCGCCGGGAATTCTCAAATCACCTGCGCTCGATGACGTGAAATCAGAATTCGCGCGCGCGCGCGCCCTCATCGGTGAGTTACGTCCCGCGCCGCGATTGGACCTGATCACCAGTGGCGATGCGGGGCAGGGGCCTTTTGGCAGCCAGGAAGCCTTGACTGCATTTTTATCCGCTCTAACCAGCCACGGTCATCTGGCCGGCGAAGGTTCGGCGCCCGAAAAATTGCAACCGGCCCCGGATGCGGCCGCGCGTGAAGCGCGACAGGTGCATGAGCTGGATCTCCACAACCAACGGTTGCTGGCGGTGAGCCAGACCACGCGGCAGAAATTCATGAAGAATCTCGACACCACATCGCCCGAAAAATTCCAGCAGAGCGCCGCGGTCTATCGCGATATTTTCTATCGCCACATCATTGGAAAAATCGACGACCCGCTCCTGCCGCCGAATCCCCGTTCGCGCGTCATGTATGACGAACCGAAATGGACGGGGTACGAAGTCGTCATGGACGTGTTTCCGAATGTGATTGCCCGGGGAATTCTACTGGTGCCGAAAGACCTCAAACCCGGTGAGCGGCGTCCGGTAGTCGTTTGCCAGCACGGCCTGGAAGGGCGCTCGGAAGACACCATCAAAGGTGATTCGAAGTATTACCACGATTTTGCCGCCCGCTTATGCGAGATGGGTTTCGTTACGTTCGCGCCGCAAAACCCGTATATTTTTGAGGACACTTTTCGCACGCTTCAACGCAAGGCGAATCCATTGGGAAAATCATTGTTCTCCATCATTGTTCCGCAGCACCAGCAAATTACCGATTGGCTGAAAACGCAGCCATTCGTTGACCCGAACCGAATTGCCTTTTACGGCCTGAGCTACGGCGGCAAATCCGCCGTGCGACTGCCCGCCCTGGTGACGAATTACTGCCTGTCCATCTGCTCGGGTGATTTCAACGATTGGATTTGGAAGTGTGCCACGACCGATAGTTCTTATAGTTACGTTTGGTCTCCCGAATACGAAATGTACGAGTTCAATATGGGCAACACGTTCAACTACTCGGACGTTACGGCACTGATCGCTCCGCGTCCGTTCATGGTGGAACGCGGACATTTTGACCAGGTTGCTCCGGACGATCGAGTGGCGTACGAATTCGCCAATGTGCGTTTTCTGTATGAAGCGCGCCTGGGACTTCACGACCAATGCACTCTCGAATGGTTCACCGGCCCGCATACCATCCATGGCAAGGGAACATTCGACTTTTTGCGCGAACATTTGGATTGGCCGGCTACCGGGACTGCGCGCTAGTCTCTTCTTTGGAATTGAAGATGAGGCGGGCGCTATTCGATCGCTGGGTGCACTAGTTCGCTGGCTTTTCCCGGGTGGTCCCGAAAGAACAATTCAAAGCTTCGATTCAAGAAGCAGGATGGCATCTTCCCACTTTTCCGGCGGAGCAAATTGTCTTTCACCTTCAGGAGGCACGGTTCCAACCGTCACCTTGTCTCCGTTTCTGGGATCGGTCCAGGACGCGTTCAACGTTTGAGAAGCTCCGATTTTATCCAAGCGCACCGCAATTTTTGCCGGCTCCGCAATGACCCAGGGCCGTTTACCGTCCTTGTTGGGAACAGTTCCATCTTCCCATCCGGCCACAGTGAAAGCAGAAGTGGTTTATAAGGGTTTTCATGCTGAAGACGATCAGCTCGGCCGATGCAATGTTCCCGGCTGGACTATTGCGTTATGGACAGTCTAAAGAACTGCTGGAGCATCGCGGAGAGGCTGTTGGTGGCCCAGATAAGCGCGCCGGAGCCCAGAATCAAGCCGCTCGCCGGAAGCCACAAACCCGAGGCGAGGTTCGTGCAGTATTGAAGCTGATAATTCTGCCCCACGAGCGTCGGGTAGCTGAAAACGAGTTGAGAGTTGCTGGCGAGCATGCCGCTTAATTCCGGCGGTGCGACGATGGTCAGGGTTGTACTTGAATCGGTTGCCGCATTGAAGCCGCCGCCAGCGGGAGACGAATAGGCAACGGTATAGGGCGTAGCACTGGCCGGCAGACTGGCGGTGTTGTAATGAATGCTGAAATCTCCCGTTGAATCGGAGAGAGTCGTCGTTTGCGGCGTTCCGTTGATGGTCACGGTGATGACCGTGCCGACAGCCGGATAGACGCCGTTGTCGCTGACGGTGCCGGTTAACGTCACGGAAGATCCATAAGTATTGGTGCGGTTCTTGAAACCTGAGAGAACCGGCGTGGGAGCGACGGGCGGGGTCTGCGTGCCGGGGCCGGTGAATTTTATGTTGTCATAGGCAACCGCCATCAGATTGGAAGCAGCGTAACCGCCATCATAGATGTAGAATTCCAGGTGCCCGATGGATACCCACTCGGCAATATTGCCGTTGTCCAGGTCGGACGCCGGAATGACAAAATGCTGCCAGCCGCTGTTAGTGGCAACCGGCTTGATAGTCGCGCCGGTGTAGGTCGTATAGGGCAGCGGATTGTAGGTGGGCGAACCCATAATGATTTCGATACCTCCCACGCCGCCGGCGTTGTCCAAACTACCTTCTATCTTGGCGTCGAACTCGAGTGCGGTGCAGTTGGTGGCATTCAAGTTAAGGGAGTTATTGATGATTCCATTCCAATCTCCCAGCCCGGGGCCATAAGGGCCTTGAAACAACAAACTGCCGCTGGAAGGGCCGCCTGGAGGGGCGTCACCGGCCAAAAAAGAGGCGGCTCCTGAATTTCCGGGTACCCAATTGGCGGTATCGGCGCTGCTATTGAAAACGCCCACCCAATTGGTGACCGCGACCGGCCCGCCCCGTGGCATTATCTCCAGCGTTGTGCTGGTGTCGGTTGCGGGATTAAACCCCAAGGCGGCGGCGGACGCATAGGTAATTGTATAGGGCGTGGAACTGGCTGGTAGGCCTAGAGTGGTATAATTAATGGCAAAATCCCCCGTCGAATCGTAAATGTTGGTGGTTTGAGGAGACCCGTTGACGTTTACAGTGATCATTGTGCCACTGGGCGGATAGGCGCCATCAGCGCTCACGGTACCAGTCAATGCTACTGGAACACCATAAGCATTGGTGTGGCTGGTTAAACCTGAGATCGCGGGCGTGATGCCATTCGTGTTCTCAAGCAGGATCGGCTTGATTCCGATGGTAACTGTTGTTCCAGTTATCTTTTGCAAATTGCCCGCCAGGTCTCGGTATTGAACGTACCCACTGGGAACAGTGAACTGTGAGGGCGCGGAGCGATTGGTAGTCCAGACCGCCAAAGCTTGATAGCCGCCCGGGCGGGTGAAGCCGCAGGTGTAGACTGAACCCTGGACTATATACGGCTGGGTCATGGTGGCGCCAACCATCCAGCCGTATAATTGTTGATACGCGATTCCCGCGGCATTGAGGCCGTTGGTAGGGGTCCACAGTTGCCCCCATTGCCAATTGCCGTTGTTATTATCCCACGCATACCAGGCATAGCTCGACACCCCCAATGACCATTGGAGGAGGTAATGACGGGCCAGGAATGCCACGCAATCATCCGGCGTGGGGCAATTCGCTCCCGTTCCCTCCGACCCCCAATCTCCTTCGGTGCAAAAGATGGGTTTCGAACTCTGGCCGTAAGAATTCATCGCCCCTTGCAGCGCGTTGACGATGCCGATGATCTCTTCCGGATAAGTGATTTGATTCACGCCGGCCAGGCTGCAATAACCGTGAAACGCAATCACGTCCGCATACGCGCCGCCGCCGGCGGCAAAATAACTGCTGTAAAATTGTGTCATGTTCGCCTTGCCGCCGGTCGCGTCCGCCGTCAGGACCGTGACGGTCGGGTCGATGGATTTCGTAATGGTATAGAGATGTTGGGCGAGTTGGACGAGCTGGGTGGTGGTCCCGGTAAAAAATCCCTCACCCGCCATGGATTCATTCCAGACTTCCAGATATTTAACGCGCGTGTGGTAGCGGGTTACAAATGCAGTGATGAAGTCATCCCAATCCTGGATATTGGTCGGGGCACAGGTCGTGCAAGTGGTCGCCCACGACGGGGGCCAGCCAAAGCAGTGGAGAATATTGACATTTTGATTCGTGAGCGCATTCACCGCCGCATCCATGGACGTCCAGTTAAAAGTTCCTCGTGACGGCTCAAGCCCCGCCCAGGTAATGTTGCCATTTCCCCAATGATCCCACGTTCTGATCAAGCCGTAGGGCTTGGTAGGAGTGGGTATTCCATTGGCTCCGTAACCCAGGTCGTGCAAGCCAAAAAAATTCGCCGGGATGGGACCGCTGAGTGCGGCGGAACTTTTACAAACGCCCACGGGCGAATAAAAAGCCATCTGCACGGAAACGATGAAGGCAAAGGAGAATATTGACGTTCTGAATTTCTGCATAATGTGTGTGATACCTTCGAAATGTACTTTTGTGCTCGAGCGCGGCAAATCCGATCACGACAACCGGCTCGGTCAACGTGAATCCACGGCGACCGTTTTTTTGCGGAATTCATCGGCTCAGAACCAGAGATTCTATCCCTGGATGTTCCTGCATTGTCACGGAAACACAAGGAGTGCCTTCCCTTACACCTTTGGTATTACGGTCGTCCAGGATCTCGTGCCGATTTGCGGCCGCTACCGCACCAAGCTGGAGTGTTACTTGAGTCATTTTTTCCGCCAATGAATACGGGCAGCGCAATTGCCAAAGTTGTTTTGCAGTTGGGACCTCGCGTATCGCTGCACCAAATGTGGTTGGCTCAAACCTATCGTGCAGGGCAAACGGCGCACGATTTACCGACTCACTGACGTTCTGGCCTGCATGCAACGAATCGAGGCTCGGGAATTTCCGCTACCGCGTCGTCGAAACACTGCACTGCGGTCACTCGACAAGTGATTCCCAAGTCGAGAGGCCCCGCATCATGCCCACACGGATCAAACCCAGGAAGGAAAGCCTATCGAACGGTGTCTACTGGGTCGTTTCGCTGGGGAGGAAGTACACTGGTGGATGTCGCCAGCGTCGGTACTTTGACAATCGCAAAGAGGCGCTAGCGTTCGTCGTGCAATCAGAAGAGGCTCGTCGCAAACTTGGGTGCGAGGCGTTCGTTCTGCCAATGAGCCTGCGCGCAGAGGCGATGGCGTGCTCGCAGCGCCACAACGCGATGCGCCACAGCTTTGGCAGCTACTTCCTCGGCAAGACCAAGGACGAAAACCTCACCGCGTCTGAGATGGGGAATTCGCCGGAAGTAATCATCAAGCATTACCGAGCCCTGGTGCGAGAGGCGGCGGTGGCCAATACTGGAGCCTTTCACCCGCCACTTTGGCGAAGTGATACGACATAGTTTCTCTGTCGGGAAAATGGCCCAGCGTTAGCCTTATCTAAATAGCTCGCAACCCTATGGTGGAGTTCGCATGAGAATGCAGTGAAAAGAATCTTTCCGACCGTGTACGAGTCCGATTTTATCCGCCAACAGAGGGCTGAAAATGTGGCGACAAAGTGGCGACGGTTCAAACGAACGGCGCGATTCGGGTATTGGTAAACTCAGATTCACACGTATTCTCAGGGTTGAACGCGGGGTGGAGCAGCCCGGTAGCTCGTCAGGCTCATAACCTGAAGGTCCCAGGTTCAAATCCTGGCCCCGCAACCAGTTCTGGATCGGTTCCTCGCCTCGGCAAAGCACAACGTGCGGTGCCGCTCGCAAAAACATCCTTTCCAAGCTGACTCATGGTCAGTTGCCGCCACTCCAAAAATTGGACCACAAACTCAGTAGTTCAACTCGAGGCGGTAAAATTCTTTGTTTTGTTGGGAACCGATGGTGCTTTGAAGGGAATAGCGGCTATAACCTGTGAAAACGCCATTTTGATTTATGTCCATAGACCAGGGGACGGGGCTCCAGTTGGTGAGGTTACTTGAGCTTTGTAGAACGGCGGTGAGAGTCGGATCGCTGCGAATATCGGCTGTGATGCTAATGTTTGCGGAAGCGCTATCGAGCACAATGCCCAGGCCATCAGGATTGCTATATAAAACGCCGTTGCTCACCAGGGCGTTCGTCGGCACCTCGCTGAAACCCGTTCCGACTGTCCCCGGAATTTTGTCGGTGCTCTGCAGCCACGCCACGTAAGAGGTGTTGGAGGTAACGTTCAGAGGCGCCACAATCGCGTTGGCCCAAAGTTCTCCGAGAACGACGGCTCCCGAAAGATTGGGATGAAGATAGAAAGTCCCCTCGAATCCAGACTCCGCGGTTAAATCAGTCAGGTAATGGGCGGAGAAAATAGTGAAGGCCAGTTTGTCTCCGGCGAAAACCCGGCCAGGATGCGTGACGGCAAAATTGGAAATCAACTGATCGATCTCGGGGAAATAGGACTGCAGGCGCGCCAGTCCGGGCGCATCGTAAACAGCACCGTTGTCGGTGTTGGTCGAATACCAGGTCGGATAATGGACGATAACGTAGGCGTTCGTATAATCGGCCAGGAACTGACCGATGATGGATTGCAAATTTGCCCGGAAGTTGGAAGGGGAAACCGGTGAGCCGTTCGGCCCGCTTTGCGCGCTATCGTTGACGCCGAGCATAATGGAAAAAACCAATTGTCCGGGCTGGTTTGACTCCAGCGCGGCCGCCGCAGTCTCGGCCCCCTGGAAATAAGACGATGAGGGCAGCCAGTCAACGGTGGTCGCACCGCTGTGTCCCTGGTTTGACATCCGCACCGCCATGTTGAAGCGCGTACCGAGGCTCTGCATGCATTGCACCGCCGCGGCTTGCGTGGCGGGGTCCGGCAAAGTGGCGCCGTAGGTGATGCTGTCCCCTATGAATACGATGTCGTAAATCGGAGAAGTCGGAGGAACAACCGCTGCGGCCTCCGCGGGAGTAACAATCTGCACCCCGTCAATAAAGGAAGTACGGTTCGACATTGAAAACGGGACCGTTCCAGTGAAGGTGATGACATGGATTCCCGGAGTCACACTGAACGGCAGCGAAGTATAGAGCGACCATCCCGTCGACAGTGGAGTGAACGTTCCGATTCCATCGCCATCTACCGAAACCATGATGGTCTGCGCGCCAGCCCCGCCGCTGCTGCGTCCTCTCGCCCAAAAGCGGATAACATTCGTTCCCGCGGACTTGAAGGCCACCGACTGCGAGAACTGGCCGGTCCCCTGGATGAAAGCCGCCTGCCAGCATTGGGGGATATACTTGAGAGTGCCAAGAATACCGCTGGACTCGGTAACGAGACCCGAATAGGAATCGCCGCCCGAGGAGCTGAATTGCCAGCCGGGAACTCCGGTCTGAGGATTGAGGCTTCCGTAACCCGTGGTATAGCTATCCTCCGATTGCGGGCTATCCTCAAAACTCGGATTGATGATGGTAACTGTGCCCCGGGATGAATTCGGTGGAGGCATTGCCAACACCTCCAGAGCGGCGACCGTGCTGTTAGTCGTTCCGCCCGCATTGGTCACAGACACTTCGTAGTTGGTAAAGTCCTCCACATTTAGATTGCTGATAATCAAGGTAGTGCTGTTAGCTCCAGAAAATCGTCCGCCGTTGGTCAGGTTGACATAGATTCCATTCGTTTCCATCCGCCATTGATAGGAGATGGGAGGGGTATTTGTGGATTGCACGGTGAACTGCGCGCTTTGCCCCACATAAAGCACCTGCTTCGCGGAAGGCTCGGATAGAATAGTCGGTGGTGGGACTGCCGAAATAGGCACGATCGAGACGTCATCAATGAAGGTGGTGTGATCACTGGGAGGGTCGTAAGGCAACATCGCCTGGAATGCCAGCGTGTAGGAGCCATTGCTCGGCGCGTTAAAATAAAAAAGGTAACTTTGCCAGTCGCTCAGCAGGTTTTCCGCCGTATTGTCGGGCGTTACAGTTTGAGACAAGTTGTTTCCGACGGACACTGTAATCGGGTTCGCGGTACCCGTGTCGGAGCGGCCCATGGCCCAGAAGGACAAGCTATAGGTGCCTGCGTTTAGCAGGACAGTTTGTGACATGCTACCGCCTTGTAAGAAGGCCGCGTTTTTGCCGTCCTCAATATTCCCGGCGTTAAGGCCACCATTATTGGAAACCAGGCCATCATAGACACCGGGAGTAGTACCGGTAGAAAGGCCGAAGGTCCAGCCAGGCACCGCGTTGGTGGCCAGGTCGCCAAAATTAACCGTGTAGTCGCCATTGACGAGTCCCGGTTGTTCGAAACTACCGTTCGCAACCAAGTTCTGAGATCTGGCGGCCAGCGGCGTCCATGCGCCAATCATTGCCAGGACCAAAAGGGTTTGCAGAGAGAACCGGTACATCGGAAGAGGGATTTTCGAATCGAATTGCATGTGCGCCAACACTCAAACAATGTCAATACGGGCAGCCAAAATATCGATTTTGACTGCCCGTTATGACCTTGGCGCCAAAAGATTATTTGACCTGCACCCGGTAGTACATTTGCGGTGTTGAGGGTGTTATCTGGTATGGAGAAGAGGCCGCGGAATTCGTCGTCCACGGACCAAGAATACTGGGGGCTTGGAGAAGCTGCCCTCCGCCCGGCCAAGTCAAGACCACATTCGCACCGACGTGCGCGACGCCCAACGTGACTGCCTGCGTAACTCCAGCGGCGGTGTTATACAGGGCCGCAATTTGCTTGTCGCTCAACGCCTGGCCGAATATCGCCACATGGTCCATCGATCCGTGATAGTTATAGGTTGGGTCCCCATTGGGAAAAGCTCCGAGCATGGTGGTCGACGAAAAGGGTTCGATCACGTGATTGTAGGTCAAGCTATTGCTTAAAGTCCCGTTGGTGTTGATGATATAGACCGTCGCGTTGGTGGGAGTGACGACCAACGCTACAAATGACCATTGACCGGGTGGAGGGGCTATGCCGGAATCCCAATTGAAAGTGTTCGGGTCATAATTCCAGCTATAGCCTAATGTTTCGTTGCCATTGAGATCTGCGGAGGGAGTGAAGTTAAAGCCCAGGCCGTCCGCTCCCACAACATAGATCAAGCCGGCAAATGGCGTCTGTTGTCCCGCGGGATTGATCCAGGCCGTGAAGGTCACTGCATTTGTATTTATTCCCCAGGGAGCCAACGTGATTGCCGAAGTAGGGTCGGGAGCAGGAAAGAGCGCCGCGGTATTATTAGTCGGAAAGTCCGGAAATCCATCCGAAGGAAACGGACCCACCACGCCGTTAAAGCCATTTTGGACGCTGGTGCCATAGATACCATTGAAGCCACCTACAAAATCATACGCCACCGCCGTCCCGGTACTCGGGTCGTTCGTTTCGTTCAACTCGTAATAAGCCCAGGGATTGTCAGCCAGAACGGCGCTGGCATAGCTGCCCGCCGCCGGGGGCGGCGTCACCGCCAACGACACGATGGAGCTATTGGTCGATCCGAACGTATTGGTGACAGTGAGAAGATAATTGGTGACATCGCCGGCGCTCACGTTACTGATCGTGAGCGTCGTGCCGTTAACGCCCGAAATCCGGCTGCTATTGTTCAAATTGACAAAGACGCCGTTGGATTGGATTTTCCATTGGTAGTAGGGGGCGGGTATGCCGACTGCCTGGGCGGTGAAGCGCGCGGTTTCACCAGCATAGAGAACCGCCGCGCTGGGCGTTGGTTCGCTGGTAATGGACGGTGGAACCGGCGGTGCGCTTCCGGCGGCCGCGGCATAGAGCTCCGCAATCTGAAGCCCACTCAACGACTGACCGAAGATCGCCACGTCCGCCATTGAACCGTTGAAGGCATCGTTATTTGCCTGGCCCGGGAAAAATCCAAACTGAGGCGCCGCCGAAAACGGTTCCACCGGATGAACATGGTTCTGGCTCGCAATTAAAACGCCGTTGGTGTTGAGAATATAGACCGTCGCATTGGTCGGAGTGATGACCAGTGCCACAAACGACCATTGAGCTTGCGGAGGCGCAATCATGGAATTCCATCCGTAAGTGCCTCCATCAAAATTCCAGGTATAACCCAATGTGCTGTTGCCGTTCGTGTCCACGTTGCCACCTCCGGTGAAGTTAAATCCCGATCCGTCCGGTCCGCCCAAAATATAGATCAGACCTGCGAATGGATTCTGCACCCCGATGGGAAATATCCAGGCCGTGAAGGTGACCGTATTGGTATTTAGCTGCCATGGAGCCAGCGTGATTTCCCCGCTGGGTGAGGGTAAAAGTGCCGCGACATTGTCGGCCGGAAAACCTGGAAAACCGTCCGAGGGCGTGGGACCGACGGTGCCATCGAAGCCGTTTAGCACGGAAGCGCCATAGACGCCGTTGAATCCGCCCGAAAAATCGAACGCCTCCGCTGTCCCACTGCTCGGGTCCGCAGTCTCGTTCAATGGGTAATAAGCTACTGGATGTTGGGCGAAGACGGCGCTGTCATAGCTGCCTGCAGTCGGCGCCGGCACGACAATCAATTGGGCTACGGAACTAGTCGCCGAGCCGGAGGTATTCGAGGCCAGCACCTGGTAATTGGTGGCATCTCCGGCGACCAGGTTGCTGATCGTGAGTGTCGAATTGGTGGCGCCGGAAATCCGGCTGCTATTGGTCAAATTGATAAAGACCCCGTTGGATTCAATCTGCCATTGGTAGGACGGCGCTGGCGAGCCGCTGGCTTGCGCCGAGAAGCGCCCGGTTCCGCCCACATAGACCATTTCCTCGGGCGTTGGTTGGCTGCCAAAGGACGGCGCGATACCCCCCGGAGTGATCGCAACATTGTCGATGAAGGTCGTGTGATCGCCGCTGGGGCCATACGGTATCGTGGCTTGAAATGTCAATTGGTAGGCGCCGTCGCTCGGCGCGGTAAAATTAAAAAGGTATTGCGTCCAGTCGCTTAAAGAGTCTTCGCCGGTATTCAAAGGAGTCACGGTATTGGACGAGATGTTTCCATTCGCGTTTCCCACTGTAACCGCAATTGGATTCGCCCCATTGCCGGCGTTGACGCGCCCCATGGCCCAAAAAGACAGGGTATAGGAACCCGCGGTCAAGGTCACGGTAGTCGCCGCCATGCCGCCCTGCAGGAAGATGCAATTCGACCCGTCCTCATAATTTCCCGCCGCGAAACCATTGCCGCCGCAAATACCGTCGTAAGCATTGCCATTCCCATAGGTGACACCCGAAGTGCCTAACGTCCAACCCGTCACATAATCGGTCGGCAAGGTTTGAAATGTCACCGTGTATTGGTCAGTCGCGCTTCCTGGTTGCTCAAAACTTCCATTCGCGACAATTTGGGCGCGACCGTTAGCCGCCATCCCGATCACCACTCCCAAAACCAGGAGCGGAAAAATACGTTTTGCCATGCGGGAGGTAATGAATTTCAATTTCATAGAGGTGGTGGAGTTTGTAATAGGTGGATAGAGTGTAGTCATTCGCTTTTAATTACGGGCTGGTTGCCCAGGGACTGCCAATCGGGCCGGGCCACCCCAGACTCCAATAAACCGTCTTGACGTCTTGCAATCTGAACCCGCTAACGTGCCCATCGACGTAGGCCATGTCGATTTGGCCGGGTATCGGTTGGTTATAGACGGTCTTGCCGTGGGTCAGAGGATGGCGGGCGATAAGTAAACGGTCGAATTCGTTCGCGTTCGGCGGCAAATCCACGCCGACCGAACCTTTGATAAGGTCAAGATTGATGCTCGGTAAATCCGTCACAGATGGCCACGCGTCCACCCAGATGCTGTCATAGAAAGCGGGTGTGAGAGAAGGGGACTGAACGGTCGCTTCCTTCACAAAATATCCCGCTTTATTCACCGTGGTAGCCCCGCCGTGAATGGGTGAATCGCCATAAAGCCATCCGTTGATCGCATAGCTTCCGAAGTCGAAGTCAATGTTGTTCGCGGTCCAGCGCCAACTGGATTGGGCGTCGCCCTTGGACGTGGTCACGGTGCCGCGAGTTGAAGCGGTCGGACAAAACACGATTTGATGAGCCGTTCCATAGTAAGCGGCCAGCGTTCCCATCCACAAAGCGTTGTTGCCGCTGTTGTCGAAGTAATCGATGCCGACGCCACCGAAGTCATCCTGATACATTCGATAGGCGATATCCATTTGTTTAAGATTATTCAGGCAGGCAACTCTTTGGGCCCGTGTCTTGGCTTTCGCCAGGGCAGGGAGGAGCAGGGCCGCCAGGATGGCGATGATGGCGATGACCACCAATAACTCGATCAAAGTGAATCCCCGTTGCCAGATGGACCCCTGGCGTCGGCGACTCGGTGGGTTGATCGCAATCACAATTTTTATGGCAGCGTCTGACATCCGGATTGCGGTCGTTGGCATCGGGCGCGTCTTTCGGAATCTGTTAAATCGGCGGTTTTAAGCGCTGCTGCCAAAGGCGCGATTGCCATTGTTGCGAGCGCGGTGTTCATGTAGATGCGAGAACTATGAGTCGGTGTCGCCCAACCGTCCACTCACCCAAAGGAGTGAATTTGGAAATGACTCAAACGTGACGTTATCCTCGATTTCCGGGTCCGAAGGCGATTACGGATGCACAATGCCGTGCCGAAAGGCGGTAATCACCGCGTCCGTGCGATCTTTGACATTCAATTTGGAAAACAGGCCTTTGATGTGCGACTTGACGGTGTCTTCGGAGATGAACAAATGGGCGGCGATTTCCTTGTTGGTGCGGCCTCGGGCAAGTTGTTGGAGGACGTCGAGTTCACGCTGCGAAAGATCGGGGCGCCGGCGGCGCGCAGCGAGTCGTTCGGCCACCCTCTGCGACAGGGCTACTTTGCCCTCATGAACGGCGCGAATGGTTGCAATCAATTCATCCTCTGGCATGTCCTTCAACAAATAGGATTGAGCGCCGGATTGAGTGGCGCGAAAAATATCTTCGTCCAAATCGAAAGTGGTGAGGACGATGACCCGCGCGTCCGGAAATTCTTTGCGCAAGGCAATCGTCACTTCCACACCTCCCAAATCCGGCAACCGCAAATCCATCAGCACCACGTCCGGCCGATGTTGGCGGTATAGCTCCACGGCCTGGCGGCCAGAGCCCGTTTGCGCAATGACCTGAAGGTCCGGTTCAGTTTCGATCAGGGCCGCCATCCCCACGCGAAAAGCGGGATGATCGTCCACCAGCATGATCTGAATCTTATTATGTTGTCGCTGCACGATAGGATCAATTCGCCGTCGGCGGCCACAGCGCGCCCATTCGGGTGCGCCTTCAATCGCGAAAGAGGGGAATCCTCAAAGTGACTTCGGCGCCTTTTCCCGCGCCGCTCCGGATGTCCAGTTGGCCATTTAATTCGCTGGCCCTTTCCCGCATGCCCACCAGGCCAAAACCGCCTTCGCTCTCTTTGGGAGCGACGGGATCAAATCCCAGGCCGTCGTCTGTCACGCGCAATAGGAATTGTTCCCTGCCAAAGTCCAGCAGCATCCGGATGTGGTGTGCCCGGGAATATTTGACGGAATTGGTTATGGCTTCCTGGCCGATCCGCAAAACGTTGTTTTCAATCACCGGCGAAAGCCGCCGTGGCTTCCCGCTGACCTCGACACTCGTCGCGATTTCAGTGCCGTCGGCCATTTGTTTCAAAATCCCTTCCAAAGCGCCGCTTAAATCCCCGCTCTCCAGAACATGCGAGCGCATATTCCAGATGGAGTTGCGGGCTTCCCGCAAGCTATCAGTCACCAGGGCCAGCGCCGGATCCAAATGCCGGAGTGCCGTTTCTCCGTTTTGTTTTAACTGCTTTTTTGCGAGCCGCAATTGCACCAGCGCGGCGGCCATCCCTTGCGCCAGGGTGTCATGAATCTCGCGCGATAGTCGATTGCGTTCTGATAAAATGGCGGAAAACTCCGCTTCCGCCATCTGGCGCTGGTGTTGCTGCTGGCCGAGACGGTGGCGCGAAACCATCAATACAATCCCCACCGCGATAATCAAAATCCCGGTTGCCACGCCCAGCATCAGCGCGATGTGCTGAAGCGTCCACCACGGAGGCGGTTGCACCATTTCCAAATCCGCGGGCGAACCTAGAAGGATTTGAAACGACGGGGGTTGCGATATTCCGGGCGAAGGCTGCGCTTCGTCGCTCGCCAGCGTGCAAATGCCTGTGATCCGCACGATGGCGCCAATCTGCCAATCGGGCCTCGATTGCCTGGGCGATGGCGTCTTCAGGATCGCCTTAAACAATTGCCCGTTCTTATCCAGCGTAAGAGAAATCCCGTTCAGGAAGGATTGCATTTGCGTGAGCACTCCTTGAACGCTGACCAAATCATCCTCGCGGTCGAATGCCTCATCCAGGTTGGTCAGGGTCACCGGCAGGGGCGGTTGCGCCCGGTCAATCTTTCTGAAGACCGCGTCTTCGAGTTGCGGCGCATTCAGGCCAAACACGGGGAAACCCAACGCGTCAATCACGTCCCCGGGCCTCAAGCGATCTTGTTGACTGGTCCGGATATTGAGTCCTTTGTTGTCCTCACGAATCCAAATGGAGGATCCCGATTGAACGTAGGTTACCGTTCCGCGCACATGCACTCGATGCATATAGGCGTAAAGATTCTGCGCAGAAAAAGTCGAGAGGCTCGTCGGCGAGCGGATCGGCGCCGAATAAGGATCGGCCGGCGCCGGAATTTCAATCACCACTTGCGCCTCCGAAGGAACCTGCAACGCCGGAACCATCGCCTGGCGTTTACGATTAAACCTGTTAACGCAAATCCCATCCACCTTCACTTCGGCATCCGGCTCGACTCCGGCGGCAGCGTTCCGGCCCAACGTGACTTGCACCAGGCCCCCATCCACCTCGACCATGACTCTTTGCACATCGCTTCCCGAATCCGGATTAAAACACTGCCGAACAACTCCTTTTACTTCCACCCATTGCGAGTCCAAAGCGCCCGTGACCAACTGCTGGTAGGTGGCAGGTCTGGCTGCCGGTATGGGAGCCGTGCCGAGTTTTTGGGCCAATTGGACCTGAACAATCGGGACAAATTCGGCGCTGGCAGTTAAGCCTTCGATTTCCAATAAATCGCCCCGATGAAAGGGCGCCAGGATGTCCTGCGCATTGGCTGCCGTCGTCACATAAATGCCTACCGTCTGGTCCTCCAAAACCACCGCTCGACGATCCGAATCGGTTTCGACCGTATCCATCAACACGCCCAACAGGTGTACCGGCAGTGATTTGGCCGTCTCGCTCGCGCTGAGGTCCCGGATTTGAGACGCATGGGTCAACACCCGCGCGGGCGGCGATTGCTTGTCCAGGGCAGCCCCGATGGCGTCAGCCCAGGCTTCTCCCAATACCGCGGCGCCGGCGGAATTGGGATGCAAATAAAAAGTGCCCTGCGCTCCTGCTTCCGGAGTAAGTGCCGCCGCATAGTTGGTCGAAAAATACTCGAACGCTGATTTATCCCCGGCAAAAACATGCCCGGGATGACGGACGGCGTTGGTGGAAATCAACCCGTCTATCTCGGGAATATACGAACGCAACCGCGCCAGTCCGACCGGTCCATAGAGCGAACTGTTCTGCGTGTTCGTCGTGTAAAAGATGGGATAATGAACAAAGACATAAGCCTGCGGATAGCCCGTCAGAAATCCGTCAATGAGCGCACCCAAATTGTCCCGGTAGGCGGCGGGAGAAACCGGGGCGCCGTTTGGACCCCTTTCGGCGCTGTCATTGGCGCCCAGCATGATCGAAAAAATCAATTGGCCCCGCTGTTCGGATTCCAGGGAACGCGCGGCACTGAGGGCGCGCTGAAAATCAGATGCTGCGTTTGTGGAAGGCTTCCAATCCACCGTCGTGTGTCCGCCGTGGCCCTGGTTCGACATGTGCACCGCCACACCAAACCGCTGGCCCAGGTCCCGCGCACATTGCACGGACGCTGAATCCGCTGCCGGGTGGGAAAGTGTCGCGCCCGCCGTGATGCTGTCCCCGACGAATACCACATTATATACGGGCAACGCCGACCCAAAGTTTGGCATTCCCGCTCCGGGCGACATTCGTTTGGAATCAGGACCGACAGAAACCGTGATCGAAACATTGTCGATATATGTCATGTAATCGCTGCCCCGCGAATACGGGATGGTATCCGACGAACGAACGAAAGGAATGGTCCCGGAAAACCGCAACACGTAGGAACCGGTCGCAGGCACGACGAAGTTGTAGCTGTAAAGAATCCAATCGTTGGAATTGAATTGAGTGATATTGGTGGGCGTGAATGTTTCGTTCAACAGATCGCCGAGGGAAACCACGATCGTGTTGGGGCCGAACGGAACCCGGCCCATGGCATAGAAGGAGAGCTTGTAGGTCCCGGCAACCAGCCGGATGGTTTGTGAAATGGATCCGACCCCCTGAAGGAATGCCGTGTTCGAGCCATCCTCAATGATTTTTTTCGCGAGATTTCCCGATCCGTTCGCAATCCCATCATAGGCCGCGCCCCCTGAAATTCCAAAAATCCAATTGGCCACCGCATTGGTGGCCAGCCCGCCGTAAGACACGGTATAGGAATCGTCCGTCAGCTTTGGATTGACGGACTCGAAGCTTCCATTGGCGACGAAATTCTGGGCGTTGGCAAACCGCGGCGAAAACAAAATCACCACGGCCAGCAAAAGTATCAGGCTGGCTTGCGCTGGAGACGCGTGGGAATTATTGGGTCCGTCGTTCAAGCTCAGGTGATTTTATTATGGCCGCCGGGCTTCCTCAAGCTTCGGCCTCATTAATATAGGCGGGAAGCAGTTCCCGTTGAAATGATGATGGTTTCGATAACGTCACGACTCGATCGCATTGAAACTTGAGCGGCGTGGGTTGCCCATTTTTTCGATTCACGAACTGAGTGCCTGCCACCAGCATAGCCAATCAACGCCGAATGACGAATCACCCATTCGAGTGATTTTGCGTCCTTCTGATGCGGACGAGAGTATCACGTCGGCCATGACTCGCAGGGTAGGGGACCCGGACAGATCGTCAG
Organism: Verrucomicrobiia bacterium; assembly: GCA_035552155.1. Taxonomy (GTDB): domain Bacteria; phylum Verrucomicrobiota; class Verrucomicrobiia; order Limisphaerales; family DASXHY01; genus DASXHY01. Next base: position 4,826 of record DASZLX010000018.1, on the reverse strand, counting down.
GCCCATAACGGAGAATGATTGCGCGCGCAATTGGAAATGCTCTAACGCAAAGCCCCCGGATTTATTGTTGTAATACCCGATAAAACCGCGAGGGAAAACCGGCGGCGTTGGAATCCATAAGGTTGAACAAATTGGTCGTGGCCATATTGGTGGCAATCGGCGCCCAATCGACCAGATTCGTGCTGGCTTGCAGCACGTAACGGTTGCCCGCCGCGCCGGACAATCCCAACTGGAACACGCCGCCGCTCGTGAAGGCCTCCGTGGTGAAGAAAGGCGCCTGGATCGTGAACAATGCGCTGGCGGCAACACTGTTGTCGAAATTCGTCTCAAACGCGCTGGCCAGGAGCGTCGTATTCGTGCCCACCAGCAACGGCCCTGAGTAGAGCAGCGAGTTGGTCGTCGGCAATGTGCCATTCAAAGTATAATAAATAGCCGCGTTGTTGTCGGGCGGTTGCAATGTCACGCTGACCGCGCCGTTGAACGTTCCGCCCGCCGGCGTGATCCCGGGTGGTGCCAGCGCAGGAACGCCCGGCAGACTGTTAATCCATGCGGCCATGACTGCCACGGCATTGGTATCGATGAGATTGCGCGCCAGGTTCGGCATCTTCGTTGCGGCATTCGTCGTATTCATCCGCTGCCAGATGATCGACCGCCAGACATCCTGCGGCTTGATGATGCAGGCATTGTCAAAGCCCAGTGAAAATTGCGCCGGATAATTGGTGAGGGATTGGTTCGCCAACGGCGTGTCGTATCGCGCGTCGAAGGTGATGCCCACGCCGCCGGGTTGGTGGCATTGCGCGCAATTCGCGTCCAGGTAGGAACGGGCGCGTTGTTCCACCGGCGCGCTCAAATTGGTGAGGGACGCCATTTGCGCATAGCTGGCAATGTCCGCCTCGTTGATTGCCGGATTGAAGAGACCGAGCCGATTCAAGGTGCGAAGCTGGTTGTCCGTGTGGCCGGTCGCGGCATAAGTCAGGTTGCCGTTGAGCTGCCGGGTGCTGACGCCGAGCACGTAATTCGCCACCGGAGTATGGCATGTGAGACAGTCCGCCGGGCTGGGGTAATACCAGCTTTGCGTGCGCACGCCGACCGCGTTGGTAATGAGAATGTCCTCATTCAAACTGGTCGTGAGCAAATCGGCGTCGCTATTGTCCGCGCGCCATTTGTAAGTGACCCCGTAAACCTGCCCGTTGATATCGCGCACCAGCAGCCGGGTTTCCAGCCGGCGCGGAGGTATGTCCGTGTTCGTTTCGTTGACCACCAAGTCGAAATTTTTCACAAAAACAGTACCCGCGGGAAACGTCCACGAATTTGTGGGAACAAAGGCAATTTGTTCATCCGGCGTCATCACGCCGCCGTCATTGGGCAGTGCCAGGTAACGGCTCTTCACGGCATTATCCGACCATAGAGGTGTGTTCGGCGCATAAGGAATCAAACCGCTCGCAGCCACACGATCGGCCGTGTCACTGAATGCGCCCGTTCCGGATAACGCCGCCGGCAGCGAGCCGGGCAGGATGGCGGGAACGACCTCCGGCATATTCAAATACGGTGGCGTGCCGCCGTTGGTGGTCAGTCCATACGGAAGGCCGCTCCCGGGATTGACGAAAATTTGCACCGGTGCGGAAGTGCTGCTCAATCCACTGCCGTCCGTAACGACCGCCCTCAGCACATAGCCGGGCGAATAAACCGCCGACACGGAATAATAATACGTGGTGCCGTTCGCCAGTCCGTTGTCAGTAAAGCTCGTGCCTGCCACGCTGGCAATCGTCGTGTAAGTCCCTCCGCTGGCAGTCGCACGTTTCACATTGTAATTCGTCGCGCCCGGGCTCGCGTTCCAGGACAGATTCACCAGCGCATTCCCGGCGATGGCGCTTAAACCGGTCGGCGCAGAATTCGTTCCTAAACCGGCATTCGCAACCGGGTTTACGGTGATTGATCCGGAACCGCCGGGGAGAAAGTTGTTCGGGAATTGAGAAACCAATTGCGCATAAGAATAGGTGCCTCCCGCCAGCGACACACCGTTAATCGTCACTCCAGTAAACGCACAATTCTGGTGCAGGTTCATCAGGCCGCCGTGGGCCAGCGTGAGCGAGCCGGAGCTGGTGAGATCATAATTAACTTCCAATAGCGCCGGTCCATTCGGCGAGGTGGCATTGGGCATCGTGGCGAGATAGCCAGTGTAAAGCGGGTCCACGATGATGCTGTTCGTGCCCAGCGAATTCGGCGTGACCCCTTGCAGCCAGCCGCATTGCACAATCCATTGGCCGGAGAAAGTATTGCCAACGCCGGAAATGGCCTCGGGCGCGCTGGTGGAACAGTTCATGATAATCATGTCGCCGCTGCCGGATAAATTGCCGGAAATCGTAATCGAACGCGGATTGGGCGCCACTCCGCCGCCTCCGCCATTATTGCCGCCAGCGGAATTGTAGGATTGGGAAATAATCTGGATATTTCCCGTGATGTTGGCCGTCCCATCAATGCCCTGATTTAGCATTCCACCGTTGAGGATCAATCCCGGCTTGCCGCCCACACCGGGAAAGTTCAGAACGGTCGGGCTGTTCTTGATGCGCAATTCGGTGTTGGCATTCAAGGTCAGCGAGTCCCCGGGAAAATTGAGCGTGCCGGCCACGACCGGAGTGCGAACCCGCGTGTTGCTCGAATTATTGCTGATCGTGGTTCCATTGAACAGGCACGCGTAATTATTGCCGGCCACTGGCGCGACCGGAGCGCCGGTTCCATTCGGCTGCCAAATCGCCGCCGTCCAATCCGCTCCCTGCGCCTGAACGCTGGTCGTGGTGAAAACTGTGGCCGCCACTGGTGTCGCGCTGACCGGGTTGGAATTCGTGCCTTCGCCGCCGGGATTCGGAGTGAGACCTGTGGTGGTCAATGTGTAAAGCGGCGCATCGGGACTGTCGCTGACCGTGCCGACCGGATTGTTGTTCGCGTAAAAATCCACTTGCCGGATGGAATTATACGGCGCGTCCGCTTGCGCCCCCATCGTCACGCTCGCGGTGCCGGAATACGTCGCGCCAGTGACGGGCGCGGACAACACCACGGACGGCGGCGGATTCGTAAAAGGATAAATCTGCGTTTGAGGGACGACCGACAACGGTGTGGAGGGACTGCTCCATTGAAGCTCCGCCACAGCCGAGCCGGTATTCTGATAATAATCCATTTCGATATTATAAAGCTGCTGCGCATGGAGCGTGATGGTGTTCGAATAGGTGGTTGCGGCCTCATTAACCCACCCATCAATCAGTGGCCGCCCGTTGAGCCACAAACGCACGCCGTCGTCCGCGGTGGCGTAAAACGTGTAGGTTTCGTCAAACTGCGGCTGAATCGAACCCGTCCAGCGCACCGTATAATTGGTGAGATTAAAACCAGCCGCGGGAGGATTGGTGGTCCAATTAAAATTTACGACCGCATCGGTCCGAACCATTGTCGGCGAACCGGTGTAAGGATTCGCCGCGGTGTGGTTCGCGTAATAGGCGCCTGCCAACCCCGTCCCATTGCCAATGCTCGAGCTATTGATAAACGAAGCGATCGCGAGAGTGCTGGAAATTCCATTCGTTCCCACCGCAATGGCATTCACCGCCGCCGAATTCGTCAGCGTGAAGGGAACGGTGTAAAAAATCGAATTGGTCGTGGGCGTGCTTCCGTCCAGTGTGTAATAAATCGCCGCGCCGTTGGTGGCTCCGCTCAAAGTGATCGTGATCGAGTTCGTATAGACGCCCCCATTCGGCGAAATCAGTGGCGGCGGCAGCACGCGTCCCGTGCCGTAGACCGACAATGAGTATTCGCCGCGCACAAAAACCTTGCCGTCCGCCACGACCGGTACGGCGTATTTCACCGCGCCGCCCGGATTGTCGCGGGCCGGGATCTGGCTGCTGTTGTACAATTCCTGCGAAAGATTGGTGGCATTGTAAGCGTGCAGGATCGCGGGGCCGTTGCCGGAATACGCGTCCGTTTGAATCACCCAAACGATGCCGTTGCTGGTGCCGTTCGCGGAAACCGAGGGCGTGGTGTAGCCGCTGCCGAAACTGGTCGTCGATTTCGAAATCGGCGAAGTGGTCACGACGCCGTTCGTAATGCCAAAACCCTTCAAGACATCACCCGCCCCCTGGAAAAAAATCTCGTGATTGAAATACGCCGGCGAACCCCACACACCGCCAATGACGGTCTTTATTTCCTGAGCGATTTGCGTGTCGCCGGTCGCGCCGGGGTTCGAACTGAGAATGTATTTGCCTAAATTATCCCGATCCAGCAGGTAAAGCGTGCCTTCCTTGCCCGCGCCGATCATTAGGTGTGGATGCGCCGCGCTACCCACGGCATCGGGTAGTAGAATCGGGCCGCCCGAGCCGAGGTCTTCATCATTGGCGGCCATCGAAGCCTGATTATAGGGCGTGAAATAATCGGCAACGGCAAATCCGCTGTTGGTCGTCGAAAGCTTTACAAAAGTGTCGCCGTAATCGCCTCCGTTTGTTTGCGCGCTGAAACTTCCATTGCCGGCTTCAATGTAAAGATTGCCGTTGGCGTCTACGCACGGACCGTCGCCGCCCATCCAAAGCGCGCCTTCGCCCGCGTTGACGCCAAAAGCATTCACGGTGGCGTTGGGCGTGGTGGCAAAAACGTAGTTAGTCAGCCGCGCGAAATTCGTGGCGTTGTAACCAATTACCCAGCCGTGATAAGGATCCGTGTCACCATAGCTGCCGTAAGAGAGATACAAAATCCCGCCCGCCAATGCGCACGCCGGCCGATTCATATGGTTTTGCGGCGCAAAAGTGACGACCCCATTGGTGGCATCCACTCCCGTGCCCGGGACCGAG